>NZ_JAQQBV010000039.1:0-72597 GCF_046030735.1 Paraburkholderia xenovorans
GCCGCGGCAAAGAAAGGTAAGCAAAGAAAGCCGCTCACACCGCCAGCTCTATGAGTTATCAGCGGCTGGTTACCCGCAGTGGCCCCGGAGCATCCGGCGCGTCGCACACTCCGCGTAAGTGACAAGGCCGTCATCAGCTCCGGCGGCGCTTCGCGCGCCGAGCGGTATTTCAAAACCCTTCCCGGCTCCGGCGGCGTTTTCTGCCGTCGGATTTCCTCTCTGAAAATCTACTGTGTTGCCGGTGCCTTCGGTTGCCCATTTGCCGCTGGCGTCTTCGTATCCGATGCGCCGACCGGCGCGCTCGTCGTGCTTCCCGACGCCGCGTTCGGTGCGCCCGCGGTGTCGCCCGGGTCGGTGTAATTCGGTACGCCTGCCGGTGCCCCTGTTGCGCTTCCCGAGGCGGCGGTCGGCGCTTCTGCCGTGTCGCCGGGGTCTGCGTAGTTCGGGAGGCTGGCCGGTGCGCCTGCGGCGGCGCCCTTGGCCGGGGTCGCTGCGCCCGAGTCTTCGTCGTCGTAGTTCGGCAGCGGCGCGGCATTGTCGCCCGTGCCCCGCAGACGCGCGCGGCGCTGCTGCGTGTACGCGTCACGCACGAACGAGTATTTGTCTAGCGCGGCCTGTTGCAGCAGGTCGGTCGCGCCCAGCAAATCGGAACGCACGCTCACGAACTGCAACACGTACAGCGGATTGCGCTCGGCCGGTTCGATGTAGTTCAGCGGATTGAATTTCACGTCCACGATCAAACCCATGCTGTCGCGCACCGTGCTCGGACCGAACAGCGGTAGCACCAGGTAAGGTCCAGAAGGAACGCCCCAGTGGCCCAGCGTCAGACCGAAATCCTGATGGTGCTTCGGCAAGCCAGCCGGCGTCGCCCAGTCGAGCAAGCCGCCTAGGCCGAACGTCGAGTTGAACGCGAAGCGTACGAGGTCCTCAGTGGCGTCGGTGATCTTCAATTGCAACAGCGCGTTCGCCGCGTTCGTCAAATCGCCCAGGTTCGAGAAGAAGTTGCCGACCGCCGTGCGCAACGGCTGCGGCGTCACCTTCTGATATCCCTTCGCAACGGGCACGGCCACGTAGCGGTCGAGGCCGTCGTTGAAATTGAATACGACCCGGTTCACCGGTTCGAACGGGTCGCCCGGTTTGCTGTCGGGACCCGTCGCGCAACCCGTGATCAGACCGGTGGCGGCAAACGCCAGCACGGTGGTTCGCAGCTTCATGCTTATATTCCTTTTTGCTTCGAGCGACGCGGGCGCGGCTTGCCCATCAATACCGGTTGGAACACCACCGCGCCGATCAGCGTGCAGAACAACGACAGCGCCAGCAAACGCCCCATGCTGGACGTTCCCGGATGATGCGACAGCCAGAGGCTGCCGAATGCCGTCGCCGTGGTCGCCGCGCTGAACAGCACAGCGTGCGTGAGGCTCGACTGCAACAGGCCGGTCTGGCCATTGCGCCACGCCATCACGAAGTAAATCTTGAAGGCCACGCCGACGCCCAGCATCAGCGGCAGCGCGATGATATTCGCGAAGTTTAGCGGCATGCCGAAAACCACGCACAATTCGAGCGTCACCAGCGCCGACACCAGCAGCGGCACCAGCGTGCGCAACATGTCGCCGACCCGCCGCAACGCAATCCACAGCAGGATCGCAATCGACACCAGCGCGTAACCGGCCGCCTGCAGGAACGATTTGATGATCAGGTCGGCGGAATGCAGGATCGAAATCGGACCGCCAATCGCGTCCGGCTCGGCCTTCTTCACCGCATGCGCGAAGCGGGCGAGCATCGCGTCGTCGTTCGGGTCCGTGCCGGCCTTCACCTTCGGCGCAATGTCGACGAGCGCGCGGCCGTCTTTCGATACCCAGCTCGACGCGATTTCCTTCGGCAGGTTCTCGCGAGTGATTTCGGTCGGCTGCAACAGATCCGCCAGTTGCTTCAGCGCGATGCGCAGCGGCTCGGACAGCGCTGTTTCGGCGCGGTCGCGCGTAGCGGCGTCGGCGGCGGCGAGCTTCGCGAGCGTCGCGGACAAATGCCTGGCTTCGTCGGCGCCCGGACCGGGGTGGTCGTCGGCGGCGAGCGAGAGCTGGTTCGACGCGCGCTTCAATGCGGAGACGCGCACCGCGTCCGTCGCTGGCTGAGCGGGCTGCTGTGTCAGCGCGGGCAAAAGTTGCTGCGCGGCGCTCGCGATCAGCATCTGCTTTTGCTGCTGCTCGGTCGGAACGAAGCTGTCGAGCGTGGTCACGCGGCCCACTTCGGGCAGCGTGCGCAAATGCGCGGCAATGCGGTCCGCGTCGGCCAGCGACGGCGCCAGCGTATGCACGTTGTTGACCGCGGCCTCAGGCGAGTCTTTCAGCGACAGCAGCGTCGCCATGGATTCCGTATGCGGGTCCTTCAGATGCAACGGATTGAAGTCGAAACGCAGATGCGTGAGCAACGGCGTCGCGCCGATCACCAGCACGAGCGTGCCGATCAGCACCGGCTTGCGGTGGTGATCGAGGAAATCGTCGACCGGCGCGAGTTGCCGGAAGCCCGGCGAAGCGGGTTCGCCCGGCGGGTTGAAGACCTTCAGCAACGCCGGCAGCAGCGTCATGTTGGTCAGATACGCGACGAACATGCCGACCCCGGCGATTTCGCCCAGCTCGGACACGCCGCGATACGCGGTCGGCAGGAACGAGAAGAAGCTCAACGCGACGGCGACCGCCGCAAGCGTCAGCGGCACGCCGATGCTGTGCGCGGTATGCACGAGCGCAGCCGACAGACGGTCTTCGCGATTGCGCTCCTCGCGATACTTGACGCCGAACTGCACGCCGAAATCGACCCCGAGCCCGACGAACAGCACCATGAACGCGACCGAAATCATGTTGAGCGCGCCGACCATCAGCAGGCCGAGCGCGGCGGTGATCGAGAGGCCGACGAACAGCGTGATGAACACGGCGAGAATCATGCGGCCCGAGCGTAGCGCGAGCCACAGGATCACCAGCACGACGATGAACGTGCCGATGCCGTTGAGCACTGCGCCGTCTTTCACCGACGCGAATTCCTCGTCCGCGAGCGGTTGTTCGCCGGTCAGGCGCACCGTGGCGCCATAGCGCGTATCGAGGTGGATCGAGGCGGCGGTGTCGCGAATCGCCTGCGATGCGGTCGCGCCCGGCTCCAGCGCATCGTAGTTGACGACCGGTTGCACGGTGACGAACGCGCGCGCCGGATTGGTGGCGACGCCCTTGTCGACCAGCGCGCGCCACGAGAACGCGGCGGGCTGTCCGGCCAGCACGCGATCGAGCGTGGTCGCGCTTTGCGATAGCAGATGGCTCATGTCGGCGAGCTTCACCTGGCCGAGCTGCAACGGCAGCAACAGGCTGGTGGTCAGCGTGCTGGCGAGGCCGCTCAGGCTCGGATCGTGCGCGAGGGCGTTGACGAGCGGACGCGACTGAATCAGTTGCGACGTGGTGGACATCACCTCATCCGTCGACGGGAACAGCAGACCGTTGTGTTCGAAGAACGGGCCGCCGGCGGGCTGCGAGACCGCGACGAATTCCTTCGGCTCGGCTTTGAGCGCGGCCGTGAGCGCGGCGGCGGCTGCATCGGCAAACTCCGGCGCGCGCGCCTCCACGACAACGAGCACGGTGTCGCCGCGATCCGGAAACGCCTGATCCATCGCGTTTTCGAGCGACGTCCATTGTTTGTCGGTCTCGATCAGCTTGCTGATATCGGTGTTGATCTTGAAGTGATGGGCGACGTAGAACCCACTCACCACGGCGAGCACGAGCGAAAGAAGGATGACCCGCAGCGGATAGCGAACCGAATAGGCGACGAGGCGGACAATAGATGACTTCAGCATGTAGGCGAAAAGGGCCTTATCACGGATGATGTTTTTTGAGGAAAGTGCTCAAGTATACAGAGCCCGAGCGATCTGGCTCGGGTTCGGTAGCAAGTCCGACGCCTGGGCGCCGGCTTCGGGGCGGGAACGCATTGTCGGTATACTGGGTCTATCCTGCTTCTGCCACGGCTTTATAGCCTGTTGGCGCTTACTCATTCCGGGGTTTGGCGAACGTATGAAACGTTATCTGTCTGCATTTCTGGCTGCGGCCGTGGTGTCCACTGCTGCATATGCGCAAAGCGCCCCTGACGCGGTGGTCAAGAGTGCGGTCGAAGGCACGGTGTCGGCCATGAAGGCCGATCCGCAGGCTCGCGGCGGCGACATGGGAAAGATTACGCAACTGGTGGAAACGCGCTTCGTACCGGCAACGGATTTCGAACGCACCACGCGGATCGCGGTGGGCAAGGCGTGGAGTACCGCCACGCCGGAGCAGCAGAAACAGTTGTATGAGCAGTTCACGCTTCTGCTGGTGCGCACCTACGCGGCTTCGCTGTCGCAACTGCGCGATCAGGATGTGAAGTTCAAGTTTCTGCCGGTCAACGTGCCGGCCGGCGCCAAGGACATCGTCGTGCAGTCGCATGTGCTGAGCAACGGTGGCGACGACGCGATCGACTACCGGCTGACCAAAGGCCCGTCGGGCTGGAAGGTGTACGACATCAACATGATGGGCGCGTGGCTGATTCAGGTTTATCAGACACAGTTTTCCGATCAGTTGTCGAAGGGCGGCGTGGACGGCCTGATCAAGTTCCTGACCGCGCATAACGCGCGCAACGCCGGATAACCGGTAAAAGCCGGTAAGAAAAAAGCGCGATGGCTGTAAAGCCATCGCGCTTTTTTTTGAAGCTTCGTTACGGGTAGCGGCAGCGTGAAACCCAGCGCCCACCCGTGTTCGATCGAACGCTCAGTGTGCCGGCGATGCCGCAGCAGTCGACTTTTGCACCTTCTTGCCGGTTCCGGCGCGACCAATCTCTTCCAGCTTGATTTCGACGTGGCGCGAGAAGACGTAGTCGGCGGGACGTTGCTTGTCCAGCGGAATGTCCTTCGTGAACGCGCCGGACGTCTTCGGACCGCGCAGGCTGACCTTCAGCGCCTTCAGCGGATGCGAGACCGTGTCCATCACGGCCGTCGCTTCGAAGCCGCAGTGCACCATGCAGTCGGCGCACTTCTCGTAGTTGCCCGTGCCGTACTTTTCCCACTCCGTGGTTTCCATCAGTTCCTTGAAGGTCTTCACGTAGCCTTCGCCGACCAGATAGCACGGCTTCTGCCAGCCGAACACGGTGCGCGCCGGGTTGCCCCAAGGCGTGCATTCGTAGGTCTGATTGCCGGCCAGGAAGTCGAGGAACATGCCCGACTGGCTGAACGACCAGTTCTTGCCGTTGTTGCCGCGCTTGAAAATTTCGCGGAACAGTTGCTTGGTCTTGTCGCGGTTCAGGAAGTGCTGCTGATCCGGCGCACGCTCATAGGCGTAACCCGGCGACACGGTGATGCCGTCCACGCCCATCGGCCCGACCGTGTCGAAGAACGCGGCCACGCGTTCCGGCACTGCGTCGTTGAACAGCGTGCAGTTGATGTTGACGCGGAAACCGCGGCGCTTCGCTTCCTTGATCGCGGCGACAGCCTTGTCGTACACGCCGTCTTGCGACACCGAGTGATCGTGCATCTGCTGGTCGCCGTCGAGGTGAACCGACCAGACGAAGTACGGATTCGGCTCGTAGTCGTCCATTTTCTTTTCCATCAGCAGCGCGTTCGTGCACAGGTACACGAACTTCTTGCGCGCGATGATGCCCTTCACGATCTCAGGCATTTCCTTGTGCAGCAGCGGCTCGCCGCCTGCGATCGACACCACCGGTGCGCCGCATTCGTCGACCGCGCCGAGGCATTCCTCGAGCGACAGACGCTGATTCAGGATGGGATCCGGATAGTCGATCTTGCCGCAGCCATTGCAGGCAAGGTTGCAGCGGAACAGCGGCTCGAGCATCAGCGCGAGCGGATAGCGTTTGTTGCCAGACAGATGCTGACGCATGATGTATGCGCCGACCCGGACTTTCTGTAGCAGCGGAATAGACAAGACGTCCTCCTTAAACTTCGCGTGCAGCGAGTGGTTGCATCAGTTTCGATGGCAACTTGAATTCGACCTTTTCTTCACGGCCCGCCATCGTCGTGACATCGACGGGCCCCAATGCGCGCAGCGCATCGATTACGTTCTTCACCATCTCTTCCGGCGCCGAAGCGCCGGCCGTGATGCCGACGGTTTGCACATCGGCAAACCACTCCGGTTTCACTTCCGAACCGTCGGCGACCAGGTAGCTGGCCACGCCTGTTTCGCTGCCGATTTCGCGCAGCCGGTTCGAGTTCGAGCTATTCGTTGCGCCCACCACCAGCAGCACTTCGACTTCTTTGCTCAGCTCGCGCACCGCCGCCTGGCGGTTTTGCGTGGCGTAGCAGATGTCGCGCGTGTCGGGACCGACGATGTCGGTAAAGCGGCGCAACAGCGCGTCGATGATGCCACGTGTGTCGTCGACCGACAGCGTGGTCTGCGTGACGTACGCGAGCGGCGTGTCGAGCGGCAGGTCCAGATGCGCGACTTCGGCTTCGCTTTGCACCAGCAGCACCTTGCCGGGGATCTGGCCGATCGTGCCTTCCACTTCCGGATGCCCGGCGTGGCCGATCAGGATCAGCGTACGGCCCGCGGCCACATACTGGCGGCCCTGAACGTGCACTTTGGTGACGAGCGGGCAGGTTGCGTCGAGCACGTCGAGATTGCGCGCCTCGGCGTCGCGCTCGACTGTTTGCGCGACACCATGTGCGCTGAAAATTGCCACGGCGCCTTGCGGCACTTCGTCGAGTTCTTCGACGAAGCGCGCGCCTTTCTGGCGCAAATTGTCGACCACGTGCCGATTGTGAACAATCTCGTGGCGGACATACACGGGGGCTCCGTGTTGCTGTAACGCGCGATCGACAATCTCGATTGCGCGAACAACACCCGCACAAAAGCCGCGGGGTTGAGCAAGGATGACTCGCATAGGTTGGCGAACTCCGACTGACGCGGGTCTCGAAGAAGCCGGTAAATATGACTTTATCGCCGCGACCATCTATTTAGTTGACGTCTTGAGCCCCGGCGTAGAGGCCGGTACAGCAAAACCAAACGCGCATTCTAACGCTATCAGGCCGGCTTTGCTCTGGACGGCAATCCAGGCGTTGGGCCTACGCCGCAACCGCGGCGCGCCTGTCGCGTAAGTTCGGCACGCGCGCGTGGTAATGATTACACGATGCAACGGTTTAACGGAACCCTTAAACTACGTGGTCCTGCGGCCCGGTATTCAGGCTGCATTACAGATGCTTTCGAGGCTCGCTGGATGGACGTCGATCACTACGAAAACTTTCCGGTCGCCAGCGTGTTGCTGCCGAAGGCGCTGCGCGCGCCTGTCGGCATTATCTATCAGGTGGTGCGCACGGCCGGCGATATCGCCGACGAAGGCGACTGGAGCCCGGCCGAGCGCCGCGAGCGCCTCGCCGACTTCCGCGCCGGCCTCGACGCGATCGCCGAACGGCGCGCCGCGCCTGTCCATCCGCTGCTGTTCGGCAAGCTCGCCGGCGTGGTCGCGCAGTATAAACTGCCGCTCGCACCGTTTTACGAGCTGCTGCTCGCCTGCGATCAGGACATCGACACCCGCCGATTCGCCGACCGCGCCGCGCTGCTCGATTATTGCCGCCGTTCGGCCAATCCGGTCGGGCATCTGATGCTGCATCTGATCGGCGCCGCGACGCCGCGCAATCTCGCCGACGCGGACGCGATCTGCACCGCTTCGCAATTGATCAGTTTCTGGCTGGACGTCGCCGCCGACTGGAAAAAAGACCGCGTTTATCTGCCGCTTGCCGATCTGCGGCGCTTCGACGTGACCGAGGCGCAGATTGCCGAAGGCGTTATCGACGAAGCCTGGACGCAACTCATGGCCCACGAAGTCGCGTTCGTGCGCGAGTTGCTGGTGGGCGGCGCGCCGCTCGCGCTGCGGATTCGCGGGCGGCTGGGGATCGAGTTGTGCGGCGCCGTCCATGGCGGCCTGCGGATCCTCGAGCGGATCGAACAGGCCGGCTACGACGTGCTACGCGAGCGGCCCGTGCTCAACACTTTTGACTGGTGCGTCGTCGCGATGCGCACGCTGGCTATGCGCCTGTCGCGTCGGATCGGCGCGCCTACGCGTTCTCTCGAGGGTAATGTTTGATGGGTTTAATGGCGGTGGTTCTGTTTCTTCTGGCGTGTCTTTCCCTGTTGATCTGGTGCGTGCTGCTGTTCGCGCGCGGCGGTTTCTGGCGCGCGCGTCCCGCCGCGCCGCTCACGCTCGCACCGCGCGTGGCGTGGCCCGCGGTGGCCGCCGTCGTGCCGGCGCGCAATGAAGTGGATGTGATTGCCGAGGCCGTCACCACGCTGCTTCAGCAGAACTATGCGGGCGATTTCCACGTGATCGTCGTCGACGACCACAGTACCGACGGCACCGCCGACGCCGCGCGCGCCGCAGCGCTTCAGCTGCAATGCCCCGACCGTCTGACGGTGTTGAGCGCGAAGCCGTTGCCGCCAGGCTGGTCCGGCAAGGTGTGGGCGCAGTCGCAAGGGATCGAGGCGGTGCGCACGCTCGGCCTGCCGGCGGAGTTTTTGCTGCTGACCGACGCGGACATCGGCCATCCGGCGGATGCGGTCGTTCAACTGGTCGGCCGCGCGGATGCGGAAAAGCGCGACCTCGTCTCGCTGATGGTGCGTCTGCGCTGCGATTCGTTCTGGGAAAAGGCGTTGATTCCGGCCTTCGTGTTTTTCTTCGCCAAGCTGTATCCGTTCGCGTGGGTCAACAATCCGCGCAATCGCACGGCCGCGGCGGCGGGCGGCTGCATGCTGGTGCGGCGCAGCGCGCTGGAGGAAGCGGGCGGCATCGAATCGATTCGCGCCGAACTGATCGACGATTGCAGCCTTGCCGCGCGGATCAAGCATCGCGGCACGGGGCGTCATCCGATCCGGCTGGACGTGGCGGCGCGCAGCGTGTCGCTGCGTCCGTACGACAGCTGGCGCGACATCTGGAACATGATCGCGCGCACGGCCTTCACCCAATTGCATTACTCGCCCTTACTGCTGGCCGGCACGCTGCTGGGCATGGCGATCATTTATCTGATTCCGCCGGTGGCGGCACTCGTGCTCGGCGCAACGGGCTGGCCCGCGTGGCTCGCGTGGGCCGCCATGTGCTGCGCGTATGCGCCGATGCTCAGCTATTACCGCCGTTCGCCGCTGTGGGCGCCGTTTTTGCCGCTGGTCGCGCTGTTTTATGTCGGCGCGACGTTTGCGTCTGCCGTGCGTTACTGGCGGGGCAAGGGCGGTCAGTGGAAGGCGCGCGTGCAGGCGCCGGTGCAGGATCGCTGACACACTGAAGCATTGACGCGCGCCCGAGTTGGGCGAAAACGGGTGGGATGGAACGTGAAACGGCGCTGTTTAGCGCCGTTTTTTACATCAGCCCTTGGTGAGCATCATGTACAACTGAATCACCATGTCGGGCGAGAACGTGAACGGCACCCAGCCGTGTCCGGTATGGCGCATGACCAGCAGACGGTCGCCATTCGACTGTTTCTGTACGGCCATGACCGGATTTTTTGTCGACACGAAGCGCCAGCCCGGCGGAATGCCCGGCGGGGGTTCCGGCGTCATCGACGCACGCGCGTTCGACAATTCCTCGATCAATTGCCCGATCTGTTCGGCGCGTAGCGCGACGGTCTGGCCGCCGATCGTCATCGTGATCTCGTTCTGCGCGGGACGGTTGATTTCCAGCGTGGGCAGCGTGGCGGGTTCGGCCGGCTGTTCGGTCACAACCGGTTCGGCAGCTTCTGCTTTAACGGCGCTGTCCGCCGCTTCCGATTCGGACGCGGCGTGCTCCACCGGCGCCTCTTGCGGCGCGGCAGCGGGTGCAGTTGTCTCGGGGATGTTTTCGGCCTGCGGGGCCACGACAGCCTGGATGAGCTGATCGACGCCCAATTCCAGCGCGCCGAGCTGTTCGTGAAGATTCATGCGAGGTTTCTCTGGTAAGACCCACGATTTTACCTGCTGCGGGTGGGCTTTCACCTGTCGCAACCAGGGCGACGTTGTAACAAAGTGCGTGGGTGGCAACAGCAGGCTAACGTGCCCGACGGCAATGAACCCGTTCAGGCACGCCCACGGCCCGCTTCAAGTCCTGTCCCCGCGTTCAAGGCTTCGTCAGATAGCCGGCCTCGCGGAACCAGTCGAGCGCATCCTTCAGACCTTCGCGATACGGTCGAGCGCGATAGCCGAGTTCGCGCTCCGCCTTCGCCGACGTGAAATACATCTTGTTCTTCGACATCTTCAACGCGTCGACTGTCAGGAACGGTTCGCGCTTCGTGATCTTCGCGACCGCTTCCGCGCCGATGGCGAGCGGATAAAGCGGCGCGCGCGGCAGGCTGATCGTGGGCGCCTTGCGGCCGGTGAGCGCCGCGATATCGGCGAGCATCTGTTGCAATGGCAGGTTCTCGCCGCCGAGGATGTAGCGCTCGCCGATCTTGCCGCGTTCGAGCGCGAGAAAATGGCCGGCGGCCACGTCGTCCACATGCACGAGATTCAGGCCGGTATCGACGAACGCCGGAATCTTGCCGAGCGCCGCTTCGACGATGATGCGCCCGGTCGGCGTCGGCTTGACGTCTCGCGGACCGATCGGCGTGGACGGATTGACGATCACGGCGGGCAGGCCGTCTTCGGCGATCATCCGCTCCACGGCGCGCTCGGCCAGCACCTTGCTGCGTTTGTATACGCCGATCGCCTGGTCGGCCTTGAGCGGCGAGGTTTCGTCGGCGGATTGGCCCGAACTGGTGACTTTCAGCGTCGCCACGCTGCTCGTATAGACGATCCGCTCGACGCCTTCCTTCAGCGCCGCGCGCATGGTGGCCTCGGTGCCTTCGAGATTCGAGCGCTCGATTTCGGCCGGGTCCGGCGCCCACAGGCGGTAGTCGGCGGCTACGTGCAGCAGATAGCGCACGCCGCGCAGTGCATTGCGCATCGACGCTTCGTCGCGCATATCGCCCACGACGATTTCCGCGTCCAGCGTCTCCACGTTCTGACGCGGACTGGTGGCGCGCACCAGCACGCGTACCTTGAAACCCTTTTGCTGCGCGATGCGCGCCACCGACGAGCCGACGAAGCCGGATGCGCCGGTCACGAGCACGAGATCGCGATTCTGTTCGGTCATTCTGTATTGATTCCCTGCGTGACAGTCGACGGATTGTACGTGGCGCGCGCGCCGTGTGTCGTTAGCGCGGAGGCGAGCAATCTCGCCGCGACGCGTCTAGAATGCCGGCTTGAAAGTTTTTGCGTTGCACGGAATCTGAGTCGGCACGAAAGCGCTCACTCGGATCGACACGATGAGAGGACAGCATGGCCCCGGATCTGGATCAACGGATCGAAACGTATTACGTACGAGTGCGCGGCACCGTGCAGGGCGTCGGCTTTCGCCACGCGACCGTGCGGCAGGCGCACGCGCTCGGTATCAAGGGATGGGTGGCGAATCTCGACGACGGCTCGGTGGAAGCGATGTTGCAGGGCTCGGCCAATCAGGTCGACCGGATGTTGTCGTGGCTGCGTCACGGGCCGCCGGCGGCGCGCGTGACCGAAGTGACCGGCGAAGAGCGCGCGACCGAAAAGCGTTACGAGCGTTTCGAGCAGCACTGAACTCGCGGCATCCGTGAAAAACGCGCCGTCACTGTGATGGCGCGTGCGTCTCATCGCGGACTCATCGCGCGACCAGCAAACTCTCCGCAAAGCCCCATTCTTCTTCGATCCATTGATGGCTGCATATGAAACCGGCCGCGTCTGCGATCGCGGGCATTTCTTCCGCTCGGTATTTGTGGCTGCTTTCAGTCCAGATCGTTTCGCCTTCCTTCAGCGTGACCGTCAGTTGTGCGGCGCCCACGTGCGCGGTAACTCCGCGTTTCGCACGCAGATGCATCTCGATACTGCGCGCGTCCGGATTGAAGCGCGCGACGTGCTCGAACGCATCGAGCGGAAAGTCGCCGTCGAGCTCGCGATTGATCCGCGCCAGCAAATTCAGATTGAACGACGCCGTCACGCCGACCGCATCGTCGTAGGCCGCGATCAGCACCGGCGTCGGCTTGATCAGATCGGTGCCGAGCAACAACGCATCGCCGGGCGCGATCATGTTGCGGATGTCGCGCAGAAAACGCGTCGCCGCGAGTCTGCCGAAATTACCGATGGTGCTGCCGAGAAACAGTACGAGTAACCGCTCGTCTGCCGCGCGGTTCTTGCTGACTTCCGCAAGTCCGGCGAGGTAATCGCGTTCGTAGCCGACGATCGAGATCCGTTCGATGTCGCCAAGTTCGCGACGGCACAACTGCAACGCGCTGCGCGAAATTTCAATCGGGCAGTAAGAAGTAGGGCGCTTTTTACACAGCGCTTCAAGAATGCGCCGCGTTTTGCGGCCGCTGCCGCTGCCGAGTTCGGCGACGGTCACATCGTGCGGCAGATGCTCGACGATATCCGCGGCATGCTGCGCCAGCAGGCGTTCTTCGGCGCGCGTCACGCCGTATTCGGGCAGCACCGTGATCACTTCGAATAGCGCGGAGCCGACTTCGTCGTACAGATACTTCGACGGCAATTCTTTTTGCGGCGCGTGGGTCAGACCGGCGCGGACGTCGGCTGCAAAGGTGGCGCGCGTTAGATCGGGCGATGTGTCGTGCGAGAGGGCTGGCTGGGTCATGCTCACTCCAGTAGTCACTTGCGTTGAGCGGGGTTGCTGGCCGGATGGAGAAATGCATCGCGAAGAGCGGTATGCATGCGGCGGTGAAGAGGGGCGATGTAGCAAGACTTCTTAGCAAGTTTCGCGCTTGATACTTGACGCCTGGTGCGCGAGGCGGCGTGCTGCGGACGCGGCTGTCGCGCGTGAAGTTATGTTCTAGTGCATCGGCGCGTGATGCGCACGGGATAAATTGCAGCGCACCGCGGAAACCACGCGAACCCAGCAAACGCATAACGCGTCTAGAATGCCGGCTTGCGCCGGTAATCGAAGACCAAACGCGGCGCGGGTTGGCTCCGCCTGTTCTAAAGACATCACTTCTAATGACCATCCTTCACGCCGCGCGGTGTCATGCTGCGCCGCACCTGAGCGCCTCCGGATCTCCAACGCGCGCGGCCGGATTCATGCAGCGGGCCACGCGATGAACCACTATGACCCCAGGCGCGGGATCGCGCTGTCGGTGGCCGCGTCGGCCTTGTTCGCGTTGTTGTCCGCGTACGCAAGACTGCTCGCGCCGCTGAGCGGACTCGACATCTTCGCGTGGCGCGTCGTGTGGACCGTGCCCGGCGCGCTGCTGTTGATCGTATTGCGTAAGCGTTTGCCGATTCTGCGGCAACTTGTTGACCGGATGGTGACTGAGCCGAAACTCGCCGGGGCGATGGTCGTCAGCGCGGCATTGCTCGGCGCACAGCTGTGGGTGTTTCTATGGGCGCCGCTGCATGGCCGGATGCTGGAAGTGTCGCTCGGCTATTTTCTGCTGCCGCTGGTGATGGTGCTCGTGGGACGCTTTTATTATCGCGAGCGCCTCGACGGATTGCAGTGGCTGGCTGTGTTTTGCGCGGCGCTCGGTGTCGCACATGAATTGTGGGTGACTGGCGCGTTTTCGTGGCCGACCCTGCTCGTCGCACTCGGCTATCCGCCGTATTTCGTGTTGCGCCGCAAGATCAATCAGGATTCGCTGGCCATGTTCACGGTCGAAATGACGCTGTTGTTGCCGGTCGCGTTGGCATTCGTCTTTATGGGTGGCTCGCTGAAGATGATCGCCGGCCGCGTCGATATGTGGTGTTTGCTGTTGCCGGGCCTCGGCGCGCTCAGCACGGCCGCGCTGGCTTCGTATCTGAAGGCGAGCCGGCTCTTGCCGCTCGCGTTGTTCGGCATTCTCGGCTATGTCGAGCCGGTATTGCTGGTGCTGGTGTCGATTACGCTGCTCGGCGAGAGGCTGGGCGCCGCGCAACTGGGCACCTATGTTCCGATCTGGATCGCGGTGGCATTGACGGCCTTGCATGGCGTGCGGCTCGTTCGGTTCGCACCGCGTTGAGTTGAATGCCGCGGCGGCGTCGAATGGACAGCCGCCAACTTGACTCAGCGATGCACCGCCGCGCGATCCGCGTTGATGCGAGTGGCGCCGACTCGCGACTCGATCGCTTCGCGCAACGTGGGTCGCCAACCGAAGCCGAACAGCGCTTCGGCGAGCACGAACAATGGGCCGATCAGCAAGCCGATCACATCGTCCACAAAGGCCGGCTTGCGATGTTCGTACGCCACGTGGCCGACGAACTGAAACACCCAGCCCACCACAAAAAGACCGATGCCGCTCGCGAGCCATGTCAGCGTCGATTGCGCGGCGAGCCACTGGCCCAACGCGACGCACGCCACCGACACCAACGCCATCATCACGCCGAGCGGTATATCCAGCACGAGGTAGTAGAGCGTTGCCGCGCCGAACAACACCCAGGCGGGCGACGCTACAAACGGCGCAGCACCCCATGCGAAAGCAGGCCGGCTCAACAACACCGCCAACGCCAGCACGATCATCGGAATGCCGACGAAGTGCGTGGCGATATTGCGCCGGTCACGATGGTAAGCCGCGTATTGCGTAAGCTGTTCTGTCAGCGTTCTCATGGATGCCGTTCCTCCCTCGAAGTCAGCATAATCGCGGGCAGCGGAATTTCAAACCATCGGGTAGCCGACAATCGGGCACGGAAGCCGTTTTATGACTGCGAGTTTTTCATCGGATGAGCTTGCCGCGCTGCTTGAACGCAGCGCCTGGTTCCGCTCGGCGCCCGCTGCGATGCAGGCTCAGCTAATCGAAGCGGGGCGTGTGGAACGTTTGGCTGCCGGTCAACGGCTGTTCACGCGAGGCGATTCCGACGACGGCCTCTATTGCGTGCTCGACGGTCTCGTGCGAATCAGCGCCGCCAGTTCGGACGGCAAGGAAGCGCTGCTGGCCGTCATCGATCCGGTCAACTGGTTCGGCGAGATCGCGCTGTTCGACAATCGGCCGCGAACGCACGACGCGTATGCCGAACGCGATTCCGCGCTGTTTCATGTGCCGCGCGCGGCGCTTGCCGCGTTGCTCGAACGCACGCCCGCGTATTGGCACGTATTCGGTTTGCTGCTGACCCAAAAGCTGCGGCTTGCTTTCGAAGTGATTGAAGAAGCCGCGTTGCTTCCCGCCGCACCGCGCGTCGCGCGGCGTCTTTTGCTGATGGCGGGCGGCTTTGGCGAACCGGGCGCATTGCGCCGCGTGCTCAAGGTGCCGCAGGAAGATCTCGCGATGATGCTGGCGTTGTCCCGGCAGACGATCAATCAGGTTCTCAAGCAGTTCGAGACGCATGGCGCAGTGAAGCTGCGCTACGCGGAAATCGAAATTGCCGATGTGCAAAAACTCAGCGTGCTAGCGGAGTTGAAGCCGGCATCGGACTGATTGCCCGCTGCCCGACGGCAGAAATTCAACATCGCATCTTTATACGCATTTTACGGCGCAGCCCTATTTCTTAGGCGGTTTGCTACACCAAGCCCGGTAAGGTTCGTTCCACCCGGTCAGGAAGTGAACAATATGCCTGGAAATTGCATTCTGAATGGTGCGCGAGTACGACATGATTTAAGACTTCGGCGACGTGCGTCAGGCCTGAAAACGGCGCTGGCGGTGATCGCTTTTTCGCTTGGCTGCTCGTGGCAGGCGGCTCATGCGCAAGTCCTTGCGACCCCACCCATTGCCGCAACCGGCATGAGCGCTGTAACGAGCGCTCCGGCATTCGACACAGTCTTGCCGACGCTCGCCGACATCACCGCGATCCTGCGCGCACAGTTTCGTCTCGCGCCATCGGAGTCCACTGCCATCGCCCACGCGGTGCTGGTCGAAGCCGATCGCCAGGCCATCTCGCCGATTCTGCTGCTTGCAGTGATGGCAGTCGAATCGAGCTTCAATCGCCACGCGGTCAGCATCGCCGGTGCCCGTGGACTGATGCAGGTGCTGCCCGCCGCTCATCCGCAACTGATTGCGGGCACAACCGACCTGTCCGATCCGGCGATCAACGTGCGAATCGGTTCGACCATTCTGCGTGATTACCTCGACGCGAGCGGCGGCAATCTCGATGCCGCATTGTTGCGGTATAGCGGCGGCGGACGTGGCTATGCGAAGCGCGTGGTGTTGCGGATGCAACGCTTCGACGCAAGTTTGCACCGCGAATGATCTTGAATCATTCGCGGTGCTTTTAACGAGCGGTTAGTGGTTCGAAATCTTTAGCTGATCGCGCCGGCGAATTCCGCGCGCAAGTCCTGCAACCTGTCGCGCGCGGTGCTCAGACGTTCGACGAGGTGCGCTGACGCACGTGTGATCGGCATGCGCGTTTCGTCGGTGAGCGCGTGATCGAAGGCGAGCATCGCCTTGATCGCGGACGGATTCGGCGCGGCGAACAGCAGGCGCAACACCGGCAGCAGGCTGGCGAACAGATTGCGTGCGTCGGAATCGCGATGCGTGTGAATCAGTTCCTGCACGGCGACGAGAAGATCCGCGCACACATGCGCGCTCGCCAGAATGCCGCCCGTGCCGCCGTGGTTCATGCATTCGTCGAGGGCTTCGTCGGTGCCGCACAGCACGTTGATCGGCAATTCGCTCAGCTTCTCGAAGTGCTCTTTCACACACTCCTTGATCGCGACGATGTTGCCGTGTTCCAGCAAGCGGGCGACCGTGTCCGGCTCGATCGCCACGCCGGTCCGATGCGGCACGTTATACAGCACGATCGGCCGCTCGGTAGTGAGCGCGGCCTGCTCGAAATGCCATTGCACGCCGTCCTGATTCGGACACACATACGAAGGCGGCGAGACCAGATAGCCCGCGCTGTCCCAGCGCTCATAGCGTCGAATCTCCTGCAGGACGTCGCGCGTATTCGATCCGCCGACGCCGATCAGCATCGGCAAGCGGGAGCCGACGACTTCGGTCAGCGCCTGCAGCACGATGAGACGCTCGGCTTCGTGTAGCAACGCGGCTTCGCCCGTCGTGCTCAACGCGACAAAACCGCTGATTTCCGTATGCAGGTAATGGTCGGCGAGGCGTTGCAACGCGTCCACGTCGACTTCGCCGTGCCGCAGCGGCGTAATGATCGGCAACCAGATGCCAGAGAACATGATCAGCGCGCCTTTGCGACGACGTTGCGGCGCTTCAGAGGGCCAATCAGTGCGGCGGGAAGTGTCGAGATCAGCGTGTGCAGCGTGAAGTCGAAATCGTCGAGCGCGATGTCCAGTTGGACGCGCACGGATTCTCGGCCTGCTTCGGTGCTGATCACGTAAACGCCGAGCGGCGAGTGCAGCAGCGTGCGAAGTTGCGCGCCGGGAACCTCGTGCTCCGAGTGAGGTAGCGTGACCTGCAAGCGCGCGCGGGCCGCGGGGAAGGGGATGATGTTATTGCGTTGCAGCGGCGGCGCGCTGAGCGGCTGGGTGGTCAAACGATCGATTGCTTGCTTGAGTGCCATGTAACGCGGCGTTCATTGACGCCATGGTTGGTAGGAACAGTTTCGAGAGTAGACCTGCGCGGGTAAACGCGGTGCAAAAATTCGGGTGTTCGCCGAAAAAATAATGCGGACGTGGGTCAGTTCGGCCGGGCTGGACATGGCTCGCAGCATAAAAAAAGGCGAGTCGTAAGACTCGCCCTCCCTGAACGGCACGGTTCGGCTTCGATTAAAAGCGTCGGCTCATTTCACAAGCCTGGCCGCCGCGTGCCGGCAACCTGACACGTGTTATTGCGTTTTGGTCGTGTCGGTCTTGGCGCCGTCGGCTTTTGCCGGGGCATTGCTGGCCTCTTTCGCGCTTTCCTTGCTGGTCTTCCCTGCGCTTGCTTCGACAGCGTTCTTCTTCGTGGTTTTATGGGTCTTCACCGTGTGAGCGATGGAAGTCTTCTTCACGTGGGCCTTCGTCGCGGCTTTGGCCGGCGCCTTCGCGGTGGTGGCGGCTTCGTCGGCGCTGCCGGATTGCGCAGCGGTGCTGGCCTTCAGATTCGCCTGACCTGCGGGTTGGGTATTCGCGGGGGCGGCCGTTTGTGCAAATGCGGTCGACACGAGCAGGGCGGAAGCGAGAGCGGCGAAAAGCGTCTTCATGGTGTGACTCCTGGTTAAACCGGTTGAATCTTGTGTCGCGGCTGAGATTGCTCAGCGCTGCCGGTTTAACGTTGGCCGGAAGACAGCAGTTGACGATGCTCTGGTGACAAAACGTAACGGCTGAAACATGTCGGCCTGTGGTGAGGACGCACGCGATGTCCGTCGCCAGATTGAACAGGGTTCCTAATGGCTGTGCATCGGGAGACTAGCCGACACCGCCGGCTAATTCGTGTGTAACAGAACAACGCGAACAACGCGAACAGCGCCCACCGTCCGCATAAGCCGGCCTTTCCGTATAGCTAATTGAACGGATTGTCGACGACGCCGGGCTTCGCATCCGGTTCGTCCTTCACCTTCGCGGGCAGATCCCGTTGCGTCTGCAACGTCGCGACGATCGCATCCACTGCTTCCTTCAGCGCGAGTGCTGCCTTCAATCCGCGCTGGTCGCGGCTCAACTCGAGTGAGCCGGCCACCACGACGCGCGTCGTGCCGTTGCTGACCGTGAGTGCGTCGCCCTGAATGTTGAGCACGTCGTCGTCGTTCGAATAGGGTTTAAACACCTTTTAGTCCTCCCGGTCGCTGATCTTTGAGGCTTTCCGGAATACCCGGAAAGCGGATGCCCGACGCCGATTCGAGTTCATGAATCGTCCTGATGTCGTAGCGATTGGTGGATACGTTATCCACGACCACCGCGAACGCCAGTTGTTTCGACGGTACGTACACCGCCTTGAACAATTGCGTCGGCACGAACACGCGCGTCGGTCCGATGGTCTGCAACTGCTGGCCGCTGAAGATCGGACCGGTGACCACATAAGTATCGTCGTACGACATCGAGATCTTGCGGACCGACGTTTCGATGCGCGCCCACAAGCGTTGATTGTTCTCGCGATTCTGCGGGACGATATTGGCCAGCGAAAACGATTGTGCCATCGCTTCCTGATTCCAGCGATTGCCCGCCGGGCTCATATGACCACGATCGAAGCCGCTGCGTTTATAGTCCGCGAGCGTTGCACCTTCGCCGTCGGGCAAACGTGCGTCTTCGAAGAATTTGTTGGTGCGCACCATGTCTTTAGCGGCTTCGATGTGATCGCGCGTCAGATGTTCTGCCGACCACAATGGCCCGTGCGTGATGCCCGAATGCAGCACGGCGAAATCGCGATAACAAAGCATGCGCGTTTTCGGCGCCATTTTCTGATTGCTCAGAACCGGCCATTGCGCGTTGGGTGTGAACTGGGTACAGGAAGGCGCCGCGCTCGCGTGTGCGGCAACGGCGAACAACAGACAGGCAAACCACTTCTTCATGAGTCGGTCAATCGATCGAGGGCAGGGCGCAAGAGTATAGCGTTGCGGTTCAATCGGATGACGCGAAACGGAGAGAACCTGGCAGCGAAAATCGACGCGCACGTGCTGCGTGTAAATCGGGCCGCTTAGTGCCAGGAAGAAAAAAATGGGCCGCCTTGCGGCGACCCCTAAATGCGTGGAGTTCCGACTCTACGTACGCAAACTTAAGACTCGCTTAAGCGCGCGCAGCAGCGCAGAGCCCTAGTTTCCAAACAAACTGTTTTCGGCTTTTACTGCTTGCCGGTCGACGGCCTGCAAACGCCAGAATCCGCTCGTCGGCTTACGCGTCGGCACGGCTGTCCACGCAGCGGCGCCCTGCGCTGAAGTGACGCGTTGTTTGCGGTCTACGTGCAAGCCGCGCAGCGTGCACAGCGGTGCGTCCGTACTCGGCGCGCAGAGCGTGGTCACGCCGTCTTCGTCATGAAGTTCGCCCCACGGGGGCAGATCGATTCCCTGATGCGCTTCTCTCGACCAGCGGCGCTGCTCGGTGTCGAGCCATAGCACCGCGTAATCGTGATTGACGGTCGGATCGGAACCGTTGATGAGGATGGTCAGACGCATGGCAGCCCCGTACAAATTGCGAAGTCGTGCTTAACCAGTCTATGTCGTGAAGCCTGTTATGCAAGGCAAAACATCCGACGATCCGGCACCGAAAACTTGTCGCGCGATGAGCGAGGCTGCGGTTCGAATTTCGAAAGCGTCAGGCCAGATCCAGCGTGCCGGTCAGATCGCCTAGCGGCGCCAATCCGTTTGCAGCAAAAGCGCGATCTCGCGCCACCACGCCGTCAAGCGGCGCGAGTCCGTGCACCCGGCTGACAAATCGCAAGATGGAATTGGTGTCGTACACCGTGTGATCGACATAACCCTTTTTCGCCAGCGGTGAAATCACCAGCGCGGGAATCCGCGAACCAGGGCCCCAACGGTCGCCCTTCGGCGGCGACACCGGGTCCCACCAGCCGCCGTTTTCGTCGACGGTTACGATCACGACCGTGTTCGCCCACTGCGGCCCGCGCTGAATGTGCTCGATCAGATTGGCAATGTGACGGTCGCCGGATTCCACGTCTGCGTAACCGGCGTGCATGTTCAGATCGCCTTGTGGTTTGTAGAACGTGACGGCGGGCAGGCGCCCCGCATCGATATCGGCAATCAGACGGTTGGTCGACGCGTCGTCGCCGAGGCCGGCATCGCGCAAATGTTGACGCCGCGCCGCAGTGCCGGGCGCGTAGTTGACGAAGTAATTGAACGGCTGGTGGTGGTACTGGAAGGCCGGCACGGCGCCCGTGTCCTGATGCTCCAGCGCGTATTGCCACGCGCCGCTGTACCACGCCCAGTCGACGCCCCTGTCCGTCAGACGGTCGCCGATCGTCGCGTAGTTTTGCGGCGGCAGCACGCGCGGATTCGACGCATCGGCGAACGCCGGATTGCCGCCTTCCGCGGGACGCACGTTGCTCGGCTGGTACGGCGGCGCCATCGTGTTGACTGCGTAGCCGTCGGCGGTGAATGCGCCGTCGTTGACGAATTTCGGCGGACCTTCGAGTGCCGATGCCGGCGAGTCCGGCGCTGCCTTCAGGCGCGTGCCGGTCGGATCGTCCCCCTCGACGACCGACACCATCTTCTTCGCCGGACTGTTGTGGATGTCCGGATAAAACGGCGCCTGCGCGGAAATCAGAAAGATGTGATTCAGCCACGAGCCGCCGAAAGCAGCCATGAAGAAGTTGTCGCATAGCGTGTATTGCTGCGCGAGTCCCCACAGACGCAGCGTGTCCGCGGAACTGCGGTAGTGCCCCATCACCAGGCCGCCCGAGTCGCCCCACGCGGCGAACTGGTTATTGCGCCCGGCGTTGATCTGCATCTGATTCTGATAGAAGCGATGCACGAGGTCGCGCGTGATTACGCCGTTCGGCAGCGGCGCGCCTTGCGCGTCGGTGATACGGAACGGCCGGTTGTGCAGATTGCGCAAATCCTTTTCGCCGATCATGTAGCGCTTGCCGTCCACTTCCTGCGCTTGCGGGACGAGGCCTCCCCAGATCGCCGGCAGATTCGGCAGCGGCGTTCTGCCGTCGCGGTCGAGTTGCAGGTAGCGCTCGGCGCTGACCGCATCGAGTGGGTGCTGGACGCCGGGGAAATTGCCGTACAGGTTGGCGAAGCTGCGGTTCTCGGCGTAGATCACCACCACATGCTTGACCTGGTCGCGCAGCGCCGCGTCGAGCCGCAAGTCGGCCGCGCTGCGCGGCGTGCCGTCGCTCGACATGCCGGGTTCGGTTTTGCAGCCCGTCAGCGCGAGTCCGAGACCGACCGCCGCAAGGCCGGTCAGGACGCGACGGCGGTCGGGATCTTCGGGAGCGTCGTTGGGGTTCGGCGGCAGGACGGCGTCGTTGTCGTTCATTGGCGTTCTCGCGCTGGATGTGAATAGCGAAATTTAACGTGAGTTGACGTGACGGTGTCGTGACCGGCGTGAAAATTCATGCACGTCGCCGTGTGAATCAGCAGGCCTGCGAGCAGGCGTCGGATAAATGACCGCTGTGTGCTTCGCGCTATCATGCTGGCCTGTACCCGATGAACAGCAGGAACGGCAGCCAAGATGGCAAAAGAAGAGCACACAGGGGCGGGACGCAAGCCAGCGAGGCCACGCGGCGCGGCAACCCCGATTCCTCGACACGATGCGGCGTTGTCCCACGCGGAAAGCGCCGACCCGTCCGATTCCACCGACGAAGAAAGCGGCGGCGGATCGACCTATCTCGTGCCGGGATTGGAGCGCGGACTGCGCATCCTCTCCGAATTCAGCGCGCGCGAACCGATTCTCGGCGCGCCGGAGTTGTCGAAGCGGATTGGCATTCCGCGCACTACCACTTTCCGTCTATTGCAAACGCTCGAGGCTCTGGGCTTTCTGGAGCGCGTGAACGGCGACCGTTATTTCCGCTTGAGCGTCGCGGTGCTGCGGCTCGGTTTCGAGTACCTGAGTTCGCTGGAACTGACGGATGTCGGCACGCCGATTCTCGAACGCCTGCGTGACGCCACCGGTCTCAGCACACATCTATTGATTCGCGATCAGCGCGACGTGGTGTTCGTCGCCAAAGCGCAAACGCACGCGCCGATGTTCAGTTCGGTGAAGGTGCATGTCGGCACACGCCTGCCCGCCCATGCGACGGTGCACGGCCAGGTGCTGATGGGCGATCTGAGTTTCGACGACCTGCGCCGGCTGTATCCGGAAGCGAAGCTTGAACAGTTCACCGAGCGCACGCCGGCTACCGTCGAAGAACTATACGGACGCGTACGCGAAAGCGCGGCGCTCGGTTATGCGCTGAGCGAGGCCTCGTTCGAGCGGGGCATTTCGGTGGTCAGCGCGCCGGTGCGCGATCAGAGCGGCAAGATCGCGGCGGCACTGACGGTCACGATTCCGCGCTCCGATATCGGCGAAGCGGACGAGCGCGATCCGCTGATCATTGCGGTGTGCCAGGCGGCGCTCGAATTGTCCGAACGGCTCAGCTATCGTCCGCGGCCGGATGATCCGACAGTGGCGCAAGCGCGTCG
The DNA here is from genome assembly GCF_046030735.1 of Paraburkholderia xenovorans. Taxonomy (GTDB): domain Bacteria; phylum Pseudomonadota; class Gammaproteobacteria; order Burkholderiales; family Burkholderiaceae; genus Paraburkholderia; species Paraburkholderia xenovorans_A. The sequence continues at coordinate 22,911 of NZ_JAQQBV010000039.1, forward strand.
CAGGCCGGTAGCGGCGAACTGATCCAGTTCCGCTCAAGTCCAGATAAAAAACGGCCCGGTGCGTAAGCAGCCGGGCCGTTTTGCCTGGTTACGTCGATTTCAGAACGAGTGGTGAATCCCGGTCAGGAAAATCGTCTGATTGCGGCCGCTCGACACGCCGGCCGTAAAGAACGCAGCATCCGTATTCGATCCCGCGCGCTCATACAGCGCATTCACGTACAACTGCGTCGATTTGGATAGCGCGTAGATATCGCCGATTTCGAACTGCGTCCAGCGATGACCGGCCAGCGTCGTGGTAGCGGCGCCGCCCGCGATGGTGGTGAACGGCGTCAACTGATAGTTCGCGCCGGCGTCATAGCTTTGATATGTATCCGAATGGCCGGTTGTTTCGAGTTTCACGCGGGTGTACAGGCCATGCACCAGCAGCTTGCCGAACTGGTACGACGCGCCAGCGCCCATGTTCTCCACCTTGCTTGCCGCGTAGTTCGCTGCTGCCACGCCCTGGAAGTTGGCGATGCCCGTCGTCACGATCGACGGCGAGCGGTCGTGCTCGTTCGCATACGTCGCGCCCGCTTTGAACGGACCGTTCGCATAGCTAAGCGCAAAGCTCAGGGTCTTGCCGGTCGAGAAGTTCGTGGTGTTGCCAAGACCCATCATCGCGCCGACCGAGAAGCCGTTGAAACTCGCCGAACGGAACTTCACCGAGTTGTCGAACGGTACGACGCCCGTATCGGCGAGTTCGTCGATGTTGCCCGGGTGGAACGCATACCAGCTCGCGGCGAGATAGGCGGTGCTCAACGGACCCAGCACGTCGAAGCTGAACGGCGTCTGATGACCCAGCGTTACCGTGCCGATCTGGTCCGAACTCAAACCGACGAACGCCTGGCGATTGAACAGCGTGCCGGCTTTGGAGAACGCACCCGTGTTGGTGGCGAAGCCGTTTTCTAGCTGAAATACAGTCTTCAGTCCGCCGCCGAGATCCTCGACGCCTTTCAGGCCCCAGCGGTCCGGCTGCATGTTGCCCTGCTCTTCGATCCACTTCGAATGGCCACCCGCATTGCTGATATACGCGACACCGGCATCCAGGCTGCCGTATAGCGTCACACTGCTCTGCGCCCACGCGCCAGTCGTTGCGCAGATTGCCGTCAAACCGGCTGCAATGATGTGCTTCACCGTTGGTTCTCCTAATCGCATGACGGACCGTCTTCGCGTTTCCGTCATCCCTGATCCGTACTTTTGGGGTTGAATGCAGCTTTGGGTTTATGCGCCAAAACTGCTACGCTTTATGTTCCACCTATGGGCGTGTGTATCGCCTATGGAAAAGTATAGTGAGTTCAGAAGTGGTCAAAATAAATTTTCGGTCCCCGTACAAACCCGGATGATGGCCTGAAATTTTGTCTGAAAATAATAGACAAACCCATGCGCAGTAAGGCTCAACGGGGGTTGCAGCGATTCCTGACGCTTCACGCAAAACTGTGTTTCACCCACCACACTCGGTGTTTTCCCCTAGCGCACCTGATTTTTATTTTTTCTCAACAAAGCCGCTCCTATAATTATCCATACACGAACTGATGTTCCTTATATGGAACATAGAGCTTCAGGAGAAGGCGAGAAATGACTGAACAATGGCGCTGCGCCGGCCATGCCGGCGACCTGTCCGACGATGCGCCGATCGAGTTCAAGCTCGACGGCACCGAAATCGGCATCTACAAGGTGGGCGACGAGCTATACGCGCTCGAAAACGTCTGCCCTCATGCATACGCGCTGCTGACGCAGGGTTTTATCGACGGCGACACCGTCGAATGTCCGCTGCACGAAGCCGTGTTCCATATCCCGACCGGCAAATGCCTGAAAGAGCCCGGTGGCCGCGACCTGAAGATGTACTCGGTGCGTCTCGCCGGCGAAGAAATCCAGATCAAGGTGGAATGACATGCGAGAACAGACCGTGAATTTCAATCCCTTCCTGAAGCCGTGGCTTGCGCCGCAGCCGAACAATGTCGCGGGCAAGGGCGTGATCGAAAAGCCGGGCGAGACCGGCAATTTCATCTGGCAAACGCGCAAGGCCGAGCCGACCCAATACGAAAACGACTTCGGCGATGCGCTCGAAAAAGTGTTCGAAGCCGGCGCGACGGAACTGCCGGAAGTCGCCGAGGGCTTGAACCGCGTCGGTTTCCGCACCCCGGAAGGCAATCCGTGGGACGCCGGGCGTCTTGCCGCCGAATTCCGCCTGCTCGCCGAATAAGCGCGCTTTCTCGAACACGCCTCATCGCTTTCGTCTCTGGAGTCTCTTCATGACGTCCCCCAATACACATCAAGGCGCGGCCGATCCGATCCAGTCTTATCTGGACAAGGGCTTGCGCAATTACTGGTATCCCGTCGCGCCGAGCTGGCAGGTCGGCGACGCGCCGGTCGGCCTCACGCGTCTCGGCGACCAGATCGTGCTGTGGCGCGACAAGGAAGGCAAAGTCCGCGCGCTCGAAGATCGCTGTCCGCACCGTGGCGCGCGTCTGTCGCTCGGCTGGAATCTCGGCGGCAGTGTCGCGTGCTGGTATCACGGCATTGAAATCGACGGCGGCGGCATGGTCACCAAGGTGCCGGCCGTGTCGAACTGTCCGCTGGAAGGGCAGAAGTGCGTGAAGTCGTATCCGGTCGAAGAACACGCCGGCGCGATCTTCCTGTGGTTCGGCGACGACGCGCACAAGGAACCCGCGCCGCTCGTGCTGCCGGAAGAACTGGTCGGCGAGGAATACGCGAGCTTCCTGTGCATGTCGAACTGGAAGTGCAATTACCAGTACGCGATCGACAACGTGATGGACCCGATGCACGGCGCGTATCTGCACGCGACATCGCATTCGATGGCCGAAGGCGACAAACAGGCCGACATGCGCGTGCGCAAAACCGAAACCGGTTTGATGTTCGAAAAAGTCGGCCAGCGCGACGTCAACTTCGACTGGGTGGAGCTCGGCGAAACCGGCTGCCTGTGGATGCGTCTCGCGATTCCGTACAAGAAAAAGTTCGGCCCCGGCGGCAACTTCGGGATCATCGGTTTCGCCGTGCCCGTCGATGAAGACCACTGTCAGGTGTACTTCTGGCGCACGCGCAAGGTGCAAGGCTGGCAGCGCGACGCGTGGCGCTTCCTGTATCGCAACCGCCTCGAAGGTCTGCACTGGGCGGTGCTCGAACAAGACCGCTACGTGCTCGAAAGCATGGCGCCGAATGCGCGCGATCACGAATTCCTCTATCAGCACGACGTCGGCATGACGCGTGTGCGGCGCATGTTGCGTCAGCGTGCGCAACAGGATTTCGCCGCGCTGGACGCTCATCGCGCGGAGACAGCTCAAGCCGGGTCCGAACACGCGCACGCGGCAGAAGCAGGCCATCGTCATGCGTAACGAAGCCCTCGCAGGCCGGCGCGTTCTCGTGACCGGCGGCGCGCGCGGTCTCGGCGCGGCGTTTGTTCGCTCGCTGGTGGAAGCCGGCGCGCAGGTGGTGTTCGGCGACGTGTTGCACGACGAAGGTCAGGCTGTCGCCGCGTCGTTAGCCGGGCAAGGTCACGCGGTCACGTATTTGCCGCTCGATCTCGCCGATCCCGCGAGCATCGGGCAATTCACCGAACAAGCCGCAACGCGACTCGGCGGCCTCGACGCGCTGATCAACAACGCGGCGATCACCCATTCCGGCGGCAAGTTTGCCGACGAGTTGTCGGTCGACACGTGGGACGCCGTGATGAACGTCAACGTGCGCGGCACATGGTTGATGAGCATCGCCGCGCTGCCGTATCTGCGCGAGTCGGGCCGCGGCAGCATCGTCAATATCGCTTCGGATACGGCGATGTGGGGCGCGCCGAAGCTGCTCGCGTATGTCGCGAGCAAGGGCGCCGTGATCTCGATGACCCGCTCGCTGGCGCGCGAATTCGGTGCACATCAGGTGACGGTCAACGCGATCGCGCCCGGTCTCACTGAAGTCGAGGCCACCGCTTACGTGCCTGCCGAGCGTCACCAGTATTACCTGCAAGGCCGCGCGCTGACGCGCGCACAAGTGCCCGACGACGTCACCGGGCCGGTGCTGTTCCTGTTGTCCGATGCCGCGCGTTTCGTGACCGGGCAGTTGCTGCCGGTCAACGGCGGCTTCGTGATGAATTGATCTTGTCGAATCGTAAGGAGAAAGAGATGGCGGACGCCGATATCGAACGCAAATCGTGGGACCAGCCCGCGGACGCGAGCTTTGGACAATGGTTGGACAGCCGCGTTGCGCGTCTGGAAACGCGTCGTTACGACTGGGACGCGCTGAAGTTCCAGGCCGACTACGACCCGAAATATCGCCGCGCGCAAATGCGCTATGTCGGCACGGGCGGCACGGGTGTCGCGAAGGATGTGAACACGGTGCCCGCCGGCGGCTTCACGTTTTCAACGATGGTGATTCCGGCCGGCAACATCGGCCCGAGCCATATTCATAGGGATGTCGAAGAAATTTTCTTCGTGCTGCGCGGCAAGATGAAAGTGATCTGCGAGAAAGACGGCGAGACGTGGGAAGCGGTGCTCGGCGAACGCGATCTGATTTCGGTGCCGCCAGGCGTGTATCGCACGGAAGTGAACGTCGGCGAAGAAGACGCGCTGATGTGCGTGATGCTCGGTTCGCCGAAGCCGATTACGCCGACGTATCCGCCGGATTCGCCGCTGGCGAATCTCAAGCGCTGAATCTTTAGCGCACTGAATTAGCCGCGCAGCTTGACGAACAGCCCACGAAGGAAGCCATGTCCGCAGTCCCGCCCGTCACCGTCGATCCGAACGCCACGCTCGAAACGCGCGCCGCGCGCTTTCCCGTGCATCAGATCTGGCTGGCTTCCTCGCAACGCGCGGTGACTTATCGCGAAGCCGACGGCGCCGACAGCAACGCGCTGCCGCTGGTGTTGCTGCACGGTATCGGCTCGGGCGCGGCTTCGTGGGTGCAGCAGTTCGCAGGGCTCGGCGACACGCGCCGCGTGTTGGCCTGGGATGCGCCGGGTTATGGCGCATCCACGCCGGTCGACGCCGCATCGCCCACCGCGAGCGATTACGCCACGGTCCTGAAAGAATGGCTCGACGGACTCGGCGTCGAACGCTGCGTGCTGGTCGGGCATTCGCTCGGCGCGATCGTCGCGGGCGCGTTTGCCGTTGCGCATCCGCAGCGCGTGGCCGGATTGCTGCTGTTGTCACCGGCGGGTGGCTACGGCGCGGCATCCGCGCAAGTGCGCAGCACGAAGCGCGATCAGCGCCTCGCGATGCTCAACGAACTCGGCCCGCAAGGTCTCGCTGAAAAACGCAGCACCAATATGCTGTCCGCGCATGCGAGCGACGAAGCCCGCGCGTGGGTGCGCTGGAACATGTCGCGCGTGATTCCGCACGGCTACGCGCAGGCGACGCATCTGCTCGCCAACGCCGATCTCGCGAGCGACCTCGCACGCTACAGCGGTCGCGTTGCCGTTGCAGTCGGCGCCGACGACACCATCACGACACCCGAAGCCTGCGAGCGGCTCGCACAGGCCGCGCGCACCCCTCTGCAGGTCGTGCCGCGCGCGGGACATGCGGGCTATATCGAAGCCCCCGCCGCGTACACCGCGATCATCGACACGTTCTGTCGCACGAGCGACGGACAACGGAGCCAATGAAATGACGCCCGACACGATCAACGCCGAGCGCGACGCGGACGAAGACCGTCAAGACCTCAACGCGGACACCGACACCGCGTACCGCGTGCCGGGTCTCGAACGCGGTCTGAAGATCCTCACGGAGTTCTCGCCGCGCGAGCCGGTTCTCGGCGCACCGGAATTATCGAAGCGCCTGAAGATTCCTCGCACGACGGTTTTCCGTCTGCTGCAAACGCTCGAATCGCTCGGCTTTCTCGAGCGCGCCGACAAAGACCGCAACTATCGCCTCGGCGTCGCGGTGCTGCGTCTCGGTTTCGAATATCTGAGCTCGCTGGAACTGACCGACCTCGGCTTGCCGATCATCGAGGCGTTGCGCGACGACACCGGCCTCACGAGCCACATCGTGATTCGCGACGGACGCGATGTCGTGTTCGTCGCGAAGGCGCAAAGCCACGCGCCGATTTTCAGTTCGGTGAAGGTCAATGTCGGCACGCGTCTGCCTGCTTATGCCACCACGCACGGCCAGGTGCTGATGGGCGACATGACGCTCGACGACCTGAAGAAGCTCTATCCCGAACCGGAACTCGAACGCTTCACGAAACAGACGCCCGCCACGCTCGACGATCTGTACGAACGCATTCGCGACGACGCGAAGCGCGGTTTCGCGATCAGCGAATCGTCGTTCGAACGCGGTATTTCGGTGGTCAGCGCGCCGGTGCGCAACGACACGGGGCGCATCGTCGCCGTGATCACGACGACGATTCCGCGCCACGAGATCGACGCGTCGCTGCTCGATAGCGGACTCGTCGAAAAAGTTCGCCGTGCCGCCGACGAACTCTCGCAGCGGCTCAACTATCGGCCGAACAGCGGCCCGAATGCGGGCAACAAATACATGAAGGCATTGGGACTCAAATGATCCAGATCGATTTGACAGGACAGGTCGCGGTGGTGACGGGCGGTTCGTCCGGCATCGGCCTCGCGAGCGCCGAACTGTTTCTGCGGGCCGGCGCATCAGTCGCTATCTGTGGCCGCGACACCGAACGTCTCGCGCAAGCGGAAGCCGCGCTGACCGCGCAGGTTCCAAATGCGCAACTGCTCGCGCGCCGCTGCGACGTGCTCGACGCAGAAGACGTAACAGCATTCGCGCAAGCGGTGCAAGCGCGCTTCGGCCGCACCGACATGCTGGTGAACAACGCCGGCCAGGGCCGCGTGTCGACCTTCGCCGACACCACCGACGAAGCGTGGCGCGAAGAGCTCGAACTGAAGTACTTCAGCGTGATCCGCCCGACCCGCGCATTTCTGCCGATGCTGCGAGAAGCCGCGGGCGCGGACAAAACCACCTCGGTGGTATGCGTGAATTCGCTGCTCGCGCTGCAACCCGAACCGCACATGCTGGCCACGTCGTCGGCACGCGCCGGTGTGCAGAACCTGCTCAAGTCGCTCGCAGTGGAATTGGCGCCGCAGCGCATTCGGGTGAATTCGATTCTGCTCGGCATCGTCGAGTCGGGGCAGTGGCGCCGCCGTTACGTGAAAGAAGCGCGGCCCGGCCAAAGCTGGGAAGACTGGACCGCCGAACTGGCGAGCAAGAAAAACATTCCGCTGGGCCGCTTCGGCAAACCCGAAGAAGCCGCTCAAGCGCTCTTTTATCTGGCTACCACGCTGTCGTCCTATACGACGGGCAGTCACATCGATGTTTCTGGAGGCGTTGCACGACATGTCTAATAAAACCACCGTTGGCGAACTGATCGCCGCTTTTCTCGAGCAATGCGGCGTTCAAACCGCGTTCGGCGTGATTTCGATCCACAACATGCCGATCCTCGACGCGATCCATAACCGCGGCAAGATCCGCTACGTCGGCGCGCGCGGCGAAGCCGGCGCGGTGAACATGGCCGATGGTCTTGCGCGCGTGTCGGGCGGCCTCGGCGTCGCGTTCACCAGCACTGGCACGGCTGCGGGCAATGCAGCGGGCGCGATGGTCGAAGCGCTGACGGCAGGCACTGCGCTGCTGCACATCACCGGTCAGATCGAAACCGAATACCTGGACCAGGACCTCGCGTATATCCACGAAGCGCCGGATCAACTGTCGATGCTGCATTCGATCTCGAAGGCCGCGTTCCGCGTGCGTTCGGTCGAAACCGCATTGCCGACGATCCGCGAAGCGGTGCGCGTCGCGCAAACCGCGCCGAGCGGTCCGGTCAGCGTCGAAATTCCGATCGACATTCAGGCTGCCGAAGTGGAATGGCCGACCGATCTCGCCGCGCCGCATGTCACCACGCTCACGCATAGCAGCCAGCGCGTCGCGCAACTGGCCGAGCAACTCGCGAACGCGAAGCGCCCGCTGTTGTGGCTCGGCGGCGGCACGCGTCACGCAACGAAGGCGGTGGAGCGTCTGGTCGCGCTGGGCTTCGGCGTCGTGACCAGCGTGCAGGGTCGGGGCGTGCTGCCCGAAGATCATCCGGCGACGCTCGGCGCGTTCAACGTGCATGCGGCGGTCGAAGGTTTCTACAAGACGTGCGACGCGTTGCTGGTGGTCGGTTCGCGTCTGCGTGGCAATGAGACGCTCAAGTACAAGCTCGCGCTGCCGCAGCCGCTATATCGCATCGACGCCGACGCGCTCGCCGACAACCGCGGCTATCGCAACGAGATCTTCGTTCACGGCGACGCGTCCGCGGTGCTCGAAGAACTCGCGACGCTGCTCGAAGGCCGTCTGAAGGTCGATCCGACGTTCGCGCAAGATCTCGCCGCCGCGCGCGAGAGCGCGCTCGCCGACGTCGGCAAGGGGCTCGGCCCGTACAAGCGGCTCGTCGACGCGCTGCAACAAGCCGTGGGCCGCGACTACAACTGGGTACGCGACGTCACGATCTCGAACAGCACGTGGGGCAATCGCATGCTGAAGATCTTCGCGCCGCGCGCGGGCGTGCATGCGCTCGGCGGCGGGATCGGCCAGGGCATGCAGATGGGGATCGGCGCGGCGCTCGCAGGCTGCGCCGCGAAAACCGTGTGTCTGGTTGGCGACGGCGGCCTGATGGTCAACGTCGGCGAACTCGCGACGGCCGTGCAGGAAAACGCGAACGTGATGATCGTGCTGATGAACGACCAATGCTACGGCGTGATCCGCAATATTCAGGACGCGCAATACGGCGGCCGACGCTGCTACGTGGATCTGCACCAGCCGGATTTCGCGCAGTTCTGCGAGAGCCTGAAGCTCACGCACTATCGGATCAAGTCGCTCGACCAGGCCGAAGACATCATCCGCGAAGGGATGGCGAAGACCGGTCCGGTGCTGGTGGAAGTGGACATGCTGTCAGTCGGCTCGTTCGCCACCGCGTTCGCGGGGCCGCCGGTCAAGGAACAGGAGCCGGAACATGCGTGAGGCCGGCTACGCGGGGCATCACGCGCCCATCGATGTCGCGATGATCGGCTTCGGCGCGATCGGCCAGGCGGTGTATCGCTCGGTCGCCGCCGATCCGACCGTGCGCGTGTCGCACGTCATCGTGCCGGAGCGCCATATGGCCTCGGTGCGTGAAGTGGTGGGCGCGTCGGTCGATGTGGTGGCGTCGGTGTCCGCGTTGAGCAGCCGGCCGCATTTCGCGCTGGAGTGCGCGGGACATAGCGCACTGGTCGATCACGTGGTGCCGTTGCTGAAGGCGGGCACCGATTGCGCAGTGGCGTCGATCGGTGCGCTGTCCGACATGATGCTGCTCGACGCGTTGTCTGCCGCCGCCGATGAAGGCGACGCGACGTTGACGCTGCTGTCCGGCGCGATCGGCGGCGTGGATGCATTGTCCGCAGCGAAGCTCGGCGGTCTCGACGAGGTGCTGTACACGGGCCGCAAGCCGCCGACCGGCTGGCTCGGCACGCCGGCCGAACAGGTCTGCGATCTGCACACGCTCTCCGAAGAGAAAGTGATTTTCGAAGGCAGCGCGCGCGAGGCGGCGCGTCTGTATCCGAAGAACGCCAATGTTGCCGCGACGATCGCGCTGGCCGGCCTCGGTCTGGACCACACCACTGTGCGTCTGATCGCCGATCCGAATGTGACGCGCAACGTGCATCGCATCGTCGCGCGCGGCGCGTTCGGCGAGATGTCGCTGGAAATGTGCGGCAAGCCGTTGCCGGACAACCCGAAGACCTCCGCACTGACCGCGTACAGCGCAATGCGTGCGCTGCGCAATCGCGCGGCACGCTGCGTGATCTAGCGCGCCCGTCAAGCCATTAGTTGAAGCAACCGGAACGACCGACATGACTCACTTCGATACCAGCCTCGTGCCCACCGGCGATATTTTTATCGGCGGCGAATGGCGGCAAGGGCGCGGCAACCCGTACACAAGCCTGTATCCGGCGGATCAGTCGGTCAATATGGAAATCTCCACCGCCAATGCCGACGACGCACGCGACGCAGTAGAAGCCGCGGACATTGCATGGCGCAAAGCGGATTGGTCGGGTTTGAAGCCGCATCAGCGCGCGTTGATCCTGTATCGCATCGCCGATCTGATCAGCACGCGTCACGAAGCGCTTGCGCAATTGCAGCGCCGCGACAACGGCAAGCCGATCGGCGAAACGCGCGTGCTGGTCGCGAGCGCGGCGAATACGTTTCGCTACTTCGCCGCGTGCCTCGAAACGCTCGACGAAGAAGTCACGCCCTCGCGCGGCGACTACCTGACGATGAGCATCCATGAACCGATCGGCGTGATCGCGGCGATCACGCCGTGGAATTCTCCGATCGCATCCGACGCGCAGAAACTCGCACCGGCGCTCGCGGGCGGCAATGCGGTTGTGCTGAAGCCTGCTGAAGTGACGCCGTTGGTCTCGCTGGCCTTGGCGCGCATCTGCGAAGAGGCGGGGGTGCCGAAGGGCGTGCTAAGTGTCTTGCCTGGCAAAGGCTCCGTGATCGGCGACGTGCTGGTGCGTCATCCGCTCGTGAAGAAGGTGTCGTTTACCGGCGGCACCGAAGTGGGCCGAGGGATCGCGCGTATCGCTGCGGACAAGCTGATGCCGGTGTCGCTCGAACTCGGCGGCAAGTCGCCGACCATCGTGTTCGACGACGCCGATCTCGATCATGCGGTAAACGGCGTGCTGTACGGCATCTTCAGTTCGTCGGGTGAAGCGTGTATCGCGGGCTCGCGGCTGTTCGTGCAGCGCTCGATCTACGACACGTTTATCGAGCGTCTCGCGGAGGGCGCGCGCAAGCTGCGCGTCGGCGATCCGTCGCATGCGGAAACGCAGATGGGGCCGTTGATTACGGCCGCGCATCGCGAGACTGTCGAACGTTATGTGGCTTTGGGACTGGAAGAGGGCGGCAAACTGGTTTGCGGCGGCGAGCGTCCAGTCGGCGACGGCCGCGAACAAGGCACCTATTTTCAACCGACGATTCTCGAAGGCCTGACCAACGACGCGCGCATCTGCCAGGAAGAAATCTTCGGCCCGGTGCTGGTCGCGATGCCGTTCGACGACGAAGCGTCACTGCTCGAAGACGCGAACGACAGCGTGTTCGGTCTCGCCGCCGGCATCTGGACTCGCGACTACAAGCGCGCCTACCGGATCGCCCGCGCGCTCGAAGCGGGCACGATCTGGATCAACACTTACAAGCTGTTCTCGATCTCGACGCCGTTCAGCGGCTGGAAAGAGAGCGGCATGGGACGCGAGAAAGGCCGTCTCGGCATCCGCGAATACATGCAGCAGAAAAGCCTGTACTGGGGCTTGAACGACGCGCCGCTGGCGTGGGCGAACTAATACGCAAGAGGCACGTTATGACGATTCTCGGCATTGAACAGATTATTTACGGCGTGACGGATCTGGCCACCTGTCGGCAGTTTTTCGCAGACTGGGGCATGAAGGAAGTCGCGCACGACGAAACGCACGCACGTTTTGAAACGCTGAACGGCTGCACGGTTCTGGTGGTCGACGCGCACGATCCGTCGTTGCCGCCCGCATTCGAAGATGGTCCGACGCTGCGTGAAGTGACATGGGGCGTCGCGACGAAAGCCGAGCTCGACGAACTGCGTGGCCGTTTCGCGGGCCAACCGGGTCACTTCGAAACGGAAGACGCGGTGGGGTGTATCGATCCGAACGGGATGGCGATTCGCGTGGAAGTCACGCGCAAACGCGCATTGGAGATTCACGGTTCGCCGTCGAACGTGTGGGGGCAGACGTTGCGCGTCGATCAACCTTCGCCGATTTACGAACGCGCGGAGCCGGTCGAAGTGGGGCATGTGGTGTTCTTCACGAACCGGCTCGCGGAGCAGGAAAAGTTCTATCAGGAACTGCTCGGCTTCGAAATGTCGGACCGTTATCCGGGCCGCGGTGCGTTCATGCGCTGCGCGCCGCACGGCGGCCATCACGACATCTTCCTGCTCGCACTGCCCGGCGGTAAGCGCGGCCTGAATCACGTCGCATTCACCGTGCGCGATATCCACGAAGTGTTCGGCGGCGGCATGCATATCAGCCGTTGCGGCTGGGATACGCAACTCGGGCCGGGACGTCATCCGGTGTCGTCGGCGTACTTCTGGTATTTCCAGAATCCGGCAGGTGGCCTGATCGAGTACTACGCCGATGAAGACCAGCTTACGCCCGACTGGCAGCCGCGCGATTTCGAACCGGGTCCGACCGTGTTCGCCGAATGGGCAATCGACGGCGGTATCGACGGCACTACGCGTCGCCAGAAAAACGCGAAGGCGCCGGAAGGCAAGTTCATGACGGAGCGGAAAAATGACTGACGTTGCTGCTGCAAAAGCCGAAGCCGCGCATGCCGGGCTGGAAGCGCCGCGCACGATCGTCGTGATCGGCGGCGGCCAGGCCGCGGGCTGGGTCGTGAAGACGTTGCGCAAGGAAGGCTTCGATGGCCGCCTCGTGATGATCGCCGACGAGATTCATCTGCCGTACGAACGGCCGCCGCTTTCGAAGGCCGTGCTGGCCGGTGAAGCCGATATCGAAACGGTACGCCTCGTGAAGCCGGACGATTTCGATGCGCTGAATGTCGAAGCATGGCAACCGGATTGCGCGACGTCGATCGATCGCGAACGGCGAATCGTGCACACGCAGTCGGGCCGTGAAGTGCACTATGACCGCCTCGTGATCGCGACGGGCGGCGCGGCGCGCCGGTTGCCGGACGCGCTGGTGAAGACCTCGCACATCGCCTATCTGCGCACGCTCGACGAAGCCGTCGCGTTGGGCGAACGTCTGCGGGCGAGCAAGCGCGTGCTGGTGATCGGCGGCGGCTGGATCGGTCTCGAAGTCGCGGCGACCGCGCGCAAGCTCGGCGTGGACGCGACCGTGGTGGAAGGCGCGCCGCGTTTGTGCGCGCGCTCGTTGCCGCCGATGGTGTCGGACTTCCTGCTGCAACTGCATCGCGCGAACGGCGTTGACGTGCGTTTGAGCGCATCGCTCGCGTCGATCGCGGATCACCCGAACGACGCGAACCGCATCCGCGCGACCTTCGCCGACGGTTCCACATTGGATGCCGACTTCGCGGTCGCCGGCATCGGCCTCACGCCGCATACGGCGCTGGCCGAAGCGGCCGGCATCGAGGTGGAAGACGGCATCGTCGTCGACCATTTCGGCGCGACCGACGACCCGCGCATTTTCGCTTGCGGCGACGTCGCGAATCATCCGAGCGCGTGGTTGAAACGTCGCGTGCGGCTCGAATCGTGGGCCAATGCGCAGAACCAGGCGATCTCGGCGGCCAAGGCGCTGCTCGGCAAATTCGAAGCCTATGCGGACATTCCGTGGTTCTGGTCCGATCAATACGACGTGAACCTGCAAATCCTCGGCGACATTCCGGGCGATGCGCAACTCGCAGTACGCGGTGACTTGCCGGGCAAACGCGCGACGCTTTTCTATCTGGAAGACAGCGCGATTCGCGGCGTGATCGCGATCAACACTCCGCGCGAGCTGAAGATGTCGCGCAAGTGGATGAACCAGGGTCGAACCATCGACCTTGCCACCTTGACCGACGCCTCGACGGCGCTTGCCTAATTACATCTACGGACGGCACCACGGCATGAGAACCATCGACAACACCATGGGGGACCGCAGCAGCGCCGGTGTCTCAGGCCCCGTGACCCGGGGCTCGATCATCGCGCGGCTCGAGCGTTTGCCGAAAAATGCGATGCAGGTGCGCGCGCGCATTCTGATCGGTCTCGCGACGTTCTTCGACGGCTTCGACGTGATCGCGATCGCGGCCACGCTGCCGATCCTGATCGCGAAGTGGCATCTGACGCCGTGGGAAATCGGCTTTCTGATCGGCTCCGGTTCGGTCGGCCAGTTGATCGGTGCGTTCGTGTTTCCGTGGTACGCGGAGCGCAAGGGCCGCGTGCAGGCGATTGCGCTGAGTTCGGGGATTATCGGCATCACGAGTATTGCGTGCGGCTTTGCGCCGACATTCGCGGTGTTCGTCGTGTTGCGTGTGGTTCAGGGGCTGGGACTCGGCGGCGAGTTGCCGGTGGCGGCGACGTATATCAACGAGATCAGCCGCGCGCATGGCCGTGGCCGTTTCGTGCTGTTGTATGAAATCGTTTTTCCGGTGGGACTGCTGGCGTCGAATGCGTTGGGTGCGTGGATCGTGCCGCGCGTCGGCTGGCAGGCGATGTATTTCATCGGCGGTATGCCGTTGATCCTGTTCTTCGTGCTGCGCAAGCTGGTGCCGGAGTCGCCGCGTTGGCTCGCCGAACGCGAACGGATGGCCGATGCCGACGCGGCGGTGCATGCGTTCGAACGTGCCGCGAAAGGGCCGCTGCCGCCGGTCGAGCATTCGGCTGAATTCGACGCGATGGCCAACCGGCATCCGAAGCGCCGCATGAGCGATCTGTTCGGTCCGGCGTACCTGAAGCGCACGCTGGCCGTGGCGATGCTGTGGATTACCTGCGGCTTCATCCAGTACGGTCTGTCGACGTGGCTGCCGACGATCTATCGCACCGTTTATCACGCGCCGCTGCAACTCGCGCTGAATCTGGCGGTGGCCGCCTCGGTGCTCGGCGTGGTGGGTTCGCTGACTTGCGCGCTGCTGGTCGACAAGGTGGGACGCAAGCCGATCATCAATCTGTCGTTTATCGCCTGTGCGCTGTCGTTGTTGCTGGCGGGCGTGTTCCACGACTCGTCGGTATACGTGGTCGCGACGTGCTGCGCGTTCGCGCTCGGCTTTCTCGCTTGCGGCTTCATCACGGCTTATGTGTACACGCCGGAACTGTATCCGACCAGCATCCGCGCGATGGGTTGCGGTGTCGGCGGTGCGTGGCTGAAGGTAGCGGCGATTTTCGCGCCGGCCATCGTGTCGAAGACGATGATCGGCGGCAATCTGCAAGTGGCGTTTTATATCCTCGCGGCGGTGCCGTTTCTTGCGGCGATCGCGGTGCATCTTCTCGGGATCGAAACGAAAGGGAAAGTGCTCGAACAACTCGAGGCTTGAGGATGTGATGAGTTTGGTGGGCGGTTGATGGCGTCGTACCGCAATGGCAGGGAGATGAAGGGCGCACCGGGTGGTGCGCCCTTTGTTTTTGCGGGGCGGCTGCCTATCCGATTCCTGCCGTGTCAATGCCTGTTTTCAAAGGACTAGTGTTTTCAAATGAGAATGGTTATCATTCACTAAGCCCGAGTACGCAGGTGTTCCTTCGACGCAAAGGGTGCAAACAGGAGGTTTCCGCATGCACCAGCATCTCGCGAATTTGGCTTCGGACCGTTCACCGTCGAAAAGCCCGACTCTGTCCCTGTGGGAAACAACGACGCGGCAAGCCCTGGCCGGCGCGCGCGAGGCGAGCGCCGCCGCCGCGTTGGCGGCCTACGAGCGCGCGTTGTCGATCGCGCATCAACTGATCGAAGCCCCGCCAGCCGGGCGTGCCGAAGACTGCATTGCCGCGCTGGTCGTCTCGCATCACAACCTCGCCGACTGGCACATCGAACGCAGCGACCCCGAGACCGCCGTGTGCCATCTATGCGACGCCCATGAAGCGCTGATCGCGCTGTTCCTCGACACCGACCGCGACTCCGTCGTGCGGCAAGCCGCGCTTCGCCACAGTCGCGAAACGCATATGGCGCTGATCTCGCACGTCGCCCGGCACGGCTCGCATCCGCTCGTCACGCGGGCGCTGCGCAAAGGCTGTCTGGCGCTCAACATCGACAGCCCGCGCCAGCACTGAATACCGCTCCCCGTTCGAAAGGAAACCTCCGATGCCTTATGTATTGCCCGAGTTGCCGTATGCGTTCGATGCGCTAGAACCGCACATCGATGCCCGCACGATGGAGATCCACCACACCAAACATCACCAGACTTACGTCAACAATCTCAACGCGGCGCTGGAAGGCACCTCGTATCAGGACTTGCCAGTCGAGGCGCTGGTTGCGCAGATCGAATCGCTGCCCGAGTCGATCCGCCTGCCTGTGCGCAATAACGGCGGCGGGCATGCGAACCATAGCCTGTTCTGGACCGTCATGTCGCCGCGCGGCGGCGGCAAGCCGGACGGCGCGATCGGGCGCGCGATCGACGCCGACCTGGGCGGCTTCGACGCGTTCAAAGACGCCTTCACCAAGGCCGCGTTGACCCGCTTCGGCAGCGGCTGGGCATGGTTGAGCGTCGACAGGCAGGGCAAGCTGGTCGTGGAAAACAGCGGCAATCAGGACAGTCCGCTGATGGTGGGTGTACTGTCGGGTAACACGCCGATTCTGGGTCTGGACGTCTGGGAGCACGCGTACTATCTGAAGTACCAGAATCGTCGCCCGGAATATATTGCGGCGTTCTATAACGTAATCGACTGGCAGGAGGTCGGCCGCCGTTATGCCGCCGCTACGTCGCCGCACGCGAACGATAGCGAGGATTAAATTTCCCGACTCGCCCTAGGCGACGGACGCCCCGTTGCATAGGGCGCGGCAATCATCCACTGGACTCAGGACGCTTCGATGAACACCCTGACGGGCAGACGACGTACGCTGACCGATCGCGCGACGACCGCGATCCACGACGTGCTCGCCGGCAAACGGCGCGGCCCGCGCTCGCTCCTGCTGTTCGCGGGGCCGGCGGTGATTGCGTCGATCGCGTATATGGACCCGGGCAACTTCGCGACCAACATCCAGGCGGGCGCGAAATTCGGCTATTCGCTGCTGTGGGTCGTTCTCATGGCCAATCTCGTCGCGATGCTGTTTCAGGCGCTGTCCGCGAAACTGGGCATCGTGACGGGCCGCAATCTCGCCGAGTTGTGCCGCGAGCAGTTCCCGCGCCCGGCGGTAGTCGCCATGTGGGTCGTCAGCGAAGTCGCGGCGATGGCCACCGATCTCGCCGAATTCCTCGGCGGCGCGATTGCGCTCGCGCTGCTCTTCAAGTTGCCGCTGATGACCGGCATGGGCATCACCGCGATCGTGACCTACGGCATCCTGCTCTGCGAAAAGAACGGCTTCCGGCCGATGGAAATCGTGATCGGCGCGCTCGTCGGCGTGATCGGTCTTTGTTATCTCGCCGAGATGTTCATTGCTCCCGTTTCATGGGGACAAGCAGGCTGGCATTCCATCGTTCCGTCGATGCCGGGTGCGGAAGCGCTGACGATTTCGGTCGGCATTGTCGGCGCGACGGTGATGCCGCACGCGATCTATCTTCATTCGGGCCTGACCCAGGGCCGGGTAGTGGGAAGTGACGCGCGCGAGAGACGTATGTTGCTGCGCTTTTCCAACTGGGAAGTGGTGGTCGCGCTGTCGATTGCAGGGCTCGTCAACATGGCCATGGTCATCATGGCGAGTTCGGCGTTCCATGCGGGTCATAGCGACGTCGCGGAAATCGGAACCGCCTATCACACGCTGACGCCGCTGCTGGGCGTGGGCGCCGCGGTCATCTTCCTGATATCGCTGATCTGTTCAGGGATATCGAGCTCGGTGGTCGGGACGATGGCGGGACAGATGATCATGCAGGGCTTCACCGGATTTCGCATCCCGGTCTGGTTGCGCCGGCTTATCACGATGTTGCCCGCGTTCGTTGTCGTTGCGCTCGGCGTGAATGCTACGCAGGCACTGGTGCTCAGCCAGGTGGTGCTGTCGTTCGCGCTGCCCATTCCGATGATCGCGCTCGTGCTCTTCACGCGACGCCGCGACCTGATGGGCGAGTTCGTCAACGGCCGCGCGACCGATGTGATCGCCATCGCCGCAACGGTCTTCATCCTCGCGCTCAATCTCGTTTTGCTGCTGCAAACTTTTGGCGTTGCGATTCCTGGTCTCGCCAACTGACTGTTAGCGCGCTGCGCGCTTGCTCTTGAAGTCTTCGATGATCCACACGCTCATCAAGCCCACGCACACGCAAGCGACGATATTGGGTTTGACGAACGCAAAGGCCAGCCACGCAAGATGCACGTAGCCTCGAAAAAACGCCGGCACCGCGCGCCGCAGATCGTTCCAGCGAGTGGTGCCCAGCACACCGCCCGCCGCGGCCATCACCGTGAAGATGGCCCACGCGAATTGCGTCGCGCGTTCTTCCTGCTGTAGCAGCAGAACCAGCAACGCGGCGAAGCCGATGAACCAGACGGCTACGCCGCCCAACCTGATTCGCGGCTGTTGCGTGAGCCACACACGGCCCGTTTCCTGCGCAAACGACAGGAAAAACGCGAACACGACACCATGCGCATAAGGCAAAAGCCATTCGCCTGAGCCGCTTACGATCCGATGACCCGCAAAGCCGAAGCCGATCGCCGCGATCGCGGCCATGAACACGAGTTGTCTGACGCGCGGCCAGCCGTGAATCAGCGCCGCCCAGATCGTGCAGACGCCGAGCGCGCCCGTCGCAATCGCGGCGAGGCGGCCGCTGCCGTCGTCGCACATTGCGGCAGCGGTTACGCCGAGCCACACCGGAATCCATCCGACACGCAGCCATCGATTCGAGCGCAGCGCCTGCAAGCGCTGCTGCTGCGCATCGGACAGTGCCACGACGAACACCGCGCCCGCAACCAGCGTCACCATCAACGTGGACAGAACGATTGCCAGTTGCGCCGCGGTCCATTGATCGAACCATCGATCGTTATTGGGAACGATCGTCGCGCTGGCGAACAGCACGCCGCACCAGGCGCTCAGTGCGAGCGCCGGGCCGAAGAGCCTGCGCAGCCCGACCTGGAACGTGAGGCACTGCGTCCAGAACTCGAGCTTGCCGATATCGAGCCGCAGGCGCACGACATTCGGGTGATAGCGGCCGAGCGAGGTCAACAGGTGCTCCATCTCGGTACGCATGCCGACCCGCAGCAATGTTCTTGCGCCGGCCGCGCGACGTGGCTGCGGCCCTTCGAGCAGTGTCATCGCGCTCGGGAAACGTAGGCGCAGCGCGTCGTAGTCTTCGTCGGCGAATACGCGGTCCAATGCGAGATTCGCCACTGCCGCATTGCGCCGCCGCAGATGGGCCGCGTTTTCCCGCCAGCCGAGCACGGCGCTCAGGTTGATGCGCAGCACGGCCGGCGCGTCCTTGTTCATGCAGTGACACAGCGCCTGCCATTCGAGCTCATCGCGCGTCGAGAGGTTGACGACGGACGCGAACAGGTCCTGTAGCGAGCGGCGCGATTCGAGTTGGGCCGGCTGCGCGACAAAGTCTTGCCAGAGTTGAATGGCTGTTTCGAATGCACTGCGTTCGGGAGACACGGCTTCGGGCCTGGACGTTGTCGTCGCTGCCATGTGCGCCGCGGACAGTCCCTTCGCCGCGCCGTTGCTCACGAGCTGTAGCGCGGATTCGTACGCATAGCGGAGGCGCTGGAACGCGTCGGCATCTTCATCCGGCCGCTGCTGCTTCAGCAAGCGTGCATACGCGCGGCGCACCGCGCGTTCGTCGGCGTCTGCCGGGAGGCCGAGCACGTCCCACGGCCAGTGATAGGCGGGTGTCGTCTCCATGGCGATCAGTAAGTGACGTGCACGTCGAAACGATCCAGCAGCGCGCTCAGTTCGCTGCGCGCGTGGGCGATTTCGTCCGCGTTCTGCCGTTCGATCAGCGCCTGGAACCGCGCGATATGCGCGGCCAGATATTGCCGATGGTCGCCGAGCGTTTCCTCATACACACGGTCCGCTCGCGTGAGCAGCGTGCGATTTTCGAGTTGATCGCGCGGATGAATCTTCAATGCGCTCAGCGCGGCGAGTCGCGCCTGGATTTCCTCGGGCGTCATCACGCCGGGATTGTCTTCGATCACCATCGCGCGCTTCGTGCCGCCGGGAAACGCGGTGGCTTCCACTTCCAGCACGCCGTTGACGTCGTACGTGAAGCGCACATCCGCGCCGGCGTCGCCGGCCGGTTTCAGCGGCACGTCGAGCGTGAATTCGCCGAGCGGCACGTTGTCCTCGTTCAGACGTGCTTCGCCCTGAAACACCTTGATGCTCAGCTTCGCCTGATGATCGCGCAGCGTAAAAATGCGCTGCATGCGGCTCACCGGCACGATCGTATTGCGCTCGATGATCGGCAGGAAATGTCCCGGCACGAACTGATTGACGCCGACCTGCATCGCGGTGTCGATGCCGAGGCTATACGGCGCGACATCGGTCAGCACCATTTCGTCGAGGCCGGCGTCGCGCGTGACGAGACCGGCCTGCACGGCGGCGCCGAGCGCGACCACTTCGTCCGGGTTCAGATGCGCGGCGGGCAGGCGGCCGAACATCTTCGACACCAGTTTGCGGACCATCGGCATGCGCGATGCGCCGCCGACCAGGATGATGTCGTCGAGTTTGTCGACCGCGATTTTCGAATCGCGCAATGCGCGTTCCACCGGTTTGCGCAGTCTTTGCAGCAGCGGCTCGCAGGTTCGCTCCGCGAGCGCGGCGTCGAGTTCGAGCGAGTGTTCGCTGTCGTCCTTCGAGAGTTTCAGCGTGACGCTCTGCGTGGGATTTTGCGTGAGCAGACGTTTTGCACGCTCAGCTTGCTGATGCAGACGCTGCGCGGCGATCGGCGCGAGCGATTTGAGCTTCAGCCCGTTGCGTTCGCAGAACAGTTCGGCCAACGCCTCCGTAAAGTCCTCGCCGCCGAGGAAGTTGTCGCCGGTGCTGGCACGTACTTCCATCACGCCTTCGAAGAAGTCGAGCACGGAGACGTCGAATGTGCCGCCGCCCAGATCGAAGATCAGAAACTTGCGCTCGGCGTCGCGCTGATGCACGCCGTACGCAAGCGATGCCGCGGTCGGTTCGTTGACGAGCCGCAGCACGTTCAGGCCCGCGAGTTCGCCGGCGATGCGCGTGGCTTTGCGCTGCGCGTCGCTGAAATAAGCCGGTACGGCGATCACCGCATCGCGCACTGTGTCGCCGAGGAACGCTTGCGCATCCGCCTTCAACGCGTTGAGCACCAGCGACGACAACTCTTCCGGACGCAGGCTCTCTTCGCCGAGCGACACCGTGCGATTCGTGCCCATGTAGCGTTTGAAGTTCGCCACGGTGCGCTCAGGATGCGTATGCAGGCGATCGTGAGCGGCACGGCCGACGAGGATCGAGCCGTCGTCGTCGACGGACACACACGACGGCGTCAGCGTCTCGCCCAGTGCGTTCGGGATGAGTTCGGCCTGGCTGTTGCGCCAGACGGCAGCAAGACTATGCGTCGTTCCAAGATCGATGCCGATGATCGAAGGCATGTACAGATTCCGATTCGTTTTGTGCCCCTCCGTGAGGAGATCGCCCAAGGTTTCGCTGATGCACCATGTGGGAGACGGGTGTCGCCCCTTCCAATGGCGATAACGGCAGCACGCACGCAAACTTGAGCGGCGAAAATTCGCCGGGCCGGAGGGAATCGATCGGAGATGCGGCGCGCATGGGCGCCGGTGTGCGCGGAGCGCACGGGGTGAATGCCGCACGTGGCGGCATGCAGGGAGAGGAGGTGACGTTGCGCGCGGGCTGCGCGCAACGGCGCTTTAAAGTTCTTTGCGATACACGACGAAGCCCGAGAGCGTCGCCACCTTGTCGTAGAGCTTCATCGCGGTCTGATTGGTTTCGTGCGTCTGCCAGTACACGCGTTGCAGGCCGTCCGCCTTCGCGCGTGCATAGACCGCTTCGATCAATGCACGGCCCACGCCTTGGCCGCGTTCGGTGTCGAGCGTGTAGAGGTCTTGCAGATAGCAGGTCGGCGCGGCCATCGTGGTGTGACGGTGATACAGGAAGTGCACGAGGCCGAGCAACTGGCCGTCGCGTTCGGCGACCAGCGCGTGCATCGGTTCGTAGGCGTCGAAGAAGCGCGCCCAGGTGAGCTTCGTGATCTCGCGCGGCAATGCGGTTTCGCCCGAACGGCCGTAGAACGCGTTATAGGCGTCCCAGAGCGGCAGCCATGCGTCGAAGTCGGCGGGCGTGACGGGGCGGATCTGAACGGGTGCGGGCATGCGGGTGGCTCCTTGCGGGGTGTCGGCGGTAATGGGTTGAGGGGGAAGCACCCCGTCCTTGAGTCTAGGGCTGTGTCGAACACGCGTACAGCGCGGCGCTGAAGGCCTGATCGCGATCGCTTCGGGCCGTGGGCGTTGCTTCGGTAAGCGCGAATGCGTGGTCGCGCGGCGCAAGCCTCGCGCTTACGCACGCAGCCAGGTTCGCACGCGCGGTGGCCGCCGGTTCGAGCAGCCCATAAGCGTAGACCGCGCAAGCGAGAGCGATGCACCACACAACCACGCGGCGGTGTCGCGAACGCGCGATCGCGATGCTGCTTGCACGTGTGATGTTCATGGCTCGGCCTCGCTCGTCTTGGTCAGTGATGGTGGCTTCGGAACCGTCAGCATAGAAAATTTGTGGCACCATTGTTAGCTCCACAGAGAACGCAAAATCTGGAGCCACGGAATTGGACTACGGTCTGCTGATATCGAAAGTCGAGCGCACGCTCGGCGGGCGCAAGCTCACGCAACAGGACGTGTTGTACGAGAGCTTGCGTCGTGCGATTCTCGATGGCGACATCCGCCACGGCAGCCGCCTGCTCGCCACGCGCGCGTTGGCCGAGCAACTGCGCATTGCACGCAACTCGGTTCTGTATGCATACGAGCGGCTCACCGACGAAGGCTTCATCACCGCGAGCCGGCATGGTTCGATCGTCAATCGGGTGAGCGGTTCGGGCGCGGCGACCTCCGCGACGAACCCTGCCGGGCAAGCTGCGCAGAACCGGCTATCGCGGCGCGTCAGGAATTTGCCGCGCGAGCGAACTGACCCGGACGATCCCACGCCGTTTCGCCCAGGCGTACCGGCGCTCGATGAATTTCCGCTCGCGCAATGGCGTGCTTCGATGGAGCGCGCGTGGCGCGCGGTCGAGCCGGGCGACCTCGGCTACGGCAATAACGCGGGGCATCCGGCATTGCGTCGCTCGATCGCCGACTATGTGCGCGTGTCGCGTGGCGTGCGCTGTACGCCGGAGCAGGTTTTCATCACGGCGGGTACTCAGGCGAGTCTCGATTTATGCGCGTGCATGCTCGCCGATCCGGGCGACAGCGTGTGGGTGGAAGACCCCGGCTATCACGGCGCCAAGGCGGCGTTTCAGGCGGCCGGGCTGCAACGGGTGCCGATTCCCGTCGACGCGGCCGGCATTGCGCCGACGCAGGATCATTGGGACCGTACGCCGCCGCGGCTTCTGTACATCACGCCGTCGCATCAATATCCGCTCGGCAGCGTGTTGAGCCTCGAGCGCCGCTGGTCGATCATCGAGAACGCGGTGGCGCGCGGCGCCTGGATCATCGAGGACGACTACGACAGTGAACTGCGCCACAGCGGTCCGCCGTTGCCGTCGATCCAGGGGCTTGCGGCCGACGCGCCGGTGATCTACCTCGGCACCTTCAGCAAGACGATGTTTCCGGCGCTACGGATGGGCTTCATGGTCGTGCCCGCGCATCTGGTCGGCGAGGTGGACGAAGCGCTCAGTGAGATCGTGCGGCAGGGGCGGGTGGCGGAACAGATCGCGTTGGCGGATTTCATCGACAGCGGCAAATACGCGCGGCATCTGCGGCGCATGCGGCGGCTCTATCAACAGCGGCGCGCGGCACTGGTGGCCGCGATCGAACGATATATGGGCGAGCTCGTGACGATTTCGTCCGACGGCGGCGGCATGCATCTGACGATGCGGCTCGACGCGCCGCTGCGCGATCGCGACGTGAGCGCGGCTACACGCAAGCACGGTTTGCATATCGCGGCGCTGAGCAGGTTCTGTCAGCACCCGGCGACAGACGCCGCGCGCTATAACGGCTTCATGCTCGGCTACGCGGGCATTGCGCCGGAGCAGGCGGATGAATGGGTGGCGCGGCTCGCCGCAGTGATCCGCGCGCTGCTGGATGGGGATGGGACGCGGAAGTGAGGCGGAAGTGACGCGGAGGTAAAGCGAATAAGGTCTCCGCGCCCAACGGATCAATGCTTTTGTTTCGATGAATGGCGCAATTTGTCGCGCACTTTCTTTGCCGCAAAGAGCGGCACGTAATCGAACACCCTTGCTTCTTCGCGATAGTTCGCGAGCATATCGGCATACATCTTTGAGACCGTTTCGGTCGGCGTGTCGGTTTCCTCTGCGATGGTCTTCACGACTTCGTCGACGTTTGGCTCAGGCTGGGACATGAATCTCTCTCCGGGATGGACAGGCGGGGTGTGGGGAGCGACGGCGGTCAAACAGGAGTTTCATTAGAGGATGCGATGCGCGCGGATGCCAATTGAATCGCCCTATCGCAGGAACCGTTCCACAGAGATTTTTGTCTTGCAGAGCGGCAAACCTGCGTGCCGCGCCGTATTGCACAAAATCAATGGCTATGCCGATGGGCGATAAAGGCGGTGGGCTGCGCGTTGCCGGCACGATAGCGTTATCGCCGTTTGCGTGGGGCGGTTGCGGGTTTTGCGTCAGCTTCGCGGAACAGTTTTTCGGACAGAAAATCCACGAACGCGCGCAGTTTCGGCGACAGTTGTCGGCTCGGCGGCCACAACACCGAGAATTGTCCCGCATCCGCGAGGTGGTCGGTCAATACGCTTTGCAGCGTGCCGCCGAGGATCGCGTCCCGCGCCAGAAAGTCCGGCATGTAGGCGATACCGAGGCCCAACTCTGCCGCGGCCCGCAGCGCTTCCATGTTGTTGCAGGTCAGCGCGGTCGGGAAATGCGCGGTCGCGTCTTCCGGCAACCCGCGAAACGCCCAATGCTGGAACTTGCCCGACGTGGGAAAACGAAAGCGCAAACACGCATGCCGCGCGAGATCGGCGGGCGTGAGCGGCATGCCGCGCTGTTTCAGATAAGCCGGCGACGCGCACAGCACGAAGCGGAACGGGCCGAGTCGTTTCGCCATCAACTGCGAGTCGGGTAGCGCGCCGCTGCGAATCGCGGCGTCGAATCCGCCTTCGATCACGTCGACGATGCGGTCGTTGAAATCCAGTTCGAGATCGATCTCCGGATAGCGCTCGGTGAACTCGGGGACGATCGGCAGCAGGAAACGGTAGCCGATGGTCGGCAAGCTCACGCGCAGCCGCCCGCGCGGCGCGGCATTGCTTTGCAGCATCATCGATTCGGCTTCGTTTAGCGCGTCGAGAATCTGCCGGCAGCGGTCGTAGAAGCGCTCGCCGTCGTCCGTCAGACTGATGCGGCGCGTGCTTCGCTGCAACAGTCTGACGCCGAGATGCTGTTCGAGCCGCGCGACGCTTTTGCCCACCGCCGACGCCGATATGCCCATCCGCTGCGACGCGCCGACGAAGCTGGACGCCTCGGCGGTCTGCACGAAGGCCACGATTCCGCTCAGGTTTTCCATGAGGATTTAAGATTTTGAGTCCGCAGTGGGTGCAATCTAGCATCATTCCAAGTGTTGACGTCCGCAATAACGGCGACACCGCGACGCATCCATCCCGGCCGCCCGAACGTAATACCTTTATCGCCGCTACGTTCGAGGCCGCCATGCGCCGTTTCTGCTGTGCTTTTGCCGCTGTGCTCGTGCTTGCCCTCGCAGCATGTTCGAACGATCCGCCGAACCCCAACCCGCGCGCGAGCGCGCCGCTGACGACCGTGCCCGTCGATCTGCCGCGCTACATGGGTCGCTGGTACGTGATCGCGAACATTCCGTACTTTGCCGAGCGCGACATGGTGGCGAGCCGCGCGGAATGGAAATTGCGCGAGGACGGCAAGATCGACGACTCCTATTACGCCCGCAAGAAAAGCTTCGACGCGCCCGAAAAGCACTATCAGTTTCTCGATACGCCCGTGCCCGGCAAAGAAGGCGGCGAGTGGAGCGTGCAACTGTTCTGGCCGGTTCACGTGACGCAACTGACGCTTTACGTCGACCCGGACTATCGCTACACGATCCTCGGCTATCCGGGCAAAAACCTCGGGTGGATCTTTTCGCGCGAGCCGGAGATGAGCGACGACGTGTACCGCTCGTTGCTCGCGCGTCTCGATGCGATGGGCTACGACACGTCGCGCTTCAGGCGCGTGCCGCAGCGGCCGGATCAATTGGGCAAGGCGGGTTTCGCATCGCCGGGTGAGAAGGACTAAGCCGTGCTGGCAGCATCCGCTTTCGCCGCCGCTTTCGCCGCCGCTTTCGCCGCGTATCAATCGCATTGTCATAGAACGGGAACACCATGCCGCCACTTGCCGCCGCCGTGATTGCCTTGATCGGGCTGGTCGTGATCTTCAGCGCCGTCTGGGCATGGCAACTGAAGACCGAAAACGCCGGCATGGTCGACCCGGTGTGGGCGTATTCGCTCGGCCTCGTCGCGGTGCTGTACGGCGTACTCGGCAGCGGGGATCCGCTCAGCCGTGCGCTCACTGCGTTAGGCGGTGTCGCGTGGGGCATGCGTCTCGGCACGCATCTGTGGAAACGCAATTATGGGAAGCCGGAGGACGCGCGCTATCGCCGCTTTCGCAACGAATGGGGCGACCAGGCGGGCCGCAAGATGTTCTGGTTTTTCCAGATGCAGGTTGTGGTGTCGATGCTGCTGTCGATTGCGTTTCTGGTGCCGTCATACCGGGCCGCGCCGCCCGCCGCCGGCTGGATCGCGCTGGCGATGGCGCTATGGATCGTTTCGGTGGCGGGTGAGGCGCTGGCCGATCGTCAACTGAAACGCTTCAGCGCCGATCCGGCCCATCACGACGCTGTATGCCGCGTCGGCTTGTGGCGCTATTCGCGGCATCCGAATTATTTCTTCGAATGCGTGCACTGGGTCGCGTATATCGCGTTGTCGATCGGCACGCCGTGGGGCTGGTTCACGTTGTTGCCGCCGATCATCATGGCGATCCTGCTGCTGAAGTTGTCGGGTATTCCGCTGCTCGAGGAAAGCATGGCGAAACGGCGCCCTGGTTACGCCGACTACATGCGCACCACGAGCGCACTGATTCCGTGGCCGCCGCGGCAGTGAGTTGAAAGCCGCAAGCGGGTGTCGATAAAAGCCTTAAAAAAATGAATCAACGGGAGCGATAAGCATGAGCCTTTCCACCACCGACCACACGATGCCGCCTTCGCCCGCGGCATCTACCGAACCCGGCGACGGCTGGCTGATTCAACGCTGCGAACGCGGCTGGCTGCCCGACGGCGTGATCCGCTTCGGCATGCGTCAATTGATGCGCCAGCGTCTGCGCGACGAAGCGCTCGACAACGGCGAAGTGCGCGCGCAGCGGCTCAACCGTCTGCTGGACGATCTGCGCGCGAGTCCGATCGCGATCGAAACGCAAGCCGCCAACACGCAGCATTACGAAGTGCCGGCCTCGTTCTTTCACGCGCATCTCGGGCCGCATCTGAAGTATTCGTGCTGTTTGTATCCCACCGGCAAGGAGACGCTCGCTCAGGCGGAAGCGGCGATGCTCGAACGCTATGCCGAGCGCGCGGAACTCGCCGACGGTCAGCGGATTCTCGATCTCGGTTGCGGATGGGGCTCGCTGTCACTATGGCTGGCGGCGCGCTATCCGCGGGCGCGGATTGTCGCGCTGTCGAATTCGCGCGGGCAGCGTGCGTTCATCGAAGGTCAGGCTAAAGAGCGCGGTTTGCACAACCTCACGGTAGTGACGGGCAATGTCGTCGATTTCGAATTCGACGATGCACAACTCGACGGCGGATTCGATCGCGTGGTGTCGATCGAGATGTTCGAGCATATGAAGAACTACGGGCTGCTGCTCGCGAAGATCGCGCGGTGGATGCGCGACGACGCGAAACTGTTCGTGCATATCTTCGTGCATCGCACGCTCGCGTATCACTTCCAGGTGCAGGACGGCAGCGACTGGATGTCGAAGTACTTCTTCACCGGCGGCACGATGCCCTCGGAAGCGCTCTTGCTGAACTTCCAGGACGACATGCGGATGGAACGGCAGTGGTGGGTGAGCGGCACGCATTACGAGCGCACGGCGAACCAGTGGCTTGCCGCGCTCGATGCCGCGCGTGACCGGGTGATGCCGATGCTGGTCGATACCTATGGCGTGCGCGATGCGGCGGTGTGGTTCCAGCGCTGGCGGATGTTTTACATGGCGGTCGCCGAGCTGTTCGGTTATGCGGGTGGAAACGAGTGGGGCGTGGGGCATTACCGGTTTGTGAAGCGTTGACGCAGGCAGGTTGGCCCGTTTCGGTACACGGGATAAACGGCGCGCGCAGCACGCAGTCCGCTACCATGACACCCGGCGCCCAGCCGCAGCCCGAGTGCGCCGCGCCGAAGTGAAATAAAACGAAACACTCTATTAAGCGCCCGACGGAATAAAGCGTCACACTAAGGCGTTATTCAATCCAGGCAACCCCCACACGCCGCCATGCCGGATTCGTCATGGCGAAAATTTCATCAAGCTTTCGCTCCCACTGGATTCGCGGACGGACCGACCCATGAATACCCACGCCAATTCTCTGACCGATTCGACCGCCGCGCCGTCGGCGCGCTACACCCGCACGGCAGTCGTGCTGCACTGGCTGATCGCGCTGCTGATCATCGGCAACGTGGTGCTCGGACTCACCGCCGAGTCCTGGCCTGACGACTGGGTCCGGCCGGTTGTCGATACCCATAAGTCGATCGGCATCACGGTGCTCGGCCTCGCGCTGCTGCGCATCTTGTGGCGCGTGTCGCACAAGCCGCCGCCGTTGCCGCGCGAGTTTCCGTCGTGGGAAAAAATCGCGGCCCACTTCGCGCACTTCCTGCTGTATCTGCTGATGATTGCGCTGCCGCTCTCCGGTTGGCTGCACGACTCGGCATGGAAAGGCGCTGCCACGCATCCGATGCATCTGTTCAACCTGGTGCCGTGGCCGCGCATCGGCTTCGTGACGTCGCTCGATCCCGCGCTCAAGGAAACGCTGCACAGCCGCTTCGGCACCTTGCATACGTGGCTCGGCTACGCACTGTACGCGCTGCTGGCGATGCATATCGGCGGCGCGCTGAAACATCAATGGATCGATCGTCAATCGGTTCTGAAACGCATGATGCCCTGAGCATCGGCACGACGCCTGCCACTTTGCTTTTCACTCATCAACCGTAGCACCGACGGACCCGCAGTCATCTTGAAGAAAACTCTCGAACAGGCGCTCGCACTCGCCTCGCCGCGCATCCTGCCGCGTCCCACGACGTCGCTCAGCACGCTGATCCATCTGAGCGTGGTCGTGTTGTGGCTGCTGCTGTTTGCGCGCGCCTTCTTTCTGAAGGGCGCGCTGGCGTGGTCGACGGGCATCGTCTATGTGCTGTACGACACCGTGCTGCTCGCGTTCGTCACATGGAAAGCGCTGCCGCTGATGCGCCGCACGCCGCCGCTCGATCCCGATCACGACCGGCGCGCTTTGCCGAGCATGGGCGTGATCGTCGCGTCGCATAACGAGGCGTCGGTGTTGCCGGTCACGCTCGCCGCGCTGCTGCGCCAGGTTCATGGCCCGGCGCAGATCGTGATCGCCGACGACGGTTCGAGCGACAACACCCGCGAACTGCTGACCGAACGCTTCGGCCTCACGGCTGCCGCTGAAGGCGTGCTGAGCGCGCCGAGTTCGCTCTATCCGAATCTCTACTGGCTGCGCGTGCCGCACGGCGGCAAGGCGCGCGCGCTGAACGCCGCAATCACGGTGATGACGACCGAGACGGTGATGACCGTCGACGCCGACACGCTGCTCGACGACGACGCCACCTACGCGATGCGCGCGGCCTTCGCGAACGAGCCGAAGCTGGTGGCCGCCGCCGGCATCCTTGTGCCGCTGTGCGGTAAAACGGTATCGGGCCGCGTGTTCCAGTGGTTCCAGACCTACGAGTACATGCGCAACTTCATCGCCCGCTTTGCGTGGATGCGCGCCGACAGCCTGCTGCTGATCTCGGGCGCTTTCGCATCGTTCCGGCGCGACGCGCTGGTCGACGTGGGCGGCTTCGACCCGCAATGTCTGGTCGAAGACTACGAACTGATTCACCGCCTGCGCCGTTATTCGGTGGACCACGGCCTCGGCTGGGACGTGCGGGTGGTCGGCGATGCGCACGCGTACACCGACGCGCCCGCCAACCTCAGCAGCTTCCTGCGGCAACGGCGCCGCTGGTTCGCGGGCTTCCTGCAAACGCAGTACTGGAACCGCGACATGACCGGCAACCCGCGCTACGGCACGCTCGGCATGCTGATGCTGCCGGTCAAGGCGATCGACACGATGCAGCCGATCTACGGCCTCACCGCGTTCGCGCTGCTGCTCGGCTTTCTGTTCGGCGGACATGGCGGGATCGTGATCTCGATCTTCAGCGTGATCGGCGCGAAGACGGCGATCGATCTCGCGTTCTATCTGTGGAGCATTCATCTGTACCGGCGCTGGACCGGCAAACACGCCGGCTCGAGCTTGTGGATGGCGATGCTGGCGGCGGTCGCCGAGCCTTTCACGTTCCAGCTCGTGCGTCACGTTGGCGCGCTGCTCGGCTGGTTGCAATTCCTGAGCGGCGGACGGACCTGGGGCGTGCAACGCCGCTCCGCACTGGTCACGACCGACGAGGCCTAGCGACCGGCAGCTCCTCCGAAACATGCAGTGAAAGGCGGCGCAACGCGTCGCAACAGGCAGGGCCGTGCAGACTGCGGAACCCGGGTGCTTCGGGTTCTAGTAGACTGTTCGACCATGCCGGCCTCGATTTGCAGGGCGGCGACCTTCTATCCGCTCGTGCACGGAGGCTCCCCCTATGCATGCTGTTCCCCCGCTCGAACAAGATACTGTCGATGCGCCCGCTGCTGGCTCGCCGGCTGCCGCGGCGGCACAGACAACCGCTTCGGCGTCCTTCAATGCTCATGCTCCGTCTCACGCCAGCGGCGCGCCGGTGCGCGACCTGCGCCGTGTCGGTATTCACCCTGACTACTGGTATCCGCTTGCGTGGTCGCATGAAGTGAAGCGCGGCAAGACGCATGGCGTGACGTTCGCGGGTGAGCCGATCGTGCTGGCGCGCACGGATTCCGGCAAGGCGTTCGCGCTGGAAGACCGTTGCGCGCATCGTCAGGTGCCGTTGCATCAGGGCGTGGTGGAAGGCGAGTCGATTCGCTGCGGCTATCACGGCTGGACCTACGACTGTTCGGGCAAGTGTATCGACGTGCCGTATCTCGGCCGCGATCGTCTGCCCAATGGCGTGCGTTCTTACCCGTGCCGCGAAGTCGAAGGACTGATTTTCGTGTTTCCGGGCGACCCCGCGCTCGCCGACGAACGGCCGCTGCCCGCGCTCGGTTCGGTCTCGGACAAGAAGTACAAGACGCGCCGCTTCGGCCGTCCGGTCAATTGCCATTACTCGTTCATGCACGAGAACCTGATGGACATGAACCATCAGTTTCTGCATCGCCGGCAGATGGGGCAGATGCGGGCGCGCTCGGTGGGTCGGCGGCGCGGTGAAAACTGGGTCGAAGTCGACTACACGTTTGCGCGCATGGCCGGCCAGCAGCCGATCGGCGAAGCGATCGTGTTCGGCCAGAGCCGCAAAACCGGCGGCGACAACGACAAGGACGTGATGACGATCCGCACCGAGTATCCGTATCAGACGCTGCAGATTCGCACGTCCGAGCAGACGCTGGTGATGGACCTGTGGATCGTCTATGTGCCGCTCGATCGCGAGCAGCGCACCAATCGCACGTTCGGGCTGCTGTCGATTCGCAAGCCGGGCATTCCGGGTGTGCTGAATCTGGCGTGGCCGCTGCTGGTGTGGTTCACCGAACGCATCTTCAAGGAAGACCGCGAGATCGTCGAGGCTGAACAGCGCGCGCACGATTCGCAAGGCGCGGACTGGAATCACGAGGTGTTTCCGGTGATCAACGAACTGCGCGCGTTGCTGCGCGAAGGCGGCGCGCCGGATCAGGTGGTGGGTGCCGGCACGGGCGACTCAGCGGTGATCCGTTTCTGGGATTCGCGCCAGGGCAATCCGCTGGCGAAAAGCTGATATAGCGGGTATTCGATTTTCTCCGCGCCGCGCGGGACCGTACAATCATCGGCGACGATGGGTAGCGGACCGGCGGCGCCGGCATATAACGACACGCGCGAAGCGCGGGCTCATCGATCGGCCAATTCAAAATCATAATTGCCTGAGAGGCTCATTCGATGAGTACCGAACTGCATATCGTCATGCTGGTCGTGCTGTTGTGCGTGGGTCTGGCCGGGATGGCGCTGGCGCTCGTGAAGGGCGGCCCGACACAGCCGCCGCCGTTGGCGTCGGTCAATGAGCCCTTCAGGTCTGTCGATACTTCTGATTTGCCTCCGCTCGAACGCTATACCGCACGCGACGACACGCCGCTCGCGTATCGCCGCTATCCTGGCCGTCGTGGGCGCGCACGGGGCAGCGTGGTGCTGATCCACGGTTCGTCGGCTACCGGTGTGAGCATGCACTCACTGGCAAGGGCGCTTGCAGCAGCGGGTTACGACGTCTACGTGCCCGACATGCGCGGCCATGGCGAGTCGGGTTCGAAAGGCGTGATCGCGTATATCGGGCAACTCGAAGACGACCTGAGCGACTTTCTCGATGCCGTTCAACCGGCTGGGCCGCGCACACTGGCTGGTTTTTCCGCGGGTGGCGGATTTGCGCTTCGCTTTGCCGGCGATTCGCGGCAACTCGCGTTCGATCGCTATGTCTTGCTTGCGCCGTTCCTGCACCAGGACGCCCCGGCAACGCGCAAAGGGCTCGGCGGATGGGCGCATGTCGGCTTGCCGCGAACGATCGTGCTGGTGATGTTGAACAAGCTGCGCATCACGGCGTTCAATCATCTGCCGACGATTGCCTATGCGTTGTCGCCGGAAGCCGCGGCAAAACTCACGCCGCAGTATTCGTACAGTCTGATGCAGAATTTCCGGCCGCACGACGACTACCGCGCGGATGTCCGCGCGATGCGGCAACCGGTCGAAGTGCTGGTGGGAGGCGAAGACGAACTGTTCTACCCTGAGACGTTCGCGCCGGTCTTTTCGCACGCGGGGCGTGTCGTGCCGGTCACGATCGTGCCGGGCGTCGGGCATATCGGACTCACGCTCGAGCCAACCGCGATCGATGCGATCGTCGCGGCTGTCGCCGAGGGTATTCACGAGTTTGGCGTGGCCGCGATGGTTTCCACCTCGTAGGGAATGAGTGCATCTTCCCAGAGTCGGGAATGGACGCGGTTGAAGCAGCGATAATGTCGGCCGACGCGCACGGAGTTTGCGAAAATCGACATTCGCCGACTTTCGATCCGTGTACCATTTCGCTTTTTCCGACTTTCAAGAACATCCGTGACTACGCAACAGATCCCCGCCGCCTCCCGCAAGTCCCTCACGCTGCTGCAACTGCTAGGCCTCATCGGCGCTGCCGGCCTGATCGCCGCGATCGTGCTGAACCAGTTGGTCTGATCCCTCCTCCGCGGAGCGTCGCTTCGCCGCTCCGATTCAATGCCGGCGCTGGGCGCCGGTTTCATCGATATTCCGATTGCCATGTACAAGAAGGGCGTAGCCGTAGAAATCCAGTTCTCTCCCGAGCGGCTCAACGACGGCGCCGGCGACCCGTACTGGATCGACTTGACGCAGGCCGAAGCGCAACGTCTGCTGGAAAGCTTGCAGGCGCGTCTTGCCGAGAGTGACGGGGGGACAGTCGCGCCGCTGGTGGTGAGTCTCGATGAAACCCGAGCGGCTGCCGCGCAACCGGCCGACGTGCCCGGCGCGGCGTCGGAGCATGCCGCGCTGGCGGACGACTTCAAGCAATGGGTCTGCGTGATCTGTGGCTGGATCTACGACGAAGCCGCCGGCCTGCCGGAAGAAGGCATCGCACCCGGCACGCGCTGGGCCGATGTGCCGGCCGACTGGCGTTGTCCGTTGTGCGACGTAGGTAAGGAAGATTTCGCGCTGGTCGAGTTTTAAGCGCTGCTTTTCACGCGGGTTGCGGGCCGCATGAAGCGGCCCTTCCAACGCGCGACCCGCCAACGCGTTCAACGCGTTTCAGCGTGTTTAACCCGCTCCTTCCGGAAAATCCGCGCCGACCGTCGTCGCTTCCCACGCGTCGAAATCGCCGCGCAAAAAGTCCAGCTTCGTTCGCGCCAACTGAAGCGCGGCCTTGCCGAGCAACAGACGCAGCGGCGGATTATCCGACAGCGCCGCGTCGATGATCGCCTGCGCTGCCCGCACCGGATCGCCTGCCTGTTTGCCGCTGCGCGCTTCGGTCTGCTTGCGGCGCTCGCCGGCGGTGGACGCGTAGTCGTCGATCACCGTCGCCGATTGTTTGATCGACGGACCCGCCCAGTTCGTACGGAACGGACCCGGCTCGACGATCAACACGTCGATGCCGAGCGGCTTCACTTCGGTCGCGAGCGATTCCGACAGGCCCTCCACCGCATATTTGGTCGCGTGGTAATAGCCGGTGGCCGCGAAGCTCGTGAGACCGCCGATCGACGACACGTTCACGATCAACCCGCTATGCTGCGCGCGCATGATCGGCAGCACGGCTTTCGTGATGTCGACGAGACCGAACACGTTGGTCTCGAACATCGCGCGGACTTCGTCGTCCTCGCCTTCCTCGACCGCGGCCAGATAGCCGTAACCCGCGTTGTTCACGAGTGCGTCGATACGGCCGAAGCGTTGTTTGGTTTGCGCGACGGCCGCTTCGATTTGCTGGGGGTTCGTCACGTCGAGCGGCAGAACGAGTGCGCGGTCGCCATGTTCGGCGGCGATATCCGCCACCTTCGACGGATCGCGCGCCGTCACCACCGCGCGCCAGCCACGCTCCAGCACCAGCTTCGCCAGTTCGCGGCCGAAGCCGGTCGAACAGCCAGTAATCAGCCACACGGGGTTGTCTCGATTCATCATTTGCGAAACTCCTGTTGATGGGTCTACGGCATGAAGGGACGCGAGGCGACGCGGAGGTCGCAAGCGTCGGGCAATCGGATGACTGCTGGATACGTGGTGTGCTTAGCTCGAAGCGTGCCCGGCAATTTCGGCGATGCCGGCGAGGGTTCGCGCGGCGCGCAATCGTGCTGTTTTGCACGTGACGCCGGTCAGGCAACGGATGCTTCAGGGTTGCTTGCGCCGGGTGTGATTTTTCAATTGTAGCCGCAGCGCGCTCGCCTCGCTTTGCAGTGCGCAGACGAACGCGCCGGCCAGCGGATGGCTCGGACGATGCTCCGGATGCACCACACTGACGCGAAACGGAAACGACATGGCAAGCGGCCGGATATGCAGATGGCGGCCGGCGAAATCGAGCGCGGTGAGCGGGTTGACGATCGCCACGCCGAGTCCCTGCCGAACGCAACTGCATACTGAAACGGCAGTGGGCGTCTCGATGACCTGGCGGCGCGCAATGCCCGCTTGCGCGAACGCTGCATCGATCTGAATCCGGTACGGATCGTTCGACGACAGGCTGATGAAAGGCTGATTCGCGAAATCCTTCAACTCAATCACGCGCTTTGCGAGCAGCGGATGCGCGTCGGGCAACACGCAGACTTCATCCACTTCGAGCAAAGGCGTCAGGCGCGTGCCGGCCGGCGGCGCGCCGTGTTCGGTCAGGCCGAGGTCGTAGCGCTGCGCGGTCAGCCATTCTTCGAGGAACGGCGACTCCTGCGTCGCAATCGAGAGGCTCGCGTCCGGTTCAGCATCGTGAAAGTGTTTTGCCGCACCGGGCAGGATCGAATGCGAAAACGCCGGCAACGCGATGATCGACAACTGACCGCCTTGAAACTCGCGCAGGCTCGCCGCGGTGGACGCCACCCGCTCGAGTCCGATGTAGGCGCGCTTGATCTCGTCGTACAGCGTCAACGCCGACATCGTGGGACGCAGCCGACCCTGCACACGTTCGAACAGCACGAAGCCGATGCTTTGCTCCATGCGCGCCAGTTCGCGGCTGACGGTAGGCTGCGAGGTGAACAGCAAGTCCGCCGCTTTGGTGACGCTGCCGGCCGTCATCAGCGCGCGAAAGACTTCGATATGCCGATGCGTAAGCGCCATGGTGCGTATATCAGAAATGAATGGGGTTTCGAAGAATAGGTATTTTACTGAATGAACCGTTTTCAGCATCATTCCGTTCGAGCCTGTACATGGAGCCTCGAAAACCGTGACCCCTTTCAATCCGCTACGACTCGTCGCACTCGCGCAGCATTACGGCACGCCGCTCTGGGTGTACGACGCCGATGTGATTCGCCAACGCATCGGCGAATTGCGCAGCTTCGACGTAATCCGCTACGCGCAGAAAGCGTGTTCGAACGTGCACATCCTGACGCTGATGCGCGATGAAGGCGTGATGGTCGACGCGGTATCCGCCGGCGAAATCGCGCGCAGTCTCGCGGCGGGTTTCTCGCCCGAAGGCGATCCGGAGGGCGTCGTCTTCACCGCCGATCTGATCGACCATGCGACGCTCGCGACGGTGATCGAACACGGCGTGACGGTGAATGCGGGGTCGCTGGATATGCTCGAACGTGTGGGACGGCATGCGCTCGAAGGCCACCGTGTGTGGCTGCGGATCAATCCGGGCTTCGGGCACGGCCACAGCAACAAGACCAACACCGGCGGCGAACAGAGCAAGCACGGCATCTGGCTCGACGACCTCGCGCTCGCCGTGGCTTTGGTGCGCCGCTATCGGCTGAAGCTGGTCGGCTTGCACATGCATATCGGCTCTGGTGTCGACTACTCGCATTTGTCGCGCGTTTGCGATGCGATGGTCGATGCGGTCAGAGGTTCAGGACACGATATCGAGGCGATCTCGGCGGGTGGCGGCCTTTCCGTGCCGTATCGCGAAGGCGAGCCGCGGATCGACGTCGAACATTATTTCCGCCTGTGGGACGCGGCGCGGCGGCAGATCGAAGCGCACCTCGGCCATAGCGTTCGGCTCGAAATCGAGCCGGGGCGGTTTCTGGTTGCTGAATCGGGCGTGCTGATCGCCGAGGTGCATGCGCTGAACCCTCGGCCGGGCCGACAGTTCGCGCTGGTCGATGCGGGTTTCAACGATCTCGTGCGGCCGTCGTTTTACGGGAGTCATCATGAGATGACTGTGGTGAAAGCGGACGGCTCGCCGCGAGACAGCGCGCACGATTCCTACGCGGTTGCCGGGCCGTTGTGCGAGGCCGGCGACGTGTTCACGCAAGCCGCCGGCGGCGTGGTCACCAGCCGGTCGATGCCGGCGCCTGAGGTGGGCGACTTCGTCGTGTTTCACGATGCCGGTGCGTACGGTGCGTCGATGTCATCGAACTACAACAGCCGGCCGCTCGCGCCCGAGGTGCTGCTCGAAGCGGGCAAGCCGCGTTTGATCCGCCGTCGTCAAACCGTCGACGAATTGATTGAGCTCGAAACGCGGGCCTGCGTGGATTCGCGCGGGGCGTAGCGGAGTGGAGTGGCGTCGAGTTGAGTTGAGTGCCTCGGCGTTTTACCGCGCCCGCACCGTGCGCGTGTAGGACGCGATCATTGTCGCGAGTTCCTGCGCGGCGGGCGTGATCGGCACGGCGGCGCGCTGCAGAACCGACACGCTCTGTTCCGCAACCCGTTGATGGACCGGGATAGACGTCAGCAGATTCGCAAACGGCCCGCGTTTGGCCACCACTGACGATTCCAGCGACAGACAATCCGTCTCGCTGACCAGATGCAGCGTCTCGTACAGACCTTCGACCGTTGCGATGATTTTCGGCGGCGGCAGTCCGTGACTGTCGAAGAAAATGTTGAGACGGTTCGCTTGCGGCGTGTCGGTGAGATTGGGTGAGCGCGTGGCGACCCACGTGCAGTCCGTCAACTGCGCGAGCGAGGTCGCCTCCGCTTTGGGATGACCGCGCCGACAGACCACGACCGGATCGGACAGATATAACGGCGTCACTGACAAATCCGCCGTGTCCGCATTTTTCGCCACCAGCGCGACCGCGAAATCCAGCGTGCCTTCGCGAATCCGTGAAACCATCATCCGCGAGGTGCCGGTGCGCAGGTGCACCATCACCCGCGGAAAACGTGCGCGAAACTCCATCAGCACCGGCGCGAACGCTTCGATCAGCGGCTCGGTGGTCATGCCGAAGGTGACTTCGCCCACGTAATCGCCGTGCAACTGCTGCACTTCCTGCTCCGCGCGCTCGCATTCGCCGAGGATCGTCCCGGCGCGCTGCAAAAGTCGCTGCCCGAGCGCGGTCAGCGCAATGCCGCGGTTGCTGCGGGTGAACAGCGTTGCGCCGAGCATCGCTTCGAGATTCTGCAACTGCTGCGTGATGCCGCTCTGCGCGATGCCGAGCGCGCGCGACGCCGCGCGGATGCTGCCGTGTTCGGCAACCGCGGTGAACGCGCGGAGTTGGGAAATCGTCAACGACATGAGGAATCTCTGTGATCGGTAAAAGTGATCATAGTATTACTTTGGCGATTTCTTTGAGGCGCGGCGGCAGCATAGGAAATCTGCCGGCGCATCCATGCGCGTTGCCAGTGGGTCGAACTCGAGGTCTCGGGGATGATTCCCGCGCTCCAGGCGCGCTGAATGCGGAAATCGCCATGATCGCTGGATGACTGAGTTGTCATCCAGCGATCATCTTTAAGATTTTCGCTTCGAATATAGTAGACATGGAATTTCGTATCCGCGAATTCCGCGCGATATCAAGAATTCTGCGCGAGTCATGGAATTAACGGCGGAATGTTCTCGTCAGGAATAAATCTTTAGGATTCCGCATTGACAACTACTCATTGAGGTTTGTTATGCGTGGCTATGCAGAGAAGGATTCCGCAACCGAAAGAACGCGAAGCGGCAAAAAGAGAAAGCACGAAGCGTCTGATTTCGCAAGCTCGAGGTGGGCCGAGCAGGTAGAACGTATCGGCCTCAATGGAGAGTGGAACTTCGATCTGGCAGATTCTATGCCCGACCTGATAACGGCACTTCCCTGCTGGCAGGAGAGCGGGTTGGTGCTTCACGTGAGGAGCGGGTTGTCAAGCATGCCTTATGGCGAGTCAGAGTGCAGCATTGGTGACGTGCATGTCGAGGTGGCCGGTTCTCACTACTGGGCGCTGATAAACGGTAAAAGAGTTTGGGTTGAAAGCGATGGCAACTGCTTCTTTAGCGCCATTTGGACGGCGCTGCGTGCCTCCAGGCATGTTGATGCAGTGAGGCATATCTTCGGGGGGAACGTTCCCGCTAACGAACAGGACGCCTCCGACTACTTCCGTAAGGAAATACGAAAGTACGCTCTCAATCATCCAGAGCTTGAGTCGTTACTGCTGGTAGGTAACAACAGCGTCGGCGATTCACGGAGTAAGCCGCAGCGTTCATGCAAGGTACGCAAGACATGCCCGGCTCCAGTGCCTGAATCAGTGAAGACTACGGGCCTTGGCGGCGGCGTAGATGGCGTTCAGGAAGGGGAAGCAGCAAGATTCTTCCGCAATGCCATAAAAAACTACATTGTTCAAAACCCTGAACGATTTGGGGAAGTATCTGAATCACCGGCCGCACGGAATGAAACGGATGCCGATGACTTTTTTGATGAATCAGACGTCGCTGACTGGCTGGTGCAACCTGGGACGCAATCCGGACCGGCTGATTCAGGTGCGGCAAGTCTGCATCAAATGCCTCGTTCGCATAAAGAAGCTCGGTGGCGTACACCCCTCGTCGAACCTCCTCCTATCCAGCGTGCTTGCCAAACTGAAAAGGATTCAGCAACCGGAGGAACGCGAAGCGCCAGAAAGAGAAGGCACGAAGCGTCTGATTCGGATCAAATGCCTCGCTCGCAGAAAAAAGCTCGGTGGCGTACACCCCTCGTCGAACCTCCCCCTATCCAGCGTGCTTGCCAAACTGAATTTCAGCGCGTTCTCTTTCATGCCGGGCGTCAGTTCAGTGGGTGGATAGCCCACAGCGCATTGATAAAGTGGGGATATCTAGCATTGAATACGGTCTGGCCAATGGCGGGCGTTGTTGTGTCTGTCGCTGCCGCCGTATACCAGGTCGTGACGGTGTTGACCCGAGGTGACGTGCTGGGCGGTCTCATTCAGACGCTACTAGCGCTGCCTTATCAGCTACTCTCCCCCGAGTTCCTTTTATTTTCTATCGCCGAGACTACGAAGCAATATATCGACGATATGCTGGGCATGCTGGTTCCAGAATTCGTGAGCGGCGATCACCAGGAATTTGTTTATACGTGTATCGGTATCGTTGCCCTTTTTTCGTACTTCGGATATTTTGCTCGCCCGCAGATATTGAATCCGCTCATTGACTATTTTTTCCCCACGAATAAAGCATCTTCACCAAACGGGTTTCTGTTTCGGAATAACGTAGAACCGCCTCAAACTCCGCTCGGTCAGGGTCTGGTGGGAATGATCTCGAAGCTGCAGCGCGTAGTGCAGGGATATGCAGTCCTGCAAGCAATCGTGAATGCGGTTCCCAGAACCGGAGGGGATGACGAACCTGTTGACGATCGCGGGTTCACGATTCTTAGTCCGGAACTGAAGGCAAGACAGAGACAGTAACGTCAGGAACGAGCTGAAAGAGAGAAAACCCAAGAAGCGAGATTGGCACGGCGCCTTGCGCAGACCGTAGCAAACAAGGGGTCAATCGAGGGAAGGACAGACGCCCTCAATCATACGGCTGACACCTTCGACAATTCCATGGAGAGTACAAAGACACCCTATCTCCCGAATAGCGAGCCGCAGGACGCCAATATTGCGAGCGACGTACAGTCGATGAGCAATGCTCCTCCCACCGACCTTCTTGACATTGCGACAGCCGTACCCGCCTTGCTGACCCTTGCATCGGTCATCGCAAGCAGTGGCACCGCGGGTCCGCCAAGTCAAATGCGTTCGCTCATGCTCGCTGTCGTGCTAATGACGAATTTGGGCGATGGCCGAGTGGGTCGGTACATTTCAGCCGAGTCAGAGCCGAGCAATGGGCTCAATCCCTCCAATTCAAGCAGCAATGTAAATATCTCGGAACTTGTTTCGAGAGCGGTAGACATCGACAAAGCGTCCGGAGATTTGTTAAAGGGCATCATTGCTCACGAAATGGATAATGGACTATTTTACCGGGAACTCTCGAATAGCTTTGCGCCGTCTGGCAACGACAATGACGTTTCGCCAGAGGAGCAACTATATCGAAGAGCGATAGCGACGGCAGTCGAAAAGTATAAAGCTCGACCGCCTGGAGATCAGACGGACGCAGATAGAATCCACGGCGGGAGCGGATTTTTCCTCGATTCTGGATGGCTTGGATCTGGACAAAAATTATATATTTCTGATTAATCATGCTCCTTTAGGGCACAAGTTCGTCTACGAGCTCCATGCCGGGTCCACGAAGAACGGCAGGAGAGCGGGGTATATATTCCAGTCAGATTTAGGTTCTGGGGCAATGCCAGCGCTCCATGTTTATGAGTGGTTGCAGAAGGGCGCGTTGAGAATGATTGATGTGGATGAAATGGGTGCCCTTCTTGCAATTGGGGCAAGCAATGCGCCTACGGAAGCTGACAATCTTCTAATAAGACAGGTGCTCATCAATCACGGCGAATCCGGAGAAATTGATTTGTCCAAGATTCGAAGTGACAAGCGGACGACGTTTGTTCATAAGGAGTACATGCCTGAAAATTTGCACCGAAATGTGGCCTTTCTGGTTAATGAAATGAAGGGTTGGGGAGGCGAGGCGAAGCCGCTGGATGGTGGTATCAGAACCGAGTGGGCTGTTGCTACCGATTTACCAGATGGAGGGGTCAAGATTAATCCGTCTGATTACGAGAGCAGAAAATGGAACGATATTGCCGGAAGTGGAAATTTGAAACTATATATTGAAAAAGATGGTTTTTATTTCAGAGTCATGTGGGATGAAATAAATGATCGTTTGCGTATCTTGAATCCTCGCGCTTCGATGCTGAATGCGTTTGAGCGCTCAGTAAGAGTGAGGAATGGCTCATGGATTCTGAACTAGTTCGACCTGTCGACCTCAAGTTCAGCCGCTTCACCGCCTTTTGCACTGCAGCCGCCAAGAGCTACTTGGTCGGCCTTGAACAATTCGGAAGCCCTTGTGTGGCGAGGTTTATGGCCGAAATGGTGTTGTGGGAATTGCAGGGGCCTCGCTTGGGACGCTAGCCGAGCGCGGTCAGCGCGATGCCGCGGTTCATGCGGTTGAATAAAGTGGCGCCGAGCATCGCTTCGAGATTCTGCAACTGCTGCGTGATGCCGCTCTGCGCGATGCCGAGCGCGCGCGACGCCGCATGGATGCTGCCGTGTTCGGCAACCGCGGTGAACGCGCGGAGTTGGGAAATCGTCAACGACATGGCGAGCGGACTGGCGATCAGTAAAAGTGATCATGATAGTCCGAATGGGGCTTCTTCGATGCACTAATGGCGACTTAGTATCGGCATTGCACTGTCCCCCACTCCAACTCGAATTCCCCCATGAAAATCTCGCTGATGATTTTGTGCGCCGCGCTGCTGGTCAGCGGCGGCGCGTTCGCCCGCGATGCGGATACGCTGCGCCTCGGTATCGACCCCAGCTATCCGCCGATGGATTCGAAAGCGCCGGACGGCTCGGTCAAGGGCTTCGATGTCGACCTCGG
Source organism: Paraburkholderia xenovorans (assembly GCF_046030735.1). Lineage (GTDB taxonomy): Bacteria > Pseudomonadota > Gammaproteobacteria > Burkholderiales > Burkholderiaceae > Paraburkholderia > Paraburkholderia xenovorans_A. Next base: position 65,308 of record NZ_JAQQBV010000039.1, read on the forward strand.
CAACGAGATTTGCCGCCGCATTCATGTGCGCTGCCAGTGGGTGGAGCTCGAGTTCTCCGGGATGATCCCCGCGCTGCAGGCACGCAAGATCGACGCGATCATGTCGTCGATGGCGATCACGGAGAAGCGCGAGCAGCAGATTCTGTTCTCGTCGAAGCTGTTCCAGTTCAAGTCGCGGCTGATCGCGCGTCAGGGCTCGCCGCTCGCGGCCGGCTTGAACGCATTGGCCGGCAAGCAGATCGGCGTGCAGTCGGGTACGCAATTCGAAGGCTATGCGCAGACGCATTGGGTGCCGGGCGGTGCGCATGTCGTCGCGTACAAGAGTCAGGACGAGGTGTTCGCGGATCTGGTGAACGGCCGCCTCGACGGCGCGTTGCTCGGTTCCGTCGAAGCCGACTACGGCTTTTTGCGGACACCGATGGGCAAGGGCTTTGCGTTTGTCGGCGAGCCTCTGGCGATGGGCGACCGCGGCACCGGTATCGGTTTGCGCAAGGACGAGGGCGCGTTGCAGGCGTCGATCAATGCCGCGATTGCGTCGATGCTGAAAGACGGCACGTATGCGCAAATCGCACACAAGTATTTCGATTTTGATCCGTACGGGAACTGATATGTCCTGGTACCTGCGGTCTTCTCAAGAAAAAAACCTCTCGGATATGAACAGGCAAACGATTCCGCTTCTTTCTCCCGCCGTCGGCACGCAACGCGAGCTGGTGAGTTTTCATTTTGGGCCGACGGATAGCGGGCAGAAGATTTTTATCTCCGCGTCGCTGCATGCGGATGAGACGCCTGCGATGCTGACCACGGTTCTACTCAAGCGTCGGTTGCTGGAGCTTGAAAAGCAGGGCGCGCTGAAGTCGGAGATTGTGCTCGTGCCGGTCGCGAATCCGGTGGGGCTGAGCCAGTATGTTTTGGGGCAGTTTCTGGGGCGCTTCGATCTGGGCAGTGGGAAGAACTTCAATCGTCATTTTTTTCAGTTCCCGAAATTGATCGAGCGGGCGAAAGAGGTGTTGGGTTCGGATCCTGTGGAGAATCTGCGGTTGCTTCGTTCGCTAATGGCCGAGCAACTGGATGCGCAGAAGCCTTTGACCGAGTTCGACTCGCTGCAATTGGCGTTGCTGAAGCTTTCTTTCGATGCCGATGTCGTGATCGATCTGCATTGTTCGCTCGAGGCGGCGATGCATGTTTATACGAGCGAGGCGGGGTGGCCGGCTATCGAACCGCTCGCGCGCTATCTGGGTGCGGAGGCGTCGTTGCTCGCGACGGACTCGGGCGCCGGTGCTTTCGACGAGACGCATAGCTTGTTGTGGTGGCGCTTGCAGCAGGAGTTGCCTGCCGACAAGCCGGTGGGGAACGGCACGGTTGCGGTGACCGTCGAGTGTCGCGGACAGCGGGATGTGTCGTATGCGGTTGCGCAGCAGGATGCGGACGCGCTGGTGGATTATCTTGTGTGGCGCAAGGCCGTGGCTGGCGATGTGAAGGCGTTGCCCGCGCTTCCGTATCAGGCTACGCCGCTCGCGGGTAGCGAGCAGTTCTATGCGCCGGTCAGTGGGATTCTGGTTCATCACGCGGCGATCGGCGATCGCATTCGTGTGGGGCAGCCGTTGTTCGATATTGTCGATCCGCTGACTGATGAGACGACTACGTTGTGTAGTCAAACCGAAGGTGTGTTTTATATGCGCCGCGCGATCCGCTTTGTGACGGCCGGGGCTCCGCTGGGTCGTGTGACCGGTGTGAAAGCGGTTCGGACTGGGGTTTTGCTGGGGGCGTGAGGATTCTGGTGAGCTTTTGAGGCGGTGCAAGCAGCGGCTGCGCGTCGTTCCCTCGCAGGCGCCACGCCACAACAATAAAGAAAAAGGCGCGAGCAATCACGCCTTTTTCTATCGCAAGTCCCTCTCTATCGGCGAAAGATTATGCCGACCTTCCCCTTTCGCTGACGTGTACGATCTTTAGCTTCGTCCAGTCCGGCTCCTGCAGCGGTCCATCGCCCCATCGTAAGAACTCCAATTGGAACAGGCGATCCGCAGGATCTGCGAACAGGAGAACATCGACCACCGTGCCGTCCGCATCCCGCAACGTTCCTTCATACGGATAGGTATGTTGGCCGCGTTCCTTGGGCCGCTGGTAGCCTTCAAGATGAAACAGGATCAGTGAGCCATCAGGTAGGGTGGACTCGGCGCGCACGTTCTCCAGATCATTCGTAAGCCGCGCTCCATCGATGGGGGCGAGTCGTTCTGCCACGTTACGGATAAACGCTTTTTCGCCTTCGGTCAGTTCACGGTTCATGTCACTTGATCACAAAGATTGTTCCGACGCTAATGTCGCCGTTTGGCATCACGTAAGCTCGCCACTGGACGGGTTGGCCATCGACCTCTATGCGTCCTATTTGATTTTGTCCTAGGGACAACTCGGAGCGCATTTCGCTTAGCTCATCGGCTACCATACCTTCCGCTTTGTCCAAGTTGAGATTATCTACCTCCGCGCGATTGATGTAGTGATCTCGCTTAAAAATGATCCCGTCCGCATTGTTAGCGCCGGTTGGCTTGCATTGCTTCGTCTCTGTCGCATGCTGAATTCCATTCTTGGCCGCCCACATCGGATCTTTGGCAAGCTGGAATACAAGCCATGCAAAGCGGGACCCTGCAAGGATCGCGCACTCGGGGCATACAGGTTCGAGCGCCGGTTCCTGGGAAAATTGAAGGGTCTTTGCCCAGCCAAGCAGATTGACGGCTGGTCCTGCTGGAGTTATTCCAGATTCGAAATTGGCGAGCCACTTGTCGATCTCGGTACTACTGATGGTGACGTCGGGGCCGAGATTTGTCGACACAGTGCCTGAGCGTGCCACCAACGCACCGTTTGCCGCAAAGGTATAGCTGACTTTCAGCGCGCGCTGGACGTTGCCATTGAGAGGGCTTGCGGATTCCCAATACTGAAAACCGATAAGACGGCCACGAGCGTCATAGTAGGGATTCGCCGTGAAACCTGGACCAACGATCGAGATTGCCCTGTGAGCCGCGTCGCGCAGTCTGATGCCAAGCAGGTTGCCGGTTTTTCTGTCGAGGATCGTGCGAAGATTTCCGGTCTGATCGCGCGTCACCGACCATTCACCGGTCAACCGGCCGCTCTCGTACAACTGAGCGAACGATAGTTGATTTGATGAGTCGTAAGCAAGCCCGTAGCTGCGGCTTAGCCCGTCAGCGAGCTTTGCGTCAAATCCTTCCGCACCTGTCGAATCGGTTGTCGGTCGTTCGCTGATGCCTGTCGGGTTGCCGTTCGCGTCGTAGACATATGTACGGAGCCATCTGGGTGACGCAACCATATACGGACGCAGACTAGTCGGATCTGCATAACGTACCGATGTCGTCGCAACGCTTCCCGACGAATTACTTGCAAATGCCTGAGTGGGACGATTGGCCTCGTCATATTTGTATTGGACATTTTTCCCATACGGTGCGATGTCACTGATCAGATTGCCCAATGCGTCCCACCTCATGCTGTAGCCCGCATCGTTTCCAGTCGTGCGTAACATGCCCGCAATAGGGGAATAGTTCACAGTGGTCGCACGTTGCCTGCTGGTAACTGTCGTCGCATTGTTGCCGTACATAAACGCTACATTTCGCGTTGAATCTGGATGACTTACCGCCGTCGCACGTCCGTTGACATCGTAGGTCCAGGTCGCGATACGCGACCCTGCTTCATCAATAACACCGGTCAGGGCGCCAGTAAAGCGCTCATCCTCGTAGACGTAACGTCGAATGTCGCCATCCGGCCAAGTTACCGAAACCAGATTGTTGTGAGTGTCGTAACCGTATTGCGTAACGTTCCCTGTCGAGTCCGCCATCTGTGTAATACGCCATTTCGCGTCATAGGACAGGCGGATAGTGAGATCGATAAACGGGTTTGTGCCAGGTGCATGGTCGGTAATGGCGATAAGCATGCCCGATGCGGGCGCTACGTTGCTTGCGGTGTTGGCATCGCTATAGGCGAGCGTAGCAACCCGCCCGTCGTGGTCCGTGACGGACAACAGGACGCCTTGTGCGGAGTACGTCTCACTGCTACCGTTGGTCAAGTCATCAAGTCTCCATGAAGACGAGCCTTGTGTGAGAGTCAGCGGCGTTCCGTCGACGGAGCGCCATCCGCCAGAAACCTTAGTTAACGTTACCGGATTGCCATTTGCGCGGTATGCAGTGATCCGTGACGGAACGCTGTTCAGGTTCGCGAGATTTAGCTGACGTTGCCAGTTGTGAACCCAAAGTGACCCCAAACCGGAGTCTGGTCGCGTAACGGGCCGAGCGCGATAGGTGCGACTAAACACAAATGGTCGGTCGTCACCGCTGCGAAAATCGACTTCCGTGATTGTCGTTGCACCTGAACTCGCATAGACCGGATCGGCCACAGGGCAACTGTTATCGCCGCTCATGTCGTCTGGTGGCATTCCCGTACCAATTGGTGATCCGTGACGGCTCATTGACGCAGTAGTGGTTCCCCATGTTGATAGGGCTATTGCCCCATGCGGTCGCGAAACAACTTGAAGTTCCTTGCATCGCCCCCGATTTCACATAAAGCCCGGCGCAGATCCCGTCTCCGCCTTCTGCGTTCGCGCCGAAGGCGACGAGCAGCAGTGTGAATACCGCCAGCAGACGACATAAAGTCCCTACTAAGCTACCTTGCGAATTCCAATCTTTCATGTCGCTCCTTTAATTTCTTGGTTTGGCCGATAGCGGCGGGAGCACTTTCAACGAGATTGAAATATTTTGAAATCCGAGAATTCCGAAAAAATATAAAGTGCCACGGGTGCCTGCCTTCGCGATAGCTACTTATTTCGGAAAATCGGACGCGTCTTAAAGCAAACGGCGCGAGTGAATCGGAGTTCACGGCGTACCGCAGAGGTACCGGCTGCCCTCGCGGATGCGTATTTTCCCTTCAAGAATCGGCGTCTTTGTTCCGACGTCGACATACCAAATTTCTGACGCGCACTGCTGATTTTTCACCTTGGAAAATTAGGTATTCCCGATAGTCTAAATTGACCTTGCTAGTTAGGATCTTTCATTAAGGTTAGGTGTATTCCTAATCAAAACATGACATGCGCCGAAGTGGCGTGAAAGGCCGGATCGCGATTGCCGCCGTAATGGTTGCATCAAAAAAAGCATAAAACAGGGGAAATTCTTTTAGAAGCCGTCTTGGAAACATGCGAAAAAGAAGCGTGCAAACGAGCGGGGATATTCCCAGTACGTCCATCTTCCTTCCCTCGGAGCGTGAGTCGTTCGCGACGGGAGTGCCACCGACCACTTGCGCAATTTCCGGCCCCGCGCCTGCGAACATAGACACTCTTATCGCCCGTGCTAACTCATTCTTCTCAGAAAAAAATCTGTCGAAGGCTATCGGCGAATATGAACGAGTCTTGTGCCTGCAACCGCAGAATGTGCACGCTCTGCACTGTGCTGGACTTGCATCCTTATTGAACGGCCAGCCTGAGCGAGCACGCGAATTCCTGAGCCGGGCATTGTCGGCCGCTCCGGAGCGCGCAGACATCCTGGAACAATGCGGGTTGCTCGCAGCGATGTCCAAAGATTGGCTCGTGGCAGAAGATTTCTATCGTCGTGCAATCCGGGCATTGGGAAGCACCGTGACTCTTCATCGGAATCTCGCTGATTGCCTGCATGCTTCAGAGCGGGATTCAGAGGCGGCAGAACACTATAGTAAAGTGCTGGAGTTAGAACCGGGGTTTCATCACGCATTGCACTCGCTTGCCAGGATCAGCGAAAAGCGAGGGAAGTACAACGATGCAGCTGACTACAGATTGCGGGCATGGAGATCGAACTCAGCGAGCTTGCAGGACGGACTTGATCTAATTACGGCCTTGGTGCGAGCGGAGCGCGAGGAAGAAACAGACGAAGCGCTAAGGCAATTGAGTAGCCGCTTTCCCAACGATGCGGAAGCGCTGGGATTTATCTCTGGCGTATTGAACTCAAACGACCGCTATACCGATGGACTGAGACTTGCCAGAGAGGGATTACAAACTGATCCTCAAAATCCCTTGCTGAACTACAACGCGGCAAGGGCATTGTGGATGGTCGGGCGGCCGAGAGAATGTTTTCCGTACGCGATGGAAGCGGCGCGTCTTTGGCCGGATAATGCGGGCACGAGTGTGCAGTACTTTGTCTCATGTGTTCAACTTGTTCTCGGTGATTTTGAAGAAGGGTGGCGGAGGCATAAATCTTTTTACACATATCCGTCGCTTAGTCGCCAATTGGTTCGTCCGGACTTTCCCGAGTGGAACGGTGAACCGCTAGCGGGATGCCGATTCCTATACGTTCTACACCAGGGATTTGGCGACCAGATACAGTTCCTTAGATTCACTGAGTGGTTGAACGAACGGGGAGCAACGGTTGATGTATTGGTCGATCCAGCAATCGCTGGAGTTGCTGCCAGCATGGCCAGTGTGAGAACCGTCTATTCGTATCCAAACGTGCCAGGCGGTCCATACGAGTACTGGTCTCATATGATGCGAATTCCGGAGTATATGAAGCTGAACGTGTCGATGCTTCCAGTTGCGATGCCCTATCTCGTGGTAACGCAAGAAAAGCGCGAACATTGGCGCACCTACATTGACGCGAGCGCTCAGTGTCCGGTAGTGGCGAAAGCACGGCGTGTCGGTTTGGTCTGGAAGGGAAGTCCGAATACAGCTACGGACCGTTTTCGGTCCATCAGGCTGCAGGTGCTGCGACCGTTGTTCGAACTGCCGTCCATAACCTGGTTCTCAGTCCAGAAAGACGACGCAGAGAACGAGAGTCAGTCTCTCGCCGGCGAATTCAGCGTGCACATCTTGGGTCCGTTGAGTGAGGACTTTACCGACACGCTTGCGATACTCGAGACGCTTGATCTGCTTATCACAGTGGATTCGTCTACTGCGCATCTTGCTGGCGCGGCTGGGCTGCCTGTGTGGGTGCTGCTGCCCGCCTATTCGGAGTGGAGATGGCTCGCCGATAGAACCGATAGCCCATGGTATCCGTCAATGCGTCTGTTCCGGCAGCGTGAGCTAGGAAAATGGGACGATGTTATTGGAGAAGTGCGAGATGCCTTGTCGGTACGTTGATGCCGGCGAAGCGTGCCGGAAGCGTGCACGCTGACTTGACCGCTCCGGGTGTGAGGGTTGGCAGCAAAAAGCGCCATGCTTTCTGCGCGCTGGGCGGACCGAATAAACCCCATATGTCGCATGCTTATAGGGCGTAGTTCGAAGCTGGTTTCCCACCCACACCGCCATCAGGAATGACGAAACTTCGCCTGTGACGA
>NZ_JAQQBV010000040.1:0-69896 GCF_046030735.1 Paraburkholderia xenovorans
GCCGCGGCAAAGAAAGTAAGTGCCGCCCCGCACAGGGGCAACCCTGGCGAACCAAAAAGAAATGAAAACGACCGGCGCCGCAGGCAAACCAAAAAAACCAAAAACCAGCCCCCGGCAAGGCCCAACAGGTTGGCGAACCGACCCTATAGGTGTATAACTAGAACCTATCGAATTCACCGCACTGATTGGTCCCCCAATGACGCTCACCGAATTGAAATACATCGTCGCCGTCGCCCGCGAGCGGCATTTCGGCCGGGCAGCCGAGGCTTGTTTCGTCAGCCAGCCGACACTATCGGTGGCCATCAAGAAGCTCGAAGACGAACTCAACGTGCAGATCTTCGAACGCGGCACCAGCGAAGTCAGCGTCACCCCGATCGGCGAACAGATCGTCACGCAAGCCCAGCGCGTGCTCGAACAAACACTCGCCATCAAGGAAATTGCCAAACAGGGCAAAGACCCGCTAGTCGGACCGCTGCGCCTCGGCGTCATCTACACGATCGGGCCGTATCTATTGCCCACTCTCGTCAAGCAGATGATCAAGCGCGTCCCCCAGATGCCGCTGATGCTGCAGGAAAATTACACGATCAAGCTGATCGAACTGCTCAAACAAGGCGAAATCGACGTCGCCATCATGGCGCTGCCGTTCCCGGAAACCGGTCTGATGCAGCGACCCCTCTACGACGAGCCGTTCGTCGTCGCGCTGCCGTCAGGTCACGCGTGGGAAAACCGCCCGAAAATCGACGCCGAAGATCTCAAGCAGGAAACCATGCTGCTGCTCGGCAGCGGCCACTGCTTCCGCGATCACGTGCTCGGTGTATGCCCGGAACTGATGCGCTTCTCGCAAAACGCGGACGGCATCCAGAAAACCTTCGAAGGGTCGTCGCTCGAAACGATTCGCCATATGGTGGCAAGCGGCGTCGGAATCACCGTGATGCCGCGCATGTCGGTGCATGAAGTCAAACCGCATGCGGGCGGCATCGATTCAGGTCTGCTCAGCTATGTCGCTTTCGACGAACCCGTGCCGGACCGCCGCGTCGTACTCGCATGGCGCAAAAGCTTCACGCGGATGCCCGCGATCGAAGCAGTCAGCGACGCCATCAATGCCTGCGATCTGCCCGGCGTGAAGAAGCTCGATCTGCCCGTCGCGGTCAACTGAGCGACACGCAGATTAAAACCGCTCCGCCGCTTCCCCACGCGGCGGACGGCGACCCTGTCGCGGCATTGCGTCGATCAAGACGCCCACGCGGGCCGCCAGATGAAACGATAGCCGTTGCCCCTATTGAATAGATATAATTAATCAAACACGATTTATCGATAGCATTGTTATAGTTCCTCCATGGATCGCCCGATCCCATCAAGACCCGGAGGAAATCATGACGCAACCCAAGTCTCAGCCCGCCCGCGCCACAGCCGCTGAATCTGCCCGCGTTGTAACCGGAAATGTCAGTGCGTCGATCCGGAGCATGCGCACGGTGGCGATGTCACTGCTGGTCGATCGGGCCTTGTCGGCGTAAATCGCGCATAGGCCGCACGTCAATCGCAATTCGCCCGCTTCAAAAGCGCGCTGCGCCTCTCCCCACAATTCGTTTCCTATAACAGCCATCCAGGAGCTACGCAATGTCCGAACAGAAACTCACCAATGCGGCCGGCGCGCCCGTCGCCGACAATCAGAATTCAATGACCGCCGGCGCACGCGGTCCGGTCGTTCTGCAAGACGTCTGGCTGCTCGAAAAACTCGCTCACTTCGATCGTGAAGTGATTCCCGAGCGCCGCGTTCACGCGAAGGGTTCGGGCGCATTCGGCAAGCTGAAGGTCACGCACGACATCTCGCGCTACACGAAGGCGAAAGTGTTCGCCCAGGTCGGCAAGGAAACGCCGCTGTTCATGCGCTTTTCGACGGTGGCGGGCGAACGCGGCGCCGCCGATGCGGAACGCGACGTGCGCGGCTTCTCGATCAAGTTCTACACGGAAGAGGGCAACTGGGACGTGGTCGGCAACAACACGCCGGTGTTCTTCATCCGCGATCCGTTGAAGTTCCCCGACTTCATCCACACGCAAAAGCGCGATCCGTACACCAACATGCGCAGCAATGTCGCCGCGTGGGATTTCTGGGCGCGTCATCCGGAGTCGCTGCATCAGGTCACGATTCTGATGAGCGATCGCGGCATTCCGCAGAACTACCGTCAGATGCACGGCTTCGGCTCGCACACGTATTCGTTCATCAACGCGAACAACGAGCGTTTCTGGGTGAAGTTCCATTTCAAGTCGCTGCAAGGCATCGAGAACTTCACGGATGCGCAGGCCGCGCAAGTCGTCGCGCAAAATCGTGAGAGCGCGCAACACGATCTGCTGACGAACATCGACACAGGCAATTTCCCGAAATGGCGCTTCGCGATTCAGGTGATGCCGGAAGCCGAAGCAGCGCACTACCGCTTCAATCCGTTCGACATCACGAAGGTGTGGTCGCAGAAGGATTACCCGCTGATCGACGTCGGCACGATCGAGTTGAATCGCAACGCGCAGAATTATTTCGCGGACGTGGAGCAGGCGGCGTTCACGCCGGCTAACGTCGTGCCGGGTATCGGTTTTTCGCCGGACCGGCTGTTGCAAGGACGCCTGTTCTCGTACGGCGACACGCAGCGTTATCGCCTCGGCATCAATCACCATCAGATTCCGGTGAATGCGCCGCGTGTGCCGAGCCCGCACGCGTTCCATCGCGACGGCGCAATGCGTACGGACGGCAATCTCGGCGGCAACGTGAACTACGAGCCGAACCGTTTCGGCGACTTCGCGCAGGACGCCAACGCGTCCGAGCCGCCGCTCGCGGCGGGCGTGGTCGATCGTTACGATCATCGCGCGGACGACGATTACTACACGCAGCCGGGCATGCTGTTCTCGCTGTTCGACGACGCGCAGAAGAAGCGTCTGTTCGGCAACATCGCGCGTCACATCAATGGCGTGCCGCAGGACATCGTCGCGCGTCAGATCGAGCATTTCCGTCGCGCGGATCCGGCTTACGCGGAAGGTGTGATCGCCGCGATCGCCGAGCTTGCGGAAGGCAACGGCAAGTAAGCAATCGGCAAGCAAGCAGTCGAAGTGATGCGGCAAAGCGGGGCGCAACGGCGCCCCGCCGGTTTTGATACGAATCAGGGAAGCACGACCATGATCCAGATGATGATGTCCACCCTCGGCGGCTCGGCTGCCGCACGCGCCAGCCAACAGCAGCATGCATTGATGTTGCGCAAGATCGTCGGCCTTGCGATCGTCACGAGCGGATTCGCGGTGATCGTCGCACAGGTGCTGCAACACGCGTTCAGCGGCTGATTTCATGCGCGCTTCGGCGTGCGTCGCTTGGCCGCGCGCCGCACGAATGCGGCAGCGTTCTAAGATAAACTGTCGGGCGTTCTCATGGTTCAGGTTTGCCCGCGTGCAAGCCGTGAATCTGCCGACCGGTTCGTATCACTCTTCAAAGGAGTCATCATGGCCAAGAAAGAAGCCGTCCAGCACGTCAACATCGGAATCAACGACAAGGACCGCAAGAAGATTGCCGAAGGTCTGTCGCGTCTACTCGCCGACACCTACACGCTGTACCTGAAGACCCACAACTTCCACTGGAACGTCACGGGTCCGATGTTCAACACGCTGCATCTGATGTTCGAGACGCAGTACAACGAGCTGGCGCTCGCGGTCGATTCGATCGCCGAACGTATCCGCGCGCTGGGTGTGCATGCGCCGGGTAGCTATAAGGATTTCGCGAAGCTGTCGTCGATTCCGGAAGCGGACGGCGTGCCGGCCGCGGAAGAAATGATCCGCCAACTGGTGGAAGGTCAGGAAGCCGTAGTGCGCACCGCGCGCGCGATTTTCCCGTCGACGGAAGCCGCCAACGACGAGCCGACCGCCGACCTGCTGACGCAACGCATGCAAACGCATGAAAAAACTGCGTGGATGTTGAGGTCGATGCTGGCTTGAGTATTGAGTAGCGCGTTTAGCGACTCTTCTGTCGTGATGAACCGCACCCCGGAAGTTGGACATATGTTCAACTTCCGGGGTGTTTTTTATTGCGCGTAATGATCTTGCTGCCGCGCATGGAAGTCCGGGATTAGGCCGTTGTCCATTGTTCTCACTTGCTACTGATTTTCTTCGCCCTATAGCGGTGTAGGACGAGGTAGCAGAGGAAAAGAACTAAGCCCACAAATAGCGTAGCGACTAGCCAATAAAGCACCAGCGCAAGCGTTCCTATGTCTTCTGGGTTGTCCAGATATTCTGTCCCGGTTACGACCAGGCAGAGTCGAATAAATACCTCCACAAAAATCGGCATATTGAATGGCAGTGCATCGATGACATATGTCAGTTGCCATCCTCCGATTGCCGACGCCACGCACCAGCTAATGTAGAGCAGTGCGCGTTTCATGAATGACACTTCATTTGACCTCAACGGTTCCATAAGCTCTCAACGTAGAGCCCGGGACGGGCAGCATCTGTCCTCGAGAGCGGATGAATTTTTGAAGACGATCGAATTCATAAGGGGCGACGACCGTAATACAACCGTGGCTTAATCCCAAAGGGCCTTTGGGATGCAACCTGAAATTACCGCGCTTGATGCCGTTGATATTGGTTGTATCGCCTGTGGCCGGATTCCAGAGCATGAACCATGTATGTCTGTCGGTCGAGCCGTAGCCATGCGCATCCCACCAGTCGTACAGGAAACCCAAATAACCGCCCGATCGCCGATCTACGAGGTAATACGTCCCTTGTGGAAGCGGTCCAATGTTTTTTATGGCCGTATCGTCGGGATTGTCGCGGCCATGATCGGTTCCAGAAAATGCCTCTACTGGCACGGTTCCTTCGCATGTGAGAGTAGAGGTGGTCTGCCTATTGAGAACAAAAGTGCATTTGACGGGCATTCGATTTGCCCCGTCAATTTGTCGTGTTGTTCTTGATGTACAGCGTAGCGGTGATCGCGCCGCCACTTCCTCCGAGCCGGTTCTGTACGAAGTATTCGTGCTTCATTGTTGCAAACGAAAGGTGTACCTCTTCGTGACAAGTCTTGCCGCCGCCGACAGGCTCAACCTGAGTAACGACTACGTCGTACATCGTAATCTTCAGATACTCGAACGGCAATCCACCCGCCTTTCGCGCGGTCAATTTCACCTGGTCGATATGCTTGCCCATGAAGCAGTATTTGGCGAGATTCGGGCTGGCGCGGTCTAGCTCGTGAGTGAATTGCAAATCGGAAACCGTTGCCTTACCCGCGCCGCCGCCGGAACCCGACATCATGGTTGATTGCTGAGACACTTTCCAACGCCATCCGATCACATCAATGTCGTTCAGGTGAGCAGCATCTTGGGATTCACCGTCGATACCGTTGATTCTGATGAAAACATCGGCCATTCCAACTCCTGCTTATTGGTTTTCCACCGTCCCAAAACGGACAGAGAGAGAGCGTCACCGCCCGACACATACCTTGCGCAATAGAGTCAGATACGAGTATCAGAGTCGTCCGAAAATCTGAGTGGCGCGGAGAGGACACACGCATGTCCCATCGCCACTTCCCCCCAGCCCCTGCCACCGCGAAAGCTCCCCTCCCACCGCTTCCCGTAAAATAACGGCACTGCCTGCACTCGACCCCTTGCCGCCCATGTTCGCCCGCCTTCCCCTGTATCTGCGCCTCGTGCGCATGGACAAGCCGATCGGCAGCCTGCTGCTGCTATGGCCGACGCTCAACGCGCTGTGGATCGCCTCCGACGGGCACCCGTCGTGGCCGCTGCTGGTGATCTTCACGGTGGGTACGGTGCTGATGCGCTCGGCGGGCTGCGCGATCAACGATTACGCGGATCGCGATTTCGACCGCTACGTGAAGCGCACGGAGAACCGTCCGATCACGTCGGGCAAGATCAAGGCATGGGAAGCGGTGGCGCTCGCGGCGGGTCTCGCGTTGCTGGCGTTTCTTCTGATCTGGCCGCTGAATACGCTGACCAAGGAGTTGTCCGTGGCGGCGTTGTTCGTCGCCGGTTCATATCCGTTCACCAAGCGCTTCTTCGCGATTCCGCAGGCGTATCTGGGCATCGCGTTCGGCTTCGGCATTCCAATGGCGTTCGCCGCGATTCAGGACCACGTGCCGATGCTCGCGTGGGTCATGCTGCTCGCGAACGTGTTCTGGTCGGTTGCGTACGACACCGAATACGCGATGGTCGATCGCGACGACGACATCAAGATCGGCATCCGCACGTCGGCGCTGACCTTCGGCCGCTTCGACGTGCTCGCGATCATGCTGTGCTATGCGGCGACGCTCGGGATTTACGCCGGCATCGGCGTGATGCTCGGCTTCGGCGTGCTGTACTGGCTGGGTTGGGCCGCGGCGGTGGGCTGCGCGATCTATCACTACACGCTGATTCGCCATCGCGAGCGGAGGGCGTGCTTCGCCGCGTTCCGTCATAACAACTGGCTGGGCGGCGCGTTGTTCGTCGGCATTGCCGCACATTATGCGGCGGCTTCGTTTTAATGCTTCGCGTTGCTTCGAGGCCGCGTCCGCCAACGGCACTTACAGCTTGCCGAACTCGTCGCCCATTTCTCTTGCGCGCGCATCGGCGGCAAGCGCGCCGCGCACGATCGCATCCTTGATCCCGCTCGAGTCGAACGAAGCCAGAGCCGCCGCCGTCGTGCCGCCCTTCGACGTCACGCGTTCGCGCAACACGCTCGGCGGCTCGTCCGAATTCGCGGCCAGTTGTGCCGCGCCGGTGAAGGTCGCGACAGCCAATGCACGGCCTTGCGCTTCGTCCATCCCGAGTTGACGCGCGGCTTCCTGCAACGCTTCGATGAAATAGAACACGTAGGCCGGCCCGCTGCCTGAGATCGCGGTGACGGCGTCGATCTTCGCTTCGTCGTCGAACCAGACGGTTTCGCCGACCGCGCCCAGCACTTGCGACGCGAGCGCGCGACCCGCTTCGTCGACGCTGCCGGTGGCCACCAGACCCGTCACGCCCATGCCGATCAGCGCCGGCGTATTCGGCATCACGCGCACGATCCGTGCGTGGCCGTCGAGCCAGCGCGACAGGTCGTCCATGCGAATCCCCGCGACGATACTGACCGCCAGTTGCGACGCGCCCAGATGCGGCGCAAGCGTCTCGGCGACGCTCTTCAGGATCTGCGGCTTGACCGCCAGCACGACGGCGTCGTACGACGCGAGCGCGGCGTCGGCGGCGGCGCCCGTCCTGATGCCGAATTGCTGTTCATTGCGCTGGCGCGCGTCTTCGTTCGGATCGATCGCGTACAGATCCGCCGGCGCGACGCCGCGTTTGATGAGACCGCCGATCAGTGCGGCGGCCATGTTGCCACCGCCGATAAAAGCAATTTTCATGATGTTCCGGGAGAGGTTGCGTGGCAGGCCCGAAGCGGGCCGAGCCGGTCAGTTGGAGTAATCTCGCGCGCCGAAAATAGCCGTGCCGACACGTACGATCGTCGCGCCTTCCAGCACCGCGGCTTCGAGATCGCTCGACATGCCCATCGACAGCGTATCGAGTTCGAGCCCGTCGTCGATCAGGCGCTCGAACAGTTCGCGCAGTTGCCGGTGCGGCACGCGCTGTTCGTCGATGCCGCCGGCCGGTTCGGGAATCGCCATCAGGCCGCGCAGATTCAGTTTCGGCAGCGCGGCGATCTGCTGGGCGACCTCGACGGCTTCGGCAACGCTCACGCCGCTTTTCGACGCCTCGCCGCTGATGTTCACCTGCAGACATAC
Source organism: Paraburkholderia xenovorans (assembly GCF_046030735.1). Taxonomy (GTDB): domain Bacteria; phylum Pseudomonadota; class Gammaproteobacteria; order Burkholderiales; family Burkholderiaceae; genus Paraburkholderia; species Paraburkholderia xenovorans_A. Next base: position 7,736 of record NZ_JAQQBV010000040.1, read on the forward strand.
GTTCAGCGGCGGCAGATCGTCAGGACGCTGTTCGGACAGACGCTGCGCGATCTTCAGGCGGTCGACCGAATGCACCCAGTCGAAACGCTCGGCGACCGGGCGCGTCTTGTTCGATTGCAAAGGTCCGATGAAATGCCATTCGATCGACGCGCGCAGATCGGCCAGCGCGTCGACTTTGGTGATCGCTTCCTGCACGTAGTTTTCACCGAACGCACGTTGTCCGACGGCGTATGCGGCGCGCACGTCTTCGGCGGGGAAGGTCTTGGAGACCGCGAGCAGATGGATCGAGCGCGTGTCGCGTCCGGCGACGTGCGCGGCGAGGGCGATGCGCTGCTGCACCGCTTCGAGGTTGTGAATCAGATCGGGCATGGCACGGAACCGGTAGTCCAGTGAGGGCGATGGACTGGATTATACGGACAGCATGTGCTCGACCAGTTCGATCCAGTGCGCGACCGGCGTGGACGTGCCGCTTTGCAGATGCGCAATGCAACCGACGTTCGCCGACACGATCACCTGCGGCTCCTGCTCCTGCAAGCGGCTCAACTTCTGATCCCGCAGCGCGTACGAGAGTTTCGGCTGCGTGAGCGAGTAGGTGCCGGCCGAACCGCAGCACAAATGATTGTCCGCGGGCAGACGCACTTCGATGCCGAGCGCGGCCAACAGATGTTCGACCTTGCCGCGCACCTGCTGCCCATGCTGCAGCGTGCACGGCGGATGAAACGCCACGGTGTGGATCGAGCGGCGCCGCGTGCGGGCCGCCAGCGCTTCTTCGAATTCCGGCAGGATCTCGGAGATGTCGCGCGTCAATTCGACGACTCTGCTTGCTTTCTCCGCATACGCGGGATCGTGGCGCAACAGGTGCGCATATTCCTTCACCGTCGCGCCGCAACCGGACGCGTTCATCACGATCGCCTCGACGCCCTGTTCGATGTACGGCCACCATGCGTCGATGTTGGTGCGCAGGTCGTCGAGCGCGTCGTCGTTGTAGCCGAGATGCAGGCGGATCGCGCCGCAGCAGCCGGCCTCGGGCGCGATCAGCGTTTCGACGCCGAGCGCGTCGAGCACGCGAGCGGTCGCGATATTCACGTTCGGCATCATCGACGGTTGCACGCATCCCGCGAGCATCAGCATCTTGCGCGGATGTTTCGCGACCGGCCATTCGAGCGGACGCTGCCGCGCGGGCACCTTGTCGCGCAGCTTCTTCGGCAGCAGCGCGCGGACGTGCTGGCCGAGCCGCATGGTCGGCGTGAAGAGCGCGCTGTTCGGCACGAAGCTCGCGAGCAGCCGGCGCACCAGCCGTTGACCGAGCGGCCGCGTGACTTTTTCCTCGGTGATCTTGCGGCCGATCTCGACCAGCCGCCCATATTGGACGCCGGACGGGCACGTGCTTTCGCAGTTGCGGCACGTCAGGCAGCGGTCCAGATGCACTTGCGTGCTGCGCGTGACGGTGGCGCCTTCCACCATCTGCTTGATCAGATAGATGCGGCCGCGCGGCCCGTCGAGTTCGTCGCCGAGAATCTGGTAGGTCGGGCAGGTGGCCGTGCAGAAACCGCAGTGCACGCAATTGCGCAGGATGGCGTCGGCTTCGTCGCCGTCCGGCGTGTTGCGAATGAAGTCCGCGAGGTTGGTTTGCATCGCGCGCTCAGAAGTCGGGGTAGAGACGGCCGCGATTGAAAATGCGGGCTGGATCGAAGGCGGTTTTCAGGCCGCGATGGATTTTCATCAACGGCGTGGGCAGCGGCGTGAAGACACCGGCGCTGCGGTCATAGCCGTGGCCTGCACGAAAGATCGTCGCGTGGCCGCCGGCCTGCTTCGCGCTGATGCGCACGGTTTGCGCGTCGGTGTCGGTGATCCACCAGCGCTGGCCGCCGCCCCATTCCATCAATTGCGCGCCCGGCAGTTGCAGCGGTTCAGTGATCGACGGCAACGCGAGGCGCCAGAGCGCGGCCTTCGGTTCGATCGCCGCAAAAAATGGATCGGTCTGCTCGCGCAAGCCGGCCCAGAAGCGCTCCGCTTCCACCGCGTCGACCACTTCGCCGCCGAGTCCGATGCGCGCCGATTTGACCGCGGCTTCCGCGCCGGCGAGCCGCACCGCGAGCGTGCCGTGCCGCCATGCGCTTGCTGTGATCGGCAGCGGCCGGCCGCCCCATTCATTGAGCTTGCGGACCGCGTCGGTGCCGTTCATGTCGAATTTGAGCGTGGCTTCGGCTTGCGGAAGCGGCAAGACCTTGACGGACAGTTCGAGGATCAGCCCGAGCGTGCCGAGCGAGCCGGCCAGCAGACGCGATACGTCATAACCGGCGACGTTCTTCACCACCTGGCCGCCAAAATGCAGCTTCTGGCCGTGGCCGTTCATGATCGCCGCGCCGAGTACGAAGTCGCGCGCGGCGCCGGCGGCAGGGCGTCGCGGACCGGCAATGCCGGCGGCGATGCAGCCGCCAAAGGTGGCCTGCGGGCCGAAATGCGGGGGCTCGAATGCGAGCATCTGATGATGGTCGGCGAGCACGGCCTCGATCTCCAGCAAGGGCGTGCCCGCGCGCGCGGTGATCACGAGCTCGGCCGGATCGTAAGCGATGATGCCGCGATAAGCGCGCGTGTCGAGGATTTCACCTTCCAGTGTCTGACCGTACCAGTCTTTGGTGCCGCCGCCACGGACGCGCAACGTGCGCCCTTCGGCGCTGGCCGAACGTACGCGTTCGGACCAAACCGCGACGATGTCGTCCTCTTCCATGGTGTCCTGCGTCGTTATGTTTCGTTGTGTCGCGGTTGATTGTACCGGGCGGCGGCGCGCTGACAACCCGGAGCGGACCCGCATCGTGAGGGCGAGAGACGCCGCGCGGGCACGCTATGCGCGGCATATCGATGCGCGCCGGATCGAAGCCGGCCGCACATGAAGCACGGCCGCACGCCTGTGCTAGAAGCGCGGCAGATCCGGGTGCGGCAACAAGCCGCCGCGCACGTGCATCTTGCCGTACTCGGCGCAGCGCGCTCGCGTGGGGATGCCTTTGTCGGGGTTCAGCAGCCCCGGAGGATCGAACGCGCGCTTGACCGCGTGAAACGCGTCGCGCTCTTCCGGCGAAAACTGCACGCACATCGAGTTGATCTTCTCGATGCCGACACCGTGTTCGCCCGTCACCGTGCCGCCCAGTTCGACGCACGTCTCGAGGATGTCGCTACCGAACGCCTCGGCGCGGTGCCACTCGTCCAGATCGTTGCCGTTGAACAGGATCAGCGGATGCATGTTGCCGTCGCCGGCGTGGAATACGTTGATGCAGCGCAGTCCGTATTTCTTCTCCATGGTTTCGATGCGCGCGAGAAGCGGTCCGATGCTGCGGCGCGGTACGGTGCCGTCCATGCAGTAGTAGTCGGGCGAAATGCGGCCGGCGGCCGGAAACGCGTTCTTGCGTCCCGACCAGAAGCGCAGGCGCTCGCTTTCCGAACGCGAAATCTGGATGCGCGTGGCGCCCTGTTCGCGCAATACCGCGGTCATGCGGACGATTTCGTCGGCGACTTCTTCCGGCGTGCCGTCCGACTCGCATAGCAGGATCGCCGCGGCGTCGAGGTCGTAGCCGGCGTTGACGAATTCCTCGACGGCGCGCGTGGCGGGCTTGTCCATCATCTCCAGACCGGCCGGAATGATGCCCGCCGCGATGATGCCGGCGACCGCGTCGCCGCCTTTCACGACGTCGTCGAAACTGGCCATGATGACCTGCGCCATTTGCGGCTTCGGAATCAGCTTGACGGTGACCTCGGTGACGATCGCGAACATTCCTTCGCTGCCGATCAGCACCGCGAGCAGGTCGAGGCCGGGCGCGTCCGGCGCGAGCGAACCGAACTCGACGATTTCGCCTTCCATGGTGACCGCACGCACGCGTAATACGTTGTGCACAGTGAGGCCGTATTTGAGGCAGTGCACGCCGCCCGAATTCTCCGACACGTTGCCGCCGATCGTGCAGGCAATCTGCGACGAAGGATCGGGCGCGTAGTACAGCCCGTACGGCGCGGCCGCTTCGGAAATCGACAGATTGCGCACGCCGGGCTGTACGGTCGCGGTGCGCGCGTAGGAATCGACTTCGACGATCTTCCTGAAGCGCGCGAGCGACACCACCACGCCATGGCGAATCGGCATCGCGCCGCCCGACAGACCGGTGCCCGCGCCGCGCGGCACGATCGGCACGTCGAGCCGATGGCAGATCTGCACGATCCGCTGCACCTGCGATTCCGTCTCCGGCAGCGCGACCGCGAGCGGCAGACGCCGATAGGCGGCAAGGCCGTCGCACTCGTACGCGACCGTGTCTTCTTCGCGATACAGCAGGCAGTGCGTGGGCAGCACCGCCATCAGCGCCTGCACGACTTCGCGCTGGCGCTGGGCGAGTACTTCGGCCGTCAGTTCAGCGGGGGCGTTCATGTGACTTGTCTCCTCGTACCTCATACGCTGCGCGCTGTGGGCGACCTTCACGCCGCCCAGGAAAAGATCTTCCCGGGGTTCATCAGATTGTGCGGATCGAGCGAGTGTTTGATCGCGCGCATCGTGTCGATCGCGACGTCGCCATGCTCTTCCAGCAGGAACGCCATCTTGTGCAGCCCCACGCCGTGCTCGCCGGTGCAGGTGCCGTCCATGCGCAGTGCGCGTTGCACGATGCGATGATTCAGCCGCTCGGCTTCGACGAGTTCTTCAGGCTTGTTCGGGTCGATCAGGATTGCGACGTGGAAATTGCCGTCGCCCACATGGCCGACGATCGGGCAGGGCAGCGGCGACGCGTTCAGGTCCTGCTCGGTTTCCTCGACGCATTCCGCGAGACGCGAGATCGGCACGCAGACGTCGGTCGTGACCGCGCGGCAACCGGGCTTGAGCTGCAGCATCGCGAAATAGGCGTTGTGACGCGCGTTCCACAGGCGGCTGCGGTCTTCCGGACGGGTTGCCCACTCGAAGCCTTCGCCCGCGTTCTGCGCGGCGATGTCTTGCACCAGTTCCGCCTGCTCCTTGACACCGGCTTCGGTGCCGTGAAATTCGAAGAACAGCGTGGGCGCCTCGCGCAGGCTCAGATTCGAATGACGGTTGATCGAGCGGATCGCCAGCGAGTCGACGAATTCCACGCGCGCGATCGGCACGCCGATCTGGATCGTTTCGATGACCGCGCGCACCGCGTCGCCCATCGACGGAAACGTGCAGACGGCCGCGGACACCGCTTCGGGCTGCGGATAGAGCCGCACCGTGATTTCGGTAATCACGCCGAGCGTGCCTTCCGAACCGACGAACAGGCGCGTGAGGTCGTAACCCGCCGACGATTTGCGTGCCCGCGTGCCGGTTTTGATCACGCGACCGTCGGCGAGCACGACCGTCAGCCCGAGCACGTTTTCGCGCATCGTGCCGTAGCGCACGGCGTTGGTGCCCGACGCACGCGTTGCCGACATGCCGCCGATGCTCGCGTCCGCGCCCGGGTCGATCGGGAAAAACAGCCCGGTGTCGCGCAGCGCTTCGTTCAATTGTTTGCGCGAGATGCCGGGCTCGACGGTGACGGTCAGGTCTTCCGGATTGATCGACAGCACGCGGTTCATTTCCGACAGATCGATCGACACACCGCCTTGTACGGCCAGCAAATGTCCTTCCAGCGACGAACCGTTGCCGTACGGAATGATCGGCACGTTGTACCGGCCGCACAGCCGGACGACGGTTTGCACGTCTTCGGTGGTGCGGGCGAACACGACGGCGTCGGGCAGTTGCGGATCGAACGGGGATTCATCGCGGCCATGATGGGCGCGGACTGCCTCGGCGGTGGACACGCGCTCGGCAAACGCGGCTTTGAGCTCGGCCAGCAGCTCGGCGGGAAACGGCCGGCGCAGCGGGGCCGGCGGCACGGGATGGTTCACGCATGTCTCCTGATATCGGGGGGCGGCTGGGTTTGCAGCAGGTGTTTCATTTTACGCCGATCCCCCGTGGGCCAGCGTGGGCGCTGGCAGCGCTCCTATAATGGCGGCGACCTCGCGATGCGCGCAATATGGATAAACGCGATGGCCCGGACGCCGTCCCGCGCTGCCGCCTCGCTTCCGGCATTGCTTCTTGCATCGCTTCTTGCATCGCTACTGAATTGCATCGGAGACATCATGGGCAACCGCTTGAGCAAGATCGCCACCCGCACCGGCGACGACGGCACCACGGGGCTCGGCGACGGCCGCCGTGTGCGCAAGGACAGCGCGCGCATCGCCGCCATCGGCGAAGTCGACGAACTCAACTCGAACCTCGGCGTGTTGCTCTGCGAGACGCTGCCGGACAACGTGCGTGCGGCGCTGGTCGCAATCCAGCACGACCTGTTCGACCTGGGCGGCGAACTCTGCATTCCCGGTCACACGATGATCACCGACCGTCATCTGGCTCAACTCGACGACTGGCTCGCCGACTACAACGCGAGCCTGTCGCCACTGAAGGAGTTCATCCTGCCCGGCGGCTCGCGTTCGGCCGCGTTGGCGCATGTGTGCCGAACGGTGTGCCGCCGCGCGGAACGCGCGATCGTCTCGTTGGGCGAGGACGAGAGGATCAATGCCGCGCCGCGTCAATATGTGAACCGGCTGTCCGACCTGCTGTTCGTCCTCGCGCGCGTGCTCAACCGCGCGGATGGGGGCACCGACGTGCTCTGGAAACACGAGCGCAGCGCCGGCTAGCAGCGTTTTCACACCTTAAGCGACTCACCATTCGACCTGCGACAATCTGTCTTCGCGAAAGTACGTCCTTAAAGATGTATCGTAAATGCATCTTTAAGGAGAAGTACGGATGACCGCCCTCACAACCGACCAGATGGCCCGCGTCAAGGCCACAGTGCCTGTCCTCGCCGAGCACGGCACGACCATCACGAAGCACTTCTACAAGCGGATGTTCGCGCAGCATCCCGAGTTGAAGAACGTGTTCAACCAGACCCACCAGCAGAGCGGCAATCAGCCGGAAACGCTGGCGAGAGCGGTGTACGCATATGCCGCCAACATCGACAATCTCGGCGCGCTCGGCCCGACGGTTACCCGCATTGCGCACAAGCACGCCAGCCTGAACATCCGGCCGGAACACTATCCGATCGTCGGGCGCCATCTGTTGGGCGCGATGGTCGACGTGCTGGGCGACGCGGTAGATCAGGAAACGCTTGGCGCATGGAAGGCGGCCTACGGGCAACTCGCGGAAATCTTCATCGGCACCGAGGCGAAGCTGTACGAAGGTGCTGCGTGGAGCGGATTCCGGCCTTTCAAGGTCGCTCGCAAGGAAGTGGAGAGCGACGAGATCACGTCGTTTTATCTGACGCCCGCGGACGGCGCGCCGGCTTGCGGCTTCGAGCCCGGCCAGTACGTGAGCGTTACGCGTTTCGTCGACAAACTGGGCGTGGATCAACCGCGCCAATACAGTTTGTCCGACGCACCGAACGGAAAATGGCTGCGTATCTCGGTGAAGCGTGAAGCTGGGCGCGAAGATGCCGCGCCGGGCCACGTGTCGAACCTGATGCACGACGGCGTGGCCGCGGGTGAGGTGGTGCGCGTGAGCGCGCCGATGGGCGACTTCACGCTGGATCTTAAGCAGACCACGCCTGTGGTGCTGATCAGCGGCGGTGTGGGCGTGACGCCGATGACTTCCATGCTGGCCTCGTTGCTCGCGGAGCCCGGCGAGCGCCGGGTGAGCTTCGTGCATGCGTGCCGCAATGGCCGTGTGCATGCTTTCCGGCAATGGCTGAACGATCAGGTTGCCGGGCATCCGAACGTGACTCGCGCCGTGTTCTACGAAGCGCTCGAAGAAACCGACCGCGCCGGCATCGACCACGATTTCGAAGGCCGCCTCGATCTGACGAAAATCGCCGACCAGGTGATCGTGCCGGACGCCGACTATTACGTCTGCGGGCCCGTGCCGTTCATGCGCGCGCAGTGTGAAGTGCTCGAAGCGTTGGGCGTGGAGCCCATGCGGATTCACACCGAAGTGTTCGGCTCAGGCACGGTGCAGTAACACGGTGCAGTAATACTGCGCCGCCTCGCGAGCCGGCCAGCGACATGGATAAGGCGAAGCGGCGAGAGCCGCGCGCCTTATCCGATTGCCAGCGTGACGGGTTTGCCAATGCGGCTCATCATTTCGACCAGCGTATCGATAGTGAACTTGGTGGTCTTCTTGTTGACCACGTCGGACACGCGCGGCCGGGACACCATCAGAATTTCCGCTGCCTCGGCCTGCTTCAAATGATGTTGATCGATCCAGCTCGACAACTCGGTCATCAATTGTTCCTTGAGCAAGCGCGTGTCGTTGATCTGCTTTTGCGATGCAGCGTAAAGGCGTGCGGCCTCAGCGGCGGAAAAGCCAAGTTCGAGAAACAGGTTTGCGCCGGGCTGAGTTACGTGACGGATTTTGGTGTCGATCGTCATTTGCTAAGTTTTCCTATCATTCAAGATTGCGCGATACCGTGTCTCGGCGATCTTTCTGTCGTGTGGTCCAAGCTTCTGCGTTTTCTTCCTGAAGCAGTGCAATACGTACAGCGCTTCGACGAACTTCGTGACGTACATGACGCGGTAAATGCCGTCCGTTTCCTTGATTCGAATCTCGCGCGTGCCGGCTCCAATTGAATCGAACGGCTTCCAGTCGTCAGGATCGAGACCTGCCTGAATCTTGCTCAACTGAAACCCTGCGAGACGGCGCGGCTCTTCAGGAAATTCCAATAAATCGCGATAACTGGAGCCCATCCAGCGAATTTCTTTTTCCTTCCCCATAGCCGCCCTTCATGTACAAAATCTTATACGCAACGCTCACCTGGGTCAAGCCTCGTTCGGCCCTTGTTCGACCCGGCACTGAGTTGTTACGGTACAGAGGCGGCCGACGGAGCACCATTCGTCCGTTCGGCTAATACGGCCATAAAAAAACCCGGCTCGACGAACCGGGTTTCGATGTACTGCCTGAGCGATCGCGCGGTTCTAGTTACCGCTGCCGCGTGCCACGCGCCGTTGCTTGACGGCTTCGGCGAGACCTTCCAGCACCGCCACGCTTTCGTCCCAGCCGATACAGGCGTCGGTGATGCTCTGGCCGTACGTTAGCGCGCAGCCTTCCTGCAAATCCTGGCGCCCCGCCACCAGATGCGATTCCACCATTACGCCGACAATCCGTTCGTCCCCCGAAGCAATCTGGCGGCCGATGTCCGCGCACACCGGAATCTGGTTCTCGTGCTTTTTCGAGCTGTTCGCGTGGCTCGCGTCGATCATCAGACGCGCGGCGAGGCCCGCTTTGCCGATGTCGGCGCAGGCCGCGTTGACGCTGTCCGCGTCGTAGTTCGGCGTCTTGCCGCCGCGCAGGATGATGTGGCAATCCTCATTGCCGGCGGTCGAGACGATCGCCGAATGGCCGCCCTTGGTGACCGACAGGAAATGGTGCGGCTGCGACGCGGCCTTGATCGCGTCGACCGCGATCTTCACATTGCCGTCGGTGCCGTTCTTGAAACCGACCGGGCACGACAGCCCCGAAGCCAGTTCGCGGTGCACTTGCGACTCGGTCGTGCGCGCGCCGATCGCGCCCCACGAGATCAGATCGGCGATGTATTGCGGGCTGATCATGTCGAGGTATTCGGTGCCGGCCGGCAGCCCGAGTTCGTTGATGCGCAACAGCAACTCGCGCGCGGTGCGCAGGCCGTCGTTGATCTTGAAGCTGTTGTCCATGTGCGGGTCGTTGATGAGACCCTTCCAGCCCACTGTCGTGCGCGGCTTTTCGAAATACACGCGCATCACGATCTCGAGCTCGCCGGCGAAGCGCTTGCGCTGTTCGATCAGGCGGCCGGCGTATTCCAGCGCCGCTTTGGTGTCGTGAATCGAGCACGGGCCGATGATCACGATCAGCCGGTCTTCCATGCCGTGCAGGATGCGATGCATCGCAGTGCGCGAGTGGTAGATCACGTTGGACACCGTTTCGTCGCAGGCGAATTCGCGGATCAGGTGAGCGGGCGGCGTGAGTTCTTTCAATTCGCGGATGCGGACATCGTCGGTGTTGTGGGGGGGCATGGTTATTCTCCTGAAGCGGTTCGTAGCGTGTTCGCGCTGGACAACGAAGGCTGCGATCAGGAAGCGATCAACGCAGCGATGCCAGGGCGGACAACAATCAAAAAATAGTCAACGACAAAAGTTTCAAAGGCATGAGGCGAAAAAAAAACCGCCAGGCTAGCTGGCGGTTTTTCGGGAATTCCTGGTGTCCTGCGTGCACTAACACCCCTCTCGATCCGCCAGCGGTCTGAGATACCAAAAAAAGTAAAAGTAAAACTTGGCGGACATGGCGAAATAGGTCGCTGGTCAAAAAGGGTGAGTGACTTTATAACCCGCTCAAGCTCGGCTGACAAGCTGAAGCGGGTGAAAATGCGGAAAATCCGCATACTTCATGCATTTTGCGCACGAAGTATGCGTGCAGATCAAAAATCAGGCGGTGCCGCCCACTGTCATGCGGTCGATGCGCAGCGTCGGCTGGCCGACGCCGACCGGCACGCTCTGGCCTTCCTTCCCGCATACGCCGACGCCCGAATCGAGCTTCATGTCGTTGCCGATCATGCTGACGAACTTCAGCGATTCCGGGCCGCTGCCGATCAACGTCGCGCCCTTGACCGGATACGTGATCTTGCCGTTTTCGATCATGTACGCCTCGGACGCCGAGAACACGAACTTGCCGTTGGTGATGTCGACCTGGCCGCCGCCGAAGTTCACCGCGTACAAACCGTTCTTCACGGACTGGATGATTTCCTGCGGGTCCTTGTCGCCATTGAGCATGTACGTGTTGGTCATGCGCGGCATCGGCAGCGCGGCGTACGATTCGCGGCGCGCGTTACCCGTGACGGGCATCTTCATCAGACGCGCGTTCAGCGTGTCCTGGATGTAGCCCTTCAGGATGCCGTCTTCGATCAGCGTCGTGCACTGCGTCGGATTGCCTTCGTCGTCGATGTTCAGCGACCCGCGACGGTTCGGCAGCGTGCCGTCGTCGACCACGGTGACGCCCTTCGCCGCGACCTGCTCGCCGATACGCCCCGCGAACGCCGACGAACCCTTGCGGTTGAAGTCGCCTTCCAGGCCGTGGCCGATCGCTTCGTGCAACAGCACGCCGGGCCAGCCCGGCCCGAGCACGACGGTCATCGCGCCGGCCGGAGCCGGGCGCGCGTCGAGGTTCACGAGCGCCGCATGCACCGCGTCGTCGACATACTTCGACAGTACTTCGTCGGTGAAATAGCCGTAGTCGAAGCGGCCGCCGCCGCCGCCGCTGCCGATTTCGCGGCGGCCGTTCTGCTCGGCGATCACGGTGACCGAGACGCGCACCAGCGGCCGGATGTCGGCCGCGAAGCCGCCGTCGCTGCGAGCGACCAGCACCACGTCGTATTCGCCGGCGAGGCCCGCCATCACCTGCTGGATGCGCGGATCGCGGCCGCGCGCCATCTTTTCGATGCGCTCGAGCAGCTTGACTTTGGCGGTTGCGTCGAGGGAGTGCAGCGGATCGGCCGGCAGATACAGATCGCGCCCGGCAATGCCGGTCAGCGACGTGGCCGCCTTGATCTTCTGCTTGCCGCCGCCCGCCTTGGCGATCGAACGGGTCGCGAGTGCGGCCTGCCGGATCGCTTCGGGCGACAGGTCGTCCGAATACGCGAAGGCCGTGCGGTCGCCCGACACGGCACGCACGCCGACGCCCTGGTCGATGCTGAAGCTGCCCGACTTGACGATGCCTTCTTCGAGACTCCACGCTTCGCTGCGCGTGTACTGGAAGTACAGATCGGCGTAGTCGATCTTGTGCGTGAAGATTTCGGCGAGCGTGCGGGTGAGCAGGGCTTCGTCGAGACCGTAGGGCGTCAGGAGAATGTCCTTGGCGGTGACGAGATTACGGATACCGGGTTCGATGATGTTCATGCGAAGTATGTTCTGCTCGATACGAAGGATTCGGTTAGCGCCGCAGTCGCTCATGTGAGTGCGCGGCGCCGCAGTTTCAATCTCGGCTCAACTCGATTCAGCTCAGCACGCGATGACGCCAGGCCGGCAGACTTTGCCGCACTTCGTCGATACGCGCCCGCTCGAGATTGCCGGCGACCACGCCGGCGCCTTCGTCGCGTACCGCGACGATTTCGCCCCACGGGTCGATCAGCATGCTGTGGCCCCAGGTGCGGCGGCCGTTTTCATGTTTGCCGCCTTGCGCGGCGGCCAGCACGTAACACTGGTTTTCGACCGCCCGCGCGCGCAGCAGCATTTCCCAATGCGCGCGGCCGGTGGTGTAGGTGAACGCCGACGGCACCACGATCAGCGCGCAGTCGCCCATGCGACGGTACAGCTCCGGAAAGCGCAGATCGTAGCAGACCGATAACCCGACCTGACCGAACGGCGCCGCGAAGGTGCGGACCTCGCCGCCGGGGCAAATGGTGCGTGCCTCGTCGAACGATTCCTCGCCCTTTTCGAAATTGAACAGGTGAATCTTGTCGTAACGCGCGGCCTCGTTGCCTTCTGGGTCGAACACCAGCGTGGTGTTCAGCACGCGCGACGCTTCCGTCGACATCAACGGCAACGTGCCGCCGATCACCCACACCTTGTGGCGGCGCGCGGCATCGGCGAGAAAACGCTGGATCGGGCCGTCCTGATACGGCTCGCGCACGGCGAGCTTGTCAGTGTCCTTGAAACCCATGAAGCAGAAGTATTCGGGCAGCAGCACGAGTTGCGCGCCGTCGGCCGCGGCGTCGGCGATCAGCTGCTCCGCTTCGGCCAGATTGCGCTCGCGATCTGGCGCGCTGACCATTTGCAGCGCGGCGACCCGGAACGTATTTTCGAAGGACCCGCTGGATTCCGCGGCGGAAGGGGAGGACAAGACGTGTGTTTCGCTCATGAGTATTATGAAAACTCCCGGCAAGGCGGCGGTGCGAATCGCGCGCGCCGCTTACGTCGTTCAAGGCTGGCTCAATGCGCTTCCACGGTCGAAGCGGGAGCGTCCATCTTACCGCGATCGTCTTTGACCCGCTCGATGTGCGGTTTCGACCACGAACCGGTGATCGCGTACTCGCGCGCGAACGCGGTGGAGACCGACTTGCTGAACGCCAGATCGGCCACCAGCGCGCCGAGGCCGAGCAGCGGATTGATCACGGTCGCCGCGATCACGGCCGCGCCGGCGCTGACGGTCGGCACGATGTAGACATGCAGGTTCTGGGTTTCCTGCGCGAGATCCACCGAACCCTTCATGTCGGCGCGCGCGGGCGCCGTGACCATCTCGAAGTTTTCCGTGCGGCCGATGCCGTTGCGGATCTGCCCGGTGCCCGTTACATGCTCGAACGGCAAGCCTTCGCCGATCACGTCGCGGAAATTGAGCGTGGCAAAGCGCGCAAGGCTTTGCAGACTCAGTACGCCCAATAGCTTGGCGACGCCCGGGTCGACCTTGAGAATCTGCCCGTGACGCAGATCGACGGCCAGATTGCCGTTGAGCGTCGGATAGTCGATTGTGGTCGGGCCGCCGCGCCACACCATCTTGCCCGACAGCGTGCCGGCGCCGTACTTCAGCGTGCGCGGCTGGCCGAAGCGTTCCAGCAGCGCGCCGGCGTCCTTGATGTCGAGCTTGAAGTCGAACACGGTGCGGCGTGGCGTGGTTTCGTCGGCGCTATTGCCGAGCTCGGTCGACGTGCGCCAGTTCGCCGTGGCGCTCAGCGTCGCGGCGGGATTGCTGATGTCGAGCTTGTCGAGTTGCCAGACCGGCACACCGTCTTCGACGAAATTGTGCGCGTCCACTTCCAGGCGGCCGATGTTGCGGTCGCGGAAAATCAGCTCGTTCACGATCAGATCGATCGACGGCATGTTCTGCGCCGGCGCGGAGATCGCCTGACCGAGCAGGTCCTTGTCGGTCGCCGACGGAATCACCACGCGGGCGAAGCGCGCCTGCAGCGTGCCCGGCGATTCCTTGTCGGCGCCCGGCAGCCACGACACGTGGCCCGATACCTGGTTCGACGCGATATTCGCCTGCCATTTGCCGTCCGCGTGCGACGCGCCGACGATCACGCTGTCCCAGTGGCGCTTGAGCAGTGTCAGCGTGCCGATGTGCAGCGCGAAGCGGTTCGGCAGGAACTGGGTGAGCGTGGGATTCGACGCGGCAGCCGGCGCGGCGGGTGAGACAGACGGCGCCGGCGCTTCCTTATTGCGCATCTGCGTGACGAGCGCGCGCCACGCGTCGGCGTCGAAGGCCTCGACGTCGACCGCGGCGATCACGCCGTCGCTCGGCAAGTCGGCCGGCTTGTTCACGCCGATCGCGCCGCGCACGACGACCGGCGGCTCCTTCGGCTCATAGCGCAGCAAATAGGCGGCGGCAACCGGACCGAAGGTCAGATCGGCGCGTTGCAAGCCGGCTTCGTTCGCCGCCCTGGACGGGCTCACCGCGAAGTGCAACGGCATCGGCGCGCCGATCGGCTTGTTGAACGGCGCGGGGAAATCGAGCGCGAGGCCGGTCAGATCGGAGTTCGCGGTGACTTCCGGCAGACGCCCTTTGATGCCGCGTACGTTCAGCGCATACGGCGCACTGCCGCTCATTCTCGTCAGCACTTCGGCGGCCGGCCCGTGCAGATTGAGGCCGCGCGCGGCATCGACGGCAATATGGCCGCCCAGATCGAGCGCGTAGCTGCCGTTCTGCTTCAGGCCGCCGCTCGCATGCACGTCGCCGCCGAGGAATTGCCCGGAGAGCCGGTCCATCTGCGCGGTGTGTTCGGTGAACCGCACCTTGCCGTTCAGTTGCGACAAAGGCGGCACGTTGTCGACGCTCAGGCGATTGTTCTGGAAGCCGAGCGCGCCTTCCACGCCGATATGTGGCTGCGGCGTGCGCGGCACGGTCAGCTTCAGCGCGAGCGAGGCCGGCCCTTCGGCGCGCACCTTGTCGGTTTCGTGTTTGGCCATGATGCCGAGCGAGCTCGCGTTCACGTAGTCGAGCATGTCCGCGAGCGGCCCGCGCCCATTGCCGGCGATCACGAGGCTCGACGCTTTGGTGCCGAGATCGTCGATCTTGCCGTTCACTTCGGTCAGCGCGACGCGCTTGTATTTCGCCCGGTCGATGTCGAAGCGCAGCAGGTTGTTCTTCAACTGGAATACGCCGTCGATGCCGTCGAGCGGCGGCCACACGTTCGGCGTGCCGTTGCGCATCTTGCGAGGCGGGAACGGCGACGGATCGAACTTGCCGTCTTTGAACGGCGCGACGATATGGAAGATCCCGGCTTCCGGCGCGCGGGAGTACGGGAATTTGGTCAGGTCGCCGTGAATCTCGATCGACGCGCCGTGCGACATGCCGGCCTGCAAACCGTGGCCCAGATAGATGCGCAGTTTTTCGCTGATGCTGGTCGGCAGGTAGCGGACGATGCGCGTGACCTGCGCGCGTTCGAAGTCCGCTTTCAGGTCGAGCGAGCCGCGGCCGTGCCCCGGATTGCTGTAATCCGCGGTGGCGGTGGCCGCGACGTCCGCGTTCGACACGCCGAAGTCGGCCAGCTTCACGGCAAACGACGGGTGCGTCTCGCCCGGCGCTTTCGGCTTGATGGTCCAGTCGGCGCGGCCATGCAAACGGTCGAACGTGAGACGTGGATCGTCGAACACGCCCGGCAGCGTGAGCGCGACGTTCGACGTATCGAGCAGCGCGGTGCCGTGGTTTTCGTCGGCGTCGACGCTGCCCCACAGATTTTCGATGCCGGGAATGCCGGCGCGCGGGTGATTGAGCGGCGTGAGCCCCGGCGGCGGTTCCTGCGCCGCGACGCTGATGCCTTGCAAGTCGCCCTTGAAACGGTAGCGCTCGATCGGCTCCGAGCCGCTCGCATGATGATCGACTTCGCCGGCTTCCGGTTTGGCGCGCTCGACCTGAATCAGATAGTTCGCCACCATGCCGCGCGGATTGAAGCGGACCAGATTGTTCAGCAGCGGCCGGGGCAGCGGCAACGCGCGGCTGAATTCGGCGAGGATGCCCAGGTCGACCCGATCGCCGGCGACGCTGAGCAGTTGTCCATGTTGCTGCGACGCGCTTCGGAAGCGGCCGTTCAGCGTGTCGAACGACAGGGTGCGGGTGAGCGGCGTGCCGTCGTCGAGCGGCGGCTGGCCGAGTTCGGCGCGCAGATTGTTCAGTTGCAGTGTGTAGTCGCCTTGCTCGGCTTCCACATGCCAATCGAACTGGGCGACCGGCATCAGCAGCTTCGGCTGCGTCGGACGCACCCGCAGCGCGACGTCCGAGCCGGCCAGCTGTCCGCTCGCTGACTTGATCCGGCCGTCGGTGAAGTCGCCCCAGATGGCGTTGTCGATGCGGCCGGCGAAGGTCTCGATCGGTAAGTTGATGTAACGCGCGAGCGTCGGCAAATCGACCGGGCCGGTGGACATATAGGCCTGGCCGGTCCAGTTGGTCGGCTTGCCGATCGCGGAGAGCGCCGCGTGCTTGAAATGCGTGCGGAAATCGATCGGACCATGCAGCACGTGCCCGTCGGGTGGTGCTTGCAGCGCGAGCCGGTGATCGTAGCCGTCGTTCAGAATCGCGATGCGGATGTCGCGTAGCGCGAGTTCCGGTGCGTCGTGTTCCGCGTCGCGCCAACGCAGCACGCCGCCGCGCACCACGATCGCCTGTTGACGCAGCAGCCAGGTCGACAGCGTGTCGTTGCCGCTGTGGCGGGTCGGCACGGGTACGCCCGCGACCGAAATCACGCCGTCGCCGGTGCGTGACACGAGTACATCCGGTTGGTCGACGATCAGGCTGGAGAGCGCGGGATGAAATTGCCAGAGCGACTTCCACGACAGCGTGGCGGTTGCGTGCGGAATGGTCAGCGCGGCTTTGCCATCGGAGTCGCGGATCACGAGATCGGTGACGTCGACACCCGGCTGGAAGCCGCTCCAATAAGGCGCGAGCTTGCCGATCGTGAACTGCGCGTGGAGTTTGTCCGAGACGGTGGCTTCGATACGCGGACGGAACGCGTCGACCCGCGGCAGCAACACATAACGCAAGCCGAGAAACAACCCCGTCGCGATGAAGTAGAGCACCAGCGCGACGGCCAGCACCACGTGGAAAGTCCGACGCAGCACAATGTGGTCGCTTCCGCTCACAGGCCGGACCTGCCCGGTTTCTTGCGGGTCGGCGGATTCATTTCGCTCGGACATGCTGCGGCGGGAGGGCGTATGGTAGTTTTGCGAATTAACGACGAAATGTAACACACGGGAAAGCGCCGGCGGATTTCCTGCAAACCCTGTCTGCATGCCGTCTCGCGACCTGGGCGAGGGCGGCTTCCACTAGTATTACGACGAACTGAACTACGCATCTCAAGCAACGTACGAGCCAGACCCTTGATGACTGACGCCACTCTCCTGAGTTCCAACTATTCACACTATGCAGCGCGCGCCGCGGCGGCCCGTCCGCAACTTGCGGCGCAGGTGGCGGCGCTTGCGTCCGCGCCGCTCAGCCGCGAACGCATCGACGCGCGTTTCGATGCGCTGTGCGTCGAAGCGGCCGGCGGCCGCGCTGCGCCGTTGAGCGAAGATGCGCTCAAACGGGCGCTGCGCCAACTGCGCACCGAGGTTTTTTGCGCGGTGATGGAGCGCGATCTCGCCGGTGAGGCGGATGTCGCCGAAGTCACCGGCGCGATGACCGATCTGGCCGAGACGACCATCCAGCGGGCTTTGGCTGTGCTGTCCGCCGACCTGGAAACGCTCTACGGCGAGCCGCGCGGACCGGAGGGCGAGCGCCTCGCGCTCGGCGTGGTCGGGATGGGCAAGCTGGGCGGGCGCGAGTTGAACGTGTCGTCGGATATCGATCTGATTTTCATCTATGAAGAGGACGGCGAGACCGCCGGCGGCCAGCGTTCGCCGATCGCCACCCAGGAATTTTTCACGCGGCTCGGCAAGCGGCTGATCGGCGCGCTGGCCGAAGTGACCGCCGACGGTTATGTGTTCCGCGTCGACATGCGCTTGCGGCCGAACGGCGATTCCGGGCCGCTGGTGTGCAGTCTTGGGATGCTCGAGGAATATTTTTACGTGCAAGGCCGCGAGTGGGAACGCTACGCGTGGATCAAAGGGCGGCTCGTTTCGGAAGGCGCGAGCGACGCTGCGCAGCGTTTGCAAAAACAGCTCGATGCGATCGTCACGCCGTTCGTCTACCGCCGTTATCTCGACTTCGGCGTGATCAGCGCGATTCGCGCGCTGCATCTGCAGATTCGCCAGGAGGCGCAGCGGCGCGCGTCGATGCGGCCCGACAAGGCCGACGACATCAAGCTGGGCCGCGGCGGCATCCGCGAAATCGAATTCAGCGCGCAGGTGTTTCAACTGATCCGCGGCGGCCAGGACGCGGGCTTTCGCGTGCGGCCGACGCTCGCCGTTCTGCGGCACGCGGCGACTCATGGACTGATCGACTCGTCGGTGTGCGTGAAACTCTCGCAGGCGTACCGCTTCCTGCGCGAACTCGAACACCGT
Source organism: Paraburkholderia xenovorans (assembly GCF_046030735.1). Lineage (GTDB taxonomy): Bacteria > Pseudomonadota > Gammaproteobacteria > Burkholderiales > Burkholderiaceae > Paraburkholderia > Paraburkholderia xenovorans_A. The sequence continues at coordinate 26,144 of NZ_JAQQBV010000040.1, forward strand.
CTGCAATACCGCAACGACGCGCAAACCCACGCAATGCCAGTCGATCCAGAAGAGCGCGCGGCGCTCGCGCGTGCGATGGGTTGCGACGACTACGCGGCGCTGATGACGAAGCTCGACGCGCATCGTGAATTCGTCGAGCAGCAATTCGACCAGATTTTCGCCGACAAGGTGAGCGGCCGCGACGGCTGCGGCGCGCCGGAAGACGGCGCGGCGGCGTGGGTGTGGAGCAGCGCGCTCGCCGACGACAGCGCCGACGAAGCGTTGCAGGCGCGCCTCGTCGAACTGGGCGTGCCCGAACCCGGCGATCTGCTGGCGCGGCTGCGCGCGGTGTGGCAGTCGTCGCGCTATGCGGGACTGGCCGAGCGCAGCCGGCAGCGTTTCGACATCGTCGCGCAACGTGCGCTCGAAGCGGCGCGCACGCTGGAGCCGCCCGAGCGGCGTGCCGATACGGTGGCGCGCCTGTTCGATCTGCTCGAGGCGGTGAGCCGGCGCGGCGCGTATCTCGCGTTGCTGACCGAGTATCCGCAGGCGTTGCATCGGGTGTTGTCGGTACTGGGCGGTTCGCGCTGGGCCGCAGGCTATCTGATCCGCCATCCGCAATTGCTCGACGAACTGCTCGACGACGAAGCGATGGACAGTCCGTTCGACTGGCCGGAGTTCAAGCGCACGTTGCGCTTGCGCCTTGCCGCCGCCGACGGCGTCGAGCAGCAGATGGACCTGCTGCGCCACGCGCATCAGGCCGAAGTGTTCCGCATTCTGCTGATCGATCTGGCGGGGCGGTTGAGCGTCGAGCACGTGAGCGACCGCCTGTCCGAACTCGCGGACGCCGTGCTCGACGTCACGCTCGAAGCGGTCTGGAAACAACTGCCCAAGCGCCATCGCGAGATGCCGCAGTTCGCCGTCATCGCGTACGGCAAGCTGGGCGGCAAGGAGCTGGGCTACGCGTCGGACCTCGACGTGATCTTCCTGTACGAGGACGACGACGATGCCGCCGCGGACATCTACTCCACTTACACGCGCCGTCTGATTACCTGGCTCACGACGGCCACCGGCGCGGGCACGTTGTTCGACGTCGATCTGAGGTTGCGGCCGAACGGCGAGTCGGGCCTGCTCGTCACCGATCTCGACGCGTTCCGCCGCTATCAATTGCGTGAGGGCGACGCGGCGAACACCGCGTGGGTCTGGGAACACCAGGCGCTGACCCGCGCGCGCTACTGCGCCGGCGACGCCGCGATCGGCGCGAAGTTCGAAGCGATCCGCGAACAGGTGTTGACCACGCCGCGCGAGGCCGCGCCGCTCGCGAAGGAAATCGTCGAGATGCGCGAGCGTGTCGAGGCCGGGCATCCGAATCACACCGCGCTGTTCGATCTGAAGCACGACCGCGGCGGGATGGTGGATATCGAGTTCACCGTGCAGTACTGGGTGCTGCTGCATGCGGCCAGCGATCCGGAACTGATCCGCAATACCGGCAATATCGCGTTGCTGCGGGAAGTGTCGCGCTTCGGGTTGATGAGTGAGGGGGAAGCGGAGACGGTCGGCGCGGCGTATCGCACTTATCGGAAGCTGCAACACAAACTGCGGCTGGACGGGATGGAGAAAGCGCGTGTCGCTCCGGTTTTGGTGGAGACGGAGCGGGAGGCGGTGCTGGGGTTGTGGAGGCGGGTGTTTGGGGAAGGTGGTGACGTGTGAACGGGTGTTAGTGCGTGTGAATGCGTGTGAATGCGTGTTTGTGCGCCGGGTAGCCGATGCGGGTGGCCGGCGCGCGATTGTGTCGTGATCGAGCCGCGATAGTGTCGAGATGCGAGATGCGAGATGCAATGCGTTACGCGCGGCCGACCTCGGCCCTCGCCACCCCCCGATACCTCGATACCCCGATACGACGCCGCTTACGCTGCCAGCATTTCCTTCGCGTGCTTGCGCGTGGTGGCGGTGATCGCGAGACCGCCGAGCATGCGCGCGACTTCCTCGACGCGGCTCGATTTGTCGAGCGCGGTCACGCTACTGACCGTGCCGCCGTTGCCGTTGCCCGTCTTGGCGACCTGGAAATGGTGATCGCCGCGCGCGGCCACTTGCGGCAAGTGCGTCACGCACAGTACCTGGCGCGCCTCGCCGAGTTGATGCAGCAGACGCCCGACGACTTCGGCGACGCCGCCGCCGATCCCCGTGTCCACTTCGTCGAAAATCAGTGTCGGCGTCGGACTCGCGGCGCTGGCGATCACGGCGAGCGCGAGGCTGATACGCGCGAGTTCGCCGCCTGAGGCCACCTTCGCGAGCGGCCGCAACGGCACACCGGCATGGCCCGCGACACGGAATTCGACCTGTTCGAGCCCATGCGCGCCGCCTTCGGGCAGCGGCACGAGGGCCACTTCGAAACTGCCGCCTTTCATCGACAATTCCTGCATGCCCGTGGTGACCGCGGCGCCCAGCGCTTTGCCTGCCTTGGTACGCGCCTTCGAGAGTTTTTTCGCTTCGGCGAGAAATGCTTCTTTCGCTTTGGCTTCGGCCGCGTGCAGGCTGTCCAGGTCGGCGGCGGCATCCAGCGCGGCGAGTTGTGCGCGCCGCGCTTCGTGTTCTTCCGGCAGCGTTTCCGGTTGCAAGCGGAACTTGCGCGCGGCCGAATGCAGCGCGTCAAGCCGCTTTTCGACTTGTGCGAGCCGGTCCGGATCGAGTTCGAGCTTCTGCGCGTAGTGGCTGAGCGAATAGGCCGCTTCCTGCAACTGGATCTCGGCCGGTTCGAGCGCCGCCAGCACATCGTTCAGTGCAGGATCGATCTCCGCCAGATCGCGCACCTTCGACACGATCGATGCGAGATGCGTGATCATCGCCTCGTCCGATTCGGACAACGCGCCGAGCGCGCCTTGCACGCCGTCGATCAGATTCGCCGAATGCGACAGACGACGGTGTTCGCTATTGACCTCTTCCCACTCGCCCGGCTGCGGCGCGAGCTTGTCCAGTTCGGTGAGCTGCCACGCGAGACGTTCGCGTTCGAGTTGCAATTCGCGGTCGCGACTTTGCGCATGCTCGACGGCCTGGACTTTCTCGCGCCAGTTGCGCCATGCACGCGTGACGGTTGCGGCGGTTTCGGTCAGTCCCGAGTGCGTATCGAACAGTTCGCGCTGTGCGTCCGGGCGCATCAGCAACTGGTGCGCGTGCTGCCCATGAATATCCACCAGCATTTCGCCGACTTCACGCAACTGCGCGAGCGTGGCCGCGGTGCCGTTGATGAACGCGCGCGAGCGGCCGTTCGCATCCACCACTCGCCGCAGCATGACGGTGTTGCCGTGCTGGCCGTCGTCCGCTGCCGTGCTGAGCGCCTGCGCGTCGAGCCATTGCTCGGCCTGCGGGTGCGTCTCGAATTCGGCGGTGATATCCGCGCGGCTCTCGCCGGTGCGCACTACGCTCGCGTCGGCCCGGGCGCCGAGCGCGAGGGCCAGCGCGTCGATCAGGATCGACTTGCCGGCGCCGGTTTCGCCGGAGAACACGGTAAAGCCGCTGTCGAATTCGAGATCGAGCGCGGCGACGATGACGAAGTCGCGTATCGAGAGGTGGCGCAGCATGGAGGTGGTCTGATCGGCGTGAGGTTCGGGATTCGGAGTTTCGGGCAGCGGCGGCGTTCGCGTTCTGGCGGATCGGCTTCGCTCAGGGTTTGGGGTCTTCTTCGTGCGACGGGTACTCATTCCAGTGCAGCTTCTTGCGCAGCGTCGCGTAATAGCTGTAGCCGACCGGATGCAGCATCGGCACCGTATGACGCGAGCGGCGCACTTCGATCGTGTCGCTGAGTTCGAGCGACGTGAACGACTGCATGTCGAAATTGACGTTGACTTCGCGGCCCGACACGATCTGGATGCTGACCTTGGAGTCGTCCGGCAGCACGATCGGGCGGTTCGACAGCGCATGCGGCGCGATCGGCACCAGCACGATGCCTTGCAGTTGCGGATGCAGGATCGGCCCCTGCGACGACAGCGCGTAGGCGGTCGAGCCGGTGGGCGTGGCGACGATCAGGCCGTCCGAACGCTGGTTGTACATGAAGCGGCCGTCCACCGACACATGCAGCTCCGCCATCCCGGAGAAGCCGCTGCGGTTGACCACCACGTCGTTGAAGGCCAATGCGTGATAGATCGGCGTGCCGCCGCGCATGATCCGAGCCTCGAGCAGCACGCGCTCTTCACGTTCGAAATTGCCGGCGAGCATTTGCGGCACGATCTCGCTCATATCCGAGATCGGGATGTCCGTGATGAAGCCGAGCCGCCCGTGGTTGATGCCGATCAGCGGCGTGCGGTAAGGCGCAAGCTGACGGCCGATGCCGAGCATCGTGCCGTCGCCACCGAGCACCACCGCGACGTCGGCGCGCGCGCCGATCTCGGCGGGGCGCAGCGCCGGGTAGTCGGTAATGCCGATTTCAGCGGCGGTATCGGCTTCGAACACGACGTCGAAACCGCGCTTTGCGATGCACGAGGCGAGCGCGGTCAGCGGCTCGCCGATGCCCGGCGTATTGTTGCGCCCGACGAGCGCGACGGTCTTGAACTGGCTGGTCACTTGCATGCCGGCATTACACCATAGGTAGGGCCTGAAAAGAATCGCCGACAAAACCGGTCGCGTGCCGGCCCACGCGGGCTGCCGGCGCCTTGCGCGATTATCGTTAGAATGGTGAAGCCTTGATGACAGGCGGCAAGCCGGTGAATCGGGGCAATGATGGGCGCCGTTAGCGCTCGCGGTAGTCGCGTCATTGAGCTAAAATTTTCCGTCATGCTAGATCCTCGCGCACAAACCCTCCTCAAAACGCTGATCGAGCGCTACATCGCCGAAGGTCAGCCGGTCGGCTCGCGCACGCTGTCACGTTACTCCGGCCTCGAACTGAGCCCGGCTACCATTCGCAACGTGATGTCCGACCTCGAGGATCTGGGGCTCGTGATCAGTCCGCATACGTCCGCGGGTCGCATTCCTACGCCACGCGGCTACCGGCTGTTCGTCGACACCATGCTGACGGTCGAATCCGCCGCTGACGAAGAAGCGGTGACGCGTACCGTCAAGACTACGCTGCAGGCAGGCGAGCCGCAGAAAATCGTCGCCGCGGCGGCGAGCGTGCTGTCCAACCTGTCGCAATTCGCCGGCGTGGTGCTCACGCCGCGGCGCAGCCACGTGTTCAAGCAGATCGAGTTCATGCGCCTGTCCGACAAGCGCATTCTGCTGATCATCGTGACGCCCGAGGGCGACGTGCAGAACCGCATCATGGCGACCCAGCGCGACTTTTCGCCGTCGCAACTGGTCGAGGCATCCAATTACATCAACGCGCATTTCGCGGGCCTGTCGTTCGACGACGTGCGCCGCCGCCTGCGCGAAGAAATCGACGAATTGCGCGGCGACATGACCACGCTGATGCACGCGGCGGTCACCGCCAGCACGGACGAGGCGGATACCGGCGAGACCGTGCTGATTTCCGGCGAGCGCAATCTGCTCGAAGTCGCCGACCTGTCGTCGGACATGGCGCGTTTGCGCAAGCTGTTCGATGTGTTCGACCAAAAGACCAGCCTCCTTCAGTTGTTGGACGTGTCGAGCCACGCGGCGGGCGTGCAGATTTTCATCGGCGGCGAATCGAATCTCGTGCCGATCGAGGAAATGAGCGTCGTGACCGCGCCGTACGAGGTGAACGGCAAGATCGTCGGCACGCTCGGCGTGATCGGGCCGACCCGCATGGCCTACAACCGCGTGATTCCGATTGTCGACATCACCGCGCGGCTGCTCTCGCTGACCCTCAGCCAGCAGTAACCGGCCGCGCCGGTTCGTATGGCAAATGATGCGTGACGGCGAACGGCTTGCCAATTGGCCGAATGGCCAGGTATCGCTGCAGAACCGCGCCGCTATAATGAAATCCACCTGAACCGACTCTCCGCCTAAAAGCGGTTACCCCTGTTGCCTATGCGCTTCGACCTCGAGCGGCCCTCGCAGAACGCCACGTCACATCGAGTGGCGGTGCTGCTGATCAATCTCGGCACGCCCGACGCGCCGACGCCGCGCGCGGTGCGCCGCTATCTCGCGCAGTTTTTGTCCGACCCTCGCGTGGTCGAGATTCCCGCGCTCATCTGGCAGGTGATTCTTCGCTTGTTGATCTTGCCGTTCCGCAGCCGCGCGTCCGCGCGGAAATATGCAACGGTATGGATGCCCGAAGGCTCGCCGTTGCGGGTCTACACGGAAAAGCAGGTGGAAGGCTTGCGCCATCTGCTGCAGTTGAACGACTACACGGTGCTGGTCGACTACGCGATGCGCTACGGCACGCCGGGTATTCCGGCCATGCTGAACCAGTTGAAGCTGGCGGGCGCCGAGCGCGTGCTGCTTGTGCCCATGTACCCGCAGTATTCGTCGTCGACCACGGCCACCGCTTTCGACGACGCGTTTTCCGCGCTCAAGCGTATGCGCAATCAGCCGGAAATCCGCACGGTGCGTCAGTACGCGGATCATCCGGCCTATATCGCCGCGCTCGCTGCTCAGGTGCATCAATACTGGCATCAGCACGGCCGCCCCGATTTCGCGGCGGGCGACAAACTGGTGCTGAGCTTTCACGGCGTACCCAAGCGCACGATGAATCTCGGTGACCCGTACCACGAGCAGTGTCAGCAGACGGGCGCGCTGTTGATGCAAGCGCTGGAACTCACTTCCGTGGAATGCCGGATCACGTTCCAGTCGCGTTTCGGCAAGGCCGAGTGGCTGCAACCGTACACCGCGCCGACGCTGAAGGAACTGGGCTCGGCAGGCGTACGTCGCGCCGACGTGTTCTGCCCGGGCTTTACCGCCGATTGCCTTGAAACGATTGAAGAGATCGGCATGGAAGTGCGCGACGAATTCCTGCACGCGGGCGGCAAGGAGTTTCACCGGATTCCGTGTGTGAACGCTTCGCAGGCGTGGATCGCAGCGCTCGGCGAGATCGTCGCGCAGAACCTTCAAGGCTGGCCGGTGCAGGCAATGCCCGTGCCGCATACGACAGGGGTTTGACGAGGCCGATGAATCACAGGATTTCCACCGAACCGGGCGCAAAGCTGCGCATCGACAAATGGCTGTGGGCGGCGCGCTTTTTCAAAACGCGTTCGCTCGCCGCGGATGCCGTCGAAAAAGGGCATGTGCGGATCGGCGGCGCCAGCGTCAAGCCGGCCAAAGACGTGCGGGTGGGCGACCTCGTCGAAGTCGAGATCGAACGAATCGTGTGGCAGGTGGAAGTGCTGGGTATCTGCGACGTGCGTGGACCCGCGAGCGTCGCGCAAACGCTTTATGCGGAAACCGAAGACAGCAAGGTCAAGCGGCAGGTCGAACAGGAGCGGCGCAAGACGTATCGCGAGCCGGCCGCCGCGTTACACGGCAGACCGACCAAGCGGGACCGGCGCACTATCGACAAACTTTCAGGTGGGGATTGAACAGTTGTTCCATCGTCGCATGCACACCGCCGTACTCGGTAGTGTGATCGTTGACGGCCCCGGACATGCAGATGGTCGTGGTGCCCGCGATCAGTACCAATGCGACCACCGATATTGCAAAGGTCAGTTTCACGGTGCTCCCCTTGGGAAGATGCTGCAGGACGGAAACGGGCTAATCGGTTGGGAATTGCAAAATGTCGGAAAGGCTTATGTCAGATTAGGGTTAACCTGTCTTTTCCGACGTTTTAATGGAGCATAGGCCACTTGTTGATCGCACTCAATCTCAATCTGATTGCGACTCGATAATGGTTGTAACCGGGCATTTCTGCCGCACGCCGACGGTGCGAAAAGTTCCGCGAGATGCGCTTGAAACGGCGCTATCCGGCCCCATCTGCCGTTCTGATTTGCGGTAAGGCGCCAGCTTCGTTGTCGTCATTTTGCAACGCACAAACTGCGCCTGCTTTTTCGAGCACCACCGCCACCGTTGGCTTTTACTTTTTAACGACTTTCAGCGACATGGAAAACACGCAAGAGAACCCGACGAGCCAGAATCCCACGCCCTCGGACGAAGCCGCGCACCAGGCCGCCGAGGCCGCAGCCGCTCAGCAGGACGCAACGGCAAACGCAGCCGCCAGCGCCGCCACCGATTCTCCGGCAGCCGGCGTCGAAGCTGCACTGGCCGAAGCTCAGGCCAAAATCGCCGACTTGCAGGAAAGCTTCCTGCGAGCCAAGGCTGAAACTGAAAACGTGCGCCGTCGCGCGCAGGAAGACGTCACCAAGGCGCACAAGTTCGCGATCGAAAGCTTCGCCGAACATCTGCTGCCGGTGATCGACAGCCTGGAAGCAGCGGTTGCGCACTCGTCCGACGATCTGCAGAAGGTTCGCGAAGGCGTCGAACTCACGCTGCGTCAATTGACCGGTGCGTTGGAAAAGGGCCGGGTCGTCGCGCTGAATCCGGTCGGCGAAAAGTTCGACCCGCATCGTCATCAGGCTATTTCCATGGTGCCGGCCGACCAGGAGCCGAATACCGTCGTCGCCGTGCTGCAAAAGGGCTTCGTGATCGCCGATCGCGTGCTGCGTCCGGCGCTCGTGACCGTCGCGGCGCCGAAGTAAGCAGTAAGGAAGTTTCGAGGCCGTCGCGGGCGGCAGCGCTCATTCGTGGCCAATCTTCCCGTCGACGCCACCGCGTTCGCCGTGGTCAATATGCGGGAGATCGGCGCCGAGCCGTTCGACGCCAGGCTCGCGGGCCACGGAGGCAACGGGGCCGTGGTGCTTTGCCAGGGTCTCGACGGCTTCCTTCAACGGCGAGGTTGCGAGGAAAGCCATGCCGGCGCAGCCGGACGCGATTCGCGCGCCCGGTCTCAAATGGTTTCGCAGCAACGTCCAGGAACACCGCGAGTTGGGCCGGTGCGCGATGCTTCACCGCGCGCCCACGTGGTTTTCCTTTCACCGTGGCAACCGGGAGGCTCGGGAGGCTCGGGCAATTCCACGCGGCGCTCGCCGCCGCGCGGAACCAGATTCGGACCGCTACTGCTACTACCAGCAGCAAAGCCGCAACTGGCGCTAATCCGGGTAAAAGTTCGCCCGATTGAAAAAAATTAATGACCGCATCGCTAAAGAGGTCTTGAAAACGATGCGGATGCACTTATGTTGAGTGCAGGCAGGAATTGAGAGCGGATCGCCGTCCCGTCAAACGGGCAAAACGGCGCTTCCCGCAGCGATCGAAGACAGGAGAACAGTAAAAATGGGCAAAATCATCGGCATCGACCTCGGCACGACCAACTCGTGCGTGGCGATCATGGAAGGTAATTCGGTCAAGGTGATCGAGAACTCGGAAGGCGCGCGCACCACGCCGTCGATCATCGCTTACATGGAAGACGGCGAGATTCTCGTCGGCGCGCCGGCGAAGCGTCAGTCGGTCACGAACCCGAAGAACACGCTGTACGCGGTCAAGCGCCTGATCGGCCGCCGCTTCGAAGAAAAAGAAGTGCAGAAAGACATCGCGCTGATGCCGTACAAGATCATGAAAGCCGATAACGGCGACGCATGGATCGAAGTGCGCGACCAGAAGCTCGCACCGCCGCAAATCTCCGCGGAAACGCTGCGCAAGATGAAGAAGACCGCTGAAGACTACCTCGGCGAGCCGGTCACGGAAGCCGTGATCACGGTTCCCGCGTACTTCAACGACAGCCAGCGTCAGGCTACCAAAGACGCAGGCCGCATCGCCGGTCTGGAAGTCAAGCGCATCATCAACGAACCGACCGCAGCCGCTTTGGCATTCGGTCTGGACAAGGCCGAAAAGGGCGACCGCAAGATCGCGGTGTATGACCTGGGCGGCGGTACGTTCGACGTGTCGATCATCGAAATCGCGGATGTCGACGGTGAAATGCAATTCGAAGTGCTGTCCACGAACGGCGACACGTTCCTCGGCGGTGAAGACTTCGACCAGCGCATCATCGATTACATCATCGGCGAGTTCAAGAAGGAACAGGGCGTCGATCTGTCGAAAGACGTCCTCGCGCTGCAACGCCTGAAGGAATCGGCCGAAAAGGCCAAGATCGAGCTGTCGTCGAGCCAGCAAACCGAAATCAACCTGCCGTACATCACGGCCGACGCATCGGGTCCGAAGCACTTGAACCTGAAGATCACGCGCGCCAAGCTGGAAGCGCTGGTTGAAGAGCTGATCGAACGCACGATCGAACCGTGCCGCACGGCGATCAAGGACGCGGGCGTGAAGGTCGGCGAAATCGACGACGTGATTCTGGTCGGCGGTATGACCCGCATGCCGAAGGTGCAGGACAAGGTCAAGGAATTCTTCGGCAAGGAACCGCGCCGTGACGTGAACCCGGACGAAGCCGTGGCCGTGGGCGCCGCGATTCAAGGTCAGGTTCTGTCGGGTGACCGCAAGGACGTTCTGCTGCTCGACGTGACCCCGCTGTCGCTCGGCATCGAAACGCTCGGCGGCGTGATGACGAAGATGATCAACAAGAACACCACGATCCCGACCAAGCACGCACAGGTCTACTCGACGGCTGACGACAATCAGGGTGCCGTGACGATCAAGGTGTTCCAGGGCGAACGCGAAATGGCAGCGGGCAACAAGCTGCTGGGCGAGTTCAACCTCGAAGGCATTCCGCCGGCACCGCGCGGCACGCCGCAGATCGAAGTGAGCTTCGACATCGACGCGAACGGCATTCTGCACGTCGGTGCGAAAGACAAGGCGACCGGCAAGGAAAACCGCATCACGATCAAGGCGAACTCGGGTCTGTCCGAAGCCGAAATCGAAAAGATGGTGAAGGACGCCGAAGCGAACGCGGAAGAAGATCACAAGCTGCGTGAGCTGGCCGATGCCCGCAACCAGGGCGACGCGCTGGTCCACAGCACGAAGAAAGCGCTGACCGAATACGGCGACAAGCTGGAAGCCGCCGAGAAGGAAGCGATCGAAACCGCGCTGAAGGACCTCGAAGAAACGCTGAAGAGCGGTTCGAGCGACAAAGCCGCGATCGAAGCCAAGATCGAAGTGGTGGCGACGGCCTCGCAGAAGATGGGCGAAAAGATGTACGCCGACATGCAGGCTGCGCAAGGTGCGGAAGCCGCGGCAGCGGGTGCGGCAGGTGCGGGTGCATCGGCGGGTGGCGCGAGCCAGCAGCACGACGACGTGGTCGACGCCGAGTTCAAGGAAGTGAAGAAGGACTAAAGCCGGGTCGCAATTTGACCGTAAAGCCGCACACAGCACTGTGTGCGGCCCGGCTGCAAAATGGTTTGCTCCCGTCCGGGTGCATGAACCTGCAAAGCGGTTATCGCGCCTGGTGAGCCTGTTTGGGCTCTCCGGGCACATTTGTTTTATGGAGGGCGTTGTTTCGAGCCGTTTGTAAGCGGCGGAAAACAGCGGCCGGACGAGTCGCAAGACTCCAGCATTCAAGAGGAGCTACCGCGCCCCATTGCGCGAGTGGCGTTGAACCGATATGGCGAAACGGGATTACTACGAGGTTCTGGGCGTCGCAAAGAACGCGAGCGACGACGAAATCAAGAAGGCTTATCGCAAGCTCGCGATGAAGCACCACCCTGACCGCAATCCGGGCAACAAGGATGCGGAAGAGCATTTCAAAGAGGTGAAGGAAGCCTATGAAATGCTGTCGGACTCGCAAAAGCGCGGTGCGTACGATCAATACGGCCACGCGGGCGTCGATCCGAATATGGGCGGCGCAGGCGCACAAGGCTTCGGCGGTTTCGCCGATGCATTCGGCGATATTTTCGGCGACATCTTCGGCCAGGCGGCCGGCGGTGCGGCACGCGGTGGCGGTGGCGGCCGTGCCGGCCCGCAGGTGTATCGCGGCGCCGATCTGCGCTACAGCATGGAAATCACGCTGGAACAGGCCGCACATGGCTACGACACGCAGATTCGCGTGCCGAGCTGGGTGTCGTGCGAAATCTGTCACGGTTCGGGCGCGAAGCCCGGCACCAAGCCCGAAACCTGCCCGACCTGTAGCGGTTCGGGTTCGGTGCGCATGTCGCAGGGCTTTTTCAGCATCCAGCAGACTTGCCCGAAATGCCACGGCACCGGCACCTATATCCCTGAACCTTGCGGTCATTGCCACGGCGCGGGCAAGGTGAAGGAAACCAAGACGCTGGAAGTGAAGATCCCCGCGGGTATCGACGACGGCATGCGCATCCGCTCGGCCGGCAACGGCGAGCCGGGCATCAATGGCGGTCCGTCAGGCGATCTGTACGTCGAGATTCACATCAAGCAGCACTCGGTGTTCGAGCGCGACGGCGACGACCTGCATTGCCAGATGCCGATTCCGTTCACCACGGCCGCGCTCGGCGGCGAAATCGAAGTGCCGACGCTGGCTGGCCGCGCGAGCTTCACGGTGCCGGAAGGCACGCAATCGGGTAAGACATTCCGTCTGCGTGGCAAAGGGATCAAGGGTTTGCGTGCGAGCATTGCCGGCGATCTGTACGTGCACGTGCAAGTCGAAACGCCGGTCAAGCTCACCGATCCGCAGCGCGATCTGCTCAAGCAATTCGAGAAGGCGCTGGTCGAGGGCGGCTCGCGGCATAGCCCGCAAAGCAAGAGCTGGTTCGATCGGGTGAAGAGCTTCTTCGATTAATCGCAGTTTGAAGTTTGGCGGCAAGCATGACGGCAGATGAGCGCGGCGCGGTATTCGCGCTGCTCGACGATTGCGACGCGACGGCGGCGCGCCGTTCGAGTCGTCTGTACACGGGTTTTGTGCGCGAGGCGATGTGTGCCGATGCCGCGCAGCTCGACGCAGTGTGTGAAGCGGTTGCCGGGGAAACGCGGCGCGGCGGTTTGCATGCGGTCGTGCTTGCCGATTATGAGTTCGGCTGCAAGCTGCTCTTCGGTGAAGAGCTGCAGCGGTCCCTGAAAACGCAGCGTGGCGATGCCACGCTGCGTTTTTTATTGTTCGAACGCTGTGCGAAGCTGTCGCGCGATGAGGTCGATGCGTGGCTCATCGCGCGTGACGGCGGCGAGATAGAAGCGTCGGTGGCGGGCACGGCGAACGTGAGCGCGAGCGTCGATCGGGCGCAGTTCGACGACGCGATCGATGCAGTCCATGCCGCGCTGCGTGAGGGCGACTCCTATCAGGTCAACTACACGTACCGGCTCGGCTTCGATGTGTTCGGCTCGCCGATCGGTCTTTATCGGCGGCTGCGCGCGCGTCAGCCGGTTCCGTACGGTGCGCTGATCGCGTTGCCTGCGGGTAAGTGGGTGCTGTCGTGCTCGCCGGAGCTTTTCATCGAGAAGCAAGGCGACACGCTGCATGCCCGCCCGATGAAAGGCACCGCGCCGCGCTCGCCGGATCCCGTCGAGGATCGCCGTGCGGCCGATTTCCTCGCGAACGACCCGAAGAACCGTGCCGAAAACGTGATGATCGTGGATCTGTTGCGCAACGATTTGTCGCGTGTCGCGCGAACGGGGTCGGTGAAGGTGCCGGCGCTGTTTTCGGTGGAACCGTATGCGTCGGTGTGGCAGATGACGTCGACTGTGCACTCGACGTTGCGCGAACGAACCTCGTTTGCGCAGATCGTGCGCGCGCTCTTTCCGTGCGGCTCGATCACCGGCGCGCCGAAGCATCGCACGATGCAGTTGATCGACTCGCTGGAGAGCACGCCGCGCGGTCTTTATACCGGTGCGATTGGCTGGCTCGATGTCGATGCGGACGGCGCTGATACCGGTACAAACGAACCCGCCTGCGGCGACTTCTGCCTGTCGGTCGCCATTCGCACGTTGACGCTGACTCCGGTCGCGCAGTCAGACGGGCTGTATGGCGAGATGGGTGTCGGAGCGGGCATCGTACTCGACAGCGTCGCGGCCGACGAATATGCGGAGTGCCTGTTGAAAGCCAGTTTTCTGACCGACGCTGATCCGGGTTTCGAACTCTTCGAAACGATGTACGCGACGAAAGAAGAGGGCGTACGACATCTGTCGCGCCATCTCGCGAGACTCTCGGCAAGCGCCGCCGTACTGGGTTTCAAACTCGACGAGAAAGAAAACGGAATCCGTGCGCAACTCAAAGCAAAATGTGAATCGCTGCCTGCGCACATTCCGTACCGCATACGCGTCGCGCTGAGTAAAAACGGAGCGACGCAACTCACCGCGGTTGCGCTGAAACCGCTCGAAGAACCGACGGTCGGCGTGCTGCTCGGACCGGACCACGATTTCGCGGCAACCGAAGCCGACGATCCGCTGCTGCGTCACAAGACCACCCGACGCGCCGAATACGATCGCGGCTGGCGCGAAGCGGAAGCGAAGGGCGCATTCGACACGTTGTTTTTCAACGAGCGCGGCGAGTTGACCGAAGGTGGTCGTTCGAATGTCTTCGTGAAGCTGGATGGACGGTGGTGGACTCCGCCGCTGGAATCGGGCGTGCTGCCCGGCGTGATGCGAAGCGTGATGCTCGAAGAAGATCGCGAGCTACAGGCGGCCGAGCGAGTGCTCACCCGAGCCGATTTGTCGAACGCCGAAGCGCTGTTAATTTGCAATGCATTACGCGGCGCGATACCGGCATATATCGTCCGCTAACAAGCGACAACCGCTCCAAGTCATGCCTCGGCGACCCAACCACGACCAAGCTACCGAGGTACGCCTGAATCAGAACGTATGCTCAGGCCCAGGAAACGTCCCGTCCTTCACCGCGCGAACATAAGCTTCCACCGCAGCAAGAATACTGGGCTGCCCCTGCATGAAGTCCTTCACGAAGCGCGGCCGCTTGCCGGGAAAAATCCCCAGCATGTCGTGCAGCACCAGCACCTGGCCCGAACAATCGAGACCTGCGCCGATACCGATCGTCGGAATCCGCAACTGCTTGGTGACGTCGCTCGCGAGCAGCATCGGGATCGCTTCCATCACGATCAATTGCGCGCCTGCATCCTGCACCGCGAGCGAGTCGCGCATCAGTTGGCTCGCGCCGGCTTCCGTCTTGCCTTGCACCTTGAAGCCGCCGAACGCATGCACCGACTGCGGCGTGAGACCGACATGCGCGCACACCGGAATCGCGCGCTCGACCAGAAAACGCACGGTCTCCGCGAGCCATTCGCCGCCTTCGAGTTTCACCATCTGCGCCCCGGCGCGCATCAATTCGACCGAACTCCGGAACGCGTCTTCGGGCGTGCCGTACGTGCCGAACGGCAAATCGGCGACGACCAGCGCCGAAGGCCGTGCGCGCGCGACGCTCGCCGTGTGATACGCGATATCGGCGAGCGAGACCGGCAGGGTGGTCGTTTGACCTTGCAGCACGTTGCCGAGCGAATCGCCGATCAGCAACACGTCGACGCCCGCGCGATCCAGCAGCGCGGCGAAGCTTGCGTCGTAGCAGGTGAGCATCGCGATCTTCTCACCGGCGTCGCGCATCGCCTGCAGTTTCGGCACGGTGATCGCGTTGCGGCTCGTTTCCTGCAAATAGGTCATGGGGCAATCCGTTGGGGAAAAGAGGTGGCCGCGCCGCTTAAAGCGACGTGCCTTTGACAAAGAATTCCTTGCGGCCGCGCATGGTTTCGATGCGTTCGGCGAGTAGCGCAAGGTCCGCGTCGGAGTCGAGCGGATTCAGATGTTCGGCGTTGACCGTCAGCACCGGCGTGCGGTCGTAGTGATAGAAAAATTCGTTGTACGCGTCGCACAGCGCGTGCAGGTACGCGTCGGAAATCTGCAGTTCCATCGGCACCGCGCGTTTCTGGATGCGCGCGAACAGCACCTCCGGACTCGCTTGCAGATACACGACGAAGTCCGGCGCGGGCGCGCTCGCGTCGAGCCGCGCGTAAAGCGCGCGGTACAACTGCCACTCGTCGTCCTGCAAGGTCAGACGCGCGAAGATATCGTTCTTCTCGGTCATGAAATCGGCGATCAGCGGTGTGCCCGCCGTATGCGCGGCCGCGACTTCCTGCGCCTGCTGCGCGCGTTGCAGCGCGAAGTGCAATTGCACCGGCAGCGCATAACGCGCGGTGTCGCGATAAAAGCGTTCGAGAAAGGGATTGTCCTGCGGCCGTTCGAACAGTTCCTGCATCGACCAGCGTTGCGCGAGCCTCCGCGCGAGCGATGTTTTGCCGACACCGATCGGCCCTTCGATCGCGAGGTAGCCGAACGGCGGCCGCAGTTGCGGCGCGGTGACGGTGAGCGGAGGCGAATTCATTCGCAGGAGCCCTTGGGCGGACTACCCGCGCCGGCGGTCAATGCGTTGAGCATCAGACATTGGCACGGCCCCTTCACCTTTTCGATGCGCTGATCGCTGACAGCGGCGAGCAGCGTGTCGGCGCGGCCATGTTGCGGGATGATCAGCGCCGCGTCGATCTCGACGAGCGGCACCAGCGCAAACGCACGTTCGACCAGACGCGGATGCGGGACGATCAGATCGGCTTCGTCGATCGATTGATCGCCGAACAGCAGAATGTCCAGATCGAGCGTGCGCGGTGCGTTGCGAAACGGCCGCTCCCGGCCGAACTGATGTTCGATCTTGTGGCACAGCGCGAGCAGATGCCGCACGGGGAGCGTCGTGTCGACCTTCACGACACAGTTGAAATAGTCGTCACCGCCCGCGTCGATCGGGGCAGTGCGATACAGGCTCGACTTGGCGAGCACGGTGATGGTGTGCTGTTGTGCGAGGCACACCACCGCGTCTTTCAGGGTCTGGCGCGCGTCCCCGAGATTCGCGCCGAGGCCGAGATAAGCAACCGTCATGGCATAACTTCCTGCAACTATCGTTCGACGACTTCAGCCGACGCGCTCACTCTTCGTGCGTGCCGTTGTGGCTCGCTTCGTTTGTGCTGCGTTCGGCTGGCGTGCCGCCCTCCAATCCGTCGCCCGGGGTGCGGTTCCTGGCGCCACTGCTGCGCCTCCGTCGTTTTCTGGGGCTTCGGTCCTTCCCGCCTTGCGTCAGCAATGCTTCGCGCGCGGCAATGTCTCCTTCGATGAACTCCGTCCACCACGTACCGACCGACTCATCGAGTTCGCCCGATTCGCAGCGCAACAGGAGGAAATCATACCCCGCTCTAAATCTTTGGTGTTCCAGCAGCTTGAGCGCGCCTCTTCCGGAGCGTTTCTCGAGGCGCAACTGCAGGCCCCAGATCTCGCGCATATCCGACGAAAAACGTTTGTGGATAGCGAGTTTCTCGGTTTGCATGTCGAGGACTTCGTCCATCGCGCGATGCAGCGCCGGCACCGGATATTCACCGTTCGCTTCGAACTGCTGCCAGCGGGTCTGCACGTCGTGCCACAGCAGCGTGGCGAACAGGAAGCCCGGCGACACCGGCTTGCCGGCACGCACGCGAGCGTCCGTGTTGTTGAGCGCGAGCGTGATGAATTTTTCGCCGGTGGGCTGTTCCAGCACCACGTCGAGCAGCGGCAACAGGCCGTGATGCAGGCCTTCCTTGCGCAAGCGCTTCAGGCACGCGAGCGCGTGGCCCGACAGCATCAGCTTGAGCATCTCGTCGAACAGACGTGCGGCGGGCACGTTGTTGATCAGATCGGACATCTCGACGATCGGCGCGCGCGTGGCGTCTTCGATCTCGAAGTCGAGCTTCGCGGCAAAGCGCACCACGCGCAGCATCCGCACCGGATCTTCGCGGTAGCGCGTAGCCGGATCGCCGATCATGCGCAACAGACGCGCGCGCATGTCGGCCATCCCGTTGTGATAGTCCAGCACGGTTTGCGTGGCCGGATCGTAGTACATCGCGTTGATCGTGAAGTCGCGGCGCGTCGCGTCTTCGTGCTGTTCGCCCCACACGTTGTCGCGCAGCACGCGGCCGCTTGCGTCCACCGCGTGGGTGCGCCGGTCGAGCTCGTCGCGCTTCAGACGGCGCGGCGGCGCGGCGTCGGCCGCGGGCGGATCGACCAGCGCGCGGAACGTCGAGGTTTCGATGATTTCCTGGCCGAACTGCACGTGCACGATCTGAAACCGGCGGCCGATGATGCGCGCGCGGCGGAACAGTTTCTGCACCTGTTCGGGCGTCGCGTCGGTCGCGACGTCGAAGTCTTTCGGCTTGATGCCGAGCAGCAGATCGCGCACCGCGCCGCCGACGATGAACGCCCGGTGGCCCGCCTGTTGCAGGCCTTCGGTGACGCGAATCGCGTTGCGCGAGATCAGCGACGGGTCGATGCCATGCACGTCGTGCGGAATGATGACCGGCACGTCCGGATCGCGGGCCGCGGGTTTCGTGGAAGCGGCGCCGCGCGCCGGCTTGCGGCGCGCGCGGGTCGTGGAGGCGCTGCGTGCCGACGCATCATTCGTTGCGTCGGTTTCTGCTTCGGCGGGCGCGATGTCGTCAGCGGGCGCTGGGTCCTGGCCGAAGAGCTTGCGGATAAGTTTTTTGATCACGAGGGTTGAAAGAGTTCGAGGATGCGCCAGCCTTTGGCCTGCGCATGGGCGCGCAATGTGTCGTCGGGATTGGTCGCGATCGGATCGGTGACCTTTTCCAGCAGCGGGATGTCGTTGTGCGAGTCGCTATAGAAATAGCTGCGCTCGAAATCGGTCCAGGTTTTGCCGAGCGAAGCGAGCCACATCTCGGTACGGACGATCTTGCCTTCCTTATAGCTCGGCGTGCCGGTGGGGCGGCCGGTGTACGGCGAATGCGGTTCGCCGTCGACGGTTTCCGCTTCGCAGGCGATCAGCGTATTCACGCCGAATGCCTGCGCGATCGGGCGGGTGATGAATTCGTTGGTGGCGGTGACCACGCAGCACAGGTCGCCCGCTTCCTGATGCTGCTTGACCAGTTCGAGCGCGACCGGCTGAATCGTTGGCGTGATCACTTCATGCATGTACTGCGCGTGGAAGTCGGCGAGCTGCGCGCGCGTGTATTTCGCGAGCGGCGTGAGCATGGCGACCAGGTACGCGTGAATGTCGAGCTTGCCGGCTTTGTAGTCGGCGAAAAAGCGGTCGTTTTCACGGGCGAAATTTTCAGCGTCGACCATGCCGTGTTTCACCATGAAGCGGCCCCATTCGTGGTCGCTGTCGGTGGGGAGGAGGGTGTGGTCGAGGTCGAAGAGTGCGAGGTTAGCCATGGGGGCCTATTTTACTTGAAGCAGCGGCGGGGGACGCGGATGAGGCGGATGAAGGGGGCGCGCTGCGCCGTTCGTCGGCGTCGGGCGAGGCCAGCATGGTGCGCAGAAGCGGCAGCGTGACCGCGCGTTTCTGTTCGAGCGAGAAGCGGTCGAGCGCGTCGAGCAGCGCCATCAGGCTCGGCATGTCGCGGCGGAAATGGGTGAGCAGATAGGCCGGGACGTCGTCGGCGAGCATCAGGCCGCGCTCGCGCGCCGCATGTTTCAGCACGGCGGCCTTGCCTTCGTCGGGCAGCGGCGCGAGATGGAACACCAGCCCCCAGCCGAGGCGCGTGCGCAGATCTTCGCGCACCGTCATGCCGATCGGCGGCGCGTTGCCGGCGGCGACCAGCGCGCTGGTCGGGTGCGCGCGCACTTCGTTGAACAGGTTGAACACGGCGATCTGCTGCGCGGCCGACAACGCGTCGCAATCGTCGATCGCGTACAGCGCGACGCGCGGGTCGAACGAGAAAGCGGCCAGACTGCTTTGCGGACCGGCAAAGCGGGCGTGGCCCGGCGGCGCTTCGTGCACCAGCGCCTGCAACAGATGCGTGCGGCCGCTGCCGGATTCGCCCCACACGTAGAACGTGCGATCGGCGACCGGCCCGGCCGACAGCGCGTTGTCGAGCTCACGCAGACGCGTGACCAGCTCGGCGTTGGCGCCGGCGAAGAAATTGTCGAATGTCGATGGCGGCGGGGTGCCGAGATCGAGCGTCAGTTGACGAAGCACGGTAGGTGAATGCCGAAAATGGGGCTGGGTCGCAAATGGCCGAGTCAGTTGTTATAGAGCGTGCTCGCCAGATAGCTTTGGCGCAACTCGCGCATCGCTACCGACAGAATCGCGCTGACCGGCAGCGCGAGCAGCACGCCGAAGAAGCCGAACAATTGGCCGAACGCGAGCAGCGCGAAGATGACCGCGAGCGGATGCAGCCCGATCCGTTCGCCGACCAGCCGCGGCGTCAGATAAAAGCTTTCGACGATCTGACCGACGCCGTAAATCACCGCGACCGCGCCGAAGCCGTACCAGTCGCCGAATTGCAGCAGCGCGGCGAGCAGCGCCAGCGCGAGGCCCGTGGCGAAACCGATGTACGGAATGAACACCGCGAGGCCCGTGAAGATGCCGACCGGCAGCGCGATCTCGAAACCGGCGATCGTGAGCGCGACCGCGTAGAAGACCGCGAGCACCGCCATCACGAGCAACTGGCCGCGCAGGTATTGCGACAGCATCTGGTCCATGTCGCGCGCGAGTTGCTGCGTCTTGTCGAGCCAGCGGCGCGGCACCACGCTCTGCGCGCGCGTCAGCATGCGGTTCCAGTCGTACAGCAGATAGAACAGCACGAGCGGCACGAGCACGGCGTTGCCGACCACCGTCATCATCACGTTGCCGCTGGTGCGGATGTAGGTCCACGCGTACAGCGCGACGGTTTGCGCGCTGCCTTCGAGCTGCCCCATTACGAGATCGCGGATGCTGGCGAAATCGAGCGAGTCGGCAAGGCCCAGCAATGCGAGCTTGGGTTGCAGCCAGCCGCTGAAGTGCGTGAAAAACACCGGCACCTGGTGTCTGAGCTGCGGCCCTTCTTTCTGGATGACCGCCAGCACCAGCAGGACGAGCAGCGTCATCAGCAGCGTGAAGAACAGCATCATCAGCAACGCGGCGAGCGCGCGCGGCACGCGCCGGCGCACCATCCACGCGACGCCCGGTTGCAGAATGTACGCGAGAATCGCGCCGAGCAGAAAGGGCGTGAGTACCGGGCTCAGGAGCCACAGCAGAATGCCGACGCCCAGCGCGATCGCCAGCCAGATAAAGGCGCGACGCTGAACGGGTGTCAGGATCGAGGGGTTTTGTTGCAAAGTCGTTTCCCAGGTGTCGGCGCGAACGGATTTCAGGATGATTCAAATTCCAGCCAGCCGGCCGGCAACTGTGTATGGGACCAGAGTAAGCGCTGAAGCGCCAACTCTGGTCGGCAACTGTGTATGGGACCCGAGTAGGCGCTGAAGCGCCAACTCGGGTCGGCATCGGGTAAAATCGCATTTTACCGACCTTCGAGCGCTTCCCAATGAATCAACCGAAATCCGCCCCGAATTCAACTGATTCGGCCCAAGGTCTGTCGTATCGCGACGCTGGCGTGGACATCGACGCGGGCGACGCGCTGGTCGATGCAATCAAGCCCTTTGCCAAAAAGACCATGCGCGACGGCGTGCTGGGCGGCATCGGCGGGTTCGGCGCGCTGTTCGAAGTACCGAAGAAATACAAGGAACCCGTGCTGGTGTCCGGTACGGACGGCGTCGGCAC
This sequence comes from Paraburkholderia xenovorans, assembly GCF_046030735.1. Lineage (GTDB taxonomy): Bacteria > Pseudomonadota > Gammaproteobacteria > Burkholderiales > Burkholderiaceae > Paraburkholderia > Paraburkholderia xenovorans_A. Next base: position 47,388 of record NZ_JAQQBV010000040.1, read on the forward strand.
CAAGCTGCGCCTCGCTTTCCAACTGAATAAACACGACACCGTCGGCCAGGATCTGGTGGCGATGAGCGTCAACGACATTCTCGTGCAAGGCGCCGAGCCGCTGTTCTTCCTCGACTATTTCGCTTGCGGCAAGCTGGACGTCGCTACCGCGGCAACGGTCGTGAAAGGCATCGCGCAAGGTTGCGAACTGGCAGGTTGCGCGCTGATCGGCGGTGAAACGGCCGAAATGCCGGGCATGTACCCGGACGGCGAATACGATCTGGCCGGTTTCGCGGTCGGCGCGGTCGAAAAGAGCAAGATTATCGACGGCAGCACGATCGCTCCGGGCGACGTGGTGCTGGGTCTCGCGTCGAGCGGCATTCATTCGAACGGTTTTTCGCTGGTGCGCAAGATCATCGAGCGCGCGCAGCCCGACCTGAATGCGGATTTCGACGGCCGCTCGCTCGCCGATGCTTTGATGGCGCCTACGCACATTTATGTGAAGCCGTTGCTCTCGCTGATGCAGCAACTCACGGTGAAGGGCATGGCGCACATCACCGGCGGCGGCCTCGTCGAAAACATTCCGCGCGTGCTGCGCGAAGGTCTGACGGCCGAACTGGATCACCGCGGCTGGCCGCTGCCGCCGCTGTTCTCGTGGCTGCAAAAGCACGGTGGCGTGGCGGATGCGGAAATGCATCGCGTGTTTAATTGCGGGATCGGGATGGCCGTGATCGTGTCGGCGGCAGATGCCGATGCGGCAATCGGGCTGTTGTCGGCTGCCGGCGAGCAGGTGTGGAAGATCGGCGTGGTGCGCGAAAGCGCAGCCGGTGAAGCGCAAACCGTCGTGGTGTAAACACCCGGCATGACGGGTTTGCCTGCGCGGTGTCCGGATCAAAGCACCGCGCGGGCAACAACCTGAATTTTCAAAGCAATTCTTCAATCAGACTCACGACCCGCGCGGTAGCGTGCGGGTCGCAGCAGTCCACCACCGTCCGCTCCTTCATGCTCCGCAGCCAGGTGAGCTGCCGCTTGCATAATTGCCGGGTCGCAAATACGCCTTTGTCGCGCATGGTCAGATAATCGACCGCTCCGTCGAGATATTCCCAGACCTGGCGGTAGCCCACGCAGCGCATCGACGGCATGTCGGGCAGCAAATCACCGCGTTCCCGCAGCTTCACGACTTCATCGACAAAACCGCTGGCCAGCATCGCGTCGAAGCGCTGCTCGATCCGCGCGTGCAGCACGCCGCGCTCGGACGGCTCCAGCGCGATCGGCACGAAGCGCCATCCGGCAGCGGATTCATCCACTCGAGCGGGCGCGGCCAGCAGCGCGGCCATCGGTTGGCCGGTCAGCATGAAGACCTCGAGCGCGCGCTGAATGCGCTGCGCGTCGTTGGGCGCGAGGCGCGCGGCCGTGACCGGATCGACCGCCGCAAGCCGCGCGTGCAACGCCGGCCAGCCATCGCGTGCGGCATCGGCGTCGAGCGTGGCGCGCACGTCGGCGTCTGCTGCGGGCAAGTCGTTCAGACCTTGCGTCAGCGCCTTGTAGTACAGCATCGTCCCGCCGACCAGCAACGGCAACCGCCCGCGTGCGCTGATCTCGCCGACCAGCCGCAACGCGTCCGCACGAAACTGCGCCGCTGAATAAACGTCGGCCGGATCGACGATATCGATCAGATGATGCGGCGCGAGCGCACGCTCGGCCGCGGTCGGCTTCGCCGTGCCGATATCCATCTGGCGATAGACGAGCGCCGAATCCACGCTGATGATTTCGACCGGGCGCTGCGCGGCCAGCGCCAGCGCGGCGGCAGTTTTGCCGGATGCGGTCGGCCCGAGCAGGCAAGGGACCGGAGTTGAAACCGATGACGTCATGAGCAAACCGGCGCGCGCCGACAAAGCGTAAGCGGGCGCACCGTCATTGTCCGCGCATGAAGAGCCGATCGAGATCGGACAGCGTCAACTGATACCACGTCGGACGCCCATGGTTGCACTGGTCGGCGCGCTCGGTCGCTTCCATCTGGCGCAGCAGCGCGTTCATTTCGTCGAGCGTGAGACGACGGTTTGCGCGTACCGCGTGGTGGCAGGCGAGCGTGCCGAGCAGTTCGTGCTGACGCTCGGTCAATACCCGCGAGCCGCCGAACGCGTGCAGATCGGACAGCACCGCGCGCGCCAGCACCTGCAGATCGGCGTCTTTCAGCAACGCGGGCACCGCGCGGATCGCCAGCGTGGTCGGCGAGAGCACGGCGAGGTCGAAGCCGAGCGCGTCGAGTGTGTCGCGCTCTTCCTCGACCGTGCCGATTTCGATCGGATCGGCCTGCATCGTCTGCGGGATCAATAGCGGCTGTACGGCGATCGTGCGGTCGGCCAGCGCGTTCTTGAACTGCTCATACAGAATGCGCTCATGCGCCGCGTGCATGTCGACGATCACGAGGCCGTGCGCGTTCTGCGCCAGCACGTAGATGCCGTGAATCTGGCCGAGCGCGAAGCCGAGCGGCTGCTCGTCGGGGGCATTGAACCCGGGCGACGCATACGGCGTGGACGTGTTGTACGGCGTCGACGCTTCAGCCGCGGAATCGCGCATTTCGAAGAGGGTCGCGCCTTCGGTGGTGCCGACGCTCGTGTCCTTGCGGCCGAACAGTGCGTCGTAGAACGCGAGCGGCTGTGCGACCGGCAAGGTGCCTTGCGTCATGCGCGCCTGGCGCATCCACGTGTTGCCCGGTTGTGATGAGCCGAAGGCGCCTTGCGCACCACTGCCCACGCCACCGGCCCCTCCGCCGGCGCCCGAAATAACTGCACCGAAGCCTGCACCGAAGCCCGCACCGCCGAGCGGCGTCGCGCCGAACGAAGCGGGGCGGCCGCCTGCGGCCGGCTCCAGATGCGCCGCATGGCCGCCCGCGGTGGTTTCCGGCGACGCACCCGCGTGCCGTGCCAACGCGCGCTGCACTGCGTGGAACACGAACTGGTGAATGGAGCGCGAATCGCGAAACCGCACTTCGATCTTCGACGGATGCACGTTCACGTCGACGCCCTCAGGCGGCAGATCGAGAAACAGTACGTAGGACGGATAGCGATCGCCATGCAGCACGTCTTCATAAGCGGCGCGCACCGCGTGCGTGAGCAGCTTGTCGCGCACAAAGCGGCCATTGACGAAGAAATACTGCTGGTCCGCGCGCCCGCGGCTCGCGGTCGGCAGGCCGGCGCAGCCGTAGACCGCGAGCGGGCCGGCCGATTCGTCGAGCGGAAGATGAGCGGTGGCAAATGTCTCGCCGAGAATTTTCGCGACGCGCACTGGCGGCTCGCTCGCGTTCCAGTGCTCGACCGCCTTGCCGTTGTGCAGCACCGAAATTGCCACGTCCGGCCGCGCCAATGCTGCGCGGCGAATCTGTTCGAGGCAATGGCCGAGTTCGGTCTGCTCGCTTTTCAGGAATTTGCGGCGCGCGGGCGTGTTGAAGTACAGCTCGCGAACCTCGATCGTCGTGCCCTGCGTGCCTGCGGCGGGGCTCAGCACGCCGGTTTGTGCGTCCACACGCACTGCGTGCGGCGCATCGGCGACGCGGCTCGTAATCGTCATCTCCGCGACCGACGCAATCGACGCCAGCGCTTCGCCGCGAAACCCGAGCGTCGCGACAGCTTCCAGTTCGGCCAGCGAGCGGATCTTGCTGGTTGCGTGGCGCATCAGCGCGAGCACGAGTTCGTTTTCGGGGATGCCGCAGCCGTCGTCGGTGATCGAGATGCGTTTGACGCCGCCCTCGTCGAGCATGATGCGCAGCGTTTTCGCGCCGGCGTCGAGCGCGTTTTCCAGCAGTTCTTTCACCACCGAAGCCGGCCGTTCGACCACTTCGCCCGCGGCGATCTGGCTGATCAGTTGATCCGGAAGGGGCTGGATCGCCCGCAGCGGGCGTGGGCCGGCCGTGGCGGCGTCCGCGGCTGAAGGCGCTGAAGCGGAGGCGGCCGCGGCGAGGTCGGCAGGCGTATCGGAGAATTCTGACATGGCGAAATTATAGCGATTCGGCGTCCGCAGATTTTTAATCGTGTGCGGGCACTTTCGGTATCATGGCGCGGTCAATCCGCAGCGGTAACGCGGTCATATCTGCGGCGGTGAGTTCGTGTTCACCGCTCGTCGCCCGCCGGCCCGCTGATGCGGCCCTTCCCACTCGCTCACATTCGCTCAGAAAAGGACGCTTCTTGGACACGTTGCTACATTTCGTCAACCTCGTCTTGCACATCGACAAGTTTCTCGGAGACTTCATCCACGTGTACGGCGCCTGGGTCTACGCGGTGCTGTTTCTGATCGTGTTTTGCGAAACCGGGCTTGTCGTGCTGCCGTTTCTGCCGGGCGATTCGTTGCTGTTCATCGGCGGCGCGTTCTGCGCGACCGGGGAAATGAACGTCGGTTTGCTGATCGTGCTGCTGCTTATCGCGGCGGTGGCCGGCAATACGGTCAACTACACGATCGGGCGGGCCATCGGGCCGCGAGTGTTCAATTCGCATATTCCGGTTCTGGAGCGCTTCCTCGATCGGGCCGCGTTGCAGAAGACGCATAACTTCTACGAGAAGCATGGCGGCAAGACCATCGTGCTGGCGCGCTTCATTCCGGTAGTGCGCACGTTTGCGCCGTTCGTGGCCGGTGCTTCGGAGATGACGGTCAGCCGGTTCCAGCTTTTCAACGTGCTCGGCGCGTTGCTGTGGGTGTTGCTGCTGGTGTTGCTCGGCTACTTCTTCGGCAACATTCCGTTTATCCGTCAGTACCTGAATGTGATCGTGCTGGTGGGGATCGGTGCGGCCGTGGTGCCGGTTCTGCTCGGCGCATTGTGGAAGATGACGCGCAAGAACACGTCGTCGCGAGCGGGAAACCGTTGACGCATCGCGTAGCGTGAAGTTCTGGCGGGATTGAAAAACGGCGTCGCGTTCAGATTCGCGACGCCGTTTTTCCTTTGCGGCGTGCAACATCGGGTGCTGCGCAAGCGCTTAATCGACCTCAAGTCGACCTCAAGTCACCGCACGCGGCGCCAGCGGCGTTTCCGGTGTCGGATAGCCGGCTTCCTTGAAGGTTTGAATGATCGCGCGATTGGTGTCGAAATAGACCTGCCAGTAATTCTCGTTGTGCGTATAAGGCCGCACGCAGAGCAACGGGCCTTCGGGTGTGAAGCTCAGCACTTCGATATCCGGCGCAGGACTCTCGGCGACGTTCGGAATCTGCGTGACGGCGGCTTTGAGCCGGTTCATCGCGTCGGTCGGATCGACGCCATTGGCGATCTTCGCGGTGAGTTCCACGCGCCGTACCGGCAACACGCTGTAGTTCGAGATCGTGTCGGAGAAGATCTTGTTGTTGCCGACGATGGTCGTCACGTTATCCGGCGTCACGATCGTCGTGCCGAACAGACCCAGTTCGGAGACCGTGCCGGTCACGCCGCCCGCTGTGACGAAGTCGCCCACCTTGAACGGGCGCAGCACCTGCATGAAGATGCCGGCCGCGAAATGCGCGAGCAGGCCGCCCCATGCGGTGCCGATCGCAAGACCGAGGCCGGCGAGCAAGGCCGCGAACGAAGTAGTCTGCACACCGAACACTTGCAGGATCGCGAGGATCAGCAGCAGATTCAGCAACGCGCCGAGGATCGAGCCGAGGTAGTGAGCGAGAGTGGGATCGACGCGGCCGTTTTTCGACAGTAGCTTGCGCAACAAACCGGTGATCAGCCCGATGACCCAGCGGCCGACGATCCACAATACGATCGCGCCGAGTACTTTAGTGCCGAGGTCGATGCCTCGGGTCATGATGAATACGCGTACGGTTTCGAGATCCAAGATTTGCCTCGTTGGTAAGTTGCCTTCGACTGATTGAACGACGGTGGCGCAATGCAGCGGTAATTGCCCGGCGACGGGCACGACCGGTCACTCTCGATCTTCGGAAGTTATAGGTGACGGCACGCGCATAGGCAAGGAGCGTTCCTGCCGCGCGAAAAGCCGGTCTGGCGGGAGAGTGCGACGTTATGGCGGCTCTTCTTGCGGGCGGCGTTACGAGCGCGGGCCGGGATGAATTTTCGCAGTCCGTTCCATGCGTCAGATCTCCGACCAGTCGCGCAAGAGATTGTGATAGTGATTGGACAGCGAGAGAGTTGCGTCGCTGTCGCCGTGCGCGTCGCGCAGCGTCTGAATCGTCTGATCCAGTTCGAACAGCATGCTGCGCCGCTGGTCGTGGCGAATCATGCTTTGAATCCAGAAGAACGAACAGATGCGCGTGCCGCGCGTCACCGCCGTCACGCTATGAACGCTGGCCGCCGGGTATAGCACCATGTCGCCGGCGGGCAGGCGGACCTCGTGTTCGCCGTATGTGTCGCGCACGGTCAGATCGCCGCCTTCGTATTCGTCGGGATTACAGAGAAACAGCGTGGCCGACAGGTCCGTGCGCATCCAGCCCGAATGCCCGGGAAACGATCGCACCGCGCCGTCCACATGGAATCCGTAGTGTTCCTGCTGCGCGGCGTCGTACCGGTTGAATAGCGGTGGAGAGACGCGCAACGGCAATGCCGCGGAGAAATACAACGCATGTCGCTTCAAGGCCTGTTCGACGATCTGCCGAAGTTCCGCCATGTGCGGCGCACTCTCCGGCAATTGCTGGTTGCGCTTGACCTGGGCGCCTTGCGAACCCACGGTCGCCCGGCCGTCTATCCAGTGCGTGGAGGCCAGAAGGGTCCGCAAGTGTGCGACTTCGTCTGGGAGAAGGATGTGGGGGATGTGTAGCATCATGATGCGAGGCGTCGATTGAGCGGCTTGTTGAGAATGTCGCCACTGAACGGGCAAGCGATTCGGGTCATGAAAGCGGTTGCCGCCGCAAGGCCGACGGTATCGTCGTGCATTGCGACGGCGGTTATGTACGGCGCTCCTCAGAAGTTGATATTGGCCGTCAGCAAAACGGTGCGTGGCGCTCCAGGGAAGTAGCGGTAGCCGCTCTTGTTGATGGAAGAGACGTAGCTCTTGTTGGTCAGGTTATAGAGGTTCAACTGGAAATTCAGGTGGCGCGATACCTCGTAGGCCGCCATGGCGTTGAAGACGCAGTAGCCATCCGTCTGGGTCGGTGTTCCGACCGCGCCGTCCGTGCCGCGTTCCAGGCCGCTCACGTAGTTGGCGCCGCCACCGATCGTAAAGCCGTACGGAAGTTTATAGGTCGTCCAGAGCGACAGGGCGTTCCGGGGCGTGTAACTCAGCAGCGTCGAGCCGTCCGCCGCGACGGCGCTTCCCGTTGCGACTCGCGCATCCTGCAGCGTATAGCCGGCCATGACCGACCATAGCGGCGTGATCTGGCCCGAGGCGCTCAATTCGAGACCCTGAACGCGCTTTCTGCCGATTTGCCCATACGTGCCGCCGTCGAGCAACTGGACTTCGTTGGTGATGTCCGTGCGGAACAGCGCGGCCGTTGCGAGCAGACGTTTGCCGAACAGTTCCCATTTCGTGCCGATCTCCATGGTCGCGGCGCGTTGAGGATCGAAGTCGGTGCGACCGGCGCTATTTCCGCTACCGCTGGCCGCCAGCGCAAAATTGGAACCGCCCGGCGGCTGTTGTGAGATCGCATAGTTGAAGTAGATGTTGCCGTTCGACGTCAAACGATAAAGCGCACCGATTTTCCAGTCCACCAGGTTGCCCACTTTGGTGGCGTCGACGGCCGAAACGGCGGATCCCACCGGCATTCCCTTCGGGCACGGTATCGGCGTGCGGCCGGTGGAACCGCAGGCGGCGGTGCTCGAGTACTGGGTGTGGTAGTAGTCCCAGCGCAGGCCACCGTTGAACTGCAGTCGGTCTCCCAAAGAAATCGTATCGAACGCATAGGCGGCGACGGTGTCGGTCGAGCCGGTCGAATCGAGTCCGTTGCGCGCGTCGTTGCCGACAAAGATGTCGCTGTTCGGGTAATAGAGGCTCACGTCGGGCATGGTCGGAGAGTTATGTCCGTACGTGGTCTGATCTTCACGCGTCAATTCGAAACCTGCACTCACGTCGTGTTGCAGCGACCCGGTTGAAAACTTGCTCGTGACGTTCGTCTGATTCGTCAGAATGCGATTGTTGCTGTCGCGCAAGGTCGGCAGACGAGTCGTCGTCCACGTTGAAAGGTCCGCTGGGTTCGGTATCTTGATGTTCGTTGCGCTGCCCAAAAACGACGTGAGCAGGTAGTCGTCTTTGGTCTGCGCCCATCGTGTGACGTTGCGCAGCGTCGTCGTGTCGCTCAGCTTATGTTCGACGCGAACCGTGGCCATGTCGGTCGTCGAATCGTCGTGATCGGACGCGGTTCCGTAGAAATTGTGCGAGTTGACCATCGGCGCGCGGTTCAACGCGGAAAGCGCCGGACTGGGGGCGGTATATCCGGGCAACCCGATGGTCGGCACTCCGCCGTCCGGCGTGTTGTCCTGCTTGACGTGCATGAAATCCAGATACACCGTGGTCGGCGTGTTCAGTCCGAAAGCGAGCGATGGCGCGACGCCCCAACGCTCGTTGTCCACCGTGTCGCGGCCTGCCACGTCGGCTTTGTGGCCCATCAGGTTGACGCGGAAAGCGGACGTGTCGTTGAGCGTGTGATTCCAGTCGATCGTCGAACGGACGTAATTCGGCGTGCCGACGCCAAGGCTCGCATCGAAGCTGTTATCGAGTCCAGGCTGTTTAGTGACAAGATTGATCGAGCCGCTCGGTGCGCTGCGGCCGAAGTCCGATCCTGAAGGTCCCTTGATCACTTCCACCTGCTCAGTATTGAACAGATCGCGGTGAGTGGGGTTGACGTCGCGAATGCCGTCGATATAGATGCTGTTCGATGTGTCGACGCCGCGCATATAGACGGCGTCGCCGGTGGCGGTGCTGCCGTTCTCGCCCGAAAAAAAAGTACCCACGCCCGGCACGTTGCGCAATGCATCGGTCAGGGTGGTGGCCTGCTGATCCTTGATCAGGTCCTTGTTGATGACCGTCACCGTCCGCGTCATATCTTTCACCGGTTGGGTGAATTTCGGCGAAGCCAGCGTCTCCGTTTTGTAGTTGCTATCCGCCGACGTGTTGACCTGGATCGCCGGCAACACTGTGCTGTCCGGCGTCGGGGTCTGCGCCAATGCAGGCAACGAGCAACTCAAGGCGATGCCGGTGAGGAGTGTCGCGCGGGCTGCGCCGGAGCGTGACGGATGCTCGCTTGCCCCGTGGCATGGCGCGAGTTTTTTACTACGGATATAGGTCATTTTTTAAAAAGTAGTGATCCTGATTGATCAGGATGATTGACCGGAGTAGCCATCCGGTAACGAGTGGCTGGCTTCGGCGCATGACCGCTATGGCGGTCGGTGCTCAACGGCTGGCGGAATTCGGGAGCAGTGGATCGGCAGGGCAATGCGTGCCGGGCACGCAATCGCGTGCGTGCGGATCGGACGATCGGTGCCTGCGATGCAAGGGGGGCGCGTGCCGATGGAAACCCGGCGCGGCGTTCTGATGACGGTGACGTTTTGTGAGATCCCGGCAGCGCGGCCCGATTGTGTCGAACCACGCTGCCGCGTTCACTTACAAATGGTTACTTCTGTAAGCCTGCTGGGAAATGTAAGTGATCTGCATAAGCAAGTCAATCCGTATGCGCTTGATTTTAAAAAGGTTAATGAAAAAACAGCCCGGCGGTTGGGGTGCCGAAGGAATGGATTGCCGGCAATACAAATGCCTGGGTATGGCGACGGGGCAATCACATCGGCAATTGCGATTCGGAGTACGGAGAAGTGTGGATGATCACGACGTCGTGTTTGCCGTGCACGCCGCGTTTGAGCGGACGCCGCCGACGCGCTGCATAGCGCCATAACAGTGCGGCGACACTTGCCGACGCGTAGGCGCCGGCGCGTTCGAAGAACGCAACCGGCGCGCTGAAGGCGCCATAGCGGTTCTGCGCGTCGGCGAAGACGAGAAATGTCAGTGCGGCGTCCAGCAGTAAAGCCGTCGCCGCGAGCCCGATGAAAATACGCGCGCCGTTGAACGTTGCGCCAGGTATCAACCGGTTGCACAGATGACTCAGGATCAGCACCAGAATCAGCAACGCGAGATTCGAGAGAAGATCGAACAGAAAATTGGTCATGTCGACGGAATGAAAGCGCGGGTTTCCGCGGCGTTGCCGGGGCGTCTGCTCACGCAGAGCGGTTGCGTGTTTCGTTGAATCGCCGGCGATCATTGCACGTCTCTATGTCTCAATAAATGCCAATATTCGGAGTCCGTTGTATCTGTCAGTGGTTCATGACGCGAGCTGCGGTCGCGGTTGTACCGATGCGTCGGCAACCGCGATTCGAGTTGTAGGAGTTTTTCGTCGGCGAGTCGGCGAGTCGGCGGGGAGGATGTCAGCCTGGTCGTCGGGCTGGTGCGAAGCGACGCTTTGCCGGACGTGCCGCAATGCGCCGGAAGCGCTGCATCTTATGCTCTTCGTCGAAGTGGGCAAGCGAGGTTTTCACCAGATCGCTGCGCGACACGATGCCGATGAGACGCCGCGTGTTCATGTCGTCCACGACCGGCAGGCGCTCCAGACCGTGAACCGCGAGCCGCGTCGCGACCAGCCGGCAGGTTTCGTCCGGCAACGCGAAGACGGGTTCGCGGGTTTGCATCGCGGTGAGCAGCGTGGTGGTTGTGCTTGCAATGGCATTCGCCACATTCGCAACACCCGCCACCGCCGCTGCCTGCTCACCTGTGCCGCTGTGCTGCGCGGAAAAGCGCTCCAGTGTCGCACGGTCGATTACGCCTATCACCGCATCCCCATTGACTACCGGATAGGCGCGATGTGTTTGCGTCGGTCCGAAATATCGCGCGAGCGTGTCGGCCACTGTCAGTTGTGCGTCGATTGTTTTTGCATCGCGCGTCATCACTTCGTCGACGTAGTGCCGCTCGAGCGGATCGACGCCGTACTCGCGATAGATGTGATAACCGCGGCGTGCGATTTTTTCCGTCATGATCGAGCGACGCATCACGACGGTCGCAAAACCGTGAGCGACGAGCGTTGCAGCCAGCAGGGGCAGCAGCGCATTGCTGTCGTGAGTCAGACCGAACGCGAACACGATCGCGGTGAGCGGCGCGCCGAGCGTGGCGCCGAGCGTCGCGGCCATGCAGACGAGCGGCCACAGCGACGGCGGGCCGCCCGGCAGCACATGGCCCAACACCACGCCGAGTCCGGCGCCGAGCATCAGCAGCGGCGCGAGTACGCCGCCCGATGTGCCCGATCCGAGCGCCACGACCCACATGACGGCTTTCGCGAGCAGCAACGCGAGCGCCACCTGCAACGCGATGTGCAGATGCAGCAGATCGCCGATCACGTCGTAGCCGACGCCTAGTGCGCGCGGCTCGATGAAACCGCCGATGCCGACCACGAGTCCGCCGAGCGCGGGCCACCACATCCAGTGAATCTTCAGTTTGCCGAACAGATCTTCGGTCTTGTACAGCGCCGCCGACAGACCGCACGCGAGTGCGCCCGAGAGCAGGCCGGCGATCACGCAGGAAAACAGCGCCAACGCATCAGGCGGCGCGGTTTCGAGCGGGAACAGCGGCCCCGTGCCGAACAGCGGACCGCGCGCAAAACCGGCGACCGCACAGGCTAGCGCGACCGGCAGGAAACTACGCGGCCGCCATTCGAACAACAGCAATTCGACCGCGAGCAGCACGGCCGCGACCGGCGTGCCGAACACGGCGGTCATCCCGGCCGCCGCGCCGGCGACCAGCAGCGTTTTGCGCTCCGCGGCGCTCACGCGCACGCACTGCGCGATCAGCGAGCCGAGTGCTCCGCCCGTCATGATGATCGGACCTTCGGCGCCGAACGGGCCGCCGCTGCCGATCACGATGCCCGACGACAGCGGCTTGAGCACCGCCACTTTCGGCGACATGCGGCTCTTGCCGAACAGGATTGCTTCGATTGCTTCGGGAATCCCGTGTCCGCGAATCTTTTCCGACCCGTAGCGCGCCATCAGGCCGACGATCAGGCCGCCCGCCACCGGCACCAGCACGACCCACGCGCCGAGCGTAGTGTGCGCGGGCGAGCGCTCGGCGAACGACAGCACGCCGAAGAAGAACAGGTTCGTGAACAGATGGATCAGATTGAGCAGCACGAAAGCCGCCAACGTGCTGATCGCGCCGATGCACGCCGCGAGCAGCGCGATGCCGGGCAGGCGGCGGTTAGCGGAGAAATCTCGTTTGTGGTGGTTGGCGGACATCGTCGGGCTCGTGGTGGGGTGAGGACTAGAGATCGATTTGCGGCACGTTGAACGCGCCTTCGAGCGATTTCAATTCGGCGCGATGCAGCGCGGCCAGCTTTGCGAGGGTTTTCTCGCCGAGCTTCTGCAGATGCACTTCGACCTGACGGCGATCGGTCTCGCTCACCTTGCGCTTGACGAGGCCGAGCGCTTCGCAGCGCGACACCAGCGCGACGACGCCGTGATGCTGTGCCTGCAACCGTTCGGCAAGCTCGCCGATGCTGGCCCAGTCGCGTTGCGGATAGCCTTTGATGTGCAGAAGCAGCAGGTACTGCAAAGGCGTGATGCCTTCGCTTTGGGCCGCCTGTTCGGAGAAGCGTTCGAAGCGCCGCATCTGATAGCGGAATTCGGATAGTTGCTCGAAGTCGGCTTTTTTCAGGTCGCGGGATTGGGTTTTCATGGGTGGTTCGTGTTGAAGGGTGACGATATAAATATCATAACGTGATGTATTTGAATGCAGTAAGGGCTGGCGAAGTGTGAGCGGCGCTCAGGCGGCGCGCGATCGTTGCGTCTGTGGCTGCGCTTGTAGTTGACCTCGTTGCTGCGGTTGCCGGTACAGGCCGGCGATGAGATTCGCCTGCGTGACCATGCCGGCGAGCTGTCCGCTCTCGCGATTCAACACGGGGATGTGGTGGTGCCCATGGTCGGCGAAAAGCGGAACGAGTTCGGCGATCGGCGTGCTGGTGTCGACGGTGTGCACGTGGGTGGTCATCACGCTGCTGACGGTCGGCTCTTCGACGCGGCGAAAACCAGGCAATCTGTTTCGCAGACTAACGAGCAGCCCGGATTGGCGCTTCGCGCCGCTCATCAGATCCGCCCGCGTGACGATGCCGATCACGCGCAGCGTGATATCCGTCACCGGTATCGCCTTCACGCCGCGCCGCTGCAAGATGCTCAACGCGGTGACCACACGCGTATTGGCCGGTATCGATATCACGTCGCCGGACATGATGTCCGCGCAGGTCAATTCGGCGAAGCTGCGCGCATAGGTTTGCAACTGGAGGTCGCGCAGCAGCGATTCGAGATCGTCGGGTGCGATATCGAGGAGTTCGCCTTGCCGTTTGAGGACAGCGTCGAGGTCCGCGCGCGTGAAGCCGGGTCGCGCTTGCGAACTGGCCGGCACCGGAGCCGCGTTGTGCCGCGCCGAGTGCGGATAGCTGTGCCCCGTGAGCGCGTGATAGGCGAGCGCCGAGCCGAGCAGCGCCGCGGATTGCAGCGCGATGGGTTCGAGCACGAAACCGTAACCCAACGCATGGACCGCCGGGCCGCCCAATACCGCTGTCAACGCGACGGCGCCCGACGGGGGATGCACGCAACGCAGCGCGAACATAGCGCAGATGGCCGCGGCGACCGCGAGCGCCGCGGCAAGCACCGGGTCGCTGATCCACATTGCGCAGGTCACGCCGACCGTCGCCGAAACCAGATTTCCGCCGATGATCGACCACGGTTGCGCGAGCGGACTGGCCGGCACCGCGAACAGCAACACCGCCGACGCACCCATCGGCGCGACCAGCATCGGGACGGCGCTGCGAGAGCCGGGCAGGAAGTGCGTGATGGCGCCGGTGAACGCAATGCCTAGCAGCGCGCCGAGGCACGAGCGCAAGCGCTCCCGCCAGTCGATCGTGACGGGGCTCGGAGAGAAGCGGGCAAACCAGCGGATGAGGGCGGAACTGGGCAAGGTCGGCGTGGCTGGGTTCGTGGGAGCGCCTGCGGCTATTCACCGAGGCGCGCGGTGACGAGATTATATGTGATTGTGATATAAATTGTCATGACGCTCGCAATCGATGGGGTGAGGCCACCCCGAGCCCCGAGCCCCGAGCTTCATCAAGGCCCGAGACTCGCCGCCCGCAACGCCTCTTTCATACCGCCCTCGATATCCGCAATCTGCCCGACAATCTGCGCGACTGTCGTGCGGCCTTCTCCAAACCGTTCGCCGTTCATCACGATCGTCGGCACGAAGTCGATATCGCGCGCGGTGGCTTCGTTCTGGAACATCCCCACGTCGATCACGATGTGGCGGATCCGTGGGTTCAGCGCCGCGAGCCCGTTTAGCGCCTGCACGACTTCCTGACAGTACGGGCACGCGAGCGAGACGAATGTCTCGAAGCGATAGTCGCCGTCCAACTCGACGATGCGCGCGATCAGCGCGTCATCGAACCTCGGCGGGTGGCCGCCCACCTGAAGTATCGCGAGGACGAGTGAAGTGAACTCGTTTCCGGTGGGCACGCCGGCGAACGCGATTCTGGGCTCGTCGTTTAGCGCGCCAAGCGAAAACGAAGGCTTCGGCACGCCGGACGCGTTCGACTCGACCAGCGTCAACGTCTGCGATAACGATACGATTTCCGTCAGCAGTTCACGAAGTCTCGCGGAGTCGCTGCCGCTATCGAGCGAGGCCACGATCTCCACCGGCCGGATCTGATAATTGAGCAAACTCTCCTGCACCTGCTTTTTTAGGCCGGTTTCCAGCATCATGGTCACGTCTCCTGAACACGCCCTTGCCGATATCTCGATGACTGGCATAGGACAGCGAGGCTGGATGGCGCCGGGATGATCCGGCAGGCGACGACCGCCTCGTCTATTCATCAAGGTTAGTACCCCTCCGGACATCGTTCAATCCGCAACTTGCAAAACTTGCGGCCGGAGAGTTGGGACTCATGTTATTTGAGCACCGCAACAACGAAAAATAGATTCTGTTAATGGCGTCGATTCGAAGAATTTCGGTCGGATTTTGGCCGTTTTGTGTAGGCTACCAACGCTCTCAATCGACAAATATTCACGATGGCAACCACCGAATTCGAAGCGGCTGGCCCGGTCAACGGGGTGACGGGATCGTCGGCATACCGATTCACTGCTGGCCTGCTTGCAAAGGCAAATGTGAAGTTCAACGGTTCACGTCCGTGGGATATGCAGTTGCATGATCCGTGTGTGCCTGAGCGCGTCCTTGCGGCCGCCAATCTTGGGCTAGGCGAATCCTATATGGACGGCCAGTGGGATTGCGACCGGCTGGACGAATTCTTCGCGCGTATTCTGAGCGCGGGACTGGATCGGCAAGTTGCTCCGATACGTCTGATGTTTCATGCATTGAAGGCCAGGTTGCTGAATCGGCAAACGGCCACGCGCGCCTGGCAGGTGGGCGAACAGCATTACGACATCGGCAACGACTTTTACGAAGCGATGCTCGACAAGCGCATGACGTACACGTGTGGCTATTGGGGCAACGGCGCGCGAACGCTTGAAGAAGCGCAGGAAGCGAAACTCGACATGATTTGCCGGAAGCTCGGGTTGCAGCCCGGCATGCGCCTGCTGGACATTGGCTGCGGCTGGGGAAGCCTGATGGGATTCGCGGCCGAACGCTATGGCGTATCGTGCGTCGGCGTGACGATTTCGAAGGAGCAGGCGGAACTCGGTGCCACCCGCTATCGGGGGCTGCCGATCGAATTCCGGCTGCTGGATTATCGTGACCTGAACGAGCGTTTCGACCGTATCGCGAGCGTAGGTATGTTCGAGCATGTGGGCCCGAAGAATTACCGGACCTATATGGAGGTCGCGCAGCGTTGCCTCGACGACGGCGGTCTGTTCCTGCTCCACACGATCGGCAAGAACCAACGCGGCACGATGCCTGACCCGTGGATCGACAAATATATCTTCCCGAATGGCGTGATTCCCGCGATCGGTGAAATCGCCGATGCTGCCGACGGTCTTTTCGTTGTCGAGGATCTGCATAACTTCGGCGCCGATTACGACCGCACGCTCATGGCGTGGCACGACAACTTCGAGAAAGCGTGGCCACGCTTTGCGAGCCGCCTGGGCCCGCGTTTCTACCGGATGTGGCGCTACTACCTGCTGTCGTGCGCGGGCGGCTTCCGCGCGCGTGAGATTCAGCTATGGCAGTGGGTGCTGTCGAAAAACGGCGTGACCGGCGGATATCGACGTCCAATGATTTAACAGGTGCGCGTGGCAATCACGCGCTCTAACGAAAGGCCGTTGTCAGCTTGAATCGACTCCCGTTCAGCGGTGTCGACATCAGCGGCGCTGTATCTACAACGGCCGCCGATTCCCCAGGCCTTTCGCTGTGAAATAAGCTCGTCTGCGAACGAGTAAACCCTGCCTTGTCCCCCCAAAAGCACCGTGCTATATTCCGCGCATCCGTCTTGGGTACCGGTAACCAAGAGTGTTGGATGCTTCATCTGAATGCAATAAAGGTGGAAACGAAAGGGCATCGAAAGCGCTCGAGAACGTTTCCCAACATTTCGGAGACGAACGATGACAAGCAACACGGTTCGATTGGCCTCGTGCCTGCTTTGGGTCGGTGCAATGTTGGTCAGCCCTGCGGGCGCGCATGCGCAGGAAAAGCCGACGGGCAACATGAAGATCGCCTTCTCGAATTCTTTCGCGAGCAATTCATGGCGTCAGCAGATGTTGCAGGACTGGGACAAGGTCTCAAAGCAGGCGGTGGCCGACAAGATCGTCGCGGCGGCGCCGAGTTTCACCACCGTGCAGAATCAGGCGACCGAGCAGTCGCAGCAGATTCGCAACTTCATCATCCAGGGCTATAACGCGATCGTCGTCGATGCGGCATCGCCGACCGCCGTCAACGGCGCGGTGCGACAAGCGTGTGCCGCGGGCATCGTCGTCGTTTCGTTCGACGGCACCGTGACCGAGCCCTGCGCCTACAAGATCAGCATCGACTTCAAGCGGATGGGCGCGATGGAGCTCGATTACTTCCACAACCGCAAGCTCAAGGGCAACCTGCTCGAAGTGCGTGGGCTGGCGGGCTTCGTCGTCGATAACCAGATTCACTCGGGCATCGAGGACGGCCTCAAGCAATACAACGAATTCAAGGTGGTCGGCTCGGTCAACGGCGACTACACGCAAACGGTCGCGCAGAAAGCGGTGGCCGGCTTGCTACCGACGCTGCCCGACGTGGTGGCGGTGACGACCCAAGGCGGCGACGGCGCCGGCACGGCGCACGCATTCATCGACGCAGGCCGCAAACTGCCGGTGATCTACATGGGCAATCGCTACGACGAACTGCAACTCTGGAAGAGCGAGCATGACAAGAACGGCTACGAAACGCAGTCCGCGTCGATCGTGCCGGGCGTCGCAACGTTTGCGTTCTGGTATGCGCAGCAATTGCTCGCGGGCGCGAAGCTGCCGAAGGAAGTGAGCCTGCCGATCTCGGTCGTCACGCAGAACGACCTGGTCCAGTCGATGGCGAGTACACCGAAGGGCGGCGTCTATGACCGCAGCTTCACGCGTCAGGAAGTGCTCGACTACGTCAAGCAGCACGCCGGCAACTGATCGACCCGCAGTCAATGGCTCGGCCAGTGCCGGCGGCGCGCGGCACTGGCTTCAGCGAATGGAGAATTCATGGTTTCCCTGGCTCAAACCGCGTTTGTCCGGACCGAGAAACTCAGCAAGACGTTCGGCGTGGTCCGGGCGCTGAATGCCGCAACGCTGACTTTCCAGCCGGGTGAATGCGTCGGCATCATGGGTCACAACGGCGCGGGCAAATCGACGTTGATGAACATATTGTCCGGCGTACTGCGCAACGACGAAGGCAGCTTGTACGTGAACGGGACGAAGATCGAGCATCAATGGAACACGCACGAGGCCATGGGGCACGGCATTCGCTGCGTTTTCCAGGAGCTGTCGCTGTGTCCCAATCTGAGTCTCGCCGAGAACATGCGTCTGCGTGCGTCGCGAAGCAAAGGAGTGCGGTGGCGCGCGAAGGCCGGCCAACAATTGCTCGACACGCTGGATCGCATCTTTCCGAATCATGGCTTGAGCGCGGGGCAACTGATCGAGGCGCTGCCGATCACGAAACGCCAGATGGTGGAAATCGCGATGGCATTCACGCCGGGCGATTTTCCGCTGAAGCTCGTCATTCTCGACGAGCCGACGTCGTCACTCGACGAATACTCGGCGACACAACTGCTCGACTATCTGCGGGACTTCGTGAAGAGCGGTGGGATCTGCCTGCTGATTTCGCACAAGATGCACGAGATCATGGATCGCAGCGACCGCGTCCTTGTCATGCGCGAAGGCACCGTTGTCTATGAAAGCGCGACTGCGAGGACCAGCGTGGAGCGCCTCGTCGAAGCGATGGGGCACGAACTGGGGCACGTCGGTCCCGGCCGGCCCGCGAGCGCTGCAAGGCCGCGGACGTCGGACACGTTGCGGGTCAAAGCGCGTCTTCCCGAGAGTGGACTTCCGCTTCAGGCGTTCCGCGGCGAAATAGTGGGCCTCGCGGGTTTGGCGGGACATGGGCAGACACGTTTGCTCAAGCTGATTCACACGCTGCGCGACGGAAAAGCGGATCGTCAGGGTAACGAACTCCATGCGCGCACTGCATTCGTTGCCGGAGACCGGCAGAGCGACGGCATATTCGGGCTATGGTCGATCGCGAAGAACATGAGCGTTTCGTGGTTGAAGGAATGTGTGCGGAGCGGACTGATTTCGTTTGCTGAAGAAGATCGTCTCGTCATGCATTGGGTGAAAACCTTGAAAGTGAAAACGCCGGACACGGATCTTCCAATCGATTCCCTCTCCGGCGGCAACCAGCAGAAAATCCTGTTCGCGAGGGCGCTGGGCATGCATGCGTCGGTGATCCTGATGGACGATCCGATGCGTGGTGTGGATATCGGCACCAAACACGAGGTGTATCGCATCATCCGCGCGCAGGCCGACGAAGGACGAACCTTCCTCTGGTACACGACCGAGTTCGAAGAGCTGTATCACTGCGATCGCATCTATGTGATGAACGAGGGCGAAATAGTCGGCGAGCTGTCCGCCGCCGAACTGAGCGAAGCCGAGGTGTTGCGTCTTTCCTTCAAGGCGGCAGCATGAAGCGCTTCCGTTCCGTTGCCTCCCGCCTGCTGTCCGCGGTGACTTTCGTGGTTCTGCTGGCACTGATTGTCAAGAACCAGCCGATGTCGCTCTCCTATACGGGGCTGACCTTGTTGCTGGGTTCGGCGATTCCGATCGTTTTTGCGACGCTCGCGCAGATGATGTTCGTCTCCATCGGCGATCTGGACCTGTCGATCGGTCCGTTCGTTTCGTTGAGCGCGGCGATCGGCGCGATCGTGCTGCCCCACTCGCCATGGCTCGCGATTCTGTTGTATCTGCTGGCGATCGGCGTCTACGCGTTGTGCGGCGCGCTGATCGAATTGCGACGGCTCTCGTCGATCGTCGTGATGCTCGGCATGTCCTTCGTCTGGCTCGGTTGCGCGTTGCTGCTCGTGCCGAGCCCCGGCGGCGAGGCGCCTCAGTTTCTGGTCGATCTGATGTCGTGGCGCACGCCGTTGATTCCGCTGCCGGTGCTGATTGCGTTGCTCGGTGCGCTGATCGGCTATGTCATTTTCAACGTCACCGTGTTCGGAACCATCGTGCGCGGTCTCGGCGGCAATCCGAAGGTGATCCAGAGAAGCGGCCACTCGGCTCTCGCTATCCGTACCGGCGTCTATGCGCTCGCGGGAGTGTTCGGGATCGTCGCGGGCCTGCTGATGCTGGGCCAAACCACGTCCGCCGATGCGAACCAGGCGTCGAGCTTCACACTGATTTCCATCGCCAGCGTGATACTCGGCGGCGGCGAATTCGTCGGCGGCAAGGTGTTCGCACTGGGCAGCGTGTTCGGCGCATTGACCATGACGCTCGCGACGTCGTTCCTGAACTTCTACGAAGTGTCGTCGGACTGGCAAGTGGCATTGCAGGGCATCATCCTGATCGTGGCGCTCAGCTTGCGGACCGTGATCTACCCGTCGGGAAAGCTCGCATGAATACCGTCTATCGTGTGATGCGGGGCAACCTGCGCAATAGCTATTGGCTCAGCGCGTGGATCGCGACTGTGCTCGTGTTGATCGCAACCGCGTTGTTCAACGCGGGTAAGGGCGGTCCCAACCTTGGGCCGCTGCTGACGACAGCACTGAGCTTTTCGACGTTCACCGTGCTGGTTTCGCTGGGGCAGATGCTGGTCATCACAAGCGGACCCGGCAATATCGATCTGTCCATTCCTTCGGTCATTGCGCTTTCCGGTGCGTTGTCGATGAGCGTGATGAACGGCTCGAACGGACTGATCTTGCTGGGCATTGCGGTTGCGCTGCTGTCGGGCGCGATCGTCGGCGTGGTCAATTTCCTGCTGATCCGTTTCATGAGAATTCCGCCGATCATCGCGACGTTGTCGAGTTCGCTGATCGTGCTGTCTTGCGCGATCGCGTACGGCCGCGGCATGCGTACGCCTCCGCCGTCTTTGCTGGCCCATATGATGGTCGCGCGGTTCGCCTGTTTGCCGGTGTTCTCGATCTTCGCCATCGTGCTGACGCTGCTGGTATGGCTGCTTCTCACGCGCACCCTCTATGGCCGCGCGCTGAGCGCACTCGGCCAGAACCGCAACGCCGCGCGCCTCGCGGGCGTAAAAACGGACTTCCACGTATTGCTGACCTATGTGATCTGCGGCGCGTTGGCCGGCCTGACCGGATGCCTTATCGCGACGTTCGCAGGCGGCAATTCGCTGGATCAGGGCAACGAATATCTGTTGTTGACCGTGGCGGTTGTGGTGATCGGCGGCACCTCGGTGGCCGGAGGAAGGGCTTCACTGGGTGGGATCTGGGGTGCAGCGCTGTTCATGTTCCTGCTGGTCGCGCTATTGAACTCCGCGGGTGCGAGTGCCGGTCTGCGTACGGTGCTGACCGGCATCATCATTGTGATCGTGGTCGCACTCACCGAAGGCAGAAAAACTCGTTAGGAAATCGAAATGGAACAGAATGTCATAGAGGTGTACGACGAACGGGCATCCGATCTGCTGGCTCCCGGCGCGACGCTGGAGCACCTGGCGGGCGGCTGCATCTGGTCGGAAGGCGCGGTCTGGATGCATGAGGACCGCTCGGTGCTTTGGAGCGACATACCGAACAACCGGATGATGCGCTGGCATTCCGAAGAGGGGACGAGCGTGTGGCGCGATCAGATCGAATATACGAACGGACATTATCGCGAGGCTGACGGTAGCCTGCTGCATTGTTCGCACGGCCAGCGCGCGCTGGTTCGCACCCGCTTCGGACGCAATTTGAGCGAGTCGGTCGACGAGATCGTGGTCGACCGTTATCACGGCCGCCGCCTGAATTCGCCGAACGACGTGGTGGTCAAGCGCGACGGAACAATCTGGTTTAGCGATCCGCCGTACGGAATTCTTTCCAACGACGAGGGCCACCAGGCGGAGCAGGAATTGCGGGGTTGCTACGTGTTCCGCTTCGATCCGCGCGACGGCACGTTGAACGTGATGACGGATCTGCTGATTTGCCCGAACGGGCTGGCGTTCTCACCCGACGAGTCGCAGCTCTACGTATCGGATACGTCGCAGGTTCCGTACGGCGACAAGGGGTTTCACAACATACGCGTGTTCGATGTCGTGGACGGACGCGCACTGACCAATCCGCGCATATTCGCGACGATTGCCGAAGGCGAAGGACTCTCGGACGGTTTTCGTCTGGATAGCCGGGGCTGGGTGTTCACCAGCAGTGCGATCGGCATCCAGGTGTTTCATCCGGACGGAACGAAGCTCGCGTTGATTCCCGTGCCGGAGAAGGTCGCGAATCTGACTTTTGGCGGTGAGCATCGCGATGAGATGTATATCGCGGCGTCCAGTTCGCTGTATCGGATCAAGGTCAACGCGCGGGGGATACAGACTCCGTGAAGGGATTCTTCCAATGCACCTTGCCGGGATCGACGCAGCGTCGATGTACTGACGCCCGGACAAACTCAATCGGGCCGCAGTAACAGTTGCACTTGAGCGCTTGCGGGTCTGTGCCGAACAGGACGCCGCCGACACGCTGACCGCTTCCGACCTATGACAGATCGCGCGTCGGCAGACGATATTTACGAGTACGCCTCGTACTTACCGACGTTGAATATCGCGATGGCATCGCGCAGACTGGTTACCTGTTCGGCCATCGCTTGCGCCGCAGCCGACGCCTGCTCCACGAGGGCTGCATTTTGCTGCGTCACCTCATCCATCTGGCCGACCGCCAGGTTGACCTGCTCGATTCCAGTGCTCTGTTCGGACGAAGCGGACGAAATCTCCCCGATGATGTCCGTTACCTGTTTGACCGAGCGCACCACTTCATCCATCGTGTGTCGTGCATTGGCGACTTGCGCAGCGCCTTCCGACACGCGCGCCACCGAATCGCTAATCAGGTCCTTGATTTCCTTCGCCGCCGTCGCGCTACGCTGAGCGAGCGCACGAACTTCTCCTGCAACCACCGCAAACCCACGCCCTTGCTCGCCGGCTCTCGCTGCTTCAACGGCTGCGTTCAGCG
>NZ_JAQQBV010000041.1:0-64289 GCF_046030735.1 Paraburkholderia xenovorans
TTCCGCCCGACAGGTTGCCGAGATACTCGCTGGTTTCCTGCAGACTCACGCTCACCCCGTAGTTGCCGAGCCACGGACGCAACCCACCCATATCGCCGAACAACGTCGAACGATCCCACCAGCCCGCCGGCGCGGCGGGCACCGGATCGGCTGGCGCCGCCTGCGCGAACACCGACGGCACAATCCCACACGACAACAACAACGAAAGACCCACTGAACCGACGCGGCCACAGCGCGCCAACGGACGATACGACAACAATTTCACGGACATAAGCTCACCCCCATCGAACCCGGCAAACCGGTCGATGTACGAAGACGTGATCGGGCCTCGCAAACAAACTTGCGATAGCGATCAGACAAAGTCAGACAAAGGGAGCGTGCTGCTGGCGAACCGGCGCAACCCGGCTGCAAAAGAAGCGCGCTAACCCGAACGGAGCGAGTTAGCGGCGGAGGAAGATCCTGCTGCTAACTCGCGGATACTGCGCCGGCGCATGCCGGCATCGGACTTCCACTACTAGAGCATGTGTCCACGAGGGACTCCTTTCGATGAGACGGGCGGATTGTATTCGGCTCGCGTCGAAAATCGCAAGCAAAAAAAGCATCGAAGATATCGCACTACGAATTTGCGTGAGGCCCTTCACGCCGCTCGTATATCGGCGTATTTAATCGCGCACGCGCAGGTTCTTACTCGCGCGCGCGCAGGTTCGCGCGTGCCGGTCTCCATCCTTCACACGCCTTTCCTTTCTAACGAAACTGAAAGGCAAAGTTCATATTGCTCACGCCAGCGTGCGCTGCCGATCACGAGAGAAAACATTATTTGCTTCGTTTAACGAAGTATGTTGACTTCTGCTTGCGGCGGTGCCTAAAATTCGCCCGTCTTCACAAACGGGGCCAATGCCTTGGACACCAGCAGTAGTCGATCTTCGAATAGCTTCACTGCCTGACCGGCCCGACGCCCGCGCTTTCTTCTTTTAGCCGCCGTCTCGCCAGCAGGCAGACGGTGCGCGCCGTAGCAACTCTCTCCGTGCACCCTGATTAACGCCATTCGGCCACCGCCGCATCGTTGTATGCGCGCGTGTGTCCGGGTGGCATCGTGTCGCGAGCTTCCACTCGCGGCAGTGTTCGCGCACGCCGGTTCGATCCGTTCGAATGCCGGCGCGGCGCGTGGATCAACACGTGTGTACTCAACGCCGATAAGGAGCCGCCATGCCGGACAGTGACAGTTATCCCATATGCCCATCTTCTGTTTTTGCTGAGGAAAGCGAGTAGACCCTCGCCGCCGCGCGCATAGTGCGGCCGCGCTCCGTGTCCGCTGGCTTTCCGTGATCCACGTCAAGCCGACCACCGGAGCAATACCATGTACCTCGCTATCCTCGTACCGACGATTCAACCTACGCACATCCACAGCGACGCAGCGCTCGCACTGCACAGCATCAAGCCGCACTGGCTCGCCGTGTGCTGGCACCGCTTCAAAGCGCTGATCTCGTAACCCAATTCCTGTTGCCGCACACCTTTGCGATCCGCCCGCGCGGACCTCGCTCGCCGACGCTCGCGCCGGCATCGCTAAAGGCGTGCCGCTTCACTCCAACCACACACCGCAGGCGGTAGAAAATGTCCACTCCAATCAATGTCTCACCACCACGCAGCGCTGTTCTCGACGAAGCGCACCTCGGCGACATCAAAGGTGCACTCGGCACGATCGAGCGTCACGACGTCGCGCCGCGCAGCACATGGTGGGCGCGTTTTCGCACACTGCTCGCGATCCTCGGTCCGGGTCTCATCGTGATGGTCGGCGATAACGATGCCGGCGCATTCGGCACCTACACCCAGGCCGGACAAAACTACGGCACGACCCTGCTCTGGACGATGCTGTTGCTCGTGCCGGTGCTGTTCGTCAATCAGGAGATGGTGTTGCGACTCGGCGCGGTCACCGGCGTCGGTCATGCACGGCTGATCTTCGAGCGCTTCGGCAAGTTCTGGGGCGCCTTCAGCGTCGTCGATCTGTTCATTCTGAACGCGCTCACGATCGTCACCGAGTTCATCGGCATTACCTTTGTGCTCGACTTCTTCGGCATTCCGAAAGTGGCCGGCGTCTGCATCGCGGCGGCCGTCACGATGGCGGCCGTCAGCACCGGCAACTTCCGGCGCTTCGAGCGCTTCGCGGTCGGCTTGTGTCTGCTGAGCCTGCTGCTGGTGCCGGTGCTGGTGTCGATTCATCCGCCGGTCAGCCAGATGGCGCGGGACTTCATGATCCCCAACTGGCCCGCGAATTCGAAACTGAGCGACGTGATGCTGCTCGTGATCGGCATCGTCGGCACGACGGTCGCGCCGTGGCAATTGTTCTTCCAGCAAAGCTATATCGTCGACAAACGCATTACGCCGCGCTTCATGAAGTACGAAAAAGCGGACCTGTGGATCGGTATCATGTTCGTGATGATCGGCGCAGTCGCGATGATCTCGTTCTGCGCCGCGCTCTATGCGGGCAAACCGGAGTTCGGCAATTTCACGGATGCGGGCGGCGTGATCGCCGGCCTCGAGAAATACGCGGGACGTACCCCCGCCGTACTGTTCGCCGTGGCGCTGCTCGATGCGTGCATCATCGGCGCGGCGGCGGTCTCGCTGTCCACGGCTTACGCGATCGGCGACGTTTTCAAAATCCGTCACTCGCTGCATCGCGGTGTGACCGACGCAAAGGGTTTCTATCTCGTCTACTTCGGCATTATCGCCGCGGCCGCAGCACTCGTGCTGATTCCCGGCAGCCCGCTCGGCCTGTTGACCGAAGCCGTGCAAACCCTCGCGGGCATCCTGCTGCCGAGCGCAACCGTTTTCCTGCTGTTGTTGTGCAACGACCGCGCCGTGCTCGGTCCGTGGATCAATTCGAAAGCGCTTAACTTCTTTACCGGCGCAGTCGTGTGGGTGCTCGTCATGCTCTCGATCATTCTCACCGCATCCGTGCTGTACCCGGACATTACCGGCGAAGCGATCGTCGAAGTGCTCGTGGGCGGGACGCTGATGGCCGTGGTGGGTTATGCCGCAACGGTGATCGTGCGCAAGCTGCGTAGCGCGCCGGCGGCCAATGCGAATCACGAGCGCACGATCGCGAAAGAAGCACGTGATACGTGGCGCATGCCGCCGCTGGAAGATCTGCCGGCGCCTCAGTTGACGTTGTCCAAACGCGTGTGGATGGGTGTGCTGCGCGGCTATCTGATCGTGGCCGTTTGCCTCGTCATCGTAAAGGTCGTGCAGATGACGTTGCTGCATTAAGCCCGGTTGGCCCGCCGTAGACAGCTCATTTCGAGCGGAGACGGCGGGCTGGTTCAAGCTGGTTTTTTGCGCGCGTCACTACGCTTTTGTCGTGATAACCGGTTCGCAAAGAATCGGGAAATTGACCGAGTTCGCGATGTAGCACTTCTCATGCGCGGTGTGATGCAGATGCTCGGCCAACTCAACATTGCCGCCGGCCAGAATCACTACGTGCGGTCGCAGCACGATTTGCGAAAAACGGCCCTGCTCTTTGCTGTCGAGCATCGTGCCCTCGGCGTTGTCGAGATACTCGAGCACCACGACGCCTGCGTCGGCGCACAGGTGCAAATACCAGAGCTTGTGGCACGCGGACGCCGAAGCGACCAGCAGGTCTTCCGGATTCCAGCGGCTGGCGTCGCCGAGAAATGCCGCGTCCGACGACCCCGCTATCGCCGGCTTCGTTCCCGCGCTGATCACGTGATCGCGCCCGTATTCACGGTAACCGGACGTGCCGCTGCCCCGATTGCCCGTCCATTGCACCGATACTGCGTAGTTGTGTTCACCGTATGCCATGCCCCTCTCCGTGCTGTCGAGTTGACCGAATGCGCTGTTTAGGGCCACATTCTAAATGTGAACGATGGATGATCCGCCTCCTGGCGCCAAGCTGTAGTCTGCGTCAGACAATGCCAGCCATGCCTGGTTGGGCGCGACAGCCATGCCTGTCCGCCTCCGTGCCCCGTCACGCGGGGTCTCGCCGCTCCCAGCAATGCGCGCAGTCTCCATAGCACGCGCGCCCTCCCCGATACCCGCTCAAAAAACTGAAAAAAGATGGGAATAAGCGACGACCTCGCTTTGTTAACCGTCATGTAGACAGCAACTCAGGCGACGTGATCGTTCCCGACAAGCCAGGCGCTCAGGCGCTGCTCTGCCGGCAAGCAGGCCACGTCACCATTCCGGGCGACACCACGTTGACGTGTGTGTCTCATCCATCCAGACAGATGCAGTAAATTTTCTATTACTTAGGAATCCATCATGAAATCCAGACTCGCCATCGCCCTCTCCCTGGTCCTCCTCGCTTCCGCCGGCGCGATGACCAATGCCTCCGCACAGGGAAAGACCCGCGCCGAAGTCCGTCAGGAACTGATTCAGGCGGAAAACAACGGCTCGCGTTTCGTGACCGACTCGTCGTATCCCGAGATCAATCCGATCTTCGCGCAGCAAGCCGCTCAAGCAAAGCAACAAAGCGACACTGGCGTGGGAAGCGGCATGTCCGGTTCGAGCGCGGCCGGCCAGCGCGTTCCGTCACCCGGTTCGATCGATTCCAGCAGTTGCGTCGGCCCGATGAGCTTCTGCTCGCTGTACTTCGGCAGTTGAAAAGCCGTTCGAGCCTCGACACGGAGTTCGCCGGCATTCAAACAGTCGAAGCACAGGGCGCGAGGTCTCGCCGGCCTCGCGTCTTTTCGTTGCCAGCACACGATTCAGTAGCCGGCTACAGCGCCAACGCCTCCAGCCACGGAAAAGCTTGGCATGAGACTTACGCCCATGCCACGAACGATGCATGGCCACCGGCCGCTCACAAGGTAGAAATTGTCCGCGCTCCACCGCATCGGCGACAACGCGTAGTACGACGATGGCGCGCGCGGCCGCCTGCATGCTCGAACATCTGCCGCATATCGAGGCGCCGCTCAACTTCGAGGTGGTGAAGGAAGCGTCGCCGGATATCGAGGCGATTTTTTCCTGACTGGCTAACTAGCGCGCGACACGCCACTCAACGTGACGGCGCGGGCCTTCCCGCCACGTTCGGCGCACGAGGATTCGGGCTCTGATTCAGGCTCGTGCCGTTCGCTCGCATCGTGTTCAGTGCCGGTCCCACATGCACGTTCCCGGTCATGCCTATTCCGTTGCTGTTAGGTGTGACCCCTGTGCCAGTGCCCGCACCTGTACCCGTTCCGCCGACGACGCCCGCCGAGTTGGTCTGCGCACCGCCCTGCCCGCCATTCACACTGCCGCTTGAATTCGTCGACTGCGCAAACGCCGTTCCCGCCAAGCCCACCAGCACCGCCGATATCACTACACCGCTCGCAACGATCTTCATAGCCACTCCTTCACAGCGCGGAATTTCCGCATTCGATCAACGCTTTCGCTAGCCCCTCATAGAGTAAGACGGTAATCGGCAAGCTTCGTTCGTCGCAAACAATCGGGGTTTGATGGACGATCGGCGATAATCGGCGGCTGTTTTTCATTCGTGCTTCTCACTTGCGCTACTCATGACAACCATCGCTTTCGCCCCCTTTCACGAACTGGCCGACACCCTGCTGCCCCACGCTTACGACGACAACGGCGACGGCTCGCACGACACCTCGCATCTGCAACGCGTGTGGAAGAACGCCGCGACGATCCACGCGGAGGAAGGCGGCGATGCCCAGGTGCTGTTCGCAGCGACGCTGCTGCACGACTGCGTCGCCGTAGAGAAAAGCTCCCCGTTGCGCGCGCAAGCGTCGCGCCTGTCGGCGGAAAAGGCGGCACGCGTGTTGAACGCGCTCGGCTGGCCGGACGCGAAGATCGACGTAGCGGCCCACGCGATCGAAGCGCACAGTTTCTCCGCGAACGTCACGCCGCACACACTGGAAGCCAGAACGTTGCAGGACGCCGACAGGCTCGACGCGATCGGCATGCTGGGCGTCGCGCGTTGCTTCTACGTGGCCGGCCGGATGGGTCGCGCGCTCTACGACCCGGCCGATCCGCACGCGGCGCAACGTCCGCTCGACGACTCGCGCTACACGCTCGATCACTTTCATACGAAGTTATTGAAGCTGTCGTCCGGCTTCCAGACCGCGACCGGCGCGCGTCTGGCGGGGATTCGACACGCCCGTCTGCAGCGCTTTCTCGACGAATTCGCCGACGAAATCTGAACCCGCGAGTCGGGTCGTCAATCGCAAACTGCCGCCGAGGGTGCGCGGCTGTAGAGCCGGAACTGCCGCCCGCGTTATGATCGGTCGATACACCAGAATGGCCGATCGCACGCGATGGAGCATGCCTACCTTCACCTTTTGCATCAGCTTGCCGGTCATCCGGCATGGATGCTCACGGTCGTTTTCCTTGCTGCGTTTCTCGAAGCGATCGCCGTCATCGGCACATTCATTCCGGGCAGCACCGCGATGTTCCTGGCCGGTGCGCTGGCGGGCACCGGCTCACTGAGCCTCGGCTGGGTATTCGTGTGGGCAATCGCGGGCGCCATCGCCGGGGACGGGATGAGTTTCTGGCTCGGCGGACGCTACAAGGATCGGATCGTGCAACTCTGGCCGTTCTGCAAGCATCCGCAAGTGCTCGACGCCGGGCATCGCTATTTCCAGAAACATGGCTCGAAAAGCGTCGTGTTCGCCCGCTTCATCGGACCGTTGCGCGCGATCGTGCCGGTCGTCGCGGGCATGCTCGGCATGCCCCCAGTGCGCTTCTATGCAATGAACGTACTGTCGGCCCTGCTGTGGGCGCCCGCGCATATCCTGCCGGGCGTCGTGTTCGGGGCATCGGTGCTGCTGGCGGGCGCGGTGTCGTTCCGGCTCGTCGTCGTCATCGCGTTGCTGGTGGGCATCGTCTGGCTGAGTTTTCGGGCTGCGGGCTTTCTGCTTTCGCATGCCCATGCGTGGTCGAACGCGGCCGGTCTGCATCTGGGCGGTTGGGCATGCCGCCATCCCGGTCCGTTCGGTCGTTTCGCGCGCAGAATGCTCGACCCCGAGCAACCGGATGCGAGCAGCGTCGTGGTCACGTCGATACTCGTGCTGGTGTCCGGTGCGCTGTTTTTCGGCGTGCTCAAGGGGGTCGTCAGCGGCGATCCGCTCACGCGCGTCGATCTGTCCGTCTACCAGTTCCTGCAATCGATACGCACGCCGTGGGGAGACGAAGTGCTCGCCAATCTCGCGACACTAGGCAGCGTTCCCACGCTGGGCGCGCTGGTGATCACCGTCGTCGTGTGGATGCTGTGGGAGCGTCGCTGGCGCACCATCGGCTACTGGCTCGCGGCGGTCGTGTTTTCGCAATTGCTGATCTTCGCGCTGCAGTTCGCGATGCACCGCGCGCCGCCCGACGATTTGCTGTCCGGCGCATATGTGTTTCCAAGCAATCACGTCGCCGCTACTGTGATCGTGTACGGCTTTCTCGCGTTTCTGCTGGCGCGGCGGGTCGGCACGCTGGAGGGTGTGTTCGTGTCGGCGGTGAGCACGGTCGTCGTGGTCGTGGTCGCGCTGGCAGGACTTTATTTCGGCAGATACTGGGTGTCGGACGCGATCGGCGGCGCCGCGCTGGCTTATGTATGGGTGGCCGTCGTCTCGCTCGTCGCGATATTGCGGCATCCGGAACCCCCGCCGACGCGCAGTTTCATGCCGCTCGTGATCCTCGTGGTGATGCTGGTCGCCGTGGGCGTGCAACTCGACATGCGCGCGCCCGCCGCGCCGACGCAACATGCGAGCCGTCCGCCGCCGATGCTGGTCACGCAGTCGCAATGGACAGGCTCGCTGTGGAAGAGCCTGCCCTGTTATCGCTCGGACATGGGCGGCGATCGCAAGGAGCCGCTTACGCTGCAGTGGATGTCGAATCTCGATTCGATCAAAGGACAACTGCGTGCGCAGGGTTGGGTGGAAGGCACGGACCTGTCCGCGCACAGTCTGCTGTCGCTTGCGTCGCCGAACGTCGCCGCGGTGTCGCTGCCGGTTCTGCCGAAGCTGAATAACGGTGTGCCGTCGTCGGCGGTTTTCATGCGTCCTGGCGGCAGCCGCGATGAACGCGACGTGCTGCGCTTCTGGCCGAGCGGTTATGCAGTGGACAACGGGATCTCCACGACGCCGCTGTGGATCGGCGCGCTCGCGCATGAACGTCTGTTCCGACCGTCGTGGCCGCTGAACATTCTGCGAATCGACCGCCGGGAGACGCTGCTTGACGCGCATTCGAACGTTGGCGCGCGATTTGGGGCGGCGATCGTGGCCAGTGTGAGTTGCCATGGCGTACCGGTGTCGCTGCTGGCTTCGCCGGTGGAATAAGAGGCTTGAGGGTGGCCGGGCTTGCTTGAGCGTGCTTTAGCGTGTTTGCTGCCCCGACGGACAAATCGCTCTGCGATCAAGCAGTTGGCGCGATTGCCCAGGAGTTGTCCACAAGGATGTGAACAATTTCTGTGGATAAGACGGGGGAGACGGTGTGGGGTGGGCTGGCCCTCTTGTACTTATCTTGTACTTATCTTGTACTTAGAGCAGCAAGCACTCCGTTTGCCCTTTAGCTGCCCAGACAATCTCGAGCGCTGCGCAGCATGGGTGGCGCGCAAGGTCTAACTCTCACGCTGTTAAGGAGAAGACACTCTTCGCGATAGAACTACAGAAAATCGCTTCGTCGCCAGTCTCGCCTACGATAAACATCATATTTGGACTACCAAACAATTCTGTTCGATTTTTCATTTAGCGTGATACGTCCCCCTCAATCATTCAGTTACTTCCGCAACCTCTCGTTACAAACTGCCGCCACGCAGTTGGTTATCATCGGCCGATCGCGTCGTTAGAGTGCCCGGTTGCTGATTATGAGGAAATCTGGAAAAGCATTGGTAGTAGGTCTCGTGCTCGCAGAGGTTGCGTTCACCGCCTATTTACTGTCCCCAAAGAGCGATCCGCAGACGAATGAACCGGGTGCGGCGGCAGCGGCAGCGGCGAATACTCAGTCTGGCGCTACCCAGGTGAGCGTCGGAAACAACGCTAACGCATCGCGGCAAGACATCTCGAGCTCAAACAACCCCGCCGCCGTGCCAAGCCGGTCAGTGGAGGGACACATCGAGCCCCCTGTTCAGCCGATAACGCAAAGCGCAGCGCAGGCTCCGCGCCAGAAAACACTACCGGTGCCAAAGCCTGCACCGCAGCCCGTGTCGGTCGCGGCGGCAAGCCCCAACAGCGATACTCCATCGGCGGCGCGGCCCCAGTTCGCAAGCAGCCGCGACAACCTGCACCGTCATGATCCCGCATCGGTCTCGTCGTCGGCAACGGACCAACTCGTCAAGGAATCGTCGAAACTCGATCCGGCATTGCCGCCGCCCGAGCCGTTCGTGCATACCGACCAGCAACGTCGCGGCACCAACACAGTGGCGGCCGCAATGACCGACCAACTGGTCAGGGAATCGGCCAAACTCGATCCGGCGTTACCGCCGCCGAATCCTTCCGGCGCCAAATAATCACACGTCGCGGCAGTGCCGACAGCGCGCGCCCTCCCGCCTATAGCCCGCCCACGCGCGGGCGCCTGCGCCCATCAAAAATAGTTACCGCAGCGGCAATCGGCATCCTCATACCCCGTGATTTGTATCGCAATGTATCTGCGTATCGAGACGACACAGAACATTGCAATTGCCCCGGTTCGCCGACACAAACCAGATACGCCCGCGCGTTCCAATGCATCAACGCCGGATGCCAGATGCAAGCAAGACCGTTGAGCCTCATGGATTGCTGATCGTGCTTCGGGATATCCCGGCGCCTTCCTTGCAATTCACGAGTTCACGGAGAAACACATGAAAACCTCGATGGTCGTTCTGGCCTTTGCCGCATTCACTGCATTCGGTTTCGCTCACGCCGCCGACGCGCCTGCCAACGGTGCTCAACCGGGTTCGGTTCAGGTGCAGAAATCGGACGCACAAGCCCCCGCCGCCACGCAAAAAACACGCGCGCAAGTCCGCCAGGAACTGCTGCAAGCCCAGCAGAGCGGCCAGCTCTCCTATCTCACGCAGTTGTATCGCGGCAGTTGACTATCTGCACGCTATTGGACGCGCTCGCTCTGCGTCCAACAGCGCCACGTCATTCACTTCGACGCGTTGCGTCGAATACCGCCATTGATTGGCACCTCGTTTCATCATCGATCGGAGATGTTGTGTCGCACGATACTCACCCCATATCGCCGTCCCGCCGTCGTTTCGTCAATGTCATGGCGGCTAGCGTTGCCGCGGGCACATTGAGTCAGCTCGCTTTTGCAGAAACCAGTCAATCGATTACCGAAGTCGCTCCATCCACAAGCGGCGACACCACCGCGATCCGTCCGCTTCGCGTGCATGTACCACAGTCACAACTGATCGATCTGAAACGGCGCATCAACGCGACGCGATGGCCGGAACGCGAAACCGTCACCGACAGCTCGCAAGGCGTGCCGCTCGCCATGATTCAGGAACTCGCACACCATTGGGCAACCGATTACGACTGGCGCAAGTGCGAAGCAAAACTGAATGCGTTGCCGCAGTTCGTGACCGAAATCGACGGGCTGGACATTCATTTCATCCACGTTCGCTCGAAACATGAAAACGCGATGCCGCTGATCGTCACGCACGGTTGGCCCGGCTCGATCATCGAGCAGTTCAAGATCATCGATCCGCTGACCAACCCGACAGCCTACGGTGCGAGCGCGTCTGACGCATTCCATCTGGTGATTCCGTCACTACCCGGCTACGGCTTTTCCGGCAAACCCACTACGACCGGTTGGGGCCCGGAGCGCACCGCGCGTGCGTGGGTCGTGCTGATGAAGCGCCTCGGATACGCGCGATTCGCGGCACAAGGCGGCGATCTCGGCGGGGTCGTCGCGAACGTGATGGGCAAGCAGGCACCGCCGGAATTGCTTGGCATTCACGTTAATTTCCCCGCTACGCTTGCGCCCGACATCGCCCGTGCGATTGCGGCCGGCGATCCGTCGCCAGCCGGCCTTTCGGACGACGAGAAACACGCGTATGAGCAGCTCGCCAGCGCGGCCAAAAAACGGCGCGCATACGCATTGGAGATGGGCACGCGTCCGCAAACGCTTTACGGACTGGCGGACTCGCCAGTTGCTCTCGCAAGCTGGCTGCTCGATCACGGCGACGGCTATGTTCAACCGGCCGCGGCATTGACCTCGGCCGTATTCGGCCGCGCGGTCGAAGGCGAATCCGCGGGCGAGCTGACACGTGACGATGTGCTCGACGACATCACGCTCTACTGGCTGACCAACACGGGCGTTTCAGCGGCGCGCTTCTATTGGGAATCTCACTTCAACTTCATCGCGGCCGCCGACGTCTCCGTGCCCGCTGCCGTGAGCGTGTTTCCTCGCGAGAACTATCAGGCGCCGCGTAGCTGGACGGAGCGCGCGTATCACAACCTCATCTATTACAACCGGCTCGATAAGGGCGGACATTTTGCGGCGTGGGAACAGCCGCGTTTGTTCGCTGAAGATGTTCGCGCGGGGTTGAGGCCGTTGCGGGGATAGACGGTAGAGGGATCGCAAAGAAAGCGGCCGCCGAACGCCGGCGTACGGATCAGATTCAGCCCGGTGTGAGGCGGCCTCGCGAGGTCGCCTCTACGGGATCACGGGATGATTGGCAGCAAAAGATACGGCTCTTTACCCGCTTCGAAATGCAGCCGATTTTTACCTCCAAATTTCGAAAGCGGACGGTCGGCGGGGTCGGCGTGGGTAAAAGGCCCCACTCCTTTCATTGTGTACAGTTCGCCTGGTTGTCGAGCGTCCGGAAAGCCATTCTCGTAGTCCTTGCCGCGGACGTTGAGCGCCAGTCGGTAGCCAGGTGGAATCACGATACAGGTAGGCAGAATCTCGATGAGGAGCTCAACTGGATCACCGGGTACCAGCGGCCATGCTTCGTCGTGTGTATGGTACGGGCGATACGGCAGGCTCAGCTTCGGGTCGAGCTTTCGCTGCGACGCACGCAGCCAGCCGAGTCCGATCGGTACGCGCGGATCGTTGGTCCCGATGAACAGAACCTCGTCCCCATCCGGGTCGAACAATTGCAGCGCAAGGAACAGGTCAGCGTCCGTTGTATCCGAAGAAATATACAGTCGCGCAGCAACGGGTCCTGTGATTTCAACTTCCTTCTTCGATGCCGGCAGGAAAAAGGTGACTCCATCGCCCATCGCGTCGTATTCGAGCGCGTCTGCGTGCTTCGGCTGGTTATCGAGGCGGCGCTCGTCCGGGTCCAGGTAGTAGCGTGTCCATTGTGTGCGAGCCAAAGGCCACTCCTGTTCGCCACGGATGGTGAAATTCTCGCCGGGCCGGCGAACGGCGAGTTGTACTGAAGGCTGCTTGTCCCACCCGGTATTTTCACCCTTCAGGAAATGCCCGAAGAAACGCTTCTGCAGCGTCACCCCCTCGTCACGATAGAACGGCGCGAAGTGCGTGTCGCCGTGTACTTCGAGCCATTTTTGAGTTGACGCCGCGGCGAGATAGCCCTCAAAGTTGCCGCGCGGATGACAGCCCATACCACCCCAATTGGCTGCGGACAGCAGTGGAACCGTGACTCTGGAATAGTCGGGCGAGCGTTCGCGATAATACGGGCCATCGAACGGCCGTTTCAGTTCTTCCCGATAAGGGGCGACGCGATTCTCCGCCAAAACCTTCGGCGGCAAAACCTCCGGCCCCGCAACCAGTTCGCCCGTGACCCGACTTCTGCCGCCACTTTCACCGACACCGTATTGCACTGACGCGATCTGGCCGTCAAACCAGGGATCGTCGAATTGACTCAGGATACCGCCATGCCGGGCCCAGTCCCGATACCAATCGGCCGCACCTTCCCATACACAGCACGCTGTGAGATGCGGCGGCTGCAACGAAGCGACGAGCCACTGGTTGATCGCATAGTAGGAAATTCCGTTGATGCCGACCTTGCCGCTCGACCACGCTTGCGTCCCCGCCCATTCGATGGAATCGTAGAAGTCCTTTATCTCTCGTGGCGACAATAAATCGATCTTTCCGGGGCTACGTCCGCTACCGCGGCTATCGACCCGGACACAGACGTAGCCGTCTGGAACCCATTTTTCAGGGTCAACCGTTTCCCAGTTTTGCAGTTTATTCGTCGACCCCTGCAGAATTTCCGGGTAAGCGGCGACCATTCGTTCCCACCCGACCTTATAGCCGTCCTGAAACGCGAGTCCCTTGGCGTAGGGGCCAAATGTCATGATGACCGGATACTTTCCTTCCTTCTCAGGCAGGAATACATCCGCGCGGAGAATAATGCCGTCATCCATCTCGATCGCGGCGTCCCAAATGATTCGCATACCAAATTCATTTTTTGTGTCGATCTTCTCGAACCTCTCTTTCATGTCGCGCTCCGTTTTTATTTCGATTTAATGGCATAGAGCCGTGCTCTGGTGAAACAAGTATCGGCTAGCAGCGAGCTGAAATCTTTCGAAAATAGCGCGGGAGTTTCGATATTCGCGCAGAGCGAGCCCAGAGAACTGCGCTACGGAGAAACGTCAGGAACGGTGGCTAATGCGCCACTCGCGAGGGCTCATCCCGGTCGCGCGTCGAAATGCGGTCGCGAAGTGGCTGGCCTGTTCAAAGCCGCACTGGAATCCAATCTCAATCACAGACCGGTCAGTACGCTCGAGCAGTTCGCTTGCTCTCGCCACTCTCAACCACGTCAAATAGCGATGCGGGGGTTTGCCGGTGGCGGCCCGAAATGCCCGGGCAAACTGGGCAAGGCTTAAACCACTCATGTCTGCAAGAACCGTGAGCGGCAGCGTGTCTTCGAGATGGGCTTGCATATGCTCGATGATCTGGCGAAAACGCCCCCCGGGTGGCGAAGCCAATCGCTGGGCCCCGCCGGACGCCTGCGTCGAGTGATAGCGCAAAAGATGCACGGCCAACGAAGAAGCCAGCATATTCGCTACGAAAGCGGCCCCTGGGTCGCGGGTCTCGGCCTCGCTCAGAAGCAGCCGACCCAACTGCTCGACGTTTTCATCAGGGACCGCGAGGCGTGGAACGAGCGCAACATGATTTGCATCGTCTGCATATACGCTCTTTGCGACTGCTCTCACCTTATCGGGCGCGATGTGAATCAGAATGACATTGGACCGACCTTTCAGCAGACGCGATACCGGTTGACCTGCGGGCGTCATGCTTATTTGCCCCTGATGCGTCCAGCGTCGCAGCGGATCGCCGTCAAGACCTCTTTCCTCGACTAGTGTCTCCCCTTCGAGATGGACGACGAGCATGTGATCGCGCAGCGGCGGTAGCTCGACCTCGATCTCTCCTGTTGGCCGGCGGTAGAGTTGGACCTCGACACCGTCCCAGTGCTGGCGCGTAACAAGCCCACGGCAGAGCCTATTTGCCAAATCCTCGGGAGAAAGCTGTTTGTCAGCGTTCGGAAACTCGACTGTGCTGTCTACAACCAGAGCTGACATTGACTTCTCCCAGTCGCAACCAAAGCCACAATGTATCAATAAGCGCTCCGGCGAGCGTCGGAGAGCGTATCGCTGCACTCATTTGAGTTGTAGGCGTTCTCATGCGCCGAGCGCCGATCAACCCCATTGCCGATAGTGCCTTCACGAATATCGTCAAAATACGATATATGATTCGTCTTGTAGCGATGCAGCTAGTCGCGCCGAACCAGCGCGACCATTTGCGATGTTGTCGACCACCCAGAACCGAACCCATGACGATCGATATCGACGCGATCCACAAAGCGTTGGCCAACCCCGTGCGCCGCGAGATTCTCGGCTGGCTGCGGGAGCCCTGCACGCATTTTGCCGATCAGGAACTGCCGCTGGATCACGGCGTGTGCGCGGGCAAGATCGACGCGCGCTGCGGCCTGTCGCAGTCCACCGTGTCGGCGCATCTGGCCGCGTTACAACGCGCCGGTCTCGTCACGTCGAAGCGGGTTGGGCAATGGGTGTTTTTCAAACGCAACGAGCCCGTCATTCAGGCGTTCCTCGAACACATGAATACGGAACTCTAAGCGTTATCGCATCGCCGCGCTTTTTCCCGACACTGTCTTTATGGCCCGGGCGTCATGCCCGTCAACCAAGGTGAACACTTATGCCGACTCTTTTTGACCCGCTGCAAATTGGCGATATCACGCTTGCGAACCGCATCATCATGGCGCCGCTGACGCGTCAACGCGCTGAAGAAATCCGCGTGCCCAACGCATTGATGGCAAAGTACTACGCCGAACGCGCGACGGCCGGCCTGATCATCAGCGAGGCCACGTCGGTCACGCCGCAAGGCATCGGCTATGCCGAGACGCCGGGCATCTGGTCGCAGGAACAGGTGGAAGGCTGGAAGCTCGTCACGAACGCCGTACACGAAGCCGGCGGCAAGATCGTGCTGCAACTGTGGCACGTGGGCCGCATTTCCGACCCAGTGTTCCTGAACGGCGAACTGCCGGTCGCGCCGAGCGCGATCGCCGCGCAAGGCCATGTGAGTCTCGTGCGTCCGGAGCGTCCGTACCCTACGCCGCGCGCGCTGGCACTCGATGAGATCGCCGGTGTGGTCGACGCGTATCGCAAGGGTGCCGAAAACGCGAAAGCAGCCGGTTTCGACGGCGTGGAAGTGCACGGCGCGAATGGCTATCTGCTCGACCAGTTCCTGCAGGACAGCACCAATCAACGCACCGACGCATACGGCGGCTCGATCGAAAATCGCGCCCGCCTGCTGCTCGAAGTCACCGACGCGTGCATCGCCGTGTGGGGCGCAGGCCGCGTCGGCGTCCATCTGGCGCCGCGCCGCGACGCGCACGACATGGGCGACTCCAGCCCGGCCGCGACCTTCGGCTATGTGGCGCGTGAGCTCGGCAAGCGCAAGATCGCGTTTATCGCGGCGCGCGAATCGCTCGGCGAAGACCGGCTCGGCCCGCAACTGAAGAAGGAATTCGGCGGCGTCTATATCGCTAACGAGAAGTTCACCAAGGAAACAGCGCAGCAGGTACTCGATTCGGGTGAAGCGGACGCGGTAGCCTGGGGCAAACTGTTCATCGCCAATCCGGACCTGGTACGCCGCTTCGCGACCGGTGCATCGTTGAACGAACCGAATCCGGCAACGTTCTACGCACGCGGCGAAACCGGCTACGTCGATTACCCGGCGCTGGAAACGGTGGAGTAAGCGTTAGAAGTCGCAGTACCGTCAACCTGAGAGAAACCCGGCGGCCGTGAGCGGACTGAAATCCGCTCACGGCCGCTGTTTTTTTCATCCGACGTTTATCGCTGCTTGCGTGTACTCAGGCAAGATCGCGCCGCATGAACACGCGCTTCGATTCGTCCAGACCGCGAGCCATATGCGCGTCGCGCCGTGCGATCAGCGCCGCGTCGAGTTCTGCTTCAGCGATCTCGCGAAAACCGAGCCGCCGATAATACGGCGCATTCCAGGGCACCGCGCGATACGTCGACAACGTGAGCTGCGTGATCTGTTGCGCGCGAGCAAGCCGCGCCACCTGCTCGATCAGCGCCGCGCCGATGCGCTGACCTGCATGCGTCGTCAGCACGTCGAGTTCCTGCACATAAAAGCGCGTGGGTTGCGGCTCGAACATCGCGAAGCCGACGCATGTCAGGCCGTCGGCCACAGCGACGATAATCTCCCGCGCCGCGATCTTGCGCTCGACGAGTTCGAGCGCCATCGGCGGTCCGTCAGCAATGCCCGTCATGCCGACGTCAGCAAAACGCTGGCCGGCTTCGAACTCGATCGAGCGGATCGTCTGCGCATCTTGCGGCGCGGCAAAACGGAATGTGAAGACAGGGGCGGCTTGCATAGGAGCGGGCGCTGCGGCAAAAAGTGAAAACAAAGCTCCGATATTGACATTACTGCAGCGAAATAAACAAGTGCTCGCCGCGCCGCGAGACTAAACTGCTGAACATCCCAATCCCCTGCGACCCGAAATGGATCTGATGCATGTACTGCAGGTCGCCCTGCATTTCGACCAGCACCTGAGCAGCTTGATCCTGCAATACGGCGCCGCCGTCTACGCGATGTTGTTTCTCGTGGTGTTCGTCGAAATCGGTTTTCTGCCGCTATTCTTTTTGCCGGGTGATCCGCTGATTTTCATTTGCGGCGGGCTCGCTGCAACCGGCGCGCTCAACGTCTGGCTCGTGATACCGGTGTTGTTCGCGGCTACTGTCGCGGGCAGCATCGTCGACTATGCGATCGGCCGCGCGATCGGCGAAAAAGTCTATACCGCCGACTACCGCTGGCTCGACAAGAACGCCCTGCGCCGTGCGCACGCGTTTTACGAGGCGCGCGGCGGTCTGACCTTTCTACTGTCGCCGTTCATTGCCGTGGTGCGAACCTTCGCGCCGTTCGTCGCAGGCGTTTCGCGCATGACGTTCGCGCGTTTCGTGTCGTTCGTCAGTGCAGGCGCGGCGTTGTGGATCGTCTCGCTGGTGGCCGCCGGCTATCTGTTCGGCAATGTGCCTTTAGTACGCGACCATATGAGTTCGATCGTACTGCTCGGCGTCGGACTCGGGGTCGGCTCACTGGTGGTAAGCGCGCTGTGGCGCTTCGTCAACCGGCGGCTGCGCGCGCGCTGATCCTTAACTTCGTGCAGAAAAAAGCGGCGCGGGGATGCTAGAATCGCCGCGTCCTTTCTTTCGACATCATGACTCTACGCGCCCGCAACCGCATGACCGCATGGCTTGGCCTCGTCGCCATGTGGCTCGTCGTGTTCGCGCCGGTCGTGAGTCAGTTGCTGGTGTCGAACCGCGCGCACGAGCCCATCGCCATTCTCTGTTCGGCGTTGCAAACGCCCGCGGCGAGCCATGCCGGATCGGCCCCCGCGCCGGTTCATCTGACTCATGACGATGCGTTCGGCGCCTGCGGCTATTGCCACCTGCTCGAGCATCATGTCGCGATGCCCAGCATCGCGGCTGCCGAACCGCCGGCCACGCTCGCCATGGCCGGTGTCGCGCCGCCCACCCTTTCCACCCGCTTCACACCGCTCGGCGCGTTCCCTTCCGGACGCCCCAGAGACCCGCCTGCCGTTTCCTGATCGCTGTCGTTCCTGATCGCGCATTTCGTCGCACCCGTTGAGGGCGCGCGCGGTCGTCCGTTCAATGCATCAAGGAAACACTCATGTTCAACTTCGCTCTGCGAAGGCTGCCCCGCCGTGTGCGGCGTGAAGCCGGTCGCGTCACGTCCGGCGGGATCGCCTTGTCGCGCGTTCGCGCATTCATTCCGGCGCTGGTGCCGGCCGCGCTTGTTCCTACTGTTGTGTCTACTTTTGTGCCCGCGTCGGCTTACGCGCAAAGCGCGCCGGCCGACGCCGCCCTTCCCGCACTCAACGTCACCGCGCAAGCCACCGCGGCGCCGCGCGCGCTCGATCCAAACCTGCCGGCTTCGGTGGAAACCGTCACGCGCGACCAGTTCGACAACTGGAATGTGGTCAATACCGAGGACGTGCTGAAGTACCTGCCGAACCTCGCGGTGCGCAAGCGTTTTATCGGCGACCTGAATTCGACGATCGCCGTGCGCGGCACCAGTAATGCGCAAAGCGCGCGCGGTCTTGTTTATGCGGACGGCTTACTGCTCAGCAATCTGCTCGGCAGCAGCTTCTCGTTTCCGCCGCGCTGGTCGATGGTATTTCCCGACGAGATCCAGCAGGTCGACGTGATCTATGGTCCGTTCTCCGCGTTATATCCTGGCAATTCGCTCGGTGCGACCGTACTGATCAGCACACGCATGCCGAAGCAATTCGAGGCCGATGCCGACGTCAAGGCGTTCACGCAGCACTTCAGTCTGTTCGGCGTGAACCAGAACTTCAACGGCAGCGAAGCGAGCGCGTCGATCGGCGACAAGGTCGGCAAGTTCTCTTATCTGCTAGGCGTCAATCATCTCGAGAACACCGGCCAGCCATTGCAGTTCGCCACGCTGGCGAAGTCCGGCACACCGGCGAAAGCAGGCGACACGCCGGTCACGGGCGGGTATTTCTATAACAACCAGACCAACGCGCCAACCGTGGTGCTCGGCGTCAACGGCGAAGGCATCGAACACACGGTGCAGGACCAGTTCAAGCTGAAGACGCAGTACGACTTCACACCGACATTGCAGGCCGGCTTCACGCTCGGTTATTGGCATCAGACCTACAACAGTCAGACGTCGAGTTTCCTGCGCGACGCGAACGGCAATCCCGTATACAGCGGCAAGGTATCGATCGACGGCTACGAGTACACGATTCCCGCCGCCGCTCTGGCGCCGAGTTTCGGCTACAGCGAAAACTGGCTCTATGGCGTATCGCTCAAAACGCGCAACGCGACCGGGTGGAACGGCGAGGCGATCGCTTCGTACTACGACGTCAGCAACAGCGTGGCGCGCACCGCGAGTTCCGGCGCGCCGGGCAACGGTCCCGGCACCGTGCTGTTCGGCGACGGCACCGGCTGGAAGACCCTCGATCTGCGCGGCAGCTACACGCCTGCCACGTCTGCGGCAGGGCTCGCGAATCACGCGCTGAGCTTCGGCTATCACTACGACAACTACTTCCTCGATAACGAAACCTACAACACGCTGAACTGGCGCGACGGCCCAGCGGCCTCGTTCGCCAACGCATTCGCCGGCAAGACGCAAACCCAGGCGCTGTACGCGCAGGACGCCTGGCGCTTCCTGCCGCGCTGGAAGCTGGTGTACGGCGTGCGCTATGAAGATTGGCAAGCGTACGGCGGCTCGCAATCGCTGGCGGGTGCAACGCTGTCGTACAGCGATGTGAGCCAGCAGCACTTTTCGCCGAAAGCGTCGTTGTCGTTCGACGTGACCGACGATCTGAGCCTGCGCGCTTCGATCGGTCGCGCCTATCGCTTCCCGACCGTCAGCGAACTGTTTCAAGGGCAGATCAACGGCTCGTCGATCGTGAACAACAATCCGAACCTGAAGCCCGAAGACGATCTCTCGAAAGAGTTGACTGCCGAATGGGCGCACTGGAACGGCCTGTTCCGTTTCTCGTTGTTCCAGGACGATGTGAAGAACACGATCTTCAGCCAGACCGATACGACCGTGATTCCCAATGTGACGAACTTCCAGAACATCGGCAAGGTGCGCTCACGCGGCGCCGAGGCGAGCTACTCGGGACAGGACGTGTTCATGCGCGGCCTGGATCTGCTGGCGAGCCTCGCGTACACGCAGTCGAAGATCATCGCCAATGCACAGAATCCGGCGACGGTCGGCAAATACTTTTACCGGATTCCCTTGTGGCGCGCCGATCTTGCCGCGACGTGGCATATCGACGAGCGCTCGGCACTCACGCTCGCCGCGCGCTATTCGGGACGCCAATACAACACGCTGACCAATACCGACACGAACCCGAACGTATTCGGCGGCACCAGTTCATACACGGTGGCGGATGCGAAGTTTACTTTCAAACCGACCCGGCTGAGCGAAATCGGCATCGGTGTCGACAATCTGTTCGACGCACGCTACTTCGTTTATCACCCGTATCCGGGCCGCACGTTTTACGTCGAAGGCAAGCTGCGCATGTGAAGCGCCACGCCAACCATCCGACCCAAATTACTCAGGAGGATTGAATGTCCACCACCACCGCTCAACACGCGACCTCGACGGCGGGTACGGCGAACGCCGGCTATCGGACGCTCTGGCGCTGGCACTTCTATGCAGGCCTCTTTGTGATGCCGTTTCTCGTCGTGCTCGCGATTACCGGCACGCTCTATTGCTTCCAGCCGCAGATCGAACCGTTGCTGTATCCGCATCGCCTGATCGTCGCGCCACAAGCCGTGCCCCGTCTGTCTGAAGACGCGCTGCTGGCGCGAGCACGCGCGGCCATGCCGCCTGACGCGCGTGCGGCCACGGCCGCAATAGCGAGCGCGCCGGACCGTAGCGCCGAGTTCGTGTTCCGTCTCGCCGACGGCGAAAAGCAAAGCGTTTATCTGAATCCATACAACGGCGAAGTACTCGGCACACTGAGCGTCGAACACCGCTTCATGCAAGTCGACCGGATGCTGCATCGCAAACTGCTGCTCGGCAAGCCCGGCGAATTGCTGATGGAACTGGCCGCGTGCTGGACGCTGGTGATGATCGGCACCGGGATCGCACTGTGGTGGCCGCGCGAAAAAACCACGGTGCGCGCGGCGCTGCTGCCGCGCTTCACGCTCAAAGGACGTCCGTTGTGGAAGAACCTTCATGCGGTGATGGGGATCTGGCTCGCGCTCGGTGCGATCGCGTTCGTGCTGAGCGGCCTGCCATGGACCGGCTCATGGGGTCAACAGTTCAAGGCACTCGCCACTGCTGCGAATCTCGGCGCGCCGCCTGGATCATGGGGTGGTTTGCCGCTGCGCTCCGTGCTGCCCGGCGCTGTCGCGGCACAAAAAACGCGTGCGGATGCGACTACGCAGACACAAACCGTGCAAACCACGCAAGCTACGCATGGCGAACATGCGGAACACGAAGCGAAAATGGACTCGATGCCCGGCATGGTCATGGACGATCTGCCTTTGCCGCTCACACCGTGGGCGGTCGGCAAAGTGCCTGTGCCTTCCTCCACGCAAGTGCAAACGCAAGCAGACCGGCCGCAGGCGTGGCCGCTCGGCCGTATCGTCGCGCTGGTCGCTTCGCTCGGCGTGACGAGCGGTTACGACCTCGTATTGCCGAATTCCGCGACCGGCGTCTACACCGTGTCGTACTTTCCCGCCGACCCCAAAGCCGAACGCACGATGTATATCGACCAATACAGCGGCACGGTATTGAAAGACATTCGCTACGGCGACTACGGCGCGGTGTCGAAAGCCGTGTCGTACGGAACGGCCCTGCACATGGGCCGCTATTTCGGCCTCGTCAATCAGATTCTCTGTGCGGCGATCTCGCTCGGCCTCGCGGGCATGGCGATCACGGGTTGCGTGATGTGGTGGAAGCGGCGGCCGCAACGCTCGCTCGGCGCGCCGTCGCGCGAACGCGCGGCGCCGCCCATGCGCGGCTGGAAAACCGGTCTTGTCCTGCTCGGCATCGTATTCCCGTTGATGGGCGCCACGTTGCTCGCGGTATGGATCGCCGACCGCATGATCTTCGCGCGCGTCGCTCACGGAAGCGCCTGACGCCTGTTTCTGCCCTTACAACCGGAGAGAATATGATGAAGGCCTTGCACACACAAAACTCGCGGCCATCCGACGCCGCTCAATCAGGAGAAGCACGATGAACTCGAAACCAGGACGCCCCGCACTGATCGCCGCCGCGCTCGCGGGCCTCGTCGCCGCGAGCGTCAACACAGCGCAAGCCGTGGAAAAAGTTCAGTGTTACGGGATCGCGAAAGCCGGTCAGAACGACTGCGCCAGCAAGACCGGCGTGCACGATTGCGCCGGCGAAGCAAAAGTCGACAA
Organism: Paraburkholderia xenovorans; assembly: GCF_046030735.1. Lineage (GTDB taxonomy): Bacteria > Pseudomonadota > Gammaproteobacteria > Burkholderiales > Burkholderiaceae > Paraburkholderia > Paraburkholderia xenovorans_A. Next base: position 22,311 of record NZ_JAQQBV010000041.1, read on the forward strand.
CGACAAAGGCGACTTCAAGACCGTACCGAAGGGCACTTGCGAAAAACTCGGCGGCAAGACCGACGAGCAACAATCGTAAGCTCGCGCCTCGCGATGAACCCGCTCCGCTCACCAGCCTGTGCGCCGCCAGGCATCGGCGTCGGACTGCGCCATGCGCACTATCCCGACTTTCTTGCCGCGGTGCCGAAGATCGACTGGGTCGAAGTACATAGCGAAAATTATTTCGGCGACGGCGGTTTCGACCTGCATGTGCTCGACACCGTGCGTCGCGATCTGCCGGTGAGTGTGCACGGCGTCGGCCTCGGTCTGGGTTCGGCCACGCCGCTCGACGCTGCCCACGTCGCCAAACTGCAACGCCTGATCGCGCGGATCGAGCCCACGGTCGTTTCGGAGCACCTGTGCTGGGGCGCGACTTCAGCGGGTCATCTGAACGATCTTTTGCCGATGCCGCTCACCGAAGCGGCGCTTGCGTTGCTTTGCTCGCGCGTCGACGAACTGCAGGAAGCACTGAGCAGGCCAGTTCTGCTCGAAAACGTGTCCACGTACCTGCGTTTTCGCGACGACCAGTACGAGGAGACTGCGTTTCTCGCGGAACTGGTGTCGCGCACCGGCTGCAGCGTGCTATTAGACGTGAACAATCTGTACGTCAACCAATGCAATCACGGAGAAGACGCGATTGCTGCAATGGACGCGTTGGCTGTCGGCACGGTCGGCGAGATTCATCTGGCAGGTCACCGTGCAACGGATGTCGCCGTAATCGACGATCACGGCTCGCGTGTGGCGAGCGACGTCTGGGCGCTCTATGAATACGCGCTGCGGCGCTTCGGCAATGTGCCGTCGCTGATCGAATGGGATACCGATCTGCCGCCGCTGAGCGTACTGCTCGATGAGGCGCAGCACGCCCGCGATATTCAGAAGAACCTGCTTTGCGCGGCGTCGCGGTTCGTTGTATCGAGTGAACCGGAGAACGGGCATGCCCCAGGCGCTTGAATCGCTGCAACGCGAGTTCGCCGAAGCATTGGATGCACACGCACCCTACTCCAGCCTCGGCGGCACGCATGACATGCAGCACCAGCGCATCGGTTTGTATTGCAGCAGCGTTCGCACGCATCGTCGCAAGGCGCTCGCCAGTGCTTATCCCGTTCTGCTCGCGCTAGTGGGCGACGAGTATTTCGACGCGCTGTCTGTTGCCTATGCGCGAGCGCATCCTTCGCAAAGCGGTGATCTGAACGGCTTCGGCGAAGCGCTGCCCGCTTTCATCGGTGCCTATGAACCGGACGCCCGGTTCCGTTACTTCGCGGATCTTGCGCGTCTGGAATGGTCGTTGCACGCCGCGTATTTCGCCGCCGACGCGCAAGTACTCACCCCACGACAATGGGCCGCGATCCATCCCGACGATCTACTGGACGCGAAACTCGCCGTGCATCCCGCGTGCGAACTCGTCTCTTCGCGCTACGCGATTGCCGATATCTGGGCGGCGCACCAGCCCGGCGGCATCTTTCCGGTCTCGTTCGAATCACCGACTCACGCACTGATAGTCCGTCCGCAATGGCGCGCTGAAATACGCATGCAGTCCGCTGCAGCGCAGGCGGCTTTCCAGAGCTTGCAGGAAGGCGCAAAGCTGAACGATGCATTGGAGAGCGCATTCGCGATCGACACCCACTTTGATTTCATTTCTCAATGGCGCGTGTGGATCGAAGCGGGTGCGATTATCGGCCCGCTATATCCAATGAAATAATCGTCGGCTGGAAACGTCGTCCTATCCTATACGACGGTCGATCAGGCCCTCGCATCGGTTTCGGGATTTCGCCCGGATTTGACTCCGCCGAAGTATGAAGGTAACCTACAAAGGTAAACTTCCTATTTAACCGGCATGCCCGCCAACGATCCCTCGACGCCAATCGAATCCTTGCACGCCACGGCGGAAGATCTTCGCGTGGTGGTCGGCAAGCTGCGCCGCCGTCTGCGTGAGCAGGCCCATGTCGGCGACTTCACGCCGTCGCAGGTACAGGTACTCATGTTGCTGGAACGCGAAGGCCCCGCAACGGTCAGCGCGCTCGCGCGTGCTCACGGCATGCGTCCGCAATCGATGGGTGAAACGCTTTCGGTTCTGAAAGCCGCCGGCCTCGTGAGCGGCGCACCCGATCCTCACGACGGCCGCCAAACGGTGCTGTCGCTTACGCCCGCATTCCGCAAGAAAATCAAGGCCAGCCGAGCGGCGCGCGAAGACTGGCTGTTCCGCACGATCCAAACCCGCTTCTCGCCCGCCGAGCAGCAACAACTCGCGACAGGCGTCGAATTGCTCAAACGCCTGATCGATTCGTAACACTCGTCAACTCTCAGGAGTACACCATGGCATTGACTACACTCGACGCAAAGACCGCGCTCGTCGTTATCGATTTGCAGCAAGGCATCGTCGCGCTGCCCACCGCCCATCCGACCAGCGACGTCGTGAAGCGCTCCGTGTCGTTGCTCGACGCATTCCGCAGCCGCGGCTTGCCGGTGGTGCTCGTCAACGTTACCGGCGGCGCACCGGGCCGCGCGGACCAGGCTCGCCCCACTGGCGACTTCCCGGCCGGCTTCGCCGATCTGGTGCCCGAACTGAAACAGCAACCGTCCGATCATCTGGTAACGAAGCGCACCTGGGGCGCGTTCACGAACACCGACCTCGACGCGTATCTGCGCAAACAGGGCGTCACGCAAATCGTGCTCGCCGGCGTGGCGACGAGTATCGGCGTCGAATCGACCGCGCGTTTTGCGCATGAACTGGGCTTCAACGTCACGTTCGCTGTCGACGCGATGACCGACCTGCATGCGGACGCACACACCAACAGCGTTACGCGCATCTTCCCGCGCCTCGGCGAAACCGGCACGACGCAAGACGTACTCGACCTGCTCGGGCGCACTCACGCATGAGCGCACGGCCGAACTGCGGCGCAATCCCGATCGTTGTTAAGGAAAGAGTCCGATGACAGGCACGTTCCGCTCGCTGCGCAACTACAACTATCGTGTGTGGGCGAGCGGCGCGATCGTCTCGAATGTCGGCACATGGATGCAGCGCACGGCGCAGGATTGGCTCGTGCTCACGGAACTCACGCATCACAATGCAACCGCCGTGGGTATCGTGATGTCGCTGCAGTTCGGCCCGCAGATGGTGTTGCTGCCGCTCACCGGCTACGCGGCCGATCACTTCGATCGCCGCAAGCTGCTGTTCGCCACGCAAGCTGCAATGGGCTCGCTCGCGTTAGGTCTCGGCATTTTCACGATCACCGGGATCGTGCAGTTATGGCAGGTGTACGTGTTCGCGCTGCTGCTCGGCTGCGTGACCGCATTCGATTCGCCCGCACGGCAAACCTTCGTTTCCGATCTGGTCGGCGAGGAGGATCTGTCGAATGCGGTCGCATTGAATTCCACTTCGTTCAACGCGGCGCGAATGATCGGGCCGGCGGTAGCGGGCGTATTGATCGCGTCGGTAGGCACCGGCTGGGTGTTCCTGATCAACGCGCTTTCGTTCGTCGCCGTGCTCGGTTCGTTGCGCCTGTTGCGCGTCGGCGAGCTGCGCATGAAGCCGCTCGCAATACGCGCACGCGGCAGCTTCGTGGAAGGCTTCAAATACGTTGCTAAACGTCCCGATCTGATGGCCGCGATGCTGATGGTGTTTCTGATCGGCACGTTCGGCCTCAATTTCCCGATCTTCATCTCGACGATGTCGGTCACCGCATTTCACGCCGGCGCGAGCCAGTATGGCTTGCTGAGTTCGATCATGGCGATCGGCTCCGTCACCGGCGCACTGCTCGCCGCGCGACGCTCGAAGCCGCGCATGACGCTTCTGCTCGTCGCTGCCGCCGTGTTCGGCGCGGGCTGCACGACCGGCGCGCTGATGCCGAACTACGTGTTGTTTGCGGCCACGCTCATCGTGATCGGCGTGTCGGTGCAAACCTTCAATACGTCGACCAACAGCCTCGTGCAACTCTCTACCGAACCCGTGATGCGTGGCCGCGTGATTGCGATCCAGTTGGCGATCGCGCTGGGCGGCACGCCGCTCGGCGCGCCGATGGTCGGTTGGGTCGCCGACCGCTTCGGCCCGCGCTGGGCGCTCGGTGTCGGCGCCGCGTCGGGTTTTGCCGCGGCGCTCGTCGGCCTGCTCTATCTGGTGAAATACCGGCAGTTGCGCGTGTATATCGAAGGTCGCCGGGTGCGCTACAGCATGGACGAAGCGTATCTGGCGCCGCTTCAGGTAACGCCTGCCACTGCGGTGCGCAACGCAGTGTTGAGCGAAGCCGAAGAGGAGTGAAGGCATGCGAAAAAACCGCCGCATGACTCGATTGCCAGAATCCTTTGCCCCTCTATTCTCATCGCGTTGCGACACCTGCTCACATTGAGAAAGGCTTGAATGCCGGGCTCGCCCACCCACCGCCGGAGTTGGTGGGCGGTGGCGGCAGAGGCGTTCCACCGTAGATTACCGAGCCGTCCGCTTTTTGATAGGTCATCCACGGCACAGTATTGGTTTGGCCGACGCCCGGCTTGCTGAAATCACAGACACCGGATGGAAATACGTTTTGCAATCGGGCCCATTGGTCGTCCGTGAATTGGCCGGATTTGTAGTCGCCTCTACTCAGCGGCTTCAATTGACACTTGTTGTTATAGGTCGATATATCGTCGCCGGCCACCATTCTCGGCGTCTGGAAAATGGGAACGGTGCCGCTGCCGCACACTTTTCCCGACGTCAGATTGCCTTGGCCGTCCCAACATCCGTCGATAGCATTCGCGGGTTTATGTGCCGCTATTTTCTGAGTAACACTGCTTGTGGTCTGGTCGCTTTCGACCGCGCCGAGCCATTTATCCAGCACCTGAAACGCGGTGCCGACACATGCCGAGTCTGCAAATAGCGGGGACGGGCCACTCCATATCGCATAGTTATTGTGATTGGCCAATGCCTTATCCAACCGGCCCCGCATCGAGAATGCCCGATACGCGTCGTGGCCGGCAAAATTGTTTCCTTGCAGCGGAGAACTACCGCTACTCAACAGGGAAGTGGCTTCCGTCACTATGTCAGTGATATGGCCCGACAGCAGGCCAGCCGGGATCATAGCCGGAGCATACTGTTGAATCAGCGGCGCGGCATCTGTTAGAACGGCGTTGATCCCGGCGGGCAAAGAACCATTGGTGCCGTTGGGACCCACGCAATTTATTATTGGCGTTTGTCCGAGATTGTTCGCCACGTTGATCGAGCCGCTACGATACGCGTTCGACAATGTCGTTGCATCTGCGACGATCCGGTTCTGCGAAATATTCCCGTCGATGTCGCCGCCGCCCACATGCTCGTTCAAGTCGATAAACTGGTCGCTTGTAATATACGAGTTCTGCAAAGCCCATAGTCCATATTGCACGCCGACGTTATCAAACGGAGCGCCGGCAAATCCATGGCCCACGGCAATCTCGGACGGCATCCAGCTCGCTTTGGGCCGAGGGCCGAGCAAATTAATGCTCAGATCGGCAACCGAGCACCGCACGCCCGACGGATTCGACGGACTGTACAACGCATACTGCGGCGAAACCGCACAGGTTGGATTCGAAGGAATGATCGAAGGAAAATAGACCGCTTCATAAAGCATCGCATTGACCAACGTCGACGTATCGCCGCCGTATTGCGACGACGCATCATCCGGATTCCAGTTCGAACCGCCCAGCACTGCCGATTTTTGACTGAACGACCACGTCGACGGCGCTGAAGCGTTATTGGAGAAATAATTGTTGAGTACGCTATATTCCGCGACCTGCGTCGACACGCTCCACGCGTCCGGAAACGAACACGTCACCACCAGCCCCTGATAAATTTCAGGGTAAGCATTCTGTACCCATTGCTCTGCAAGCGAGCCACCGGAACAGCCATACCCGACGGTGTAGCGAAGTGTCCCGTAATAATCGATCAGATGCTCCTTGGCCATCATCAGGGATTCCGCCTGATTGGCGACATTGCAGTCCATCCCGCTATTGGACTGGGCAGTCGACAGGACCGCGTAGCCGGTTTTCAATGCCAGATATGCAGGATCCTGAAGCGATCCCGGCCCCACGTTGAGACCGATAAGACCCACCAGACTGATCGCTGTCGAAAGATCACCCGGCAAGACCGACGGCGCATTGCTGGCCTTGAACGCCATCCCGCAGAGCGCTCCGTGAACGATGAGTAACTTCCGGTTGAACTGCGCCTGCGGATTGACCGCACTCCACGGCGTATTGGGCTGAAACAAGACAGCGATCTGATATTGATTCCTGTCCTGGTAGCCTGTTTCGATTCGCACGATGAACGGCACAGTGACTCCCTGGTCGGTCGTCGTGGTGGCGACATCCTTTGGCGGCGCCGCCAGGTTATAGGGCTGAAAGCCGGATTTCGTGGGATCGGACGAAAGATAAACCCAACTGTAGCTTGGCGGCTGATTGCACTGCGCGTCGACCGCTCCCGGTTGACAAATCCAAGGTTGAAGTTGCGGACCAGCGAATATCGGCCCTCCAGCCGGATGATTGACGATTGTCATCGTCGAAGGGGTGAGCGTGGGTCCCTCGACCGTCAATGCATTTTCTCCGACCGTCATCCCCTTGACGAGGCCCATGAATCTCCCGTCTGCGGACGTCGAGAATGCTTGCCGCACATCCTGTACTCCGTTGAGCGATATATACAGCGTACGTGGGTCGACTCCTGTGGGTGCATCCACTTCCACCAGCGCCTCGCCGCCGCTGACCAGATCAGCCCGATTCGATAACACCTTGATGACCGCTCGCGGCGAAGGCGTTCCAGGCGACGAGGCTGGGGACGTGGATGTAGTCCCACCGCTGGATACACCGGACGATCCGGAATCGCTCCCGCCACAACCCGCCAGCAACACAGTCAGCAATATGCTCACAACGCACGAAAGGATTCGCAGTTTTTTTAACATGATCATCCGTATAGCTAACTAATAATTAGAAGCGATAGGTAACGCCGAAATAGCTGATGATCGGATCGGCCTTCAGCCGCGAGCTGGACTGCGCCAATGTGGTGCCGTCGGCTGCCTTGATCGTCAGGGTAGAGGTCGTCTTCAGCGGGATGTACGTGACCGACGCGACGATCCCCCAATGTCGGGTGAAGTTGTACGTGAGGCCCGCGTTGAACACCGGTTGCCACGACGATGACGCCTTCGCGGACACCTGCGTCGGACCCGGTTTTCCAGCACTCGCTGCCATGACGCCGCCGAGATTCTGCTGGGTCTGTTGCACGAAGTTCGGTTGCAACTGCACGTCGCTGAACCAGTTGTACGACACGCCGATTCCGAGGAATGGCCGGATCGAGGCGGTCGCATCGCCGAAGTAGTACTGGAAGATCAGCGCGGGGCTCCACTGCCGAACGCTCTTCACGATCGGGTTCACTGCCGGCAAGCCGATATCCTGCGAGCCGAGCGCCCCTGCGGGACCGGGCGGCCGGATCGTGCCGAGGCCCGAGATCTCGAACGTCGGTGGCACACCAAGCACCGACGTCGCCGCAAAGTGATCGGTGAAGAAGTGGCTGATGGTCAGCCCCACGGTATCCGCGTTGCTCGTGTGCAGACCGGTGTCCGGCGACGTAAAGGTCGAGGGCAATCGCAGAGGTGCGTTGATCGGCACCGGCGCGCTGTCGGTGGTGAGCGGCGAACTGCTTTGCAGCGGCATTACGTGCAACCAGCCGAGCGTCACCACGTTGCTGCCGGCGCTTTGCGCGTGCGCGGCGAACGGTGCCAGCACGGCGACGCTCGCCGCCGCGCACAGGATATTCTTCATGTGAGGATGTCCGCTCTGGTTATTGCACGAATGCGCCGATCGTGAAATACGGCGACGTTGCAATGGAGTTGTCGAGGAAGCCGAACACGCCACCCGTGAAAATCAGCTTGCCGGTCGCGACATTGCTGCTCGCGCCGACCTGCGAACTGAGGACGACGCCGGGTACGGTCTGCGTGTAGTCGAGATTCAACGCGGTCGCGAGCGACGCCTGCGACGGATTGAACGGATCCAGCAGCGTGGCCTGCGTGCCGGCGAGCGCCATAGTCTGGTAGTCGAATCGGCTGTCGACACCGATGTATTCGCCGTTTTGCGACGAGGATGTCATTGCGATTCGAGGCGCCAAAATCGAAATGCCCGATTCGTCGTCGGCGATCAGCGGTGGCACGCCGTTCGCATCCGGGGACACTGTTGGATTCGCGACGCCGGTCCGGACCATGATCGGTACGAGCTGATTGCGCACCTTGCCGACAATGAGGTAGCCCTTCGCTTGAGCAACGGTCGCGAATGTCGGCTTGACCTGCCCTTGATAGTGGTCGGTCTCGAATGCGCCGCTGCCGTTCACGGATTGCGCGAAGTTAGTGCCGGGCTGACGACAGGTGCCCGCGTAGAGGCCCGTTGTATCGCAGCGGGACCACGTGCCGTCCGCCGCAATCGTGACGGACGCGTCGATTGTTGTCGGCGCAAAGCTCTGCGACGGCACCTGGCCGTAGCCGATCTGGTTGTATGTGCCGGCGAGCGACGCTATGTTGGTTTCGAGGGTCGTGAATCCGATGAACGGATAATATGGAAACGTCGTGTCGGGCACCGCGCCCTGACCGAGCAACCCTCCGTACTGAATTCTCGCACCGGGAATCGTGCCGCCCGCAACACCATCGCCGATAAAGACTCGCGCCGGCCGCGCGGGGTCGAGGCTCGCACCGTTCAGCCGATACGCGCAGTTGTTGAGCTTCCCGGTAGGCAACAGCGTTTCACGCGTCAGTGTGCCGCTTTGGCTCGTACCGGCGCGCGTTGGTGCGACGGTTCCCGTCGTAACCGGAATCGGCGACGCGAGGTAGGTGATCTGCCAGGTCATCTTCGCCGTGTCGAGTTGCAGGCTCACCAGTTCCCCGTTGCCCCCTCCGCCAAGGTATGGTTTGCTGTAGTTGAGCGACGATGGACAGAGCGCTTGCTCGACGAGCGGTGTCGGGTTGTTGTCGGCGCCGCCGCAGGCTGCAATAAAAGGACTACTACTCAACATGGTCACGAGACAATATCTTTTCACGCGCTCCTCCTCGACTGTTTTCGTGTAACGACGATTTAACCGTCGATGTTTTATTTGCCGCCGGCAGCCTGAGCCGTAACCAAAGCGCCTATCCCGAAGTACGGCGCCGCCGGCGCTGAATTAATGTTCGACATCGATCCGAGTGCAGATGAGGATGCCGACAGGCCATTGTTTACAGGACCAGTTATCAAGGTCGCGTAAAGTCCGCCTATTGCAATCAGGTATCCGGAAGCCGCCGTCGCATTATTTGTCGCGGTTTTCAGCAACCCGGGAATAGTCTGGCTGTAATCGAGCGTCAGACTGTCTTCCGGTTGCTGCGTAGGCGGATTGACGAACGTTCCCTTCGTGCCCTGGATGATTGCGCCCGTATATTTAAAATTCGAATCGGCACCTGCATAGTTGCCGTCGATGCCACCGGGCTGCAGTGGGGTCGTCCCGCTGAGTACCGCTATGCCCGACTCGTCGTCGACCTGTGCGTCGGCGTAGGTCAATGCGGCGGTGCCGGGATTCGCGAAACCGGTTCGCACGATGAGCGGGATCGTCGCGCCATTCAGTTGCCCTAAAACCATATGGGCGGATGCGAGCGTGCCCGCTTTCGGGATTGATGTTGCCTGAAGGAGCGGCGTAAGCGCACTGAGCCCGGCCGACAATTTCGATATGATCGGGGGCACATTCGGGTCCAGAAAGGCAGCGCCAAAGCTTGCCAAGCTCAGCATCGGGCCGATCTTTCCCAGAGCATCGCTCGCGCCTCTCGCGAGGGCTGGATCCAGAACCGAACTGAATTGCGTGCCGATCTGCGGCGCCATCGCGCTATCGAAATAGCCGCTTGCGTTGGGTTTCCACGCAGAACCTGTCGTCAGGCATCCTGATTGACCAGGTGTGTATCCGGAATTGGCCGGATTGGACCCCACGCAATAGCCGCCCGCGTCGAACGTTTCGCTTGTGCTTGCACCATTCGCGGCGTAGCCACCGGACGGAACGACGTGGTACATCAAGCCGCTATACGTTCCCTGCAGCTTCGATAGATCGTTCGTTGTGTTCGAAAAACCGAGGAACGGATAGAAGTCGATATGACGGTTTGTTATTGAACCGACTTGAAGCGGGATATTCAGAATCGGCACTTCCGTCATGGTCGCCGGGAGGTTCAAGGCCGCGAGGCCAGCCACTAGCTTCTGCACACCCGGTGTCTGCAGGTCGGTTAAGACTTGCTGAACCTGCTGCAATTGGGCGAGACTGATTTGTTTGCTTCCCAGAACTAGGCCCTGCGCTATAGAGGCGATAAAATCGCCAGGCGGCGGCGAGATCAGCCTCTGAAGCAAGTTGCTCAAGCTCTTCAGATCGTCCAGGTTCTGCAAGACACTCAGAATTTGCATGACACCGGGATTCTGTTGTACAGCCCGCAACACCGAACGGCCGTCATACTGCACCGTAGCGCCCGGAATACCGCCGCCTGCAACGCCAAACCCGACAAGTATCATCGGCGGATTAGCCGGGTTGAAATCCGCGGACGTCGAATAGGCCGCGTTAGCTGTCGCATTCGAGCCGCTGCCGGGCAACAGCACGAAAGCACAACGCGTCTGTTCGGCGGTGGGGAGTGTACCCGTGGGCGGATGCGCGACCTGACCCGTGATCGTCGTACCGGCGCGCGTCGGCGTCACAGTGCCGGTGACGAGCGGCACCGGCGATTCGAGCCACGTCAGCTTGTACGTCATCGCGGTCGCGTCGATGCCGACACTCACAACCTCGCCGCTTCCCGCACCACCAAGGTACGTGCTTTTTCCGATCTCCGCGTCCGCCGGACATAGCGCAGCCTGATCGCCGAGCGGGCTCGCCGCGGGAGCACCGTGTGGACCACAGCTCGCTCCCGAGCATTGCGGCACGGAAACTGCCGCCGGGGTGCCACCGCCGTCGCCACCACCGCAGGCGGTCAGCAAAGAGATAACAACGACTGTCGTTGTCACTCCTTTCGAAAAAGCATGGACCATGCTTTTTGTCTCCGTTTTATTTAGGATTATTGATCTAATCAATGTCGATCATTCGAGGCGACTATGATCTTCTTAACCCTCACTAGTCAATCGACTAATTACTCTATATTCAGGATAATTAAACAATTTAAATTAAAAATAACAAACCTAAAATCCGATGAGATATTGAATCGACAACAGACTTCACACGTCGCCGTTAACGCAAAAAAGCCGCACCTGAATCACTCAGGTGCGGCTTTCGTGTCAGCGCTTTTCAGTGCTGGCGGCGTTCTGCCTACTTCGCCACCGGCATCGTAAACTCGGCGCCCTTCGCGATGCTATCCGGCCAGCGCTGCATGATGCTCTTGTAGCGCGTATAGAACCGCACGCCCTCTTCGCCATAAGCATGATGATCGCCGAACAGCGAGCGCTTCCAGCCGCCGAACGAATGCCATGCCATCGGCACCGGAATCGGCACGTTGATGCCGACCATCCCCACCTGAATCTGCCGGCCGAATGCGCGTGCCACGCCGCCGTCCGATGTGAACAGCGAAACGCCGTTGCCGAACTCGTGCGCGTTGATCAACGCGACCGCGCTCGCGAAATCGGGCACGCGCACCACGGCCAGCACCGGGCCGAAAATCTCTTCCTTGTAGATTTTCATATCGGTGACGACCTGATCGAACAGCGTACCGCCGATGAAGAATCCGTCTTCGCTCGCCACCGGATGCGCGCGGCCGTCGACGATCAGCTTCGCGCCTTCCGCAACGCCCGCATCGATATAACCGGTCACCTTGGCCTTATGTTCCGCGGTAACCAACGGTCCCATTTCGGCATCGAGATGCTCGCCGTTCTTGATGATCAGCGACTTCACGCGCGGCACCAGCCGCTCGATCAGTTCGTCGGCCACGTTGCCCACCGCCACGGCCACCGAAATCGCCATGCAGCGCTCGCCGGCCGAACCGTAAGCGGCGCCGATCAGCGCGTCGACAGCCTGGTCCAGATCGGCATCCGGCATCACCACCAGGTGATTCTTCGCGCCGCCCAACGCCTGCACGCGCTTGCCGCGCTTCGAGGCTTCCGTGTAGATGTATTCGGCAATCGGCGTGGAGCCGACGAACGACAGCGCCGCGACATCCGGATGTTCGATCAGCGCATCCACCGCGACCTTGTCGCCGTTCACGACGTTGAACACGCCGTCGGGCAGGCCCGCTTCCTTCAGCAATTCGGCAAGCCGCAGCGACGCGGACGGATCCCGCTCCGAAGGCTTCAGCACGAAGGTGTTGCCGCACGCGAGCGCCACCGGGAACATCCACATCGGCACCATCACCGGGAAGTTGAACGGCGTGATGCCCGCGACCACGCCGAGCGGTTGGCGCAGATTCCAGTTGTCGATACCGCCGCCGATCTGGTCGGTGAAATCGGTTTTCAGCAGATTCGGAATGCCGCACGCGAACTCGACGACTTCGATACCGCGTACTACTTCACCTTGCGCGTCGGTGAATACCTTGCCGTGTTCGCGCGTGATCAGCAGCGCCAGTTCGTCGTGATGCTTGTTGAGCAGTTCCTTGAACTTGAACAGAATGCGGGCGCGCTTGATCGGCGCAGTTTCGCTCCATGCCGGGAAAGCGCCTTTCGCAGCTTGTACCGCCGCGTCCACTTCCTCCACCGACGCGAGTGCGACCGAGCCGCTCACCTTGCCGGTGGCCGGATTGAATACGTCCTTGAAGCGGCCGCTCTGTGCCGCCACCGCCGCGCCGCCGATGTAGTGGCCCAATTGCTGGACGGTCAGCTTTGCTTGTTCGTTCACTGCATTCATCTGGTTACCTCGTATTCGGGAAAGGCAGCCGCAGCGCTCACGCAGCGACCGCTCGGCGGCAGGCTCCGTCGAGATTCGCCAACTGTATCGACGCTGCCGCGCACATTCCCGATACAGCAGAATAAAACCGCGCCTCACTGTACTGTTTTTTGCGTGGCAACTGTACTGGGGCGTTTGGCGTCGCGACGCGCCAATTGGCTTCAGGTCGGGCACGGTGGTCGACACGTGTCCAAATCCCGAGATCCGGCACGAGATAGTTAGCAAAACTATTCATACGTGTGAATGAACAAAATCCGCCAAATAACCATGATCGCCACCTCTTCATCCAACAACGCACAGTGTTCGGTCATAAATTCCGAACACGAAAATACGCGGGAAAACCCGCCTGCATTTCTCCTCGCGCCTGCCGTTGACGAACTCAGGTGCTGAAAAATTCAGCGCTTTTATAACGACACACGAGAGTTGAGGGCCGACATGAAGACTGGAACCAAAGAAGTTGCATTACGTAGCACGTTGATCGCGGCCACGACGGCCGCGGTCCTTTCTCTTGGCGCCTGTGGCGGATCCGGCGCGCTCAGTTCCGGCACGGGAAGCACGGGCAGCAACAGTAGCGACGGCGGCACGTTGACGTCGAACGGCGGCGCTGCGGGCGCGACCGCCGCCACCGGCGGATCGGGCGCTTCGCCGGACAGCTCGTCGCCGGGCGGGATCGCGGATGGCGGCACCACCACGCCCAATGCGTTGAGCCAAACCGTCGCGCAGTCCGGCAACGTCGTCACCGATACGGGCAACACCGTGTCCGGCATCGGCACCGTAATCGGCTCGCAAAACCTGCCCGTCGTCAGCCCGCAAACGACGCAGGCCGCGGCCGGCATCGTCCAGAACGTGGGCGCCGCGGTGGCCGCGCTCGGCAGCGGCGTGTCGCTCGGACTCGGCCAACTCGGCAGCGGCCCGGACGGCGTCGGCATCACGGCGGCGAGTGTCGGCGGTGCGCTGGGTTACGCCGGCCGCGCGGTCAGTGGCACAGGCACGCTCATCGGCAGTCTCGGCAGCGGCGCGCTTGCGCCGTTGGCGGTATTCACCGTCCCGGTGGGCGGCGCCGTCGACCAACTCGGCAACGTCGTGACGAACAGCAGTGGCACGCTGACCGCCGCTTTGTCGAGCGGACCGGTGCAGCAGATCACGCGCAAAGCCAGCACATCGATCGAACCGATCGAATCCGTGCTGGTGCAGACTACGCAAACTGTCGGCACCAGCACGGGCGTCGGCGCGCCCGTCAACGGCGTACTGGCTGCGGTGGGCGGGACACTCGAAAAAGGCGGCGGCACGCTCGCGGCGAACGGCAGCAATCCGGTCACGAGCGGCCTCGGCAGCGTCGTGGCCGATACCGGTAAAACAGTGGCGTCAACCGGCGGCCTGCTGACCGGCGGCGGCGGTCTGGCGACGCCGTTGTCGAACGTCGCGGGCCTCGTGGGCGGCAGCGGTGGCAGCGGCGCCGCGAACCCTGTCACGACGCTCGCCTCCGCCGTGACCAGCACGCTCGGCGGCACCTTGAGCAGCGGCACGGCGGGCGGCGGCAACGCGTTGTCTTCGCCGCTCGGCGGGTTGGTGTCGACGGTTACCGGCACGCTCGGCAACATCGCCGCACCGGCGACGCCGGGCAAAAGCGCGACAAGCGCCGGTTCGAACGTGGCCGCCGGCAATGGCGCCACGGCGGCGATCTCGGCAACGGCTGGCGGCACCAGTGCGGTCGGCGGCTTACTGTCGCCGGTGACTGGGGCAGTCGGCGGTCTGGTGGGGGGACTTACGAAGAAGTGACGCCGCGCGCCGTGACGTGGCGGCGTGAGGCAGCGCCGCCACCTGTGCGTCTCAGCACGCCGCTATCACGTCAGAGCCAGCATGATGCCGACCCGCTCGACACACACCGCCACGCACCAGATGCGGGCCGGGACTATGACCGACGCGAAAGACCCCGCAGGCTCGAAACTGCAAGCGCACTCAGCGCCAATGCTCAGTCAACTCATTGGCGAGCACCGCCTTTTCGCGGACCGTTTCCGTCCATTGCGCGCTCACACCGCTCTGCGCCTTGATGAATTTCAGCGCCGCCGAATGCACGGCGCGCATCGCGCGGCCGTCGATACCCGTCATGCGCGGCGCGCTGCGCCTGGTTTCCTCGACCAGATCGCGCGCGCTGCCGAAATCCGGCGACACACCGCTTTGCGCTTCGAACTGAGCGCGTAGTCCGGCAGCGTATTCGCGGGACTGACCGATCCGGTCCATGTCGATCAACAGATCTACATCGCCCGCCATGCGCAACGCGCCTAGCGTCCACAACGCGACGAAGGCCCGATACGCGTTATTGCCCTCCGCCGTGCGCGCGTAGTGCTCGCAGGTCATCGCATAAGCGTCGTCCGAAGCCGGCGACGCGGATGAAGGCACCGGCGGCAAACTCACGCCGCACGCTTCGATCACCTGCGTGACGAGTGGCTCGGATTGATTCAAACCCAGCACGCGAAACGGCGCCGCCACAAAAAACGGATTGCTCCACTGCTGCTTGAGCAGCCAACCGGACGCAAACTGCGACGCCGGGTTACGCAGCACCCCCACGTGCATGATGTGCGGGAACGCGTGCTTCAACCACGGAAGGCGCCCCGACGAGCGGCAGAACTTCAACGCCGGCACCCGGCCTGCGTCGACGGCATGAGCGCACAGACTCTGCAAATAGGCCTGCAATGCGGGGAATTCCGCATCCGGTTCTTTTGCGAACCGATCCGTGCCGAAACGCCTGCTGTACCCGGCAACGCCGCGCGTGCCTTCGCGCAACAATGGCCGGTACTCTTCGAAATACGGCGCGGCAAGCGGCGGATGCCCCGACGTCAGGGTCGGCGTGCAGGCGGAAACATCGGCGAGACTCAGTTCGGCGAGTACGTTGCTGAGCGGTTCATAAAAGCCTGTCACGGTATCGAGCGCGCGCAGACGCGACCACACCCACGTGCCGCCGCTGCGCCAGCCGGTATGCAGAAATATGCCCTGTTTCAAGGCGCCCCCTGACTGAACGACCGACTGACCGCTCGACGAACCCGACAACGACATTCGAACTCTCTCCAGATGAAAACTGCACCGTGCACAGCGCAACGCAAAACGAGCCACGGACGGCCGTGCAAACGCACACTGTAGCGTGTATGGCTGTCGGCCGCGTTACAGCGAGTTCATGCGGACTTGCGCGGACGCGTAAAACGCACGGGTCACGCCAGCACACGCGACTGGAACCGTCGACCCAAACACTTTAAGCTGCCGGATCCCCGACCTAAAAAACTGCTGACATGAACGACTCGGCCGACATCCGCTTCCTGCTCACCATCCGCGAGTGCGGCAGCCTGATCGGCGCTGCGCGCAAGCTCGGCCTGTCGCCGTCGGCGGTCACGCAACGGCTTCAGCAACTCGAGAAAAAGCTGGGCGCGCAACTGCTCAACCGCACTGCGCGCCGCCTGCAGTTCACCGAAGAAGGCACGCTGCTCTGCGAGCGCGGCGCCGAACTCATCGACCAATTCGATTCGCTGTTCGACGACTTGCAGGTGCGCCGCGGCGGCCTCGTGGGCACGCTGAAGATCAACGCGCCGCTCGGATTCGGCAGGCGCCATCTCGCGCCCGCGATCGCCGAGTTCCAGCAGCAGAATCCCGACGTCGACATAGCCCTCACACTCTCCGACCAGCCGTTGACCGAGACAATGGACCGCTTCGATATCGTCGTGCATATCGGCGAGCTGCCGGTATCGAACCGGATCGGCTACACGATCGCGCCGAATGCGCGCTTCGTGTGCGCGGCGCCTTCGCTGATCAAACGCGTCGGCGCGCCCGACACGCCGGATGATCTGGGCCGGCTACCGTGCATCGTGCTGCGCGAAAACAATGAAGACGTCACGCTCTGGCAGTTCAGCAAAGGCCGCACGCGTCGTGGCGTGCGGGTCGCGCCGCATCTGAGTTGCAACGACGGCGACGTGATCCGCCAGTGGGCCTGCGAAGGACGCGGCGTAATCCTGCGCTCCGAGTGGGACGTCGCCGACGACCTCGCGAAAGGCCGCCTCGTGCGCCTGTTGCCTGGCTGGAAAACGCCGGACGCCGACGTGATCGCGCTCACGCAACGTCGCACGGGATTGCCCGCGCGCACACGGCAGTTCATGCAACATTTGCAGAGCCGATTCAAACCTTCGCCACCATGGAGGAAATAAGGCGCGGATGAACCGGATACGCGACACACGACACGCGGCGCGCGGCGCGCGACAAAAACCCGCGCTGAAGATAATTCACTCAAACTGAATCTTTGAATCAACCAGCCTTAACTCCGCAGCAGGAACGAAACTCTATAATTTCGTCACCATCCACTGTGGGTTAGATCATGACATCCACCAGCGTCCCAGCCTCGTATCCCCAAGCGGTCCTCTTCGATCTGCTGACCGCACTGCTCGACTCGTGGACTTCATGGAACCGCGCTGCCGGCTCCGAACCGGCAGGCCGCGCGTGGCGCGCCGCGTATCTGCGGCTCACTTACGGCTGCGGCCGTTATGTTCCGTATGAACAATTGGTGCGCGACGCCGCGACCGAGGTCGGGCTGCCGCCCTCCGCCGCGCTAGCACTCGAAGCCGACTGGCTGCAACTCGCGCCGTGGAGCGGCGCGCGCGAAGTTCTGCGCGAACTCGCGCCGCACTGCAAGCTCGCCATCGTCACCAATTGCTCGGCGCGTCTCGGCATGCAGGCGGCGAATATTTTTCCGCTCCAGTGGGACGCGGTGATCACCGCCGAAGAAGCGGGCATGTACAAGCCGGATCCGCTGCCCTACCGCGTCGCGCTGGACCAACTCGGCGTCTCCGCGCACGAAGCCGCGTTCGTGGCCGGTTCCAGCTACGACATGTTCGGCACCGCTGCGGTCGGCTTGCGCACTTACTGGCACAATCGGATCGGACTGCCGCTCGTCGAGGGCGCGCAAGCGCCCGAAGTCGAAGCGCCCACGCTCGACGCACTCGTCCCATGGCTCAGCCGTTTCGGCTCGACGCGAAGCCTGCCTCTTTCCCGGTGAAAGCATGAAACTCGAACACATCGATACTCCCGCCGCGCTCATCGATATCGCGCGGATGCAGAAAAACATCGCGTGCATGCAGGGGCATATGAACACGCTCGGCGTCGCGTTCCGCCCGCATGTGAAAACCACCAAATGTATCGACGTGGTCCGCGCCCAACTCGCGGCAGGCGCGCGCGGCATCACGGTGTCGACGTTGAAAGAGGCGGAGGCTTTTTTCGCGGCCGGCGTGACGGACATTCTGTACGCCGTCAGCATCGTCCCGTCCAAATTGCCGCGCGCGCTCGCGCTGCTGCGCCAGGGCTGCGACCTGAAACTGGTGGTGGACAACCCGACCGCCGCTTCCGCGATCGCCGCATTTGCGGACCAGCACGACGCCAGCTTCGAAGTCTGGATCGAGGTGGACACCGACGGCCACCGCTCCGGCATCACGCCGGAACAGCACACGCTGCTCGAAGTCGGCCGGATTCTGCATGAGAACGGCGTCAAGGTGGGCGGCGTGATGACTCATGCGGGTTCCAGTTACGAACTGCACACACCGGAAGCACTGGCCGCGCTCGCCGAGCAGGAACGCGCCGGCTGCGTGCGCGCCGCGCAACGGCTACGCGACGCCGGCATTCCGTGCGTGGCCGTCAGCGTCGGTTCGACGCCTACGGCGCTCGCCGCCGAACAACTCGACGGCGTGACGGAAGTTCGCGCGGGCGTCTACGTGTTGTTCGATCTGGTCATGCACAACGTCGGCGTCTGTGCGCTCGACGATATCGCGCTCAGCGTGCTCACCACCGTGATCGGCCATCAGCCGGACAAGGGCTGGGCGATTCTCGACGCGGGCTGGATGGCGATGAGCCGCGATCGCGGCACGTCGAAGCAAGCGCACGATTTCGGTTATGGGCAGCCGTGTCTGTTGAATGGCACGCCGCTTGCCGGCTTCGTCGTGAGCGGCGCGAATCAGGAACACGGCATTCTTGCATCAGCGGACGAAAACGCGCCGCTTCAGGACATCGCGCAACGCTTTCCGATCGGCATGAAGCTGCGCATCCTGCCGAATCATGCGTGCGCAACCGGCGCGCAGTTTCCCGAATATCACGCGGTGTCGGCGAACGGTGAGAGCGTCGAGTGGCGACGTTTTCAGGGCTGGTGAACAGCCAGCCGCTCATTGCGACGTCACGCTTCTTCTTCCTCTTCCAGCCCCGCCAGCAGATCGTCGACCGCGCGATACACGCGCTCGACGATCTCCGGTCCCACCTTGCGCTCCAGTTCGCGGTAGTGCGCTTCGAGATCCTTCGAAATCACGCGCACCAATTCCACGCTCGTGTCGGTCAATGACACGAGCACGCGGCGCTGGTCTTCCGCAAAACGCTCCTTCGTCACCAGTTCCATGCTCTCCATCCGCGCGAGCACGCCGGCCATGCTCGGGCTGGAAATCGTGCAGATATCGGAGATGTGACGCGGCTCCATCGGACCATGCTCGTTGAGCGCGCGAATCACGCGCCATTGCTGCTCGGTCAGTCCGTGCGCGGTGATCAGCGGACGGAAACGCTCCATCATTTTCTCTCTGGCGCGCAGCAGCAGCATCGGCAGGTTGCGGTGCAAAACTCGGGTAGAAGCAGACATGGCGGAAGGTGAGTTGGAAAAGCAGCCGTCGAAGCTTAAGGGAAAACCCGCGATCAGCCGACAGGCTATTGACCGTGGATCATATCAAGCGCAATACTACTAACATGTTAGTGTTTTCCTCGATAAACAGCCAGATCATGTTCGCACTTGCCGATCATCTGCTTCATCCCGAAGGCGACGCGCTGCCTCGCGACGTAGACGCGCCCGCCGCTGCCGCGCTGCTTGCACGGGGCGTCGCTTGCCGTGCGCCGATCGCGGGCGCGGTCTACGGCACGCTGCTCAACGACCGCGCCGCATTGGCGGCGCTGGGCGATGCGGTGAACGCAGCGCCCTATCAGGCACCGCCGAAAGCGCCGATCCTGTATCTGAAGCCGCGCAACGCGCTCGCCGGGCACCGCGCTCGCGTGGTCGTGCCGGACGACGCGCTGGGTGTCGAAGTGGGCGCGTCGCTCGGTATCGTGATCGGCCGCACGGCAACACGGGTGAGCGTGACCCGTGCGTTCGACTACATCGCGGGCTACACGCCGGTCGCCGATTTGAGCGTGCCGCATGCAAGCGTGTATCGTCCTTCGGTGCGCTTCCGGGCACGCGACGGCTTCTGCGTAATCGGGCCCGCGCTCGTTGCGGCGCGTCATGTTGCAGCGCCCGATGACTTGCCGATTCGCGTTGCACTCGCGGGGCACGAAGTCTTCAATGCGACGACTGCATCCACGGTGCGCAACGTCGCGCAATTGATCGCGGATGTGACCGATTTCATGACACTGAGCCCCGGCGACGTGATCACACTAGGCGTGCCTCACGGTTCGCCGGTCGCGCATCGAGGCGACACCGCCACGCTGACGATCGGCAGCATGCCGCCGCTCGAAGTCTCGTTCGTCGGGGCCGGAGAACACGGCGGAGAACAGCCATGATGCGCGGCCGCGTTGCCTATGCCGGAGCGATTCACGAAGCTTGTCCTGATACAGCGGACGCGAGCGCGGTGCGACTCGCCGACGGCCGCGTGCGTCGCGAAGACGAAGTGGTATGGCTCGCCCCGCTCGAAGTCGGCACGATCTTCGCGCTCGGCCTGAATTACGCCGAGCATGCGAAGGAGTTGCAGTTCAACAAACAGCAAGAGCCTTTGGTGTTTCTCAAAGGCCCGGGCACGGTGATCGGCCATCGCGGTTTCACGCGCCGCCCCGCCGACGTCACGTTCATGCACTACGAGTGCGAGCTTGCGGTCGTGATCGGCCAAAGCGCGCGCAACGTCAGCCGCGATCAGGCGATGCGCCATGTGGCCGGCTACACGATCGCCAACGACTACACGATTCGCGACTACCTCGAAAACTACTACCGCCCCAACCTGCGCGTGAAGAATCGCGACGGCGGCACGGTGCTCGGGCCGTGGTTTGTCGATGCAGCCGATATTGAAGACGTCACGCAGCTCGAATTGCGCACCTATGTGAACGGCACGCTGCGGCAGCAAGGCAATACACGCGATCTGGTCACCGACATTCCAGCGCTGATCGAATATCTGAGCAGCTTCATGACGCTCGCGCCCGGCGACGTGATCCTGACCGGTACGCCGGAGGGCACCGTCAATGTCGATGTAGGCGACGAAGTGGTCTGCGAAATCGACGGCCTGGGCCGTCTGGTCAACACGATTGCATCGGACGCGGACTTCGGACGCGAGTGAAACGGTGCTGTTCATCGGGCATAGGGCATAGGACAACGCAATGCGAATCGAACATCTGATCGACGGAAAATCAGGCACCGCGAACGACTACTTCGAAACGGTCAATCCGGCCACGCAGGAAATACTCGCCGAAGTCGCGCGCGGCGGTGCGCAGGAAGTCGACGCGGCCGTGCGCGCCGCCAAAGCGGCATTTCCGGCATGGGCCGGCAAGCCCGCCGCCGAACGCGCGAAACTGATCCGCAAGCTCGGCGAACTGATCGCGAAGAACGTGCCGGAGATTTCGGAAACCGAGACGAAAGACACCGGCCAGACGATCTCGCAAACGCGCAAGCAACTCGTGCCGCGCGCCGCCGACAACTTCAGCTACTTCGCCGAGATGTGCACGCGCGTCGACGGTCACACGTATCCGACGGAAACTCACCTGAACTACACGCTGTTTCATCCGGTCGGCGTGTGCGCGCTGATCTCGCCGTGGAATGTGCCGTTCATGACGGCGACGTGGAAAGTGGCCCCCTGCCTCGCGTTCGGCAATACAGCCGTGCTGAAAATGAGCGAACTGTCGCCGCTTACCGCATCGATGCTCGGCAATCTCGCGCTCGAAGCGGGCATTCCGGCCGGCGTGCTGAACGTCGTCCACGGCTACGGCAAGGAGACCGGCGAGCCGCTGGTCGCGCATCCCGACGTGCACGCGGTGTCGTTCACCGGATCCACCGCGACCGGCAACCGCATCGTACAAACCGCCGGCTTGAAGAAGTTCTCGATGGAGCTCGGCGGCAAATCGCCATTCGTGATTTTCGACGACGCCGATTTCGAACGCGCACTCGACGCCGCCGTGTTCATGATCTTCTCGAACAACGGCGAACGCTGCACCGCCGGTTCGCGCATTCTGGTGCAACGCTCGATTTACGCGCGTTTTGCCGAGCGTTTCATCGAACGCGCGAAGCGTTTGACCGTGGGCGACCCGCTGGCCGACAGCACGATCGTCGGGCCGATGATCAGCCAGGGGCATCTGGCGAAAGTACGCAGCTATATCGAACTCGGCCCCAAGGAAGGTGCGACGCTCGCGTGCGGCGGACTCGATACGCCCGATCTGCCCGACGCGATGCGCAAAGGCAACTTCGTTCAGCCCACCGTGTTCGTCGACGTCGACAACCGTATGCGCATCGCGCAGGAAGAGATCTTCGGCCCGGTCGCATGCCTGATCCCATTCGACGACGAAGCCGAAGCGATCAGGCTCGCCAACGACATCTCCTATGGCCTGTCGAGCTACATCTGGACCGAGAACAGCGGCCGCGCGCTACGTGTCGCCGCCGCCGTCGAAGCGGGCATGTGCTTCGTCAACAGCCAGAACGTGCGCGATCTGCGGCAGCCGTTCGGCGGCACGAAGGCATCGGGCGTCGGCCGTGAAGGCGGCACGTGGAGCTACGAAGTGTTTCTCGAACCGAAGAATGTCTGCGTGTCGCTCGGCTCGCATCACATTCCGCGCTGGGGCGTTTGAGCCATCACGAGCCGTAAAAAGCCGCCACCACAGGAGACCGCGATGGGCAAACTCGCATTGGCAGCAAAAGTCACTCATGTCCCGTCGTTATATCTGTCCGAACTCGACGGTCCGCACAAAGGCTGCCGTCAGCCCGCGATCGACGGTCACCATGAAATCGGCCGGCGTTGCCGCGAATTGGGGGTGGATACGATCGTCGTATTCGATGTGCACTGGCTGGTGAACAGCGAATACCACATCAATTGCGCGCCGAAATTCGAAGGTGTCTACACGAGCAACGAACTGCCGCACTTCATCAAGAACATGCCGTACGCGTATCCCGGCAATGTCGGGCTCGGCGACCTGATCGCCGAAGTCGCCAATGAAATGGGCGTGAAAAGCCGCGCGCACAGCACGACCACGCTCGAACTCGAGTACGGCACGCTGGTGCCGATGCGCTATATGAATGGCGATCAGCACTTCAAAACCGTTTCGGTGGCCGGCTGGTGCATGTGGCACGACCTCGCGACGAGCGCGCGCTTCGGCCTTGCCGTGCGTCGCGCGATCGAAGAGCGTTACGACGGCACCGTCGCGATTCTCGCGAGCGGTTCGTTGAGCCACCACTTCGCGGACAACGGCACCGCCGAGCAGTTCATGCACAAGGTATGGAGCCCGTTTCTCGAACAGATGGACCGCAAGGTCGTCGACTTGTGGGAAGCGGGCGACTGGAAAACCTTCTGCGCGATGCTGCCGCTCTACAACGAAAAGTGCTGGGGCGAAGGCGGCATGCACGACACCGCAATGCTGCTCGGCGCGCTCGGCTGGGACCGTTACGACGGCAAGGTCGAAGTCGTCACGCCGTATTTCGGCAGCTCGGGCACCGGGCAGATCAACGCGATTTTCCCGGTGACGCCGCTGCCCGCCGGCATACCGGCTGAACATTGAATAAGGAGTCCACCGTGCCGCATCTGACACTCGACTACAGCGCCAACCTCGCCGACGCAAACAGCGTTGGCCGGCTGTGCAAATCGCTCGCGGACTGCCTCGCCGCCCAGCGCGAAAATGAACGACCGGTGTTCCCGCCCGGCGGCATCCGCGTGCGGGCATTGCGCTGCGACGCATACAGCATCGCCGACGGCCGCGCCGACGCCGCGTATCTGCACGCCAACCTGAAGATCGCCGCGGGCCGCTCGGACGCCGCAAAAAAAGCCACCGGCGACGCGTTGTTCGACGTGATCAAGCAGCACTTCGCGGAACAATTCGAACGGCACGGCCTCGCGTTGTCGCTGGAAATCAATGAGTTCAGCGAAACCGGCACGTGGAAGCACAACAACCTGCACGCGCGGCTGAAGGCCTAGCACGCGGACGCGGACTCAGCGATCAACGCCGCTCAAAAGCCGCTCAAAGAGAATCCAGAATGCTCGACGAACCCACCCTCCGCGATCTCGCGGCGCAGCTCGACAACGCGGAGAAAACCCGCACGCAACTGCGCCACTTCTCCGCCCAGTATCCGCAGATGACCGTGCAGGACGGCTACGCAATCCAGCGCGAGTGGGTGAAGCTCAAACTCGCTGCCGGCCATGTGATCAAGGGCCGCAAGATCGGCCTGACGTCGCGCGCGATGCAGCGCTCGTCGCAGATCGACGAACCCGACTACGCGCCGCTGCTCGACAGCATGTTCATCGAAAACGGTCAGGACATCCGCGCGGACCGCTTCATCGCGCCGCGTGTGGAAGTGGAACTGGCCTTCGTGCTGAGCAAACCGTTGAAGGGCCCAGGCGTCACGCTATTCGACGTGCTCGACGCCACCGCGTACGTGACGCCCGCCGTGGAGATCATCGACGCGCGCATCGAACAGTTCGACCGCGAGACGAAGGCGCCGCGCAAGGTGTACGACACGATCTCCGACTTCGCGGCGAACGCGGGCATCGTGCTGGGCGGCCGGCCGGTGCGGCCGCTGGACGTCGATCTTCGCTGGGTCGGCGCGTTGCTCTACAAGAACGGCGCGGTCGAAGAAAGCGGTCTCGCCGCGGCGGTGCTGAATCATCCGGCGAACGGCGTCGCATGGCTCGCGAACAAGATCGCCCCGTACGACGAAGCGCTGAACGCAAACGACGTGATCCTGAGCGGCTCGTTCACGAGCCCGATTGCGGCACGCGCGGGCGATACGTTTCATGTCGACTACGGGCCGCTGGGCGGCATCGGTTTGAACTTCATCTGAGCGCAACGTGACGACACTTCCACGCAACACCTTCAAGCACGCATTGAGCGACGGCAAGCCGCAATTCGGCTTATGGGCGGCGCTCGCCGACGCCTATGTGACCGAGTTGCTGGCAACCGCCGGCTTCGACTGGCTGCTGATCGACAACGAACACGCGCCGAACGACGTGCGCAGCACGCTCGTGCAATTGCAGGCCGTGGCCGCTTACGCATCGCATCCGGTGGTGCGGCCGGTGCGCAGCGACACCGCGCTGATCAAGCAGTTGCTGGATATCGGCGCGCAAACGCTGCTGCTGCCGATGATCGATACGGCCGCCCAGGCCGAGGAAGCCGTCGCCGCGACACGCTACCCGCCGCAGGGGATTCGCGGCGTGGGCAGCGCGTTGGCGCGCGCATCCCGCTGGAACCGGATTCCGGACTATCTGAGCGAAGCGGCGCAAGAACTGTGTGTGCTGGTGCAGGTGGAGACCACGCAGGGGATGGAGAATCTGCCGTCGATTGCCGCCGTCGACGGGGTAGACGGCGTGTTCTTCGGGCCCGCTGACCTGAGCGCTTCGATGGGTCTGCTCGGCAAGCCGGGCGACCCGCGCGTGCGCGACGCGATCCGCGCCGGCATCCAGACCGTTCGCGCGGCAGGCAAGGCAGCGGGTGTGCTCGCGCCGGATCGGGAAATCGCCGAAGGGTATCTCGCGGCGGGCGCGACCTTCGTCGCGGTCGGCACCGACACGGGACTATTGAGCCGGGCGGCGGCGGATCTGGCGGCGTCGTATAAAGACAAAGCGGCGGCGGCAACGGCCGCAAAAAACGCAAAAGGCGGCTACTAAACCACCCGGCATTCCCGGTCGGCTAGCAAAAAAGCAAGCTCAATCCCCCGCCGGCCACGGCAAACCGGCCACCGACCAATCCAGCTCCACTCCCACGACCGCGCGCCCGTCGCCGAGCTGGATCGCCAGCGTCACGGCGATGCAAGGCCGCCCGCTGGCGAGCGACAGATAAGGGTTGCTGGTCACCGGCACGCCGGGCAGCAGAACGGCATTGCGAAAATACGGCCGATGGTCCCAGCGCGCATCGCGTGGATTCGCGACGGGTTGCAGCGAAGCGCCGTCTTTGGTCCACGCCGGGCCGGGCACCTCGGGACCGACCTGTCGCCCCGAATCGTCGAGAATGAAGCAACTGATGGACCGTCCGAACGCGGCCAGCGAAGCGAACGCGTCAGCCGGCGGCACGCCGCGCTGCAAGGCGTCCGCCGCCAGCCGCAAGCCCACCCGGTAAGGCTCCACTTCGGACTCGAACACCGCATGCTGATGCGCGCGCCCTTGCGCGATCACGTCGAATGCGTCGTCGATACGCTGCTGCACGGACTCCGGCGGTGCGATCTCCGCGGCCGGGCGGCCGAGCAGATAACCCTGCGCGAAATCCACATTCGATTCCACCGCGAGGATCAGTTCCTCCGTGGTCTCCACACCCTCCACCACCACCAGCATCCCCGCCTGATGCAGCAAGGAGACGAGCTTCGGCAGGATCGGCTGTTCGGAGCACGGGCTGGTCGCGCGGATCAGTTCGCCGTCGAGCTTCACGATGTCCGGCCGGATCCGCAGCAGGCGGTCGAGATTCGACTGACCCGCGCCGAAATCGTCGACGGCGATCAGGAAGCCGTGCTCGCGGTACAGCGCCGCCGCTTGCGACATGTCGTCGACACTGCCGCCATGCGACTCGAGAATCTCCAGAATCACGCGTTCGGGTTCGAGCCCGACCTTGCGGACGATCGCGGCGAGTTGATCCGCGTAACCCGCGGCCACGAAGGTGGCGGGCAGAATGTTGAGGAACAGCCACGCGTCGGCGGGCAGCAGTCTGCGCGCATTGCCGAGATGCACCGCGTGACTGACACGGTCGAGCGCGCCTTCGTCGCTCGACGGCTTCGGCGCGAACAGCACCATCGGCGGCACCAGCGAGCCGTCGTCCTGCTCGCCGCGCAACAGCGCCTCGAAGCCCACCTGCTTCTGATGCGACAGGCTATACAGCGGCTGAAAATGCGAGGTCAGGTAGTAGTCGTCCCAGCGATGCCGCGCAGTGGTCGCGTTTTCGGCGAGCCCTTCGGCGGATGCCTCGCCGGACACGCCGTCCGCCAGCAGGCGCAGCGCGTCGGCCGGCAGCGCACGCTCGGCGCACACACGGTTGCGTCCGCTGTGCTTGGCGCGCAGCAGCGCTTCGTCGGCGCGATCGAGCAGCACCATGATGTTCTCGCCGCCGCGATGCTCGGCCACTCCGAAACTCGCGGTCATGAAACCGTCCGGCCGCGCGATCGCGGCAATCGCGCCGCGCAACCGCTCGGCCAGGTCGAGCGCGCCGCTCAGTCCGTCGTGCAACAGCACGGCGAATTCCTCGCCGCCGATGCGGCTCACGCTGTCCTCCGCACTGGCCTCCTCCATCAACGCCTGGGCGATCTCGTACAACGCGCGGTCGCCGACCGCATGGCCGAAACGGTCGTTCAGCGATTTGAAGTTGTCGATATCGAGAAAGATCGCGCTGACCCGGGCGTCGGGCGTCATGGTCTCGAGGCGCCGCTCGGCCTGCTTGACGAACGAACGGCGGTTTTGCAGACCCGTGAGCGGATCCGTCGCGGCCAGTTGCGCCAGTTGGCTTTCGAGCAAAAAGTGGTTGCGCCGGAAACCGTAGAAGCCGAAGTGAAATACCGCGGAGGTCGGCATCCCGATCGCCGCGATCCACATCCACACGACCACGTCGATATCGTGCGGATGCGGCGCGCCGAACAGCAAGCCGAGCGCGGCCGCATAAAAGAGCGCGCTGCCGACGAAATAATGCGTCGGCGTGAGCCATAGCGGCGCCGCGCAGATCGGCACGACCACGACGGCCGGTAATGCCCACAGCAACGGCTGCTCGACGCCTTGAATATTCAGCGCGAGGCCGCCCACCATCACCAGCGAATACGCGACGCCGATCGCGCCGAACGTCCACGTCGACTTCGCGTGCGGAATCGCCAGCACCAGCAGCGCGAGCACCAGCGCGCAGGCGAGCCGGTACGCGAGTGGCGCCGCCGGTCCGGCGACGAGATTGCGCGCCCCCACGAAGCACAGGAACGCGACGACCGTAAACGCCATCGTCACCGTCGACAGCGGACGTTGGTGCTCCAGCGAGCGTTGGTGAAAACGATCTCGCAAACCAGGATCGGACTGTTGCTTCGTTGTAGTGGAAAACATAGGGATAGTTATCACGGGCTGGTTCCGGCCACTCGGCCCATGTATAACGGCAACCGTCAGACAAATATTGATGCCTTGCACGCAAATAGCGCCTGCGCAGGCCGCGCGCCGGGGTCCAGGACTGGCGCGGCGGGTGTCCGACTTCTCGCGCAGGAATAATCGGTAAGAATTGGCCGGTGCTTTGCGCGCTGCAAAATGCGAATCGCATCTCCGCGAAATTCGAACCGTTGCATTTACGACGAATTGAAAACGCTAAAAGCTTTTGCAAAACACGGCCTTATTCCGACCGGCGCAAACGTTTATCCGCCACGCATCAACGGTTGCCCGCCGGCTCTCTGTTTCAATCAGAAAAAATTACGGGCGCGCGGTGCATCCAGATTAAACGTTTGCACGTATAAACCAGACGAATCGGAAGTGGCTAAAACTTAATCTCTTAAGTAGACTCCTCCAAAGTGTGACGGAGACACTAGACAGCATCGGTAAAAGCAACCTCGGGGCGCGTGCAATGCGCGTCCTCCCGTAACACCGTTATTGCATCCGGCCGTTTTGCGCCCGCCTCAGCAGGCTGACGCAACGACCATTTCCTGGAAAACATGGTCCCAACTCTCGATTACCTGCTTGAACGCCAGATCTCGCCACAATGGCGAGGCATGCTCACTGCATTGGCAACCGAATTCGAAGCGCAGATCGGCCACGACGAATTGCGCCAGTTGATGTATCGCGTCGGCAGCCGCTTTGCAGCCGCGCATCCGCTGCCGGCCTGCGGCTCCACGGCCGAACTTGCACACGCATTGAACCTGGTCTGGCACGAGTCGGACTGGGGTTACGTCGAACTCGCCGATGAAGCCGACAGCCTGCGCATCGCCCATTACTGCGCGCCGCTGCGCGCATTCGGCGACACCGCGCTCGGATGGACGCCGGCGTTCCTCGAAGGGGTCTATCAAACGTGGTTGAGCGCGCTCGGCGCGCAAGGCCTGTCGGTCGCGCAGACGAGCGAGTTCGGCGCGGATACCGCGATCGAATTCCGGCTGGGCCGGCACGGCGTTTGACACGTATCGGACAAGTACACGTATCAGGCAGTAGAGGAACGCGCCAGACCGGTGCGCGTGCAGTGCCAGGACCCGTGTGACAGCGCCGCGAGCGGTTAGAGGAATCGGGGCAAAGCAAGCCATGTACAAGACGGCGGCATTATGAGTTCATCGAAAGACATCGAAAAACTATTCGATCATTTTGGCGGGGACGCCAGCGCCTACCAGGAGATCGGCCGGGCGAACGAAGCGCGCACGGCGCGCACTCGCTGGCCGTTGCTGGTCACGCTGGATCTGACACAGCCCACGATTCCCGCTATCGGCGAGCGTCGCGAGCCCGCGCACGAGACGCAGGTCAGCGACGCGGCAGCAGCGTTGGCGGCCGGGCGTGAGGACACGACGCCCAAAGACGCCGCTTCGGTGACGCGCGCGAAGGCGCCGTTGTTCACGCGCTCGCCGCGCCGCGACATTCCGCCGGTCGTCGCGCCGGCTCAGCCGAATGCGCCGGGCGCACCGCGCGGCGCGTCGCGCTTCGGCGCGTTCGTCGCTGCGGGTGCTGCGGGTGCTGCGGGTGCTGCGGGTGCTGCGGGTGCTGCGGGTGCTGCGGGTGCCGCCGATGCCCCACCGGTCAAGCCAGTGCCGCCGATCACGCCTATTGCGGCGACCACATCAACGGCCGACGCTCCACCGACGATTCCGCCGCTTCAACACCGCGCGTCGGCCATACAAGCCACCGCAGCCCCAGCAGCCATACCGCCGCAAGCCGGCCCCTCTGCATTCGCGGCAAGCATTCCAGCCATCCCGCCGCGCGCGAGCACGCCCGCTTCGGCGCCGGCTCCGACATGGGCGCAAACACCGGCTCGCCCGGCCGCCTATGCCCCCGCGTCCGCTGCACCGGCAACCGCTCCCGCACCGTCGAGCCTCGCGCAACCCACGTCGATACTCGGCAAACTGTTCGCCCCGGCTGCCGCGCCCGTTCCCGCACCGCAAGCCGCAGAAGCCTCAGGCGACTCCGCGCCGCTGCATTCGGTCTTCGACCGTCTGCGCGGCACAGCGGGCCAAACCCCGGGTCAAACCCCTGCTCAAACGGCGGCCGCGCCGGCAAGCGCTCCGCGCGCCGCCGCCCCGGCCGCCTCCAATTCGTGGCTGGTCAACGGCCCTCGTCGCTCATGAAAGTCATCGCGGTGGTGTCCGCCAAAGGCGGGGTCGGTAAAACCACCCTCGCCGCCAATCTCGCCTCCGTGCTGGCCGCCAGCGGCCGGCGCGTGATCGCGCTCGACCTCGACCCGCAGAACGCGCTGCGCCTGCACTTCGGCGTGCCGCTCGACAGCATCGACGGTTTGTCGCGCGCGACGCTGTCCGGCGACGCGTGGCAATCGGTGATGTTCGACGGCGTCGACGGTGTCACGGTGCTGCCCTACGGCGCGGTGCTCGAAGACGACCGCCGCCGCTTCGAGGCCTATATCGACCAGGAACCGATGTGGCTCGCCCACTCGCTGCAGACGCTGCGCCTCGACGCGTCCGACATCGTCATCATCGACACGCCGCCGGGTTCGTCCGCGTATGTGCGCACCGCGTTGTGCGCGGCCACCTTCGCGCTGAACGTGGTGCTCGCCGACGCCGCCTCTTACGCGGCGATTCCGCAAATGGAGCGGATGATCGACGCGTACGCGGCGCCGCGCCCCGAGTTCGGCGGGGTCGGCTATGTGATCAACCAGATCGACCAGTCGCGCCAGTTGACCAAAGACGTGTTGAAGGTTCTGCGCCAGATGCTCGGCAACCGCGCGTTCCCGGGCGTGATTCATCTCGATGAAGGCGTGAGCGAAGCGCTCGCCTGCGACACCACGCTGATTCACTACGATCCACTCAGCCAGGCCGCCGCGGATTTGCGCACGTGCGGCAACTGGCTGATGGCGGCGGTCGATGCGATCGCCGTCTCGCCGAGGAACGTCGCATGAGCACGCAACCGCAAGGTCTCGAAGGCGCGGAGCTGTCGCGGCTCGAACGCTTCGTCGACGCGCGCTTCTGGAATAGCCGCGTGGTCACGGTCCTCGTCACGCTGTTCGCGCTGTCGATGCTGTACTTCGTGTTCACGGTGCCGCTCGCGTTCTACGAGCAACTGACGTTCGCGACCTGCTGCTTCCTCGTCGCACTGTGGTTCCGCCGCATGCCCGGCCGTTACCCGACGATGGTGATGATCATGCTGTCGGTGGTCACTTCGGGGCGCTACATGTACTGGCGGCTCACCGCCACCACTTACTGGGAGCATCCGCTCGACGCCGCGTGGGGTCTGCTGCTCGTATCCGCCGAGGTCTACTCGACCATCGTGCTGATGCTCGGCTACTTCCAGACTGCATGGCCGCTCAAGCGCACGCCGATGCCGCTGCCGGCCTCGCGCGACAAATGGCCGACCGTCGACGTGTTCATCCCGACGTACAACGAACCGCTCTCGGTGGTGAAGCCGACCATTTTCGCGGCGCTCGCGCTCGACTATCCGGCCGAGAAAATCTCGATCCACGTGCTCGACGACGGCCGCCGCCCCGAGTTCAAGGCGTTCTGCGAAGAGGTCGGCGTCAACTGGACGATCCGCACGCACAACCGCCACGCGAAGGCCGGCAACATCAACGAGGCGCTGAAGATCACGCAAGGCGAGTACCTCGCGATCTTCGACTGCGATCACATTCCGACCCGCTCGTTCCTGCAGATCGGCCTCGGCTGGTTCCTGCGCGACAAGCTGCTGTCGATGCTGCAAACGCCGCACCACTTCTTCTCCGCCGATCCGTTCGAGCGCAACCTCGGCACCTTCCGCAAGGTGCCGAACGAAGGCGAACTGTTCTACGGCCTCGTGCAGGACGGCAACGATCTGTGGAACGCGACCTTCTTCTGCGGCTCGTGCGCGATCTTGCGCCGGACCATGGTCGAGGAGATCGGCGGCATTGCAGTGGAGACCGTGACCGAAGACGCGCATACCGCGCTGAAGCTGCACCGGCTCGGCTACACCACCGCGTATCTGGCGATCCCGCAGGCCGCCGGGCTCGCGACCGAAAGCCTGTCCGGCCACATCGGCCAGCGGATTCGCTGGGCGCGCGGGATGACGCAGATTTTCCGGATCGACAATCCGCTCGCCGGCAAGGGGCTGAAGCTCGGCCAGCGGCTCTGCTATCTGAACGCGATGATGCACTTCTTCTACGGCATCCCGCGTCTCGTGTTTCTTACCGCGCCGCTGTCGTATCTGTTCTTCAACGCGCACGTGATCGAAGCCGCCGCCAGCACGATCGCGATCTACGCATTGCCGCACATGATGCACGCGAGCATCACCAACTCGCGGATGCAGCGCTCGTTCCGCCATTCGTTCTGGGCCGAAGTGTACGAGTCGGTGCTGGCGTCGTACATCACCGCGCCGACGCTGCTCGCGCTGATCAACCCGAAGCTCGGCAAGTTCAACGTGACGGCCAAGGGCGGCCAGATCGAGAAGAACTATTTCGACTGGGCGATCTCGCGGCCGTATCTGTTCCTGCTGTTGCTGAACCTGATCGGCTTCGTGGTGGGGATCGTGCACATCTATCTGAACTGGCACATCCGCAGCGTGGTGAACACGACGATCCTGAACCTCGGCTGGACCGTCTACAACATGCTGATCCTCGGTGCGAGCGTGGCCGCCGCAAGCGAGCGCCGGCAGATTCGCGCGGTGCACCGCGTGGCGATGCAGATGCCCGTGATGCTGAAGTTCTCGACCGGCCGCACGCTCGCGTGCGAGACCATCGACTACTCGGAAGGCGGCGTCGGCGTGGCGCTGCCCGGCAAGATCGAAGTGCCGATGCACGAGAACGTGACCGTGTCGCTGTTTCGCGGCGACGAGGAATACGCGTTCCCCGCGACCGTCGGCTTCACCG
The DNA here is from genome assembly GCF_046030735.1 of Paraburkholderia xenovorans. Taxonomy (GTDB): domain Bacteria; phylum Pseudomonadota; class Gammaproteobacteria; order Burkholderiales; family Burkholderiaceae; genus Paraburkholderia; species Paraburkholderia xenovorans_A. The sequence goes on from NZ_JAQQBV010000041.1 coordinate 55,345, forward strand.
CACCGGGCCGCGTGGGCCTGCGCTTCTCGGCGCTCACGCGCGAGCAGGAATACGAGTTCGTCAAGACCACGTTCGCGCGAGCCGACGCGTGGACCGGCTGGGCCGAAGGGCGTCAGCAGGACACGCCGCTGCGGGGCCTGTCGCACGTGTTGACGGTCGGCGCGCGCGGCATCGTGGGTCTGTTCGAGCATCTTTATGCCGACCTTCGCAGCTCGATGAAAAGCCGTCCGGTGGACGTCAAGAAGCTAAAAACCAAAGACTGATCTAAGGGCAACAGGATGGCGAAGGGATATATCGAACGCTCGAATCACGAGCGCACGGAGACGGGGTCGAACGCGCGCCGCTCGCGGGGTCCCGCTTCACGCAGGCTGATGCGCGGCCTCGCCTGCTGGCTCGCGCTACAGACCGCATTGGCGGCGCCGCTCGCGTCGGCCGCTGAAGCCGTGGCGGCTGCGAGCGGCGCAAGCCCGGCGGCAGGCGCGCGGGCAAGCACGGCAACCGATGCCGCAACCCGCGCGACGACCGGCGTAGCGACTGGCGTAGGCAGTGTGCCCGCGCCGAGCCCCGCTGTGCTGCTCGATCCGAACGCAATCCAGCAGGCGCCGCTCGCGACGCCGACGCCCGCGCTCGCCGCTTCGTCGGTGAAAGCACTGGGCATCCGGACGCCGACCACCGCCGAACCGGGCACGCTGGTGCCGGGCGGCCGCCGTCAGACGCTCACCTTCGCCGACCTCGGCGCGCTCGATCCGCTGCAACTGCGCGGCACCGACGGCCAGAACGGCGTCGCGTTTTCCGTGCGCGGCGACGAAGTGGTGACGGGTGCGGTACTGCATCTGATCTACAGCTACTCGCCTGCGTTGCTCGGCAATCTGTCGCAACTCAAGGTGCTGGTGAACGGCGAAGTCGCCGCCACGCTGCCCGTGCCGCACGAGCAGGCCGGCATGCTGGTGGCGCGCGACGTGTCGATCGATCCGCGCTTCATCACCGAGTTCAACCATCTGAACGTGCAGTTGATCGGCCATTACACGACGAGTTGCGAAGACCCGGCGAATTCGTCGCTGTGGGCGACCGTCAGCAATGCGAGTTCGCTGGATCTGACCTACGCGTCGCTCGCGAGCAAGCCGGACCTCGCCGCACTGCCGCAACCGTTCTTCGACCGCCGCGACGTGCGGCGCCTCGAACTGCCGTTCGTGTTCCCGCAGAAGCCGAGTGCCACCACGCTCGAAGCGGGCGGGATCGTCGCGTCCTGGTTCGGCGCGCTCGCCGGCTATCGCGGCGCGCTGTTTCCGGCGCAACTGGACAACGCGCCGTTGTCGGGCAATGCCGTGGTATTCGCGACGAACGATCAGCGTCCGGCCGGCGTGACGATTCCCGCGATCTCCGGCCCGACGATTGCCGTCGTCGATCGCGATGCGCCGGCGCGCGGCAAGCTGCTGCTCGTGCTCGGCCGCACCGACGCCGAACTGAAGACCGCCGCGCGAGCACTCGGCATCGGCCAGAACACGTTGAGCGGCCCGAGCGCGACGATCACACAACTGAACGAACTGACGAAGCGCGCGCCGTACGACGCGCCGAACTGGCTGCCGACCAATCGCGCGGTGCGTTTCGGCGAACTGGCCGACGCACGCGACCTGACCGTGTCCGGTTACGACGCCGACGCCGTGCACGTGAATCTGCGCGTGCCGCCCGATCTGTTCATGTGGCACACCAAGGGCGCGCCGATCGATCTGCGCTACCGCTACACGGTGCGTCCGTTGCGCGACCGTTCGTCGCTGAATGTGAGCGTGAACAACGGCTTCGTGCAGTCGCTGCCGATTCCGGCCGAGTCGGCCTCGGTGTTCGAGCTGAGCCATTATTTCGCACGCGTGCTGCCGGACAGGACAGCCGAAGCGCGCCGCACCGTGTACATTCCGCCGCTGCTGCTGACGCCGCGCACGCAGGTGCGTCTGCACTTCTACTACGACATTCCGAATACCGGCGAATGCCACGGGCGTCTGCTCGACAACGTGGTCGGCGCGATCGACCCGAACACCACGATCGATCTGTCGGATTTCCCGCACTACATGGCGCTGCCCGATCTGGCCGCGTTCGCCAACAGCGGCTTCCCGTTCACGCGCATGGCGGACCTTTCCGAGACCGCCGTGGTCCTGCCGAACGACGCCGATTCGAGCGACTACAGCCTGTATCTGCTGACGATGGGCCGCATGGGCGCGTCGACCGGTTATCCGGTGATGGGCGTGACGGTCGGCGCCTCCGACGACGTCGACAAATACGCCGACAAGGATCTGCTGATCTTCGGCGCGCCGGGCAAGCAGCCGCTGCTGCAACGCTGGGCCAAGTCGATGCCGTTTTCGAGCGACGGCGACTCGCGCACCTTCCAGCTGTCCGACATCGTCTTCAAGCTCGAAGACTGGTGGCATGGCGAACGCGGCGTCGAGCGCACGCCCGCGCGTGCCGACCTGACGCTCGTGAGTTCGAACGGCGACGCGCTGCTGACCGGCTTCGAATCGCCGCTGCAAAAGAATCGCAGCGCGGTCGCGCTGGTGAGCGCGGCCGGCCAGTCGGACGCCGATCTGTCCACCGCACTGCTCGATGCCGACGTGCTGCCGCAGATTCAAGGCGCGATGGCCGTGATTCACGGCCGCAACGTGACCATCACGTCGAACGGCGACGCGTATTATGTCGGCCATTTGTCGCCGCAGGAGTATCTGCGCTGGGCGCTGTCGTCGCATCCGCTGCTGCTGATGCTGGGCGGCGTGCTGGCTGCGCTGATCATCGCGGGTCTGTTCTACCGGACGCTGCGCTCGATCGCCGCGCGCCGCCTGAAGGACTAACAGGATTGATATGCGGGTCGGAATCAGAAAGACCTACGTGGCGCTGACGCTCGGACTGGCCGCGACCCTGAGTTTCGCCGCCGTGACGAAAGTCGCGCAGAGCGCCGCCACGCCCGGCGCGTGCGGCGACTGGAGCGGCTATCGCAGCTTCGTCGAAAAATTCGTGCAGGCCGACGGCCGTGTGATCGATTATTCGTCGCCGGAATTGAAAACCACCTCGGAAGGCCAGTCGTACGGTCTGTTCTTCGCGCTGGTCGCGAACGATCGCGCGACCTTCGACCGGCTGCTCAACTGGACCCGCACCAATCTCGCGGGCAACCAGTTCGATCCGCAAAACATGCGGCTGCCGTCGTGGCTGTGGGGCAAGAAGGCAGACGGCTCGTTCGGCGTGATCGACGTCAATTCCGCGTCCGACTCCGATCTGTGGATCGCCTACGATCTGCTGCAAGCCGGGCGTCTGTGGAAAGATCCGGGCTATACGCAACTCGGCGAGGCGCTTGCCGCGCAGATCGCGAAGCAGGAAATCACCACGCTGCCGGGCATCGGCCCGATGCTGCTGCCTGGACCGCAGGGCTTCCGGGACAACGGCGTGACGCGCCTGAACCCGAGCTACCTGCCGTTGCCGCTGCTGCGCGCGCTCGCGCGCGAGATTCCGAACGGCCCGTGGGGCAAGCTCGCGGACAACGCGTACAAGCTCGTCAAGACCACCTCACCGCTGGGCTTCGCGCCGGACTGGGCGGCGTGGCAGAACGGCCAGTTCGTGGTCGATCCGAAAGAAGGCGACACCGGCAGCTACGACGCGATCCGCCTCTATCTGTGGGCCGGCATGACGTCGCCCGCCGATCCGCTCGCGAAACCGTGGCTCGCCGCGCTCGGCGGCATGCGCACGAAGGTCGCGCAAACCGGCATTCCGCCCGAGAAGGTGTCGTCGACCAACGGCAGCGCGAGCGGCGAAGGCCCGCTCAGCTACTGGGGCGCGCTGGCGCCGTACTTCAAGGCGCTCGGCGACGAGCACGGCCTCGGCCTCGCGCGCACCCATCTCGCCGCGCTCGACGCCGGCGTGCCGGGCCGCGAACCTGTCTATTACGATCGAGTGCTGGGCTTGTTCGGCACCGGATTCATCGACGGCCGCTATCGTTTCGACGAAGCCGGCCGTCTCGTGCCGAGCTGGAGAAACGCATGCGATTGAGTGCCCTCGCGTTGTCATTGCGCGTCGCGCTGAGCCTCACGGCGGTCTGCTCCGTCTGTTATGTCGCGACGGTTTCGCCCGATGCGCTGGCGCAGGCATCGAAAGATCCGTTGAACGTGCTGATCGATCAGGGCAAGTACTGGCAATCGCATCAGCGCGGCGACCTCGCCGAGCAGGCGTGGCAGAAGGTATTGCGCATCGATCCGAAACAACCCGATGCGCTATTCGGGATGGGCATGGTGCTCGCCGACCGCAAGGACGGCGCCGGCGCGCAGCAATATCTCGCGCGTTTGAAAGCGGTCGCGCCGAACTATCCGAATCTGGATGAACTGGGCCGGCGCCTCGGCGAATCGAGCGTGCGCGATCAGACCGTGAACGACGCGCGGCGGCTCGCGCAAAGCGGCCAGAGCGCGAGCGCCGTGCAGGAGTATCAGCGCGCGCTGAACGGCAAGCCGGCTACGCCTGAATTGCAACTGGAGTACTACCAGGCGTTGTCGGCCACGCCGCAAGGCTGGGATCAGGCGCGCCGCGGGCTCGAACAACTCGCGCGTGACAACCCCGACGATCCGCGTTACGCGCTCGCCTACGCGCAGCATCTGACCTATCGCGACGTTACGCGCCGCGACGGTATCGCGCGTTTGCAAAAGCTCGCGGCGGATAGCAACGTCGGCGCATCGGCGAAGAAAAGCTGGCGCCAGGCATTGTTGTGGCTCGACGCACGGCCGTCGGATGCGGCGCTTTATGAAGCGTATCTGCAAACCGCCACCGACGACGCCGCCGTGAAAGCGCGCTTCGATTCGATGGTGCAGCAGGACAAGGCCGCGCGCGATCGCGCGCAGGAAAACGCCGCTGTCGACTCGCGCGGCCGCACCGTCGCCGACGGTTTCAACGCGCTCGATCGCGGCGATCTCGCTACGGCGCGCGTGAAGTTTTCGGCGGTGCTGGCTAACAGTCCGAACGATACCGACGCGCTCGGCGGCATGGGCATCGCCGCGCTCAAGCAGGAACGCTTTGCCGAAGCGCGCAATTATCTGGAGCGCGCGTCGCGCAACGGCAATCCGGCGCACTGGAAAACCGCGCTCGACAGCGCGACCTACTGGACCTACACGAGCGACGCCATCGGCGCGCGCAGCAACGGCGAATTCGCGAAGGCAAAGTCGCTGTTCGAACGCGCGATCGCGCTGAATCCGTCGGACGTCACCGCGCAGGTGTTGCTCGGCGAAATGCTGCTGTCGAACAACGATCCGGCCGGCGCCGAACAGGCGTACCGGATGGCGCTGCGCCGCCAGGCCGACAATCCCGATGCGATTCGCGGCCTCGTCGGCGCGCTGGCCGCACAAGGGCGCGGCGACGAAGCGCTGCAATTCGCGAATCAGTTGAACACCGAGCAGCAGTCGAAGGCCGGCGGCATCAATCGTCTGCGTGGCGAAGCGCAGGCCGCGCAGGCGCGCGCGGCCGAAGCGCGCGGCGATCTCGGCAGCGCGCGCAGCCTGTTCGAAGACGCGCTGCTCAATACGCCCGACGATCCGTGGCTGCGCCTCGACCTCGCGCGCATTTACGTGCGCCAGGGCGCGGTTGCGAATGCCCGCAGCATGATGGACGGCCTGCTCGCCGCGCATCCGGACATGACCGATGCGCTGTACGCGAGTGCGCTGCTATCGGCGGAAACGCAGGACTGGAGCGCAGGTCTCGCGCAACTCGAACGCATTCCGGTCGCGCAGCGCACCGACGCGATGACCACCTTGCAGCACCGCTTGTGGGTGCATCAGCAGGCCGATCTCGCGACGCGCATGGCCAGGAGCGGCCAGAACCAGCAGGCGCTGGCGACGCTGCGCGCGGCCGAACCGGTCGCGGGCGCCAGCCCCGAACTGATCGGCGTGCTCGGCGCGGCCTATCAGCAGGCCGGCGATCCGAACCGCGCGCTGTCGCTCGTGCGCAGCGCGATGAATGCCGCGCCGGGCAATACCGATCTGCTGCTGCAATACGCGGGGATTCTGTCGGCCACGCAGCAGGAAAACGAACTCGGGATGGTGATGCGGCGGCTGGCGTCGATGCCGTTGACGCCGCAGCAGCGCACGGACTTCGGCAATCTGAATCTGGGCATCGTGATCAAGCAATGCGACGCGGTGCGTCAGCGCGGCGATCTCGCCAGCGCGTACGACGTGATCGCGCCGTGGCTCGCCGCGATGCCGGACAATCCCGATCTGCAAACCGCGCTCGGGCGCCTCTATTCGACCGCCGGCGACGACCGCAATGCGCTGGCGAGCTATCGCGTCGCATTGCAGCGCAAGCCCGACGATCTGAATCTGCTGCAAGCGACGATCACCGCCGCGACCGGCGCGAAGGACTACCGCTACGCCGAATCGCTCGCCAACCAGGCGCTCGCCGCGGCGCCTGGCGATCCAGGCGTGCTCGCGACCGTGGGCCGCATGTATCGGGCGGAGGGCAAACTGTCGCTCGCGTCGACTTATTTGCAGCGCTCGCTGGTCGCCGCCAACACCCCGCTGATGGCCAACTCGCCGCGCACGAACTCGCAGAGCAACGTGCCGCGCGGCTGGGAAGTCGCGATGCGCCGGATCGGCGCGACGCCGCTGCCCGGCACCAATCCTTTCGAAGGCAAAACCGCCACGGTCACGCCGACCGATGCCGACAGCGCCGCGCTCGGCGGCAGCGGTTTCAACGCCGCGCGCGCTTCGCTCCCGTACTCGCAGTCCTCCTTGCCGACACAGACCGTGCCGAACTATCCGCCGCCCACGCAGCCCGCGCCTTATGTTGCGCCCTATGTCGCGCCTTATACCGCGCCTTCGCGGCCGTATGCGCCGAATGCCGCGCCTACCGCCGTGCCTTATAACGCACCGAATCCGGCCGCCAACTCGGGCGGCTACGGTCAGGAAAGCTACGGTTCGAGCCAGTCGGGCGCACCGTTGCAGCCTTACCCGGGACAAGGGCAGCAGCAGATGCCCGCACAGATGCAGCCGATGCAGCAGGCGCCGCAACAGCAGTACAACGCGGGTTATCCGCAGCAAGGGAGTTATCCGCAGCAAGCGCCTTATGGCCAGCAGGCGCCTTATCCGCAGCAGGGGGCGTATGCGCAACAAGCGCCTTATGCACAGCAAGCGCCCTATCCGCAGCAAGCGCCGGACGGTTATGCGGCGACGCCCTGGCCGATGTCGCCGGCTGCGCGTCAGGCACAGGCCAATGCGGGTTCGATGCAGCAGCCGGGTTACGCGGGAACGACCACCCATACGAAACGCGCGACCGGCAAGAAGCAAAGCACGTCGGCCAGCAAACGCAACGCGCAGAATTCGCAGAACTATGCGCGCTCGCCCTACGGGCAGCAGCCGTATCCACAGCAGCAGGCGAACGCAGGTTATTACGCACAGCAGCCGTACCAGCCCTATCCGCCGCAGCAACAAGGTTACGGGCAGCAACCGTATCAGCCGTATGCGCCGCAACCGCCGAATTCCGGCTACTACGCCCAGCAGCAACAACCGTACATTCCGCAGCCGCCGACCGGTTACGCGCAGGCCTATTACCCGCAGCAACCTGGCGCGGGCGGCAACAGCTATGCGCCGTCGAACGTCGCGAATACGCAGACGCTCGGCGTGGCCGAAGAGCTTGCGCAGGTCAATCGCGAGCAGTCGAGCACGGTGTCGGGCGGCCTGATATTCCGCAACCGGACGGGCGAAGACGGCCTGTCGACGCTGACCGACATCGAAGCGCCGGTGCAGGGGCGGATCAAGGCGGGCAACGGCCACATCGTCGTGACGGCGACGCCGGTCACGCTCGACGCCGGCACGGCGGCGGGCAACGTGTCGACGCTTGCGCGATTCGGCGCGGGGCTCTCCAACAGCAGGTCGGAGGCGGCGGCGATTGCCGGCACCAACACGTATGGGAGCCAGAGCGCGAGCGGCGTGGGTCTGTCGCTCGGCTACGAGGGGCGCAGCATCAGCGCCGACGTAGGCGTGACGCCGATCGGTTTCCGCGAGACGAACATCGTGGGTGGCGCGCAATACAACGGCGGCATTACCGACAAGGTGACGTATTCGCTGGCCGTCGCGCGACGGGCGGTGACCGACAGCTTGCTGTCTTATGCCGGCGCGCGCGACTCGGGTTCCGGCCTCGAATGGGGCGGCGTGACGTCGAACGGCGGCCTGGCGAGCCTCGCATGGGACGACGGCACGAACGGGCTGTACGTGAATGGCGCGTACCAGTTCTACCAGGGCACGAACGTGGTGAGCAACAACGCCGTGAAGGGTGGCGGCGGTATTTACACGCGTGTGTTGAAGGATGCCGATCAGACGTTGACGGTCGGAGTGAATACGACGCTGATGCGCTACGCGAATAATCTGTCGTACTACACGTATGGTCAGGGTGGCTATTTCAGTCCGCAGCAATATGTGATTCTGAATTTGCCGGTCGAGTGGACGGGGCGCAATGGCGCGTTTACTTACGACCTGAAGGGATCGATTGGCGTGCAGCATTATCGACAGGATTCGTCGAATTATTTCCCGCTGAGTGGGGATTCGGCGCGACAGACTGCTGCTGCCAACAATGCTGCTTTCGTTGGCACGGGGGTGGATGCCGGTGCGGTTTATCCTGGGCAGAGCAAGACTGGGGTGTCGTATTCTGTTAGCGCAGTTGGCGAGTACCAACTGGCGCCGCAGTTGGCGTTTGGGGCTACCGCTTCGCTCGGGAATGCTTATGAATATCGCGAGTGGCTCGCGGCGGTTTATTTGAGGTATTCGTTCAACAAGCAGACTGGGTTGCAGCCGTTTCCGCCTGCGGCGGTTAGTTCGCCGTATTTGTCTTTGTCGAACTAGGTGTTTTTTTGCCTGCGGCGGGTTTGGTTTTTTTTCATTTCTTGTTGGTTTGCCTGGGTTGCCCCTGTGCGGGGCGGCACTTACTTTCTTTGCCGCCGC
>NZ_JAQQBV010000042.1:0-59984 GCF_046030735.1 Paraburkholderia xenovorans
TCAAGGCGCCTTCCCCATTCGAAGCACATTCGCATATCCGGGGCCTCGGGCTACGCAACCACCATTTCCGCTTCATCTTTCCTCTCGACGGACACCTTCGCTGTCGTCAACGATAAGCTGCTCCTGCCGTCACATCTCCTTCTGCTCAAATCGGTTCCATAGAACCACCGGACGTTTCATGCGTTCAAAGGTTCTCACTTACCTCGCGTGTCGCGACTATGCGCCACAAACTCATCGCTCCCCGGCATGAACAACCGCCTCGCGATCGGTAGCAATGCCCTCACTCCTCCGCCTTTTTGCCTCCCCATCCCGCCTTAACATTCGCTGCAAAATACTGTATAAATATACAGTGAAAAATCGTCACCTCATGCTTGCCTGATGCCGGGCGGGGCGGAGCATTCTCTATCGAAAGAGCGTGTCTATGGCAGTAGCAATCCAGCTGGCGACGACCGCGCTGTCGTCGCAATTACGGCGTCAGGTGTGGCAGGGCAACGAGCTTGCCGAGCCAGACTCGCGAGTGATTTCCAGTGGCTATGCCGAGTTGGATCAGTCGCTACCGGGACAAGGCTGGTCGGCCGGCAGTCTGACGGAGCTTTTGATCGAACACGAAGGCGTGGGCGAAGTACGCCTGCTGGCCCATGCCCTCCGTCAACTGACGACACAAGCCGAACGGCACGTCATGCTAGTGGCGCCACCTTATCAGCCGTGTGCTTCGGCGTTGCAGGCGTGGGGAGTGGATGCCGGGAGAGTCTTATGGGTGCGTTCGTGTGAAGACCAGGCGTTGTGGGCCGCCACTCAGGCGTTGAAGCAGAGTGGTATCGGCGCCGTGCTGGTATGGCTGCGCAATGCACGCGCCGACAAGGTTCGGCGTCTGCAGGTGGCGGCTCAGGAGTCGGCGTCGCTGGCGTTTTTGATCCGACCGGTCGAGGCGGCTACGCAATCTTCGCCGGCACCCTTGCGGATGATCTGCACGCCGCTTTTGCCGGCCAATGCGCAGACGATCAACCGTCGCCAATGGCTGCAGGAGATCGGTATGTCGATCGACATCTTCAAGCGTCGCGGCCCACCGCTTGCCGAGCCTTTGCGTCTCATCCTGCCGTTGCAAAGCGTCTCGCTGCCGGAAAACGGCACCGGTAGCCATCAAGGACGAGAGATCGAACATGTTGTGGATCGCAGTCACCTTGCCACTGTTGTCGCTGGAAGCGGTGAAGCCTCTCGCGTGGCTTCCAGCTGGTTCTCCCGCGCAGCCGAATCAGCCTGAGCCGCGCGATCAGGCCGACTCGCAGGCAAATCCTGAAGAGGCCGTCAGGAAGCACTGCTATGCGTTGGCCGATCACGCGCACATCCTGATGCCGGATTTCGATGCATTGCGCGCAGGTGTCCACGCCGGCCAATCGCGCTCGTATGCGTTGGCGCTGGCTCCCGAGCTCAAAATGCTCGGCGCCGATGCCGCTCGTGAAACTGAGGCGTTCGAAGCGATGGCGCTTGCGTTGCTGACGTACACGCCAAGAGTATCGCTGGCCGACGCACATACCTTGTTGCTTGAAGTCGGCTCGGGTTTGAGGCTGTTCGGCGGTTTGCGCAAGCTGCTCTCGCGAGTGTCGGCGACGGTGGCGGAATTCGGTTATACGGCGCGCATGGCCTGTGCGCCGACCGCGTGGGGAGCATGGTTACTGGCGCAGGCGCGCGTCGCCGGGCACGGACGTCGCTGGCATCTGGTGAAGGAAACCTCGCTGATGCGTATTCTCGATCGGTTGCCGGTGTCGTTGCTGCCGGTTGCGCAGGCGCATCGCGATGCCTTCATGCATGTCGGCTGCAATATGCTGGCCGATCTGCGACAGTTGCCACGGGCGGGTGTCGTACGGCGTTTCGGCAGTGGCATCCTCGATCTGCTGGCACAGGCGTACGGTGCGCGGCCCGACCCGCGCGAATCGTTTCGCGCGCCGGCGTCGTTTCACGCGCAACTGGAGTTGCCGTCGCGGGTCGACAACGCCGACGCGCTGTTGTTTGCCGCGCGTCGGCTGATCGTGCAACTGGCCGGCTGGCTGAGCGCGCATCATGCGGCACTCAGCGGCTATACGCTGCTGCTCGAACATGAACTGGCATTACGTCATGCACCGAAAACGTCGAGCCTGAAGGTTGCGTGGGCGATACCGTCGCGCGATGCCGAGCATCTGATCTGGCTGTTACGCGAGAAGCTGAATCAGACCGTGCTGGCTGCGCCCGTGATCGAGTTGAAACTGGTCGCGGATCAGATCGGCGAGTTCGCCGGGCAGTCGGATACTTTGTTCCCGATGCCGGAATCGGATGGCGATTCGATCGCGCGTCTGCTCGAACGTCTGAGCGCACGGCTGGGGCCGGAGAACGTGCTGCAAATGTCGGTGCACGACGACCATCGGCCGGAACGGGCGATGCGCGTCGACGCGTATCAGGCGCAAGCGCTCTCGCGCAAGAAGCGATCATCGACGACGAAAGCGCGGGGCAGAACCAGAACCAAAGCCGATAGAACCTGGCTGACGGACGAACTGCAGCATGCCGCGTCAGAAGGCGCGCAAGCAGACGACGGCGATGCGCGAACCCAATCGCCTGAGATGGCGCGATGGCTGGACGAAATGACGGTCGCCGGCCGCGCCCACGCAAAGACTACTCAGCCGGGCAATGCCCAGGCCTCGCTCGATTTGCCCGACAGCACCTTGCCGTTGCAGCCTCGTCCGCTCTGGATGCTCGACAAGCCGTTGCGTCTGTTGATGCGCGACCAGCGGCCGATCTACCGTCGGCCGTTGAAAATGCTCACACGTACCGAGCGGATCGAAGCCGGCTGGTGGGACGGCGAGCTCGTCGAGCGGGATTACTACGTCGCCGCCGACGATCGCGGTCATATGTTCTGGGTGTACCGCGAACGTCTGAACGGCGAGTGGTATTTGCAGGGTCTGTTCGGTTGAATCGCATGGCAAATTCACCGGCTCCATTCTCAGCCGACCCGACGGCTGCCGCGCATCTGCCGCCATATGCGGAATTGCATTGCCTGAGCAATTTTTCATTTTTGCGAGGCGCTTCGCATCCGCATGAACTGGTCGAGCAGGCAATGTCGCGCGGCTATAGCGCGCTTGCGATAACCGACGAGTGCTCGCTGGCGGGCGTCGTGCGAGCGTATACGGCGTTGCGCGAAATCCAGCAAAAGTATCAGGACCAGCCGCCGCCCAATCCCATTCCCCAACTGATCATCGGCAGCGAACTCAACCTGACCGATGACGAAGGCCTGCCGTTCTGCACGCTCGTTGCGCTAGCAACCAACCGCAACGGCTACGGCAATGTGTCCGAGCTGATCACGTTGGCCCGCTCGCGCGCGGACAAAGGCAGCTACCGCGTCGCGCCGGCCGATTTCACCGATGTGCTGCCGCATCTCGAGCACCTCCGGACGTTGCCCGATTGCATCCTGATCCTCGTGCCGCAACGCACGGCAACGCTCGCGCACACGCTGCGCTGCGCGCATTGGCTTGCATCGTTCGCGCCACGCCGCTCATGGATCGCACTGGAACTCTGGCAAACCGGCAGCGACGATCTTCAGATCGACGCGTTGCGAATGATTTCCAACGCAAGCGGTTTGCCGCTGGTCGCGGCAGGCGGCGTATTGATGCACGTGCGATCGCGCAAGCCCTTGCAGGACACGCTGACCGCGATCGGCCTCGTCACGCCGCTTTCGGCATGCGGCCATGCGCTCGAAGCCAATGCCGAACGGCATATGCGCACGCGCGTGAGGCTCGGCAAACTGTACCCGCGCGATACGCTCGAAGAAACATTGCGCATTGCCGCGTTATGCCGCTTCTCGCTCGACGAACTCAAATACGAGTATCCCGAGGAACTGGTGCCGGCCGGTGAATCGCCGTCGAGCTATCTGCGCAAGCTGGTGATGGCCGGCGCGATGGAACGCTGGCCGGACGGCATGGATCTGAAGCGGATTGGTCAGATCGAAAAAGAGTTGATGCTGATCGCCGAACTGAAATACGAAAAGTATTTTCTGACGGTGCACGATATCGTGAGCTTCGCGCGTTCAAGAAACATACTGTGTCAGGGGCGAGGATCGGCGGCGAATTCGATCGTTTGCTACTGCCTGCATGTGACGGAAATCGATCCGGTGAATATGAACATGCTGATCGAACGGTTCATCTCGCGCGCGCGTAACGAGCCGCCCGATATCGACGTCGACTTCGAGCATCAGCGTCGCGAAGAGGTGATTCAGTACATCTACTCGAAGTATGGGCGTCATCGGGCGGCGCTCACTGCGTCGCTGATCGAGCGCATCAGCAAATCGCAGCAGTGGTGGGACGGCACGGAGGCGGTTGCAAAATATCTCGCCGAAGCGGGCTTCGACGCCACTTCGCACATCACGAAAAACCTGATCCGGCTGACGAAAGAACTGCGCCATTTTCCGCGTCATCTGTCGCAGCACGTCGGCGGCTTTGTGATCGCCAAAGACAAACTCTCACGGCTCGTGCCGATCGAAAACGCGACGATGAAAGACCGCAGCGTGATCGAGTGGGACAAAGACGATATCGACGCGCTCAAGCTGCTGAAAGTCGACGTGCTGGCGCTCGGCATGTTGTCCGCGATCCGGCGCGCGCTGGAGTTCGTCGCGTTGCGGCGCGGCTTTCCGAAGTTCAGGGTGCAGGATATTCCGCGCGAAGACCGCGCCGTCTACGAGATGTGCGGCCATGCCGATACGATCGGCGTGTTCCAGATCGAATCGCGCGCGCAGCAGAGCATGTTGCCGCGTCTGAAGCCGAACAAATACTACGACCTCGTGATCGAAGTCGCGATCGTGCGGCCGGGGCCGATTCAGGGCGGCATGGTGCATCCGTATCTGCGCCGCAAGCAGAATCTCGAAGCGATTGATTACGCGAAAGACGAATTGCGTCCGGTGCTCGAACGCACGCTCGGCGTGCCGATCTTCCAGGAACAGGTGATGCACCTCGCGATGGTTGCGGCGGAATACACCGGTGAGCAGGCGGACCAGCTACGTCGCGCAATGGCCGCGTGGCGGCGCAGCGGCAATCTCGCGAAGTATCAGAAAGATTTGAGCGACCGCATGTCCGCGCGCGGCTATGAGCAGGAGTTCATCGAGCGCATCTGCAAGCAGATCGAGGGTTTCGGCGAATACGGTTTTCCCGAGAGCCATGCGGCGAGCTTCGCGTTGCTCGTCTATCTCAGCGCGTGGCTGAAGCGCTACGAGCCGGCCGCGTTTCTTGCGGGTCTGCTGAACAGTCAGCCGCTGGGATTCTATTCGCCATCGCAACTCGTGCAGGATGCGAAGCGGCATGGCGTCAAGGTGTTGCCGCCCGACGTGACGTTGAGCGACTGGGAGTCGACGTTCGAAAGAAAGGGACGCGAGGGGCAACGCATGTCGGCGAGCGACACGAGTCTGCATCGTCAGCAGACCCTATTGTCCGCGCAGCAGTTGCGCGATTTGTCGCTGCGGCGCCTGAGCGTGAGCCGCACCGTGAGACGTGCAGCGAAACGGTTGACCGCACGTGTCTTTCAGGCGCCCGGCACGTACGGTGCGCGAGGTCCTGCGGTGCGCATCGGCATGCATCTGATCAAGGGACTCTCGCAGGCGGCCGCGGAGCGCATCATGGCAGCCCGCGATGACGCGCGCTTCACTGATGTCGACGACCTCGCGCGCCGCGCGGCATTGAGCCGCCGCGATCTCGAAGCGCTGGCTGCGGCGAATGCGCTGGTCAGCATCGCGGGTCATCGGCGCGAGGCGTGGTGGGCGGTGACCGCGCAGCATATCGTGCCCAAATTGCTGCGCGACGCGCCGATTGCCGAAGCGCCGCTCGCGTTGCCGCACGCCACCGAGAGCCGCGAAATCGTCGACGACTACGCGAGCCTCGGCCTTACTCTTAACCGTCATCCGCTCGCGCTGCTACGGGCTCGTCTCGCCAGACAGCGGTTTCGCACGGCGGCCGAACTGGCTGCATGCGGACACGGCACGCTGGTGCGCGCGTGCGGCATCGTTACCGTGCGGCAGCGGCCGGGCACGGCGAACGGCACCGTGTTCGTTTCGATCGAAGACGAGACGGGCTCGATCAATGTGATCGTCTGGCCGAAGCTGGTGGAAGCGCAACGCAAGGTGCTGCTGGGCGCGTCGTTGCTGGCGGTGTACGGCGTTTTGCAACGCGACGATGGCGTGGCGACTGGCGGTGACAACGCGGATGCGGGTGGGGGCGTCAATAAGACCGGTGGCCGAAGTGATAAAGGTGGTCAAGGTGGTCAAGCTGGTCAAGCTGGCAAAAGCCAACAGAAAAATCAGGGTGAAGTGATTCACCTCGTCGCGCATCGGCTCGAAGATCACAGCGAATGGCTGGGCGAACTCGCCACGTCAAGTCGCGATTTTCATTGACGCCTTGCTTGCGCTTCGCTGCGTGCAAGCCGTCAGGCGGGTGCCTCGCCTCGCCACGGAAACGCAGTCAGCACCTCGCGGATCGCGGTGTCAAACGGCGTGCGGCGACCGATGCCGAGCGCTTCGAGCCGGCTTGAAGCGAGATGACAGTTGTGCGGACGCGGCGTCGTGTCGGTCGGCGTGGACTGTGGCGTTAGTTGGGCGTCGAGTCGTAATGCCTCGGCAAGACGCACGGCGATCTCGTACTTGCTCATCGGTTCATCGCCCGACCATTGCACGATGCCGCGAATCGCTTCGCCGCGCGCATGTCGTTCGAGCAACTGCCGGATCACGAATGCGACGTCCGGCGTGAAGGTCGGATAACGGATCGCCCATGCATCCATCGGCGCAGGCTTACCGTCCGGCACGGCGGACGCGGCGATCGCCGGCACGAGACTCGTTACCGCGGATTCGGACCAACTGACGATCGGTCCATACAGAAGCGGCAAACGCAACACGCAGCCGAGCTCGGTGGTGTCGAGCAGCGCGCGTTCGCCTTCGAGTTTGCTGCGCCCGTAGGCGTTGAGCGGCGACGGCTCGGAGTCATGCTGGTAGGGCGGGTGGCCGCCGTCGAATACATAGTCGGTGGAGATCGACAGTGTCCAGGTGCCGCGCCGCTTTGCTGCCGTGGCCAGGGTGCGCACTGCGTCGACATTCAACGCGCGGGCAAGTGCCGGATCGTGCTCGCACACATCCGGCCGACGCTCCGCCGCGGCAATCACGAGCGCATCCGGCGCTTCGCGTTCGACAAACCGCTCGACAGCCTGCGCGTCGCGAATATCCAGCGCGACCGTGTCCGGCCCCGGTCGGGTGAACGCCGTGGCGACGACTTGCCAGTCCGTCTGCTGCGCCAACTCGTCGACGAGCACCCGACCGACCAGCCCCGAACCACCGATGACGGCAACCTTGAACATGATGGAATCCCGTTTAGCGCGGCGCGCCGGGGACTGCGCGGGTGGCTACGCCTGTGACCGTGTAACCGGCTTCGTCGATCGCGGCTTTCAGCGTCTCGGCGGGCTGGGTGGAGTCGACCGCCACGCGGCCGGATGCCAGTTCGACCTGGACTTGTGCGGCGCTGTCGTGTTCGTGGATCGCCTTCGTGACAGCTGCCACGCAATGCTGGCAACTCATGCCTTCTACCTGGAATTCGATCGTCATCGGGATTGGCCTCGAAAATTGAACGGTACAGTGGTTGAATTATGCCCGTGGATGCGCACCTGAGCGGTATACCTTCCCACGATGGTAAGGCGTACGATCGGCATACCTATTGGAGAGACGTGATGAATATCGGTGAAGCGGCCCGCGCGTCGGGCGTGACGGCGAAGATGATCCGCTATTACGAGAGTGTCGGCCTGCTCGCGGCGAAAGCGCGCACGAGTGCCGGATACCGTGTTTACGGGCCGCAGGAAGTGCATTCGCTTCGTTTTATCCGGCAGGCGCGTCGTCTCGGCTTTCTGGTCGAAGACATCCGCCGGTTACTGGCACTGTGGCACGACCGCTCGCGCGCGAGCGCCGAAGTCAAGGCGATCGCGCTGGAGCACGTGGCGGATCTCGAGCGCCGCATTGCCGAGCTGACGGACATGCGCGACACGTTGGCGCACCTGGCCGACCATTGCCATGGCGACGACCGACCGGACTGTCCGATCATCGAGCGGCTCGCGGATACCGATCTGGTGTGCGGGCAAGGTTGCCATCCTATTTAATGGTGTCAGGTGCAACCTGCTGCTAAGCAATTCGGTTAACGTAATAAGCACCAAAAGAGTGCAAAATAATTGGGGGATTGATCGAGCGTTCTTGTAAATTGATTTTTGTGCAAATTAAATCAATAACTTACGTGCACCATCAGCGTGCACCATTCCAAAACGGAATGCACGTCATGCGTGCATTTCACTAGCGCGGTTGCACCGCAGGTCTATAATCCGGGTTAACCCTTTTTTAGGGAAATCCCTGATACGCAACGCACCGGGGATTCACATCTGATCCTTGGAGAACATCATGTTTGCATACGTACTTGAAAAGCTGAGCACCTGGTTTGAAACCGCAGAACGTAGCCGTCGCGAAGCGTATCTGGCATCGTCGTCGGACATCGTCCAGCTCGAACAACGCATTCGTTCGCTCGAAGCCAACGGTTACTCGCTGTAAGCATCACCCGCATCACGTTTGACCCGGCAGCGCAGGCGCGCAGCCACCGCAGTAAGTGTTGAGCCCCGTATAGACGGGGCTTTGTCACATCTGGAGCTCAAAAATTTGCCTCCGCACGGAATTCAGCGCCAATCCAGCGGCTGCCATGGCCGATATCGACTAGCCTCAAACGTGCGCTCGCGGTAAGGTAAGGCGTTTTCGCGCAATCCGGCATTCTCAAACTTAACCGGCCCGCCCATGCGTCCTGTCCGCTCGTTCCAATTCGCGCTGGCTGCGGCCATCGCAGCGTCGTTCGTCGCAACGCTCGCCGTACCGGCGTTCGCTGCGTCCAGCAACACTCGCAAGCCGCTGATCCTCGATACGCAGAGCGGTATCAACGACGGGCAGAGCGGCACGGTGTTGCAAACCGCGCCGCTGTCGCGGCAGCCGATCGTCGGCGCGCAGCCCATTGCGACGCCTGCCGAACTGACGCCGAATTCGTCGATTCCGTTCGTGGTCGCGCCTTATGTTCCCGTGCCAGTCGGCGGAAATGCACCGACGCCGCAACCTCGGCCGCAACCGCGTCCAGTGCCCCGTTCCCAATAAACGTCTTCCGGCGCGATCTCCAGTAGTAGTTCTGTTTTCGATTCGATCGGCTTCGATCGGCATGCGTTGTCGCAGCACACGTCGCGTCATTCGGGTTTCGGCGCATGGCGAGCGCGAAACGGTCCGACGACAATCGTGGCGCGCTCTCTCGCCAATGCCGACGCCTTCGTCATGCGCGCGGCATTGAATCGAACGAAAACAGAACAAGGAGACATTGAAATGGCTATTCACTGGATGCGCCGAGTCGCGGGCACCTGCGTCGCGCTGTCCCTGCTTGTTGCGCAAACTCACGTCGCACTCGCAAAGGACACGCCGGAAAAGCCCACGCTGACGATGGCGGTAGGCGGCTTGCCGGGTCTTTACTATCTGCCGGTGCTCGCCGCGCATCAGTTGGGCTATTTCAAGGACGAAGGCCTGGACGTCACGCTCGAAGATTTCGCCGGTGGCTCGAAAGCGCTGGAAGCCGTGGTAGGCGGCAGCGCGGACGTAGGAGCGGGCGCGTTCGAGCACACGCTGTTCATGCAGGCGAAGGGCCAGCGCTATCGCGCGTTCGTGCTGATGGGGCGCGCGCCGCAGATCGTCGTGGCAGTGTTGAAGTCGAAGGCCGATCAGCTCAAAACGATGGCGGACTTCAAGGGAGCCAAGGTCGGCGTGAGCGCGCCGGGTTCGTCGACCGATCTGGTGCTCACCGTGGCGCTCCGCAAGGCCGGCGTGCAGCGCAACGAGATTTCGGCGATCGGCGTGGGCAGCGGCGCGACGGTGCTGGCCGCCGTGAGCGGCGGTCAACTCGACGCGCTTTCCAACGTCGATCCGATGATGACCAAACTCGCGCGCAGCGGCGCGATCAAGGTGCTGGTGGATACACGCACGGTGAAGGGCACTCAGGACGTGTTCGGCGGGACCATGCCGGCGGCGACGCTCTACGCATCGGAGACCTTCATCCAGAAGTACCCGAAAACGACCCAGGCGCTTGCCAACGCGATCGTACGCGCGGATCGCTGGCTTCAGAGTGCGAGCGATGCGGATCTGCTGAAGATGGTGCCGCCGGCCTATCTGCTCAACGACCCGGCGCTGTATGTGGAAGCGTTCCACAACGTGCGCGACGCTTACTCGCCTGATGGTTTGATGCCCGCGGACGGCCCGGCGACATCGCTGCGTGCGCTGGCCTCGTTTGACAATCGTCTCGACCCGGCCAAAATCGACCTGAACGCGACCTATACGAACGACTTCGCTCGCAAGGCCGCGGCTCAGATCAAGTGAGTGGCGAAGTCTCTAACCGGGCAGGCTGCCGCGCATGAGGCATGCGTGAACCACCGTGCTTCTCCGCCTGCACGCTGCGCGTAGCCGTCACGAAACTCAATCGCCGCGATACTCGACCTTGAACTGCGCGGCCTTGTCTTCGCCCAGTGTTTTGACGAGCCACGGCATCTGATCCTTGAGCGTTTTCGCCAGCGTGTAGGGCGGGTTCAGGATGAACATCCCGCTGCCGAATAGCCCGAAGCCGTCGGTCGGCGGATTGCTGACGGTCAGGCTCACGTGCAGCCAGTTGCGGTCTTGCAGCTTCTTCAACTGATCGGGAAAGCGCTGCGACTCGAGACGCCTCACCTGCGGATACCAGACCGCATACGTGCCGGTCGGGAAGCGCTTCAGGCTCTCCTCGACACAGCGCAGCGTGCGCGTGTAATCGCGCTTGTCTTCATACGACGGGTCGAGCAGGATCAGCGCGCGGCGCGGCGCCGGTGGCAGCAGCGCGAGAATGCCGTCGAAGCCGTCACCGGCATAGAGCATCGCGCGCCGGCCCGCATCGCGGAAGTTGTGGCGCAGCACGTCGATTTCGGTGGTGTGCAGTTCGAACAGACGCAGACGGTCCTGTTCACGCAGTTGCCGCCACGCGATATACGGAGAGCCCGGATAGAAGCGCAACTGGCCGTCCGGATTCAACGCGCCGACTTCTTCGACGTAGTCAGAAAAGATCGGAGGAAGATCGTTGCGCTCCCACAGTTTCGCGATGCCGGTCTGGAACTCGCCGGTTTTGGTCGCGTAGCCTTCCTTCAGCGAATAGACGCCGGCGCCCGCGTGCGTGTCGATATACCAATAGGCTTTGTCCTTCTGGCCGAGGTAGCGCAGGAGCTGCAACACGACGGCGTGTTTCAGAACGTCGGCGTGATTGCCTGCATGAAAGGCGTGGCGGTAGCTGAGCATGATGAGGAAACGCTGAAAGAGGGCGTGCCGCTCCAGGGTGGATCCGGCAACGCGAATGCAATGCGGCGGCACAACAGGCAAGCGCGCAGGCAACTGCGCAGGTAACCGTGCAAGAAACCGCGCGGGTTCCTGCGCGGAATACGGCGCCCGTGTGCAGCGCGGTCGCGTATTGTACGCGACGCCGCGTTGCACCCTGCAGCGCATTGCCGGAAGCACGGCCCGCACGCCGTACTCCCGAGCACGAGCACGAGCGAGTTGCCGCTCAGTTGTACGCGTCGCCGATGATCGCTTCGATCCGCTCCTTGATCTCCGGCGTGATGCGTTCGGCCACCTCCGCCGATTTCATGTTTTCGGCGATCTGTTCGATCCGCGACGCGCCCGTTATCACCGTGCTGACATTCGGGTTCTTCAGAATCCAGCCGATCGCCAACTGGCCGATCGTGCAATCCAGTTCGTCCGCTACTTCGCCCAGTTTGCCGACCACGTTATTCTTGCCGGCATCCGTGACCTGCTTGCGCAGCCATTCGTAACCCTGCAATTGCGCGCGGCTGTCCGCGGGCACGCCGTCGCGATACTTGCCGGTGAGAAGCCCCGACGCAAGCGGGCTCCACGTGGTGAGGCCGAGGCCGATGTCCTCGTAAAGCCGCTTGTATTCCTGCTCGACGCGCTTGCGATGAAACAGGTTGTACTGCGGCTGCTCCATCACGGGCTTATGCAGATGATGGCGTTCCGCAATGTCGTGAGCCGCGCGGATTTCGTCCGCGCTCCACTCGGAGGTGCCCCAGTACAACGCCTTGCCGCGCGTGATCATGTCGCTCATCGCCCAGACGGTTTCCTCGACCGGCGTGTTCGGATCAGGACGATGGCAGAACACCAGATCGACATAATCGAGTTGCAGGCGCTTGAGCGACCCGTCGATTGCGTTCAACAGGTATTTGCGATTCAGCGTGTGGTACTGGTTCGGCGCTTCGTCGAGGCCCCAGAAGAATTTGGTGGATACCACGTAGCTCACGCGCGGCCAGGCGAGTTCCTTGAGCGCCTGGCCCATGATCTCTTCGGACTGGCCAGCGGCATAGACTTCGGCGTTGTCGAAGAAATTGACCCCGGCATCGCGCGCGGCCGCAAGCGATTCACGCGCCGCGCGATGATCCACCTGATTGCCGTAGGTGACCCACGAGCCGATGGACAATTCGCTGACCTGCAGGCCCGAACGGCCCAGACGTCGATAATTCATGCGTTCCTCCTTGAATGGGGTGTTGCCCGAATTCCACTGAAACCGCTGAAACGCCCAGTTTAAAGAGATTAGGCCCGATGTGCGTTTTACGGTTGCGGTTCACACGCTTCATGCACAATAGCAGCGTTGGCCGCAGTGCAACATTCGGCCAGACGGCCTATGCCATCTGGCTAACTTCACACCGACTGCGGCCCGTGGTCTCATTGCTCATCAACTGCATGGAGGTTCTGGATGTCTTCACTGAACACGAATCTGAATGGCAAGGTCGCGGTGGTCACCGGTGCTGCAAGCGGCATCGGCAAGCAGATTGCGCTGACGCTGTCCGCCGCGGGCGCGACGATCGCGATCGCCGATCTGAATCAGGACGGCGCGAACGCCGTCGCTGAAGAGATCAAACAGGGCGGCGGCAAGGCGATTGGCGTGGCGATGGACGTTACGAATGAAGACGCCGTCAACCAGGGCATCGACAAGGTCGCGGCAGAATTCGGCTCGATCGACATCCTCATTTCCAACGCCGGCATCCAGATCGTCAACCCGATCGAAAACTACGCGTTTTCGGATTGGAAGAAGATGCAGGCAATCCACGTGGACGGCGCTTTCCTCACCACCAAGGCCGCGCTCAAGCACATGTACAAGGACGATCGCGGCGGCATCGTGATCTACATGGGTTCGGTGCATTCGCATGAAGCGTCGCCGCTGAAGTCCGCGTACGTCACGGCCAAGCATGCGTTGCTGGGTCTGTCGCGCGTGCTGGCCAAGGAAGGCGCGAAGCACAACGTGCGTTCGCACGTGGTATGTCCGGGCTTCGTGCGCACGCCGCTCGTCGACAAGCAGATTCCCGAGCAGGCCAAAGAGCTCGGCATTCCCGAAGAAGAAGTGGTCAAGCGCGTGATGCTCGGCGGCACGGTGGACGGCATCTTCACCACCGTTGAAGACGTCGCGCAGACCGTGCTGTTCCTGTCCACGTTCCCGACTGCGGCGCTGACCGGCCAGTCCTTTATTGTGAGCCACGGCTGGTATATGCAATAAGGGGGCGCGCATGGCGCAACGCAATCTCAAGCGGGCGCGCGTGGGTGCGCCCGGCGACGGGGAAGGCGCGGGTCCCGGGCCCGCCGCGCATTCCGACCGGCACCTTCGCGTGCCCAACTACGAAACCGTCGCGCTGATGCTGCAAGGCGGCGGTGCATTGGGCGCCTATCAGGCGGGCGTCTTTCAGGGGCTTCATGAAGCCGGCATCGCGCCGAACTGGCTCGCCGGCATTTCGATCGGCGCGTTGAATACGGCGATCATCGCCGGCAATCCGCCGGAGAAGCGCGTCGAGCGGCTGCTGCAATTCTGGGAGACGATCTGCCAGCCGGCGTTCGGGCCGCCGCTGCCGGCATTCATCGAGCATGCGCTGTTCAATTCCAGCGACGCGATACGCAAGGCTTTTACCGCGACGCAGGCGATGGGCGCGATCGTCGAAGGGCAGAAGGGCTTTTTCGTGCCGCGCTTTCCGCCGCCGTTGCCCACGGTGTCCGGGCCGCCGCAAATGGCCAGTTATTACGACACCACGCCGCTCAAGGCCACGCTCGAAGCATTGTGCGATTTCGACCGGATCAACTCGCGCGAAATGCGGGTGTCGGTGGGCGCGGTCAACTGTGGCACCGGGAATTTTGCGTACTTCGACAATACGCACATCACGTTGAGGCCCGAGCATTTCATGGCGTCGGGCGCGTTGCCGCCGGGTTTTGCAGCGGTCGAAATCGACGGTCAGTATTACTGGGACGGCGGCCTGATGTCGAATACGCCGCTCTACGAAGTGATTCAGTCCACGCCGCGTCGCGATACGCTCGCGTTTCAGGTCGATCTGTGGAGCGCGATCGGGCCGGTGCCGGACAACATCACCGATGTTCAGGGGCGCATGAAAGACATCCAGTACTCGAGCCGCACGCGTCTCGTCACCGACATGCTGCAGCGCTCGCAACGTTTCCGAAACGTGCTGCGCGAGGTGCTCGATCGTGTGCCGGCCGAGCAGCGTAACGATCCATGGTGCAAGCTGGCTGAGGATCTATCGTGCTCGAAACGCTACAACGTGATCCACCTGATCTATCGTGAAAAGGAATACGAAGGGCACTACAAGGACTTTCAGTTCGGCCTCTCGACAATGCGTGAGCACTGGCAAAGCGGCCTCGACGATATTCGTCATTCGCTGTCCCAACCCGGCTGGCTGGAAATGCCCGACAACGACGCAGGCTTCGTCACGCACGATATCCATCGGGATTCGCGCTGAGTAGTGTGTCGTGGCGCAGCGGTCGGGCAGGGCGCGAGCCTTCGTTTCGGCTGCCTGGAGACACGCCTTCGGAGCACGTCGCGGCAACCGAAAAAGCGAGCCAATAAAAAACGGCGCCCTTCATCAAAGGGCGCCGTTTTTACACGAAACTTGAACAACGCTTCACTTCAAACAAATAACGGACAGACAACGCACGCGCAACGAACGCATGCGCGCATGAACGCGTTACTTCAACACGTGAGCGATCGCGTTAGCCACCACGTCGAGGTTGCGCGTATTCAGCGCAGCCACGCAGATACGGCCAGTACCTACCGCATAGATCCCGAACTCTTCACGCAGACGGTCCACTTGCGGTGCCGTCAGGCCGGAGTACGAGAACATGCCGCGTTGCGCGTTCACGAAACTGAAATCTCGATCCACGCCGCTCGCCTTCAGGCGCTCGACGAGACCATTGCGCATCGCACGAATACGGTCGCGCATTTCGGCGAGTTCCGTTTCCCACGTTGCGCGCAGTTCCGGCGAAGCCAGCACTGCTGCAACCACCGAGCCGCCGTGTGTCGGCGGGTTCGAGTAGTTCGTGCGGATCACGCGCTTCAGTTGCGACAGCACGCGAGCCGATTCTTCCTTGCTCGCCGTGATGATCGACAGCGCGCCGATACGTTCGCCATACAGCGAGAACGACTTCGAGAACGACGACGATACGAACACGTTCAGTTCCGATGCCGCGAACAGGCGCACGGCCGCCGCGTCGGATTCGATGTTGTCGCCGAAACCCTGATAGGCGATGTCGAGGAACGGCACCAGATTGCGCGCCTTGACCACTTCGACAATCTGCTTCCATTGATCGACGCTCAGGTCGACGCCGGTCGGGTTGTGGCAGCACGCATGCAGCACGACGACCGTGCCGGCGGCGTAGCTGTTCAGCGCGCTCAGCAGCCCGTCGAAATTCACGCCGTGCGTTTTTGCGTCGTAGTACGGATACGACACGACTTCGAAGCCGGCGCCTTCGAACAGCGCACGGTGGTTTTCCCAGCTCGGATCGCTGATCGCGACCTTGGCCGACGGGTTCAGACGCTTCAGGAAGTCGGCGCCGATCTTCAGCGCGCCCGTGCCGCCCAGTGCCTGCGCCGTCACCACGCGGCCGGCTGCGATCAGGGGCGAGTCGTTACCGAGCAGCAGTTTCTGCACAGCGGCGTCGTAGGCGGCGATGCCTTCGATCGGCAGATAGCCGCGCGGCAGCGCAGCTTCGACACGCGCCTTTTCCGCGTCGCGCACGGCGCGCAACAGCGGGATCTTGCCTTCTTCATTGAAGTAGACACCCACGCCAAGGTTGACCTTGGTGGCGCGCGCATCGGCGTTGAAAGCTTCGTTCAGGCCCAGAATCGGGTCGCGGGGAGCAAGTTCGACGGCGGAGAACAGAGACATGATGGGTCGGCAGTAGTGAAAAGAAGGGCGGCATCGCACGCGGGTGGCCCGGCCCAGAGGGGTCTGGCGAAAAAACAACCAGATGGCGGGTGGCCGCGAATGAGCGCAGCTTGCCATTGTAGCGAATCCGGGCGCGTTTTTAGGTCTGGGAATTCGGCTATCCCAAATTATTTGCTTGAAAAACAGGCACTCCGGCGCCACGCGGCCGTATAGGTTCGCCCGGTGTCTGCCTGGAGCGGCGTTCTGCGACACATGCAGAAAGGCGGCAAAAAGTCAGTAAAAGGACCGCCAGACACCTCCAGCCGGCCGCCCCGCATCCTACGCGGACCCGCTCATTCGGCGTTGGCCGCAACCCGTTAGAATGGTTCTTTGCCCAGGCCTCGTTGCCGCCCTACGCCCCCACATGTCCGAACAACATCTGACCGAAGTCGAAGAAACGCTGGACGAATCCAGATTCGTCACGTTCGAAGGCTCGCCGTTCCAGCTCTATCAGCCGTATGCGCCCGCCGGCGACCAGCCGACGGCGATCGACACGCTCGTCGAAGGCGTCGAGGACGGCCTGTCGTTCCAGACGCTGCTCGGCGTGACGGGCTCCGGCAAGACCTTCACGATGGCCAACACGATCGCGCGGCTCGGCCGCCCAGCCATTGTGTTCGCGCCGAACAAGACGCTCGCCGCGCAGCTCTACTCGGAGTTCCGCGAGTTCTTCCCGCGCAATGCAGTCGAGTACTTCGTGTCGTACTACGACTACTACCAGCCGGAAGCGTACGTGCCGCAGCGCGACCTGTTCATCGAGAAAGATTCGTCGATCAACGAACACATCGAGCAGATGCGTCTGTCGGCGACCAAAAGCCTGATGGAGCGGCGCGACGTGATTATCGTGGGCACGGTGTCGGCCATTTACGGTATCGGCAACCCGTCCGAATATCACAAGATGATTCTGACATTGCGCACCGGCGACAAGCTCGGTCAGCGCGACATCATCGCGCGGCTGATTGCGATGCAGTACAACCGCAACGAGGCCGATTTCCAGCGCGGCTCGTTTCGCGTGCGCGGCGACACGATCGACATCTTCCCGGCGGAGCACGCCGAGATGGCGGTGCGCGTCGAACTGTTCGACGACGAAGTCGAAACCCTGCAACTGTTCGATCCGCTCACCGGCCGCGTGCGGCAGAAGATCGCACGTTTTACCGTGTACCCGTCGTCGCACTATGTGACGCCGCGCGATACGGTGGTGCGTGCGGTCGAAACGATCAAGGCCGAGTTGCGCGACCGGCTCGAATTCTTCTATAGCGACGGAAAACTCGTCGAAGCGCAGCGGCTCGAGCAGCGCACCCGCTTCGATCTGGAAATGCTGCAGGAACTGGGCTTCTGCAAGGGCATCGAGAATTACTCGCGGCACTTTTCGGGCGCGGCGCCCGGCGAGCCGCCGCCCACGCTGGTCGACTACCTGCCGCCCGACGCGCTGATGCTGCTCGACGAGTCGCACGTGCTGATCGGTCAGTTGAACGGCATGTACAACGGCGACCGCGCGCGCAAGGAGAACCTCGTCGACTACGGTTTCCGTCTGCCGTCGGCGCTGGATAACCGGCCGCTCAAGTTCAACGAGTTCGAGCGCAAGATGCGGCAGGTGATTTTCGTCTCGGCCACGCCGGCCGATTACGAAAAGAAGACGGCCGGCCAGGTGGCCGAGCAACTGGTGCGTCCTACCGGCCTCGTCGATCCGGAGATCGAGGTGCGGCCGGCGCGCAGCCAGGTCGACGACGTGCTCGGCGAGATCAACGAGCGGGTCAAGGTCGGCGACCGTGTGCTGGTCACCGTGCTGACCAAACGGATGGCCGAACAGCTCACCGAGTTCCTCGCGGATCACGGCGTGAAGGTTCGCTATCTGCATAGCGACATCGACACGGTCGAGCGGGTCGAAATCATCCGCGATCTGCGGCTCGGCACGTTCGACGTGCTGGTCGGCATCAACCTGCTGCGCGAGGGTCTCGACATTCCGGAGGTGTCGCTGGTCGCGATTCTCGACGCGGACAAGGAAGGTTTCCTGCGCGCCGAGCGCTCGCTGATCCAGACCATCGGCCGGGCGGCGCGTAACGTGAACGGCAAGGCGATTCTGTACGCGGACAAGGTTACCGACTCGATGCGCCGCGCAATCGACGAAACCGAGCGGCGCCGCGCGAAGCAGGTCGCCTTCAACCTCGAGAACGGCATTACGCCGCGCGGCGTGGTCAAGCGGATCCGCGACATCATCGACGGCGTCTATAACGTCGACGACGCCCGCGCCGAGTTGAAGGAACAGCAGACCCGCGCGAAATTCGAAGACATGTCCGAGAAGCAACTCTCGAAAGAACTCAAGCGTCTCGAGAAGCAGATGATGGAGCACGCGAAGAATCTCGAGTTCGAAAAGGCCGCGCAGACTCGCGATCAGCTCGCGTTGCTGCGTCAGCGGGTGTTCGGCGCCAATGTGGGCGACCACGTGGAGGGGGCGCAATAAGCGCTCGCTCAGCCCAGGCCGGGTGTCGCAACCGGCTTTCTTAACATTTCTCTAAGACCCTGCTGCCGTAAGGCTTGCCGCGCGTTCGCATTTGTTCTCGCTGTGGATCGATGATAAACTCGACCAATATTGAGAATGGTTCGCATTAACGTTCGTAATGGAGCTTACGTTACCGCTTTTGCCGTTCCAATCGGTTCAAATTCCAGTCAGAGAAAAACAAGGAGCTTCGATGCGTGTTTCTTCATTTGTGCGCGGCGGCGCAGCGGCGATCGCAGCAGTAGCGGCGCTTTCGGCAACGGCAGCGGAATACCCGATCGGCAAGCAGCAGATTCAGGGCGGCATGGAAATCAATGCGGTCTATCTGCAGCCGATCACGATGGAACCGGAAGGCATGATGCGCAAGGCCTCGGATTCGGACATTCACCTCGAAGCCGACATCCACGCGGTCAAGAACAATCCGACCGGCTTTGCCGAAGGCGACTGGATGCCCTATCTGCAAGTGCGCTATGAGCTGACCAAAGCCGGTTCGACTCAGACCCAGAAGGGCGATCTGATGCCGATGGTCGCGAACGACGGTCCGCACTATGGTGACAACGTCAAGCTGCAAGGCCCGGGCAAGTACCATCTGAAGATGATCGTCGAAGCGCCGATGCAAAGCGGCCACATGGCTTTCGGCCGTCACGTCGACAAGGAAACCGGCGTGGGCTCGTGGTTCAAGCCGATCACGCTCGAGTACGACTTCGCGTTCGCGGGCATCGGCAAGAAGGGCGGGTATTAATCCGCGCGAATTCCCGGGAATTCCCGCGCGAATCTCGCGTCCTCGCGGCTCGTCGGGTTTCACCGCGTCTGAACGCGCGGCGCAGCCCTTGGGCGAATGGATGAATGCAGCAGGCGGCGCCAGGCATGAAGCCTGGCGCCGCGTTTTCCGGACAGGCTAATGAGAATCAACCGAAAGATCGCGATCCTCGCCATGACCACATTGCTGGTGGGCGCCGCGCATGCAGCGGATCTGCCCACCTTCAAGCTGGAAATGAACGACGGCAAGCTGAACCCGGCCCGCATCGAAGTGCCGGCAGGGCAGCGCATCAAGATCGAGGTGCGCAACGTCGGCAAGGGCGCGGCCGAATTCGAAAGCGTGCAGTTGCGCAAGGAAAAGGTCTTGGCGCCGGGCGCGGAATCGTTCGTCGTGATCGCGCCGCTCGAACCGGGCGAGTACAAGTTCTTCGACGATTTTCACCAGCAGGCGCAGGGCTTGATCGTCGCCAAGTAGATCGTCGCCGAATGTAGGTGCGCGTGTCGAGCGGGCGTTCGCAAAAGCAGTAGAAGGAGAATCAGATGGGTCAGATTGTGTTCATCGTATGGCGGGAGAGCGTCGAGGCGTTGCTGGTCGTCGGCATCCTGTATGCGTGGCTGAAGAATGGCGACGACGACGCGCGCCGCGGTTTGCCGTATTTGTGGGGCGGCGTCGCGGCGGGCCTGATCGCGGCGGTGGCGCTCGGCGCGGCGCTGGTCGGTTTCACCGAGGTGCTGTCCGGCGACGCGCAGGATTACTTCCAGACGGCGATGGTGCTGGTCGCGTGCGTGCTGATCGTGCAGATGGTGCTGTGGATGAAGCAGCACGGCCGCACGCTGAAGCGCGACATGGAACAGTCGCTGCAAAAAAGTCAGCGCGACTCGAACTGGTGGGGCGTCGCGGTGCTGGTCGCGCTGGCGATCGCGCGTGAAGGCAGCGAAACGGTGATCTTCCTGTACGGGCTCGGCTTCGGCCAGTCCGGTCACGTGGCCGCGAGCCAGATGCTTGCCGTGGTGATCGGCCTGGGTCTCGCGTTCCTGACGTTCTACATCTTGCAGTTGGGCGGCAAGATCTTCTCGTGGCGGCTGTTTTTCCGCATCACCGAAATCATGCTGCTGTTCCTTGGCGCGGGGCTGTTCCAGACCGGCGTCGACAAACTGATCGACAAGGAAATCCTGCCGACGCTGATCGACCAGGTGTGGAACTCGTCGGCGCTCCTCGACGACTCGAGCACGTTCGGTTCGCTGGTGTCGACGCTCACCGGTTATCGCGCTCATCCGGCGCTGATGAATCTGCTCGCCTACGCGGCGTACTGGGGCGTGGTCTACCTGCTGGTGCGGCGCGCGAATCGCAAACCGGCGCAGCAGGCCGCAGGGCGCGCGGCATGAGCACGGTCATGACCCGTCCGGGCCGCCTCGCGGCGGCCGGACAGTGGATGCAACGCCACGGCGCGGTCATTCGCGGCATTCAGTGGGTTGTCGTTGCGGTGTACGCGTTTCTGATTCTGGTGCCCGCCGTGATGCCGTTGCCGGATGACACCGCGCATCTGTGGAACAATCTGACGCTCGCCGCGCAGTTCGTTTTCTGGGGCATCTGGTGGCCGTTCGTGCTGCTGTCGATGGTGATGCTGGGCCGTGTGTGGTGCGGTGTGCTGTGTCCGGAAGGGGCGCTCGCCGAATTCGCCAGCAAGTACGGCCGCGGCTGGGCGATTCCGCGCTGGATGCGCTGGGGCGGCTGGCCTTTCGTCGCGTTCGGCATCACCACGATCTACGGTCAGATGGTGAGCGTTTATCAGTATCCGAAAGCAGTGCTGCTGGTGCTCGGCGGCTCGACTTTCGCGGCGATGATCATCGGCTTGCTGTACGGACGCGAGAAGCGCGTCTGGTGCAAGTATCTGTGCCCCGTCAACGGGGTTTTTTCGCTTCTGGCGCGCCTCGCGCCGTTCCACTACAAGGTCGACGAAGACGCTTGGCGGCGCTCGTATAAAGACGGCGAGCATGGGCACCGCGTGATCCCGATTAACTGTGCGCCGCTGGTGCCGTTGCGCAATATGAAGGGCGCGTCGGATTGCCATATGTGCGGGCGGTGCAGCGGACATCGCGACGCGGTTGCGCTGACGTGGCGCACGCCGTCGTCGGAAGTCGTGCAGCTCGGCGACAAGCAGGCGAACCCGTGGGATACCGCGCTGATCCTGTATGGCCTGCTCGGCATCGCGATCGGCGCATTCCACTGGACCGCGTCGCGCTGGTTCATCGACCTGAAGATTTTCTTCGTCAACTGGCTGGTCGATCGCAACATCACGTGGCCGCTCGACACCAACGCGCCGTGGTTCCTGTTCACGCATTACCCCGAACAGAACGACGTGTTTTCATGGCTCGACGGCACGATGGTGATCGGCTACATCCTCGCCACGGCGCTCGTGTACGGCACGGCGTTGCTGCTGTTGCTGATGGTGGCGACACGCACGCTCGGCAAGTTCAGCACTGTGCGTTTGCATCATCTGACGCAAGGGCTGATTCCGATCGCCGGTGCCGGCGTATTTCTCGGCCTTTCCGCGACGACGCTTTCGCTGCTGCGCGCGGAACACGTGTCGCTGTGGTGGGCGTCGGACATGCGCATCGCGATTCTGGCGATCGCCAATCTATGGAGCGCATGGCTCGCGTGGCTCGTCACGCGCCGCTATAGCGAACGGCTCGTTCAGCGCGGTTTGGCGATGCTGTGGTTCGTGGCTGCCCTGGCGGTGGTGGATAGCGCCTGGTGGCTGATGTTCTGGGGTTGGGCGTCGAAGTAAACGCCGCGTTAAACCCGTCGATGCTGCAAAAAAGCCGTGGAGGTGAAGTTCATCCCACGGCTTTTTAGTACGTTCAATTCACAGATTGCGATGCATGCCGGTTCGGTATGTGCATCCGCATTGGATGGGAACCAAAAAAAGTGGCCTGGCTTGCTGCGACGGCTGGCTTGGTATCTGCACGAAGGGGTCTAGTTCTCACGTGCAAGCCGTCGTGGCTGGCTAATGCCCAACACCTCTCGAGGAGGTGGTCCCCACAATACCCGGTACTGACTGCTATTCGGTCCTACTTCGTCAGGATCAGCTTGCCCAGACGCGTGGCCCGGAGCTGATAGGTCTCGCCGTTGTGCGAGATGCTGACGTGGCTATGTCCTTGCAGCAATGCGTCGCTGCGCACGACTCGATCTGTTTGCTCTCCCGAACCTTCGGTGCGAGCGGCAACGGGTTTCGTCGCGGTTGCCGTCGTTGCCGCCGATGCTTTCGGCCGGCTGGTCAGCGCGGCCGCCGGGCGGCGCAGGCTGAGAGTGGAAGAGCGCGTGAGATCGGTCATTTCGTTGTAGCTGTTCGTCGATTCGATGGACTAATTCTAAATGATAACTATTCCTATTTACAAGAAAAGAAATTGATCGGATTCGAGTTCTGATAGCTGAGCGTTGGGGCGGATATGACGAGGAAGTGGCGGCCGTCTTTTTAGACGGCGGCGAGCTGCGTGAGCGTGCGGCGGCGGTGCGGGCAGAACGCCCGCACGCTATTTAATGCAACGAGCCGGGTTGCTGCTTCGTCTGCACGAACTGACGAATCAGCCGCACGGTATCGATGTCGTTCTCGCGATACGCGGACTTCACGATCTCCTGGGTCTGCACGGCATCCTGATCGTCGGAGACGGGCAGGGTGGTCGCGTATTCGAAGCGCAGGAACAGTTGCAGTTCGTCCGGTTGCTCGATGGTCATGGTCAGCGAGCCGCCGACGTGATCCGCGGTCGGCAGGATGTCGTAGCGCACGCTCTGGCTTTCCTGCAGCGTGACGCGATCGCGCACGGTGGCCTGGCCGTAATGCAGTTCGCGCTCGAGCACGTTGCCGTCGCGCGAGAGGATGGTGCAGCTGTCCAGTCCCATCACGAACAGTTGCGGCTGCTCGGCGCGCAGCACGAGACCTTCCCACAACTGCTCGCGGGTCATCGAGTCGACGAATGGATTCAACGGGTCGTTGATCTGGATAAGGTGTTCGAAATTCAAAACGACGGCTTCCTATGAGAGCGTTGCACTACGTGCAACATGTGCGAGCTGCCTGTCGGCACGCATCAGGCGACGGCAAGACCCGAACGGATCGTGATCGAATGCGTAAGGATCTTGTGAACTGGGCACGCATTGGCAATTTGCAAGAGCCGTTCCCGTTGCTCGTCGGACAGATCGCCTTCCAGCACGATCTTGCGGTCGATGGTGGAGCCCGCGTCGCCGGTTTCGATCGACAACGCGACGCGCACGTCGGCGAGCGGCCAGCCCTTGCGTTGCGCGTACATCTTCAGCGTGATCGACGTGCATGCACCGAGGCTCGACAGCAGGAGTGCAATGGGCGTCGGGCCGCGATCGCCACCGCCCAGCGACTCGGGTTCGTCGGCGAGCCACGTGTGCTTGCCGTCGTCGAAAAGAACCTGGAAATTCGTCGAACCGATATGGGCGGTGACGGTGGTCTCGGCCATGCGCGCTCCTGAAGGGGACGGAAATTTTGCCGCGAGGCGCGCTTCGTTTTGCTATACGAAGGCGGCACGCGGTGGAGTCGCTATTGTGAACGAAATTGTCGGGTTCGCGGTTTGAGCGGTCCAGACTGCGCGGCACGCGCCCACGCCCACGCCGCCAGCGCAAAACCGCCGCGCTCCAATGCAGGAAGCGCGGCGGCGTGCGATGAAGGCGAGGTCAGTGCGCGATCGAGCCCATCCGTCCCGCCTGGTAGTCGATCACGGCCTGACGGATCTCGTCTTCCGTGTTCATCACGAACGGGCCGTAGCGCACCACCGGTTCCTTCAGCGGCACGCCGCCGAGCAGCAGTACTTCGAGCGGCTCGGTGCCGGCGGCGAACGTGACGGACTCGCCGTCGTTCTCGAACACGACCATTTTCTGCGCATCGATTTCCTGGCGTGCGTCGCCTTCGCCATAAAATCCCTTGCCCGACAGGCTGTACGCGAATACACGGAAATCGGCGGGTACCGGCTGCGTCACCGACGCGCCCGGTTGCAGTGAGAAATGCTGATACAGGATCGGCGTGCGCGTTTCGATCGCGGCCTTCACACCGAGCGCCTCGCCGGCGATCACCTTGACGCGCACACGCCCGTCCGCGGAAGTCGCGACCGGAATACTCGCCGACGCTATTTCCTGATAACGCGGCTCGATCATCTTGTCGCGGCGCGGCAGATTCACCCACAACTGCAAACCATGCACACGGCCGCCGCTTCTCACAAACGACGGGTCCGGCATTTCGCTGTGCACGACGCCCGCGCCCGCGGTCATCCACTGCACGTCGCCTGCGCGTAGCGTGCCCTCGTGGCCTGCCGAATCCTTGTGGCCGAACTGGCCTTCGAGCACATAGGTAACCGTCTCGAAGCCGCGATGCGGATGATCCGGCGCGCCTTTTGCCTCGCCCGGCGCGTAGTCGATCGGGCCCATCTCGTCGAGTAACAGGAACGGGTCGAAATCCATCAGCAGACGAGTCGGAAACGGACGATGGACGATGAAACCGCCGCCCTCGGTCGTGCGAACGGCGGGAAACGTGCGTTCGATCGTGCGTGGAGTGGTCATCAAAGTCACCTCGGGAAATGGGGAATAGCATTATTTTTGAAACATGGAGCTATTATAGGGACCGTTTTCCGAGGTGCCAGCCGCCGTCACGCAATGGATTGTTCTATTACTGGAACGATGAGATGAAGATCGATTCACACAATCTGAATGACCTGATGTATTTTTCGCAGGTCGTCGAACACGGCGGTTTTTCGGCAGCCGAACGGGTGCTGGGCATCTCGAAATCGCGTCTGTCGCGCCGGCTGACCGAGCTGGAGGCGTCGCTCGGCGTGCGTTTGTTGCAGCGCTCCACGCGCAAGCTGGCGCTTACCGAAGCCGGCCAACTGTTCTACCAGCACTGTCAGGCGATGCTTGCCGAGGCGCAGGCGGCCGTCAACGTGGTGCAGCAACTGCGGTCGTCGCCGCGCGGCAACGTGCGCGTGAGCGTGCCGGTCACGGTGTCGCAGACCATCCTGTCGCAGATCCTGCCGGAATTCATGCATCGCTATCCGGAAGTGCGCGTGGTGATGCGCGTGACGAACCGCGTGGTCGATCTGTTCGAGGATTCGATCGACGTCGCGTTGCGCATACGCTCTGCGCCGCCGGAAAACGCCAACATCGTCGTGCGGCCGTTGTGGCGCACTCAGCAGATGCTGGTCGGCGCGCCGAGCCTGTTGCAGCAGAATGCGCCGCCGCTTACGCCGAGCGAGCTGACGCGTTTCGAAACGCTGGACGTGCCGACCGGCGACGGCCGCCACGTGTACAACCTGATCGCGCCCGACGGCACGCGTCACGTGCACGAACACGAGCCGCGTCTCGTCACCCCCGATCTGATGACGATTCGCGAAGCCGTGCTGGCCGGCGTCGGGATTGCCGCGTTGCCGGAGATGATGTACGGGGCCGCGTTGCGCGCGGGGAAGTTGTCGCCGGTGATGCCAGGCTGGAGCTTTCCGGCGCCGCAGTTATATGCCGTTTTCGTGTCGCGTCAGGGGATGGTGCCGGCGGTGCGGGCATTCGTCGATTATCTGGTCGAAATGCTCGATCCGGACGAAGGAAAACACATTACGGGCGAGTGTCCGGTGGCTGCGGAAAAAGAGGCGGCTGAGTGGCGCGCGCTTGCTGTCGCGTCATAGCACTTCGTACGCGGCACAACATCGTTTTTAGCATTTAAGCGCCGCCTGTCATGAGTACTTTCAATGAGCGTTTTCTTGCTTGCGCGCGCTCGCGGGCCTATATTGAAATCCCTTCGCTAAGGAGTCTCTTATGCGAAAACTCATGGCCGCTATGATAGCCGGCCTGATAGGGCTGACCGCGCTGTCCGTGTCGATCACGGCTGTCGCATGCGGTGATTCGAGTTATCAGTCTTCGACCGATGGCAAATGATCCCGCCGCCCGAAAGCGCCGAGTGCGCACAAAAAAAGGCCTTCATCGTCAGATGAAGGCCTTTTACTTTTAGCCGTTGAAACAAGGGCTTTTCTGTATTTCCGCTGCTGCGGCCGAGTGCTTATTTAGCCTTCGGCTGCGTGACGAAACCGATCTTCGTCAGGCCGCCGGCTTGCGCGGCCGACATCACCTCGGCCACTTTCTCGTACGGGACCTTGCGGTCCGCATCGAGATGCAGTTCCGGCTGCGGATTCGCCTGCGCGGCTTGCTCGATCTTCGCGCGCAGCGTGGCGTCGTCGACCTTCTGTTCGTCCCACATCACGTTGCCGTCCGCGTCGACCGACACCGTCACCTGCGCGGGCTTGGTGTCTTCCTTCTGACTGCTTGCATGCGGCAGATCGATCTTGACCGCGTGACGGATCACCGGAATCGTCACCATGAAAACGATCAGGAGAACCAACATCACGTCGACGAGCGGCGTCATGTTGATTTCGTTCATCAGGCCGTCGTCATCGTCGCCGGCGAAAGGGCTCATTGCCATCGAAGTGCCTCGTCGATCAGTTGGCGCGCGTGGCGAGGCGCAGGCCGTCGCCGCGCTTGGACGACGACAGACGGGCGCCCGTCACGAAGAATGCGTGCAGACCGTGTGCGAAGCGGCTCAGCTTGGAGACGATCGCCTTGTTGGCGCGCGTCAATGCGTTGTAGCCGAGCACCGCGGGAATCGCGACGAACAGGCCGAACGCGGTCATGATCAGCGCTTCGCCGACCGGACCCGCGACCTGGTCGATCGACGACTGGCCGCTCGCGCCGATCGCCAGCAGCGCGTGATAAATGCCCCACACCGTGCCGAACAGGCCGACGAACGGCGCCGTGCTGCCGATGGAAGCTAGAATCGCGAGGCCGCTTTGCATGCGCGACACGCTTTCGTCCATCGTGTCTTTCAGGCAGCGCGTGACCCAGTCGGACACGTCCATCCGGTCATGCAGATGCGGCTGCGTCTGATGATGATGGTCCGCCGCTTCCTGGCCCGACAGCGCGAGCGCGAGGAACGGGTTGTCCTGCGGCGTCGACGAACCGGCGCCGAGCTTCTTCACGCCGTCGGCCAGATCGTCCGAATGCCAGAACGCCTGCTCGGCATTCTTCGTGAGACGGTTCAGGCGCATCACGTTCCAGCCCTTGATGGCGATCACGCTCCACGACATCACCGACATGATCAACAGTGCGAGCGCGATACCGCGCGTCACGAAATCCCCTTGCGCCCACACGTGCGCCAATCCGTAGTTTTGCATTGCAATTCCTTTATTTGAAATCTGCTTCAATCGTTCAGATTGAAGTTGTATGGCTGAGTCGCGGTGGCCCGAATGGCCTGGCCGTTCTCGATATAAGGCTTGCACGTGCTCGCGTGCGCGGCGGCGATCGCGGCGTCGTCAAGACGGCTGAAGCCGCTGCTCTTCTTGAGCGAGATGCTTTCGACCCTGCCCGTCGGTCCGATGACGAACGTCACCGATGCCGTACCGGTTTCGCCGCGCCGTTTGGAGAGCGTCGGGTACTCCGGTGTGACCATGCTGCAGTCGATGTGCGCGACGTTTTTCGGCGCCTGAATTTCCAGCGTCGGACGGCCGACTGCCGGCGCGGCCTGAGCAGCAGGCGCAGCCGGTGCGGCAGGCGCCGGCGTCGGGTCGGGCGCGGCGACAGGCGTCGGCGAAGGCGCAGCGGCGACGGGCAACGGCGTCGGCTTCGGAGTAGGTGTCGGCTTGGGCGTGATCTTCGGCTTGTTGTGAACCGGCGTCGGCTTCGGCGGCGGCGGCGCGATCGATTGCACCGCGACCGGTGCGGCGACCGGCGCCGGCGCGAGCAACTGCGCGGTCATTACTTTCGACTCGATCACCGGTTGTACCGGCTCGTGCCGCATCGTCAAAATCACAGCGAGCAATGCGACGTGAATCGCCGCGACCGCAGCAGTCGCGGTCAGAGTACGGGAATTCATTCGGGCGGATGGAGCCGGCGCGAAGCCGGCTGAAACTGTGTGCGGGGCCTGCATATTAGCGTAGCGGCGAGCCGGCGGTGCGGCACGTCAGACAAGGCAGCGTCATGTTCGAAAGATCAGCAGGGAAATACATAAAGTAGTCACGAAACCAATCAGCAATTCCATCTCAAACTCCTTTTAACGGGTGAGCGGTTTAGCTGGCTGGTACGGACAGTGGCTTGCTGACGGCAGTGGTATGGCAATAAAACGTGGCGACAAAAACGGCGCGTGATGCAGATCGACGCACTGCGCGGCGTGGGCCGCGCCGCAGAACCTGCGCTCAGGCCGCCTTGCGTTCGTAAAACGTCAGCGGTACGGCTTGCGCGTGATGCTCGACGCCGCAACGGCTTGCGCACACGCCGCTTTGCATCATGACGTCGCGCACGGAGTCCGCGCACTTGCCACAGCAGGACGCGACGCCCAGCTCGAACTGAAGCTCGTCGAACGAATCGACGCCATCCGCGATCGAGGCACGGATCTTTCGGTCAGAAACAGACTTGCAGACACAGACAATCATGGCGTGGCGTCATAGCTAACGTTAATGCGAATTATTATCATTTTCTTTGGCTCGTTTGGCAAGCACCCCGCATCATTTTTTGTAACAAAACCAGACTGTTAGAAGGGTTTCGCCTAAAGCGCGGCACACCGTGGAGTGGCCCAAATCTGTGACAAATGTGCGGGATTTGGGCCAAAAACGCCGCTTGACGGCGTCAAAATGCGCCGGAGATGGGTTTTATGCTGCTTGGGAATTCGGCGCGGCGGTGCGGCGCGACGGGATCGACACACGCTCGACGGACGCGTCGATATGCAGCAGGGACGCCGCGAGTTGCTGCTGATGGGCGCCGTCGGAGGTCGAATAAAAGCGGGGCAGAACAGGAGCGCCGTTTTCCGGGGCGGCGCGCAAGCCGTGCTGGTCGAGCACCCGTTCCAGTTGGCGCGCGATGGCCACGCTGGTATCGATCAGCGTCAAGCGATCGCCGACGATGTCGCGGATCGCTGCGTCGAGGAACGGATAGTGAGTGCAGCCGAGCACCAGCGTGTCGGCGCCCGCGTCGAGCATCGGCTCCAGATAGCTGCGCAACAGCTCGCGCAGCTCCGCCGAACCCACGTCGCAGCGCTCGACCGCCTGCACGAGCCCATGGCCTGGCTGGCAGAGGAAGCGGCAGTCCGCCGCATAGCGTTCGAGGAGGGCCTGAAAACGCGCGCTGCGCAACGTCACCTGGGTGGCGAGCACGCCGGCGACGCGCGTTTTCGATTGCAACGCGGCCGGTTTGATGCCGGGCTCGACGCCGACTAGCGGGATCGACAACTTTTCGCGAACCAGCGTGATCGACTGCGCGGTCGCCGTGTTGCAGGCGACCACCAGCGCCTTCGCCCCTTGCCCGACCAGCCATTCGCAGATGGCGAGCGTGCGGTCGGCGATGAAGTCGTCGTCGCGTTCGCCGTACGGCGCGTACAGCGAGTCGGCCACGTACAGGATCGCCTCGTGCGGCAGTTGCGCGCGGACCGCGCGCAGCACCGACAAACCGCCCAGACCCGAATCGAAAATCCCGACCGGCGCGCGCGAGCCGGCACCCGAGGCGGCAGCCACGGCACCTGAAGACGAGATATCTGTAGGCATAAGCGGAGAGGGCAGGCGCGGCACGACGCTCAGCGACGAGTCGCAAAAACGGGGAAGTGCGCAAGTATATCGCCCGCGCGGTTCGAATTCGTGTGCATGAGCCTGTTGCTCATGCGGCGATGCGCGGGCGTATTCAACCTGGTTCGATCAGCCTTCGATCGGACCCATTGCCGTTTGCTGATAGTTCTGAATACCGATCTTGTCGATCAGGTCGATCTGGGTTTCGAGCCAGTCGATGTGTTCTTCGGTGTCGTCGAGAATCTTCGTGAAGATTTCACGCGAGATGAAATCGCGCACCGACTCGCAATAAGCGATCGCTTCCTTGCAGGTGGTTTGTGAAATCTGTTCGAGCTTCAGATCGCAGTTGAGGATTTCTTTGGTTTCCTCGCCGATCAGCAACTTGTGAAGGTCTTGCAGATTGGGCAGACCGTCGAGCATGAAAATGCGTTCGATCAGCCAGTCGGCGTGCTTCATTTCGCCGATCGATTCGTCGTATTCGTGCTTGCCGAGTTTTTCCAGACCCCAGTGACGGTACATCCGTGCGTGCAGGAAGTACTGGTTGATCGCAGTCAGTTCGTTTTTCAACTGCGCGTTCAGATATTCGATGACTTTCTTATCGCCTTGCATAGCTGTCCTTGGTGGGGAATTGAATTTTCCAGAACAATAAACGGCGAAACAGAAAAAGCCAAGGCAAAAACACAGTTTTTTGCGTTGATTTGCAAGGTTTTTTGCGTCATGAGTACCGTTCTCATTTCGTCATAAAAAAGCCGGGGTTTTAAGGCCCCGGCTTGCATTTCTTGCTTATTTTTTCAACAAAAGTCAAATAGTAATCAGACAGTCATCAGACCGTCGCGACCGGAATCTTGCCGATCTTTGCTTGCCATTCTTTCGGGCCGGTCTGGTGAACGGAGGTGCCGTTCGAGTCGACCGCGACGGTGACCGGCATGTCCTGCACATCGAACTCGTAGATCGCTTCCATGCCGAGGTCTTCGAACGCGAGAACCTTCGCGCTGCGAATCGCCTTCGACACGAGATAGGCTGCGCCGCCCACGGCCATCAGATAGGCCGCCTTGTGCTGCTTGATCGCCTCGATCGCGACCGGGCCGCGTTCCGCCTTGCCGATCATCGAGATCAGGCCGGTTTGCGACAACATCGTTTCGGTGAACTTGTCCATGCGCGTCGCGGTGGTCGGGCCTGCCGGGCCGACCGCTTCGTCGCGCACCGGATCGACCGGGCCCACGTAATAGATCACGCGATTGGTGAAGTCGACCGGCAGCTTCTCGCCTTTCGCGAGCATGTCGGCAATGCGCTTGTGGGCCGCGTCGCGGCCCGTCAACATCTTGCCCGACAGCAGCAGCGTCTGGCCCGGCGTCCACGCGGCGACTTCTTCCGGCGTCAGCGTGTTCAGATCGACGCGCTTGCTCTTTTCCGTGTCCGGTTCCCACTGCACTTTCGGCCATGCGTCGAGCGACGGCGCTTCGAGCTTCGCGACGCCCGAGCCGTCCAGCGTGAAATGCGCGTGACGGGTTGCCGCGCAGTTCGGGATGATCGCGATCGGCTTGGACGCGGCATGCGTGGGCGCGGCCATGATCTTCACGTCGAGCACGGTGGCGAGACCGCCGAGACCTTGCGCGCCGATGCCGAGCGCGTTGACCTTTTCATGCAATTCCACGCGCAGTTCTTCGATCCAGTCTTGCGGGCCGCGCGCGATCACGTCCTGAATGTCGATCGGGTCCATCAGCGATTCCTTCGCCATCAGCATCGCTTTTTCGGCCGTGCCGCCGATGCCGATCCCGAGCATGCCCGGCGGGCACCAGCCCGCGCCCATGGTCGGCACGGTCTTGAGAATCCAGTCGACGATCGAATCCGACGGATTCAACATCGCGAACTTCGATTTGTTTTCCGAGCCGCCGCCCTTCGCCGCGACCTGCACGTCGACCTTGTCGCCCGGCACGATTTCGTAGTGGATCACAGCCGGCGTGTTGTCTTTCGTGTTCTTGCGCGCGCCTTCGGGCGGGCTCACGATCGACGCGCGCAGCACGTTCTCCGGATTCAGATAACCGCGGCGCACGCCTTCGTTGATCATGTCGGTGACGCCCATCGTCGCGCCTTCCCAGCGCACGTCCATGCCGACCTTCACGAACACCGTGACGATGCCGGTGTCCTGGCAGATCGGGCGCTTGCCTTCGGCGCACATGCGGCTGTTGGTGAGGATCTGCGCGATCGCGTCTTTCGCGGCCGGGCTCTGTTCGAGTTCGTACGCGCGGCCCAGGGCCTGGATGTAATCGAGCGGATGGTAATAGCTGATGTATTGCAGCGAATCAGCAATACTCTGAATCAGATCTTCCTGTTTGATGACGGTCATGGCTAGCTCAGTGGGGACAATGGACGCTTGCGTTCCGATCGCGATGCGATCAATCGTGCGTCTTCAGGGGAGTGGAATCGTTTGAAGAACCCAGCGGATACGCTGCTGCGGGTTCCTGAAAATGTTTGGGATGCGTATGCGTGGTCATCCGGTCGACCAGCGCCATCACCAGTGCGGAGATCAGGAACGCGACGTGGATGATCACCTGCCACATGATCGTATGGGTCGAATTCTGATCGGGGCTGATGAAGGTTTTCAGCAGATGGATCGACGAGATGCTGATCAGCGCCATCGACAGTTTGACTTTCAGCACGCCGGCGTTCACGTGATCGAGCCATTCCGGTTCGTCCGGATGACCCTCGACACCGAGCCGCGACACAAAAGTTTCATACCCGCCGATGATCACCATGATCAGCAGGTTCGAGATCATCACGACGTCGATCAGGCCGAGCACGACCAGCATGATGCTGGTTTCGTCGAGCTTCATGGAAGCCGTGACCAGATGCCAGACTTCTTTCAGGAACAATACGACGTACACGCCCTGGGCGACGATCAGGCCCAGATAGAGCGGCACCTGCAGCCAGCGGCTCATGAAGATGATGGCGGGCAGCGGGCGCATCGGGCGACGCGGATTACCGGCGGAGGTAGGGCGCGGTGCGGACATGGGCAGAGTCAGGGCGATGTATTCGGGGAACGGCGCGTATTGTGACCAGACACGGCGGATAAGCTCGCGACGGGCGCGCTATTGTACAGCGATGCCTGAATCCGCCGCATTGAGGCGGGCAATGTGGTTGGCGGGGTAGGCCGCAGAGACGCACTTACGTGCAGATCATGGCTGCGTTACACAACTTGGTTAATTCGGATCGCTATGTATTTTGATGCGCTTCGATCTGCTCGCCGAGGTCGTGCGTTGACGTTCAATTCCTGCAAGCGCACCTTTGAGTGAGCGACCTCAATGGTCAGTGCAAAGCCCACACCTGGGGAAACTACCAAGGTAGAGACCCGAGCCTCGGCCGGGGATGTGCATGACATTGCGCAAGCGCTTCAGCTAACATTGACGACTCAAGGGTCGCATCGGGGTCATCGGGGTAACGGCCCATTCATCCATGTAAGTGACAGGTAAGTTGCTGCGCTTATCGTGGCGATAACGGCCACGGGTCGAGCGCATGACCCGGTGCGGCATGCGCGATCGGGTTTCTTCCTCGATCAGCGGTAATACCCGGTACCATTTCCGCGCGGCACGCCACAGGCGGGTTGCCACAGGCGAGTTTTGCCACAGGTTTACGTTTCATCTTCACCAAGGGGTTGTCGATGTCTGCGATTGAATCGGTTCTTCAGGAACGCCGTGTTTTCCCGCCCTCCGCCGAAGCTGCGGCCGGTGCGGCGATCTCCGGCATGGACGCGTACCGGGCGTTGACCGCCGAGGCGGAACGCGATTACGAAGGTTTCTGGGGGCGCCTCGCCCGCGAAACGCTAAGCTGGCACAAGCCTTTCACCAAGGTGCTCGACGAGTCGAACGCGCCGTTCTACACGTGGTTCGAAGACGGCCTGATCAACGCCTCGTATAACAGCATCGATCGTCACGTCGAAGCCGGTAACGGCGAGCGTGTCGCGATCGTGTTCGAAGCCGACGACGGCACCGTCACCAACGTCACCTATAACGATCTGCTGCAACGCGTGTCGCGCTTCGCGAACGCGCTGAAAAAGCGCGGTGTGAAGAAGGGCGATCGCGTCGTCATCTATATGCCGATGTCGATCGAAGGCATCGTCGCGATGCAGGCTTGCGCGCGTATCGGCGCGACGCACTCGGTGGTGTTCGGCGGCTTCTCGTCGAAGTCGTTGAACGAACGTCTGGTCGACGTCGGCGCGGTCGCGCTCGTCACGTCCGACGAACAGATGCGCGGCGGCAAGGCACTGCCGCTGAAGAACATCGCCGACGAAGCGATCGCGATGGGCGGCTGCGACGCGGTGAAGAGCGTGATCGTCTACAAGCGCACCGGCGGCAAGATCGCGTGGAACGACAGCCGCGATCTGTGGATGCACGAGCTCACGCAGAACGAGTCGGATCAATGCGCGCCCGAGTGGGTCGGCGCCGAGCATCCTTTGTTCATTCTGTATACGTCGGGTTCGACCGGCAAGCCGAAGGGCGTGCAGCACAGCACCGGCGGCTATCTGCTGTGGGCCGCGCAAACCATGAAGTGGACCTTCGACTGGAAGCCCACCGATGTGTTCTGGTGTACCGCCGACATCGGCTGGATCACGGGCCATAGTTACATCACGTATGGTCCGCTTGCGCTCGGCGGCACCCAGGTCGTGTTCGAAGGAGTGCCCACGTATCCGAACGCCGGCCGCTTCTGGGACATGATTGCGAAGCACGAGGTCTCGCTGT
The DNA here is from genome assembly GCF_046030735.1 of Paraburkholderia xenovorans. Classification (GTDB taxonomy): domain Bacteria; phylum Pseudomonadota; class Gammaproteobacteria; order Burkholderiales; family Burkholderiaceae; genus Paraburkholderia; species Paraburkholderia xenovorans_A. The sequence goes on from NZ_JAQQBV010000042.1 coordinate 34,933, forward strand.
TCTATACGGCGCCCACGGCGATCCGCTCGCTGATCAAGGCCGCCGAGGCCGACGCGAAAGTGCATCCGAAGAGTTATGACCTGTCGTCGTTGCGCGTGATCGGCACGGTCGGCGAGCCGATCAATCCGGAAGCGTGGATCTGGTATCACGAGAACGTCGGCGGCGGCCGTTGCCCGATCGTCGATACGTGGTGGCAGACGGAAACCGGCGGCCACATGATCACGCCGCTGCCGGGCGCGACGCCGCTCGTGCCGGGTTCGTGCACGCTGCCGCTGCCGGGCATCATGGCGGCGGTGGTCGACGAAACCGGTCAGGACGTGCCGAACGGGCAGGGCGGCATTCTGGTGGTGAAGCGCCCGTGGCCGTCGATGCTGCGCAACGTGTGGGGCGATCCGGAGCGCTACAGGAAGAGCTACTTCCCCGAAGAACTCGGCGGCAGGTTGTATCTCGCCGGCGACGGCGCGGTGCGCGACAAGGAAACTGCCTACTTCACGATCATGGGCCGGATCGACGACGTGCTGAACGTGTCGGGCCACCGTCTCGGCACGATGGAGATCGAGTCGGCGCTGGTGTCCAATCCGCTCGTCGCGGAAGCGGCCGTGGTGGGCCGTCCCGACGACACGACCGGTGAAGCCGTGTGCGCGTTCGTCGTGCTCAAGGGTGCGCGTCCGGAAGGCGAGGCCGCGGTGAAGCTTGCCAATGAATTGCGTGCGTGGGTGGGCAAGGAGATCGGGCCGATCGCGAAACCGAAAGACATCCGCTTCGGCGAGAACCTGCCGAAAACACGTTCCGGCAAGATCATGCGCCGCCTGCTGCGTTCGCTCGCGAAGGGCGAGGCGATCACGCAGGACGTGTCCACGCTGGAGAACCCGGCGATTCTCGATCAGCTCGGCGAATCGCTGTGAGCTTTGGCCGACCTTGATTCACCTCAAGGCCGGCCACATCGGCAACGCACCTGAAGCCGCCGGGCGGTCAATCCCGATTGCCTGCCAGGTGGCTTTTTGATACATAGGCGCATGGCCGCGCCGCATCCCGATTCTCACGCTACGCTCAATCCGACGCCCGAACCGCCTCCGGTTTCGGCGTCGATGGCGCGCGCGCATCGGACATACTGGCGTTTCAACCTCGCACTGATCGCCACGTTGATGACGCTGGGCTTCATCGTTTCGTTCGTGTTGCCGCTGGTGGCGCCCGCGTTGGCGGACGTGCGCATCGGTGGCTTCCGGATGCCGTTCTACTTCGGCGCGCAAGGGGCGATTCTGCTGTATGTCGCGCTGATCGTCGTCTATATCGTGTTGATGCAGCGCGCCGACCGCCGGTTGCAACGCGCATTCGACGCCGATGCCGCCGACCCTCTCCGCGTCGACACTAGCACCGGCGCTGAAGCAAGCGTCCCCGGAAACTGAGCCGATGAAGCTCACCAACCGGCTGATCCGTTCCTACGCGCTTTATACGCTCGGCTTCCTGTTGTTCATCTACGTGATGTGGCGTATCGAACGCACGACCGGTCCCGGCGTGTGGATCGGCTATGTGTTCCTGTTCGTGCCGATCGCGGTGTATGCGGTGATCGGCCTGTTGTCGCGCACGTCGGACCTCGTCGAGTATTACGTGGCGGGGCGGCGCGTGCCGTCGGCGTTCAACGGGATGGCCACCGCGGCCGACTGGCTTTCCGCGGCGTCGTTCATCGGGCTCGCCGGGTCGATCTATGCGACCGGATACGACGGTCTCGCGTATCTGATGGGCTGGACCGGCGGCTACTGTCTCGTGGCGTTTCTGCTCGCGCCTTATGTGCGCAAGCTCGCGCGCTATACGATTCCCGATTTTCTCGGCACGCGCTTTTCGAGCAACGCGGTGCGCGGGCTGGCCGCGTTGGCCGCGATCCTGTGTTCGTTCGTTTATCTGGTCGCGCAGATTCAGGGCGTGGGTCTGATCGCGACGCGCTTTATCGGCGTCGACTTCGCGGTGGGGATTTTCTGCGGACTCGCGGGCATTCTGGTGTGCTCGTTTCTCGGCGGCATGCGCGCGGTGACGTGGACGCAGGTCGCGCAATACATCATCCTGATTGCTGCGATTCTGATTCCGGTGTCGATGATCGCGCACAAGGACGGTCTCGGCTGGGTGCCGCAATTCAACTATGGCCGCTTGATGGAGCGTGTCGAAGTGCTGGAAAAGCAGGTGCGCGACGCGCCGCTCGAACAGACCGTGCGCGACGACTACCGGCAACGCGCGGCGCACATGCAGACGCGGCTCGATACGCTGCCGCAATCGTTCGTCGAAGAAAAACTGCGCTTGCAGCAGGAGGTCGCGGATCTGCGCCGCCGCAACGGACCGCTGCGCGACATCAAGGAGCGCGAGAAGGCGCTCGACCAGTTTCCGCGCGACGCCGCCGCCGCGCAGATCGTGTGGACCCAGCGACGCGACGAGATGCTGATGCGTGCCGCCGCGCCAGTGCCGATGCACGAACCGTTTCCCGCCGCGAACGACGAAGACCGGCGCACCCACGAGCGCAATTTTCTATCGCTGCTGCTGTGTCTGTCGCTCGGCACCGCGAGCCTGCCGCATATCCTGACGCGCTATAACACGACGACGTCGGTGGCGTCCGCGCGACGCTCGGTCGGCTGGACGCTGTTTTTCGTCGCGTTGTTTTATCTGACGGTGCCGGTGCTGGCCGTGCTGATCAAGTACGAGATATTGACCAACCTCGTCGGGCATCACTTCGCCGATTTGCCGTCATGGCTCACGCAATGGCGCAAGGTCGAGCCGAGTCTGATCAGTCTCGCCGATACGAACGGCGACGGCATCGTGCGCTGGAGCGAGATTCAGATGCAGCCGGACATGGTGGTGCTGGCCGCGCCCGAGATCGCCGGGTTGCCGTATGTGATGTCCGGACTGATCGCGGCGGGCGCGCTGGCCGCGGCGCTCTCGACGGCCGATGGCCTGCTGCTGACGATCGCCAACGCGTTGTCGCATGACGTCTACTACCACATGGTCGATCCGTCGGCATCGAGCCAGCGGCGCGTGACGATCTCGAAGATTCTGTTGCTGGGGGTCGCGTTGTTTGCGTCGTATGTGGCGTCGCTGAATACGGGAAATATTCTGTTTCTGGTGGGGGCGGCGTTTTCGCTGGCGGCGTCGAGTCTGTTTCCGGTGCTGGTGCTGGGCGTGTTCTGGAAGCGCACGACGCGGCTCGGCGCCGTGGCGGGGATGGTGGCGGGGCTCGTGGTGTGCATCTACTACATCGTGTCGACGTATCCGTTCTTCACGCAGATGACGGGTTTTGCCGGCGCGCGCTGGTTCGGCATCGAGCCGATCAGTTCGGGCGTGTTCGGTGTGCCGGCGGGGTTTCTGGTGGCGATCTGCGTGAGTTTGTTCGACCGCAAACCGGATGCTTATACGATGGCGCTGGTGGACTATATTCGCCATCCGTAGGCGTCGGATCGGCGGGTTTGCGCAAGGGTCTGGCGCAGGGCGCGAAGTTTGCTATAATTCGGCTCCCCGCCGGAGAGATGGATGAGCGGTTTAAGTCGCACGCCTGGAAAGCGTGTATAGGTTAATAACCTATCCGGGGTTCGAATCCCCGTCTCTCCGCCAGGACCACATATATACCGTAATACCCTCTATTTAAAGGGTTTTGCGCGTCGCATCAAATCGCCGTACTACACATTTTTACCACGCAAGCTCGTTGCACGTGAATGCTTCGCGATGTTGACTTTGGGCGTGTCACTGGCTTCCTTGTCCCAAGCGTGAGCATATGACGGTAACCACGGAGAGCAGTGCGTCTCTCATTTGTTCTTACACCGGGCGCAGAAGTAAATACGCTTCCCGCTTGCATCGTGACGAAACCAGACCTGCTTTCGGCCTGAACTATGCCAGCCACGCAATTCAACATTGCATCTCGAACAGACTTTTGGGCCGAACGCTGACCCCGGCTTGTTTCTAAAAAGGAACGATAGCAGCAGCACAGGGGCTAGCGTGACGATGACAATACCCGTTGTGATGTCCATAAGCGTGCGGCAGTTAAAGTTGTTGTCGTCATGCCCCGGGGGCGCGACGACTGTGAGTCCGTTGTCTATGCCACGTGTCCACCCGCTTACCGATGGAGACGTGGCGGGATCCTTTTGTTGAATTCTGCGAGGGATGCCTGCGGTTCGTGAGCTTCGCTTAGTAAGCAGGCTTGGTTCCCCATTGGCCGGTATAGGGATTCTGATTCCCTTGCGTTGACCAGTTATCGGCTTTGGTGCCGTTCGGATTAGTCTGGTAGTGCCCTTGGAGTTCACAGCGAAAATCTCAGAACGGGTCCGATAAAGCCCGCAGCAGGATGCCCCCGCTACTCCTCTCCGTCGCTGCGTCGAAATGGCTATCTGCAATAGCAAAGGCACCTTCCGTGCCTCGCCCGATTTTCGGACGATTCCGATAGTCACGCGCGGCGCTAATAAGGAAAGTACGCGGCTGGACTGCGGGGCTAACGGAACTGTCACGGCCTCATTCGATACCCAAAAGAATCTCGACCGATAGCATGGCTAAGTTCAACTACATCGCACTCGTGATCGCCGCCGCTTTCGTGACGGCGACTCCATACTCCGCTTACAGCAAATTGAGCTATGTCGACTCATCGCTGGTTCCCAAACTATTGAGCCTTCCGCAGATAACGCTTCCAGGATTCACGTTAAGAACGCGGAAGATCGGTGCCACTTGAGCCACGGCAGGCTTTCCCAGCGATGGCATCGTGTACGTAATTCAGGCATGTCACGGATTCGATCTAACGGCGCAGCAACTTGAAGGCGCAGTGATTTACTTCGATGGTGGCGTGGGTTGGCTTCGCAGCTACAGCGAATCGATCGTGTTTGCTGGCATAAAAAAGGAACTGCAGGAAATGGGAATAACGATTCCGAAGCTTATGGGCCTGGCGACCAACAGCGCGCCTGCTGTGATTGTGATGGAAGGGCAGAATCCAAAAATATTTCAGAAAATTTCTAAAGAACTGCCGCTCAAGGTCGTTATTCGTCTTACAAATGTTGCGACCATGAAGTCGCACGTATTGACCGAAGCCACCGAGAGAAGCCGCAACGAATAGTTGCGCAATAGCAGGAATGTCCAGCAGCGCACGGGGAAAAAGCGCGGGCTATGGAAGCCCACGTCTGTCATTTTCAAATCCGGCTCATTCTCGCCCCGAGTCAAAAGAATGCGATTGGCATATCGATCGAAGGCCGAACGATATCCGCGATTCAATTGCCACGGTTGCAGTCGCCCAGCCAATTCCACCGTGACTGCCGTCGCTCCACCCGATCACGCCGGCATTCATGCGCATGCATCGCCAATCGTCGACCCGACGACAAAGACCGATTCCCTGTTATCAGCGGCGTTATCGATTTAGCCGGTCAGTTTGAAATCCAGAATAGCTGCGTCGATTCCGACGCCAAAACAGTACTGAAGTAATGAAGAAGAACAAATCCGGCCGGATCGTGCAATGGCCTGAAGCGACGCGCCAATGTGCGGGTACAGGTCTCATGAGCTGGCACACGCTGGGTCAACTCACGCGGGCCTGTGCGGTGTTGCTTGCAGCCTCGCAGGTCCACCTCGCACACGCTCAGGCAACCGACTCTCTCGGTGAACAGGAGCAGCGTCGCCGCGCCCAGGAGCAGGCGATCGAGCGCGAACGTGCGATCAACGCGCCCAATGTCGCGCTGCAACCCACACAAAGTCCCGCCGAAGACGACGGCAAGCTCCCGGTCGAAACGCCTTGCTTCAAGATCGACGAAATCGCGCTGGAAGTGCCGCGCGGTTTGAGCGATCCGGTTGAGTCGGCGGGGGCTCGCGCGCTGTCGCCGAATCCTCTTTTCCCCGGCGAATTGATGTTCGCCAGCTATTATCTGCAGCGCTATCGAGGGCAGTGTATCGGCAGGGAAGGGCTCAACCTGATCGTGCATCGCGTGATGGCGCGCATCATCGGCAACGGTTATTCGACGACGCGCGTCGTCATCGCGCCGCAAGACCTGTCCAAGGGCAAGCTGACGCTCCAGCTGATTCCCGGCGTGATCAGCGCGATTCGCTTCGCGGATCCGTCGACGTACGGCACGTGGCGCAACGCATTTCCAACAAAGGCCGGCGAGCTGCTGAATCTGCACGATCTCGAACAAGGCCTCGAGCAGATGAAGCGCGTGCCGAATCAGGACGTCGACATGCAGATCGTGCCGGGGCCGTCGACCGGTGAAAGCGATGTCGTCATTTCGGTCAAGCGCGCGAAGCCGTGGTCGCTGGCCGTAAGCGCCGACGACAGCGGGCTCAAGTCGACCGGCCAGTTCCAGGGCAACGTGAGTCTGACGCTCGACAACCCGCTCGGCCTGTCCGATCTCTTGAACATCAGCTACAACCACGACATCGACGGCCATACGAGCCAGTACGGCACGCACGGCAGCAGCGCGTATTACTCGATTCCCTGGGATAACTGGACGTTCACGGCCTCGGCCAGCCAATACGACTATCACCAGCAGATTGCCGGCGCGTTCACGACGCTGGTGTCGAGCGGCAAATCCAGCACCTTCGACGTGAAGGCGGAGTACCAGTTCTACCGCAACCAGGTGCAGAAGAACATGGTCGAGTTTCGCGTCGGCAAGCGCTTTAGCGAGGCGTTCATCGACAGTACGGAAATCGACGTTCAACACCGCGACAACAGCTACGCGGAAGTCGGCTGGGAGCACAAGCATTACTTCGGCGCCGCTCAACTCGACAGCACGCTCGCGTACCGCTGGGGTGTGCCGTGGTTCGGCGCGCAGCAGGACTTGCCGGGTGTGTCGACGGGCGCGCCGACGTACTACTACCGGATGCAAACGCTGGACGCGACATTGAGCGTGCCGTTCGCGATTGCGGGTTTTCCGCTGCGCTATACGGCGACGGTGCGTGCACAGAACACGCCCAACGTGCTGTATCCCACCGAGTACTTTTCGATCGGCAGCCGCTACACGGTGCGCGGCTTCGACGGCAACACGATGCTGGCCGCGGAGAAGGGTGTGTTCATGCGCAACGACCTGGAGATTCCGTTGGCGAGCTTCGGCCAGGCGTTGTACGTCGGCATCGACGGCGGCGAGGTCTTCGGTCCCGAGGCGAACAACCTGCTGGGCCGGCGTCTCGCGGGTGCGGTGGTCGGCCTGCGCGGCAGCGTATTCAAGCACGTCAGCTACGACGTTTTCATCGGCGGTCCGTTGTATCAACCCGATCGTTTTCCGAACCGCTGGCCGGTTGCGGGCTTCAGTGTGAGTTTCCTGCTATGAACAAGAATATCTATCGCGTCATTTTCAATGCGGCTCGCGGGCTGTGGACGGCCGTGCAGGAAACGGCAACGGGTATCGGCAAGGGGCGTTCGGTCGGCACGACGCGTCGCGCGCCTTTCACGCGCGCACGCACGGGTTTCGTCGACATGCTGTCGATGCGGCACGTCGCGTTCGCGGCACTATGCGCGCTCGGCATGCAGCCGCTGTGGGCCGACGCGCAGGTGGTCGTGGCGCCCACCGCCGGCAGCAGGCCTGCGGTGGGTGTGACGGCAAATGGGCTGCCGATCGTGCAGATCGCCACGCCGAACGGGGCCGGCGTTTCGAACAATACCTACACGCATTTCGGCGTCGGGCCTTCAGGTCTGATCCTGAACAATTCGGGAAGCAACGTCCAGACCCAACTCGGCGGTTACGTGACGGGTAACCCGAATCTTGCCGCCGGCAGCGCGCGGGTCATCGTGAACCAGGTGGTAGGCGGCAATCCGAGCCAGTTGCTGGGCTACACCGAGGTCGCGGGGCAGAGGGCCGAAGTGGTCATCGCGAATCCGGCGGGCATCTACTGTAACGGTTGCGGCTTCATCAACACGAGCCGCGGCATTCTGACGACCGGCACGCCGGTGTTCGGCGGAACAGGCAGCCTGGATGCGTTTCACGTGACGGGCGGCCAGATTCAGATCGGTGCGGCCGGGCTCAACGGCAGCAATGTCGATCAGGTCGACCTGATCGCGCGCAGCGTGGCGGTCAACGGCAAGCTCTGGGCAGGACAGTCCCTCAACGTCGTAACGGGCAACAACGAGGTGCGCCATGCCGATCTGAATACGCAGTCGCTTGGTGCGGACGGCAACAGTCCAGGCGTGGCAATCGACGTCGCCCAACTCGGCGGCATGTACGCGAACAAGATCATGCTGGTGGGCACGGAGAAGGGTGTTGGCGTCAACAGTGCGGGCACGATAGCGTCGCAAGCCGGCGACGTGCAAATCAGCAGCCAGGGCAAGGTCACCTTGTCGGGTTCGACGGGAGCGAACGGCAATCTCCTGATCTCCGCAGCGGGCGATGTGGCGAACAGCGGTGCGGTCTACGCGACGCAGAGCGCCGCGCTGAACAGCCAGGGACAGGTGACCAATAGCGGCACGGTTGCCGCGCTCGGCAACACGACTGTCGCGGGCGCGAGCGTGAATTCGACAGGTGCGCTCGGTGCGGGGCTCGACGCGAACGGCAATGTCACGGGAACCGGAAGTCTTGCGGTGACGGGCACGGCGGGTGTGACGGCTACCGGCCAGCAAATGGCGGGCGGCAATCTCACGCTCTCGGGCAGCAGTTTGAACATGGCGGGCGGGCAAACGCTCGCGAAGGGCAACGCATCGTTGACGGCGACTGGCGCCGGTGGCGACACGGGCAATATCGATCATACGGGCGCGTCGCTACAGGCGGCCGATAATTTGACTGTCGATGCCGCGGGTGGTCTCACGAACGACCACGGTCAGATAGGCGCGGCGCAACTGAGCGTGACGGCCGGCGGCATTTCGAATCGCGGGGGCACGCTGTCGCAAACGGGCGCAGGCGACACGACGCTAGCGGCTGCGGGTGCGTTCGACAATACCGGCGGTACGGTCACGACGAACGCGCAAAACGCAGCGCTCCGCTCGGGCAGCCTGACCAATGTGAACGGTACGATCAGTCAGGTCGGCACAGGCGCGCTGAATGTCCAGACCGGCGCGCTCGACAATCGCCACGGCAACATTGTCGCGAATAGTGTGGCGACGATCGCTGCGACGAGCCTGCAAAACGGTGCTGGCTCGATTACGTCGGTGCAGGCGCTGAACGTGGCGTCGAGCGGCGACATCGACAATACATCGGGCCAGCTCGAAGCCGCTGGCGCGATGAATGTGTCCGGTGCGAACGTGCAAAACACGGCTGGGCGCATCGTATCGCGCAACGGCGATGGCCTCACGCTCACGGCGAGCGGCGAGGTCACGAACGCGGCGGGCACGACCGCGCAGGGCGCGACGGGTGGTGTGATCGGCGGCAACGGCAATACCGCGATCCAGGCGGCCTCGCTAACCAACAGCGGGACGATCACCGCCGCGCAGAACCTGGCGGTGACGGCTTCCGCATCGCTCGACAACAGCGGCGGATCGATGAGCGGCGCGACGCTGCAAGCGAAAGCGGCGTCGCTCAGGAACGCGAATGGGACGATCAGCGCCGATACGGTGTCGGTAACGGCGCCGCAGTTCGACAACAGCAGCGGAACGATCACGGCAAACCAGATCGATGTAAGCGCGACGAATCTGACTAACCAGCGCGGGTCGATCACGCAGATCGGGACCGGCCCGATGAGTCTCGGCGTAAGCAGCACGCTCGATAACTCGAACGGCGGTTTGATTCAAACCAACAGCACGGACCTGACGCTCGCCCCGGCGACATTGAACAACAACGGCGGGACCGTTACGCATGCCGGGACCGGGACGCTGTCGATCGATGCAGCCAACGGGACAGGTGCTCTCACTAACGTCAACGGTTCGATTGTCAGCAACGGCCAGGTCGTATTGAACGCAGGCGGCGTGGACGACACGGGCGGGACTATCGGAGGACAGTCCGGGCTCAACGCGACCATTGCCGGCGCGCTGAACAACACCGGTGGCCAACTCAAATCGAACGGCAGCCTGAGCGTCACGAGTGGCTCAGCGATCACGAACACCAACGGTACGATCGCAGCGTCGGGCGACAACACGGTCCGGTCGGATTCGTTGACGAACGGCGGCAGCATCACAGCGGGCCGGAATCTCAACGCTACGGTCAGCGGCACGCTGGACAACAGCAGCGGCACATTGAGCGGCCAGACGGTCACGGCAAACGCGGCGTCGCTGAAGAACGCGAATGGGGTGGTGAGCGCCAACGCGGTGTCGATGTCGATTGCGCAGCTCGATAACAGCGGTGGCCGGATCATCGCGAACCAGCTCGGCGTCACCGCGACGAACCTGACGAACCAGCAGGGGTCGATTACTCAGCTCGGGACTGGCCCGATGAGTCTCGGCGTGAGCAGCACGCTCGATAACTCGAATGGCGGCCTGATTCAGACCAACAGCACAGACCTGAAGCTCGCCCCATCGACGTTGAACAACAACGGTGGCACGATCACTCATGCCGGCACCGGTACGCTGACGATCGATGCGGGCAACCAGTCCGCAGGCGCGCTGACGAATGTCGGCGGCAAGATCGTGACCCATGGCGACGCGTCGTTGTCGGTCGGCAGTCTCGACAATACCGGTGGTTCGCTGGCATCGCAGGGCGTCATGTCCGCGACTGTCCAGGGGACGCTGAACAACACGAATGGACAGCTGTCGTCCGGCACCGGACTCACCGCGACCAGTGGCGGCGAGTTGATCAACACCCGCGGGGTGATCGGCGCGGGCGGCGCAGTGTCGGGCAGCACGTTGAGCCTGAGTGCCGCGTCGATCGACAACTCGAATGGCGCGATCACCAACGTCGGCACGGGCGCGACGACGCTCAACGGCGGCAGCCAGATCAGCAACAACAATGCCGGAGGCGTGTCCGGCATGGGTTCGATCAGCGGCAACGGCGACGTGACGGTGAACGCGACGTCCCTGTCCAATACGCAGGGAGGCCAGTTGAGCGGCGCGAACCTGCAGATCAACGCCGGCAATCTGGACAACACCGGCGGGGCCATCGGCAATGTCGCGAATACGACGGGCGACATCGGAATCGCGACGAGCACCCTGACCGGCACGAGCGGCCAGATCGGCGCGTCGAGGAATCTGTCGATTGCCGCGAATACGCTGGTGGGCGGCGGCGCGTACAGCGCGGTCAACGATCTTTCGTTGAACCTGCAAGGGGACTTCGCCACTTCGCCGAATTACCGCTTCAATGCCGGCCACAATCTGAATTTCACGCTGCCCGGCACGTTCAGTAATAGCGGTGCGATGTCTGCTTCGAATGGACTCAACATCAACGCGGGCGACATCCAGAACTCCGGCGCGCTTGCGGCCGGCGGCCTGCTGACCACGCATTCGAACACGCTGACCAATACGGGGACGATCGTGGGCGGCAGCGTGTCGCTGAACGCGACGCAAACGCTGTCGAATCTCGGCCCGAGCGCGCTGATCGGCGCGACCGACAGCGCGGGCACGCTCGAGCTGCTCGCGCCGGACATCGAGAACCGGGACGACACCACCGCGACCGACACGCAGGCGACAACCGCAATCTACGGTCTCGGCAAAGTGGTGCTGGCCGGCGGTAAGGACGCGAACGGCAATTACGTGAAGGCGAATCTGATCCGCAATCAGTCCGCGCTGATCCAGTCGAGCGGCGACATGGAAGTCGACGCGACTCTGTTGACCAACACCCGGCGCGTGATGACGACGACGGGTCTGACATCGTCAGTCGATCCCACGGTGCTGACGAACCTTGGCATCAGTCTGTCCGGTTGCACGGCGATTTACATGGCTGCGTGCAGCGGGCAATCCGTCGGCTGGGTCTCCAAGGGAGATCCGACGCTGATCGGCGGCGCGTTCATCGAGCCGCCGCACGGCGGCCAGTGGAACAGCGGCTATCAGTACACGACCTATACGGGCGTGGCGGTGGCCAGCACGATTTCGTCGATCAGTCCGCAATCGCAGATCGTTGCAGGCGGCAATCTGAACGCGTCGTCGGTTGGAATGCTGCAGAACTACTGGAGCCAGGTGGCCGCCACCGGCAACATCGTGTCGCCGTTCAAGCTCGACCAGGAGAGCTGGCAAGGCCAGAACGCGCCGCAGGTGCAGGTTACCTACTCGGGTCAATATCACTACAACAACTACGACAACAGCGAGCACAACTGGCAACTGCCGTTCGGCGATGCCCCGTTCGTAACGTCCAATCCGGGCGGCTTCAGCCAGGCGGCGCCGGCCGACGTTCGCACTTATGCGCTGCCCGGCTATGAGTCCACGTACACGGCCCACGGCACGATTAGCGGTACCGGCGTGACGATCAACAACACAGCGGGGAATGCCGGAGTGACGCCGCTCGGCTTGCTGCCGGGGCAGACGGTGTCGGACATTGGAGCCGGGTCCGTGAGCGGCACGATCGGCACCGCCGGCGGCGCGCATGCGGGCCCCGTGGCGTTCCAGGGCGGCCACATCGTCAACAGCGGTCTGCCGAATTCCAGCAATCCGACGATCGCCGCAGCGACGGCGGTCAAGGTGCTGAACAACATCACGGTGCCGACAGGTGGGCTCTTCAGCCCGAATACGGCGCCGAACGCGCCGTACCTGGTGGAGACGAACCCGGCTTTCACCAATCAGAAGCAGTGGCTGTCGAGCGATTACTACTTCCAGCAGATGGGCATGAACCCCGGCCAGATCCAGATGCGTCTCGGCGACGGGTTCTACGAGCAGAAGCTCGTGCAGGACCAGATTCTGTCGATGACCGGAAAGTCGGTGCTGACGAACTATGCGAGCAACCAGGACGAGTTCCAGGCGCTGATGACCTCGGGCGCGAGCCTCGCGAAGTCGCTCGATCTGGCGCCCGGCACCGGTCTGTCGCCCGCGCAGGTGGCGCAACTGACGAGCAACGTCGTCATCATGCAGGCGCAGGTGGTCGACGGACAGTCGGTGCTCGTGCCGGTGGTGTATCTGGCGCAGACGAGCCAGCAGAACATGGGTAACGGTCCGGTGATCGCCGCGACGAACATCGATTTGCAGAACGCGCAGGGCGTGACCAACAGCGGGACGATCGCGGCGACGAACAGCTTCGCGATCAGCGGGCAGAGTATCGATAGTTCGTTCGGTGTACTGCAAAGCGGCGGCCAGATGTCGCTCGTGACGACCGGGGATGTGAACCTCACGTCGGCGACGGTGAATGCAGGGAGCCTCGCGTTGCAGACGGGCGGCAACCTGGTGCTGAATACGGCGGTGAATACGTTCAGTCAGGTGAGCGACAGCGGCGCGACGCGCGTTACCACGGTGCTTGGGCCGGCGGCGAGCGTCAATGTGACGGGCAACGCGGCGATCGTGACCGGGGGGAATTTCGAGCAGAATGCGGGCGCGTTGAATGTGGGTGGCGCACTGGGGATGAGTATCGGTGGGAACTGGGATCTCGGTGCGCAGGTGACAGGGGAAACGAAGGTGGTGGCCCGCGCGAACGGGATCTCCGATACGCAACTCGTGAGCGCCACGGGCAGCAGCGTGAAGGTGGGCGGCGTGTCCACGATCGCGGTGAGCGGCGACCTGACGGCGACCGGCGCGACTCTCAACCTGAACGGCGGCGGCACGCTTGCGGCGAAGGGTAGTATGACATTGCAGGCGGCGACTGCGACGTCGACGGTGGATAGCAACAGCTCGGGCAGCGATCATCACGGCAGCTATTCGGAATCGCTGCACACGTCCGATGATGTCGTAACGGGCACGGTGCTGAAGAGCGGCGATAGTTTGAATATTGTTTCCGGCAAGGACATCAATATTGCGGGAAGCGACGTCTACCTCTCGAAAGGCAACGCGACGCTCGCCGCCGTGGGCGACGTGAACATCGGCGCGGCGACGCAGACGAACCTGTCGAACAGTCAGCAGTCCGGCAGCCATAGCGGTGTGATGAGCAGCACGAGTATCGCGAGCACGCGTAACGACACGTCTACCCAGTCGATCGGCAGCAGCGTGTCGGCGGACGGCGTGACGATCAGCAGCGGTCATGATCTGAACGTGAAGGGAAGCACGATTGCCGGGACGAACGACGTCTCATTGAGCGCGACGCACGACGTCAATATCACGACGACGCAGGACACGATGGAGTCGTCGGGGACATACGAGGAGCATCACTCGGGGCTGATGGCGGGCGGCGGGATCGCTGTGTCGGTTGGCAGCAGCAAAATGGCGAGCACGGATCAGGAGTCGAGCGTCACGAACAATGCGAGCACGATCGGGACGCTCAACGGCAATCTGACCGTGCAGGCGGGCAACACGCTTCACGTGAGCGGCAGCGACCTGATTGCGGGGAAGAACCTGACGGGTACGGCCGCCGACGTGATCATCGATTCGGTTACCGATACGTCTCATCAGGCGCAAACGCAGCAGACCAGCAAGAGCGGACTGACGCTGGGCCTGTCGGGTTCGGTTGGCGATGCGATCAATAACGCGATCAGCGAGACGCAGGCGACGCGGCACTCCGCGCAGGGAGGGGATGACCGTGCTTCGGCGCTTCACGCGATTGCGGCGGCGGGCGATGTGGGGATGGTGGCGGCAGCGGGGAAGGATCTCATGAAGGGCGGCCAGGCGCCGAGCATCGGCATCCAGATCAGCCTCGGCTCCAGCCATAGTTCGAGCCAGTCGTCGGAGGATCAGACGACGCAGCGCGGTTCGTCCGTCCAGGCGGGAGGAACCGCGACGTTTGTCGCGACGGGCGGGGGCTCGGCGGGTAGCGGCAACGTGACGATTGCCGGTTCGGACGTCAACGCTACCGACGTTGCGCTGATCGCGAAGAACCAGGTCAATCTGCTGAACACGACCAATACCGATTCGACGCGTAGCTCGAATTCGTCGTCGAGCGCGAGTGTGGGCGTGTCGATAGGGACGAGCGGCGTTGGCATTTCGGCGTCGATGCAGAATGCGCACGGTGACGGCAACTCGGATGCGTCGATGCAGAACAACACGCACATCAACGCGAGCGGTTCGGCGACGATCATCAGCGGTGGAGATACCCATATCGTCGGCGCGAACGTGAACGCGAATCAGGTGGCGGCGACGATCGGCGGGAATCTGAATATCGCGAGCGTGCAGGATACGACCAACAGTGCGGCGCATCAGTCGAGCGCGGGCGGTGGGTTCAGTATCAGCCAGGGCGGCGGTAACGTGAGCTTCAGTGCGCAGAGCGGCCACGCGGATGGCAGCTATGCGGGGGTCGCCGAGCAGGCGGGTATCCGGGCCGGCTCGGGCGGATTCGATGTCAACGTGAAGGGCAATACGGATCTGAAGGGCGCGGTGATCGCGAGCGAGGCGGATGCGTCGAAGAACACGCTCACGACGGGTACGCTCACATACAGCGATATCGAAAACCACTCGCACTACAGTGCGGCGAGCAACGGGATCGGCGCCGGGCTTGGAGTGGGTGTTACCCAGAAGGCGGTCGGGCCGAGTTCGGTGAGTGGCTCGGGCGGCGTGACGCCGATGATTTCGCAGGATGAAAACGGCGATGAGAATGCGACCACGCGCAGCGCGATTGGGGCGGGCACGATCAACGTCACTAATGGTGCGAGTCAGACGCAGGATGTGGCAGGTCTGAGCCGGGATACGACCGGGACGAACGGCTCGGTCTCGAAGACGCCGGATGTGCAGAATATTTTGTCGCAACAGTCCGATCTGATGAATGCGGCGCAGGCCGCGGGGCAGACTGTGGCGCAGGGGATTGGTGCGTATGCGGACAAGAAGCGCGGCGATGCTGCCACTGCTGTAGAAGCCGCTTACGAGCGCGGCGACATGCAGGCGATGGCGACTGCGCTCGCTGACTACAACAACTGGAGTGAGGGGGGCGATTCGCGCGCGGTACTGCAGGCAGCCGGCGGTATGTTGATAGGTGGCCTCGGCGGTGGAGCATTCGGAGCAGTCGGCGGTGCGGCGGGCGCTGCGATTTCGTCCAAGATGGCGGGGCTGTCAAAGGCTTTAGGTGAAAGCGTCGGCGATGCGACTGGCTCGACGCTGATCGGCAATATCAGCGGCAACATTCTGTCGGGGCTGGCTGGCGGTCTGATCGGTGGCAGTGCGGGCGCCGCGATGGCGTCAAATGTCAACTTGTACAACCAGAACGGCGACGCGACTGAAGGCAGTGACAACGCGAGGGTGAAGAAAATACTAGATCAGGCGTTGGGTAAGCCTGACCTGTCAGCGATGAACAACGTGTCGCTTTCCACGATGATCAATCAGTTTATCGGGTTGATTAAAGCAGGCGCGAAAGCGAAAATGTCTGAATCCCCGACGGACCTCGCAGCGCAGGGAGTCGCAAACGGATGGGTAGCCGTCTCAGGTGTGGGCAGTGGCAAGCCCCCGCTTGCGGGGCCGAAAGTGGCAACGGCGGGGTCTGGGGCCGCTGCGGATGCGTCGCTGAACCCGACGGTTGGAACGCCGGGGTATGTGCCGGGTAACGCGACGATCAATAGTGGGAACAGCGATCAATCGTTAGGCGGAAAGAGCGTTAGCGACTTATCGGATGCTGCGAAATCACCCGACCCATCTGATAAATCCGGCGAACTGAGTGCGGCGGGACGAGGGTTGCAGAAGCACGGTAGTCGTGACGACAGCGCCTTTCCTGCGGCAAAGGGAAATCCTGCTGCTATCAATGAGCAAGGCCAAAAGATCGTGGATGAAATCCTGAATGATCCTGCTCGCACTGTTGAGCAATTGAATCGCGGGCGCTATGGAGATGTCATTGAAGTCCGAGCTTCTGACGGGCGAGGAATACGATACGGGGCAGATGGAAAGTTTATTGGTTTCTTGGAGCCAGACAAATGAAATCGCTAAGAGCGCAGGTTGCCAGCGTAACTGACAGGGAGAATCTCATTTACGAAATCTGGCATGAGAACAGACAGGTTGCTGAAATATCGAAGGAGCCTGGTCGTGGTTACGAGATTGAGATATATCCTGCTGCCGACAACGACGCGTGGCGCTTCGATCTGAAGGAATTTAAAGCGATGCTGGATGACGGAATTGAAGAGTTGGCGAGCAATCCACAGTGATACGAAAGCAAACCCGGCACTGGCCGGGTTTGCTGTTTGTGGAGTGTTTCAATCCGGCGTGATGACGAGTCTGCCGTGCTCGACCTGGATTCTCACGCGCTGTCCGGGCGGAAAGCCGGCCTGTTAAAGCCAGATGCCGGCGATGCGCAACCACGGAAAAAACCGTGGTGTTCGCCAGGGTCTTCCCTCTTTGGGGCTGGGTCGCCAGCGCATGAGTTCCTGGACGGTAGCGTGACGCTCGGGATGAGCGTGCAATGCATTAAGATTGTGGTCAGCCATATCAACTCCTTGTGTGAGTTGGTTGTGTTCAGCGGGCCGTGAGTGTTAGCGCACTCACGGCCCGCGCTTCGTTTACAGCTTTCTCTTTCTTAGCCAGCGCTACTTGCGCGTGTTTCGCGCGGGCTTCTCGTTGATGGCTACGCGGGCAATGGCCCCGGCTACCTGGTTCTTGACGATCAACGCATCGAGCAGTTCGCGCACACAGTGGCGTGCTGAGCGGTTCGAAGGTTGCGAGCGCAATCGATCAGACGGCGACCTATAACCAGACCAGTACGATCTCCGCTGATGGCGTAACGATCGCGAGCGGTCGCGACATCAACGTGACCGGCAGTACGATTGTCGGCACGAACGATGTGGCATTGAATGCGGTGGGTAACGTCAACATCACGACGTCGCAGGACAGCCTCGAGTCGTCCAACTACTATGAAAAAAAGGAGACCGGTCTGCTGTCGAACGGTGGCCTCTCGGTATCGATTGGTTCACGGTCGATGACGGACAGGCAGCAATCGGCCAGCGTGACGAACAACGGCAGTGCGATCGGTTCGCTGAACGGCAACCTGACGGTCAGTGCGGGTAACGACGTCCATGCGACGGACAGCGTGCTGCACGCAGGCAACGATGTGAGCATCGCTGGCAAAGCGGTCACGATCGATTCCGCGTACGACACGATGAGTCAGTCGGAGCAGCAGCAATTCCGTCAGGCGGGCGTAACGGTGGGCTTGTCGAGCCCGGTGCTTGCTCTGGCTCAGACCGGCAAGCAGATGGTCGACGCGGCCGGGAAGACCGGCGGCGATGCACGGCTGATCGCGCTGGCCGCCGCGACGACCGGGCTGGCGGCGAAAAATGCCTACGATGCAACGGGGGGAGGCAATCCGGCGAGCGTTGAGAAGACCATCGGCATCAATATTTCGCTAGGTGCGAGCAAGAGCGATAGCCAGTCGCAGGCACAGGCGAGTACGGCGGTCGGCGGCACGGTATCGGCTGGCCGGAATGTCACGATCACCGCGACGGGCGCAGGTGCGGATAGCAACATCGACGTGATTGGCAGCACGATTTCGGCCGGGGGCAATGCAAAGCTTGCCGCCGACGGAACGGTCAATCTGCAAGCGGCCGAAAGCACCAGTAGCCAGCATTCGACCAGCAGCGGCGGTAACTTCGGTATTGGCGTATCGATTGGTGGTGGTTCGCATACCGGCATTGCGTTCACTGCGGGCGTGGCGGGTAATCGCGGCAATGCCAGTGGTGATTCGACCTCATGGACCAATATGCACGTAAGCGCCGGCGATGCGCTGACCATAGAATCCGGTGGCGATACGAACCTCAAAGGCGCGGTTGTGTCTGGCAAGCAGGTCGTTGCCAATGTGGGCGGAAATCTCAACGTCGAGAGCTTGCAGGACACTGAACACTACGACTCGAAACAGCAGGCCGCGGGCGTGTCGGTTAGCGTGTGCGTGCCGCCGATTTGCGCGGGCTCATCGAGCGTATCGGG
The DNA here is from genome assembly GCF_046030735.1 of Paraburkholderia xenovorans. Lineage (GTDB taxonomy): Bacteria > Pseudomonadota > Gammaproteobacteria > Burkholderiales > Burkholderiaceae > Paraburkholderia > Paraburkholderia xenovorans_A. The sequence goes on from NZ_JAQQBV010000042.1 coordinate 53,684, forward strand.
CAACATCAGTCAGCAGAAGATGAGCAGCGACTACGCAGCGGTCGTTGAGCAGTCGGGTATCAAGGCAGGCGATGGCGGCTATCAGGTCGACGTCAAGGGCAATACCGACCTCAAGGGCGGCGTGATCGCGAGCAGCGACAAGGCAGTGAACGATGGTGTTAACAGCCTGACAACCGCGACGCTCACGCAAAGCGACATCGAAAACCATGCATCGTATGACGCCTCTTCAATCGGACTGTCGGGTGGATATGGTGGCTCGATCGGCAAGAACCAGAAAGGCACCGCGGACAACGTGAATCCGGTGGCGGGGACCACGCTGCCGAAGGGTGACGGTGGACTCGCGGTTGCGCCCCCTGTGGCGCTTAGTGCATCGGGGAATGCCAGCTCGACCACGCGAAGCGGAATCAGCGGCGGCACGATCAAGATTACTGATGAAGCCGCGCAGCAGCAGCTCACCGGCAAGACGGCGGATGAGACGGTTGCAAGCGTTAATCGTGATACGTCGAACACAGGCGGCGCGCTTGCGCCGATCTTCGACAAGGACAAGATTCAGGCCGGGTTCGACATCACGAGCCAGTTCATCAACGAAACCGGGACGTTTGTCGCAAACCGTGCGGCGGAGGCTGACGCCGCGACGAAGGCAGCAAAAGATCCAGCGTTGACACCGGACCAGCGGGCCGCTGCGCAGCAGCAGGCGGATGAGCTGAACGCACAGTGGGGGCCGAGTGGCACGTATCGTCAGGTGCTGACTGCGCTGTCAGTTGCTGCTGGTGGCAACGTGACGGGCGGTGTGGGTCAGTTCGCGCAGAGTGCGACGGTGGCGTATCTGCAGGAACTGGGTGCAAGCAAGGTGAAGCAGATTGCCGATAGTCTTCAAAGCGAAGACGCGCGCGCTGCATTGCATGCGATCGTCGGCTGTGCGGGGGCGGCGGCCAGCGGCCAGAGCTGCGGCGCGGGCGCGATGGGGGCGGCGACTAGCTCTGTGCTTGGTAGCCTGCTCAAGCCGAGCGATGGAATGACGGCGTCTGAACGCGAAGCGCGCGATAACCTGGTAAGTAGCCTGGTTGCGGGTATCGCCGGCGCGTCGGGGATGGATGCTGCCACGGCGGCGGGTGCTGGCAGGATTGAGGCGGAGAATAACCAGGTCTCGCTGTCAACAAGCACGGGATTCCGGCCGCCGCCGATTCCAGGATTCAAGGGGGAGGCGGCGAGCAAGGGTGATGGGGTCATTGCTGACCCGGCAACAGAGCTTGATCCGACGATCAAGCCGGGTTCGTTGATCTCACCGTTGCCGGACGCGAAGGCTATCGGTGACATGATCACAGCTATTATTCCGGATCATGTTAAGGGGCTGGTGGACTATGTTCTGACGGCGGTTAAGGGCGGCGATGGATCGGGGTATGGGCCGGGCACGGTGACGCTCAACAGCGGCAATCAAAACAACGATGGCAACACCCAAACTCCTATCATTGACGACAAAATCGGCAAGCAATTGCCGGAGCGGGGATGGACCACACAGGACATTCAAAATGCAATGAACAACGGTGCCACAGGTACAGCATTCGACAAGCGCTCCGCGTCTAAGACATCAGATGGATTACCAAGGAATGACACGGCGACGGTGTACGGATCGAAAGATGGCTATGTTGTTGTGAACGATAGAACAGGGGAAATCGTTCAGATTAGTGACAAGACTGATCCAGGGTGGATTGTGGATAGCAGAATTCAATGGAAAGGTAAGTAATGGATATCGATCGCACGAAGCGTTACACGGATGGTAATGATTATTTTTCGCTTGGGGGAAGTATTGTCATGAAGCTTTCAACTGAAGCGGCAATCTCTGTTTGCATAGTGGCTGCGGAACGGGGATTCGTTGTATCGCGAATCGAAGGAGGTATATGGCATGACCCGGGATTCGAGGCGCGCATTGACTGCATATGGGATGGTGCAGAGCCACCGATTGATTCGGATTTGGCTTACAAAAATAACCTTCTCGCGATTGAATTCATTAACTCGGAGTCGCCTGAACACGACACATTCATAATCACGGCGCCGTCAATCACGGGATGGTAAGAAAACATCGGGGTATGGGCCTAGTAATGCGACCTTCAATAGCGGAAACAATGATGGACAGGCCGAAAATGGCGGTGCTTCAAATGCGGCAACTTATCCGTCTTTGAAGGGGCAGCTTTCGGACGAAAATCTCGCGAAGATTGCTGCTTCAGATTCGAGGCTCGCTGCGGCGATTGACGGAAGCGGGAACGGTAAGCCCAACTTCACAATTGGCAGTGGTACTGCGGCTGAAGCAGATCAATTAGGGAAGCTTTGGGTCGGAGATGGTGCAAAAATGACCAGCGATGGTTCTGGGTGGATCAGCGCGGATGGAACGCGTGTTTATCGAATGCCGAGCGAGAAAAATTCGTCGTTCTCACCAACTGGTACGCAAGCGAACTTCGAAACATATACGGTTAACTCGATAACCGGACAGCATGTGAAGATAGGTAATGGCCACTTGAATTTGACCAAATGAGGAACCGCTAATGCGTGCAATCGTAAAAGCAATTTCGTGTGACGAGTTCAATCTGAATGTGTATGAGCCAGAGAACTCGTCCTGTTTTTGTCTAAATCTCCGCATCCGTATTGGACTGGCAGAGAGTCCAGGTGCAGACGACTTTGAACTTTGTATTTGTACACCAGAATGGCTGGGGCAGGCCGTTTGGGAGCCCCGTTGGGGACGTCATTTACTCATTGTTCGGGAATACAGTTTGCCGTCCATTGAGGGATACATAAGCAACTATGTCGCTCAATGCGATGGACAAGACTGGAACGGGATTGCAGTCAAACTTGCGAGGATGTTTGCATGGGAGTTTGAAGACTATCAGCCTTGATCTAATCGATGCACAAACCCGGCCGCGGCCGGGTTTGCTGTTTGTGGAGTGTTTCAATCTGGCGTGATGACGAGTCTGCCGTGCTCGACCTGGATCCTCACGCGCTGTCCGGGCGGGAAGCCAGCCTGTTCAAGCCAGATGCCGGCGATGCGCAGCCACGGAAAAAACCGTGGTGTTCGCCAGGGCTTGCCGGGTTTCGGTGCGGGTCGCCAGCGCATGAGCTCCTGGACGGTGGCGTGGCGCTCGGGATGAGCGTGCAATGCATTAAGATTGGCGTCAGCCATATCAACTCCCTGTCTGAGTTGGTTGTGGTCAGCGGGCCGTGAGTGTTAGAGCACTCACGGCCCGCGCTTCTTCAACGGTTCTCCCCTTCAGCTCGTCATGAGCCGGGTCATCTGCGAACGCTTGACCAGGCTGTCCATCAGGACGATCAGCGCCTGCTGGTCCTCATCGGATAACGAATCCATCTGTTCATACAGCGCGTGCAACCGCGGATTGTGAATGCGCGGCTCCGTCGGCGGTTCAAGTCCGACCAGCGCATCGACACTGGTTTGTAGCACCTGGGCGATCCGGACAACCGCATCAAGCTGGGGTAAGGATGCGGCTCGTTCCCAGCGGTTATAGACACGCCGGTTGACGCCTAGCAACTCAGCCAGGCGACTCTGCGTCATTTGCCTGGCTTCCCGGGCCTGGCGCAAGCGGGCGGCGAACTGCTCCATATCGTTCTCACATAACCATAGATGAAGTAATGCGGTCATTGTATCGGCCCGTCTGATTGCCATATTGTAGACTCATTTAAGTGCCACTACAATGTCTCTTGACAGGTTTTAGCCCAAAGGACGATTCATGCCGCGTATCCCCGAAACCGAGCTTGAGAGACTGAAGCGCGATGTATCGCTGGTGCGGCTGATCGGATCGCAGGGGCACGAGCTGAAGAAGCGCGGCCGTGACTGGGTGATGCGCTGCGTGTTCCACGAAGAGGACACGCCGAGGCTGTCGGTGTCGGAGGCGAAGAACGTGTATCACTGCTTTGGCTGCAACGCGTCGGGCACGGTGCTGGACTGGGTCATGAAAACCCAGGGCGTGAGCCTGCCGCATGCGGTGCAGTTACTGCGTAACGATGCGCCGCTCGCGGGTGCGGAGAAAGTGGGCGTGAACCGCTCGCAGGCGCGGCACCTGCCTTCTTTAGCGGCGGGTTCTGATGAAGCGGTGTTGTTGCGCGAAGTGGCCGACGCGTATCACGCCACGCTGAAACAGAACCCGGAGGCGCAGGCGTATCTCACCCAGCGGGGGCTGGTGCATGGTGAGCTGATCGATACGTTCCGGCTCGGTTACCAGCCGGGATTGGCGGGACGGGTACGCCGATCCCGATGGAGCCGAGCAGCAACCCCAGCGCCACAGCAGAGCAATTTGCAAAGGCGGCGTTCAACGGTCAGACGCCGGTCAAGGTCGTAACTGACATTACGGGCGAAGGGAGTTGGGTTGCTATCATGCCCGACGGAACCGCCATTACTTATCGGCCTGCGGGACAGGCCTCTACGGCAACGGCGACAACTACGGCAACCGTTGAAATCAACAGCGCAGCGGTTAGAAACATCAACAATGGCAATGTGGCCAAGTTCAAATTTCCCGGCAAGTGAGGAACCAATGTTCTCGTTTCCAGCTAATAGTTACCAGCGGCAACTCATTGTTGCTGCGCTAGATGACTTCACGCCGAACGCAGCCTTGCCGGACTTTTTCGGTGGGCAGTACGGATCCAATCCTGAAGTATGGAAACAAGCGGTACTGGACTTTCTTTGCATCAATCTAAAGTGTGGACTTATTGAAGCTACGCACAGACCCCAGCTTTCGCAACGCCGAGATGTGCGAGCAGTCGAAAGGCTGTTGACGCAGGGGGATATAGAGAATGGGTTGCCGACCGATATCGTTTGGGACGCTTTGTACTTTAACGGAACAGAAAAGCTCAACGCATTGCTTGAAGGTATAGGTATTCGGACGTGGGATGCGGTCGCGCGTGGTCCAGATTCGCGTTTGATTTCTGAGTTAACAAATCTCTATACGGATACTGCGAATAGTTGATCGGGGTATGGGCCGAGCACGGCAACGTTGGCAAACAATGGGCAATCACCTAACGCCAACGAAGGCAACAATGCAATGCTTGGTGCGGACGGCGCGCAGTTCGCCAGCAAAACTATTTGGAAGGGGGATGGCAAAGAGCGAATCGATGTGGAAAATCCGAATCCGGGCCAACGCCCCAGGCAGATTCACTATCAGGACAATCTAGGGAACAAGTATCTATATGATCCTAGTACAAACTCGTTCCCAGACGCACCGAACTCAGTCAACAAGCTCCTGAACGATCCAAGTTTCAATGCTGCAATCCAGAAAGGTCTTAGCAAGTACTTGGGAGGTACGTGATGAAAGCAAATAAGACCATGAGAAGTCTCTTGAGCGGTCTGCGGTTGGATCGTTCGCTTGTCCCTGCCCTAATGGCTATTGCAGACAATGGCTTTGTTACTCATGACGGTTGTCATATGCTTCGAAGCCTGTCAGCGAGAACCAATGCTACAAGGTCGACCTTGGGGGATTGCACAGGTTACGAATGCTTCGTAAATTCATTGCATATTGAAGACTACGAAGCGGAACAGCCGCTTGCGCAAGCCGTTCTCTTTGCAATACAGGTCTTTCGTGTTTGGAATCTGTCGGGGCTGACCACATACCTAACGGCGATCGTAAGCGCAGATGAATTTAGTGTCGTTGCGAAGTTCCATGCCAAACGACCAGGAGAACACTGGTTGAGTGACAACATAGAAGGTTATGAGGATCCCGTCCTGTCCGTTGACTCAGACGAGGACATCATTTCTTTGTCGGCCAAACCACACTGAGAAAGTCACATCGGGCTATGTGCCATCGCTGATGGCGGTGGACGGCAACGCCCAGCAATCGGTGTCTGACGGTGTTAATCCACCAGGAGGAGCGCAGTCACGCATCAACTTGGATAGCTCCAAAGCGTGTCCAACATGCGGGAAGGATGTGGGCGTGGCTCAGGGACAAGGACCGAGAGACTGTGACGTTGACCATCAGCCACCGCGGAGCACGCGAGATACATCAGGCGTGACGAGAGGTGAAGTTATCGACGAGTACAACAAAGATACGCGTTTGGAATGCCCAAGCTGCAATCGTTCACGTGGAAACAGACCAGCAGGACAGTGAGATGACAATTATTGAGCATTTGGAAAAATTCTTAGGTCCTATCGATCAAGGATGGAGTGATGCAAACACAAATACAGCAGGAAAACAATCAGGTTTAATGATTGCGCGCTTCTCAAATTTTCCTTCTGATGATGCATCTACATACGCGACTATAGGACTGAGTCATACGATCCTTAATTTGCCAAACAAGCGGGAGGTAA
>NZ_JAQQBV010000043.1:0-49888 GCF_046030735.1 Paraburkholderia xenovorans
AAGGCTCTTTTTCGGTTCGTCAACAACATTTTTTCGCTTTCGCTTAAAACCTTGTCGACGCCTCGCCGCTGGTTTCCGCCGCGGCCCTCGTTCGCAAACGAGGAGGCGAATAGTAGGTGAACCCCCACCTTCTGGCAAGAGTTGGGGCCAGAATATTTTTCCGACGCTTCACTTTCGGGTGGAATTCACTACGGCTTCCATCGGGACGGCTACCGCCATTGCACCGTATCCAGCGTCGCTCGGATGAATGTGATCGCCGCTATCGAACGCTCGCTGCAGACGGTCCGGCTGCGCCGGGTCGCGCAGCGCGGCGTCGAAATCCACGACGCCATCAAAGGCGTGACTCGTCCGGATCCATTGATTCACCGCGAGCCGGGTGCTTTCGCGCGACGCCGGTAGCGACGCCGGCGTCAGCGTCGCGCCGAACACTTTCACGCCGCGATGCCGCGCGGCGGCAATCACCCGCTGGTAGCCGGCAATCAGGTCGGCCGCGGTCACCGAAGTGTGCGGGAAATCGCAATCAAGACCAGTGCGGGCCGGCATCGCCGCAAAGTTGATGTCGTTGATGCCGATCAGCAGAATCGCCGTCTTGATGCCCGGGCGCTCAAGCACGTCGCGCTGGAAGCGTCCGGCGAGCGCATCCCCGTAACACGGCGAGTCGCTCAGCAGACGGTTGCCGCTGATACCGAGATTGACGATCGCCGTCGCTCGATCGCCGGAGCCGGCGAGTCGGCGAGCCAGCGCATCGGGCCAACGCTTGTTCTGGTTAAGGCTGGAGCGCATGCCGTCGGTGATCGAGTCGCCAATCGCCGCGATCGCCGCCGACGACGGCGCATCAACCGATAATCCCGTTACCCAGACATATTGCGTAAAACGGCCGCGAAATGCTTCGGCGGAAGCATCGGCCGAATGGTTGCCCGGCGCGGAAACGTAATTCACCTGATTCGAGACGCGATGCCACGCGACGATCTTCTGCTCCGGCCCCATGAAAGCACTGATCGCATAGGGTGCGCCTTCGGCGATATCGACGGCAATCGGGTCGCTATCCAGCTCCGCGCCGGCCGGCAGATTGACGCCACTTTTCCCACCGAACGTCACCCGCGCGCCGTTACCCACAGCCGCCGCGCCGCCCGCCGAGCGGGCAATGCGCAGGTCGTCGATGACGAGCGGCGTCTTGCCATATTCATTGCTGAGGTGGATTCGCGCGGATTTTCCCGACAACGTCGGGTAGATGATCTGACGCACCGTACGCCCAGCCACCTCCGGCGCACGGTACAACGGTGGCAAATCCGCCCGTTGCGGGATCGGCTGCAACGCCGTCGCCCACGCGGCAACCCAATGGGCCGGCGCATCGGCAGCGAAAACAATAGGAGAAACAGCAAATTGACACAGCAATGCCGCGCCACATGCGGCAGCCAGGGTGCGAATGGTCATTCGGGAGGTCGGTTCGAAGCGAAACGTGCATTGTGCCCGATCGCCACGACCGCCGACGGCGATCGCATCGCACTGCGCCGCCTCAGGCTGACGGCGCGCCTGTCATGTTCAATGCAAGCGCTTCGGCGACTTCGATCCCGTCGATCGCGGCCGAATAAATCCCGCCTGCATAACCTGCGCCTTCGCCCGCCGGATAAAGGCCCTCGACGTTCATACTCTGATAATCGTCCCGGCGACGCACCCGGATCGGCGACGACGTACGCGTCTCGACGCCCGTCAACACTGCATCGTGCATCGCAAAGCCGGCGATCTTCTTGTCCATTTGCGGCAATGCTTCACGGATCGCCTCGATCACGTAGTCGGGTAACGCCGTGCTGAGGTCGGTCGGATGAACGCCTGGTTTGTAGGACGGCACCACCGAACCCAGCGAAGTAGACGGCCGGCCGGCGATGAAATCGCCCACCAGTTGCCCCGGCGCCATATAGTTGCCGCCGCCCAGCTCGAAAGCGCGCTCTTCCCATTTACGCTGGAACGCGATACCGGCGAGCGGGCCGCCCGGGTAATCGTCCGGCGTGATGCCCACTACGATGCCCGCGTTTGCGTTGCGTTCCGCGCGCGAATACTGGCTCATCCCGTTGGTCACCACGCGCCCCGGCTCCGAAGTCGCGGCCACCACCGTGCCGCCCGGACACATACAGAAACTGTAGACCGCGCGCCCGTTGCTGCAGTGATGCACGACCTTATAGTCGGCCGCGCCCAGTTGCTTGTGCCCTGCGAACTTGCCGAAACGGCTGCGATCGATCAAACCCTGCGGATGCTCGATCCGGAACCCCAGCGAAAACGGCTTCGCTTCAATGTAGACGCCACGATCGTGCAGCATCTCGAAGGTATCGCGCGCACTATGGCCGACCGCCAGCACCACGTGGTCACAGCGCAAAGTCTCGCCGGTCGAGAGCTTGAGGCCGCGCACTTTGCCGTTGTCGATTTCGATATCTTCGACGCGCGTTTCGAACCGGACTTCGCCGCCCAGTTCGTGGATCGTCGCGCGCATCTTCTCGACCATGCTGACGAGGCGAAACGTACCGATATGCGGCCGGCTCAAATAAAGGATGTCTTCCGGCGCGCCGGCCCGCACGAATTCGTCGAGCACCTTGCGGCCATAGTGTTTCGGGTCCTTGATCTGGCTGTACAGCTTGCCGTCCGAGAACGTACCCGCGCCGCCTTCGCCGAACTGCACGTTCGACTCCGGATTCAGCACCGACTTGCGCCACAGGCCGAAGGTGTCTTTCGTACGCTCGCGTACGGCCTTGCCACGCTCGAGGATGATCGGGCGGAAACCCATCTGCGCGAGGATCAGTCCGGCGAACAGTCCGCACGGCCCCATACCGATCACGACCGGCCGCAACGCGGTGAGCTGCGCCGGTGCCTTCGCGACGAATTTGTACGCCATGTCCGGCGTCACGCCGCAATGCGGTACGTCGGCGAGCCGCTTGAGCACGCCCGCTTCGTCCGTCACTTCGACATCGACGATATAGGTGAGCTTGATGTCGGCACGCTTGCGCGCGTCGTGCGCACGGCGAAACACGGTGTAGCGGACGAGCCCGTCCGCGGCCACGCCGAGTTCCGCAAGGCGCGCACGCACAGCCGCCTCCAGGGCGCTCTCGGGATGATCGAGCGGGAGTTTGATTTCGCTTAGACGTAACATGAGTACCGGGGGATGCATGAAGGCCACAAATCGCGGCCAATCCGTAATTTTATAGGTTATGCGTGGGCAACGGGCGGCCTTGGCGGCGAAACGCGCCGACCCATCCCACTCAGCCGACCTCCGATCTATCGCGACAACGCCTATCGTCGGCGCGGCTCATCTCAAAAAATTTATTAACCGACCGGTCGGTTGGTTTATACTTCGCAGACACAGACAACTTCCGCTGAGAGCGTCCCCATGTACACGCAATCCCTGGATATCCCCGGCAATGTCGCCCCGCTCGATCCGGCAGCCGGTACGCCCGAGCAGGCCCGATTCGACGCGGTCATGAACGCCGACGGCAAGATCGAGGCGCAAGACTGGATGCCCGAGGCCTACCGCAAGACCCTCGTACGTCAGATTTCGCAGCACGCGCATTCGGAAATCGTCGGCATGCTGCCGGAAGGCAACTGGATTTCCCGCGCGCCGAGCCTGAAGCGCAAGGCAATCCTGCTGGCCAAGGTACAGGACGAAGCCGGCCACGGTCTCTATCTATATAGCGCGGCCGAAACGCTCGGCGTGTCGCGCGACCAGCTGATCGCGGCGCTGCATTCCGGCAAGGCCAAATATTCGAGCATCTTCAACTACCCGACGCCCACCTGGGCGGACGTCGGCGTGATCGGCTGGCTGGTGGACGGCGCCGCGATCATGAACCAGATTCCGCTGTGCCGCTGCACGTATGGCCCGTATGCCCGCGCGATGATCCGCATCTGCAAGGAAGAGTCGTTCCATCAGCGCCAGGGATTCGACGCGCTGATGTCGATGATGGCCGGCACCGAGGCGCAACGCGAACTGGTGCAGCAGGCAGTGAACCGCTGGTGGTGGCCGGTGCTGATGATGTTCGGCCCGAGCGACAAAGACTCGATCCATAGCAATCAGTCGTCGAAATGGGGCATCAAGCGTATTTCGAACGACGACCTGCGCCAGAAATTCGTCGACGCCACCGTCGACCAGGCCAAGGTGCTCGGCGTCACGCTGCCGGATGCGGACCTCAAATGGAACGAAGCACGCGGCCACTACGACTACGGCGACATCGACTGGGAAGAATTCTGGCGCGTCGTGAACGGCGACGGCCCGTGCAACCGCGAGCGGCTCGCGACCCGGGTGAAAGCGCATGACGAAGGCGCGTGGGTCCGCGAAGCCGCCCTCGCCCATGCCGAAAAACAGCGTCAGCGCGCGCAACAGCAAGCCGCCTGAACGGCCGGCGACACGTCAAGCAAAGCATCAGGAGATCAGCATGAACAAGGAATGGCCGATTTGGGAAGTCTTCGTGCGCAGCAAGCAGGGACTCGACCATAAACACTGCGGCAGCCTGCACGCCGCCGACGCGCCGATGGCGCTGCGCATGGCGCGTGACGTCTACACGCGCCGCCAGGAAGGCGTGAGCATCTGGGTGGTGCCGTCGTCGGCGATTACGGCGTCCGCGCCGGAAGACAAGGCGGAGCTGTTCGAACCGGCCGGCGACAAGATCTACCGCCATCCGACGTTCTACACGCTCCCCGACGAAGTCAACCACATGTAAGCGCGGCCATGACTATCACGCCTCAACATCTGCAATACGTGCTGCGCCTCGCGGACACCGCGCTGATCCTCGGTCAGCGCAACGCCGAGTGGTGCGGCCACGGCCCGGTCCTCGAAGAGGACATCGCGCTGTCGAACATGAGTCTCGATCTGATCGGCCAGGCGCGTTTGCTGTACACCCACGCGGCCGATCTGGAACGGCAACTCACCGGCAACACCCGCACGGAAGACGATTACGCGTACTTCCGCGCCGAGCGCGAGTTCGCGAACTACACGCTGGCCGAGTTGCCGCACTACGGGCCGCTCGCCGGCACGGCGCAAGCCGGGAAGGACTACGCGGTCACGATCGTGCGCAATTTCCTCTACTCGACGTTGATGGCGCATCTTTGGACGGCGCTCACCGCGTCGAAAGACGAGCAACTGGCGGCGATTGCGTCGAAGTCGATCAAGGAAACCAGCTACCACGTGCACCACGCGCGCGAATGGCTGATCCGCTTCGGCGACGGCACCGACGAATCGCACCGCCGCGCGCAGGCCGCGCTCGACTATCTGCTGCCGTACACGCGCGAATTTTTCAGCGCGGATCCGGTGGAAGAAGCGATTGCGGCGGCCGGCATCGGACCCGTGACGTCGGAGCTGGAAGCCGAATGGCTCAACGACGTGCGCGCGACGCTCGACGAAGCCACGCTGACGCTGCCCGAAGCCGTCAAGCACATCACGACCGGCAAGCACGGCGAGCACTCGGAGCATATGGGCTTCGTGCTGGCGCAAATGCAGAGCCTCGCGCGCCAGCATCCCGGCGCCACCTGGTGAGCGCCAACCGGCATTCATTCGACGGAATTCGACGATGACGACCTCGACAGCCCTGCACGCCACCGCCGCCACCGCCGCCGACGCCGACGCCACGCTCCAGCGTGCGTGGGCGGTGCTCGAAGCGGTGCCCGACCCGGAGATTCCGGTGGTGTCGATTCGCGAGCTAGGCATTCTGCGCGACGTGCGCCGCGCCGCCGACGGCACGCTCGAAGTCGTGATCACGCCGACTTATTCCGGCTGTCCGGCCATGTCGCAGATCGCCGAAGACGTCGGCCATGCACTCGATGCCGCCGAATTGAAGCCGTATCGCATCGCCACCGTACTCGCACCCGCGTGGACCACCGACTGGATGACCGACGAAGCGCGCGACAAGCTGCGCGCTTACGGCATCGCGCCGCCCACGGGCAACTGCGGCAGCGCGACGGCAGTGTCGCCGTCGCAGGAAAAAGTGATGCGCTTCGTGCCGCGCGCGCTGCCGGCGCCGTCGTGTCCGCGTTGCGGCTCGGCCCACACAGAGCGTCTCGCGCAGTTCGGCTCGACTGCCTGCAAGGCGCTGTACCGCTGCATCGACTGCCGCGAACCCTTCGACTACTTCAAACCATACTGATATGGCTACCCCGCAATTCCATCCGCTGCGTATCCGCGAAGTGCGACCCGAAACCGCCGACGCGGTCTCGGTCGCGTTCGAAGTCCCGGTCGAGCTGCGCGACCACTATCGTTTCACACAGGGCCAGTTCGTCACGCTGAAAACGCATATCGACGGCGAGGAAACACGCCGTTCGTATTCGATCTGCGTCGGCGTCACCGATTACGACCGCGACGGCGAGCTGCGCATCGGCATCAAGCGCGTGCGCGGCGGGCGTTTTTCCAACTTCGCGTTCGACACGCTGCAGCCGGGCCACACCATCGACGTGATGACGCCCGACGGCCGTTTCTTCACCCACCTGAACGCGGAGCAGGGTCAGCAATACATCGCGTTTTCGGGCGGCTCGGGCATTACGCCGGTGCTCGCGATCATCAAGACGACCTTGGAGATCGAGCCGCGCAGCACGTTCACGCTCGTCTACGGCAACCGCAGCGTCGATCAGATCATGTTCGCGGAAGAGCTCGAAGATCTGAAGAACCGCTTCATGAACCGCTTCGTGCTGTACCACGTGCTGTCCGACGACTTGCAGGACGTCGAGCTGTTCAACGGCGTGCTCGATCAGCAGAAGTGCGCGGCCTTCATCGAGAATCTGATGCCCGCCGACGCAATCGACGAAGCGTTCATCTGCGGCCCCGCGCCGATGATGGACGCCGCCGAAGCAGCGCTGAAAGCCGCCGGCGTGCCGTCCGCGAAAGTGCACGTGGAGCGCTTCGGCTCGCCGTTGCCGCAAGCGGGCGTGCCGCCGGTCGACATCACCGACGACACCCCGGCCGCCGATCTGGAAATCGTGCTGGACGGGAAAAAGCGCAAGCTGCGTCTCCCCTACCAGGGCGTGAGCGTGCTCGATGTCGGCTTGCGGGCCGGCCTCGCGCTGCCTTATGCGTGCAAGGGCGGCGTCTGCTGCACTTGTCGCGCGAAGGTGCTCGAGGGCGAGGTGAAGATGGAGAAGAACTACACGCTGGAAGAACACGAAATCCGCGATGGTTTCGTGCTCACCTGCCAATGCCATCCGATCAGCGACCGTGTGGTGGTGAGTTACGACGAACGCTGATTGTCTGCGTGGCGCGCAGCCGCCGCGAAAGGTTCCGGCGCTTTCGGGACGTCCGCGATCCGCTTACACTAGGGGCCGCTCGCGATCGCACGACCGTGCCGATCGCCGAGCGGCCCCTTTTGTCATTGCGGGAATCGCATCACCCGCTACCCCTTAAGCCACTGCCCATGAGCACGATCCACCTCACCAATGGCGATGTCGCCGCCGACTCCCTGCGCACCGCGCTTCAGGAGGCGGGCCGCGACGATCGCGTCTACGCGCTGCGCGACGATCTGGCGGTCGGTCCGCTGCGCGGCGTCGACGACACGCCCGACGTGCGAGCCGACTTCTGGGAGCGGGTCAGCGCGGACACGAAGCGGGATTTCCTGCGCGAATTCCGCGAGCAGGCCGCCTCACTCGACAAGCTCACCCACGACGACGCAAATCTGGTGGTCTGGCACGGCGAAAGTGCGGCCGATCAGTTGATGCTGCGCCGGGTCTGCTATCACGTGCGCAACAGCCCGCAGCGACTGAACGAAGTGCGGCTGTCGATTCGCGACCTCACCGATCCGGGCGCGTGGGCACACAGCCGCAAGGATCGCGCGACGTCGGTCGGCATGTTCGCGCCGGATGTACTGAAGGGCCGTTTGCCGGACGCCGCGCCGATTTCGGTGCTGCGCATCAGCCGCCTCGCGCTCGAATGGCAGGAGGTGAAGCACGCGAACGGCGAGACGCGTCGGTGGCGCGACAATACCTTTACGAGCGGCAGCTTCGCGGACCTCGACGCGCTGATCCTCGATCTCGCCACGGAGGCGTGGCAGCCCGCCGCGCACGTCGCAGCCGAACTGATGAGCGCCGAACTGGGCTTTCTGGTCACCGACACCGTGGTGTTGTGGCGTTTGCGCGAACTGGCCGCAACCCGGCGCATCAAGCTGCGCGGCGACGCCAGCGCATGGCGCACGCTGGAGTTGTGCGCGACACTCACGCCCTGTCCAAACTAATAGAACAAACGACTATGGCCCGCACCCGCTCTCCCGACCACGAAACGCAGCGCGATCAGATTCTCGAACTGGCAGCCGCGAAATTCGCGCAGACCAGCTATCCGAGTACGTCGATGGCCGATCTCGCCGCCGCCAGCGGCACCTCGAAGGCGCGCCTGTACCACTACTACGCGAGCAAGGAGGCGATCCTGTTCGATCTGCTGGACCGTTACACGAAGCGGCTGATGCTGATCATCGCCGAGGTGGAAGGGGCGAGCCAGCGGCGTGGATTGACGGAGCGGGAAACCTTCGCCGAACTGATCCGGGCGTTCCTGTCCGAATACGAGACGTCGCATAGCCGGCATGTCGCGCTGCTGAACGACGTGAAGTATCTGGTCGACACCCAGCGTGAGGTGATACTGAACCGTCAGCGGGACGTAGTCGCCGCGTTTGCACGGCAACTGGCGCGTGCCTACCCGGAGCGCGCTACCCGCGAAAACCAGACCGCCCTCACGATGATGGTGTTCGGCATGATCAACTGGACCTTTACGTGGCTCAAGCCGGACGGCCGCATGGGTTATCGGGAATTCGCCGAACAGGTGGTCGGCATGGTGGATCATGGATTGAGCGCCGCTGCCTCCTGATTGCGCAGGGCAGCAATATTCACGTTGCATAGCTAGCTTGGTGCGACAGCTTGCCATGAACGCTCGTTCAATTTAATTCTCGTTACAAATCAATAACATAAAAATAGGTCGCAAGTCTTTTAGGCATTTGCCTCAAATTGATGTACGGGTTTTCCCTAGTGATCGATCGGTCTTTCCGGTAAAATCTTTTTTGCGGTGCACCACGCCGCTCGATTACACGGAGAACCTGACCATGAACCTGATTACCTCCCGCGCCGCCGATCCGATCGTCACGCACGATCACGTGTCGTTGCCTGCCGGTCGTACATCGGCGCTGGTCCGCGAACTCACCGCAATCGATCGGGAACGCCTTCTCACTCACTTCCTCGCGCTCGGCGAAGACGACCGCCTGCTGCGCTTCGGCCAGATCGTGCCGAACCACGTGATCGAAAACTACGTCCGTGCGATCGATTTCACGCGCGACACCGTCTTCGGCGTGTTCGACAACCAGTTGCAACTCACCGGCGTCGGTCATCTGGCTTATCTGCCGGCCGAAGGCGATAAGCGCACGGCTGAATTCGGCGTGTCGGTGCTGGAAAGCGTCCGCGGTCAGGGCATCGGCTCGAAGCTGTTCGAGCGCGCCGCCATCCGCAGCCGCAATACGCACGTCACGACCCTGTATATGCACTGCCTGTCGCGCAACTCGACCATGATGCATATCGCGAAGAAAGCGGGTATGAAGATCGAGTACGCGTACGGCGAAGCCGATGCTTATCTGACGCTTTCGCCGGCGGATCAGTCGAGCATCATCGCCGAAATGCTGCAGGAGCAAGCGGCTGTGTTCGACTATGCGATGAAGCGTCAGGCCCGCCAGGCGTCGAAGTTGTTCGAATCGTTTATGCCGGCTGCGGCCGCGGCCTGATACGGCTGCGCGTCAGCCGCAACAAAAAGGGCGGCCTTCTGGCTGCCCTTTTTGTTTGGTGCGCCGTTCGCTCTGCCAGATCGCTCGGACTTCCGACACCTGGCGCCTAAAAAATCGGCAGCGCAGTCGTTTCCTTGAAAGTCTCGAGCGCGAAGCTCGTCTTCACGTCGACCACCGACGGATGGTGCAGCAGTTGATCCTGCACGAAGCGCGAAAAATGCGCCATGTCCTCCACCTGCACACGCAGCAGGTAGTCCATATCGCCGGTCATCGCGTGACACGCGACTACTTCCGGCCACGTCTGCACTGCCGCGCGGAACAGGTCCGCGTGAGTGGCGTCGCCGCGCGGCGTCAGCGCCGAACCGCCGCGCTTCTCCAGCCGCACGTTCACGTACGCGAGCAGGTCGAGTCCAAGCCGTTGGGCATCGAGCAACGCGACGTAGCCGCGAATCATCCCACTCTCCTCCAGCCGACGAATGCGGCGCAGACACGGGCTAGGCGATAGATTCACCCGCTCCGCGATCTCCTGATTCGAAAGCCGGCCGTTCTCCTGGAGGATTGCCAGAATGCGCCTGTCGATGGCGTCTATCTCGATTTTGGCCATTTTCTGCCGCCTGTTTCGCTTATTGCGCCTGAAAGTAGCGCCAGAGTACGGCTGCACGATTAAGTTCGCAAGTTTTCGCTGCAATCCCGCCTATACACTTGCGTCATTCATTCGCGCCTAACCGCACATAGCGCCAGCGCAAACGGGACACAGCAAACAGGAGACAGGCAATGCGCGTTTCAACGTGGGAAAACCCCGTCGGCACCGACGGTTTCGAGTTCATCGAATACACCGCGCCGGACCCGAAGGCGCTGGGCAAACTGTTCGAGCAGATGGGATTCACCGCGGTCGCGCGGCATCGTCATAAAGACGTGACGCTTTATCGCCAGGGCGAAATCAATTTCATCGTGAACGGCGAGCAGGATTCGTTCGCGCAGCGCTTCACCCGTCTGCACGGCCCGTCGATCTGCGCGATCGCGTTTCGCGTGCAGGACGCCGCCAAGGCCTACAAGCAGGCGCTGGAAAAAGGCGCCTGGGGCTTCGACAACAAAACCGGCCCGATGGAATTGAACATCCCGGCGATCAAGGGTATCGGCGACTCGCTGATCTATTTCGTCGACCGCTGGCGCGGCAAGAACGGCGCGGAGCCGAATAGCATCGGCAACATCGATATCTACGACGTCGACTTCGAACCGATTCCCGGTGCCGAGCCGAATCCGGTCGGCCACGGCCTCACCTATATCGACCACCTGACGCACAACGTCCACCGCGGCCGCATGCAGGAATGGGCGGAGTTCTACGAGCGGTTGTTCAATTTCCGCGAAGTGCGCTACTTCGACATCGAAGGCAAGGTGACGGGCGTGAAGTCGAAGGCGATGACCTCGCCGTGCGGCAAGATCCGCATTCCGATCAACGAGGAAGGTTCGGAGACGGCCGGCCAGATTCAGGAATATCTCGACGCGTATCGCGGCGAAGGCATCCAGCACATCGCGCTCGGCAGCGACGACATCTACCGCACCGTGGACGGATTGCGTGCGGCGAACATTTCGCTGCTCGATACGATCGACACTTACTACGAGCTGGTGGACCGCCGCGTGCCGAATCACGGCGAACCGCTCGATGAGCTCAGGAAGCGCAAGATCCTGATCGACGGCGCGTCGGACGACCTGCTGCTGCAGATCTTCACCGAAAACCAGATCGGGCCGATCTTCTTCGAGATCATTCAGCGCAAGGGCAATCAAGGGTTCGGCGAGGGCAACTTCAAAGCGTTGTTCGAATCCATCGAACTGGATCAGATTCGCCGCGGCGTGGTGCAGGACAAGGTATGACGAACGGCTGAACAGCCGCGCAGGATCCAGGAGGTATCGATAAAAAAGGGCGGGAATCTTAACGATTCCCGCCCTTTGTCGCTTTGGGCCGCGGCCGGAATTCCAGCTACGGCGGGTTTCAACCGACACGCTGCATTAGCAGCGCGTCACGAATTCTGGTCTGCGTCGCCAGTGGCCGACTGCTCGACGCGCTCTACCGCAATACGAGCCGGCGCGACCTGCGCCGGACGGGTGATGGCATTGGACAGCGCCCCTGCACTGCCTGCGTTAGAGCGCACCGGCGCGCTCATCGCGAAGAATGCGGCCGAAACCATCAGGAAGGTCTGGATATTTCTAGTGTTCATACGTGCTCCTTGTCTAACTGCCCTGCTGTCGTGAAGCTCCACCGAATGTGAAGCGTTGCGCGGACATTGCTCGCAGGTGGCCTTTTAGACAGGTGAATCGCCTGCGGTTCCGCAAATTTGTAGTCTTTACAGCTTGTTACAGTCTGCGCGGAGCAACTTTCAACCTGAGATGTTTTCGCTCAAAAGAGCCGGAATTACGCTGCATTGCGACATATTTGACGCACTGCGGCGGGTTTTCACCAGTGCTACCATCACTTAAAACACGTCAATATGACGACCCGGCCCCACGCATTCACAAGATGCCGCGGCCCAAAAGTTCTGGTGATCCCAAACTGGGTGGAGGAGTACACATAATGAATGCCCCGCTAGACGCAGGTCAGCGAGCCTCGCTCGAAGCCGCGCTATCTTCCGTCACGCTCGACGACAAATACACCCTCGAACGCGGTCGCGCGTACATGAGCGGCATTCAGGCGCTGGTTCGTCTGCCGATGCTGCAACAGGAACGCGACCGGGCCGCCGGACTCAATACCGCCGGCTTCATCTCCGGTTATCGCGGATCGCCGCTCGGCGGACTCGACCAGTCGCTGTGGAAGGCGAAACAGCATCTCGCCGCACACCAGGTCGTGTTCCAGCCCGGCGTCAACGAAGACCTCGCGGCCACCGCCGTGTGGGGCTCGCAGCAAGTCAACCTGTACCCGAGCGCCAAATACGACGGTGTGTTCTCGATGTGGTACGGCAAAGGCCCCGGTGTCGACCGTTCCGGCGATGTGCTGAAGCACGGCAACTCGGCCGGTTCGGCGCAACATGGCGGCGTTCTCGTGCTAGCCGGCGACGACCATGCGGCCAAATCCTCCACGCTCGCGCACCAGTCCGAACACCTGTTCAAGGCTTGCGGGCTGCCGGTGCTGTTCCCGTCGAACGTGCAGGAGTATCTCGACTTCGGGCTGCACGGCTGGGCGATGAGCCGCTACTCCGGCCTGTGGGTCGCGATGAAGTGCGTGACGGATGTGGTGGAGTCGTCGGCTTCCGTCGATCTCGATCCGGATCGCACGAAAATCATCCTGCCCGAAGACTTCGCGATGCCCGAGGGCGGCCTGAACATCCGCTGGCCGGATCCGCCGCTGGTGCAGGAAGCGCGTCTGCTCGACTACAAGTGGTACGCGGCGCTCGCCTACGTGCGCGCGAACAAGCTCGACCGCGTCGAAATCGATTCGCCGCATCCGCGCTTCGGCATCATGACCGCCGGCAAGGCCTATCTCGACGTGCGTCAGGCGCTCACCGATCTCGGTCTCGACGACGACACCTGCGCGCGCATCGGCATCCGTCTGTACAAGGTCGGCTGTGTGTGGCCGCTCGAAGCGCAAGGCGCGCAAGCGTTCGCGCGCGGCCTCGACGAAATTCTGGTGGTCGAGGAAAAGCGCCAGATTCTCGAATACGCGATCAAGGAAGAGCTGTACAACTGGCCCGATGCGCAGCGTCCGCGCGTGTTCGGCAAGTTCGACGAAAAGGACGGCGCGGGCGGCGAATGGTCGGTGCCGATGGGCAACTGGCTGCTGCCAGCGCATTACGAGCTGTCGCCGGCGATCATCGCCAAGGCGATCGCCACGCGGCTCGACAAGTTCGATCTGCCGTCCGACGTGCGGGCTCGCATTGCGTCGCGCATCGCGGTGATCGAAGCGAAGGAAAAAGCGTTGGCGCGTCCGCGCGTCGAAGCCGAACGCAAGCCGTGGTTCTGCTCGGGCTGTCCGCACAACACGTCGACGAATGTGCCGGAAGGGTCGCGCGCGATGGCGGGCATCGGGTGCCACTACATGACCGTGTGGATGGATCGCAGCACCGGCACGTTCAGCCAGATGGGCGGCGAAGGCGTCGCGTGGATCGGTCAGGCGCCGTTCACGAACGACAAGCACGTGTTCGCCAATCTCGGCGACGGCACCTACTTCCACTCGGGCTTGCTGGCGATTCGTGCGGCAATCGCGTCGAAGGCGAACATCACCTACAAGATTCTCTACAACGACGCGGTGGCGATGACCGGCGGCCAGCCGGTCGACGGCGTGCTGACCGTGCCGCAGATCACGCATCAACTCGCCGCCGAAGGCGCGACGAAGATCGTGATCGTCACCGACGAACCGGACAAGTACTCGGCCAACGTCGGTCTTGCGCCCGGCATCGACATTCACCACCGCGACCAGCTCGACGAGGTTCAACGCCAGCTGCGTGAAGTGTCCGGCACGACGATCCTGATCTACGACCAGACCTGCGCGACAGAAAAGCGCCGTCGCAGGAAACGCGGCACGTATCCGGACCCGGCGCGCCGTGTCGTGATCAACGACGCGGTGTGCGAAGGTTGCGGCGATTGCTCGGTGAAGTCGAACTGCTTGTCGGTCGAACCGGTCGATACCGAGTACGGCACCAAGCGTCAGATCAACCAGTCGACCTGCAACAAAGACTTTTCGTGCGTGAACGGGTTTTGCCCGAGCTTCGTGTCCATCGAGGGCGGCCAGTTGCGCAAGCCGAAGGCGGCTTCCGGCGTCGCGGGCGAAGCGATGCCGCCGGTGCCGGAACCGGACCTGCCGTCGATCGGCCGCCCTTATGGCGTGCTCGTGACCGGCGTGGGCGGCACCGGCGTCGTGACGATCGGCGCGCTGCTCGGGATGGCCGCGCATCTGGAGAACAAGGGCGTCACGGTGCTCGACGTCACCGGGCTCGCACAGAAAGGCGGCGCCGTGATGAGCCACGTGCAGATCGCCAACCAGCCGGGTGACATCCACGCGACCCGCATCGCGATGGGCGAAGCGAGCCTCGTGATCGGCTGCGACGCGATCGTCACGGCGAGCGACGAATGCGTATCGCGGATGCAGGTGGGCCGCACGCGCGTCGTGCTCAACAGCGCGCACACGCCGACGGCCGAGCTGATCAAGAACCCGAACTGGCGCTTTCCGGGCAGCAGCACGGAGGCCGACGTGCGTGCCGGCGCGGGCGACGACGGAGTCGACATGGTCGACGCGAATCACTTCGCGCTCGCGCTGCTCGGCGACGCGATCTACACGAATCCGTTCGTGCTCGGCTATGCATGGCAACGCGGCTGGGTGCCGCTCACGTATCAATCGCTGATGCGCGCGATCGAGCTGAACAACGTGCAGATCGACAAGAATCGCGCGGCGTTCGAATGGGGGCGCCGTGCCGCGCACGATCTGGCTGCGGTGCGCCAGCTGGTGCAGTCGCAAGGACGCGGTGTCGTGGAAACGGCGAGCAGCAAGATCATCGCGCTGCACACGCCGAAGGCGCTCGACACGCTGATCGACAAGCGCGTCGTCTACCTCACCGCGTATCAGAACGCTGCCTACGCCGGGCGTTATCGCGCGCTGGTGTCGCAAGTGCGTGCGGCGGAATCGGCGCTCGATTCGATCGACAGCCAGTTGCCGTTGACCGAAGCCGTCGCGAAGAATCTGCACAAGCTGATGGCCTACAAGGACGAATACGAAGTCGCGCGTCTGTACAGCGACCCCGCGTTCATCGAAAAGCTGAAAGCGAATTTCGAAGGCGACTGGAAGCTGCACATGCACCTCGCGCCGCCGACGTTCTCGAAGAAAGATGCGCACGGCCATCTGGTGAAGAAGAAGTACGGTCCGTGGGTGTTCAGCGCGATGCATGTGCTGGCGCGCTTCAAGTTCCTGCGTGGCACCGCGCTCGACGTGTTCGGCAAGACGCAAGAGCGTCGCACCGAACGCGCGTTGATCGGCGAGTACGAGACGCTGGTGCACGAGTTGATCGGCGGCTTGAGCGTGCAGAAGCGTGATCTCGCGATCGAACTCGCGAATCTGCCGGACGGCATCCGCGGTTATGGTCACGTGAAGGAGAACAACCTGAAGGGCGTGCGCATCAAGTGGAACGAATTGCTGGCACGCTGGCGCTCGGCCGAAGCAGGGAAGACGCAGCACGCGGCTTGATGGTTTGAGCGGGTGACCGCGCGCGGTGGCGGCTAACCGCGGGCCGCTGACCGCTGACCTCCGGCCAATTGGAAACCGCAAAAAAAACGCCACGGAATCGACTTCCGTGGCGTTTTTTCATTCAGCGCTGCGATGAGCGTCAGCGCATCGACTTCACTGCGCGCTCACCCGCTTGCTCGCATTCGCCGAAGCCACTGCCGTCATATTGATGATCCGCCGCACGGTCGCAGCCGGCGTCAGGATATGCACCGGCTTTTCCGCGCCCAGCAGGAACGGACCGACCGTCACGCCTTCGCCGCCGATCATCTTCAGCAGGTTGTACGTGATGTTCGCCGCTTCCACATTCGGCATGATCAGCAGGTTCGCTTCGCCGCTCAGCGTAGTGCCCGGGAATGCCGCCTTGCGTACCGCTTCCGACAACGCCGCATCGCCATGCATCTCACCGTCGATCTCGAGCGTAGGCGCGCGTTGCGCGATCAGCCTGCGCGCCTCCGCCATCCGTTGCGACGACGAAGACGGCGCGCTGCCGAAGTTCGAATTCGACAGCAACGCGACCTTCGGCGTGATGCCGAACTTCTCGATCTCGCGCGACGCCAGCATCGTCATGTCCGCGAGCTGCTCGGCGGTCGGCGTTTCGTTCACGTACGTATCGCAGATGAACAGATTGCGCCCCGGCAGCATCAGCAGATTCATCGCCGCGAAGTTCTGCACGTTGTCCGCCTTGCCCAGCACCTGTTCGATGAACTTCAGATGCGTGTGGTACTGGCCGATCATCCCGCAGATCATGCCGTCCGCCTCGCCCAGACGCACGAGGATCGCGCCGATCAGCGTGTTGAACTTGCGCATCGCGGCCTTCGCGACGTCCGGTGTCACGCCCTCGCGCGCGCCGAGTTCGTGATACGCCTGCCAGCATTGCTGGTAGCGCGGATCGTCTTCCGGATCGACGATCTCGAAGTCTTCACCGCACTTCAGCTTCGAGCCCATCTTCTTCAGACGCATCTCGATCACCGACGGACGACCCACCAGGATCGGCTTCGCGATCTTCTCCAGCAGCACGAACTGCGCGGCGCGCAGCACGCGTTCGTCCTCACCTTCGGCGAACACGATGCGCGCCGGCTCCGACTTCGCCGCCGCGAACACCGGGCGCATCACCATGCCGGTGCGGTACACGGTGGTGCCGAGTTCTTCGCGATACGCGTCCATGTCCTGGATCGGACGGGTCGCGACGCCCGAGTCCATCGCGGCCTGCGCGACGGCCGGCGCGATCTTGATGATCAGGCGCGGATCGAACGGCTTCGGGATCAGGTAATCGGGACCGAATTCGAGCGAGTGGCCTTCGTAGGCTTTCGCGACTTCATCGCCCTGATCGGTTTCTTCCGCGAGTTCCGCGATCGCGCGCACGCACGCGAGCTTCATTTCTTCAGTGATCGTGGTCGCGCCGACATCCAGCGCACCGCGGAAGATGAACGGGAAGCACAGCACGTTGTTGACCTGGTTCGGATAGTCCGACCGGCCCGTTGCGATGATGCAGTCCGGGCGCACTTTCTTCGCATCTTCCGGGCGGATTTCCGGCTCCGGGTTCGCGAGCGCCAGGATCAGCGGCTGCGTGCCCATCCCGACGACCATCTCCGGCTTCAGCACGCCGGCGCTCGAACAGCCTAGGAACACGTCGGCGCCGCGGATCGCGTCGGCCAGCGTGCGCGCGTCGGTATTCGCCGCGTAACGTTCCTTCGACGGATCCAGATTGCCGCGGCCTTCGTAGATCACGCCCTTCGAATCGGTGACGAGCACGTTCTTCTTCGACAGACCGAGGTTCACCAGCAGGTCCAGACACGCGATCGCCGCCGCGCCCGCGCCCGAACACACCAGCTTCACTTCGTCGAGCTTCTTGCCGACCACTTTCAGGCCGTTGAGGATCGCCGCCGACGCGATGATCGCAGTACCGTGCTGATCGTCGTGGAAGACCGGAATCTTCATGCGCTCGCGCAGCTTCTTCTCGATGTAGAAGCATTCCGGCGCCTTGATGTCTTCGAGGTTGATGCCGCCGAGCGTCGGCTCGAGCATCGCAATCGCCTCGACCAGCTTGTCAGGGTCGGACTCGGCGAGCTCGATGTCGAACACGTCGATGCCCGCGAACTTCTTGAACAGGCAGCCCTTGCCTTCCATCACCGGCTTTGCGGCGAGCGGGCCGATATTGCCGAGACCGAGCACGGCGGTGCCGTTCGTGATCACGCCGACCAGGTTACCGCGCGACGTGTACTTCTGCGCGTCGAGCGGTTCGTCGTAGATCGCCATGCACGCAGCGGCGACGCCCGGCGAGTACGCCAGCGACAGATCCAGCTGGTTCGACAGTGGCTTGGTGGGCGTGACCGAAATCTTGCCGGGCTTCGGATTCTGGTGGTATGCGAGAGCGCTTTGCTTGAGTTGTTCGTCCATTTTTTAACCTGCGAGACGTTAGTAATCGGGCCGGACACATCGCACCGCGGAGCTCGCCTATCGTCTATCGAATGGATAATCGACTGCGGCGGTTTTCGCGTGCGCCGGTTGGGCGCCGCGTCGAACCTGGGCGGAAGGCGGAACGGTGCGGAGTGCTACGCGGGTCGGTTAGTGTACACCCCGAATGCGTCGATGCACCGGTTGGTTAACGTGTCTCACCATCGGCGAAACGCACGCCGGTTATGCTGCGGCGCGTCATCCGGTGTGATGTCGCGAGCGTGTCACCCGGGCTTCATCCGGGCTTCACCGCGACGTCATTTGAACGTCATTCGAGTTCGGCGCCGCGTCGTTCGGGGATCAGAAAAAGCGTCGCGAAGATGTCGAGCAGGTAGATCGAAGCAAGCAGGGCGAGCGCTGCGCCGAACGAATAACGCGCGGCCAGCGCGCCCACGGCAACCGGTCCGAAACCGCCCACCGCCCGGCCGATGTTGAACAGCACGTTCTGTGCGGTCGCGCGTGCGTCGGTCGGATAGAGTTCGGAGATCAGCGCGCCATAACCGCCGATCATCCCATTGACGAACACGCCCATGGCCGCGCCGCCGATCAGCAGCGCCGCCGGCGTGCTCAGGTGCGAATAGACGAACACCATCACCACCGCGCCCGCCTGATAGAGCAGGAACGTCGGCTTGCGGCCGAAGCGGTCGGCGGCGATGCCGAACAGCCAGATGCCCGCCGCCATACCGAGCACCGTCACGGCGGTCCACACGCCGGATTGGGTCAGCGAGTAACCGAAGGTCTTCGACAGATAGCTCGGCAGCCAGATCATCAACCCGTAATAGCCGAAGTTCTGCACCGAGCAGAGAATCGCGACGCCGATGCTCGCGCGCGCGGTGCGTGCGTCGGCCACCAGCAATTTCAGTGGCAGCTTGCGCGCGCCGCGCGAAGCGCGTTCGGTGAAGAGCGCGGGCTCTTCGACGCGCCGCCGCACGAAGAACGACACGATCGCCGGCAGCACGCCGAGCGCGAACATGCCGCGCCAGCCGATCACCGGCAACAGCAACGGCGTGAGCAGCGCCGCTGCCAGCACGCCGAGCTGCCAGCCGAGCCCGACATACGACGACACCCGCGCCCGCTGCGAAGCGGGCCACGCCTCGGCGACCAGCGTCATGCCGATACCGAACTCGCCGCCGAGACCGATGCCGGCGATCGTCCGATAAACCAGCAAATCGGTATAGCCTTGCGCCAGCGCGCATAGCCCGGTGAACACCGCGAAGATCAGAATCGTCCACGTGAGCATCCGGACGCGGCCGAAGTAGTCGCTCAACACGCCGAAAATCACGCCGCCCGCTACCGCGCCGATCAGCGTCCACGTGACGAGCGAGCCCGCCTGCGCGGAACTCAGATGCAGATCGACGGCGATCACCGGCAACATGAAGCCGAGGATCAGCAGGTCGAAGCCGTCCATCGCGTAGCCAAGCACCGACGCGATCAGCGCGCGGCCGGCATAACCGGCTTTGGCGGGTTCACGGGTGTCGGTGGGAGAAGAAGCGGCGGTCATGAAAGCGTTCCGTAGGTCAGACGGGCCGCGGCGGTCACGCGCGCCCCGGGAAATTTCGCGTGAGTGTAAAGGCGTGCCCGGCGGCTCACAAGCAAGTCAAAATCCAACTCGTGACGCCGCTTCGCCGTTGACCCAACGACGCTCCCAGGCACTTGCCGCTCACTCGCCAGCCCGATAACCCTCATTCGCCGCCACGACACACAACGGCTCCTCGAAAGGCCTCGTTTCGGGTAAAATATCGGGCTACGCGCGCAGCAAACGCCGGCCTGCACTCCACTGTCCGGTTGTGTATTTGCCTATCGAGGCGCCGCCCACCAAGGCGCGGCATACCCCGCTTGCTGCGCCACCGGGCTTCGCGCCCCCTTCTCCCCGCTTACACCCAAGGATTCGCCCATGACAGGCTTCGATCGCCAGACGATCTCCGACACCACCGCCAAGATGCTGCTGGAAGTCCAAGCAGTGCACTTCAACGCGGAGAAACCGTATATTTTCACGTCCGGCTGGGCGAGCCCGGTTTATATCGACTGCCGCAAGCTGATCTCGTATCCGCGCGTGCGCCGCGGCCTGATGGAAATGGCCGAAGCCACGATCCTGCGCGACGTCGGCTATGAGCAGATCGACGCGGTCGCCGGTGGCGAAACCGCCGGCATCCCGTTCGCTGCGTGGCTGTCGGACCGCCTGATGGTGCCGATGCAATACGTGCGCAAGAAGCCGAAGGGTTTCGGCCGTAACGCGCAGATCGAAGGTCTGCTCACCGAAGGCCAACGCGTGCTGCTGGTCGAAGACTTGACCACGGACAGCCGCAGCAAGATCAACTTCATCAACGCGCTGCGCGGCGCCGGCGCTACGGTGAACCATTGCTTCGTGCTGTTCCACTACAACATCTTCAAGGAAAGCGTGTCGGTGCTGAAAGACATCGATGTCGATCTGCACGCGCTCGCCACGTGGTGGGACGTGCTGCGCGTCGCGAAGCAGAACAAGTACTTCGACACGAAGACGCTCGACGAAGTGGAAAAATTCCTGCACGCGCCGGCCGAATGGTCGGCTGCGCATGGCGGCGCGAACGCCGCGCCGCAGTAAGCACGGCGCACCGCTGAGGCGGATGGAATAAGAAAGGCCGCCTGTCGACGAGACAGGCGGCCTTTCTTTTTGTTCGCGTTCGCGCTCACGTTCGCGTTGCTGTGTTCACGCGAGCCCTGACGCGTAGCCGGCGCCGTCACGAAGAACCAGCGCCCCCTTCGACCGAATGCGACGACAGATTCAGCAAGCCATTGCTCTGCGCATACTGGAACAACTCGGAGTCGCGATCGATGCCGAGCTTGCGCATCGCCGTATTCTTTTGTGTGCTGATCGTCTTGATGCTGCGGTTGAGCTGCGTGGAAATTTCCTTGATCGTCATGCCGGAGACGAACAGGCGCACCACTTCGAGTTCGCGGCGCGACAGCATCACGTCTTCGTTTTTGCCGCCGGCGTTCATGCGCAACGTATCGAGCGACGCCTTGACCGACGGGCTCATGTACTCAAGGTTACGGCTGACATGCTGGACCGCGAGGCCGATATGGCTCAGATCGTCGGACTTGTTCACGACCGAGGTCACGCCGAGTTCGCTCAGCCGCTTGAGCAACGCGGCGTTCTCGAGCATGGTGAGGACGACGATCGGCAGATTGGGAAAATTGCGGCGTAGATAACCGATCAGCGGCAGACCGTCGCCGAATTGGCCGCCGGGCATTGCGAGGTCTGTCACGAGGACATCGCACTCCACCGTTTGCAACACTTTCATCAACTCGGTCGACTGGCGCGCCCGTGCAACGACCTGCATGCCTGGAAACTTGAGCAAAGCCTGTTCGGCGCCAAACAGAATCACGGGATGGTCATCCGCTACCACGACCCTGACCTTTAACGGATCTTGCATAGCCCTCCCCTCGACGGATAAAACCCTCTCCACAACTTCTGACATGCTTTCTTTTGTTGGTGCTCGGACTGATCGGGTACGCGGCTGAAATTCACGCGGACAATTGCTCCGACTATAGCCGATTTCCTGAGCGCCAAGCCTTACAGGCCAGTAACAATGAAACATCGGAGAGCTAATGTTAGACATGATTCGACCGCAGGGCACAAAATAGGGACAATAACCGTCGCGAGGTCCCCGCCTCGCTTCCCCTGACAGGAGAACCGGCACATGCGCTCGCGTTGCCTGGTCGTTTCGCTTGCTTCGCCCGTCCGCCGTAGGCAGTACGTCGTCAGCGCGATGCTGGGTCTCGCGCTATGCGCCGGGTATGGCCCGCGTGCGTTCGCCGAGGATCTTTTTTCGCTGAACAGTACGAGTTTTCGCGTGGGCGGTGCTGTCGACAGCGCGCAGGTTTTCAATCAGGACGACTGCAAAGGCGACAATCGCTCGCCGCAGTTGAGCTGGCGCAATGCGCCGGCCGGCACGCGCGGTTTCGCGATCACCATCTTCGACGAGGACGCACCCGGCCGCGGCTGGTGGCATTGGGCGGTGGCCGGCATTCCGGCGAGCGTCGACCGTTTGCCGGAGAACGCGAGTTCGTCGGGTTTCCTGAAGAAACTCGGCGCGGTTGAAGCGCGCAACGATTTCGACACAGATGGTTACGGCGGCCCATGCCCGCCTGCCGGCAAACCGCATCGCTACGTCGTCACGGTTTACGCGCTGAATAGCGCCGACCTGCGCCTCGCACAAGGAAGGCCGGCGCTGATGTTCGATCACGAGATCGGCACGGCGACGCTCGGCAGTGCGCGAATGGTCGTCACGTACGGACGGTAATGTTCACTGCACGCCACGTCGCCGTGCCTGATTTGATCCCTGAGTTCATCTCTTCACCTTGCCGGAGAGCACCATGTCGAAGATTGTCATCGTGTATCACAGCGGTTATGGCCATACGAAGAAAGTCGCCGAAGCGGTTCTGGCGGGCATGCTCGAAGCGGGCGCCGATGCGCGGCTGATGCCCGTCGGCGAGATCGACGACGCCGCGTGGGCCGAACTGGCCGCGGCCGACGCGATCGTGTTCGGCGCGCCGACCTACATGGGCGGCCCGTCAGCCGATTTCAAGAAATTCGCCGACGCCAGTTCGAAACCGTGGTTCGGCCAGACATGGAAGGACAAGATCGCCGCCGGCTTCACCAATTCGGCGACGATGAACGGCGACAAATTCTCGACGATCCAGTACTTCGTCACACTGGCGATGCAACACAGCATGATCTGGGCGGGCACGGGGATGATGCCGTCGAACACCAAGGCGGCGACCCGCAACGACCTGAACTACGTGGGCGGCTTCACGGGCTTGCTCGCGCAGTCGCCGGCGGATGCGTCGCCGGACGAAGCGCCGCCGGCCGGCGATCTCGAGACGGCGCGCATGTTCGGCGCACGGATCGCCGGC
This sequence comes from Paraburkholderia xenovorans, assembly GCF_046030735.1. GTDB lineage: Bacteria > Pseudomonadota > Gammaproteobacteria > Burkholderiales > Burkholderiaceae > Paraburkholderia > Paraburkholderia xenovorans_A. The sequence continues at coordinate 23,269 of NZ_JAQQBV010000043.1, forward strand.
GTCACGGCGCGCTGGATCGCCACGCCGGCCTGACGACGAGCGTCTACGCGATAGCGTTTGCCGCGAACGCCCCTGCATCGGCTTGCAACTGGCGTTCATCCGGTCACGCCGATGTCATTTTCAGCGCGCATCGTCGTTTTTTGCCCCAATTCCACACGTCCGGCGCCATCACGTCTTAAAATGGCGTTCCGGCGCGGTGTCGCGCCCCGTTTCCAGCAAGCCAGTGAGATCGAGATGAGCACGAAAGTTTTTGTCGACGGACAGGAAGGCACGACCGGCCTGAAGATTTTCGAATACCTGTCGCAACGCGCCGACGTGGAAATCCTGCGTATCGAAGAAGCGAAGCGCAAGGACCTCGACGAGCGCCGTCGTCTCATCAACGCATCGGACGTCACGTTCCTGTGTCTGCCGGACGTCGCGTCGCGCGAGTCGGCTTCGCTGGTCGACAACGACCGCACCGTGCTGATCGATGCGAGCACCGCGTTCCGCACCTCCGCCGACTGGGCCTACGGTCTGCCCGAACTCGCCCGCTCGCAACGCGAGCGTCTGCGTACCGCCAAACGCATCGCCGTGCCGGGCTGCCATGCATCGGCCTTCGTGCTGGCCATGCGGCCGCTGGTCGAAGCGGGTGTCGTCGCGGCGGACTTCGCCGCTCACGCTTACTCGATCACCGGCTACAGCGGCGGCGGCAAGAAAATGATTGCCGACTACGAAGCAGGCGGCAACGACAAGCTCAAGAGCCCGCGTCCGTATGCGCTCGGCCTCACGCACAAGCATCTGCCGGAAATGGCCGCGCATACCGGTTTGAAGTCGGCGCCGGTCTTCACGCCGATCGTCGGCGATTTCTATAAGGGCCTCGCTGTCACCACCTTCTTCTCGCCGAACCAGCTCGCGAAGAAAGCCACGCCGCAGGACGTGCAAGCGCTGTTCGCCGAGTACTACGCGGGCGAAGCATTCGTGCACGTCGCGCCGTTCGACGCGGAAGCCAACCTCGACGCCGGCTTCTTCGACGTGCAGGCAAACAACGACACCAACCGCGTCGACCTGTTCGTGTTCGGCAACGAAGAGCGCTTCGTGACCGTCGCGCGCCTGGACAACCTGGGCAAGGGTGCATCGGGCGCAGCGATCCAGTGCATGAACCTCGCCATTGGCACCGCGGAAGAAACCGGCTTGAAACGCTAAGCAGGTTTGTGCTCCACGACGGCATTCGCTGTCGAACTCCGAAAGCCGGTCTCTAAAAGACCGGCTTTTCTGTTTTAAAAGCATTCATCGCGCATTCCTCTTTTCCGTTTAATCAGTAGTAGCCCCCATTACTTAAAAATAAAAACCCGGACTGCTGATCAATCGTCGGTAATTCATTCCGTCAATCGCGTATCACAGCATGGTTTTCCGCCTGGGGAAACTCCCGATTTTTCCCCGAACGGTCGTTCGCAGATGATAGAGCCATTTTGCTGAATCGCTTGCCTGGTAAGGCAGTGCGGCGGAACAACGGGACCGTCGACAACGCGAAAATTCTCTTTTTGTTTTAAAGGGCCGCTAACGTCCAACCGGCGCGCGTCCTGCATTAAATGCGCTGTTTGAATCGTTCTTTTTAGACGGCTCATTCAATTGACATGAGTTAAACGCGCAGCGAAATTAGTTCGCACAATTACATGAAGGGAGACAGCAGCATGTCGCACGCCATAATCCGCGGCCTGGCAATGGCCATTGCCACGGCCCCATTCCTCATCGCATGCGGCGGCGGCAAGGCCGACAATCCAGGCGCGATCAATTCGCCGCAATGCTCGGGGGCAAGCTGCGGCGTGCAAGGTCCGCCGTCTTCGAATGCCGGAACGCCGACGCTGTGTCCGGCGAGCGCGGACATCGTCAAGACGACTTTCCTCGGCGGAGCCGGTAGTGGCGAAGTCGTCCAGTTGAATATCGATGCGACCGCGATGACGTACACGCTGAAGTGGCTCGAGTCGCCGATTCCATTGCGCACCGGCAGCGTTTCGCCGACTCGCGCAGGCACGCAGATCGCCGGCGCGGTCATCCACCCGCCGACCGGCGCGCTGCCGACCGCCGAACAGATCCGCTGCGCGTTCATTCTCGGCGCGGGCAGCGGCACCGGCGTCGGCGACGGCCAGCCTTATACGACCCCCGACTTCGTCAACAATCCGAATCCGCCGATGATCCTCGTGGGTAACGGTGTGGCAGGCGGCGGTATCCCAGGCGCGACGGTGCAGTTCGCCGGCATTCTCGGTTTGGGCGCGGTGCCGAACCGGCACTTCGACTTCTACCCGTTCCTCGGCTTCGCCAGCACGACGACCGATCTCACCAAGCTCGTCGGCACCTACAACGGTTTGCTGTATCACCTCTCGCCGTCCGCGAACTACGAAACCATCGCTACGAATTCGGTCGAGACATTCGACGCGAGCGGCAACTGCACGTCGCCGAGCGCAGGGGGCTGTCTGAGCACGGGTAACGCGCTCACGCTGAACAGCAACGGCTACTTCGACAGCACGAGCCCGCCGCAGATCGTCAATGGCGGCAGCCCCGCGCCGCTGCGCACCGGCAACTTCGGCAAGGCCCATATGATCCTCGGCCAGATCAACGGCGCGACGGTACCGCTCGTGGTTCGCACCGGCTCGGTCAACCTGGGCACGCTGCAAATCGACGACGAATCCGGCATCGCAATGCTTGCCGCCGCCACGCCGCTTGCATCGGGTGGTTTCGACGGCGGCTACGTCGGTGCGGATTCGAACTTCAACTACACGGCGACGCTGATTCAAGGTGGCGTCGGCACCTTCATCAATCCGTCGACGTCGGCCGCGGAAGACGGCTTCGGGCTCGGCTACGGCCTCCCGAGCCCCGGTCTGGTCGGCGTTCAAAGCGCGGCCACCGGCGGACAAGGTCTCGCGATCGCATCGGGCGGCCTGTACGCGATCGAGATCCAGAGCAAGGTCAACAACGGTGTCGCGCCGACTTCGGCGATCGCCGGCTCGACACCCGACGCCCCTTACTTCGGCATCGGCGCCCAGATCAGCAAATAACTCACGCGGGACGAGCGGCAGGACCGGCAGTTCGCAGTCCGAGAGATAACTAGAGCAAATGGTGGCCGGACTGGGAGCCGGCCCCAAACAACGAGAAAATTCTGGAGGCGGTATGAAATGGAGAATCCTTTCGGTGCTCGCTCTTGCAGCACCGTTGCTGGGGGCATGCGGTGGCGGGGGTGGCGGCAACGGGACAATCACCGAAGCCCGGCTGTGTCCGACGTCGCTCGATTACAGCACCGTCTTCACGGGCGGCGGCGGTGACGGTGAGCTGGTCAAGCTGCAGATGGACACGACCAAAATGACCTGGCAGATCAGCTATATCGAATCGCCGATTCCGGCGACCACCGGCACCGTCGCACCGACGCGCGCCGGCCAGGCCGCCAGCGGCACGCTCACGCAGGAAACGATGCTGCCGACCAACAAGCTCAATCAGTGCGCATTCCGTCTGAACGGCGCGAGTCTCGACCCGAATCGTCCGGCGCGGATTTTCGTCGGCGAAGGTGTGGCGGGCGGCACGATTCCGGGCGCGGAAATCTCGTTCGGCGGGATTCTCGGCGTCGGCGCGGTGCCCGACACCACCTTCCCGTACTACCCGTTCATCGGCTTCTCGTCGATCGAAACGAATCTGGCGAACGTGGCCGGCACGTATAACCAGCTCGGCTATCACCAGGTGCCGTCGCAAAACTTCGCGCCGGTCGCGGTCGACACCAAGATCACGATCAACGCGGACGGCACGTGGACGGAGTGCGACAACTCCGGCGTAAACGCGGGCAAGTGTCAGCAGCCGGGCACGAACTTCGTGCAGTCGGCCGACGGCAGCGGTGCGTTCGAAACCGATAACTTCCTCGGCCAGGCCAAGCCGACGCTCGCCACCACGCCGAAAGCGCGCGGCTACATGATCGTCGGCAAGCTGCGCAACCAGGTCGTGCCGATCCTCGTGCGCACCGGCGCGGCGAACTCGTCGGTGACGACGCCGGTGAACGGCTCGCTCGGACCGTACGCGGACGACGAATCGGGCATCTCGATTCTGTCGCCGCAAACCGCGATCGCGGTGAACTCGCAGAACGGCGAGTACATCGGCGTGGATAGCCAGTTCAACTATCGCACCACCGCGCTCGAGGGCACGCAGGCCACGCTGCTCGATCCGTTCAACGCATCGCAGGCCTCGCTCGCGACCGCGCTGAATCTGGACTTCACGCAGACCGTGCCGGGCGTAGTGACGACGACGCAAGTCGGCGCATCGACGGGCACGACGCCGACCGGAAAGATGATCTTCACCGGCGGCGTATTCGGCTACCTCGATCTGACCAACGCGGCCTCGCCGTACTTCACGATCGGCGCCTTCGTCCAGTAATGGACGAAGCATGTGCCGCCGCGCCGCGAGGTTTCGCGTTCAGGCTGCCGCGCAGAGCATGCGCGCGGCGGCCGGCGTCCACCGTCATTTAGTGCAGCAGCCGGAGCGCCAGCCGGTTGCCGCTCGCCGCGCGCGATGAGCGCGGCGAGCGCCTCAGGAGGAGCAACATGAAAAAAATCACTTTCGCGATACTGGTCGCGTGCCTGTCCGCCAGTGCGCACGCCCAACATGCGGGCGACAACGTCGCCGTGCTCGGCTGGTTTCACGTGATGCCGCAGGACTCCAGCACGCCGCTGACCACCAACGTCGCACCGACGCCGATCAACACGCCTTTGCGTCTGCCGAGTTCGTTCACGTCGTCGGGCACGGGTTTGTCCACCAACAGCGCCGATACTGTCGGCCTCGTGTTCAGCCATTACCTGACCGACCACATCGCGGTGACGACGGTCGCGGGCGTCCCGCCGGTCTTCAAGATCAATGGCCACGGCACCATCAAGCCGCCCGGACCCGCGGGCGCGCTCGGCCAGCAGGACCTCGGCGATCCGCAATCGAACCCGATCGTGAAGAGCGTGCGTCAGTGGAGTCCGGCGCTGCTGTTCCAGTATTACTTCAACGCGCCGACTGCGAAGTTCCGGCCGTTCGTCGGTGTCGGCGTGTCGTATAACTGGTTCTCGGATATTCAGCTGGGGCAGAACTTCGTCACGTCGACGCAGAACAATCTCGGCGCGGTGCTCGCGGCCGGCGCGGGCAAGCCGGGGCAGACGCAGGTGTCGGCGAAGGCGTCGTCGTCGTGGGCGCCGGTGTTCAACGCCGGTCTCGCGTACAACATCACCGATCACTGGGGTCTTGTGGCGTCGGTCACCTACATTCCGCTCAAGACGACGTCGTCGGTGATCATCAAGGCGGCGGACGGCACGGAACTCGGTGTGTCGAAAGCGGAGTTGAAAGCCGATCCGATCATTTCGTTCCTCGCTGTGTCGTACAAGTTCTGAGTTCGACGCGGCGCGACACACCCGTACAGACGCAAAAAACCGGCTGGTCCCCGTGGTGGGATCAGCCGGTTTTCATTTGGGGAAGCGCGGGAATTTCGGGGCAAAAAAAAGCCCGCCTAAGTTGGCGGGCTGAATCCATATCAGAGGAGACATGGAGGAGACAAGACGAACTATAGCAAACGGTTTGGTGCGGCGCAACATAAAAACTAGGGTTCACCCTCGGTTAGTGCCCGGCGTCGTGTTCGAACAACTTTGTGGGCACCGCTCCGGGCGGCCTCCGCTCAATGACGGACCAGTGCCATCACCGCGCCAAAGCCGACGAACACGCCGCCCGTCAGCCGGTTGAACATTTTCGCGACGCTGCGGCTCTTCAGCCGGGTGCCGATCCGCGTGCCGAAACCGGCGTACACCAGATACCAGCTCACCTCGATCACCGCGAATGTAGCGACCAGCACGCCGAATTGCGGCAGCTTCGGCTGGGCGGCGTCGATGAACTGCGGCAAAAGCGCGGCGGCGAACAGAATCGCCTTGGGATTGCTGCCCGACACGAGGAAGCCGTTGCGAAACAGCACCAAGCGCGAGTGAGCCGGTTTCGCGGCCAGTTCGTCCGTAGCCTCGGCGGCGGCTTCGTCCGCGGGCGCGCGCCAGGCCTTGATGCCCAGATACACGAGGTAGGCCGCGCCGATCAGGCGCAGCGCGTTGAACAGCGCCGGCCATGCTTCCAGCACGACGCCCAGTCCCGCTGCCGATACCGCCAGCATCAACACGAGCGCCGACAGACAGCCGGCCATGGTCGCGCTCGAACGGCGCAGGCCGTGCCGCGCGCCATGCGTCATCACCAGCAGCATGTTCGGACCGGGAATCGCGGAAACGACGAAAACAGTGGCGGCGAACAGCCACCAGGTATGCAGATTCATTGAGATCGACGCGAGGAAAGGATCGGACGCCTATTATGCCCGCCAGCCCGCTCACCGCCGCAGCCACGGCAGGCGGCGAATCGTGGCGAACTCCTGCATGCGACTTCGCATGTTGCGGACCCATCGCGCTCGGGCTGCCGGCAAGTCCAACCCGGCACCCGACTGCGCGATGACCGATAACGCGCTAGCGTCCGGCCCGTCGCGCCGCCACTTGGCCCAGCACCGCGAAATCCTTCTCGCCATCGCCGTGTGCGACGGCTTCGAGCAGGCTGTCGCGCACCACGCTCGCGATCGGCAGCGGCGTCGTGACCGCGTCGGCGGCAGCCAGCGCGAGCCGCACGTCCTTGAGACCCAGACGCGCCTTGAACAGCGCCGGCTCATAGCGCTGCTCCGCGATCATCTTGCCGTAGCCCTGATAGACCGGTCCCGGGAACAGGCCGCTCGTGATCACGTCGAGGAAATCCTGCATCGCAACGCCGTGGCCCGTCACGAGCGTCGCCGCCTCGCCGAGCGTCTCGACCGCCGCGGCCAGCATGAAGTTTGCCGCCAGCTTCATCACGTTCGCCTGCTGCGGCAACGAGCCGATCCGCCACGTTTTCTGGCCGATCGCGTCGAATAGCGGCTGCACGCGGTCGATCGCCTCAGCCGGACCGCCGGCGACGATCGTCAGCTTGCCCGCTGCCGCCACGTCCGGCCGTCCGAGCACCGGCGCGGCAACATAAGCAATGCCGCGCGATGCGTGCGCCGTCGCCAGTTCCTCGGCGAGCACGACCGAGATCGTCGCCATGTTCACGTGGATCAGCCCGCGCGGCGCATGCTCCAGCAGCGACGCGGTGACGACTTCGCGCAGCGCGGCATCGTCGGCGAGCATCGAGAACACGGCGTCGCCCGCAAACGCTTCAGCCGGCGTCGCGACGATTCGCGCGCCCGCGGCGGCGAGCGGCTGCGCGCGCTCCGGCGAGCGGTTCCACACGCGCACCTGGTGCCCGGCTTTCAAAATGTTTGCAACCATCGCGGCGCCCATCTCGCCGAGACCGATAAAACCGATGTCCATCTGTCGCTCCGTCTTCTAAAGAACCCGCAGTAAAGCACACCCATGCGACAAGCGCAGGACAGCGCGCATCGAAACACGGTGCGATACTGCTGCGATGGTCACCGCGACTTTCCGCTTCTATGAGGAGCTGAACGATTTTCTCGCCCGGCCGCGGCGCCGGCGCGCGTTCAGTTGCGCCTGCGCGCGCGGCGCCACCGCCAAGCACATGATCGAAGTGCTCGGCGTGCCGCACACCGAGGTCGAGCTGATTCTGGTGAACGACGAGTCGGTCGGTTTCAATCACCTGCTCGCGGACGGCGACCGCGTCGCCGTCTATCCGAAGTTTGAAGCGCTCGACATCCAGCCGCTGCTGCGTGTGCGCGAGCGGCCGCTGCGGGTGATGCGCTTCATCGCCGATGCTCACCTCGGCGGTCTCGCGCCGCTGCTGCGGCTAGCCGGCTTCGATACGCTGTACGACAACCACTACCCGGACGCGGATATCGAGGCGCTCGCCGCCGCCCAACAACGCGTCGTGCTGACCCGCGACCGCGAGCTATTGAAACGCCGCTCCATCACGCACGGCTGCTATGTGCGCGCGCTCAAACCACGTGAGCAACTACGCGAAGTGTTCGAACGGCTCGATCTGGCGGGTAGCGCACAACCGTTCCGTTTGTGCCTGATGTGCAATGCGCCGCTACGCCGCATCGCGCGGGAAGAAGTCGGCGCCCGCGCGCCGGACGGTGTGCTGCAAAGACATCGGCTATTCGTCACCTGCGACGTGTGCCGCCGTGTGTTCTGGGAAGGCACCCATTGGCAGCGAATGCGCGCGCTGATGGACAGCGTCGCGGCGCGCACCGAACCCGTCCACGCGACAAACGGCACACGCGCTGCCACGGACGACGGCTGAAGCTCGCATCCGCCGCGCTCGCGTGCGGCCCGGCGTGGTGCGTACAATGCGGGATTACTTATCTGGCAGAGGCCTTCCGTATGGCGATGAAAAAGACCGACCTTGAAAAGAACAAGGCACTCAAGCTGAACAATGCAATGAAACTGTCGACCGCCGATCGTTTCGGCAAAGCCGCCGAGCCGAAGCTCGACCGGCGCGAACAGCGCAAGCTCGATCAGGCGCAAGGCCTCGTCGCGTTTGCCTGCAAGCTGAATGGCGAACTGGTCACCGAATTGAAAGAGCGTGCGGCTACGCACCCGGAAGGCCTGACCGGTTTGCTGAACGAAGTGATCAAGCGCGGTCTGGCCGGCTGAGAGCAACGGCACGGTAACGCGATAAGGCGGCGGCTGAAACGCTCGCTGCAAGACAAAAAGGCCAGAGCGGATGCTCTGGCCTTTTTGCTGGTCACGCCAAACCTGGCTTCAGCTTAGTTCTGCGTGCCCTTGTCGTTCGTGCCCGCTGCCGAAGCTGCTGCTGCAACCGGAGCGCGCTTGCCGTGCGACTTCAGCTTCTTCACGTGGTGCTTCTTCGGCGCGCTTGCTGCTGCGGCCGGTGCTGCTGCGTCAGAAGCCTGTGCGAAAGCTTGAACCGAAACCAGCGCGATCGATGCGGCTGCGAGCGAGGCGATAACTTTTTTCATGTGTTGTTTCCCCAAACCTGGACGACTAGTCGATGTGAATGAAATAGCTGCACGGTAGAGCAGACACGGCTCGGGCCGCCTTCCCGCCCCCCGCGGGAGAGTATTACGCAGTGTAGGCCGTTTGTCATGCCCAAATCTCGATATGTATTTTCCGGGAGACACGTTGCTTTCGGGGCGCTTTCACTCAGTCAGTAGACCATATTAGGGAGATTACCTAGGCCGATCATTCGGCCTCCGTTCAGACCAGGTTGCGCAGCAAACTGGCGGTTTCCTGCAGGGTCGGCAGCACCCGTTGCAACGCGGAATTCGCCGACTCCTGGCCGATCGGCATGCTGACGCTGATCGCCGCCACGACCGAGCCGTGCCGGTCGCGCAACGGCACCGCGACGCCGCGCATGCCCAGTTCCAGTTGCTGATCGGTGACGACGTAGCCGTCGCGACGGATTTCGCCGAGCACTTCGCGCAACTGCGCGATCGTCGAATAGGTGTGCGGCGTGAACACCTTGATCGGATAAGACGCGAGCCATTGTTCGATCCGCTCCGGCGCCTGGAAAGCCAGCAGCACCAATCCCGCCGACGACAACGGAGCCGGCGCCCGCGAACCCAGCACGAAGCCCACCGCCATCGCCCGGTTCACGCCGTTGCGCGCAACGTAGACCACGTCGTGTTCATCGAGAATCGCCACCAGCGCGGTTTCCTGCACGGTCGCGGTGATGCGTTGCAGAAACGGCTGCACGGTGCGCGGCAGTCGCGCCGAATCCAGATACGACTGACCGAGCCGCAACACGCGCGGCGCGAGCCAGAACAGTTTGCCGTCGGTGTCCACGTAGCCGAGTTCGCGGAGCGTCAGCAAGTAACGGCGCGCCGCGGTGCGCGATAAGCCCGCGCGCCCCGCCACCATGGTCGGCGTCATGCGCGCGTGTTCTTCGTCGAATGCTTCGATGATCGCCAGCGCCTTCGCGGCGCCGGCGATCCAGTCTTTCTCATCCATTGTGTGTGCCTGAAAAGCGGCCGGCCGGCCCGTTGTTCGTGTTGGAAGCCGCTGCGCCGTTGCGCGATTATCGCGCGAGTCGGGGCGGGAAGCGGAGTCGGGCGGGTCGGCGAAGCGTGCGTCGCCTGTCGGTCGACCAACAGAATCAGTAGCGGTAGCTGATCGCCGTGATCGCAAAGTAGTTGTTCTTCGACTGCACGATCGGGCTGTTCGCCGATGCACCCAGCAGGCGAGTCACGCCGCCCTCGGTGTGCACCGACCAGCGCGGAGAAAACATGTACGTCCAGCCGAGCGACACCTTTGCACTGTCGACACCGCCCTTCACCGAGTAAGGCCGGAAACCGCTCGCGGCCGATTGCGCGTCGGTGACGCCGTAGAAGGTTTGCGTGTAACGGCCGCTGCCCGCGTGCACGGACCCGGTGACGTCGATGATGTTGTCGACCGTTTGCAGCACGGGCACCGTCAGATCCAGGTGGCCGCTAGTCCCGCGACCGGTCTTGGTGACCGGCTGATCGAGCGTGATGCTGACGGTCGACGCGCCGAACACATGCGCGCCGACGGTGAACGACATCATCACCGAGCCCGGAATTCGCCCCATGCCCTTCAGATAATCGGAGCCCGGCAGATCGGCGCGATTGCGGTCGGTGCGACCGAAGTCGTAGCCGAGCGCCGCAGACGCGAACAGGCCATTGGCGAATTCGTACTTGTAGCCGAGCCCGTCTTTCGGACTCAGGAAAATGCCGTTGCTGAATTGCGCGGAAATCAGCGGCGCGACGAACGGACGGTAATCGCGGCTACCCTGATAGCGCGGTCCGACACCGCCCGCCAGAGAAAACGTATAGAAATTTTCGGCATGCGCCACTGACGAACAGGTCAGGGCAAGGAGCGAAATACATAGCGTCGGGAGGCGTTTGCGCACGATCAGATCTTTTTGTTGGAGACGGAGACCGCAGTCTAGGGACGTCCCTTCGCCACGTCTGTCGTGAAGTTGGGAGAATCTGTGCGCAATTGTGTTCAAGTGTTCGCGAGTGTCGGCGGCGTATCCCGCGCTCGCGCGCGCGGCTAGAATCGGCGTCTGCTAGTGGAGACCTTTATGAACGACGCCCCTCTCAAGACCAGCGTGTTGCTGATCGAGGACGACGATCGGCTCGCCCAGTTGATCAAGGAGTATTTGAACGGCTACGAATTCAGCGTGACGATCGTGCGGCGCGGCGATACGGCCGTGGCCGCCGTCCGCGAACACAACCCGGCGCTGGTGATCCTCGATCTGATGCTGCCCAATCTGGACGGAATGGAAGTCTGCCGGCGAATTCGCAGCTTTTCGCGGGTGCCGGTGCTGATCCTGACAGCACGCGTCGACGTGTACGACCAGATCGCCGGTCTGGAAACGGGCGCCGACGACTACGTCGTCAAACCGATCGAACCGCGCGTGCTGGTTGCCCGCGCGCGTGCGCTGCTGCGGCGTGCTCACCCCGCGGAAACCGCGGCCGCGCCGGCACAGGACGAAACGTTGAGCTTCGGCGAACTCGTGATCTCGCCACCCGATCGCGCAGTGAACTGGCGCGGTCAGCCGGTCGAACTCAAGACTACCGAATACAACCTGCTGCTGATCCTCGCGCGCGCTGCCGGCACGGTGCTGAGCCGCGACGACATTCTCAAGCAGTTGCGCGGGATTGAATTCGACGGGATCGACCGCACGGTCGACGCCGGCATCTCGCGGCTGCGCCGGCGTTTCGAAGATGCGTCGCCCGAGCCGCACAAGATCAAGACGATCTGGGGACGCGGCTACCTGTTCAGCCCGTCCGCGTGGGAGGAATAAATGCTGCGCTCACTGGTGCGCCTTTATCTGGCGGTGCTGATCGGCGGCGGCATCGCGATCGTTCTCATCAATCAGTCGTTCGGGCAACTGTTCCATAGCCGCGTCACAACGCTCGAACGCGACGGACAAAGCGCCTACGCGTTCGTACTCGAAGATTATCTGCAACGCCATCCCGGCGCCGCGCGTGCAGAGGCGCTGGCGGAATTGCGCAAGCACGGCGGCAGCAGCTTCACGCTGACAACCCTCGCCGACGTCGAGGCCGAGCTGAAAGGGTCGCGCTGGCGCGAACTGCGCGACGGCAAGCTGGTGCTCGACGACAACGCCACCAGTTACTACTTGCCGCTGCCGGACGGCATCGTCGTGCATGCGCGGCGCAATGAAGTGTCGAATCTCGGCGTGCAGGCGCTGGCTTACGGCCTGTTCGCCATCGCGATCCTGCTTTCGGTGATTTTGTGGGTTCGCTATCACTGGCGCGATCTGCGCAAGCTCGAGGCCGCGGCGCACGCGTTCGGTTCGGGCAATCTGTCGACGCGCGCGCAGTTGTCGCGCAAGTCGAACATCTATGAGTTGTCGCAGCAGTTCAATGAAATGGCGAGGCAGATCGAAGCGTCGATCCTGCATCAGCGCGACATGATGCACGGCATCTCGCACGAACTGAAGACGCCGCTCGCGCGGCTCGAGTTCGGGCTCGCATTGCTGCAAGCGTCGCAATCGCCAGAGTCGCCCGAGCGGCAGCGTGAACGTCACCAGGCGCTGCGCAAGGACGTGCGCGAGCTGGACGAACTGGTCACCGAACTGCTGACGTTGAGCCGGCTCGAGCAAGGTGAAGATCATCTGGTGCTGATGCGGGTGTCGGTGGACGAACTGCTCGATAGCGTGGCCGCGAGCATGGCTAACGATGTGGCGGACCGGTCGTTGACGTTGTCGGTGTCGGTGTCGACGGCGGGGTTGCGGCAAGGCGGCCGAACCGCAGAAGCTCGTGCTGGAAACGGAGAAGCCCCGGATCCCACGTATCATGTCTGCGATCCCAAGCTGGTCGCGCGCGCGCTGCTGAATCTGATCCGCAACAGTACACGCTACGCACGCGAGGCCATCTCGCTGCGCGCTGAAATCGGCGCAGCCGGCGCATTGGTGCTGAGCGTCGAAGACGACGGCCCCGGCATTCCACTCGCCGACCGCGACCGCGTATTCGAGCCGTTCCATCGGCTCGATTCGAGTCGCGACCGGCACACCGGCGGCTTCGGCCTGGGCCTCGCGATCGTGCGGCGCGTCGCGCTGGTTCACGGCGGCGACGTGCGGCTAGAGTCTACGGTTTCGGGCGGCCCGCGCTTCGTGGTGACGCTGCCCGCGTTGCCGTTACCGTTACCGGTGCAGCGAAAAGTCGCCGCGCCGTGATGGATACTGCGGGACACGGCGGAACACCGCGGTGCACTGTGCAATCCGTCAAATAGGCTTCATGTGCGTTGTTGCCGGCCCAATCATTCGAAAAAACCGCTGTGAAACCTGAAACCCGCCAACACCTCCGCGCCAATCTGCTGATGCTGATCGCCGCGATGATCTGGGGCTCCGCGTTCGTCGCACAACGCCTGAGTCTCGATGCAATCGGTCCGTTCCTTTTCACCGGTTTGCGTTTCCTGCTTGGCGCGCTGGTCGTGCTGATCCTGATCGTTTGCGTGCGGCGCTCCGCGCTCGCCGAACTTTCCACGCGCGAGCCCGGCGGCGCACGTGAGTTGCTCGGCGCCGGCGCGTTGCTCGGCATCGTGCTGGCCGTGTCGATCTCGTTGCAGCAGATCGGTCTGCAATACACGAAGGTCGCCAACGCCGGTTTCATCAGCTCGCTCTATGTGGTGATCGTGCCGCTGCTCGGCGTGCTGTTTCGGCATCGAACGGGAATCGGCACGTGGCTTGGCGCAACGCTTGCGGCCGTCGGCATGTATTTTTTGAGCGTCAACGAACACTTTTCGATGCTGTACGGCGACTGGTATCAACTCGCCGGCGCGCTGGTGATTTCCGTGCAGATGATGCTGGTCGGCCGCTTCGCTTTGCGGCACGACACGCTGATGCTCGCGCTCGTGCAGTTCGTCATTTGCGGGTTGGCGTGTCTGCTGATCGGTCTCGCCATCGAGCCCGTCAGTCTCGCGGTGATCGAACGCGCCGCGCCGACGATCCTGTACGGCGGTGCGTTGTCCGTCGGCATCGCGTACACGATTCAGGTGGTCGCACAAAAGCAGGCGGCGCCGTCGCACGCCGCGGTGATTTTCAGTATGGAAGGTGTGTTCGCCGCGCTAGCGGGCTGGCTGGTGCTCGGCGAGACGCTGACGGCGCGCGCGCTATTCGGCTGCGTATTGATGCTGGTGGGTCTGATCGTGTGTCAGGTCATGCCGGCATGGCAACGAGGACGGGAGCGCTCGCCTCGCGCGTCCTGAGGTTTTCGTTTTGCCGGTCAAGCCCGTACGCCATGCTACTTGAGCACTACGCTAGGCCGCGCGCGGCTGCCCGGTCCACTTCGGCGTGTCGGCGGTGGGTGGAAACACGCACCAGCAGCCGTCGTCGTGACGGAAGAAGAAGAGACTGAGCGCGCCCGCTTCGACGCAGGTTTCCACTCGCACATAACGCCGCCCGCCCACGCGCGTACGGCTGAATTCCGTGACGTGAACGGTCGACGATGGCCCCGGCGCAAGCCATTTATCAACCAGAAAACGCAACGACTGTTCGCTTGCGGCTCTCATGAACCGCTCCTGGTAGGCTTGTCGTGGGGAGAACTGCGGGTGGCGTCGACGCTTTCGTCATTCGTGTCGCTGTCGGCGGCGTCATCGGCGGTTTGCGCGTCATGCGCGGAAGACGCAATCAAGATCGCCCGATTGGTGGCCGCCGCGCGCAACGTACTGCAATGCGTCGCATGCCGGATATCGGAGAGAAGACGGACTAACTGTCGTGCTGATCTGCGTTTCATACACACCCCCGCACTGCAACAAAGACTTCAGAAAACACTTTAACTCTATGCCTCTATGGGCATTAACGAGATAGTTTTGACTAAATAGCAACAGTTGCGCTTGCAAAATAAGACACGCAATCTTTGTACCGCGCGAACTCAATGTGCGCGTTCGGCCGTGGCATCGTCTGTACGCTTGCGAGCGGTTTAGCACGATGATTGAACGTGAAAGTCGATGTGTAAATCGTGCCACCGACGGACAAGTTATCCACATTGACCTATGGACAACGTCGGGATGAATCGCCGGACAGCCTGTGCGCCGATTCTTGATAACGCGGCGCTACCAGTCGGCGCGAACAAAGTTATCCCGCATTGGTAGTTTTTCTACAGGACTGTTCAGAAGGGTTATAGATTTCGCATGCCGTTGATGCAGCGGGGAAAACGCGACTTATCCACAGAACGGGTAAACCCTTGTTAACTACTACTACATATATATACATATGAAGTAAACGACATAGGATAAGTACCGCTGCGTGATGAGATCAAAGGCTGATCAGCGTTCGATCAGCTTTGGTATTTCATTTTTGCCGGCCAATTACGGCTGCACCGTCGGCGAACTCGCCGGTTGCACCGCCGCGGCTTGACCGATTGGGTCCGGCGTTGCTGGCACCGGCATCGGCGCGGTGGTTTCCACCGGCATCGGCAACAGACGCGTTTCCACTCGGCTATTCGCCACCGGCTGCGTGCGCACTACCGTCTGCAGATAGTGGTCGATCAGGCCGAAAAAGCGGTCGTAGAACTTGCCGGACGGAATCGTCTCGCTCGAGATCTTCACCATCGCGTCGCTGTTCGAGCGGATCGGCAACGACAGCGATCCGAGCACGCTCAACCCGACACTCGCCGAGGTATCGCTTTTCTTCAGCGCAAAACCGTTCTGGACGGCATTCACGTAGACGATGCTGGTATCGGCGGCCTCTTCACCCGCGGTACACACCACGTGAAACTCAACGACCACATGCGTATCGCCGCTCGGCTGGAAATTCTTCGTGCCGTCGACGGTGTCGGTACGTGTCATCGTGGTCAGATAGCCCTGGCTCAGCAGAGCGCGACGCGCGGCCTCGCAGGTATCGGTGGTGCTCGAGTTGAAATTGCGTGCGTAGGGGCTCGCGCCCGTTTCGAACAACTCCTGCTGGAATTTAGGCTGCGGCGTGCTGCTGCACGCGGCGAGCGTCAGCAGGCCGAAAAGCGACCCAGCGGTGGCTTTGGAAAACGTGGTGAACATGGTCGAATCGCAAGGTGAGCTGCTTGACGAGCTGCATGAGCTCGAATGGGAATGCATTGTAGAGCGGTTGGCGGGCGTGCGTAAAAACCGCGCAGGTGGTCAGCGCTGCAGGATGCGATGGCCGGCCCGGCGCGCCGTCGGGAAAAGGCGAACGCTTAGTGCGATGCGGCCGAAGCGCCGTTCGATGAACCCGACGCGCTGGCGGCATCGGGTGCGGGGATCGTGAACGCGTCGGCCCAGTTGTCCGCTGCCGTGCAGCGGTCCGCCTGACGGCCATCGCATGCAGTGGCTTGAGCGCCGCCGGAACGCTGCGCGGCGTCTTGCGCCGTGGCAACGTCTGCGAAGTCTTCTACACGCAAGCTCACCTTGCGCGCGTAAGCCTGCGATCCGCCATAACTCTTCAGTGCGGCATTCAGGTCGCCGTTAGCCGAGCGCATGTAGCCGTACAGGATCGCCGAGCCTACTTCGATGTTGGCAGTCGGCTCTGTGAGGTCCTTGACGTTCCTCAGCAAGCCGCGATGCGCACCCGGCACCACCTGCATCAGCCCCGTCGCGCCGTTGGCACCCTTGGCCTTTTCCTTGAACCGCGATTCGATCGAGATGATCGCGAGCAGCAACGCCGGCGGAAGCGAATATTTCGACGCCGCAGATTGAACCGCGTCGGAAATCTTTTGAGCTTTTTCCTTTGCCAGGCCGAATTTCTGCGTCAGGTACGCGGACATGCGGTCGGTGTTTTCGTCAGCCGTCGCGGTCTGCATCAGGCCGAGCGAAAGCACGATCAGGCAAAGTAACCGGCTCATAACGGTGCGCGGATAAGGGAGGGAATTTGCGCATTATAGCTCCGGCCCTTTATGGGGCTCAGAATGGGGAGGTTTCGTCTGATAAAACGTGGGGTGAGGGGGCTGGCGTGGTTGGCGCAGAAGCGCTTGGGCTTCATTGTGAGGTCGCTGTTCGGAAGGAGTGAAGCAGCGGCGTTGCCTATATTTCACGCGCTAGTGCCGCCGCCTCGGCCTGGAGACTGCTTTTTTTTGCTTCGGAAAACATATTCCGTTAGTTGCGTTATTGCGCTTAATTTGACGTGCACCCGTTGTACCCGCGAGGTGCGAGGTCCTCGCCGCTCGCTGCAAAAATACCGCCGCATTTCAGTCACAGGTCTGCCGCGTTGGCGGGCGTATAAAGGTGATCAGGTGAATCCAGTGCTATCGGGCCGCTCGAATTCGTATGGATTTGAGACAATGACGGCCGCTGGTGAATCTCTTCCCGCGACAACCGTGCGCGGCCCTGGCGCTCCAGCCAGCGCCGCCTCATCGAACAAGCGACGTTTTCAGGTATGAGCAAGACCGTATTTATTCCCAGCGTCCCCGCGACATCGGAAGAAGACTTTGAAGTGTCAGCAACGTCGAAGCTGGCCGGCTACCGCCGCTTCTTCGGCGTGCTGAAAGTGGTGCGAAGCACGGACGGCCGCGTGCTGTTTCCGTTCGACGGCGCGCCGGAACTCGGTCCGTACCCGACCAAGCTCGAGGCGGTCGCGGCCGCGCAGGTCTACGGCGAGCACATCGTGGCGAGCGACCTTGCGCGTCCGGAGTTGTAGGCGTGCGGACGTAGCGGTCGTCGGCTCGTGTGCCGGTTTGTGATTCGTCCATCGACGACGCGATCACTCGAGGAGCGACGGATGACTGTTCTCTTGCAGGAGCGAGGCGTCACCGTTTAGCTAACCCAACCAACCCAACCAGCCTCAAGAATCACTCCGTCTGATCGGAACGAATCCGACCTGCAAGCCGAAAAGCTTCGCAACACTATTGAGCGACTCGACGGTCGGATTTCCGGTTCCGCGTTCGATGTCCTGGATAACCCGGCGGCTGACGCCCCGGTGCGCGGCGAACTCTGCCTGGGTCAGGCCGGTCATCTCGCGCATCGCTTTCAGCGCCTCAGGGATGGTCATATCGCCCTGACCGATTCTTTCGTAGAACGCGCGGCGCAGCGCATTCTGCTCTTCACGGGTAGGTCGGGTTCTACGAGGCATGTCGAGCCTGTGGCGATGAAAGGGCTTTCAGTTGACGAACCTGCATGTCGATGGACTGCGCCAGGAACTCGATGACATCGTGATCGACGCCCTGCCTCTCCATGATGTCGGGCAAACGTTCGACCTGTATGGCAAACCGGCTCAATTCGTCGACGAGCATCCGGCGCTCGTGCTCAGGTACAGGCAGCGCTGCCAGCACGTCGGCCCAGTCCGTCAGCTCGACTCGCGTATCCGGCCGATACCATCGCAGTGCGCGTGGAATCAATTCGGGATCGAGGTACATCGGCGCGAAGTCGAACAGCGGCGTGAGCTGGATTCTGCCTTCGACCCGTTGCACGGCCGTATTCCGCGCGTGATTGTCCGTGTTACGCATCGCCAGATTGAGCACGTCCCGCTTGATGAATTCGAGCGTTTCAGCGGCCGGGTCGCTGACAACCTTGCGGATGCCGGCAACGACCTCGAAGAGGCTTGGACGCACGTCAAAGCCAGACAGCTTCAGAATGGATGCCACGCTTTCCTGATGGAGGCGCACGACTTTGCCGTCGCGTACGATCCGGTCGAAGCGCGGAATCAGCAGGACGTCGCCGTGAAGGGTCGGCAAATCCGGATGCGTGCGGATATCGAGCGTGGCGGCCACTCGCATGTACGCGGCTTCATTGCGCAGGACCTTTTCGTCGGCCGCGCTATTGCCGCGTGGCAATTTCGCGATCAGATGCTGTGTGGCGTCGGCGTCGGGCAACACTGCGTCTCCGTGCAGCAGGCCTGCGCGGTCCCGGGTTAGCAGGTATTTCGGCGCTGCTCCCTGCACCCCTGTCGTGCCGGTGCCCAGCATCCCGTGCAGGAACATTCTTTCTTTGAACTCCATGCTGCGCACGACGACTTCGTCGATCGTCAGGCCGGGCAGACCACGCGCTGCTGGGTGGCGCGCCACGTGCTCGTCAAAGTAATCCACGGCCTCGGCGACCCGCATTCGGCCAATCGGATTAAAAGCGCCGGCGCGGATCAACGGAAAGTCTGCGTCAGGGCCGTCCGGGAGTTTTAGTTCGCCCAATAGAAAGCGGCGACCTGCGCCTTGGGGCACGAGGTCGTAGAGAAACGCCGGCATTGTCCGGGCCGGACGAATTTCCATATCCACCGGCTCGGCCAGTGATACCGGCGAGTCGGGGCGTTCGACGGCGTACTCCACCAGGTAATTCCACTGGCAAAGGCCGCTGTTGAGTTCGATCTGCGCGCAGTCGACCCACCGGTCGTCGAGGAATATCTGCAGGGTGCAATCCATGAGGCAACTCCTTTGTGCCTCATAAATGTAGCATGGTATGGCTTTAAGAGGTTTATTTGCCTCTTATAAGAGGCTTTTTATAAGAGGCGCCTGACAGGGAGGCATCTGAGTAAAAGCTTTATCCACCAATAAAAACGGCCACCTCCCGGTGACCGTCGTTTTCACACAAATACGGTGTCCGCCCCCTCACTCCACCGTCACCGATTTCGCCAGATTCCGCGGCTTATCCACATCCGTCCCCCGCGCACAAGCCGTGTGATATGCAAGCATCTGCAACGGCACCACATGCAGAATCGGCGACAGCAAACCGTAGTGTTCCGGCATCCGGATCACATGCAAGCCTTCGTCGTTGACGATCTTCGTATCCGCATCCGCGAACACATAAAGCTGGCCGCCGCGTGCGCGCACTTCCTGAATATTCGACTTCAGCTTTTCCAGCAGCGCATCGTTCGGCGCCACCGTCACCACCGGCATCGCTTCCGTCACCAGTGCGAGCGGCCCGTGCTTCAACTCCCCGGCCGGATATGCTTCCGCGTGGATATAGGAAATCTCCTTCAGCTTCAGCGCGCCCTCAAGAGCGATCGGATAGTGCAGCCCACGCCCGAGGAACAACGCATTCTCCTTGCGCGAAAACTCTTCCGACCACGCGATGATCTGCGGCTCCAACGCCAGCACGCTGTTCAACGCGGCCGGCAAGTGGCGCAACTGCTTCAGATAATCCGCTTCCTGCTGCGCGCTCACGTACCCGCGCAGTTTGCCGAGCGTCACAGCCAGCACGAACAGCGCGACCAGTTGCGTGGTGAACGCCTTGGTCGACGCGACGCCGATCTCGCGGCCCGCATGCGTCAGGAACGACAGTTCCGTCTGACGCACCATCGCGCTCGTGCCGACGTTGCACACCGCCAGCGTGTGTTTGTGCCCGAGCGACTGCGCGTGTTTCAACGCCGCCAGCGTGTCCGCCGTTTCGCCCGACTGCGAGATCACCACCACCAGCGACTTCGGATTCGGTACCGACTCGCGGTAACGATACTCGCTCGCAATCTCGACCTGCGTGGGAATCTTCGCGATCGATTCGAGCCAGTATTTCGCGGTAAGCCCCGAGTAGTAGCTCGTGCCGCAGGCAAGAATCAGCAGACTGTCGATGCCCGCGAACACCTTGTCTGCGCCGTCGCCGAACAGAGAAGCCTCAAACGAATCGGCTTGCGGGATCGTGTCCGTAATCGCGCGCGGCTGCTCGAAGATTTCCTTCTGCATGAAGTGACGATACGGGCCGAGTTCCACCGCGCCGCCGTAAGCCGCTACGTGACGCACTTCGCGCTGCACCACATTGCCTTCACGATCGACGATCCGCACGCTCTCCAGCGACAGTTCGCAGACGTCACCTTCTTCGAGAAAGATGAAGCGCTCGGTGCTGCCAGCCAGCGCCAACGCATCCGACGCGAGGAAGTTCTCACCGTCGCCGAGACCCACGACCAGCGGCGAACCTTGCCGCGCGCCGACCACCGTATGCGGCTGATCCTTGTGCAGCACCGCGATCGCATACGCGCCATGCAACTGCGCGACCGCCTCACGCACCGCCGCGAACAGATCGCCGCGATACAGGCTGTGAATCAGGTGAGCGATAACCTCGGTATCGGTCTGCGAGACGAACGTGTAACCCTTGCCGCGCAGCATTTCCCGCAGGGTCTCGTAGTTTTCGATGATCCCGTTGTGTACCAACGCAAGCGTGTCTTTCGAGAAGATCGGATGCGCGTTGTCGGTGACCGGTGCGCCGTGCGTCGCCCAACGCGTGTGGGCGATACCCGTGATGCCTTCGAGATGGCTCTCGCGCACCTGCTCGTCGAGGTCCGCGACCCGCGCGACGCTGCGCGCGCGGCGCGGCCCGTTGTCGCCGAGTACCGCGACGCCGCATGAATCGTAGCCGCGATATTCGAGGCGCCGGAGTCCTTCGATCAGGACGGGAACAATGTTACGTTGCGCAACCGCGCCGACAATGCCGCACATGGCTTATTCCTTTTCAGTGCTGCTGCTGGATTTCAGGGAGCGCGCCTCGTGCGCGCGTCACGGCCATCAGCTCTTCTTTTTGGTCGGGCGGACATAGCCCGTCTTGCTTGTTTGAGTCTTGTCGTTCAGAACCAGCGAGTCTTCCTCGACGTCTTTCCACACCGTGGTGCCCGCTGCAATCGTCACGCCGCGCTTCACCCGAACCGGAGCGACAAGCTGCGTGTCCGAGCCGACGAACACGTCGTCTTCGATGATCGTGCGGAATTTGTTCGCGCCGTCGTAATTGCAGGTGATCGTACCGGCGCCGATATTCACGCGGGCGCCGATATCCGCGTCGCCGATATAGGTGAGGTGATTCGCTTTCGAGCCGCGCCCGAGCACCGCGTTCTTCACTTCGACGAAGTTGCCGACGTGCGATTCGTCCTGCAACGACGCACCCGGACGCAGCCGCGCATACGGACCGAGCACGACATTCGCGCCGACCTCGGCGCCTTCGATATGCGTGAACGCATCGACACGCGTACCGGCGCCGATGCTCGCATTGCGGATCACGCAGTTCGGCCCGATGCTCACATTGTCGGCCAGCGTCACGCGGCCTTCGAACACGCAGTTCACGTCGATCGATACGTCGCGGCCGCAGTCGAGCGTGCCGCGCACGTCGAGCCGCGCCGGATCGGCCAGCGTCACGCCTGCCACGAGCAACGTCTCGGCGAGGTCGTGCTGATAGATCCGTTCCAGTTCGGCAAGCTGCAGCTTGCTGTTCACGCCGAGCGTTTCCCACTCTTCGTCGGGCTGCGTGGTGACGACTTCGAGACCGGCCTCGATCGCCATTTCCACCGCGTCGGTCAGATAGAACTCGCGTTGCGAGTTGTCGTTCTTCAACGCGGCGAGCCAGCCGCCGAGGCGTTCAGTCGGCGCGACGATGATGCCGGTGTTGATCTCGGCGATCTCGAGTTGTTCGCCCGTGGCGTCTTTCTGTTCGACGATGCGCAACACCTTGCCCTGCGCATTGCGCACGATGCGGCCATAGCCGTTCGGATCCGCGAGCGTGACGGTCAGCACGCCATAGCCGTCGTGCCCCGCTTTATCGGTCAGCGCCCGCAGCGTGCTGGCGCGCGTGAGCGGCACGTCGCCGTACAGCACCAGCGTGGGCGCCGACGGATCGAGCAGCGGCAACGCCTGCTGCACCGCGTGACCGGTGCCGAGCTGCTGCTCCTGCACCGCGAACTGCACGTCCGGCGCCGCCACCGCGTTGCGTACGGCTTCGGCGCCGTAGCCGATCACCACGACGAGACGCGTGGGATTGAGCGTGCGAGCGGTGTCGATGACATGAGCGAGGAGCGGCCGGCCGGCCAGGGGATGGAGCACCTTGGGAAGCGCGGACTTCATGCGCTTGCCGGTGCCTGCCGCCAAAATCACGATGTTCATGGCGTCGGCAATAGACTAGTTTGGAGCCGCCAATTCTATCATGCGGCTCTTGACGAAAAAGGCCGCACGCGCGGCCCTTTTTTGTCGCCGCATTACCCGGAAACCCTTGATTTCCGGGTGTTACACGGCGATTCAGAGATCGTCGAACTGCACGATTGAAATGGCTTTCGATGCACCGGGCCTCGCGCTATCGATGCCGTCGGTCGAGCACGGTTCTTCGTCGAAAGCGATGTCGCCTTGCGGATCGGCCTCGCCGCTCGCGCGCAAACCTGCGAACGGGAACAGCTTGTGGTCCATCAGGTGCGACGGCACCACGTTCGACAACGCATTGAACATATTCTCGATGCGCCCCGGGAAACGCTTCTCCCAATCGCGGACCAGCGCCTTCATTTCCGCGCGCTTCAGGTTCGGCTGGCTGCCGCACAGGTTGCACGGAATGATCGGGAATTCGCGCAACTCCGCGTATTTCTCCAGATCGGTTTCCTTCACGTAGGCGAGCGGACGGATCACGATGTTCTTGCCGTCGTCCGATTGCAGCTTGGGCGGCATGCCCTTCAGCTTGCCGCCGTAGAACATGTTCAGCAGCAGCGTTTGCAGGATGTCGTCGCGATGATGGCCGAGCGCGATCTTGGTCGCGCCGAGTTCGCCCGCCACGCGATACAGGATGCCGCGCCGCAGCCGCGAGCACAGCGAGCAGGTGGTTTTGCCTTCCGGCACCAGCCGCTTGACGATGCTGTATGTGTCCTGATTTTCGATGTGAAACGGAATGTCGAGTTGCTTCAGATACTCGGGCAGCACGTGCTCCGGGAATCCCGGCTGCTTCTGGTCGAGATTCACCGCGACGATCTCGAAGTTGATCGGCGCGCGCTCGCGCAGCCGCATCAGGATCTCGAGCATCGCATAGCTGTCTTTGCCGCCCGACAGGCAGACCATCACCTTGTCGCCGTCCTCGATCATGTTGAAGTCGCCGATCGCCTCGCCGACCTGGCGCGCGAGTCGCTTGAACAGTTTGTTGTTCTCGTAGGCTTCCTTCTGTTCGCGGCGCGTGAGCGGCGCTTTGACCGTGGCGCTCCGCGCGGCTTCGCCGGCCGCGACGTCGTTCAGGATTTCCTGAGCGTTAGCATTCATGGGTCAATCCTCCTTGATGCGGAAGACCTCGACGCCCACCGCGTCGCAGTCGGGATAGACGTCCGGCTTCTCGGTCGAGATGCACACTGCGCGCACTTGCGGATGGTCGAGCAGCGCCTTGACGAGGTCGTCGCAGAGCGTTTCCTGCAGGTGGATGTGACCTTGCGCGACGCGGCGCGCGATGGTCGAGCGCATGAAATCGTAATCGACGACTTCGCTCAGCTTGTCCGCCGTGGGCGTGGACAGCGCGAGCGGTACGAACAGTTCGACGTTGATCACGACGCGCTGTTCGCCGCGCTTTTCGAAGTCGTGCACGCCGATGTTGATGTGCACTTCGTAATTGCGCAGAAAGAGCCGGCGGCAATCGGCGAGCCGGGGATGCGAAAGGGCGGCAAACATGTTCGTTCCAGTCGAAAAAAGCGTGCGGGGCACGCAAGTGGGCGCTTCATGGCGCGGCGGCCGCCGGTTCAGCCGGCCGGCCGCGCGCGCTTCACGCGCCCGTCAAAAACATTACGTCGCGCGGCAGCGGCACCAGGTGCTGCCCGCCGTCGACCACCAGCGTCGTTCCGGTGACGCCCGCTGCATCGGCGAGATACAACGCGGCGGCGACAATATCCTCCGGCCGCGACGCGCGACCCAAAGGCGTAGCTCGATGAGCTTCGGCAAAACCTGCCGGCGTTTGATCGCCGGATTGCATCGTCAGACCGGGCGCGAGCCCGACCACGCGCACTTTCGGCGCCAACGCCTGCGCAAGCGCAACCGTGGCTGTCTGCAACGCCGCCTTCGACAGCGTGTAGGACAGGTAATCCGGATTCATGTTGTACAGCTTCTGATCCAGCACGTTGATCACGACGCCGCGCTCGTTTTCGTCGACGCGCGCCGTTTCCGGCGTCGCTTCGAAGAGCATACGCGCCAACACCAGCGGCGCGCCGAGATTCATCGCGGTGAGCTTCAGCAGCAGTTCGTAGCCGACGTTTTGCGCGGTGTCTTCTTCGAAGCGCGACGCGTTGTTGACGATGCACGTCGGCCGGCCGAGCGCCGCGGTGCAGTCCGGCAAGAGCCGCGCGACCTGAGCCTCGTCGCCCAATTCCGCCTGCAACGCGACCGCCCGGCGGCCGAGCGCGGCGATTTCCGCGACCACCGCGTCCGCTTGCGCCCGCGACGCGCCGTAATGGACCGCGACGTCCCAGCCGCGCGCGGCAAAACCGAGCGCGAGCGCCCGGCCGATGCGGCGGCCCGCGCCGGTAATCAGCACGATACGCGGCGTGGCGGGCGCGCGGGCGGCGGCGGTGTCGAAAGAGTCGGTCATTTACAATGCGGGGATGAATCCGAAAGCTCACCAACCCGACAGTTTACCTGCTCCCGGCCCGAGCGCGCTTGCGCAGTCCGAAGCGCTGGTTGCGCAGATCCGCGCGGAGCTCGACGCGGCCGGCGGCTGGCTGCCGTTCGAGCGCTACATGGAGCGCGCGTTGTACGCGCCGGGACTCGGCTATTACAGCGGCGGTGCCCGCAAATTCGGTCTGCGCGGCGACGACGGCAGCGACTTCGTGACGGCGCCGGAAATGTCGCCGCTGTTCGCCGCCACGTTGGCGCGCCCGCTGGCCGAAGCGTTACAGGCGAGCGGCACGCGTGAGCTGATGGAATTCGGTGCGGGCACCGGCAAACTGGCCGCCGGTTTGCTGAACGCGCTCGAGGCGCTGGGTGTCGAGTTCGACGCTTACTCGATCGTCGATCTGTCGGGCGAATTGCGCGAGCGTCAGCGTGAGACGATCGAAGCCGCCGCGCCCACGCTCGCCGCGAAAGTGCGCTGGCTGGACGCGTTGCCGCAGCGGTTCGAAGGCGTGCTGATCGGCAACGAGGTGCTGGACGCGATGCCGGTGCGCCTGTTTGCTTCGAGCGGCGGCGTCTGGCGCGAACGCGGCGTGATCTGGCGGGACGGTGCGTTTTGCTTCGATGACCGGCCGGTTGCTACGCCGGTGGATCTGGAATTGCTGTCGGAGGTCGACACGTCGGGCGAAGACTACGTGACGGAGACGCACGATGCCGCCCGCGCTTTTACGCGCACCATTTGCACGATGCTCGCGCGTGGCGCCGCGTTTTTTATCGACTATGGTTTTCCGCGGCACGAGTACTACCATGCACAGCGTGCGCAGGGTACGTTGATGTGCCATTACCGGCACCGCGCGCATGGCGATCCGTTTGTTTATCCGGGCTTGCAGGACATAACTGCGCACGTGGAATTTACCGGCATCGCCGAGGCGGGGGTGGAGACCGGCGCGGATTTGTTGGGGTTCACTTCGCAAGCGCGGTTTTTGTTGAATGCGGGGATTACCGAGTCGTTATCGGAGATCGATGCTTCGGACACCAGGCGGTTTTTGCCTGCGGCGAATGCGGTGCAGAAGCTGTTGTCCGAGGCGGAGATGGGGGAGTTGTTCAAGGTGATCGCGTTTTCGCGCGGGCTCGACGATACGGTGCGGGCGTTTTCTTCCGGCGACCGGTCGCATACATTGTGAGGGGTTTGCGATGATTCGCTGGCTGTTGACTACGTTTGTCGCGGTCGCGGTGTTGTCGGCCTGCTGGCCGTGGCTCAGGAAGATTGGGATTGGGCGGATGCCTGGGGATGTGACGTTGCGGCTCTTTGGGAAGGAGTATCCTTTTCCGTTTATGTCTACGCTTGTTTTGTCGATGGTTTTGTCGTTAGTTGCACGGGTTTTGTAGTGGGGTTTTTTTGCCTGCGGCGGTTGGGGTTTTTTCATTTCTTTTCGGTCTA
Source organism: Paraburkholderia xenovorans (assembly GCF_046030735.1). Taxonomy (GTDB): domain Bacteria; phylum Pseudomonadota; class Gammaproteobacteria; order Burkholderiales; family Burkholderiaceae; genus Paraburkholderia; species Paraburkholderia xenovorans_A. The sequence continues at coordinate 49,842 of NZ_JAQQBV010000043.1, forward strand.
TTTGCGTTGCCCCTGTGCGGGGCGGCACTTACTTTCTTTGCCGCGGC
>NZ_JAQQBV010000044.1:0-49392 GCF_046030735.1 Paraburkholderia xenovorans
AGATTCGACCAGGGAAGCATTCCATCGAACGGTTTTCCGCGCGCGGGGACTTTCGCTGGCACACAGGGTGGGACGTTTGTACAGAATGGAGCGACGGTTGACGCCTGACATAGGGGTCTGACTATTTTCCGGCGTCAGAAGCCCGCCCTCTGGACCGGCTGCATGTACCGCTGGCCGCCCAGCCTGGACTAGCCATTCGGCGGTGTCCGGTGCGTCAAAAAATTCATCGATATCCGTTTCGTCCAGATCGCCTGGTACTCCGGATGTCTCCACCACCGGCGCACGATTGCGAATAAGGGAGTGGGCCGGAAGCGCTTTACCATTTACCACTGGGCTGTACCGGTTGTTTTTCAATCTGATTCTGATAGCACTGCCGGCAACATCTCCCACTTTCGACGATTTGCACTCCGGCTGAGCGTCTGGCTGGCGCAAACCGGGTGGGCTTCGCCGCGCACGCCAGGGATCGGCCGGACCGTCGGCGTCACCCAACAGTATCGCCTCGAGCTCCGGATGATCGAACGCGTAGCGCCGGATCTCGCGACGGAAGTAATCGGAGGCCTCCCGCTCGTTGGCCGGCACGTTGCCCCGGAAAATCCGCCTGACCGCATCCATATCCCCGCAAGCCTGCAGCGACTTCCAGATGGCGTTGAAAAAGCAGTTGCCGTCTGCTGGAATCCAGACTTTTTCTCCATTGATCAGTGCCCAGTAGTGCCCCCCCGCCACTTCGATATACACATTGCCGGCGCTACGCGTCGATTCGCCGAAAGACGTATGATTTCCACCGTTCCAGACGTAAAGCGCCAAGCCGCCTTCCTTCCAGCAAGGAAGTTCCGAAATCAGAAAAGGCATGGAATCGGCCAGTTCGAAGTTCCACTCGCCATTGCGACCGATGCGCTCCGCCTGGTCGAACCACCTCGATTCCGCAATATCGTGCTGCCCCTCCAATTCATCATCCCGACGTCGCTTCGTTTTGCTCGTCGAATCCTTTTCTGCGTAACTGCGCATAAACCACCTCGGAATCGGATAGTTGTTTTTGAGCAGAACCGTGCGGTGCCCGGTCGCAACGTGCGCCGTTCTTGCAACAGCACCACTATGCAATGACGCTTTTCATAACGGACCCGGTTCTATCAGGAAAATTAGGCACAAGCGATTTCGGGCTTATGCCGGCTAACCGCTCGTTGGCGAGGACGCACCTGCCGGTGCTTTGTATGGGCCGCACCTAAGCTTCGACGTCGTCGAAAACAGGGGGATTTGAGTTGAAATATAGCCAGTGCAAAGGACCGGCTACATGATGGCCGCATGACAATTCCGTCACGATTGCTGCGCGACCGGCCCGACATTCAGACCGGATCGACGCGTCTTTATCGCAACCGCTGTTTCGCGGCGGCGCGCTGTTTGCGCAGCAGCGCGCGGCGGTCGACATGTATGACGCCGCCCTATGTAGTACCCGGCGCAAGCATTGAGGCACCATCGACAAAGCGCGCCACGCCGCTTTACGTTCGCCACAAGGCCAGTCAAAAGTCTTTAAGAACGAACTCGGATTTGTCGAGTGTCCTGATTTTGCATTTATCCTCTTTAATCCTGATCGACATATCCTCGGAGTACGTTATCACTCGCACTTTTCCATTTTTTCTAACAAGTACCGCATAAGCAATACCCACCCTGGGGTCGCAAGACGCTGGATTAATCCGGTTATAATCAAAAATATTTACATTTTTCTTTACTCTCACTGCCCTCGTATTCACACCGCCAGCCCCCGTTTTCCCAAAATAATTCATGGTCCCCCGGCGGTACGTCGACACCATATCGACAAGGGTGTCATTACCGTGCAATGGCGTCCCAGACTTATCCATCAATATTCCATTGCTTACCTCGACATCGGGCAATGACTTTCCCGAAAGGGAAAGGTGAGCGTTATAAGCGCTTGCCGCACCCTCGCGACTGGTTAACCATTGCTCGTCTCCATCCTTCTTTCCCGCGTGGTATGCGTAAAAGTTATCGTCATCGACGGCGTAAATCATCGAACAGCCACTCAACTCACCGGCCGATACAATAAGAGGTTTGCCCTCCAGTAATTGATTTAAATTTATTTTAATCCCGACCGTCCCTGATAGGCCGTTCGATATCTCGAAGATTCTCACGTCCTCGTCCAGTACATTCTTCCCTCCCCACACGCCGATGACTGTCCCATTTCGGGATCTAGATGTAACCTTGTTGCCGGCTGACGTGTCGAAGACTCCTTGCAGCCGGCCTCCTTGAGCAACTTCAGCCCCAGAAAATTTTTGTGGCGGCAACCCGGATGTATCGACAACCGAGTCAGTTCGCACAAAATCAAACTCGATATCGGGCTCGTCGGCCACTGCACCGAAGATCAAGCCCCTTCCCTTAAGTTGCCGCACCTCACCATCTTTCAACAGATCTCCGGCAAACAGTGCTTTCATCGACAGCGCGCGGTCGTCCACCCAATCGCCGACCCGACTTCCGACATTGTGGAAGGTGTGGGAAATTTCTCTCGAAATTGGGCGCTTCTGACCCTCTGCAGGTCCTGTAACTGGTGTCGGATAGTCCTGTTCCGGCGGCAGGCCGCCGCTGTCCGGCCCGGCGGAGTGTCCCGACATGTCCCTTGACAGGTGCTCGTCTCGCGCGACGTAGTCAGCCACCGCATTCCGCGAGTAATCCTCAGCCTCTTGCCAGGTTAACGGTTTATATAATAATGCTTGTGCGGCAGTCTCATCGGCGTCATCCTGTAATGCGTCTTGCGCCAGGATATCGCTGCGCCCTTTTCCGATATTCCTTTGACAATCCAAGAATTTAGGAATTATATAAAATGGCATAGCAAATCTCCAGATCGCAATCCAGTTTCATATTCAGAGATATCCCGCGTTCTCACCGCGACAAGATTATTCTCACGAGGTTTAACAGGATTTTTCCGAACACCGCAGCACAACACCGCATCTTTTTCGGCACGACGAAATCAAGAACTGGTTAGCATCAACGATTGACAACCGCATTCACGGTTAAACCATTTCGCATGACTTAAATTTATCCGAAGCAGTTTAAATTAAGTCTAGCAGGATCGACCTTCAGCAGAATGACGGCCAGATGACAACTTTTTCATGCGACAACGCCCCGCTTCACGACAATGCCGGGATGCATCACGCGTAGGCGGATAAAATATTGATGGATTTTTATGGGAAGCATGATCCACCGTGCCGGTGGAGAAACCTGTTGCTGACGCCGGAACAAAAATCATAAGTCATCGGACCCGATCATAATTCGGGCCCTGCAAAAAGACGGGACAGACGCAATGCGTCCGATACGTCAATAAACCCCCGCCTCCCCCACAGGCCGATTCTTAAACCTCTTATGCACCCAATAATACTGATCAGGAATCCGACGCACCTGCGTCTCCAGAAACTCGGTAATCCGCCGGGCATCGACAGAAACATCATCCGAAGGAAAATCCGCTAAAGCGTCAAAAATAGTGAGCTTATACCCCCGATACCCCGGCAAAACCTCAGTCACAAACGGCACAACCCGCGCATTCCCCGCCCGCGCCATCCGCGAAACCGAGGTCAACGTGCACGCCGGCACGCCAAAAAACGGCACAAATACCGAATCCCGCAGACCAAAATCCATATCGGCCGCCAGCATCACCGGCTTGCCCTCCCGCAGCACCCGCAACGCGCGCCTCACACTATCGTTGCGCGGAATCATCTCGGTGCCGAAGCGCCCGCGCTGGCGCTTGGCCATCGCGTCGAGCAGCAGATTCGACATCGGCGTGTACAACGAAGCCACCGGATGCCGCGTCGAATACATCATGCAACCCGCCTCGATGCCGACGAAATGGAAGCCGACAAAAATCGTCGGATGTGTCTCCATGTCGCTCAGATCGATCGCGCTCTCCACCTCGACCAGTCGTGCCAACGCCTGCGCATTGCCGAACCATTGCGGACCACGCTCCACGTAACTGCGAATCACATGGCAGAAATGCGCGCGTGCAAGACGCTCGCGCGCGTCGTCGCTCATATCGGGAAAACACAGCTTCAGATTGGTATGCACGACGCGCCGGCGCGTACTCGGGATCCGGTACAGCAACGCACCGATCCCCGTCCCGATACGCGCAACAACGCCATACGGCAGGAATGCGAACGCGCGCAACAAACCTGTCATCAGACAGATGAGAATTCGACTTTTCACGAGGCGGGAAACCCGTTGGGTGCTGTGTGGCAAACACGCCGCCCGCGCAATCTCAGTTGCAAACGGACGGGGTGACGTGCACGCGCGTCAAACCGGGAGTCGCGCGGCGCAGGGGTGAAGATCGACGCCTCGCTCGTGGCAAGACGTACGGTGCTGGAAGCCGAAACGGCCGGGAATCGGAGGCCCCTGTCGGACCCCCATGCAAGCAACGCGGGTGTGATTAAAACACACCGCGACAGCCGGGAACAAAATCTGCTAAACGGGCCACCGTGATAGCCGTCTGAAAGCCACGCCAGGCAGCGCTTGCGACTTTTCAGAAAACGCGTGGGCGTGGGCGCCGCGCCCACGCACGTCGACTTGCATCAAGGCTTGTTCGACTCGAACAGGTCCATGATCTGTTTCTTTTCGTTCGACGACACGCTCGGCGGCGGCACCGCAGGCGGCGTCATTCCAGCAGGGCCGACGCCGCCCACCGCATCGCTCGCGCCGGCAGTCGGATTCGCCGAATCCAGACCGATGCTGGCGACAAAGCCGTTGCCCGGCGTCATGTCCGTGTAGAACAGTTCGCCGTCGACCGCGGTCACGCCGTCGGGCTGCCCGGGCTCGGCTTGCGGCACGCCACGCAACGCGCGCTGCATGTACTCGACCCAGATCGGCAACGCAAGCTGCGCGCCGAATTCGCGGCTGCCGAGCGTCTTTGGCTGGTCGTAACCCATCCACGCGACCGCCACCAGCGACTGCTGATAACCGGCGAACCAGCCGTCCTTTGCGTCGTTCGTCGTGCCGGTTTTGCCCTGCAAGTCCGAACGGTGCAGCACATTGGTGCCCGCCCCCGTGCCGGCCGTCGCGACCGAGTGCAGCAGGCTGTTCATGATGTACGCGTTACGCGGCTCGAGCGTGCGCGGCGCGTCGCGGCCGGCGGTCAGCGGCTGCGCCTTCGACAGCGGCTCGCCGCGCGCGTCCGTCACTTCATTGATCAGATACGGATTGATCCGGTAGCCGCCGTTCGCGAACACCGAATACGCACCCGCCGACTGCAACGGCGTGACGAGCCCCGCGCCGAGCGCCATCGGCAAATACGGCGGCGTCTTGTCGGCATCGAAACCGAAACGCTGCGTAACGAAATCCTGCGCGTACTTGGTGCCGATGAACGACAGGATCCGGATCGACACCAGGTTCTTCGACTTCTGCAACGCGAGGCGCATCGGCATCGGCCCTTCCGGCTGATCGTCGTCTTTCGGCTCCCACGCGTCGCCGCCCGGCGTGCTCGGCGGGAAATACAACGGCGCGTCGTTGATGATCGTCGCCGGTCCGAGGCCCTTGTCGAGCGCGGCCGAATAGATGAACGGCTTGAAGCTCGAACCCGGCTGGCGCCACGCCTGCGTGACGTGGTTGAACTTGTTCTTGTTGAAGTCGAAGCCGCCCACCAGCGCGCGAATGGCGCCGTCCTGCGGCGTGAGCGATACCAGCGCGCCTTCCACCTGCGGCAGTTGCGTGATCTGCCAGTTGCCCTTGTCGTCCGCGAGAACGCGCACGATCGAGCCGACCTTGATCTTCGTCGCGGCCGTGGCGCGCGCGCTCAATCCGCCCGCGACGAAACGCAAACCGTCGCCGGTAATCGTGAGTTGCGTACCGTCGACCAGTTGCGCCTTCACCTCTTTCGGGCTCACGTCGGTCACCACGGCGGCGATGATCTCGCCGTTGTCCGGATGATCGGTGAGCGCGTCGTCGATCGTCTGATCGCGGTCGTCGCCCGGCGCGGGCAATTGCACGAAGCCTTCCGGCCCGCGATAGCCGTGGCGCCGCTCGTAGTCCATCACGCCCTTGCGCACCGCGCGGTAGGCGGCGTCCTGGTCGGCGGAATCGATCGTGGTGGTGACGTTCAGGCCGCGCGTGTAGGTCTCGTCCTTGTATTGCGCGTACATCATCTGCCGGACCATTTCGGCGATGTACTCGGCATGCACGCTGTATTCGTTACCCGGATTCTTCGTGTGGATCTCTTCCTTCACCGCCTGGTCGTACTGCTCCTGGCTGATGTACTTCAACTCGAGCATGCGCTTCAGGATGTATTCCTGACGGATCTTCGCGCGCTTCGGATTGACCACCGGGTTGTACGCGGACGGCGCCTTCGGCAGGCCGGCCAGCATCGCGGCCTCGGCCAGCGTGATGTCTTTCAGATCCTTGCCGAAGTACACGCGCGCGGCCGCGGCAAAACCGTACGAGCGCTCGCCCAGATAGATCTGGTTCATGTAGACCTCGAGGATCTGATCCTTGGTCAGCGCGCGCTCGATCTTGTACGCCAGCATCATTTCGTAGATCTTGCGCGTGTAGGTCTTCTCGCTCGACAGAAAGAAGTTGCGCGCCACCTGCATCGTGATCGTGCTCGCGCCTTGCGACGCGCCGCCGTGCGTGATGTCGGACACGCCCGCACGCAGAATGCCGACGAAGTCGACGCCGCCATGCTCGTAGAAGCGATAGTCCTCGATCGCGAGCACGGCTTTCTTCATCTGGTCGGGAATGTCCTGAAAGCGCACGATGCTGCGCCGCTCTTCGCCGAATTCGCCGATCAGCACGTGATCGGCGGTGTACACGCGCAGCGGCACTTTCGGCCGGTAGTCGGTCAGCGCGTCGAGCGACGGCAGTTGCGGCCCCATCACCACCAGCGCGTAACCGATGATCAACGCACCCACGACGGCAAGCGTGCCGATCAGGCTGGCGAACCAGATCACCAGCGTGGCGCCGAACGAGCGGCGGCGTTCCTGTGCGTCGCGCGAATCAGCGTTGCGGCCTGGAGTGCGGTGGTAGGAGTCGCGGTCTTCACCGGACGGGGAATTGGACGAATGCGGTCGTTTGATGATTGGCATGACTGGAATAGTGGGCGCGTGACTGAACGCCTTCTACGCACGCTCCGGCGTGCGTAGGGATCATGGACTGCATGAGGCGTACAACGCGGCGCGGCCCTATGCCCCGAGTGGCCGCACAGCGCGCCCTGGGCAGTATCCGGCGCAACGTAACAGCGCATTCTAAAGAAATCAGGCGCGGTCCAAGATAGTTTTTTTGTAAGAATTCCCTTCGCGCGGGGCCGACAAGGTATATCCCGGCAAACACACGAGTACGGCGCTCCAGGCCACCAGAGTTATCAACAGAAACTGTTCACAGACCTGTGGACAAGCTCGCCGGAAACGCTACAACTCGTTGATGTCACGGGATTTTCATGTCGCGCCCGTTCCGCATCGGGGCAACTCGTCATATGATGGACTCGGCGCGCAACCGGCCAGCCATGCGCGCTACGCTGCACGTCAAATGCGAGTCCGAGATCGCCAATGCCAACAAGTATGCGAGCCGATTATGAACAAGCCCAGCGAACGCATCGTCGTTTTCGTCACGACCGCGCAGAAACGCGCGATCGCTGCCACCGCCGAGAACCTGGGCATTAGCGTCAGCGAGCTGATGCGGCGCGCGGTGTTGAGCTTCGGCGCGACCAGCGAACAGGTGAAAGCGGCGAGCATCGTCGACCGCCTGCGTGCGCCGCGCGCACCGGATGCGCTCGACGCCGCGTTACAGCGCGTGGCGCGCGGCACCCGCCACGCGCGCGCCGCGCAACCCCCGCTTTTACAGACTCGCGACGAAGCCGAAAATCCGGCCTCCACAGACAACCACTCAGCCGCGGCGCGCGCACAGCAAAAACCTGCTGCCGGCGCAGCAACGCATAACCCGCTACCGCGCGCGGCCGCGACCGATCCCGCGCCCTTGCTGCCCGCCGACGTGCTCGCCGCGCTAGCCGCCGACGCCGACGAAGAAGCCGTGGCGGCAGCCGAAGCCGTCGCTCGCGTCGCGGCCGCGAAAGCCGCCGCCGTGGCGCAATCCTCGCCTGAGCAGACAGAAAACGAAACGCCGTTGCGCAGCAGCGTGTTCAAGCGCCCACGCCTCGACAGCGCACAGGACGAAGACGGCGCGCAAAGCGATCCGAGCGCCGAAGGCGGCCGCTTCGCGTGATGAGAAATCAGTCGTCACTCGCGAGCGTGCCGGCCTTTCGCTATCCGGCCGGCACAAGCAGCCATCCCTGCTGGAGATCGCCGTCTCGTATGCACGTTTGCGCACTTGCCGTTCATCCGCGCGACACGCATTACGCGCACAGTTCGCACGTCGCTCATGCTGCCCTTTAAGGCGTTTTTAAGAGACTGCGTGGTGTAATATCCGCGATCTGCTGAATGGCGCGTAAGTGTTTTGACAGCCGGAGCCGTTTGCATCGCTCGCTTGCGAAAACGAACAATTTGCAGGGCCGGTATTGCAATCGGCGTATGCGCCCCGAACTCCGGACCGCCACTGCGCAGCTTTGCGCGGGGCGGCGTACAGTAGCAGTGGAACTCAGTTGAGCGCGCGGGGATTCTTCAGCGCCGATTACATTCTTTGGAGGTTTTCATGTCGCTTTTTGACAGCATTTCGCGGACGCTTAAAGGTCTCCTGAACGATGCAGCCGATTCGGTGCAAGACCCGTCGCGCGACTCGCGCCAGATCGTGCGCGAACTCGACGAGAGCATCGCCAAAGCGGAAAACTCGCTGATCGAGATTCAGGCACAAGTCGCCACGCAGCAAAGCAAGCGCGACGTCGCCGCGGACAAGGCGAAGAAATACGAAGACGGCGCACGGCGCGCGCTGCAATCGGGCGACGAAACGCTGGCCCGCGAAGCACTCGGCGCGCAAGCTACCGCCGAAGCCGAACGCGATGCACTCGCGAAGGAACTGACTACGCTGGAGCCGTCGGTTGCGCAGTTGAAGAGCCAGATCGAAGACATGCGTACGCGCCGTAACGACCTGAACGCACGCTCGAACATCCTGCAAGCCAAACAGCAGATCGCGCAGGCGAAGGACGTGGCGGCCACGGCGCTGGGCGGCATCGGCGGCAAGAATCTGTCCGAAGACTTCCAGAAGCTGGAAGACAAGGTTGCGCTGTCGAATGCACGTTCCGACGCACGCCTGAACTCGGCGGACGTGAAGAGCGGCAAGGCACTCGACGACAAGCTCGCCGATCTGAACCGCGGCCCGTCTGTCGACGATCGACTCGAAGCGCTGAAGAAGCAGATCAATACGCCGGCGTCGTAATTGCGCAAGCAAGTCGCGTTCATTCACTGAGCGCCGGAATCGATTGCCAAGGAGACGGGCGCTCGCGCCCGGTCCGTATATGAAAAAATTTCTCGCAAGCGCATTCGCTTCCCTGCTGTTCGTGTCGGCCGCGGCGTTCGCCGTGCCGACCGTGCAGCAAATCGAATCCGCGATGTCGCAGGGTAACTGGCAGCAGGCCGATGCCGGTTTGAGCGAAGTCCTGCAGGCCCATCCGAACAACGCTCGCGCGCACTACCTGTACAGCCAGGTGCTCGATCGCGAGGGCCGTTATGCCGACGCGCTCGCGCAGGTCCAACAGGCGAAGACGCTCGATCCGCAAATCCGCTTCACCGACCCCACCCGCTTCGCGCAGACCGAAGCGCGCATCCGCAAGGACGCGGAACGGGCCGGCGGCGCAGGCGGCAATACCACGAGCCGCGCGCCCAATCCGTTCGTGCAGCAGAATGCGCCGGCCGTTCAGCAGCAATCGGCAATGGTCTCGCAGGCACCGCAGCGGCATGGTCCTGGCATCGGCTTGTGGATCGGCATCATCCTCGTGATCGGCGTGGTTGCGCTGGTGTTGCGCTGGACGCTGCGCCGCGCCCGCTCGCAAGACGACACGCGCGTCGACGATGAACGGCGCACGCAACTCAAGCGCGCAACCGACATGCTCAACGCGGTGCGTTCGCTGAAACTCGACGTGAAGTTGTCCACCGCGCAAGGTCATGAAGCGCTCGAAAAAGAAGTCGAAGCGACCGAAGACAAAGTACGCGGGCTGATGGAAACGCTCACGAACAGCAAGAACCCGGTGCCGCCCTATTCGCTCGACGAACTGGAGCAGCGGATCGCCAGCCTGCGCGCTCGCGCCGACGGCAGGCCCGATCCGTATGCGGCCGCGGCGCCCGCCTCGCAACAGTCGCCGTATGCGCAGGAAGCCGAGCGTTTCGGCAATCCGCCGCTAGCGCCTTATCCGCAACAGGGACCGTATCAGCAGCAGCCTCAGGTGATCGTCCAGCAAGGCGGCGGTGGATTCGGCGGCGGCATGGGCGGCCTGCTGACCGGCGTGCTGCTCGGCGAAGCGTTGAATTCGGGGCGTGAGCGCGTGGTCGAACGCGACGTGATCGTCGACGATGAAACGCGCCGCCGCGGCAACGACGGTGGAAACGACAGCGGCGGACTCGACTTCGGCCAGGGCTCGAATGACTGGAACGACAACAGCGGCGGCGGCGTCGATATGGGCAGCAACGACGACTCCGGCGGCTGGAGCGACACCTGACGCGCGAGGCACGCGATGCACGGCCACGGCTTACGGCGCACCTGATCGATACGTGAGCCGCACCACGAAAACAGGCTCCTTTCACGCAAAGGAGCCTGTTTTTTTATGCTGTCGCAACGTTGCCGCTACCTGAGCGCCGTCGCCGCTTCAGTTTGCGCAAGCAACGACGCCCCCGCAAACAGCCTGACGACAAAACGCTCCGCATAACCGATCAGCGCATCGCGCCGCTCGGCTTCGCCGTCGACATACTCAGCCGCGAGATGAAACAGTTGCAGCACGATCTGCGTGCAGATTTCGTCGACGGTTGCGCGGGCGAGCGTCGGCATCAATTGCAGTTGCACGACGTCGTCCGCCATTTCCGCCGACACCTCGTGCAGATTCGCGCGCACCGCGTCGCGCAGCGCCGGCGACGTGCCGTGATACTCGGCCAGCCCGCTCATGAAAGCCGCACGATTTTCCAGCGCGAACGCGAAGAACGCCACGCACGCGCGGCGCGGCACGCTTTGCGGTTCGTCGTGCGCGGCCAGCCAGCGCTCACGCCGCAGCATCGGCCGCAGGCGGCGACTCACCGATTCGACCGCTTCACGCGCGAGATCGTCGAGCGTGTCGAAATGGCGGTAGAACGTGTTCGGATTCAAGCCGGCCTCGCGCGCCAGTTCGCGCAAACCGAGGCTCGCAAAACTACGGCCGCCCGCCGTCAAACGCAGCGCGGCTTCGATCAGCTTGCGCTTGCCGGGCGGCAATTCGACGATGGCATCGGGTATCGGCTCGGAGGCGGGGTTCATGGAGTTTCAGCGTCTTGAATCGGAGCGCGGTGTGAGCGTTTAATAGCCGTACTCTAAACGATCTTGACGTGAAGTGTACAGTTGTCTACCCTGCGCGTTATGCGTCAGTAGACATATGTAGACAGTCCATCACGCCTTATCCGGAGACCCGTAGTGACGCCGACCTCGTTCGCCGATTCAGCCGATTCAGCCGCTTCATTTGCGCCGCGCATTGCCATCATCGGCAGCGGTTTTGCGGGCATCGGCATGGCTATCCGTCTTCTGCGGATGGGCATCACGTCGTTCACGGTGTACGAGGCAGCCGGCGATATCGGCGGCACCTGGCGCGACAACACGTACCCAGGCGCCGCTTGCGACGTGCCCTCTCACCTCTATTCGTTTTCGTTCGAGCCGAATCCCACGTGGTCGCGCGCGTTCGGCGGACAGGCTGAGATCTTCGCGTACCTGAAGCATTGCGCGCGCAAGTACGGCGTCGAGCGTTTCATTCGCTGCAATGCGAAAGTGGTGGCCGCGCGTTTCGACGAAACGCGGCAGTTCTGGCAGGTCGAAATCGACGCGAACGGCACGCGCGAGCCTATCGAGGCCGACGTGGTGATTGCCGCGAGCGGCCCGCTATCGCGGCCGGCGATGCCGCAGATCGCCGGGCTCGAACGCTTCGAAGGCAAGCTGTTTCATTCCGCGCGCTGGGACCATGCGTATCCGCTCGAAGGCAAACGTGTTGCGGTGATCGGCACCGGCGCGAGCGCGATCCAGTTCGTGCCGCAAATCCAGCCGCGCGTCGCGCATCTCGATCTGTTCCAGCGCACCGCGCCGTGGATCATGCCGAAGCCCGACAAGCCGGTCGGTCCGCGCGCGCAGTGGCTGTTCCGCCATCTGCCGTTCACGCAGCGCTTCGTGCGCAACGCGATCTACTGGCAACTCGAAGCGCGCGCGATCGCGTTCGTCGTCAATCCGAAGCTGATGAAGCTGCCGATGAAGTTCGGCCTGAGCTACCTCGAGCGGCGCGTAAAAGACCCGGCACTGCGCGCGACGCTAACGCCGAACCACCGGCTCGGCTGCAAGCGCGTGCTGCTGTCGAGCGACTACTACCCGGCTCTCAGCCAGCCGAATGTCGACGTGGTGACCACAGGCATCCGCGAAATCGTCGCGGACGGCATCGTGACGGAAGACGGCGCGCATCATGCCGCCGACACGATCATTTGCGGCACCGGCTTCCAGGTCAACGACGTGCGCGCACCGTTCGAGGTGACCGGCATCGCGGGCGCGGATCTCGGCGAAATGTGGCTGCGCGACGGTCCCGAGGCGTATCTCGGCACCAGCGTCGCCGACTTCCCGAACTTCTTCATGATCGTCGGCCCGAACACCGGACTCGGCCACAACTCGATGATCTACATGATCGAGTCGCAGGTGCAGTACATCGGCGATTGTCTACGCGAACTGCGCCGCCGCAAAGCGCGCACGATGAATCTGCGCGCCGACGTCCAGCGCGAGTTCAACGCGCGTTTGCAGAAAGACATGCAGCACTCGGTGTGGGTCAGCGGCTGCCATAGCTGGTATCAGACGAAGAGCGGCAAGGTCACCGCATTGTGGCCGGGCTTCACGTTCAGCTTTCGCAAGCGCACCCGGCGCGTGCGGGCGCGCGAGTATCGTTTCGCGCGTTGACGCGCGAGGCGGCTGAGGCAAGAAAAAAACCAAAGGAGACAAACACGATGACAAGCATCGAATCCACCTCACTCGCGTCTCACGCGCCGTTGCCGCCGCGCTCGCTCGCCGCGCGCCTCGGCATCACCAGCGTCGCGCGTGCGGACTTGCAGCGGCGTTACACGCAGGCCGGCTCGAAGTTCGTCAGGATCATGGGCGCCGACGTGCATTACGTCGACGAAGGCCAGGGCGACACGATCGTGATGATTCACGGCTTTGCATCGTCGCTGCATACGTGGAACCGGGTCGCCGACGAACTCAAGCGCGAGCATCGCGTGATTCGTCTCGATCTGCCGCCGTTCGGCGTGACCGGACCGTTGCGCTCGGTGTCCGGCGCAATCGAAACGATGAACCTGCCCACGTACCGCCGTTTTATCGACACCTTCATGCAGGCGCTCGGCATCGCGCGCGCGACGTTGATCGGCAATTCGCTCGGCGGACTGATCTCCTGGGACTACGCGGTGCGTCATCGCGAGGCCGTCGAACGGCTGGTGCTGATCGACTCGGCGGGCTTTCCGATGAAGCTGCCGATCTACATCGGCCTCTTCAACAGCGCGCTGGTGCGCATGAGTTCGCCGTGGTGGCTGCCGGAGGCCATCATCAAAAGCGCGGTGCGCAACGTGTATGGCGATCCGCGCAAGATCGACGCGGTGACGCTCAGGCGCTACGTCGAGTTCTTCCACGGCGAAGGCACACGCGAGGCAATCGGCAAGATGGTGCCGACGCTCGACTTCAAGGAAGTCGACACCGACGTGCTGACAACGCTTACCGTGCCCTCGCTCGTGCTGTGGGGCGCGAAAGACCACTGGATACCGACCGCGCACGCGGCCGAGTTCGCAAGCCGCATTCCGGGTGCGACTTCGGTGATGTATCCGGGACTCGGCCACATTCCAATGGAGGAAGCGCCCGAGCGCGTGATGACGGATCTGCGCGCGTTTCTGGGCTCAGCCGCCGCCTAGCAGCCGCAGCAATCCCCACAGAAACTTGCCGAGCATCACGATCAGCTCCCACAGGTGATAGAGCTGTTGCCAGCTCGAAACGCGCGCGAAGGAGTCGATCATGGAATGCCGGCGATGAAGGGGTTGACTGCGGGAACCGACGCTACGGTTTGCATCTGCGGTTTGCATCTGCGGCCCGCAAACCGAGCGCACATGATAACCACCTGCCGCAGTAGAACGCGCGTTCTACTCCGGGATACCCCGCATCAAGTCTTCTGCAAGCTTGCCGTAAACGCATCGATAAGACGCGGCATCCAGGCCGGATGACCGCGCCAATCGCGCTTTCAAGGAGACGTCGATGACGCGCTTCAGCTTTCGCCGGGCCGGCCGTACGCAGACGGTCGTCGGCGATATTGCCGCGCAAGCGGGCAAACTGGGTATCGAGATCTGCGACGTATCGGGCCACGTCGAAGAAGTCGCCGCACGCGTGCAACATCAGGCACAGGTATGCCGCGCGTTGCGCGAATCGGCCGCGCAGACGCTCGCCGGCAATCACCGGATCGCCGCAGCCGCGCGCGAAATGCGCAGCGTCTCGGCCGAAGCCGCGACCGGCGTGCAGGACTCGCAGCACACACTGGAAGCGTCGCTCGCCGACATCCACGGGCTGGTGGAAGGCGTGACCGTGATCGAGAGCCAGATCGCCGCGCTGCGCAGCGCGTTGACGCATGTGAGCAATGTCTCCGGGGAAATCTCGCTGATCGCCCGGCAGACGCATCTGCTAGCGCTCAACGCCGCGATCGAAGCCGCGCGCGCGGGCGATTCCGGCAAAAGTTTCGCGGTGGTCGCCGCCGAGGTGAAGAACCTGTCGGCGAAAACCGCGCAGGCCACCGGCCAGATCGAGACGACGCTCGCACAACTGACCCGGCAGACTGAACAATTGATCAGCGAAGGTTCGTTGAACACCGCGCGTGCGCATCGGGTCCGCGAGGGCACGCGCAAGATCGGCGACGTCGTACACGCGACGGGCGACGCGATCGCGCAACTCAACAACGAAGCGGGCCAGATCGCGGCGTTGACCGGCGAAATCGAAACGCAGTGCGACGGACTGGAAGCGCAGGTGCTGGAAATAGCGAGCGGCGTCGAGAGTTCGAGCGAGAACTTCGTGCAGGCCAAGGATCGATTGGGCAACCTGCTCGGCGTATCGGAAACGCTGATCGAACTGACAGCGGCGACGGGCGTCGAAACCGCGGATACCCGCTTCATCGACGCGGTGCAAAGAACGGCCGCGGCGGTCAGCAAGGTATTCGAAGCGGCGGTGGCGCGAGGCGAGATGTCACTCGACGATCTATTCGATCAGCAGTACGTGGCAGTTGCCGGCAGCAATCCGGCGCAGTTCGTGACCCGCTTTACCGCTTTCACAGATCGTGTGTTGCCGGCCATTCAGGAACCGCTGCTCGATCTCGATCCACGCGTCGCTTTTTGTGCCGCTGTCGATACACGGGGTTATCTGCCGACTCACAACCTCAAGTTCTCGTTGCCGCAGCGCGACGACGTTGCGTGGAACACGGCGAATTGCCGCAACCGGCGCATCTTCGGCGACCGCACCGGGATCGCCGCGGCGTCGCACACCAAGCGCTTTCTGTTGCAGACGTACCGGCGCGATATGGGCGGCGGCCAGTTCGTGTTGATGAAGGACGCGTCCGCGCCGGTCTTTGTCGGTGGCCGGCATTGGGGTGCGGTCCGGCTGGCTTATAAGGTTTGAATGATTCGGATACCTTAGACAAATTATCGACAATTCAAAAGATAAATCGACAGTTCGAAGAGCCGACGAAAGATAGCATTGGTTTTCCGCCACAATTTTCGCTGGAACCAATGAAGAAGATCATCGGGTTTTACCTTCTGGTTGTGTGCATCGCCACCGCGCTCTACGGGTGTGGAGGCAGCATCGACAAGAACGCCGGCACATCGCCCGCGTCGTCGACACCATCACTCGCACCACTCGCGCTCGATAACTCGATCCCCGTCGTAGTCGACAAAGGGCCGCTGGGAAACGCAACCAATGTGCCCTACGTGAGCGTTACGATCTGCCAGCCAGATTCGACGAATTGCGAAACGATCGATCATGTGCTGCTCGACTCAAGGTCGACCGGGCTACGTCTGTTTGCCTCGGCGCTCAAAGACCCGAGCATTTACGATACGGCAAAAGACCCGACCGGAGCCAACGTAGCCGAGTGCGCCGGATTCGGATCCGGCTATACGTGGGGTGCAATCCGCAAAATGGACATCAAACTCGGTATCGAGCGCGCCCGTAACGCCACGGTCCATATAATCAACGACGCAGCGGTGCCGAACGTTCCCGCATCATGTTCAAGCCAGGGTGTTGCCGTAACTCGAAGTGTGGCCCAAGCCAATGGCATTCTGGGTATCACCGGATCGGCTGACTGCGCTGATTGCGCCAGTCCTGCAACCGCTCCTACCGGAGTCTATTTTTCATGCGCCGGCACAGCTTGCAGCGGCATCACTCAGCCGATTGCGGAGCAGATTCACAATCCAGTCAGCGTGTTCGATACGGATAACAACGGAATACTGATCTCACTCCCCCAAGCTCAAGAGGGGGCTGCGACCCTTACGGGAAAGCTGGTTTTTGGAATCGGCACCAGAAGCAATAATCAGCTCGGCAGTGCCATTGTTCATCCGTTGGACGAGAACAGTTCTGTACTCGCTGTCGTCAACGGCCAGCCCGTCTATATGGGCTTCGACACAGGCTCTACCGGCGTGTTCTACAACGGCGGTGGAAATCTCGCTGAGTGCGACGTGCCCGGACTGAGCGATAAATATTATTGCAGCGCCTCGAGCGCGACCATTCAGTTAGTCAATGCGTCAGGCAATGCTAAATCGGGCGCCCCGTTCACAATGAATTTTCAGGACCCGAACCAATACAAGGCGACTTACCCCAATTCGGCGGTCAATCTTTTTCTATCCGGACCTCCCGGCGGAACAAATACTCCCGACCCCGGTGTCACTTTGTTAGGCTTGCCATTCTTCATGGGCCGCCCGGTTTTCTTCGCACTGGACGGAGCCCAAACACCTGCCGGCACCGGTCCTTATATTGCGTTCTGACTCCAGGACTTGCAGCCGCTCAATGGAACCCGACGGCTCCATTGAGCGGAACTAAACAGCCGACGCCACCCTCTTCCTCTCGTTCCTCTGCATCACGTAATTCGCCACCACCACGCCCACCGTCACCACGGCAATAAACAGCGTCGCCAACGCATTCATCTCGGGATTCAAACCCAGCCGAACGCGCGAGAACACCACCAGCGGCAACGTCGTCGATCCAGGCCCGGACAGGAACGCCGACAGCACCAGATCGTCGATCGACAGCGTGAACGACAGCAACCATCCCGATACGAGCGCTTGCGAAATCAACGGCAGCGTGATGAAGAAGAACACCCGCAGCGGCGTCGCGCCGAGATCGAGCGCGGCCTCTTCCAGCGAAGGATGCAACTCCTTCACCCGCGACTGCACGATGATCGCCACGTAGGAAATGCACAGCATCACGTGCCCGATCCAGATCGTGAAAATGCCACGACCGGCAGGCCAGCCGAGCAACTTCGCCATTTCGATAAAGAGCAGCAGCAGCGAAATGCCCTGAATCACTTCGGGAATCACCAGCGGCGCGTTGATCATGCCGGTATACAGCGTGAAGCCGCGAAAACGGCCCATGCGTGCGAGCACGAAACCGGCCCACGTGCCGATGATCACAGACGCGAACGCGGTCAGCAACGCCACCCGCAACGACAGCCACGCCGCAGCGATCAGTTCGTCGTCCTGCAGCAGCGCCGCATACCAGCGCGTCGAGAAGCGCGTCCACACCGTCACCAGTTGCGATTCGTTGAACGAATACACAATCAGGCTCACGATCGGAATGTAGAGAAACAGGAAGCCGATGCCCAACGCCACGAACTGCAAAATCCGGTTCGGTTTCATTGACGCCCTTCCTCCATCGCCTTCGCCTGCGCGCGCTGGAAAAACGCCATCGGCACCAGCAGCAGCAACACCATCGCACACGTGACGGCGGACGCCATCGGCCAATCGGCGTTGTCGAAGAACTCGTTCCACATCACGCGGCCGATCATCAGCGTGTTCGCGCCGCCGAGCAGTTCAGGAATCACGTATTCGCCCACCGCCGGAATGAACACCAGCAGACAGCCGGCGATGATGCCGTTCTTCGACAGCGGCAACGTGATCTGCCAGAACGCCTTCCACGGTTTTGCGCCGAGGTCGTACGCGGCTTCCAGCAGCGTCATGTCCATCTTCACCAGATGCGCGTACAGCGGCATCACGAGAAACGGCAGGTACGAATACACCATGCCGATATAAACCGCGGTATTGGTGTGATACAGCTCGATCGGCGAATGGATCAGCCCGATCGACATCAGGAAATTATTCAGCAGACCGTTGTTTTTCAGAATCCCGATCCACGCATACACGCGAATCAGGAACGAGGTCCAGAAAGGCAGCATGACCGCCATCATCAGCAGATTACGGCTCGCGGGATTCGAGCGCGCGATGTAATACGCCATCGGATAACCGATCAGCAGACACAGTAACGTGGAGATCGCGGCCACCACCACCGAATTCACGTAGGTCGCGAAATACAGGCTGTCGGTCAGCAGAAAAGCGTAATGCGACAGATCGAGCGTGATGTGAATCGCGCCGTCGGCGAAACGGGTGAGCTCCGTATAAGGCGGAATGCCGAGCTGCAAATCGGCGAAGCTGATCTTCACGACCAGCAGGAACGGCACGAGGAAAAACAGCAGCAGCCAGACGAACGGGCCGGCCACCACCGCGGTGCGACCGGTCAGGTTGAAACGGCGCACCGGCCACGACGCGAAAG
The DNA here is from genome assembly GCF_046030735.1 of Paraburkholderia xenovorans. Taxonomy (GTDB): domain Bacteria; phylum Pseudomonadota; class Gammaproteobacteria; order Burkholderiales; family Burkholderiaceae; genus Paraburkholderia; species Paraburkholderia xenovorans_A. The sequence goes on from NZ_JAQQBV010000044.1 coordinate 18,904, forward strand.
AACCGAGCGAGCGCTTCATGACGTCAGCACCATGCCGGCCGATGCGCTCCAGCGCACGTACACTTCGTCGCCCCAGGTGGGCGGATCGATCTCGGTCAACGCGAGGCTCGTCACGTTCGCGATCACCGTCTTGCCGGCGTCGAGCTTCACGTGATACAGCGAATAGCCGCCCATGTACGCGATATTCGTGACGACGCCCTTGCCCCAGTTGTATGTGCCTTCAGGCGGCTTGCGCGTGAGCGCGATACGTTCGGGCCGCACCGAGATCGTCACCGGCATGCCGAGCGGCCCGGTAATGCCGTGATTCACATACAAACGCACCGGCAGATCCGGCGTTTCGATGAACACGTGATCGGGCTCGTCTTCGACCGTATGACCTTCGAACAGATTGGTCGAGCCGATGAACTCCGCCGAGAAGCGGCTGTTCGGATATTCGTACACTTCGTGCGGCGTGCCGAGCTGAACGATCTCGCCCTCGCTCATCACCGCGAGGCGCCCCGCCATCGTCATCGCTTCTTCCTGGTCGTGCGTGACCATGATGCAGGTCACGCCGACCTTGTCGAGAATGTTGACGAGTTCGATCTGCGTGCGCTGACGGATCTGCTTGTCGAGCGCGGACATCGGTTCGTCGAGCAGCAGCAGTTTGGGCCGCTTGACCAGAGAGCGCGCGAGTGCCACCCGCTGCTGCTGCCCGCCTGACAACTGGTTCGGCTTGCGCTTCGCGAAGCGCGCCATCTGCACGAGTTCGAGCGTGTGATGCACGCGCTCCTGCAACTCGGCCTTCGCGACGCCCTCCTGCTTCAGGCCAAACGCGACGTTGGCCTCGACCGTCATGTGCGGAAATAGCGCATACGACTGGAACATCATGTTGGTGGGGCGGCGATACGGCGGCAACTGCGCGAGGTCTTCGCCGTCGATCAGGATCTTGCCCGAGGTCACGGATTCGAGCCCCGCGAGCATGCGCAGCAGCGTCGACTTGCCGCAGCCGGAACTGCCGAGCAGCGCGAACAGCTCGCCCTTCTTCACCGAAAGATTCACGCCCTTGACCGCTGCGGTGTCGCCGAACTTCTTCACGACGTCGACGATCTGCACGAAATTGTCCGCGGCGTCGCCCGCCACGGCGTTCTGGTCCGCGGACGGCGCGGCGGCGCCTGTCAGCGCGCCCGACTGGTCACTACTCATCACAATGCATTACTCCGGCGTTTGACGAACAAAGCCCCCGGTGGACACCGAGGGCTTCATGATGATGCTGACCCGTTCACTCTGGCCGCGGATCAGCGGCCGGACTTGAATTCAGTCCACAGCCGCGTTTGCAGCCGCTGGATTTCCGGCGGCAGCGGCTTCAGCAGGAACAGCGTCTTGATGACTTCAGGCGGCGGATAGACGGCCGGGTCGTTCGCCACGTCCTTGTCCACGTACTTGCGCGCTTCGAGGTTCGCGCTCGGGTAGTAGACGGCGTTGGTGATCGCGGCGTGAACCTGCGGCGTTTCGATGTAGTTGATCCACTCGAGCGCGGCTTCCTTGTTCTTCGCGTCTTTCGGAATCGCCATCACGTCGAACCATACCGGGGCGCCGCCCTTCGGAATGTAGTACTCGACCTTGTACGGCTTCTTCGCTTCGAGCGTGCGATGCTTGGCGATCACGACGTCGCCAGACCAGCCGTACGCGAAGCACACGTCGCCGCCGACCAGGTCGTTGATGTAGCCCGACGAGTTGAACTGCGTGATGTACGGGCGGATCTTCTTCATCATGTCGAGCGCGGCGCGGTAGTCGGCCGGGTTCGTGCTCATCGGATCGCGACCGATGTAGTGCAGCGCGGCGGCGAACATCTGGTCCGGTGCGTCGAGCACGGACACGCCGCACGCTTTCAGCTTCGAGATGTTTTCCGGCTTGAAGAGGACGTCCCAGCTATCGAGCGGCACGTTCTTGCCGAGGATCTGTTGCGCCTTGGTGACGTTGTAGCCGAGCCCGGTCGTGCCGTAGGCCCAGGGCACCGAAAACTTGTTGCCCGGATCGGCGCCGGCCACGAGCGCCATCAGCGACGGGTCGAGGTACTTCAGGTTCGGCAGCTTCGATTTGTCGAGCGGCGCGAAGATGCCGGCGGCGATCTGCTTGCCGGCGTAGTTGCTGGTCGGCACGACGATGTCGTAGCCGGAGTTGCCGGTGAGGAGTTTGGCTTGCAGCGTGTCGTCGCTGTCGTAGTTGTCGTATTTGACCTGAACGCCGGTCTGCCTGGTGAAGTTCGGAATGGTGTCCTTGGCGATGTAATCGGACCAGTTGTACACGTTCAACTGCGTATCTTTCGCCGCGGCCGTCAACCAGGGCGTCGCGCACAAAACCAGCGCCGCTACCCGCACTACTACCTGTTTTTTCATCCCGTTCTCCGAACCAGACCGACCCGAGCCGGCTATCGTCACCTACGCCGCCGCACGCTGCGCACGGCTCCCCTGAAAAATCCGAAAACTACCACTAAATATTGCGCGCTCCAAAAAAAATGCCCGGATGTCGCGCCAACGGTACAGCTCAAGCCGTACCGCTACAAAATTGGCCGCAATTTTAGCGGGTTATCAGCCCGTGTCTACCCGAAAAAAACACGGGTAGCGCAAGGCTCGACGTTGAGCACCGTTCGCCGTGCCCGCTATCGGGCACATCGTTTGCGAACACGTGCGCTGGCGATCGGCCCGGCGCTCTTCGCGGCCGCGCTGTTCGGCCAGCATGGCTCGAACCAGCTGCTGGGCGCGAGCGAGATGGTGCGGCAACGGGTGTCCAGCGGCTGATGCGGTATGGATGCGATCTGGAGATGAAGTGATTTTGTAAGTATTCTCTGAGACTTGCGGCGGCGCTTTGTGGGACGCGCTGCCAGCGGCAATCCAGCGTTCGCGGCTGCCTCGCGTCATCGTTCGGCAGCCGTTTTTGTGCCATTTTTTGCAATTTTTGCGTTCGATCCGGTACGCCGGTGCGTGCGTCCTACGCGACGCCCGCCGTGCCGTTCCGCCCGCTTCCCTGCTACCTGGATAGACACTCGCCCATGCGCTTTCACGCTTCGCTTGCCCGCTTCACCAGTCCTCCGACCTCATCCCATCACAAGCCACTGCGCGCCGCGCGCGCGGCCCAACTGGCCACGTTAGTCGCGATCTCGGTGTTGCACGGCGAAGCTTATGCGACCACCGCGATGCTGCAACCGCCGCGCGTCGCCGCCGCCAACGAGCCGCTGCAGATCACGATCCTCTATTCCGCCGACGACGCCAAACCGCTCACCATCACCGTGCCGCCGAGCCTGCACGTGAGCCTGAGCAGCGGCGAGCAGGCCGCGCAGCCGCTCGAGCTCATACGCGAAGCCGGTGTGCCGAACACCTTGCATCTGCGACCGGGTCAATTCCGCAAAGTGCGCTTCTCGGCACCGTGGCCGGAATCGGCGCGCGGCGAGGTGCGAATCGACCCGGTCGGTTTCGATGCATCGCCGGCGCTGGTGGCGATCAACCGCGGCAAACAGCAGGACGCGGTGGTTCAGGCCGAGCATGCCGAAAGCCAGGCCACGACGCCCGCGCAGGTGGCCGCGGCGAGTACCGTCGTCAACGGTCCGACCGGGGACGCGATGGCGCCGCCCGGCGACTCGCTCGCCACCACCGGACGCGGCGTGCTGTCGCATCTGTCCTACTACGAGCCGATGTATATCGCCGCCGGCCGCAACGGCGACACGAATGCGCGGCTGCAACTGAGCTTCAAATACCGGCTGCGGATTCCGGACGATCTGCGCTCGAAGGGTTTCGTCGACAACCTCTACTTCGCGTACACGCAAACCTCGATCTGGGATCTGTCCGCCGATTCGCGGCCGTTCCGCGACACGACCTACAGTCCGCAACTGTTCTATTACGTGCCGGACACCGGCTGGACCAGCCCGTTTTTCACGCGGATGGGATTCGCCGCGGGCGTCGCGCATGAATCGAACGGCAAAGGCGGCACGGACTCGCGCAGCATCAACATGCCGTTTATCCGTCCGACGTGGGAGTTCGGCGATCTGACGGCCAACCACCTGACCGTGTCGCCGAAAATCTATTACTACCTGGGTACGAGCAACAACCCCGATATCGCGGACTATCGCGGCTACGTCGATCTGCTCGTCAAGTACGGCAGCCCCGACGGCTGGCAACTCGCGACCACAGTACGCAAAGGCACCAAGCACTGGTACGGCAGCGTGGACACACAGTTCACCTATCCGCTCGCCAAAATTCTCGGCAGCGCGTGGGGCGGCTATCTCTGGGTCGGCTATTTCAACGGCTATGGCGAGGATCTGCTCGACTACAACAACCGGCAGCACTGGATGGCGCGGATCGGCTACAGCATCTCACGCTGAGGTCGTCGAGTTTGGGCACGGTGGACGATGTCGCGAATCCTGCCAACCATCCGTCGAACCAGGCCCGCGAGCGCGCCACGGCGCGGCGCGCTCGCCGCATCGGCTAACATAGCGGAACTCCGCTTCTCCGCCCCAAGGTTTCCGATGGCTTCGAATCTCCACGATCTCCCCGACAGCCCGTGCATCGGCGTCTGTTCCACGCTGTTCGACGACGTCTGCAAAGGCTGCGGCCGCACCGCTGCCGAAGTGTCCAACTGGGTCTTCCTGAGCGAAGAGGAAAAGCGCGCCGTGTGGGTTCGCATCGAGCAGGACGGCACCGCGATGCGCTTCAAGTACGACAAGCTGTAGTCGCTGCGCTTCGTTGCATAAAAAAACGCCGGCATGTCCGGCGTTTTGCGTTGCTGGCGCGTTACCGCAGCGTTGCTTCAGAACCGCTGCTTCAGAACCGCATACCGACGCCCAACCCCACCACCACCGGATCGATGCTCAGCCGCCCGAGCGGCGCTCCACCAAGCGACGCGTCCGTGTGCATCCAGATCTTCTTGATATCCGCGTTGACGAACAGCGATTTGGTGACCTGCACGTCGACACCCGCCTGCAACGCCGGGCCGAAACTGTGATTGGTGATCCCGATCGGCTGGCCGCCTGCGTTCAGACCGTTGTTATAAAACAGCGTGTAGTTGATACCCGCGCCGACATACGGACGAATCCGCCCCGCGTGATTGAAGTGATACTGCAGCAGCAGCGTGGGCGGCAACACGTTCACGCCGCCGAGATTGCCGAGGCTCGACGTAAGCTGATGACGCGACGTGCCGAGAATCAGCTCGACGCCGAGGTAGTCGCGGATCATGTAGGTGAGATCCAGTTCCGGCACGATCGCGTTGTTCACGCCCACGTTCAACGCCGACAATGAATGAGTGGTGTCCACGTTCGGCATGATGCTGATCGCGCGCAAACGCACCAGCACGTCGCCGGCGTGAATGCCGTTCAGGTCGTCGCCGGCGGCATGCGCCTGCTGCGCAAAAGCGCCCGCGCCCAGCAGGCTCACCGCGACGACAGCGGCCTTGATCGTGTTTGCTAGCGAATGCTTCATCTGCTTCCCCGAGTGTTTGTTGACGTGCGGGGATTGTCGAAGGTCTCGCGCGCCGCCGCGTTGACCCGCGTCAACCGAGCGACAACGCCCATCGCCCTGCGACAGCAGGTCGCGTCGCGCCGGTCAGCAGCAACTCGAGCAGATCGTGCACGCTGCGAATCGCGGTGCCGAACGGCAACGCTTCACGGCCGCGGAAGAACAGGCCGTTGGCCACGTCGCCGCGCAACGCGGCGGCGAGCCGCGTGTCGATGCAGAAGTGACCGAACTTTTCGATGCCGTCGCGCAGGCCGCACGCGCTCAGACATTCGAGCGCGCTCGGACAAGCCTGCTTGAGCGCGCCGATTTTTGCGCGGATCCGGCTCTCGTGGCGTAGATAGCGCGTGAGCCACGGGGTTTTCACCGCGCGCGCGGGCAAGCCTGTCACGCTGACGAATTCGACGATGTCGTCGGCCGTCGCGTCGGCAAGCACACGCTTGAAGTTCGGATGCGCATCGCCCTCTTCGGTGACGGCAAACGGTGTGCCGAGTTGCACGCCGTTCGCGCCCGCGCCCAGCCACTCACACACTGCCGCATGACTGTTGATGCCGCCCGCGACGATCAGCGGCACGTCTTGGCGGCTCAAGCCGAGCGACGTGAACACGGCGTCGAGTTCTTCGAGCACGCGGGGAAAATCGAAACGTCCGTCGTGCATGTCGGCAAGGTTGCTCACGCCGAGATGGCCGCCCGCATGCGCCGGATGTTCGATCACGATCGCGTCCGGCAAACGGTTCTTCTTCAGCCACTTTTTCAGCACCAGCGAAACGCCGCGGCTATCGGACAAAATGGGAATCAGCGCGATGTCGTGGTCGCGGGTCATGTCCGGCAGATCGAGCGGCAGCCCCGCGCCCATCACGATCGCCGCCGCGCCGCTTTCACAGGCGACGCGTACATAGTCCGCTTGCGCGTTGACGGCTTTCATCACGTTGACTGCGATCATCCCGCGGCCTTCGCTGAGCTTTTTGGCGGCGTCGATTTCACGGGCCAACGCAATCAGATTGGCCTGTTCGAGCGTGGCGCGATCCGGCGTATGGCGGCAGCGCTCGATCAGGTCCGGATGATGGTGACGCAGATCGATGCTCGCGATCGTACCGAGCGCGCCTTCGCGGGCGACGCTGCCGGCAAGCCGATGCGCAGAGACGCCGACGCCCATCCCGCCCTGAACGATCGGCAATAGCGAGCGGCCGCGGATAACCAGCGGCGCGAAAGTGTGAGAGGTAAGCATGAGCAACCCGATGGATGGAATGGCGAAGCGCTGATCATCCGGGCTCGGGTGGCGTTGGGGTTGCGCTGGGTCAATGAACGAACCCGGTGGCAGTGAGGCCGCCTCGTCTGTTGACGCGCGTCATCAGGTTGGCGTGTTGACGTGCAGCGAATCGCCGCACCCTGCGTGATGAAAAAAGCCCGCTTCGAAGAAGCGGGCTTTGCGTGGCTTGCGCGGCGCGATACCGCGAAACCCGATGCGGCTTACTGCACGCCCTGGCTCAACAGGAAGTCCTCATAATTCCCACCGAAATCGTTCAACGTGCCATCCGTGCGCACTTCGATGATCCGGTTCGCCAGCCCGCTCACGAACTCGCGGTCGTGGGACACGAAAATCAGCGTGCCGTCGTACTTGTCGAGCGCGATCTGCAGCGATTCGATCGACTCCATGTCCATGTGGTTGGTCGGCTCGTCCATCAGCATCACGTTGTGGCGGCCCAGCATCAGCTTGCCCCAGATCATGCGGCCCTTCTCGCCGCCCGACAGCACCTTCACGGACTTGCGGATGTCGTCCGCATTGAACAGCAGACGGCCGAGCGTGCCACGCACCATCTGCTCGTCGTCGCCTTCCTGACGATAGCCGTCGATCCAGTCCATCAGCGTGACGTCGTCCGGAAACTCTTCGTAGGTATCCTGCGGCATGTAGCCGACATTCGCGTTCTCGGCCCACTTCACCGCGCCGTGATCCAGCGCGAGCTTGCCCAGCAGCGAGCGCAGCAGCGTGGTCTTGCCCGCGCCGTTTTCGCCGATGATCGCGATGCGCTCGCCCGGCTGCACGCTGATGCTGAAGTCGTTGAAAATCTGGCGCTCGTACTTCTTCGAGATATTCTCGGCCACCACCGCGATGTTGTGCAGCTTCTTCTCGTACTCGAAGCGAATGAACGGGTTCTGACGCGACGACGGCTTGAATTCCTCGATCTTGATCTTGTCGATCATCTTCAGACGGCTGGTTGCCTGACGCGCCTTCGACTTGTTCGCCGAGAAGCGGCGCACGAAGTCCTGCAGGTCGGCCACGCGTTCCTTCGCCTTCGCGTTGGCGTTCTGCTGACGCTCGCGCGCCTGCGTGCTCGCCAGCATGTAGTCGTCGTAATTGCCCGGATAGACCTTCAGCGTGCCGAAGTCCATGTCGGCCATGTGCGTGCAGACCTGATTCAGGAAGTGTCGATCGTGCGAGATGATGATCATCGTCGAGTTGTACTGGTTGAGCACGTCTTCCAGCCAACGGATCGAGTTGATGTCCAGGTTGTTGGTCGGTTCGTCCAGCAGCAGCACGTCCGGCTTCGAGAACAGCGCCTGCGCGAGCAGCACGCGCAGTTTCCAGCCCGGCGCCACGTTGCTCATCGGGCCGTTGTGATCCTCGATCGCGATGCCGATACCGAGCAGCAGTTCGCCCGCGCGCGCTTCGGCCGTGTAGCCGTCGTACTCGGCGAACTTCGCTTCGAGTTCGGCGGCGTGCATGTAGTCGTCGTCGGTGGCGTCCGGGTTCGCGTAGATCGCGTCGCGCTCGGTCATCGCGGCCCACATTTCGGCGTGGCCCATCATTACGACGTCGAGCACGCGCACCTCTTCGTACGCGAACTGATCCTGACGCAGCTTGCCGAGGCGCACGTTCGGTTCGAGCATCACGTTGCCGGAGCTCGGTTCCAGATCGCTGCCGAGGATCTTCATAAAGGTGGATTTGCCGCAGCCGTTTGCACCGATCAGACCATAGCGGTTCCCTCCCCCGAATTTGACCGAGATATTCTCGAAGAGGGGCTTTGGCCCGAATTGCATGGTGATATTGGCGGTAGACAGCACGGCGCGTCCCTTTGAATGTGATATCGGCGAAAAACCCAATATTTTAGCAGGTTATCGCGAATTCAACCCACGCGGGCGGTGAGGCCGGCGTTTTAGCGGCCGCGCGGCGTCTGCAACACGTCGATGAACGCGGACAGATCGGCGTCGGCGAGTCCCATCGCCGCGCCGAGCCGCAACAGCTGCTGCACCGTCGACGAAACCGGCATCGGCGTGCCGGTCTCGTACGCGGTCGCGGCGACCGTGTCGACATCTTTCTGGAAGGTGCGAAACGCGCCGATCGGCGCGAGGCCGCCTTGCGTCATGCGCGGCACGAAGACCTGCAGCAGCACCGAATCGGCCCAGCCGCCGGCGAGCCCTTCGGTCAGTTTCGACGCATCGATGCCGCTGCGCTGCGCGAGGCTGACGGCCTCGGCGATCGCCGCCACCGTCGCGGTGACGATGGTCTGGTTGCACAGCTTGGTGGTTTGCCCCGCGCCGACCTCGCCCATATGCGTGACGCGGGCCGCGTAGGCCTTGAGCAACGGCGTAAGCGCATCGACGTCCGCCGCGGCGCCGCCCGCCATGATCGCGAGCGTGCCGGCCGTGGCGCCCGCTACGCCGCCGGAAACCGGTGCGTCGATCCAGCCGACGCCGGCCGGGTTTTCGGTTTCGCGCGCCGCGGCATCCTGCGTGATGGTCGCATCTCTGGCAGCGTTTGCGACCGTCGCGGCGCCGCCGCCCGCCGCCTTCACCGCCGCCGCGCGCTGCGCAAACGCACGCGTCGCAGCCGGCGGAATGCTGGAATGATCGACGATCCACCGCACGCTACCGGACGTAGCGCCGCTCAGCAGCCCTGCTTCGCCGAACACGGTTTCCTCGACGGCCGCCGCATCCGCGACGCACAACAACACGGCCTCGCAACGCGCGGCGAGTTCACGCGGCGTGTCGACCACCCGCGCGCCGTCGGCCAGCAACGCGTCGGCTTTGGCGCGCGTGCGGTTCCAGACATGCACGGTATGCCCCGCGCGCAGCAGATGCCGGATCATCGGCGCGCCCATCAGGCCGGGGCCGCAAAAACCAATTTCCACTTTCGAACCTCGTCGGATGTCGGATTGAGTTGCGCGCACATGATAACGGCCGCGATCCACCGTCGCACGTCGGGCACGCGACGTGCGTGTCGACTCGTTCATGCGCGAGATGCAGCGTGAGATACAGCACGAGACGCAGCGCGACATCCGGCGTGAGACTCGCGACGAATCTCCGCACCGATCCATTGCCTATACTTTTTGCACACCACCGAAGATCAAAGGAGGAAGTTCATGTCAGACCACGTCTACAAGCAGATCGAACTGACCGGTTCGTCGACCCAATCGATCGACGACGCCGTGCGCACCGCGATCGCCAAAGCATCGAAAACGCTGCGTAATCTGCACTGGTTCGAAGTGACGGAAACGCGAGGCCAGATTGAGGACGACAAGGTCGCCTACTGGCAGGTGACCATCAAGGTAGGTTTGCGCATCGAATAGCGCACGTCGGCCGAACGGCGCAGGCGCGACACGCCTGCGCCACTCACCTGCGCCCCTCACCGCGTTACTTCGGCAGCGTCCCGTCCACGCCTTCCACGTACCAGTTCAGGCGCTGCAGTTCCGGATCGGTCAGCGTCTTGCCGGCAGGCACCTTCACCGCGCCGCCCTGGTCCTTGATCGGACCCGAGAACACGTCCCACTTGCCGCCCGCGAGTTCGTCGCGTTTCGCCGCGACCTTCGCCTGCGCATCGGCCGGAATCACCGACGTATTCAGGTCTTCCAGGTTGACGGCCTTCTGCGGAATGCCCCACCACACCGGATCGTTCTTCCACTTGCCGTCCAGCACCTGCTGGATCGCCGCGTTGTAATACACGCCCCAATGCGCGACCACCGAACCGAGGTGCGCATCAGGACCGAACTTCTTCATGTCCGAATCCCAGCCGAACGCATGCACGTGCTTTTCCGATGCAGTAGCGAGCGTCGCGCTCGAATCGGTGTTCTGCAACAGCACGTCGGCGCCCTGTCCGATCAGCGTTTCAGCGGCCTGCTTTTCCTTGCCCGGATCGAACCAGCTGTTGATCCAGATGACCTTCGTGTGAACCTTCGGATTCACCGAGCGCGCGCCTAGCGTGTACGCATTGATGTTGCGGATCACTTCCGGAATCGGCACCGACGCGACGAAGCCCAGCGTGTTCGTCTTCGTCACATAGCCTGCGGCGACGCCGGCCAGATACGCGCCCTGATACATGCGCACGTCGTACGTGCCGAAGTTCGGCGCCTTCTTGTAGCCGGTGGCGTGCAGGAACACGGTGTCCGGGAAATCCTTTGCGACCTTCAGTTCGAAGTCCTGATAGCCGAAGCTCGAACCGATGATGATCTTGTTGCCTTTATTGGCCAGATCGCGGAATACGCGTTCGGAGTCGGCCGATTCGGGCACGTTCTCGATGCGGGTGATCTTGATCTTGTTGCCGAACTTCGCTTCGGCTTCCTTCGAACCCTGGTCGTGCGCGAAGGTCCAGCCGGCATCGCCCGGATTGCCGAGGTAGACGAACGCGACGCCCGGCGCATCGGCGGCCTGTGCGCTTTGTGCGAGCGGCGCGGCGAGCGCGAGCGAGGCCGCGCCCCACGCGAAAGCGGTCAGCAGATTTCTTCTCTTCATGTTTTCTCCTGTCGTGTTTATCGGGTGATTGGAAAGTGTGAGTCGGCTATAGGTCAGTTAGCCCGCAGAGAAAAACGGCTTGCCGAGCGATGCCGGCGCGTTCAGGCGAATCGTGTTCGGATTGCGCGAGATCAGCACCAGCACGACGACCGTGGCGAGATACGGCAGCATCGCGAGGAATTGCGTCGGCACCGGCACGCCGATCGCCTGAGCGTAGAACTGCAATCCGGTCACCGCGCCGAACAGCAACGCGCCGATCAGCAGACGCCCCGGCCGCCACGTTGCGAACACCACCAGCGCGAGCGCGATCCAGCCGCGGCCGGACGTCAGTTGCTCCTGCCACAAATGCAGATTGACGATCGAGTAATAGCCGCCGGCGAGACCCGCCATCCCGCCGCCGAAGGCCACCGCGCCGTAACGCACGCCGACCACCGGAAAGCCGACCGAGTGCGCGACCTGCGGCGATTCGCCGACCGAGCGCAGCACGAGACCCGCGCGCGTGCGGTACAGGAACCAGCCGATCACCGCGAACATGATGAACGCGAGATAGTCGAGCGGCGTGAGACTGAAGAATGCCGGGCCGATCACGGGAATTGTCGACAGACCGGGAATGGTCCACGTGTCGATCGTCGCGCGCACGGCGGCCGACGTGTAGGGCTTGCCGACATACGCGGACAGGCCGATGCCGAAGATCGTCAGCGAGAGACCGGTGGCGACCTGATTGGCGAGCATGGTCAGCGTGAGGAACGCGAACAGCAGCGACATCGCGAGACCCGCGCCGATCGCGGCGAGCACGCCGAGCCACGGGCTGCCCGTCACGGCGGTGACCGCGTAGCCGGTTACGGCGCCCATCAGCATCATGCCTTCGACGCCCAGGTTGAGCACACCCGATTTTTCGGTAACGAGTTCGCCCGCGCCCGCGAACATCAGCGGAATCGCGGCGGTAACGGCGCTCGACGTGAGCGCGCTGGCTTGTTGAATATCCATGGAGATCCGGCGGCGAAAATCAGTGGGCTTGCGCGGCAACGGAGCGCCGGCGCACGCGGTAATTCACGAACAGGTCGGCGCCCAGCAGGCAGAACAGCAACAGCCCCTGGAATACGCCGGAGAGCGCCTGCGGCAATTGCATCGAGGTCTGCACCGCTTCGCCGCCGAGGTACAGCAACGCCATCAGCAGACTTGCGAGCACGATGCCGACCGGATGCAGCCGCCCGACGAACACGACGATGATCGCGGTAAAGCCGTAGCCCGGCGACCAGGTGGCCTGCAACTGCCCGATCGGACCGGCGATCTCGCCCATCCCGGCGAGCCCCGCGAGACCGCCGCTGATCAGCAGCGAGGTCCAGATGGTTTTCTTGTCGGAGAAACCGGCGTAGCGCGCGGCAAGCGGCGCGAGTCCGCCGACGTTCATCCGGTAACCCGCGAAGCTCTTGCGAATGAACAGCCACACGCACGGAATCGCGATCAGCGTGACGAACACCGATGCGTTCAGACGCGTGCCGCGCAGCCATTTCCAGTGCCAGTCGCCGGAAAAGGTCGGATAGAGCGCGTCGCCGCTGAACATTTCGGAGAGCGGAAAATTCATCCCCTGCGGATCGCGCCACGGGCCGCTCACCAGATAGATCAGCAGTTGCGTCGCCACGTAGGTGAGCATCAGGCTGACCAGAATCTCGTTGGTGTTGAAGCGGCTTTTCAGCAGCGCGGGAATCGCGGCCCACGCCATGCCGCCGAGCACGCCGGCGATCATCATCGTCGGCAGGATCCACCAGCCGGTGGCCTGGTCGAAATAGATCGCGACGCCGCTTGCGGCGATCCCGCCGAGCAGCATCTGCCCTTCCGCGCCGATGTTCCACACGTTGGCGCGATAGCCGATCGCGAGGCCGAGGCCGATCAGGCACAACGGCGACGCCTTCAGCAGCAGTTCGGACCAGCCGTTCACGCTCGACAGCGGCTCGATGAAAAAGGCGTGCATCGCCTGCAACGGATCGCGGCCGACCAGGCTGAAGATCAGAAAGCCGATCGCGAGCGTGAGCAACGCGGCGATCAGCGGCACGGCGAGCTGCATCGTGCGCGAGGGCGTGGTGCGGGCTTCGAGTCGATACGGAAGAATCATGGGTAGCGGGTCTTTTATCGGGTTCTGGTGTGATGCGTCGGCTCAGGCATGCGCCGGCTGTTCCGCCGACGGCGCCGCGCCCTCCCGGTCGCCGAACAGGCCGGCCATCCAGCGGCCGATTTCCTCGGCGTTGGTCGCGCCCGTCGCACGCACCGGCGAGAGTTTGCCGCGTGCGAGCACCGCGATGCGATCGCAGATGTCGAACAATTCTTCCAGTTCTTCGGAGATCACCAGAATCGCCACGCCGCGTGCGGACAAATCGAGCAACTGCTGACGGATGAACGCAGCCGCGCCGACGTCGACGCCCCACGTAGGCTGCGCGACCACCAGCACCTTGGGCGCCTGCAGAATCTCGCGGCCCATGATGTATTTCTGCAGATTGCCGCCCGACAGACTTTGCGCCAGCGCTTCAGCGCCGCCGCAGCGCACGTCGAATGCGTCGATGCAGCGCTTCGCGAACGCGCGCATCGCGCCGGCCTTGATCCAGCCCGCGTTCACCATCTGCTGACGATGCGCGGTGAGCAACGCGTTTTCCGACAACGTCATGGCCGGCACCGCACCGCGGCCGAGCCGCTCTTCCGGCACGAAACCGAAGCCGAGCGTGCGCCGGCCGCCCGCGCCCAGACGCCCCGCCGGCTTGCCGCAGATCGTTACCGCATCGGCACGGCCACCACGTGCGCCGCGCTTTTCGCCGGACAACGCCGACAGCAATTCCGCCTGCCCATTGCCCGACACGCCCGCGATGCCGAAGATCTCACCGGCATGCACGCCGAACGACACGTTATCGAGCGACGTGCCGAACGGATCGTCGCTCTCAACCGACAACTGCTTCACGTCGAGCAGCACGTCGCCGGGCTTGTGCTCACGGCGCGTGTAATCGGGCAGCGAATGACCGACCATCAACTGCGCAAGCGACGCGTGCGTTTCTTCCTTCGGCTTCACATGACCGGTCACGCGGCCGCCGCGCATCACCGTCGCGGTGTCGCACAACGCCTGGATTTCGTCGAGCTTGTGGCTGATGTAGAGAATGCTGCAGCCTTCCGCCGCGAGCCGCCGCAGCATCTCGAAGAGCTTGCGCACCGCTTGCGGCGTGAGTACCGAAGTCGGCTCGTCCATGATCAGGAGGCGCGGGTTCTGCAGCAGACAGCGCACGATCTCCACGCGTTGCCGCTCGCCCACCGTCAGGCTGTGCACGTGACGTTGCGGGTCGATGTCGAGGCCGTAGTCGGCGGAGACTTCGCGGATGCGTTTGGACAGTGTCTTCAGGTCGAACGGTTCGTCGAGTGCGAGCGCGATGTTTTCGCCGACCGTGAGCGTCTCGAACAGCGAGAAATGCTGGAACACCATGCCGATGCCGAGCTTGCGCGCCGCCGCGGGACTCGCGATCTCGAGCGCCTCGCCTTCCCAGCGGATCTCGCCCGCATCGGGCCGCACCGCGCCGTAGATGATCTTCATCAGCGTGCTTTTGCCGGCACCGTTTTCGCCGAGCACCGCATGGATTTCGCCCGGCGCGACGATCAACGTGACGTCGTCGTTCGCGCGTACGGCCGGGTACTGCTTGGTGATGCCCGCGAGCATCAACCGGGGCGCCGCCTGTTCCGGCCTCGGTGCCGGCTGCGCGGCGGCGCCGTCGCTATAAGAAGAGTCGCTCATGTGATTCCGTAGTGCGTCAGAGACTGCCGGTTCCAGCGCGTCCGCCCGCCTTGCCGGCCTGCGATCCGTCACCACAACCGGATGACAATACCTAATTCGACCCACTCAGTCGAGCCGTCAAAATTCCCGCAAACCCGCGCCGCAGCGTGCTCTGCGGGTATCCCTCCCTTGACGCGGTTTTGTGTTCATATTAAAAGCCATATATCCCCATGCCCCATCGATCAGCCAGAACATATATTTCGGAGAAGTCATGAGTCAGCAACGCGAGGCGATCGATACATATCTATTACGCGTCTTGCATACCCTTCTGATGGAGCGCAGCGTTACGCGCGCGGCCGTCAAACTTAACCAGTCTCAACCCGCGATCAGCGCGGCGCTGCGCCGTTTGCGCGACATCACCGGCGACCCGCTGCTGGTGCGCGGCAAATCCGGCATGGTGCCGACCGAATACGGGCTGCGCCTGCTCGAACCGGTGCAGAACGCGCTGCGTGAAATCGAACGCATCAAGTTCCAGCAACACAACTTCGATCCCGCCACGTCGATCCGCTGCTACCGGATCGGCTGCCCGGACTACCTGAACGTGCTGTTCGTGCCGACCGTGGTCGAACGTTTTCGCCAGGCCGCGCCGAATGCAACGCTCGAGTTTCATTCGCTCGGCCCTGCGTTCGACTACGAGCTCGCGCTCGAGGACGGCAAGCTCGACATCGTGGTCGGCAACTGGCCGGAACCGCCTGAGCAACTGCATCTGTCGAATCTGTTCGTCGATCAGATCGTGTGCCTGATGAGCAACACGCATCCGTTCGCCAAACGCGGCGGGCTCACGCTCGACCAGTACCTGAACGCACCGCATCTCGCGCCCACTCCGTATTCGGTGGGCCAGCGCGGCGCGATCGACGTGCATCTCGCGCGCGAGCGCCTGAAACGCCATGTGGTCGTCACGCTGCCGTACTTCAATCTGGCGCCCTACGTGCTGATCAAGTCCGATCTGATCTTCACCACCACGCGCCTGTTTGCCGACTACTACGCGAAGTTCTTGCCGCTGACCGTGGTGCCCGCGCCGCTCGATTTTCCGCCGATGCAGTACTACCAGTTGTGGCACGAACGCGTGCATTACTCCGACGAAGTGCGCTGGCTGCGCAGCCTGGTCGCGGAGGCGACCAGAACGTTGATCGACAAGCCTTAATTGACAAGCTTATTGTTTCGCGCCTATCGGCATCCGCGATGCCGATAGGGTTCACATTCGCCTCGGGTTACGCCGCGGCTTCGTAAAGCGACTTCGCGAGCCGGTTATGCTGCTCGATCACCGGGCCCAGTTCCAGCGTGGTCAGCCGGCCTTCCTTCACCACCACGTTGCCGCCGATCACGCTATGGCTCACCTGCGACGACGCACAGAACACCAGCGCCGCCACCGGGTCGTGCAACGCGCCCGCGAACAACGGCTGACGCAGATCGAACGATACGAAATCCGCCGCCATGCCCGGCGCCAGCGCGCCGATATCGTCGCGGTTCAGCACCTTCGCGCCGCCTAGCGTCGCGATCTCCAACGCTTCACGCGCGGTCATCGCATCCGGTCCGAAGCCGACCCGCTGCAACAGCAGCGCCTGGCGCACTTCCGCGACCATCTGCGCGCCGTCGTTCGACGCCGAACCGTCGACACCCAGCCCGACCGGCACGCCCGCGAGACGCATCCGCCTGACCGGCGCAATGCCCGACGCAAGCCGCATGTTCGAGCACGGGCAATGCGCGACGCCGGTGCCGGTGCGCGCGAACAGTTCGATGCCCGCGTCGTCCAGTTGCACGCAGTGCGCATGCCAGACGTCGTGACCGACCCAGCCGAGGTCTTCCGCGTACTCGGCCGGCGTCATCCCGAACTTCTCGCGGCTGTACGCGATATCGTTGACGTTCTCGGCGAGGTGCGTGTGCAGCGACACGCCGTAGTGCCGCGCCAGCGTCGCCGATTCGCGCATCAGATCGCGGCTCACCGAGAACGGCGAACATGGCGCAACCACCACGCGCAGCATCGCGTAGCGCCCTTCGTCGTGATACGTCTCGATCAGGCGCTGCGTGTCCTTCAGGATCGCGCTTTCTTTTTCGACCACCGAATCCGGCGGCAAACCGCCGTCTTTCTGCCCCACGCTCATGCTGCCGCGTGCCGCGTGAAAACGCATGCCGATCCGGCGCGCCGCGACGATGCTGTCGTCCAGCCGGCTGCCGTTCGGGTAGATATACAAATGGTCGCTCGACGTCGTGCAACCGGACAGCAGCAATTCGGCCATCGCCGTCAATGTCGAGACTTCGATCATCTCCGGCGTGAGGTTCGCCCATACCTTGTACAGACTGGTCAGCCAGCCGAACAGCTCGGCGTCCTGCGCGGCGGGAATGGCGCGCGTCAGGCTCTGATACATGTGGTGATGCGTGTTGACGAGGCCCGGAATCACCAGATGGCCGCGCATATCCAGCACTTCGTCTGCCGTTTGCGGCAACTCCGCCGTCGGGCCGACCGCGACGATGCGGTTGTCTTCGATATACAGGCCGCCGTCGCGCAACTCGCGCCGGGCGCCGTCCATCGTGACCAGCACGTCCGCGTGCTTCACCAGCATCGTTTTCTTCGGTTTGTCCTGCTTCGGCCGATTGGCCGTTTGCTCCATCGTCATTCGATTCTCCGCTTCATTCTTCCGTGAAAGCCGTTCGAACGCGATGTGACGGCACGTCAACCGTGCCGCCGCGTCCCGTCGAACGCCGTTGGCCCGGTTACCCAGCGCGTTTGCGCCGTCTTCGGGGCGCGCCGCGGCTAAAACCTCGCAGTTGAAACCCGTTTGCCGCGGCACGCAGACGTAACCTTCGACGGCCAAAATAACGCTGACAACTCACGCCCACGCGATACCCAACTTCAGGCTGCCGATATAGTGGGCCTTTTTGGCGCCGGTACGATCCGCCGATGTATCGAATGCGACGCAATTGCCGAAAGAACCGGCTCGCCAGCGCTTTCAACAACCTGTCTGTCATGCGCCAGCTATTATCTTTCCTATCTCGCGCGCGCCGACAGGAACAACCTTTTTACAATGGCTGCCACGGCGCTCGCTTCAATTCGCCGACGGGTATGTAGCCACTGACGTGGAGCCTCGATCCGCCGCAAACGTATCTGGATCGGGCCGCCGCCGAAACCTCGCATTCACATAAGGAAAATTGCGAATGGGAAAGCTCACTACCCATGTGCTCGACACCGCGAACGGGCGTCCCGGCGCGGGCATCAAAGTCGAACTCTTCGCGCTCTCAGGCGATACGCGCCGCGCGCTCAAAACCACCACGACCAATGACGACGGCCGTTGCGACCAGCCGCTGCTCGAAGGCGATGCGCTAGTCGCGGGCGAATACGAACTCGTGTTCGGCGCAGGCGACTATTTCGCATCGATCGGCACGAAGGTGCCCGAGCCGCGTTTCGTCGATCGCGTCGTGTTGCGCTTCGGCGTGGCCGATGCCGGCGCGCATTATCACGTGCCGCTGCTGGTGTCGCCGTGGTCGTACAGCACGTATCGGGGCAGTTGAGGCGGCCCGATTCTCACGCATTGGATGGAGACGAGGTCGATGTCGCGTTGTATTTCCGGGCGCGGCCGATTGCATTGCGCCGAACCGTGGAGCGCTCCGCGCAACGCAATCGAACGCGCGCGACTCGACCCATGAGTTCCGATAAAAAATGGCGTCGTGCGAACTGAGCGCACCGCGCCTCCCCGCAGTCAGTGCAGCGGACACGGCATGCGGCGCCCCTTCAGCCGGGCCGTCGAACACGTCACGAAAGCAGCCGTGTCGTTGCACGTACAACGAATCAGAAGTGGAGGAGTGTCATGGAAGGCTTTATCACCGACTGGCTGAATCTGGCGATTCGCTGGTTCCACGTCGTCGCCGCGATCGCATGGATCGGCGAGTCGTTCTATTTCGTCGCGCTGGACAACAGCCTGAAACCGCCAACCGACCCTAACCAGCGCAAACGTGGCGTGTTCGGCGAACTGTGGCACGTGCACGGCGGCGGCTTCTACAACATGCAGAAGTACACCGTTGCGCCGCCGGAGATGCCGGACGATCTGCACTGGTCGAAGTGGCCGTCGTACACCACGTGGCTGTCGGGTTTCGGGCTGTTCACGGTGCTGTATCTGTTCTCGCCGACGACGTATCTGATCGACAAGAACGTGCTCGACATGGGTCCGGTCGTAGCTGTCGCTTCGGCACTCGGTTTTCTCGCCGCGGGCTGGATCGTGTACGACTCGCTGTGCCGGATTCTCGGCAATAAAGACAAGGTGCTCGGCATTTGCGTCGGCGCGTATGTGCTGATCGCGGCATGGCTCGCGTGCCACATCTTCGCGGGCCGCGCCGCGTATCTGATCATGGGCGCGATGCTGGCCACGATCATGTCGGCGAACGTGTTCTTCGTGATCATTCCCGGTCAACGCAAGATGGTCGACGCGATGCTCAAGGGCGACACGCCGAATCCGATCTACGGCAAACGCGGCAAGCAGCGCTCGGTGCACAACACGTATTTCACGCTGCCGGTGGTGTTCGCGATGCTGTCGAACCACTACGCGATGACTTACACGCATCCGTACAACTGGGCCGTGCTCGTGATCATCATGCTGGCCGGCGCGCTGATTCGTCAGTTCTTCGTGATGCGTCATCGTGGCCAGGTGCTGTGGTATCTGCCGCTGGTCGGCATCGTACTGATGTTCGGCGCCCTCTTCTGGACGATGCCGAAGCCGGTCGTGCCGCAGGCAGAAGCCGCGAATGCACCGGTGGTGCGCGTGGCCGACATTGCGCCGGTGTTGCAGCAACGTTGCGTCGCATGCCACTCCGCGCATCCGACGATGATGGGCAGTGCGCCCGCGGGCGTGCTGCTCGATACGCCGGATGAAATCTCGCAGAACGCACAGCGGATTTATCAGCAGGCGGTGACATTGAAGGCAATGCCGCTCGGCAACGTCACTCACATGACCGACGACGAGCGTATGAAGATCGCCGCATGGTTTCAGGGCGGCGCGGTGAAGTAACCGATAGGGTCGGGCCGTAGGCCTGACTCTGAGTCTGAGTCTGAGTCAAGTGGAAGCGGGTTTTTCGCGTGAGCGGGAAGCCCGTTTTTTGTTGCCGGCCTCCGATATGTCGACGTATAAGTCGTCCTAAAACGACATGAGCGTATCGGCACTCGTGCGCCTGCTCGAGGCGGCCGGCTACGACCTCAAATTCGTTCCACATGGACACAGCCGCACGCTCGAGGACATCCTCGCGGAGCAACGCGCGGCGGATTCGAACTGATGAGGCTCGACGGAGAGGCAGCATAGCCGCCGTCTTCGGGTAAAAAAAAGCCCACGGTGTGAACTGCACACCGTGGGCTTTTTTTCGCCGACTCACTCGACGCAATCACTCGACGCAATACACCTGATGCCTAAACACCTGATGCCTAAACCGCCACCGCATTCAACACATCTTCAGTCAGCCAGAACGACTCGGCCAGATCCTGCTCGTTGAGGTTCAACCCCTCCCCGCCACGATCGACGACGATAAAGTCGCTCACCTCACCCAATGCGATCAGCGGATGGTGCCACACGCCCTTCGCGTAGTTCACGCCCTGCCAGCCGCTCGTCACGAACGCGCGGATCCGCTGCGGATCCAGCTCGCCCGCCGGCGCGACCACGACCAGATACGGCTTGTCGTTCAGCGGCACAAAAGCCTGACTGCCAAGCGGATGACGTTCGAGCATCGTCACCTCGAACGGCAGCGTACGCGGCTGCCCGCGAAACAGATTGACGAGCGTGCGGCCGCTCTCGTCGGTCACGTCCACTTTCGCGAGATCGTGATAGCGGATCGTGGTGCCGAGATTGATCGGAATCTGCTTCGCGCCTTCGAGTTCGATCACGTCGCCGAACGGCGCGAACGCTTCTTTCGTCAACGGTTCGATGGCGAGCGTCTTCATGATGCGAGCGTGCCCCACAGACGCAGACGCGACACGCCGCCGTCCGGAATGATGTTGAAGCGCACGTGCGTGACCGGACCCAAGGCCGCGATCTCGCTTTCGAAATAGTGCTGGTTGTCCATCTTCAGCTTCTGTTCGCCCAGCAGCACTGGCCAGAACATCGCTTGCGTGACCAGCGAGCTGTCGGTGCCGCCCGTCACGTACGCGGCCTGGATCGAGCAGCGGTCCGGGAAGTTGCCCTTGAAGTGCGCGGTGTCCACTTCGATCTTTTTGATCACGCCCGGCTGCGCCAACGCGACGATTGCCCAGTCGTTACCCGGTTCGCGACGGCGGCGCGTTTCCCAGCCGTCGCCCATGTTCACGCCGCGGCCCGGCATCAGAATCGTCGACGCGGCGCCGAAATGCTGATTGTTCGCCGCGACCAGATACGCGCCGTTTTCCATCGCGGCCAGATCGAACTGCTCGGTGCGGCTCGCGCGCGCCCAGTCGACTTGCGGCTGGCCGTACACACGCAGACGCGCGATTCCGCCGTCCGGATAGATGTTCACGCGCAGGTGCGTATAAGCGTTCGTGTCACCGACTTCGTGATAGTGATGGCTGTTGCCTTGCAACGTGGTCGACGGAACGATTTCAGTCCATTGCGTGGACTGGTTCGGTGCGCCGTCCACCACGCGCGCGGCCTCCACCGACGCTGCCGGCGGGAAGTTGCCCGTGAAGTGACTCGTGTCGAGATCGAGGCCCTTGATCACGCCGGGGCGCGCCAGCTTGACGACGCACCAGTCGTAGCCGGTCGCGCGCTTGCGGCGCGTTTCCCAGCCGTCCATCCATTTGCCGTTGTCGTCGTACTTGCCCGGAATGAAGACGGCCGGCTCCGGATTCAGCATGCGTTCCTTCGGTGCGAAGAAATCGTCGCTGGCCTCGAGCGCCTGCGCGCCCAGACGCGGGTCCGCCAGGTTCACATAGCGACGCGTGAATTCCGGTGCGTTGGGGTCGAGAATCGGGAGTGCCATCGTTGTCTTCCTTAGTCTTTGTTAGTGCTGAAAAGCGTTTCGGTATGCGATACGAGATCCGCGACGCGTAAGGAACTTCACGCGTCGATCAGCTCGTCGAGCCTGAAACGTGCGATGCGATAGATCTGATCGAGGCTCGCGCGCAGTTCGTCGGCGCGGCTGTTGTTCACACGCGCCTCGAAGTTCGCGATGATGCCGTGGCGGTCATAACCGCGCACTGCGAGGATGAAGGGGAAACCGAACTTCTCGCGATACGCGCTGTTGAGCGCAAGCAGCTTGTCGAATTCTTCCTGCGTGCATTGCGCGAGGCCCGCGCCGCTTTGTTCACGCGTCGATTCGGCAGTCAACTCGCCGCGCACCGCGGCCTTGCCGGCGAGTTCCGGGTGGGCATTGATCAACGCCAACTGCTTTTCTTCGCCGGCCGTCTCGACGATAGTCGACATCGTGCGATGCAATTCGTCGATGCTCGCAAAAGGTCTCTGATTCGCGGCGACTTCCGCGACCCACGGCGAGTGCTCGAAAATACCCGACAGCGCCGCGACAAACGCGTCGGTCGAAGTGCTGTTGAGATGGTTCAGAGTGTATTGCATCGCCTTCATGCCGCAGCCCCGCGGTTATTGTGTTGGTAAGGATGATGTTCGCGCCAGTGCCGCGCGATGTCGACGCGCCGCGTTACCCACACACGATCGTGCTGTTCGATGTGATCGAGAAAACGTTGCAGCGCGCGGAAGCGCCCTGGGCGGCCGAGCAAACGGCAATGCATGCCGATCGACAGCATCTTCGGCGCTTCGTCGCCTTCTTCGTAGAGCACGTCGAACGCGTCGCGCAGATAGGTGAAGAAGTGGTCAGCCGTGTTGAAGCCTTGCGGGCTCGCAAAGCGCATGTCGTTGGTGTCGAGCGTGTACGGCACGATCAGTTGCGGGCTCGTGGCGCCGCCCGTCACTTCGACGTCCATCCAGAACGGCAGATCGTCGCCGTAATAATCCGAGTCGTACAGGAAGCCGCCGTATTCCGCGACCAGCCGATGCGTATTCGGACTGTCGCGGCCGGTGTACCAGCCGAGCGGCCGCTCGCCTGTGACCCGCTCGATCGCTGCCATGCCGAGGCGCATGTGCTCCGCTTCTTTTTCCGGCGACACGTCCTGATAGTGAATCCAGCGATAACCGTGGCAAGCAATCTCATGACCCAGTTCGACAAACGCGCGCGCGAGGTCCGGATGCCGCTCGATCGCCATGCCGACGCCGAATACCGTCAGCGGCAAGCTGCGCTTTTCGAACTCGCGCAGAATGCGCCAGACGCCCGCGCGCGAGCCGTATTCGTAGATCGATTCCATGCTCATGTGACGAGCCGGATAAGCGGCCGCGCCGACAATCTCCGACAGAAACTGCTCCGAGCCCGGATCGCCGTGCAGCACGCAGTTTTCGCCGCCCTCTTCGTAGTTCAGAACGAATTGCACCGCGACGCGCGCCCGATTCGGCCAGTTCGCCTGCACCGGGTGGCGGCCGTAGCCGATCAGATCGCGTGGATAGTTCGAGTCGAGTGGCATGGTTTGGCGGATGAATGCGTGGTGACGGTACTGGAATTCGCGTTGGGCCAGTGTAGCGAAAACGCCCGGGTGCGCCCATACACCCGGGCAGATAGTGCGTGTCAGACTGAATGTATGTGCGAGCCCGGTGCGGCGGGGTGATCAGTGGTGTTTACCCGCAGCAAACCTGCGGGGTCCGCGCCTTCCGTCGAGCTTGTGGTCGGGTTCGCTGCGCGCGGCGCGGCGGGGTTCGGATCGACATCGGTCGGACTGAATGCCTCCAGCGCGCCGTCGTAACGCTTCGCGAGCGGCCTCGCATAGTCGCCGCGCTTGGCCGTCGCCAGTCGCAACGCGACCAGCGCCTCGGTCCATTTGAGCGCGGCTGTCACGCCTTCGATCACCGGTGCGCCCAGCGCGTCCTCGATTTCCCTGCACAACTCGGCCATCCCGGCGCAACCCAATACGATCGCGTCGGAACCGTCTTCGGCGAGCGCTCTGCGGCATTCGTCGAGAATGATGCGGCGCGCCGCCGAGCCGGGCTTGTCGAGATCGAGCACCGCGACGTCGGTTGCGCGCACGTTACGGCAGAAGCGCTTCATCCCGTAACGCTCCGCAAGGTGCCATGCCATCCCGCAGGTGCGCGCCAGCGTGGTCACCACCGAAAAGCCCGGTGCCAGCACGCTCGCCGCGTGCATCGCCGCCTCCGCGATGCCGATCACCGGACCGCGCGCCAGTTCGCGCGCCGCGTACAGACCCGGGTCGCCGAAGCAGGCGATCACGTAACCGTCGCAACCTTCGCGCTCGCCGGCCAATACTTCGGCTAGCAAGCCGGGCGTCGCGAGCGCCTCGTCGTAATAGCCTTCGATCGACGGCGGCCCCATCGTCGGATTCACCGCGATCACTTCCGTGCCGGGCGACGCGACCTCGCGCGCGCAGCGGCCCATCGCCTCCGTCATGCGTTGCGTCGTATTCGGATTGATCAGTTTGATGCGCATATCGACTCCTGTTGCGGCCCGCACGCTCAGCGTGCAAGCACGCGATAGAACACGGCACCCAAGGCGGCGCCGATGAACCACGAAAAATTCGCCATGCCGTCGAGGGCCGGCACCATCACGCAGATCACCGCGATCAGCGCGGCCGGCAGCAGCGCCGCCACGGCCCGGTAGTTGACGCCATTCCTGTACCAGTACGTGCCGTCAGGCGACACCGTATAGAGATCGTCGAGCACGATCTTCTGACGCTTCACGAGGTAGTAGTCGACGATCAGGACACCGTACAAAGGTCCGATGAAGGCACCGAGCACGTCGAGCGTGTAGTGGATGACCGCCGGATTGTTGAACAGATTCCACGGCGTGATGAAAATCGACGCCACCGCCGCGAGCATCCCACCCGCGCGCCAGCTGATCAGCCGCGGCGCAACGTTAGAAAAGTCGAAGGCCGGCGACACGAAGTTCGCGACGATATTGATACCGATGGTCGCAATGGTGAAGGTCAACGCGCCGAGAATCACTGCGGTCGGATAGTCGATACGGCCTACGGTCTCGACCGGATCCGTGATCAGTTCGCCGAACACCGGCAGCGTCGCTGCGGTGGTGACCACCGTCACCAGCGAGAACGCGAGGAAGTTGACCGGCAGACCCCAGAAATTGCCGCGCTGCACGCTGCGAAAGCTTTTGCCGTAGCGGGAAAAGTCGCCGAAATTGAGCATCGGCCCGGAGAAGTACGAGACCACCAGCGAAGTCGCGGTGATCATCACCGGCAGCACCTGCATGCCGTGATACTTCACGCCGCCCAGGTTGATGCCGATGTTTCGCCATCCTGCGCGATACACCATGTAGCCCGCAAGAATGAACATCACTACGTAGACGGCCGGCCCGGCGAAGTCGATGAACTTCTTGATGGTCTCCATGCCGTGCCAGAACACCAGCGCCTGCAGAACCCACAGCAACATGAAACCGGCCCAGCCGAGCGTGGAGAGTCCCATTAAGCCATGACGATGCACGTCCGCGTAGGGCAGCAGTTGCGGCACGAATTTCAGCACCACGATCACCAGCGCGCTCGACGCCAGATAGGTCTGGATGCCGTACCAGGCCACCGCGATCAGGCCGCGAATCACGGCGGGAATATTGGCGCCGAGCACACCGAAAGTCGCGCGGCAAGCCACCGGATACGGCACGCCGTTCGCCTGACTCGGCCGTGCGATCAGATTTGCACAGCACATTGACGATCGTAATGCCGACGAGCAGCGCAATCAGCACCTGCCAGCTCGTCAGCCCGAGCGCGAACAGACTGCCCGCGAACACGTAGCCGCCGACGCTGTGCACGTCCGACATCCAGAACGCGAAGATGTTGTACGCGCCCCAGGTTTGATTGCGCAACGGCGCGAGGTCTTCGTTGTAGAGACGCTCGCTGTAACCTGCGGGTATCGACGGATCGCCGGACCCGCCACCTTCGCCGTAGGTGGGAATGGCGGGATTGACGGGTGCTGCACTGAACTGGGCCATGATTCCTCCTTGGGATAGGGACCATCGATAGCGAATCGAGGGACTTGCATCGGCTATGCCAGAAGCGCCCTCCTCGCTCAATCGGAGCGGAGGATGGGAACGCCGTTAGGCAGGCCGCGCCGCGGATGTTTTGTCTCGACGAATTCGTCGTATTGGTCGTCGAATTCATCGTTGCCGCACGCCGGCTGCCGCGGATTCCCGGCGGTGCGTTACTGCTCCCAGGCTGTCGCCCGGCGACGGCCACGCGTGCGCAAGCCGGCAGCGCTCACGCCGAGCCGCCTTGCAACGCTTTTATCCCGTTCAGTTCAGTTCAATTCAGTGCGGCGCGCACCGGCATGGAACTCGCGCCGGCCGTGGGGCTTTAACCCGACGCGGTCTTGTTTTTCGGTGCGCCGTTATGCACACCAAACACTTCGTGCAGATCGGCCGCGCCACGTGCGGGGCGGTCCAGCATCTTCAACTCGACGCTTTGCAGATGGCGCGACATCAACGCCGCCGCCTCTTTTGCATCGCCGGCGTCGAGCGCGGCGAGAATTGCTTCGTGGTCCTCGAACGAGCACGGGCTGCGTCCAAGCGATTCATAGAGTGCCGAAATCAGCGTGGAGCGCGCCACCAGTCCGTTCAGGCAATCGCACAGCACGGTGTTGCCGGTGAGCCCGGCAAGTTCCGTGTGAAACTCGCCCGACAGACGAATCCACGCCGGAAAATCACGCGTTTCGAACGCCTTGCGTTCGCGGCCGATCATATTGCCGATGCTCTTCAGACGCCGCATACCGTGGCCGCTGCAAATCTTTTCAACCACGGCCAGTTCGACGATGCGACGCATCTCGAACACCTCGTGCACTTCCTGCAGCGACGGACTCGCGACGAACGCGCCGCGATTCGGTTCGAGGTCGACCAGATGGTCTGTAGCCAATTGCGCGAGCGCCTGACGAATCGGTCCGCGCTTCACGCCGAATACTTCGCACAACTGCGCTTCTGTGAGTTTCGCGCCCGGCGCCAGCCGATGCTCGAGGATCGCGGCACGGATGCGCTCGGCGATCGCTTCGGGTTTGGAACTGTTCGCGGCAGCGGTTTCTGTGTCGGACATGATGTTCGTCTCGGTATGTTGGCCATCATAGGATGGACATAATGATTGTCAACAATTTTTGTTTTTAATCGCGACAATCCTGAAGTGGTGAAGGCTTGTGGTCGGAGGTGATAGTTAATTCAGGCCTCGTGTGCGTTGATCATCAGCTTAATTAACTGCGATCCCCCTCGTTTGTTGATGGCTGGATTTTGTCAACAAAACAGGAAGACCTTCACGGGACGATGTGCATGCTGCTGCGCTTCAAACACAGGCCGTTAGTTGCATTTTTGACTCGAAAAAAAAACGGGCAAACGCCCGCTTCCCCTATGTTGCGAACCTCAGGACAAGTACGGATAACCCGACAACGTCAACCTGAACCCATGGGCATTGGCGACCAGATGCGCGTCCGCGCCGACCGGCAGCGTCAGCATATTGGCCACATGCCCGAACTGCAGCCCCGTGACGACCGGAATACCGATCACCGAGCGCACCTGTTCGATCATCGCGTGCAGATCGTAGCCATTGTCGTAGTCGTACGATTTGCCGCCGGAGAAATCGCCGAGCACCAGCGCCTGCTGCCGCGCGAGGATACCCGACAGGTGCAACTGATAAATCATCCGCTCGAGCCGGAACGGCTGTTCGTTGACGTCTTCGAGAAACAGGATGCCGCCCTCCACCGGCGGCATATACGGCGTGCCGATCAGCGACACCAACACCGCCAGATTGCCACCCCACAGCATGCCGGACACGTCGACGCTTTGCGGTTGCGGCGCGTTGCTGCTGACTACCGTTGTCGGTCTGGTGAGCGCCGACCAGAAATGCTGCATCGTGAACTCGCTCAACTCTTCTGCGCCGAAGTCGCTCGTCAACATCGGGCCGCCGAACGTCTTCACGCCGGCGCGCGCGAGCAGCGCAAGCTGGACGGCCGTGAAATCGCTATGGCCGACCAGCGCGACCGGCTGATCGGCGAGACGCCTTTGCAGACCTTCGTAATCGAGCCCGTGGAGGATTCGCACAGCGCCGTAGCCGCCGCGCACGGCCAGTACGATATCGGGCAGTTCGCGCGACGGGTCGGCGAGGCGGTTCAGATCCGCGGCACGTTCGCCGTCGGTGCCGGCGAAACGCTGATAGCGGCGACGAGCCGACTCCAGCCCTTGGACGCGGTGCCCCTGCGCCTGCAAGCGCTGCACCGCGCGATGCACCACGGCAGGATCATGCGGGTAGCCCGAAGGCGCAATCAGTTCGATGGTGCGATGGACGGCCATGGGCAAGACCTGTTGAAGTTGTTCTGGTGGAGCGGCTCAATGGTGACCGGGTTCGCCGGGTGGCTCGGTGCGAACGCCGGCGCAGGTGTCAGGAAGTGCGTTTTCGGCCTGCGCCTCGCCGCGGGCCGCCGCACGCGCTTCACGGCTCGCGCGCCGCCGTTCGGCAAAGAACGATTTCAGCGCTGCGCCGCATTCATCTTCCAGTATGCCGCCGGTTACCGTGGTGTGATGATTCAGTTGCGGATTCGCAAATGCATCGACGACGCTGCCGCACGCCCCCGTTTTCGGATCGCGCGCGCCGAATACGACACGCGCAATGCGCGCGTGCATGATCGCACCGGCGCACATCAGACAGGGCTCGAGCGTCACGTACAGCTCGCAGCCCGGCAGCCGGTAATTTTCGACAGACTGAGCGGCGGCTCGCAAAGCGATCATTTCCGCATGCGCCGATGGGTCGTGCGCGCCGATCGGATGATTGAAACCCGTGGCGATGACTTCGTCGCCCCGCACCAGCACCGCGCCGACCGGCACCTCGCCGGCGGCGCGCGCTTCTTCGGCAGCGGCCAGGGCCTGGGCCATGAAGCGGCGATCGCGCACGGAAACGGCCGGCGCTGCAGACGCAGGCGGACCAGCGAGTGCCGCCGATTCGGTGGAATCCGAGTCGGGCACATTGGAATAGGCAAGCGGCTCGCTCACTGCGAACCCGCGTCAGATGAATTGGGGTTGCCCGCGCGTTCGGACAGCCGCTCCGCAATCCGCCGGCAGTATTCGCGCGGCAGCACCAGCGGCCCTCCGCGCAACGATTCGAGCGCCATATACAGCGCCAGCATGCGAGCCTGGAGACGACAGCGTGCAGCCTTGTCGCTTACGGCATTCAGCTCCGCTTGCAAGTCGCGTAGCGCGCGCAGCTGTTCGACAGCCGGCGGCACGAAACCAGCGTTCTTCAGGATCCGGTTAGCGACGTGCACTTCCTCGGGGACGAGCGCATCGTCTTCCAAGGGCAACGGCGCGCCTGCGCCCGGCAAAGCATCGAACTCGCCGCGCGCGGCAGCGGCGGCAATACGTTGTTCGACTAACGCATCAAGCAATTTCATCGGCAATCCACTACGTTGCGGCCCGAGCATTCTATCAGGGAGCGCACGACGGTTCCGACCGCCTGACGGCAAGACAACGGGACGGGCGCGAACGTTCACCCGGCCGCCAACGGCCAACGTGCAAGCGCGATATGGCGCGTGCGCCCGAGCAGACTATGCACCAGCGCGAACTCGCGTACATTCCAGCTGACTGCTTCGACAGCGCGCTCCGCAATCCACGGTACGCCATAAGCCAGCGTGACGTGCGGCGTGTACGACACACCTGTTGCCGCCGCTCGTGCCTCGAAGCCTGCGCCCTGCAAGGCCGACCCGAGCGCGTCGTGAAGCGTATGAAGTCCGACGACGCCCTCGCCACCTGTCAAAACCAACGGCCCCGGTCGCGGCTTTGACGCGAAACTGGTCGCGCGATCAAACTCCACACTAAAAGGCGCCATGCTGATGGACGCAGCCGCTCGCATTGCCGCATCGACCCGCTCCGGCGGCAACCCGCCCACAAAATTGCCCAGATGATGCAGCGTAACGTGCAGGCGCTTCGCCGCGAGCGGCTTACTCCGCGTGCGAGTCTCGGCGCACAGTTGACGCGCAAGCTTGCCGATGCTCTCTGCCGTATTCGAGTTCGGAAAAACCGCGAAAAAGAGACCATCTGTTGGGGTTGGCGGCGCCTCCAGTCCTGGCAACCACATTTGTTCAGGCATCACACGCCTGACAGAGTGACGCAAACATGGGGATGAATCTCCGTTCATTGATGCGGGACGCCCCGCTCGTCCGACAACCTTGAATGTTCGCCTGCAGAAGTTTCACAACACTGCGCTCCCGGTTCAAAAACGCTTGAATTCGCTGCCTGCCTACGTACAATACTGTACATCCATACAGTATCGGCGACAACATGGAAACACTCAGAAAGCTGGAAATATTGGCCGACGCGGCAAAGTACGACGCGTCCTGCGCGAGCAGCGGCGCGCCCAAACGCGGTTCGCGCGGCGCCGAGGGCCTCGGCGCCAGCACAGGCGCGGGCATATGTCATAGCTTTACGCCCGACGGGCGTTGCGTGTCGCTGCTGAAAATCCTGCTGACCAACTTCTGTTTGTACGAC
>NZ_JAQQBV010000045.1:0-48693 GCF_046030735.1 Paraburkholderia xenovorans
GCCGCGGCAAAGAAAGTAAGTGCCGCCCCGCACAGGGGCAACGCAAATAGACCACAAAGAAAAGAAAGCCAGCCACCGCAGGTAAACCAAAAAAACCCCAGCCACCGGCAGGCAAAACCGCAACAAGGCGCAGCCATAATCAGCGCCTTATTAGTAGTCGCGCTATCCGCGATACTGGTCTCGGGCATGCTCTGGCGCCAGCAAATCCAGATCCGAAGAATAGAAAACCAACGCCTGCTCTCCCAGGCACAATGGGTCGCGCGAGGCGCCTTGGACTGGACTCGCCTGATCCTCCGCTCCGAAGGAGACACCTCCGCCGGCATCACGTATCTGGGCGGCCTTTGGGGAGTCCCAATCGCCAAAACCCGGCTGTCGGATTTCCTCGGACAGATCGGCGAGGTCCGAGCAGAACAAGGTCAGGAAACCTATCTATCCGGTTCGATCGAAGACGCGCAAGCCAAATTCAATCTCCGTAATCTGGTTTCGAACCCCGCCCCCGGCGTCATGCAACTGAACCTCTCGCAGATCGGAGCCTATCAGCGCCTGCTCGTCTCCCTCGGTGTGAACAGCCAACTGGCGCAAAGCACCGCGGTCCAGCTCCGCGCAAGCCTCGCGCAATCGGCAACGCGTTTTCAGACGGTCACGGCCGGTGCCGCCGCCTCGGCACCCATCGCGCCCGTGCAGGGTGGCGGCACCGGCGGCAGCTTCACCAATACGCCCGGTCTGGAAGACGGCGACAACAATTCAGACGTCGCGCCGCTGCAATTCATCAGCGTCGATTCGCTCCTCGACGTGCCCGGCTACACGCCGGAAATGGTCGCGCGCCTGCGCCCCTTCGTCACCGTGCTGCCGACAATCTCGGCAGTCAACATGAATACGGCGTCCGCCGAAGTGATCGCGGCCATCGTGCCGGGCTTGAACCTGTCCGCCGCACAGTCCCTCGTCGCGCGCCGGCAGACCGTGTTCTTCCGCAACGCGGGCGACGTGCAACTCGCGTTGAGCGCCACGGGTGCGCCAGCGGCCGCAATCGACCCCAGCCAGATGGACGTCAACACGAGCTACTTTCTGATCCACGGTCGCGTGCAGCACGAACGCGCCGAAGTGGACCGCACGACACTCGTCTATCGCGACGCTTTGACTCACACTACGCGTATCGTGCGGGTACAAGACCAACTATGAACAACGCCTTTCCCAGAGAGAGTGGCCTTTGAGCACGCTGATCGTCCTACTGCCGCCGCGTGATCCGGCGGTGCCGTCGCAGGAATGGCAACTGCCGGAACTGCCGTTCCTGTTGCTCGACAAATCGGGCCGCACCCAACGCGTGGGCCGTTCGGCGCTCGCGCTGCTGCCGCGCGCGTCGACCACCATCCTGATGGTCTCTGCCCGCGACCTGCTGATGATGCCCGCCACGCTGCCGCCGTTGCGCGGCCCGCGACTGCGCCAGGCGTTGCCGAACGTGGTCGAGGATCAACTGATCCAGGACCCGCAAACCTGCCATATCGCCGTCGACCCGCAACCGCTCGCAGGCGGCAAGCAGTTGCTCGCGATTGTCGATCGCGGCTGGTTCCGCTTCATCTGCGAAGCCTTCCAGAGCGCCGGACACCGCAGCGTGCGCGCGGTGCCCGTCACGCGCTGCCTGCCGCAAGGCGCCCCGCTCGATACGCCCGTCGAAGTCGCGGAAATGGTCAACGCCGGTGAGCCGCTTACCGTCGGCTCGGCGAGCGTCGCGACCTCGCTGCCGGGCATTGCGCCGGTGCTGGCGCCGGACCTCGCGGCCGTGGTGCCGATGGTGGCCGCGGTGCTCGGCGCTGTCGTCCCGACCGCGCCCACGCTGCTGCTGGAGAGCGCCATCGAAAGCACGCTCGAAAGCGGCGTGCCGCGCGTCGAACTCGCGCTCGCGCGCGGTGCGCAAGGCGAAGGGCTCGCGGTGCCGGCGAACGCCGTCAACGCGACGCTCGCCGCGCTCGCAGGCGCAGCGCCCGTTTCGTTGTACATGCTGACCGAAGTGCCGGGCAACGAGCCGCGCCTCGCCGCCACGGGCCCGGCGAAGCTGGCCTCCTACGTGCACGGCGCGAGCCCGCTGCCGTTCGAGCAGCTCGCGCGGCGCGCGCTCGCGTGCCGCTTCGATCTCTGCCAGTTCGAATTCGCATCGCAGCCGTGGCGGCTCGATCGCGCGACGCTGCGGCGGCTGCGTCTGCCGGTCGTGCTGGCGGTCGGCGCGCTGGTGATCGCACTGATCGGCGCGAACATCCAGTGGATGATGCTCGCGCGCCAACGCGACGCGATCAGCGCGCAGATGACCGAGCTGCTGCTCAATACCTTCCCGAAGACGACCGTCGTGCTCGACGCGCCCGATCAGATGTCGCGCCAGTTGCAGCAATTGCGCGTGGCGGCGGGCGAATTGTCGCCGGACGATTTTCTGTCGCTTGCCGATGGCGTCGCTCGCGCGCTCGCGCCCATTCCGGTGAACGGCATTGCCGCGCTCGACTATCAGGACCGGCGTCTCGACCTGACCTTCAAGCCCGAAGTCAAAGTCGATCCCGATTTCGCCAAACGTCTCGCGCGCAGCGGTTTGAGCGGCGCGATCGACAGCAACACCGGCAAGTGGACCATCAGGAACGGACAATGAAAGCTGAACTCGCCCAAACCTGGGCTGGATTCTGGGACCAGCGCACCGAGCGCGAAAAAACGCTGCTCGCATGGGGCGGCGGTGTGCTGGCGATCGTGATCGCATGGTCGGTGCTGTGGGCGCCCGCGCAGGAAGGCCGCTCGCATCTGCGTGAATCGCTGCCGAGCCTGCAGCGGCAACTCGCGCAGATGACCTCGCAGGCGAACGAAGCGCGGCAGTTGTCGGTGGCCTCGCAAGGCGTCGCGCCGACCGGCGCCGCGCTGAAAGACGCGCTGAGCGCGTCGCTCACCGACCACGGTCTCGCCGCGACGCAGGTGCAGGTGATCGGCAACGCCGTGCAGGTGCAGATGAAGAACACGTCGTTCCCGGCCTGGACCCAATGGGTCGACGATGCGCGCAAGCAGTTCAAGGTGCAGGTCGCCGAGGCGCACGTCACCGCGCTCAAGGACGACGGGCAGGTCGATCTGACGGCATCGTTGCAGCCGTCGACTGCCAAATGAGCGCGCTTTCACGGGATCTCGCATGACTTACTGGATGCGGCGCCTGCGCGTCGCGCTACCGTGGATCGCGGTCGCCGTGCTGGCGAGTTTCGCCGTGATCCTGACGCTGTTGCCGGCCGCCTGGATCACGCCGCAGTTCGCGAGACAAACGAACGGCCACGTCAATCTCGTCGACCCGGCCGGCTCGTTGTGGCACGGCTCCGCCACGCTGATGCTCGCGGCGGGTTCGGATATGAGCGCGGCCACGTTGCTGCCTGGGCGCATCGAATGGCGCACGTCGTTGTGGCCGCTTTTTACGGGCCGCCTGCGCATGACCATGCGGCATAGCGAAGCGATGCCGGAGCCGATCACCGTCGACGCGACGCCGCGCACCGCGACCGTGACGGCCGGCGCGATCAGCGTGCCGGTTTCGCTGCTGAGCGGACTCGGCGCGCCGTTCAACACGCTCGATCTGCAAGGCGACGTACGGCTCGCGTGGTCCGATTGGCGCAGCTTCAACCAGGAAGCGTTCGGCCAGATGACGATGACGCTCAACGACGTCAGTTCGCGCGTCTCGCTGGTCAAGCCGCTCGGCTCGTACCGGCTGCTGTTTCAGGCGCAGGGTGTTTCGTCGACGCTGGATCTGACGACCCTCAAGGGGCCGCTGATGTTGACCGGTAGCGGCACGGTGTCGGCGGCGTCGACGTCGTTTCACGGCACCGCCAGTGCTGCGCCCCAGGCGCGCGACAACCTCGCGGGTTTGCTGAATCTGCTGGGCCGACCGAGCGGACCGGATACGGTGGCGCTGACCTTCGCGCATTGACCCTGTGTTGCCGGCATCAGGTGCATCAGGTGCAATAGATCAGATCAACCGGAATGGAAAAGAGGCATGGTCGCCACGCGCGATCATGCCTCTTTCAGTTTGTGCTTTCCGGATAGAACGGACTCAGTCGCTGCGCGCCTGCTGCGCCGAATTTTGCGCAACGGGCACCGCCGACGCTGCCGGCAACGGCGCGGGCGCCGCCACCTCGCCGGTTTCGCGGTTCATTTGCGACGCGTCCCAGCCGCCGCCGAGCGCCTTTACCAGACCCACCGACGACACCATCCGCTGGCCTGCGATCGTCTGCAGTTTCTGATCGGCGAGGAACGCGGTGGTTTGCGCGGTCAACACGTTGACGTAACCGACGGTGCCGGCCTTGTACTCGTTGGTGACGATATCCAGCGCCTGGCGCGCCGACGCCACCGCCTGTTGCTGCACGACGACTTCCTGTTCGAGGATCCGCTGCGACGCGAGGTTGTCCTCGACGTCCTGAAACGCGGCCAGCACCGTTTGCCGATAATTCGCGACGTTCTGATCGTACGCGGCACGCGCGGCATCGGTTTTCGCCTGACGCAGGCCGGCGTCGAAGATCGTCGCGGCGAGTTGCGGGCCGAGCGTCCAGAAGCGCGACGGCGCCGTCAGCAGTTGCGAGAACACCGAATTTTCGAAGCCGCCGCTCGCCGACAGCGTCAGCGACGGAAAAAATGCCGCGATCGCGACGCCGATCTGTTCGTTGGCGGCCGCGGCCTTGCGCTCCGCCGACGCGATATCCGGACGCCGTTCGAGCAGCGCCGACGGCATTTGCGCGGGCACCGCGGGCGGCGTGGCGGCGAGCGGCATCGGCGGAATCGAGAAGCTCGAAGCCGGTTCGCCGACGAGCACGGCGATCGCGTGTTCGTCCTGCGCGCGCTGCACGCCGTTGTCGATCGCGGACGCTTGCGCCGATTGCAGTTGCGTCTGCGCCTGGATCACGTCCGAGCGGGCGGCGACGCCGGCCGCATACTGGTTCTGCGTGAGTTGCAGCGAGCGCTGGTAAGCGGCGACGGTGTCGTCGAGCAGCTTCTGGGTGGCGTCGAGCGCGCGCAGCGAGAAGTAGGTTTGCGCGAGCGTGGCCTGGGCGGAGAGCCGCGCGTTCGCGAGATCGGCGGCGGCGCCCTGCTGGCCGGCCTTCTGCGAATTGACCGAGCGGGTGACCGAGCCCCACAGGTCGGGTTCCCAACTGGCGTCGAGTTGCGCGGTGAAGTTGTTGCGCACGCCGGAGCGGCTCGTGGTGCCCGTTGACGTGGAGCCCGCGCCGTTGCCAGAACGGGTGGCGCCGAGGCTTGCGCCGACGGTCGGGAAGTACGCCGCACGCGCCTCGCCGACCAGCGCACGCGCCTGGCGATAGGCCGCGGCGAATTGCGCAATGGTCTGGTTCGCGGAGTTCAGCTTGTCTTCGAGCGCGTTGAGTTGCGGGTCCTGGTAAATCGTCCACCAGTCGCCGCGGTCGTGCTGATCGGCCGGCTGGGCGACTTTCCAGCCGGGCGCGGCTTCCTTGTACGACGCAGGGACCTCGGCGGCGGGCCGCTGATAATCAGGGCCGACCGCGCAAGCGGCCAGCATCCCGGCGAGGGCCGCGGTTACCGCGATAGTCAGCGCGCGGGGCGCAAGCATCCGCGCGCGCGAGATTCGATCAGACTGCATGCAATGGATTCCTTCTGGACGCCGCAGTGCGCGCGATGGCGGCACTGTCGGCCGGGCGAGATCATGGCTCTGCCGGCATGTTAGCGTATGAGCCCGCCTGGGGATCGCTTGGGCCCGGCGTGGGCCCATTGGGCACGGAAATCCGAAAGGGTAATGCCAGGTGGGAAGCAGGTGTGTTACTTGGGGTGTCGGGAAGGTTACGCGCTGTTACGGGCGGTGCGTGGCGCACCGTCACGTCAAAAACCTAAACCCGCGAATCCGCCGACGGAGTCTGCCGGGCCAGTTTTCCTGCGGCAGCACGGCAAGGCGCGTCGCCGCGTGCCTGGCAAGCGCCCGTGGTGCTCGGGGCTCCCGTGGCAAGTGCCGCGGGGGTCGTCGTCGCACTGCCGCTAGCGACTGCCGCCGCCGCTACCGGGCGGAGCGCCTGTGCCGCAGCGGCGTTCGTGGCGCCCTTCTTCTGCCCCCGACGATGCTCGACCCAGGCCAACACCGCGACGCCCACCGAACCGCCGGGCAGTACGAACAGCACCGCGAACAGCGCGAGTTTCCACCAGCGGTGCGGGCCTTGAAAGCTGCTCAGCGCGGAATCAGTGAGGGAGCGGCTCAGGCCGCCAAGGGTGTTTTTGAGGTACAGCATCGGGAGAATCCTTCGTGCGCGCCACGCCCGCGGCGCGCTGCAAATCGGTCAGAACATGGTCTCGGGTGGCGCGGATCGCGCGTAACTCGTTGCCTGTAATAATATTGACTATGCAATCAAATTTCAAGATACTTCGCTTCGTGACGTGCCGCGATGTTGTTTTTCCGCGTTCACGCTACGAGAAACAGGATTTGACTTGTCTGCCGAGGCAGCTAAACAGACAGCTAAAATTCGTCTTCAGATGATGTGCCCACTACACGATGACTGACGGTCCCTATGACGCAGACAAGATTCAGCTGGAATCGAGTCTTGGCTATTACCTGACGAAAGCGCGCAACGTGCTGGTCGAACGGACGGATCGCGCGGTCAAGCCGCTGGGCCTGACGGCTCAGCAGATCGGCGTGATTCTGATGCTGTCCGCGCATCGGGCGAGCACGCCGTTCGAGTTGTCGCGCGTGATGTCGTACGACAGCGGGTCGATGACGCGCTTGCTGGATCGTCTTGAAAAGAAAGGCTTTATCGTCCGTACGCGCAGCGATGCCGACCGCCGGATGGTCAAGCTGGAATTGACGCCGCAGGGCCATGAGGCCGCGCGGCAGTTGCCCGCGCTCGGCGCGGCGGTGCTGAACGAGCAGTTGCGGGGATTTTCGGCAGCGGACCACGCTACCTTGCTCGACCTGCTGGCGCGGTTTATTGCCAACGGCATCGGCGGCGGATCGAGCGCGGGGTGTGGGTTCGAGCCGTCTACGAAACCGTCGGAAGAATCACCTGAAGCGACGCCGCCCAAACGCGGCAAGCCGTAACCAGAAGGCGCTTTCTAAAGCGTCATTGTTCGTAGTTATCTGTCTGGGCAGAGAATGATCCGGCATAGAAGCGTGCTCATTGGTGCGCGTGATAAAGCTGCCGCGACAAGCTTTCCCGATTGGGTTGAGGAGAATACACATGGCTGCCACGGCTTCCGCCGCTGCCCTACCCGCCGCAGAACCCGCTCCTTTCAAGGGCGCTGCGCTGGCCTTGCTGACCGTCGGACTCGCGCTCGGCACGTTCATGGAGGTGCTGGACACGTCGATTGCGAACGTTGCCGTGCCGACCATTTCCGGTAGCCTTGGCGTGGCGACCAGCCAGGGCACGTGGGTGATCTCGTCGTATTCGGTGGCCTCGGCGATCGCCGTGCCGTTGACGGGCTGGCTCGCACGGCGCGTCGGCGAAGTGCGGCTGTTCACGCTGTCCGTGCTGCTTTTCACGATTGCGTCGGCGCTGTGCGGGTTCGCGCAGAACTTCGAATCGCTGATCGCGTTCCGGCTCGTGCAAGGACTCGTGTCCGGACCGATGGTCCCGCTGTCGCAAACCATTCTGATGCGCTCCTATCCGCCGGAAAAGCGCGGGCTCGCGCTCGGTCTATGGGCGATGACCGTGATCTGCGCGCCGATCTTCGGGCCTGTGATGGGCGGCTATATCACCGACAACTACACATGGCCGTGGATCTTCTACATCAACGTGCCGATCGGCCTGTTTTCGGCGGTCTGCGCGTTCCTGCTGCTGCGCGGCCGCGAAACGAAGATCACCCGGCAACGTATCGACGCAATCGGCCTAGCGCTGCTCGTGATCGGCGTGTCGTGCCTGCAGATGGTGCTCGATCTCGGCAAAGACCGCGACTGGTTCAACTCGACGTTCATCGTGACGCTGGCGATCATCGCGGTCATTTCGATCGCGTTCATGCTGGTGTGGGAGATGACCGAGAAGGAGCCCGTGGTCGATCTCTCGCTGTTCAAGGACCGCAATTTCGCGCTCGGCGTGGTGATCATTTCGTTCGGCTTCATGGCCTTCTTCGGCTCGGTGGTGATCTTCCCGCTCTGGCTGCAGACGGTGATGGGCTACACCGCCGGGCTCGCGGGCCTCGCCACCGCGCCGGTCGGCATTCTCGCGCTGTTCCTGTCGCCGATGATCGGCAGGAACATGCATCGGCTGAACCTGCGTGTCGTGGCGAGTTTTGCGTTCATCGTGTTTGCGTTCGTGTCGTTCTGGAACTCGACGTTCACGCTCGACGTGCCCTTCAACCACGTGATCTGGCCGCGACTCGTACAAGGTATCGGCGTGGCCTGCTTCTTCGTGCCGATGACGACGATCACGCTGTCCAGTGTCTCGGATGAGCGGCTTGCCAGCGCGTCGGGCTTGTCGAACTTCTTTCGGACCTTGTCGGGCGCGATCGGCACGGCGATCAGCACGACGTACTGGGAAAACGACACGATCCGCCATCACGCGATGCTGACCGATTCGGTGAACGTCTACTCTGCGAACACCACCAGCTACACCAATGCGCTGGGCGGCCTCGGGTTGTCCGGCGATTCGCTGACCGCGCAGTTGAATCAGATCGTGACGGCGCAGGCGTACATGATGGCCACCAACGATTTCTTCCGGATCTCCTGCGCGGCGTTTCTGGTGCTCGCCGTGCTGGTCTGGGTCACGAAACCGCGTAAGGGCGTGGGACCTTCAATGGGACATTGACGGACATTGAGGCGGCGCGTCAGGCGAGCGGTTTTTGTGCCGGGGCGCCCACATCCGCGCCCCGGCCGCGATGTTCGTTGTGTTGCGTTACGGTGTGCCCGATCACTGCGTGACCGGCTCGCCGGTAGAGGACGACGGCATCGATTGTCCCTGCGTCGAATCCGGATGCAGCGCCGACGGTGCCGCTTGAGCCGGCTTCGCGCCATTTTGCGGCGCGCTGGCCGCTGCGCCTCGCACGTATTCCTTGAAGTCGGCGCCCGCTTCCCAGGGGTTCGGCTTGCAACCCATCGAGCCGTCACAGTGCGCGGCGAAGCCAATGGTCGCGGTGCCGTCGGGGTTCGGGGTTCGTGTGATCTGATAGGCCAGCGCGCGTTTGCCGCCGTCGGGACCCGCGGTCTGGATCAAGGTGTCGGTAGTTGACTCGATCTTGTATTTCGAATGGGTGGTGACCCATGTCTGCGCGCGTTGCCACCACACGTCGCACTCGGCTTTGCTCGAGCACGTCAAAGGCGTGGTCGCGATCTGCATCACGTCGGGATTGACCTGACCTTGTGACGAACACCCCGCTACCGCTGCCACGCTCAGCGCGATTATCAGATTCTTCTTCAGCATATCGACTCCTCCGATTGCGGACGTTTGTTTAAACAGCCGCAAAATTTGGACCACGCTCCGCACGCGGCGTTTCATACGTGCAAACAAGCGTGCCGCAAACCGATATGAGTTCCGTTGCGGAGAGCGCGGCATGGAGTTCGACAAAACTCCATAAGCCAACCATTCACTGACGACAGTTCAGTACACAGCAGCAGCGATCGAAGGCTTAGACGCTGAAGCGGTTCAACGTATACGCACGGTATGCCGCGACGAATGCGTCGAAAGAACCGACTTCGTCGCGTTCGAGCGTGACCTGTTCCGCCAGCGATTGCTCGGCGAGCTCTGCAAATTCCTTCGCTTGCGCAGGATCGAGCGGGCGCGCGCGGAAATGAGCCGCGTGCGCTTCGCTTTGTTCGAGGCCGAACGCGAGGAAACTCTGCTGCTTGTTACGCATGGTTTGCAACACGCGCGCGGACGGCGTCAGCGACGGGTCTGCCAGCTTCGCGCGCTGCACGGTCACCGCGCGGGCGTGCGCGTCGCCGCCGTGCAATGCGTCGAGTGCCGCCGCGGCTGCATCGATTTTCACGAGCAGTTCTTCCGCCCAATCGGTCATTGCCACGGTCTTGCCGTCGCGCGTCAATTCGAGACCGGGCTTGCGCCCTTCCAGCGTGACGCGACCGAAATTCTGATTGGCTTCGGCGTACGCGTCCGGCGGCAACGTCGCGCTGTCGTCGAGTGCGCAGACCAGCAGGTAGGCATCGAGAAAGCGCGAGGTTTCGAGCGAAATGCCGGTCGGTTCGAACGGATCGATATCCATACAGCGCACTTCGACGTATTGCACGCCGCGTGCGGCCAGCGCATGCAGCGGACGCTCGCCCGGATGCGTGACGCGCTTCGGACGGATCGTCGAATAGAACTCGTTTTCGATCTGCAGCACGTTCGTGTTGATCTGTACCCACTCGCCGTCGCGCTGCGTGCCGATCGCTTCATACGCGGGATACGGCTGGCTCACCGCTTTCGCGAGCGCGTCGAGGTAACCCGGCAGCGTGTCGTAGTCGGCATGCAGTTCGGCCTGCGCGGTGGTGTTCGAATAGCCGAGATCGCTCATACGCAAACTGGTCGCGTACGGACGGTACAGCGTGTCGGCGTCGAAGGTTTCGAGCGTGTGTTTGCGCCCGCGCAGGAAACGCCGGTCCAGCGCCGGCGACGCGCCGAACAGATACATCAGCAGCCAGTTGGTGCGGCGGAAATTGCGGATCAGCGCGAGGTAACGTTCTGACTGGAAATCGACCGCATTCGCGGAGGACTGCTGGTCCGCGTGCAACGCACGCCACACTTCTTCGTTCAGCGAATAGTTGTAATGGATGCCCGCGATGCACTGCATCGTGCGGCCGTAACGCAGCGCCAGACCGATTCGATAGACGTACTTCAGTTTGCCGATATTCGAGCTGCCGTAATCCGCGATCGGAATGCCTTCATCCGTGTCGGGCAGCAGGCCCGGCATCGAGTTGTTCCAGAGGATTTCGCCATCGAGTTGTGCGTAGACGAAACGATGCAACGTATCGAGCTTTTCGAGCGTGAGCGCAACGTCATTTTCGGCCGGCGTGATCAGTTCGAGCAGCGCTTCGGAATAGTCGGTGGTGAGCGACGGATGCGTGAGCGCCGAACCCAGCGCGCGCGGATGCGGCGTCAAGGCGAGCTGCCCTTCGTGCGACACGCGCAGGCTTTCCCTTTCGATGCCGCGCAGGCCGCGTATCAGCGCGTCGCGCTCGGGGCCGGAGGTCAGCACGGACAGGCGGTGCGAGAACGCGTCGGTCGTGCGGGAGGGTGTTGTGTTTGGCATTGATGCGAGTCGGGCGTTGTCGGCCGCCATGTGCCGCTGCGCTGCTGGCCAGCAGCACTGCGCGGTTGACAACGTTCGGCGGAATTTTCGGTAGCGGGCACTTTAACATCTCGCCACGACGCCTGCTTGAGGCGGCTTCGGCGCGCTTCTGGCGCCCTCCCGGCGTGGCTCGTGGCACCTTTTTGGAAGATGAATCCGCGCACCGTGTGTGTGCCCGAATCTGTCCGTTACGTGTGTTTCCCGCGATCCGCGTTTCCACGTGGGATGAACTCACGCCGACGGGCCGGCCCGCTAGCCGTCAACCGCCGCGCGCCGCCCCTGCCCGGTCCGCGACCTCGTTCCACAGATGC
The DNA here is from genome assembly GCF_046030735.1 of Paraburkholderia xenovorans. Classification (GTDB taxonomy): domain Bacteria; phylum Pseudomonadota; class Gammaproteobacteria; order Burkholderiales; family Burkholderiaceae; genus Paraburkholderia; species Paraburkholderia xenovorans_A. The sequence goes on from NZ_JAQQBV010000045.1 coordinate 11,538, forward strand.
ATCGCCGCATACGCACGCCACGGCCGCCATGCGTCGGTGCGAGCGCGCTGCTGGGCGGGCCGCACGAGCGACGGATCGCGTGCGCAGATCGATTGCATCAGCACGAGGTCCCACGCCGGCCACGCATCGGCGTCACGCCACGCGCGCATCGCGACATACTCGACGGTCCACGGCCCGATGCCGGGCAATGCGAGCAACGCGGCGCGCAGGCTGCCGGCGTCGACGGTGCTGCTGTCGACGGGCACGTCGCCGGAAGCGACCGCATGCGCGAAACCTTGCAACGCGGCTACGCGTTTACCCGGCATGCCGATCTTGTCCAGGTCTACCGCGGCGAGCGCGGCGGGCGTCGGAAAACGCCACGCGGTGTTCTCATGCGGATGACCTTCGATGCGCTCGCCCGCGCGCTGTACGAGCCGGCCGATGATCGTCGTCGCCGCTTTCACGCTGACCTGCTGGCCGACGATCGCGCGCACGACCAGTTCGAAGCCCGACCATGCGCCCGGCACGCGCAAACCGGGCACCGCTTCGATCAGCGGCGCGAGCCACGGATCGGCCGCGAGCCCGGCGCCGATTTTTTTCGGATCGGCGCGCAGATCGAACATGCGCGCGATCGGCGCGGCGAGCGCTTCGGCGTGGCGGCTCGCGGGACCTTCGATGCTTGCGACCACGCAGCGTTTGCGCGGATGCAGCCGCACGCTGAGCGTGCCGCTGTCGCCCGCCCAATCGATCGCGCGGCGGTACGCGCCGTCTTCCACCGCTTCCACGCCGGGCGTCGCGCGTCCGCCGAAGAAGCGCAGCAGGCGCGGCCAGTCGAATGGCGGTTTGAAAGGCAATTCGAGCGTAACGAGTTCGTCGAGCGTGCTCACGCGGCGTGGTCCAGATTAGAGGGGGTTCCGGCGCGGGCCGCTGTGCCGCGAGCCGGTTGGTCCGATGACGCTTCGGCCGCGTGCTGCGCCTCGTTGTCGAGCAGCGCGGCCTTGCGCGGCAAACCCCAACGATAGCCCGCCAGCGCGCCGCCCTTTTGCACCACGCGATGACACGGAATCGCCAGCGCGACCGGGTTCGTCGCGCAGGCGCTCGCGACCGCGCGCACCGCGCGAGGCGCGCCGACTGCTTCGGCGATGTCGGAATAACTGCGCGTCTCGCCGTACGGAATGCGCCGCAGCGCATCCCACACGCGCTGACGGAACGCCGTCGAGGCGATGTCCAGCGGCAGATCGAAGTCTTGCCGCGTGCCGCGCAAATAAGCATCGATCTGCGCGAGGAACGGCGCAAGCGGCGCGGCGTCTTCGAGTAGTTCGGCGTTGGCGAACTCGCTGCGCAGTTCGTCGACGAGCAGCGCGGCATCGTCGCCGAAACCGATCTTGCAGATGCCTTTGTCGGTCGCGGCGATCAGTACGAAGCCGAGCGACGTCGGCGCGCTCGCATAGCGCACGGTGAGCCCCGCGCCTTTACGGCGAAACGCGGACGGCGCCATGCCCAGTTCCGCCGACGCGCTGTCGTACATCCGCGAGGGTGAGCCGAAGCCGGCGTCCATCGTCGCGCGGGTCACGTCCGCGCCCTTCTGCAACGCGTCGCGCAATGCCGCGCCCCGCTGCGCCGCCTGGTACTGGCGCGGCGACACGCCCACCACGCGCTTGAACAGACGCTGCAAATGGAACGGGCTGACGTGCACGGCGTCGCTCAATTGCGCGAGCGTGAGGCGTTGCTGCGGATCGGCGTCCAGCGCGGCGCACGCGCGGTTGACGATCTCCAGTTCGCGCGGCAGGCCGCCCGGCTGACAGCGCTTGCAATCGCGAAAGCCGGCGGCGCGCGCGGCGTTTGCATCGACGAAGAACGCGACGTTTTCGCGGCGCGGCTGGCGCGACGCGCACGACGGGCGGCAGAACACGCCGGTCGTTTTGACCGCGTAGAAGAACGTGCCGTCGGCCTGCGGATCGCGGCGGGTGACGGCATTCCAGCGTTCTGCTTCGGTGGTCCAGCCGTCGGCTTCTGCGGGTGTGGACGTGATGTCGGTGCGGTTCATGATGGTCCCGGAAAGGCGTTGTCGATGCTCACCAATTTAGGCCGCAAGCCGACACACTACGCTCCGGTTCTTGCTCTGTCATTGCGTCGGGCCGGCTGCTTGCCTCAGCGCTTCTTTTGGCGCTTCCCGACACCCGGCCTACAGGCGGAAGCCCCGTCAGACGCCTGTTTTGCCTCAAACTGCGTCAATTTGGCACGATATCGGGTTTTCCCTTAAAAAGTTATTGCGTCGCACCAACCCCATGTGTATATTAGTACTTGTCTCCTCCATGTCTCCTCCTGATATGGATTCAGCCCGCTCCACATAGAGCGGGCTTTTTTTCGTCCATCCATTCGTGAGCCGTCCGTTACGGCCGCTCGAAAACGCCGATTCTCGCCGCGCGGCCCTTTCTCCTACACTGGCTATTCTGTGGTTCCGCGAACCGGCCAAGGGGCGTTCGAGATGAAAATTCACATCCGCGAAATCGATCATGTGGTGATTCGGGCGACGAACGTCGAGCAGATGACGCGTTTCTACTGCGACGTGCTCGGCTGCAGCCTGGAGAAAGAACAGCGCGATCTCGGTTTGACACAGTTGCGCGCGGGGCGCTCGCTGATCGACCTGTTGCAGGTCGGCGCAAAACTCGACCATGTCGAGAATGGCGTGCCCGGCACGGGCAGGAACATGGACCACGTGTGTCTGCGCATCGAGCCGTTCGACGCCGGCGCGCTGAAGGCGCATCTGGCAGAACATGGCACGCAGGTGGGCGAGCCGGCGCAGCGCTACGGCGCGGACGGTTTCGGACCGTCGCTGTATCTGTTCGATCCGGAGGGCAACATGGTCGAACTCAAGGGGCCGCCGGAAGCAGCGCGGGTTTTCTGACGCTAACGCGCCCGCCTCCGCCGTTATTTTTCAGGCGTTCGCCGGCGCCTTCAACACCGTCCACTCGATTTTCACCGCATCCGCGTTGGCGCTGCCGAGCCATGCCTCGCCGTCCTGCACGGTGCATTGCAGACGCATCGTGCGTTCGGCGAACGAGCCGAGCGCCGCGGCGACATCTTCGCCGAGCGACCACACGGTCACATTGCGCATGCGTTCGACCTTGTTCTTCACGCCCTGCCACCAGATGTCCGACGTGCGGCCGCCATACGCGATCACGACCACTTCGTTCGAGCGGCCGCTGGCTTTCGCGATGCGCCGTTCGTCCGGCTGGCCGACTTCGATCCAGGTTTCGATCGCGCCGGTCAGATCCTTCTGCCACAGGTCGGGTTCGTCGACATCCGACAAACCTTTGCAAAACTCGAGACGTTCCTGTGCAAACAGCGCGAATGCCGCGACGCGGACCATCATCCGCTCGTCGGTTTCCGACGGATGCCGGGCGATCGTCAGCGAATGGTCGGCGTAATAGTGCCGGTCCATGTCGGCGATCTGGAGTTCCGCCTTGTAAATCGTCGATTTGAGAGCCATGCCGTTGCTATACCAGACGCTCGCTCCACCGGAGCGAACGGAAAAAGAGTCGTCGACGGCGCGTTGCCGCTTACGGTGTTGGTTGTACATCGCTGACTCCTTGCGCGCCGATGAGCGGCTGCTGATGCAAGGAGCGAAGCATTTATCGAGCCACGGTTGCCGCGAAAGACGCGTTGGCTACCTTGGTGCACCTGCCCGCAAGGCTTCCAGGCTTCGAAGCGCATTGGACAAAGCAAGGGCAACTGGCGCGTGATGATACCGAATGTATCGATCCTGTACGGTAAATCGATCGATAAGAGGGGCGCGACGGCCGTATTGTTGGTACACAGGCGTCACTTTTGTCAGGCGAAACCCGACAGGCCGTGTTGCCGCAGCGCGGTTGGATCGCCGGATAGTCCATGACCCTCCGTGTCCAATCTGTCTCATTTGCGAGAACATGTGCAGCTCGATAATCCCCCGGAGCCTTCTTCGACACACAAATGAAAAACGGCCGGGCATTTTGAATGCCCAGCCGAATTTATCTCGCAGTTTCACTGCTTCTAACTTTTAAAGTCAGAAGTTTTTAACATGCACGACCTGCTCCGGCACGTTGCCGAAACGAACCGCCTTAATGCATGAACTACTGCTTGATGAAACGATCGTTGGCCCAGAGGCCTTGCGTATCGCTATTGCCGGAATTGACGAACTCCACGTCATGCCCGACCACGCGCACCACGCGGAAATTCGAATTTTCCGGCGTGGAAACACATTGATAACCGGAGAAGAATTCCTGCATCTTTTGCTGTTCGCCGGCTTGTGCATGCTGATCGACGGCGTCGAGTTTATCCTTCGACAAACAGCCGTATGCATTGGCCTTGAACTGGATCATTTGCTGCGGCTTGATCACGACGTCTTGCGCCTGAACAGAAGCGGCAGCCAAACCCGCAATGGCGAAAAGAAGGGCGATTCGCGTTTTCATGTTTTCCTCCAGCGCGGGTGAATACTCAGGTTAGCTATGTATTTAACTTTAAGGTGGAACCCGCATCTTGCACTTTAGGAGAACGCGACAGAACGACAAGCACATCTTGTGTGCGGTCGCAACAGTGGCGAATTGTCACAGGCCATCACGCAGATGCTTAAACCTTAAGCAATGGTATCGATCAGCAGAATTGCGACGGATAACTAAACGACCGGCGGCTCGTACTGCTTTAACCAGTAAAGCTTTGCGGCCTGTATTGGAGTAAACGAGTAGCGTGATTTAAGCGATTTAATACAATTAATCCGCGCGCTTGGTGCGTTGCACACAAAGTCATTCAGCCGACCAAAGAAAAATCACGAAATAACGGTGTAGATGCAGAAGATAAAAGGTGCCAGCTCGACGAGCCGGCACTTGCGGGCGACGCCGCCGTCAATTATTGCGCCGTTGGTTTTCGAAGAACTCAGACTGGAACAGGCACATGCGCAACGCATTGTGATAACTGCCGTTACCGAAAAACTCCTCGATCAGTTCGGCCTCATGTCGAAAGCCGCATTTTTCGTAGACGTGAATCGCCGACGTATTCGACTTGTCGACGATCAGATAGACCTTGCGCAGATTCAGCACCGAAAATGCGTAGTCGATTGCGAGTTGCGTGGCGAGCGTGGCATAGCCGCGCCCCTGTGCATGCGGCGCGATGATGATCTGAAACTCGCCGCGGCGGTGGATGTAGTCCAGCTCGATCAGCTCGACCACGCCGACGGTTTGCCCTTCGTTGTCGATCGCGACGAAGCGCCGTTCGCGCAGATCGTGCACGTGCTGGTCATAAAGCTGGGTCAGTTCGGAGAAGGTTTCGTACGGCTCTTCGAACCAGTACCGCATGATTTTCGCGTTGTTGTTCACCTCATGAACGAAGCGCAGATCGGTTCGTTCGAGCGGGCGCAAAGTGAGTTCGCTGCTGCGTTCGATCGTCATTGGATTCCCCTTGAGAATTATTGATTGGAATGCGCGCGACGGGAGTGCGCATCCGTCGCGTGTTCCTGCGTGTGCCTTGTTAGTCCGAGCCGCAAGCGGGGAGTTCTTGCAACGAGCGCCGCCCAGCCAGGCGGTTTTTGCAAACAGCAACGCGCGGCGCGGGTTGGGCGAGGGCGCGTGTCGCGTTGTCGCACGCGGATGGCGATGCGTTTATGAGCGGCGCGGTACGGTGTGGTACGCACGGTGCTCTACAATGAAATGAGGTTCTTGCGATCGGAGGTTACCGTGATCGAGCAACTGATTCTGGGCGCCTTTCTGGTGATTCCGCTACTGATCGTCGCTTTTCTTTTCTCCGACGAATTGTGGCAGGAACATCGCCATCTGCACGATCTGCGTCCGCTGCATGCGAAGCCGCGTCGCATCGACTGGCGGCATCCGCTGCGCCGCCGACGGCACGATGTTTAAGCTCGCATCGAAGGGACCCAAAAGGACTCAAAGCATCCCAAAAGACACGCCGCGTGAAGCAGCCGCGTGCCTGAGAACCACAGCGTCAAAGCAACTCAATCCGCGCGCCAATGCGCGCGAATCCTTTTTGCCAGCGCTTCGAGCGCATCCGCATCGGCGACCTCGCGTGCGTGCAACCGCAGCGGCTCGCCTTCCCAGCGCGGAATCACGTGAAAATGCACGTGCGGCACTGTTTGTCCCGCCGCGCTGCCGTTGAATTGTCCGATGAACATGCCGTCCGGTTTCAGCGTGGCGCGCAACGCGATCGCGAGCTTTTGCGTCATCCGCATGCACGCGATCACGGACGCATCCGACAATTCGAAAATCTCCGCCGCCGCTTCCTTCGGCACGACGAGCACGTGACCGTCGGCTTGCGGCATCAGGTCCATGAAGGCGAGGGCGGCATCGGTTTCCGCCACTTTGATGCAGGGTAGTTCGCCGCGCAGAATCCTCGCGAATGGATTGCTGGTGTCGTAGCTCATCACGCGTCCTTACTGGTTGCCGGCATGAACCGGTGCGAATCGATGCGAAATCGGGGAATGGTCGCCGGGACTTCACGGCGTTCCCGGACATTGTCTCCCACATCTGTTACAGCGCGGTGCTACAGCGCACGCGCCGCGCGTTTGATCGCCTGCGGCGGCTGGCCGAATGCGCGCAGAAACGCGCGACGCATCCGTTCGGTGTCGGCAAAGCCGGTTTCTTCGGCGACGGCTTCCATCGAATGACGGCCGGCCTCGAGCATCTCGCGCGCCGCCTCCACGCGCAGCGCTTCGATTGCTTTGGCCGGCGACTGCCGCGTCTCGTCGCGAAACGCACGGCTGAACTGGCGCGGGCTGAGATGCGCGACGTCGGCGAGTTGTTCGACCGTCAACGGTTCGCGCAAATGGCTTTTCGCATACGACAGCGCGTCCTGGATGCGATCCGATTTCGGCTCCAGCTCGAGCATTGCCGAAAACTGCGACTGGCCGCCGGTGCGCCGGTGATACACGACGAGCTTCTTCGCAATCGCCCGCGAAATCTCTACGCCAAGATCGTTTTCGACCAGCGCGAGGCACAGATCGATGCATGCGGTCATGCCGGCGGAAGTCCACACCGAGCCGTCGACGATAAAAATGCGGTCTTCGTCCACGTGCGTCCTGGGAAAACTTTGCCGGAGCTCGCGCGCGTAGTGCCAGTGAGTGGTCGCATGCCGCCCGTCGAGAATGCCCGCTTCCGCGAGCACGAATGCACCGGTGCATATGCTGGCGGTGCGGCGCGATGCGGCCAGCGCGTCGTTCAGAAACGCCAGCAAGCCCGCCGACGACGGCTCGATCTGCATCGCGCCGGTCACCACGACGGTGTCGTAAGCCGGATCGCCGAAAGCCTGCGTCGCGACTTCGACGCCAGCCGAGCTGCGCACGAGGCCGCCGTGCTCCGAAATGACCTCCACCGTGTAAGCGGCGTGCCCCAACTGCAGATTCGCCAGTTCGAAGACCGACACCGCGATCATGTCGAGGATCTGGAAGCCCGGAAAAACCACCACGCCGATACGTTTCATAGCGATGTCCGAAAACGAGGTAAATACGACATTTGTGACGCGAGACTACGCGCCTAGACTTCATTCGTCAACACCGCCATGCCCGCTCAACAACGCACGGCAGGGCATAGCGGCGGCAAAGGTTCCGGTTTTCCCATTCATCGATCAGGGTTCAGGCGCGGCGCGCCGAACCCGCAAGGAGAGCTTCACATGGCAACGCAAGCAAACAAGGGCACGGCATTGATCACGGGCGCATCGTCGGGCATCGGCGCGGTCTACGCGGACCGTCTCGCGCGGCGCGGTTACGACCTGATTCTGGTGGCGCGCGACGTCAAGCGTCTGAACGAACTCGCCGAAAGTCTTCGCGCGGCAACCGGCCGGCATATCGACACCATCGCCGCGGATCTGACCGCAAAAGCCGACCAGCGGCGCATCGAGGAACGCCTGCGCAGCGATCGCGGCATCACGATGCTGGTCAATAATGCCGGCGTCGGCGCGACCAAGCCGCTGATCGACTCGAACGTCGACTCACTCGAAAGCATGATCGAGCTGAACGTGACCGCGTTGACCCGGTTGACGGCGGCTGCCGTGCCGGGCTTCGTCGAACGGGGCAGCGGCATCGTGATCAATATTTCGTCGGTCGTCGCGCTTGCGCCGGAGATGCTGAACGGCACCTACAGCGGCACCAAGGCATACGTGCTGAACCTCACGCAGTCGCTGCATCACGAAGTGGGCGGCAAAGGCGTGCAGTTGCAGGCGGTGCTGCCGGGCGCTACCAGCACGGCGTTCTGGGACCGCGCGGGTCTGCCGGTCGAGCATCTGCCGTCGCAGATCGTGATGAGCGCGGAGGACATGGTGGACGCAGCACTCGTCGGGCTCGACCGCGGTGAACTGGTGACGATTCCGTCGCTGCCCGAGGCGGCCGACTGGGAGCGCTTCAACACCGCGCGCCAGCATCTGGGGCCGAACCTGTCGCGCAGCGCGCCGGCCGCGCGTTACTCGGCGGCTTGAAGGGCGGCGGCCTGATTTAACGTCAGCCCGTTCGCGCCAACCCGCTAACGCCAGTCCGTCGCCACGTCGTCGGGATCGACCAGCGTCAATCCCGACGACGGCAGCGGCAGCGCCGTCTTATAGCGCACCTGCTTGAGCGCGAAGCTCGAGCGGATGTTCGAGATGCCCGGAATCTTCGTCAGATGATCGACGATGAAGCGCTCCAGCGTCTGCATGTCCGGCATCACCACGCGCAGCAGATAATCCGCGTCGCCCGTCATCAGATAGCACTCCATCACCTCGGGGCGCTCGGCAATCGCCTGCTCGAAACGCAGCAGCGCGTCTTCCACCTGCTTTTCCAGACTCACCTGAATGAACACGTTGATCCGCAGCCCCAGCGGCTCCGGATTCAGCAGCGTGACCTGCTGCTTGAACAGCCCGAGTTTTTCGAGCGCGCGGACCCGGTTGAAGCAGGGCGTCGGCGACAGATTCACCGAGGCCGCGAGATCCGCATTGGTGATGCGCGCGTTCTGCTGCAACTGGCTCAGGATGCCGATGTCGATACGGTCGAGCCTGCGAGGTGGGGCGGACATAGTAGAAATATTCCATGGTAAGGACGAAATTCGGAATAACTAGCCTATCCGGAACCGCGATCGCAGGCAAATGAGACGCTCATTTTGTGGGCAGATGGGTACCATGGACTCACTCGATCTTGAGCCGAACGCGTGGATGCGGGAGTGGTGCCATGACGGATTTGTCCAGCGGTAGCGAGCAGTTGCAGTCTTTGCATGCACAGCGTGCACACGATGCGGAGCGTGAGGATGCCGATCCGCAGGAAACCGCCGAGTGGCTGGAGGCGCTCGACGCGGTGGTCGCGCATGTCGGCCGCGACCGCGCGCAGTTTCTGTTCGATCGCCTCGCGAGTCATGCGCTGTCGCTGGGCGTCGAATCGGCTCGCACCAACGTCACGCCGTACCAGAACACGATCGCGTTCGACGAGCAGCCGCGCTATCCGGGCAATCTCGAACTCGAAGAGCGTCTCGCCGCCGCGCTGCGCTGGAACGCACTGGCGATGGTGGTCCGCGCGAACCAGGCGTATGGCGAACTCGGCGGCCATATCGCGAGCTATGCGTCGGCGGCGGATCTGTTCGAGGTCGGCTTCAACCATTTCTTTCGCGCCGCGGCGCCGGGCGGCGACGCGGGCACGGGCGACCTCGTGTACTTCCAGCCGCATTCGTCGCCGGGCGTGTACGCGCGGGCTTTTCTCGAAGGCTTTCTGTCGGAAGAAAACCTGCAGCACTACCGCCGCGAGATCGGCGGCCCTGGGCTTTGTTCGTATCCGCATCCGTGGTTGATGCCGGATTTCTGGCAATTCCCGACCGGCTCGATGGGCATCGGCCCGATCAATGCGATTTATCAAGCGCGCTTCATGCGCTATCTCGCGAACCGCGGCCTCGCGCAAACCGATGACCGCAAGGTGTGGGGTTTCTTCGGCGACGGCGAGATGGACGAGCCGGAATCGACCGGCGCGTTGTCGCTGGCCGCACGCGAAGGGCTCGACAACCTGGTGTTCGTGATCAACTGCAATCTGCAACGTCTCGACGGTCCGGTGCGCAGTAACGGCCGCATCATCGACGAACTGGAAGCGCATTTCATCGGCGCCGGCTGGAACGTGATCAAGGTGATCTGGGGCTCGGACTGGGACGCGCTGTTCTCGCGCGATCGCAGCGGCGCGTTGCTGCGCGCGTTCGCGCAAACCGTCGACGGCCAGTTCCAGACCTTCTCGGCGAACGACGGCGCATACAACCGCGAGCGTTTCTTCGGCCAGAACCCCGAACTCGCGGCGCTGGCCGCCCAATTGAGCGACGATGACATCGACCGTCTGCGCCGCGGCGGCCACGACGTGCGCAAACTGCACGCGGCGTATGCGAAGGCACTCGCGCATCGCGGCCAGCCGACGGTGATCCTCGCGAAAACGATGAAGGGCTTCGGCATGGGCACCTCGGGCCAGGGCCGCATGACCACGCATCAGCAGAAGAAACTCGGCTTCGACGACCTCAAGACGTTTCGCGACCGCTTTCACCTGCCGCTCACGGACGAGGACGTCGAACAGGTGAAGTTCTACAAACCAGCGGAGGACAGCCCGGAGATGCAATACCTGCACGCGCGCCGGGCTGCTTTGGGAGGCTATCTGCCCAGAAGGCGGAGAGTCGCATCGACGGGGCTGATCGTGCCGCCGATGTCCTCCTGGGGGCAATTCGCGCTGGATTCGAACGGCCGCGAGATGTCCACGACGATGGCGCTGGTGCGCATGCTCACCGCGCTCCTGAAGGACGCCGCAATCGGCTCGCGCGTGGTGCCGATCGTCGCGGACGAAGCCCGCACGTTCGGCATGGCGAACATGTTCCGCCAGGTCGGCATCTATTCGCCGCTTGGGCAACTGTACGAGCCGGAAGATCTCGGTTCGATGCTGTACTACCGCGAGGACACGAAAGGCCAGATTCTCGAAGAAGGCATTTCGGAAGCGGGCGCGGTGTCGTCGTGGATCGCGGCGGCGACCTCATACAGCGTGCACGACCTGCCGATGCTGCCGTTCTACATCTACTACTCGATGTTCGGCTTCCAGCGCATCGGCGATCTGATCTGGGCGGCGGCCGACCAGCGCGCGCGCGGATTTCTGATCGGCGCGACGTCGGGCAAGACGACGTTAGGCGGCGAGGGCTTGCAGCATCAGGACGGCACGAGCCATCTGGCGGCGTCGACGATTCCGAACTGCCGCGCGTACGATCCGGCGTTTGCATATGAAGTGGCCGCGATCGTCGACGAAGGAATGCGTGAGATGGTCGAACAGCAGCGCGACGTGTTCTATTACGTGACGGTGATGAACGAGAACTACGCGCAGCCCTCAGTGCCCGGCGGCGATGTGCAGGCGCTGCGGGAAGGAATTCTCAAGGGGATTTATCCGTTAGCCGCTCAAACGCAAGCCTCGGTTCAGCTGCTCGGTGCGGGCGCGATTCTCGGCGAAGTGATCGCCGCGCAGCAGATGTTGAAGGACGACTGGCAGATCGAAGCCGCCGTGTGGAGCGTGACGAGTTTCACCGAATTGCAGCGCGACGGGATGGCGGCGGAACGGCTCGAGCGGTATGGCGAATCGACAGCCGCGCCGTATGTGACGAACGCACTCTCGACGTCGCAAGGTCCCGTTATCGCCGCGACCGACTACGTCCGCGCGCTGCCCGAACTGATCCGGGCGTACGTGCCGCGCCGCTATGTGACGCTCGGCACCGACGGCTTCGGCCGCAGCGACACGCGGCAGGCGTTACGCGAGTTCTTCGAAGTGGATCGCACGGCGATCGTAATCGCGGCGCTGAAAGCGCTGGTGGACGAGCGCGCAATCGAAGCCGGCGTGCTGGCCGACGCGCGCAAAAAGTATCGCGGCGACAAGCCGCTCAACGCGGCTTCGTGGCAATGCTGAGCGTCAGCCGCTCACGGCCACCTGATTCTTCCCATCACGCTTGGCCTGATACAGGCCGACGTCCGCTGTTTCGATCAGCTTCGTGACCGGCTCGGCCGCGGCGGGCACGATAGCCGCCGCGCCGATGCTGATCGTCACGACGCCGCTCGCCGACCCCGTATGCGGAATGCCGAGCCCTTCGATGGCGAGGCGAATCTTTTCGGCGAGCAAACGCAAACCGCCCGACGACGTGCCCGGCAGCACCACCCCGAACTCTTCGCCGCCGAAGCGCGCCGCGAGATCGGGCGAGCGTCCGAGACAGGATTCGACGGTCTGCGCGACGCGCTTGAGCACTTCGTCGCCGGCGACGTGCCCGTAGGTGTCGTTGTAGGCCTTGAAGTTATCCACGTCGATCATCAGAAAGCCGAGCGCGGTGTTGTCGCGTGTCGCGCGGCGCCATTCGGCGGCCAGATACTGATCGAGATAACGGCGATTCGACAGACCCGTCAAACCGTCCGAATGCGTGAGCCGCTGCAATTCCAGATTGGTCGCGAGCAACTGCTGCTGCGATTGGCGCAGCGCCTGATAGGCCTCGTCGCGTTGCAGCAGGTTCAGGTACGAGCGCGAGTGATAGCGAATCCGCGCGAGCAACTCGATGCGATCGGGCAGCTTGACCAGGTAGTCGTTCGCGCCGGCGGAGAAGGCCGCGCTTTTCACGAGCGGCTCCTCCTTGGTGGACAGCACGATGATCGGAATGTCGCGCGTGGCCGGATTCTGCCGGTACTGGCGCACGAGCGTCAGACCGTCGGTGCCCGGCATCACGAGGTCTTGCAGGATCACGGTTGGCCGGGTTTCCTCGGCCACGCGCACCGCTTCTTCCGGCGACGCGCAGTAGTGAAAGTCGACGCTCGACTCGCCGGCCAGCGCCTGGCGAATCGCCTCGGCGATGATCGCCTGATCGTCGACCAGCAGCACCATGATCGGACACTCCGCCGCCGGCGGATGGCCGAGGATGCGCGCGAGTGCGTCGTCGATCGCGTGATTGGGCGCGTCCACCGCGTGCGCGTGCGCATTCGCGTCGACTTCGGCGAAGTCCTGCGCGGCGTCGTCCTGATGCGGTTTGCGAGTGTCCATGTTGGTCAGCCAGAAAAAATGTTCAAAGATCCGAAACGGCCGAGGTCGAGTCGATATGCGTTCATCGCGCGACTGCTGCCGCTATCGCCGCGGCGATCTTCGGCAACGGCAGGATGGCCGCAGCGGCGTCGAGCGCGGCCGCCGCTTTCGGCATCCCGTACACCGCGCTGGTCGCTTCGTCCTGCGCGATCGTGTGATAGCCCTTGGTGCGCATCGCCTTGAGACCGATTGCGCCGTCGCGGCCCATGCCGGTCAGCAGCACGCCGAGCGCGCGCGCCGGCCAGCGCGCCACCACGCTCTGAAAGAACACGTCGACGGAAGGCCGATACGGCGTTTCGGTCGGCACCGGCGTGTAGCCCAGTACGTTGGGCAACTTCAGGTGCAGGTGATCGTCCGTTGCGGCGAGCAGCACGACGCCCGGTTGCGGCCGGTCGCCTTCCTTCGCGATCCGCACCGGCACCGCCGACTGCTGGTTCAGCCAGTCGGCCATCCCGGTGGCGAACGCGGCGTCCACGTGCTGCACGATCACCACGGCGGCGGCGAAATCCTTCGGCAAACCGGCGAGCAGCGTCGCCAAGGCAGCGGGGCCGCCCGCCGATGCGCCGATCGCGACCAACGGCGTGTCGCGGCTCGTCGGATTCGACGGTGCTGCCGCCGCCGCCGCGCCCGGCGCATTGCGTTCCTTCACCAGCGCGGCGATGCGGTCGATCTTCGCGATCAGCGTCGCGATGCTCTTGTGCGCGTCCGGACCGTTCAGCGACGGTGTGTCCACGGCGTCGAGCGCGCCCGCGCCCATCGCTTCGTACACGCGCCACGCGTTCGCGCCGACGTCCACCGTCACGATCAGGATCGCGCACGGTGCGCGCGCCATGATGCGGCGCGTGGCTTCGATGCCGTCCACGTTCGGCATCACCAGATCCATCAGCACGATATCGGGCCGCTGCGCGGCGCAGAAATCGACCGCCTGCTGGCCGTCCTGCGCGACCCACAGCACGTCGTAGTCGAGGCGCGCCGCGAGCGCCCGGCGCAACGCCTCGACGGCGAGCGGCATGTCATTGACGATTCCGATCTTCATCGTTTTATCCGTAGGTGTTAGCCGTAAGCTTCACCGATCAAATCACGCACTGCATCGAGCAGTGCCTCGTCGTGAAAACTGCCTTTCGCCAGATAGTAATCCGCGCCCGCGTTCAGCCCCGCGCGGCGGTCTTCCTCACGATCCTTGTACGACACGATCATCACCGGCAGCGACTGCAACTGCGGGTCGCGCTTGATCAGCGTGACGAGTTCGATGCCGTCCATACGCGGCATGTCGATATCGGTGATGACGAGGTCGAAGCGTTCGCCGCGCACGGCGTTCCAGCCGTCCATTCCGTCGACGGCGATCGTCACGTCGTAACCGCGCGTGGCCAGCAGCTTGCGTTCGAGTTCGCGCACGGTGAGCGAATCGTCGACCACCAGCACGCGGCGCGTCGCGCGTTGCGCGGTTTGCGCCGCGCCGCGCTGCGCGTGTTGCAGATCGCCGCCCGCGACGAGCTTTTCGACCGAGCGCAGCCAGTCGTCGACATCGGCGATCAGCACCGGATCGCCGTTTTCCATCAGCGCGCCGGCGGTGATGTTTCTGATCTTGCCCAGACGCGGGTCGAGCGGTTGCACCACCAGCATCCGCTCGCCGAGAAAACGGTCGACTACGACGCCGTAAGTCTGCGCGCCGTCGCCGATCACGATCATGCTGACGGTGTCGGTCTGATTCGTTGACGCCGCGGTTTCGAGAATCTGATGCGCGGTCACCACGCCGATGCGGCGGCCGTCGAATGCGATGTGTTGATGGCCTTCCAGCAATTCGATGTCCGCGCGGCTCACGTGCAGCGTGCGGTTCACATGCGCGAGCGGCACCGCATACGGCTCGCCGGCGATCTCGACGAGCAGGCTGCGGATCACCGAGAGCGTGAGCGGCAACTGCAATTGCACCCGCGTGCCGAAGCCGGCTTCGTGCGTGATGCGCACCGTGCCGCGCACGCGTTTGACCATGTCGTGCACCGCGTCGAGCCCGACGCCGCGGCCCGAAACCTCGGTGACCTGATCGCGCAGCGAGAAGCCGGGCAGCAGCAGGAATTCGAGCAGTTCGGCCTCGGACAACTGCGCGGCGGTTTCCTCGCTCGTCAGCTTCTTGCGCACGATCGACGCGCGCAGCGCTTCGACGTCGATGCCGGCGCCGTCGTCGGAAACGGAGATCAGCAGCGCGCCCGCGGTGTGACGCGCGTCGAGCGTGAGCGTGCCTTCCTCGGGTTTGCCGCGCGCGGCGCGCACGGCCGGCGCTTCGATCCCGTGGTCGAGCGCGTTGCGCAGCATGTGGCCGAGCGGCGCTTCGAGCAGATCGAGGATGTCGCGGTCCACTTGCGTCGATTCGCCGACCAGTTGCAGGCGCACCTTCTTGCCGAGCGAGCGCGCGACGTCGCGTGCCATCCGCGCGAGGCCGCTCGTGCCGTCGCCGAACGGACGCATCCGGCATTGCAGCGCGGCGTCGTAAAGCTGTTGCGACAGATGCGTCGAGCGACGGTCGAAGCTTTCCAGATCGGCGAGACGCTCGGCCAGCAGATGCTGCGATTCGGCGGTGAGGCGGCGCAGTTCTTCGAGCGCCGCGTGCGCGAGCGGATCGAGCTTCAGGTCGGCGAGCGTTTCGTGCAACTGATCGAGCGCGCGGGTGCCGTCGCGTTGCACGCGTTTGATGCGCAGCATCGATTGGGCGAACGGCTTGAGCCAGCGCGATTCGACCAGCGATTCGCCCGATAAGGACAGCAGGCGGTCGAGGTTGTCCGCGCGTACGCGCAGCATGCGGCCGGGCTCGGTGCTGGTGGCTTCGTTCGATGCAGCCGGGGCCGGAAACGCGGGTGGGGTGGCCAACGCGGGAGCGGCCGGCGTGGCTTCGGCGCGCAATGCTCGTGCGAGCAGATTGAACGCTTCGTCCGGGTCCGCTTCCGGCGCGGCCATCGACGTTTCGCTCACCATGACCGACGTGGGCGCAGAAACGTTCGCGCGATGCGGCACGACACCGGCCCTATGCGCCTGCAAAGACGTCACGCAAGCGCTCACCGCATCCGCCGCCGATTCGTCCTCGTCATTGCCGATGCGCGCGACGATATCCACGCCGCGCAACAACTCGTCGATCCACGCGGCGTTGAGCAGCGCGCGGCCCTCCTGCGCGGCGACGAAGCAATCTTCCATTGCGTGCGCCAGTTCGACGCCCACCTGCACGCCGACGATGCGCGCCGCGCCCTTCAGCGAATGCGCGGCGCGCATGCAGGCTTCGAGCGCGGCGGCGTCGCGCGGCGCGCGGTCGAGCGCGAGCAGGCCGTCGTTGAGCACGCGTGCCTGGGTGCGGGCCTCTTCGTGGAAGAGGTCGATCAGCGACGGGCGGCGCGGGTCGTCCGTCATCCGAGACTCCGGTTCAAGGTGTCGAAGAGCGCGTCGGCGTCGAGCAGGCCCACGCTGATGCCGCGCCACGGCGCGACCGCGCGCGTATGCGCGGCGGCGGCTTGCGAGAGTGTCGCGGGCGGCGCGCGAAAACTGCCGACGGCGATCCGATGCACGCCGTCGACCTGGTCCACCGGAAACACCGCGTGCTCCTCGGCGCGCGAGATCACCAGCAAACGGGGCATCTCGTGGCGCGCTTTGTCGTCGCGTGCGGCGCTGTCCGATTCGAATCCGAGCAGATGCGCGAGCGACAGGCACACCAGCAATTCGCCCTGCACGTTCACAACGCCCAACACCGCGCGATGCTGCCGATGCGGCACGCTGTGGATCGGCCGCGTCTGCACGATGCGCTTGAAAATGGCCGTGGGCAGCGCGAGCCATTCGTCGCCGATGCGGAAGATCAGGAACGATTCGGTCGCGCCTTGCGGGTCGTGTCGATGTTGGTGTTGATACGCTTGCGGCGTGCGGGCTTCATGCTGCGCAAGATCCACGAGCGGGATCGGGCGCTTCAACAGTTTGGCCGCGCCTGCTTCGAACACCGGGCAATTCAGGCAGCGCACATATTCGACCAGTCGCTCGCACGACGAATCGCCGCGTACGCCGATGCGATTCCAGCAATCGTCGAACGCCACGGTGGATGTGTCGTGGTAGTCAATCACGTTGCGCTCCCTGTGCGCGCGACGCGCGTTGCTTCAAAAGACGCGCACCGCCGCGATCGCCTTCGAGTTCGAGCAGCGTGGCGAGATGCGCGAGCGCTTCCGCGTGCTGCGGGTCGAGGTAGAGCGCCTTGCGATAGTGGCCGCGCGCGCGATTCGTTTCGCCGCTTGCGTCGGCCAGTACGCCGAGCAGATAGAACGCGTCGGCGTGCGGCGCGTGCTGTTCGAGGTACGCGGTGAGCGCGGCGGCGGCTTCGCTTAAACGGCCTGCGTCGGCGAGTGCGTGTGCGGCTTGCAGCGTGTCGAGCGCGGCGCTGGCGGGGAGGTTGGTTGGCGTCGAGGCGATGGTGAACGGCTTCGGCGCTTGCGGTGCGTTACCGTCGCGCGACGTTTCCTTGGTGAGATTCAGGCGCGTTGAAGCGCTTGCGTCGAGCGGCTCACGCGAGACCGGATCCGGCCACGCAAAAGGCCGTGCCGCGAACACCTGCAACGGCGCGAGCGCGGGAACCGGCGCATGCGTCATCGCGAGCGCAGCGGCATCGGCGAGCGGCGCGGTAGGCCAGGTGCCGGCAAGCGCGTTGCCCGGCTCGGCACGGTAAAACGCGAACGCCAGCGGGATTTTCGCGGACTGCATTCCGTGGCGCATCAACAATCCGGTCTCCGACGGACCGACGAACAACATGCCGTTTTCGGCGAGCACGCTATCGAGCGACTGCAACGCACTGTGCTGCGCGTCGCGATCGAAGTAGATCAGCACGTTGCGACAGAACACGAAATCGTAGACGCCGAGCGCCGCCGCATCGAGCTGCATCAGATTGACCTGAGCAAACCGCACCGTGTCGACGATGCGCGGCGCGAGCCGCCAGCCGTCTTCGCTACGCGTGAAATGCGCGTCGCGAAACGGGAACGCATTGCCGCGAAACGAGTTGCGGCCATACACCGCGCGCCGCGCGTGCGCGAGTGCCCGCTCGCTGATATCCATCGCGTCGATACGCCAATGCGCGGGATCGATGCCCGCGTCGAGCAGGCTCATCGCGATCGTGTACGGCTCTTCGCCGGTCGAACAGGGCAGGCTCAGAATGCGCACCGGCAGCGCCGTGCCGCGTTGATCCAGTCGCTCCTGCGCGAGCCGGGCGAGTGCGCGGAACGCGTCGGCGTCGCGATAGAACCAGGTTTCCGGCACTACGATCGTTTCGACCAGCGCCTGCACGATGGCGGGCGACGTCTGCGCCGCGTCCCAGTAGTCGGCGAGCGACGCGTCGGCATGGCCGTCCGCGCACCAGGCGGCGGCGCGCAGATCGACCGCACGCTCGATCGCGCTATGTCCGAGCGATGCCGCATCGAGCCCGATAGTCCGATGCAGCAACTCGGCGAAACGCCGATAGAGCGGTGCGTTGTCGTGATGCGCGTTCATGCGTGCGCCTCGGGGAACAGCAGCGCTTTGACTTCGTCCGGCAACAGATGCTCGACGCGGATCCATTGCACGAGACCGCCCGCGTCGCTCGCGACCGGGCCGAGATAACGCGTGTGCGGCATCTCGATGCCGGGGTCGTGAAAAGCTTCGGCATCCAGACGAATGGTGCGCGTTGCGTCTTCGAGCAGCAGCGCGAGCAAACGCACGCTGCCCGCGATCGGATAACGCACCAGCACCACGCGCGTCGACATCAGTTGCGCGGCAGGCCGGCCGAGCGCGAGCGCCGGCAGATCGATCACCGGCAGCGGCGCGCCCTCGTGATCGAGCACGCCCGCGACCCACGACGGCGCGCCGGGGATCTGCTTGGGCGGCGACTGCGGCGCGAGCGACTTCATGCGCTCCACCTGCGTCGCGTCGATCACGTAGCGTTCGCTATCGAGCGTGAAGAGGATGAAGAGCATGGGCGTGTGAGTGGGCGGTTGATGGGCGGGCCGCTGTCGTGATGCCCGAAGGCAGCCCGCCGCGCGGCGTCAGGCTTGCACCTTGAAGCGCGACACGCCGGTGCGCAGGCTGTTGGCGACATGCGTCAGATCGTCGATCGCCTGGGTCGACTGGCGCAACGATTCCGCGGTCTGCTGCGCGGCTTCGGACAGTTGCGTCAGCGCCTGGGTGATCTGCTCGGCGCCGGTGGCCTGCGTTTGCATCCCCTCGTTGACCATCGAGAAGCGCGGCGCGAGCGCCTGCACCTGCTGGATGATCTGCGTGAGATGGCCGCCCACGTTCTGCACGTCGAGCATGCCGCGGCGCACTTCCTCGGAGAACTTGTCCATCCCCATCACGCCGGCGGCGACCGCCGACTGGATTTCCTTGACCATCTGTTCAATGTCGTAGGTGGCCACCGCGGTCTGATCGGCGAGACGGCGAATTTCCGTTGCGACGACCGCGAAGCCGCGGCCGTATTCGCCGGCTTTTTCCGCTTCGATCGCGGCGTTCAGCGAGAGCAGGTTGGTCTGGTCCGCGACCTTCGTGATGGTGGCGACCACCTGGTTGATGTTGCTTGCCTTCTCGTTGAGGATCGCGAGTTTCGCGTTGACGGAGCCGGCGGCTTCCATCACGAGACGCATGGTGTCCTCCATCCGCGCGAGGCCAGCATGGCCGGTGCCCGCGAGCGCGGCCGATTCGCCGGCCACTTCGGAGACTTCGTTCATCGTGCGCAGCAGATCGCGCGAGGTCGCGAAGATCTCGCGTGACGTCGCGCCGATCTCGGTGGTGGTCGCGGCGGTTTCGTTCGCGGTGGCCTGCTGTTCGCGCGACGTCGCGGCGATTTCCGTCACCGACGTGGTGACCTGCACCGCCGACTTTTGCGCCTGGCCCACCAGCGCGGTGAGTTCGTCGGTCATGCGGTTGAAGCCGGTTTCGAGCGCGCCGATTTCGTCCGCGCGATTCAGGTGCAGACGTTGCGTGAGATCGCCGGTGCGCATCACGTCGACGACCTGCAGCACCTTCGCCATCGGCGTGGTGACCGCGCGCAGCAGCCAGTAGCCGGCCAGCACGGCGACGAAGGCGGCGATCAGCAGCATCACCAGCAGCACGATGCGCGTGGCGTCGACCGAGTGGCGGATGCTTTCGGACGCTTCGTCCGCGTAGCCCTTGTTGTTGTCGACCAGCTTGCGCACGGACAGGCGCCCGGTTTCCCAGACCGGCGTGAGTTGCGTGTTGAAGATACGCGCCGCATTGTCTTTCGAGCCCGGCAACGTGTTGAGCAGCGTCGCCTGGATCGGCACGTACTGCGCGCGTTGCTGACGGAAATCGTTGAAAAGCTCGCGGTCGACCTGGCGGAAAATCGTCGCGCCGTAGTCGTCGAAGAGCTTCTGCAGGGTTTGCTGCGTCTCCGACAGGCGCGCGGTGTCGCGTTTGACCGAATCGGGGTCCGTGTCCACGTAGATCAGGCGCTGCGTGACGGTGTAGTTTTCGAACCAGGCCGCGCGCATTGCGGTGGCGTAGTAGAGGCCGGGCATCGAGTCCTGTTGCTGGCTTCGCGCGTCGCGGTCGATGCCGCCGAGCTGTTCGAAAGTGACGGCCGCCATTGCCAGCATCACGATCAGCACGATCCCGAAGCTGCACAGAATCCGTTGCCGGATGGTCCATTGTTTCACGCGAACGCCCCTTACTTTTTTGCTTGATCTCGATGCTTGCCGTCCGCCGCAGAAAATTCGCGGGGGCGGGGCTCGGAAAGCTTTACGGGTCGTCGGATTGGTCCGACGGCTTATCAGCGCGAATTTTACATTGATCAAAGGAATCAGGCGGGGTGCGCAGGCTCACAGAGGGTTTTCACTCTTGGGCGGGACAGCGGGATCCGGCTCTTCTGGCTATCCGATGCGGCGTTACATCGGTAATGACCGGTTACCACTTGCAGCATCTATTTCCGCGTTCGACCCCCACAATCTGTTCCATGCCTGAACGGCGGGAGCGAAACATGAAAAAGATTGCGGTGGCGTTGTTGATGGTCGGGAGTCTGAGCGTGGCGGGGCAAGCATCCGCTCATGGCAATGGCGGCGATGTGGTCGGAGCGCTGATCGGCGGCGCGGTGTTGGGTGCGGTGGTCACGTCGGCATTGAACCCGGCGCCGGTGGTGGCTTACCAGCAGCCGGTTTATGCCCAACCCGTGTATGCCCAGCCGGTGTATCAGCCCGCGCCGGTGTACGCCGGGCCGCCGCCGGGATACTGCTATGACCAGTATCAGCGTGCGTATGTCGCCTGCGGTGCGCCGCCCCCGGCACAGTACGGTTATCCGCAGCAGCCGGGGTGGTGAGGTTGGGGTTGGCGCGCGTGAAAATCGTTGAGTTCGATGCGCGCGGGTAAGACAAAAAGGCCGTCGCAATTCGCAACGGCCTTTTTGGTTTCTGCACCGCGATGGAATCAGTGCCTGTGGTGTAGCCACTCGGCGTAGTGCGTATCGAGCCAGCGCTCGAGGCGCTCCGGCTTCGACTTGTGACGCGTGTGGGATATCGCCCAGATCGCCCCGCCGACCACCAGCATGACCAAAGGTCCCAGCATATAAGCCATCAATGATTCGGACATGGGGAGCCTCCGTGTCAGGTCGCGTCGGTCTTCCAGTTTAGGCGATGGATGAGCGGAAAGCAGGGTCGTTAAAAGAGATTGGCGGACGGCGAGGGGGAATGGCGTGATGACGCCCGCGCCGTGGCTTTGTTCGATGTATCTAGCCGATTGCGACGTGGTGGTTTCCGTCGATTTGCGCGTCGACAAAATCTGCCCAAAGCTGCAGCACGGTGCGTTTCTGCTCGATCTGGTCTGCGCGGTTGTTCGCCGCCGTGCTTCGGCTTTCTTTGACTGCGCGCGCCAGTGCGTCGTCGATTGCCTCGGCGGGTTGGCCCATCGCCAGCAGATGAGTCGATGCGGTACGCCGAAAATCATGCAGAACGAAATGCTCGACTTCCAGCCCGAGTGCCTTGACCGCCTGATTGAGCGTGCTTTTCGCGATCGGGCGGTCGTCGCCCCGGACGCTGGGGAACACATAATTTCCGCTCGCCCGCGAGGCTTGTAACTCGCGCAGCAGCGCAACCGCCTGCTGCGGCAGATACACGCGATGCTCACGATCCCGCTGCGTGCGCCCGGCGGGGATTTTCCACAGCGCGGCGTCCAGCTTGAACTCGGACCAGCGCGCTTCGATCAGCTCCGATTTGCGGACCATCGTCAGCACCAGCAGATGCAATGCCAGTTTCAGCGGACGGCGAATGCTCGATGCGTAGATCGAGCGCAGCATCGCGCCGATTTCGTCGGGAGCCAGGACGCGGGTGCGGCTGTCCGGCGTCGCGATGAACCTCGCCGGCACGAGTTCGGCCGGATTGGTCGTGGCGAGCTGGCGCGCGATCAGGAATTCGTAAAGCCGCTTGACCACGTTGCGCGTGTGCAGCGCCATCTTCGGCGAGCCGCGACTCTTGATCTGCTCGCAGATCGTGCGGATGTCCTCGTCGGTCACGGCTTTGATCCGCTTGCCGCCGATCGCCGGCAGCACGTCCTTGTCCAGCGCGCGGCGCGTGGTGCGGCGGTATTCGTCGGACTTGCCGGCCATCTCTGTCGCGAGATAGAGCTCGGCGCCCTCGCGCAGCACGTCGGCTTTGGCTTCCGCGCCGCGGTCCCGGCGCGCGGTGGCGACCGGCGATACGCCGCTCGCCACCATCTCCGCATACTTCTGCGCTTTCGCGCGGGCGACGCGCAGCGAGATCATCCGGTAGTCGCCGATCGTTGCGAGCGGTTGGCGTTTGCCGTTCAACGAATAGCGGAAGCGCCAGATCTTGCTGCCGGTGGTCATCACTTCGATGACGAGACCGTTGCCGTCGGCGACGGAGTAACGGGTGGCGCGCGGCTCGAGCGCGCGGACCTGGCTTTCGGTCAGAGGGACGGCGAGTTTGGGCATGAGCGGTAAAGCGTGGGTGCAAGGGCAACCCGGATTTTAAACCGTGTGCGATTTGTGTACCAAAGAACTGGCGTGGTTTGGGTACGCAGATAGCGACAATCAGAATGCGCGCGGTGAAGGAAACGCGCTTGCCTGGTCTTTGCCAGCCGAACTTTCTGCGGAATTGAACGAACTCGTTCTACTTGCCGATGCAAAACCGGCTGAAAATCACGCCGAGTAGATCGTCGGAACTGAACTCACCGGTGATCGAATTCAACTGATCCTGGGCAAGGCGCAGTTCTTCAGCGAACAGATCCAGCGCTTGCGAGTTCTGATCGGCATGCGCGGCGGCGGTAGCCAGATGCTCTTCGGCCGCGCGCAGTGCGATCAGATGCCGCTCGCGCGCGAGGTACACGCTCTCGGCGCCCGCCTGCCAGCCGGCGATCCGCAGCAACTCGCCACGCAACAGCGCGACGCCATCGCCCTGTTTCGCCGACAACCGCACTTCGCTCAGCTCGAGATCCGCGTCGAGCGAATTCACCGATGGCGCGAGCCCCGCCAGATCTGTCTTGTTCAGCACGCGCACCACCGGCACGCCGCCTGGAAAACGCCCGGCGATCTGTTCGTCCTCGGTGGTCATTCCGGTTCGCGAGTCGAGCAGATGCAGCACTACATCCGCGCGCTCGATTTCACTCCACGTGCGCGCGATGCCGATTTTTTCGACCTCGTCGTCGGTATCGCGCAGCCCGGCTGTGTCGATCACATGCAGCGGGATGCCTTCGATCTGGATGGTCTGGGCGACCTTGTCGCGCGTCGTGCCGGCGATCGGCGTGACGATCGCCAGCTCCGCGCCGGCCAGCGCATTCAAGAGCGATGACTTGCCCACGTTCGGCTGCCCCGCGAGCACCACCGACAAGCCCTCGCGCAGCAACGCCCCTTGACGCGCCTCGCCAAGCACATGCGCGAGCCGTTCGCGAATGCGCGTGAGCTTGCCGCGGGCGTCCGCGGCTTCGAGAAAGTCGATTTCTTCTTCGGGGAAGTCGAGCGTCGCTTCGACCAGCATCCGCAACGTGATCACTTCTTCGACGAGCGCGTGGATGTCGCGCGAAAACGCGCCGTCGAGCGAGCGGCCGGCCGAGCGCGCGGCCGCTTCCGTGCTCGCCTCGATCAGATCGGCGACGGCTTCGGCTTGCGCCAGGTCCAGCTTGTCGTTGAGGAACGCTCGACGCGTGAATTCACCAGGCTCGGCAAGCCGCAGACCAAAAACGCGCCCGGCCTCGATGCAACGTTGCAGCACCAGTTGCAGCACGACCGGGCCGCCGTGACCCTGTAGTTCGAGCACGTGTTCGCCGGTGTACGAATGCGGCGCGGGAAAGTACAACGCGATGCCGCGATCGAGTGCGCTGCCGTTGCCGTCGAGAAACGGCACATAACTCGCGTGACGTGGCGCGAGCGTCTGACCCGTGAGCGCTTGCATCAACGGTTGCGCGGCGGCTTCGCCAGCGCGCCCGAACGAAATCCGCACGACGCCGATTCCGCCCCGGCCGGGAGCGGTGGCAATGGCGACGATCGGATCGGAATCGGTGGAGAGCATGGAAAAGGGCGGCAGAAAAACGGAGAGAAGGAAAGCGCGGCGTGGCGGACACTGATGGACGCACGGCGCGACGCATTGTAACGCGGGCGCCTGCGATTGCCCCCTCGGCCGGGTGGCCTATGGCGGTTCCACAATGCCATCCGTGAAAATTAGGATTTATCTTAAACGGGCTAGGAGTGCTACCGACATTCTTAAGAATTGATCGGCCAAACTAAGACGATGGCCTTGAGGAAAGTCAAGCCAGATAAGGAAAAGATCGAAAAACCTGCGATCACCTTGACCCTTTATTCAGGGCGGCATGCAAGCTAAAATCTATCTCAAATAAGCCAAGCATTAGCTTGAGTGGTTGTCAACTGGTTGGATGCTGAATTGCACAATCTGGCCCATGCCAACCGTCAAAGAAAAATCTGCCTTCGCCAAACGGCTGAAGGACCTCCTGGAGCCGCTGAAGATTCGCGGCGGGACCAAACTCGCCGAGCAATTCAATCTTCGGCATCGCGGCGCTCACCCGGTTTCGCCGCAGACCGCGCACAAGTGGTTGAAGGGTACGACGATTCCAACGTCCGACAAGTTGCAGACGCTCGCCGAGTGGCTTAAGGTCGAGGTGCATTGGTTGCACTACGGGCCTTCGCCCGGTGCGCGGCAACGGCCGGTGCCGCGTAGCCAGCAGTATCAGCCGTCGCCTGAAACGATCGAACTTGCTTCGAAGATCGAGGCGCTGACGCCAAAAGACCGGAATCTGGTCGAGGAAATGATCGTGCGCTTCTACGGTGAGGACGACGAGGAGTAAGCGCCGCGCGCTAATCACATATCAACCGCACCAATGGAAAAAGCCGCCCGGTTCACACCGGGCGGCTTTTTTTGCGGCAACGCGTTGCGTGGCCTATGTCGACTTCGCGGACGCTAGCTCACGAATCTCAACATCGGATCGCCCGCCTGCGCCGCCGCCTTCATCAGGCCGCTTTCGCCTTCGACTGACCCATCATCCGCGTGATGTAGTACTGCTGCGCGATCGACAGCACGTTGTTCACCACGTAGTACAGCACCAGACCGGAAGGGAAGAAGAAGAACATGACCGAGAACGCGATCGGCATGAACATCATCATCTTGGCTTGAACCGGGTCCGGCGGCGTCGGGTTCAGACGCGTTTGCAGGAACATCGAGACGGCCATCAGCACCGGCAGGATATAGAACGGATCGGGCTGCGACAGATCGCGAATCCACAGAAGCCACGGCGCGCCGCGCATTTCCACCGACGACAGCAGCACCCAGTACAGCGAGATGAACACCGGAATCTGAATCACGACCGGGAGACAGCCGCCGAACGGATTGACCTTCTCGGTCTTGTACAACTCCATCAGCGCCGAGTTCATCTTCTGCGGATCGCCCTTGAAGCGTTCGCGCAGCGCCTGCATGCGCGGCGTAATCGCCTTCATGCGCGCCATCGACTTGTAGCTCGCGGCCGACAGCGGGAAGAACACCGCCTTGATCAGCAGCGTGAGCAGCACGATCGCCCAGCCCCAGTTGCCGACATAGCTGTGGATCTTTTCGAGCAGCCAGAACAGCGGCTTCGCGATGATCGTGACCCAGCCGTAGTCCTTCACCAGTTCCAGACCCGGCGCGATGCCTTCGAGCATGCGCTCTTCTTCCGGACCGGCGAACAGACGCGCGGACACGTCGACGGTTTGACCCGGAGCGATCGCCGCGACCGGCTGCTTGACGCCCACGCGATACAGCGTCGGATCGATCTTCTCGACGTAGATGTCGCGCTTCACACCTTGCGTCGGAATCCACGCCGACGCGAAGTAATGCTGCACCATCGCGATCCAGCCGTTGTCGGCCGAATTCGCGAAGTCTTCCTTGTTTTTATCGATGTCGCTGAACGTCATCTTCTGGAAGTGGTGCTGATCGGTGTACACAGCCGGGCCGATGAACGTGTGCGAGAAGCGCGGCGTTTCCACCGGCGTATCGTCGCGCACCAGTTCCATGTAGACCGACGGGCTCACCGGCGCCGTGCCGACGTTCTGGATCTTCGTATCCACACCGATCACGTAGCTGCCGCGTGTGAACGTGTAGGTCTTGATGACCTTCACGCCACCCTTTACCGGCGACTCGAAGCTGATCTGGTACGACTTCTCGTCGCCCGTCAGATCGTGCGGCTGGTTAGGCAGCGGCGTGTAGATGTCGTTGTGGTTCGGGAAATCGCCGCCGAGCAGGCCCGTGCGCGCCAGATACGTATGGTTCGCGGTGCGGTCGAACAGCGTGATCACGAGGTCCGGCTGCTTGCCGTCGCCCTGCTTCACGAGCGACAGCTTCGACAGCGTGCCGCCGCGGGTGTCGATCTCGCCGCTGTAAACGTCGGTGCTGAACTTGATCAGTTGCGATTGCGCTGCCGCCGGCGCATTGGCCGGCGCTGCTGCGTTGGTGGCCGGCAAATCGGCGGGTTGGGTTCCCGGCGTCGTGGTTCCCGGTTCGGCGCTACCGACGGTCTTGGTCGGGTTGGCGCTCGGGAAGAACATCGACGGGCGTCCGTGGTCGCGTTGCCAGTTGTCGAACAGCATGACCGCTGACATGAAAAAGATGACCCATAGGACGGTGCGTTTGATATCCATGCGTTGTCTCAGTGTCGATGGAACGGCGCGTCAGCGCTTTTCAGAAGTGGGAGGCGGGACGAGATCGATGCCGCCCGCGGAAAACGGGTGGCAGCGGCAAATACGCCTGGCGGCGAGATAAGTCCCGCGCGCGGCGCCATGATACTGGATTGCTTCGCGCGCGTAATCAGAGCAGGAAGGGTAAAAACGGCACCGGTTGCCGAGCATGGGGCTGACGGCAACCTTGTAGAAACGCAATAAAGCGATGAGTACCGTTTGCATGGCTGGTGCGGCCGGACGGCGCCGCGCAACGTGGAGTACCGGGTGAGACCCGCGCAGCCGGGCTGCTGAAGCCGCGCCGGTGAACCGGGCGGCTGCATGGCGGGCGCTCACTTGAGCGTCATTCCGTCTTGGGCGCTTCCGCGGGCGGCGCCTCGCGACGGACAATTTCGCGCGCTGCCTTATCGAGCAGCGCCTCAATCTCGCTGCGGCACAGCGCCCTCAACGGGGGCGACGACGCGCTCGGCAAAGCTTTCTTGTCGAAGCGCGTGTGCAGACGCAGCAGCACATCCCAACCGCCGAATTCCGCGCGACGCAGCCGGAAAGCTTCGCGTGCGATTCGACGTACCAGATTACGCGTGGCCGCGCGCGGCGCATATTTCTTGCCGATCACGAGACCGAGGCGAGCGTCGTTGCCGGTGGGCCGGCCGTACACCACGAAGTGCGCGGTGCGGCGCCACGGGCGCAAACGAAAAACGGATGAAAATTCATCCGTTTTCAGTAGCCTTGCGGCTTTGGGGAAGGCGGCTTGCGCTCGCAACGGAACCGAGCCCTGTTGCGGCGCCCCTGCCGCTCCCGCTTCGCCGCGGGTCTCGCCTGTTGGCACAGACAGAGCGCGCAATCCGCTCGCCAACCTTAGATGGCGAGGCGCTTGCGGCCCTTCGCGCGACGTGCGTTGATGACCTTGCGGCCACCTGCGGTCTTCATGCGAACGCGAAAGCCGTGGGTGCGCTTGCGACGGGTAACGGAAGGTTGGTAAGTACGTTTCATGTTGCTCTCACTTGATCGACTGATCGAAAATTAACCGCACGATCATCGCTGAAGCGGCAATGGCCGGAGGTTTACAGAATTGGTTTTCGCGGAACCCGCTATTTAAACCGGTTTTCTTTTGGCCGTCAATAGTTTAGCCAGGTTTGGCGGCGATCCGCGCGGACTTCGCGAGTTGATCCGTCCCTGTGGATAACTCCCTTTCGGCATCGTTTTGGCGTTAGAATCTCGCCTTACTTCCCAAAAATCCTGCACGCCGCTCCGGCTCGCTTGCCCCGCAAACCCTTGTGGCACAAGCGCCTGGAGCCTTTGCGCCTGGTTCGGCCCGACTGCTCAGGGCCTTGTTGCGTATCCGCGACAGGGGCAGCGGCGAACCGCCGTGCACATCATAACGACAGCAACTCGATGAACGATTTCTGGCAACACTGTTCCGCATTGCTGGAGCGTGAGCTTACGCCGCAGCAGTACGTGACGTGGATCAAACCGTTGGCCCCGGTCGCCTTCGACGCCGCTGCGAACACGCTTTCCATTGCTGCGCCGAACCGCTTCAAGCTCGACTGGGTCAAGAGCCAGTTCTCCGGGCGCATCGCCGATATGGCCCGCGATTTCTGGCAGGCGCCCGTCGACGTGCAATTCGTGCTGGACCCGAAAGCGGGGATGCGTGCGCCGGCGGCAGCGTCGCCGGCGCCGTCTGCGGCGCGGCCGTCTTCTTCGCCGGCTGCTTCTCACGGCGGCGGTGCCGCAGTGGACGCGGCTGTCGGCGCCGTGCAGGCGGCGCAGTCCGCGCGCACGAACGGCGTCAACAGCGCGAACGGCGCGATGGCGAACCTGAACGCGAATGCGCGCGCGGCCGCGGAAAACCACGCGAACGCCCGCGCGGCGGCGGCCGCCGCGGACGATTCCGCCGACCTCGATCTCCCCAGCCTCGACGCGAACGAAGCCGCCGCGGCCCGTCGCACGTGGCGTCCGGGCCAGAGCGCGGGTTCGAGCGCGAACAGCGGAGAAAACGACTCGATGTACGAGCGTTCGAAGCTGAACCCGGTGCTGACCTTCGACAATTTCGTGACCGGTAAGGCCAACCAGTTGGCGCGCGCCGCGGCGATCCAGGTCGCGGACAATCCCGGCATCTCGTACAACCCGCTGTTTCTGTATGGCGGCGTCGGCCTCGGCAAGACTCACCTGATCCACGCAATCGGCAATCAGCTTCTGATGGACAAGGCCGGCGCGCGGATCCGCTACATCCACGCGGAACAGTACGTGTCCGACGTGGTGAAGGCCTACCAGCGCAAGGCGTTCGACGACTTCAAACGCTACTACCACTCGCTCGACCTGCTGCTGATCGACGATATTCAGTTCTTCTCCGGCAAATCCCGCACGCAGGAAGAGTTCTTCTACGCGTTCGAGGCGCTGGTCGCGAACAAGGCGCAGGTGATCATCACCAGCGACACGTATCCGAAGGAAATCTCCGGCATCGACGATCGCCTGATCTCGCGCTTCGACTCCGGCCTGACGGTCGCGATCGAGCCGCCCGAGCTGGAAATGCGCGTCGCGATTCTGATGCGCAAGGCGCAATCCGAGTTCGTGAGCCTGAACGAAGACGTCGCGTTTTTCGTCGCGAAACATCTGCGTTCGAACGTGCGCGAACTCGAAGGCGCGCTGCGCAAGATCCTCGCGTACTCGAAGTTCCACGGTCGCGAAATCACGATCGAACTGACGAAAGAAGCGCTGAAAGACCTGCTGACCGTGCAGAACCGGCAGATTTCGGTGGAAAACATCCAGAAGACCGTCGCCGATTTCTACAGCATCAAAGTGGCGGATATGTATTCGAAGAAGCGTCCGGCGAACATCGCGCGGCCGCGGCAGATCGCGATGTATCTGGCGAAGGAGCTGACGCAGAAAAGTTTGCCGGAAATCGGCGAGTTGTTCGGCGGACGCGACCACACCACCGTGCTGCATGCGGTGCGCAAGAT
The DNA here is from genome assembly GCF_046030735.1 of Paraburkholderia xenovorans. Lineage (GTDB taxonomy): Bacteria > Pseudomonadota > Gammaproteobacteria > Burkholderiales > Burkholderiaceae > Paraburkholderia > Paraburkholderia xenovorans_A. The sequence goes on from NZ_JAQQBV010000045.1 coordinate 41,698, forward strand.
CGCCGCCGAGCGCGGCACGGATGCGCAACTGAACCACGAGCTGCACGTGCTGGAGCAAACGCTGAAGGGTTAAGCAGGGCGAGAGGCAAAATCGACCTGTTTATTTCGGAACTCGCCCCCATTTTAGTGGGGCGCTGCCGTTTTCAGGCACAATACAGGTTTAACCGTCCGGCGGCCGCGGGCGGAATTCACGCCGTGACAGGCGCTGCGTGGCGCCGGCGGGGAGTCGCGGCTGCGCGCGAGAAAGCTGTCTGGCAAGGCGCGCAGGCCGTCATTTCAACGAAGGAACTCTATGCAACTGGTCAAGACCGAACGCGATAACCTCCTCAGGCCGCTGCAAACCGTGAGCGGCATCGTCGAACGCCGCCATACGTTGCCGATCCTCGCCAATTTGCTGATTACCAAGAACGGCCCGGACGTGTCGTTCCTGTCGACCGACCTCGAGTTGCAGATCACCACGCGCGCCGATTTCGGCGTGGGCGGCGATTCGGTCGCGACCACGGTGGCGGCGAGAAAGCTGCTCGACATCCTGCGCGCGATGCCCGACGGCCAGGTCACGCTCACGTTGAACGACAAGCGCCTGACCGTGCAATCCGGCAAGAGCCGCTTTGCGCTGCAAACGCTGGCGGCCGACGAGTTCCCGACCGTCGCTCAAGCTAAAGACTTCGGCGCGAACCTGGTGGTTCCCCAGAAAACGTTCCGCCAGTTGCTCGGCATGGTCCATTTTTCGATGGCCCAGCAAGACATTCGCTACTACCTGAACGGCATGCTGCTGGTGGTGGACGGCGACCAGCTGATGGCGGTCGCAACGGACGGCCACCGCCTCGCGTTTTCGTCGATGAAGATCGAGGGCTCGTTCCCGCGTCAGGAAGTGATCATTCCGCGCAAGACGATTCTGGAATTGCAGCGTTTGCTGGAAGACATCGACGACACGCTGAAGATCGACATCGCGCCCACGCAGGTCAAGTTCACGTTCGGCCAGGTCGAACTGGTGTCGAAGCTGGTGGAAGGCAAATTCCCCGACTTCCAGCGCGTGATTCCGAAGTCGCACAAGAATCAGTTTTTGATCGGCCGTGAAGAGTTGCAGCGCTCGCTGCAACGCGCCGCGATTCTGACGTCGGACAAATTCAAGGGCGTGCGCTGCATCATCGAGCCGGGCCAGTTGAAGATCATGTCCACCAACGCCGATCAGGAAGAGGCGCAGGAAGAACTGGAAATCGCGTACGACGGCGACAGCGTCGATATCGGGTTCAACGTCACGTATCTGCTCGACGTGCTTGCGAATCTGAAGGTCGACATGTTGCAAGTGAGCCTGGGCGACGCCAGCTCCAGCGCGTTGATCACGATTCCCGAGAACGACGAATTCAAATACGTCGTGATGCCGATGCGCATCTAACGCGTCCAGAAACCAAAGAACACACCAAGGGGCGCAGCGCCCCTTTGGCGTTTTTATGGTGTTTTGAAAAGTCCCGAGCAGCAACCTTGCAGCAACGCAGAACCGGAAAAAATCCATGACTGAAACGAACAATTCGCAACCCGACAACAGCTACGGCGCATCCTCGATTCAGATCCTCGAAGGTCTGGAGGCGGTGCGCAAGCGGCCCGGGATGTACATCGGGGATACATCGGACGGGACCGGTCTGCATCACCTCGTATTCGAAGTGCTGGACAACTCCATCGACGAAGCGTTGGCGGGGCATTGCAACGACATTCAGGTGATCATCCACGCGGACAACTCCATTTCGATCACCGACAACGGCCGCGGCGTGCCGACCGGTCTGAAGATGGACGACAAGCACGATCCGAAGCGCAGCGCCGCTGAGATCGTGATGACCGAGTTGCATGCCGGCGGCAAGTTCGACCAGAACAGCTATAAGGTTTCCGGCGGTTTGCACGGCGTGGGTGTGTCGTGCGTGAATGCGTTGTCGGCGTGGCTGCGCCTGACGATTCGCCGCGACGGCAAGAAGCACTTCATGGAGTTTCATCGTGGCGTGCCGCAGAACCGCGTGATCGAAGAGATCGACGGCGTGGCTGTCTCGCCGATTCAACTGATTGGCGACACCGAAAACCGCGGCACCGAAGTGCACTTCCTGGCTGACGAGACGATCTTCGGCAATGTCGAATATCACTACGACATTCTGGCCAAGCGGATTCGCGAACTGTCGTTCCTGAATAACGGCGTGCGGATCAAGCTGACCGATCAGCGCACCGGCAAGGAAGAAGATTTCGCGTTCGTGGGCGGCGTGAAGGGCTTTGTCGAGTACATCAACAAGAACAAGGCCGTGCTGCATCCGAATATTTTCCACATCAGCGGCGAGAAGGACGGCGTCGGCGTGGAAGTGGCGATGCAGTGGAACGACAGCTACAACGAAAACGTGCTGTGCTTCACGAACAATATTCCGCAGCGCGATGGCGGCACGCACTTGACCGGGTTGCGCGCGGCGATGACGCGCGTGCTGAACAAGTACATCAACGATCATGAAGTCGCGAAGAAGGCGAAGGTCGAGACTTCGGGTGATGACATGCGCGAAGGGTTGTCGTGCGTGTTGTCGGTGAAGGTGCCGGAGCCGAAGTTCAGCGCGCAGACGAAGGACAAGCTGGTGTCGTCGGAAGTGCGTGCGCCTGTTGAAGATGTGGTGGCCAAGGCGCTTGAAGAGTTTCTGCTCGAGACGCCGAATGACGCGAAGATTATTTGCAGCAAGATTGTCGATGCTGCGCGTGCGCGCGATGCGGCTCGGAAGGCGCGGGAGATGACGCGGCGGAAGGGTGTGCTGGATGGGGTGGGTCTGCCTGGGAAGTTGGCGGATTGCCAGGAGAAGGATCCGGCGAAGTCAGAGATTTATATCGTCGAGGGTGACTCGGCAGGTGGGTCGGCGAAGCAAGGGCGTGATCGGAAGTTTCAGGCGATTTTGCCGCTGCGCGGCAAGGTGCTGAATGTCGAGAAGGCACGGTATGACAAGCTGCTTTCTTCGGAGCAGATTGTTACGCTGATTACTGCTCTCGGCTGTGGCATTGGGAAAGAGGATTACAACCTCGATAAGCTGCGGTATCACCGCATTATTATCATGACCGATGCGGACGTTGATGGTGCGCACATTCGGACTCTGTTGCTGACGTTCTTCTATCGTCAGATGCCGGACATGATCGAGCGTGGGTATATCTATATCGCGCAGCCGCCGTTGTTCAAGATTAAGGCTGGCAAGGACGAGCGGTATCTGAAGGATGAGGCTGAGGTTAATGCTCACATCCTGAAGCTGGCGTTGCAGGGGTCGGAATTGTTGGCTTCTGAAGGCGCTACGCCGATTACTGGCGATGCGCTTGGGGAGTTGGCTCGGGCTTATTTGTTGGCGCAGGCTGTGGTGAATCGTCTGAGCCGGTTGTATGACGCTGGGGCGCTTGAGGCCGTGATGGATGGGGTTGTTGTTGATCTGTCCTCGGAAGAGGCGGCTGAGGGTTCGGCTCGTGCTCTTGAGGCTAAGTTGCGCGATGATCCGTTGAAGCCTGAGGTTAAGGTTACGACGATGTATGACACGGTGCGTGAACTGCGCTCGCTGCGTGTTGCTCGCACTCATCACGGGAATCAGAAGATCTCTGTGTTGGATCAGGATTTCCAGCTTACTGCTGACTATCAACAGCTTATTAATACCGCTAATACGTTTGCAGGGTTGATTGGCAGTGGGGCAGTGATCAAGCGTGGTGAGCGGAGTATGGCTGTTAACGACTTCAAGAGCGCTATGAAGTGGTTGCTTGCTGATGCTGAGCGGAATATTTCGAAGCAGCGCTATAAGGGCCTGGGCGAGATGAATCCTGGGCAGCTTTGGGAGACTACGATGGATCCGACCGTGCGTCGCCTTCTTCGTGTGCAGATTGAGGATGCTATTGCGGCTGATGGCATTTTCACAACGCTCATGGGGGATGATGTGGAGCCGCGTAGGGCCTTCATCGAGTCGAATGCGTTGAGGGCAGGGAATATTGACGTTTGACAATGTTTGTAGCGGGAGCCATAAGCTGAGATTTTGGGAAGCATCCATTGAGACATTTATTGATGGATGCGCTCCGATAGCTCATATGACGGCACCAGATTAACGTCACAGCCGCGGAACGAAGGCCACAGTGTTGGGGTGGCTTCCGTTTTCTCAGTCTCGGCAACAATCAGGAGGTGCCTCTTCAGCCGGACTTTTGCTGCCTTCGCTGGTCGGCGGTTCTCGTCTGTGCTTCAGCCCAATGGACTGAAAGCGATTCAGCCTGCGACAGCATCGCCCAGCTCACGCACAGCGCCTCCATTGGTAGCCAAAGCGTCGCAGGGGATGACCCGGTTTACTGCTCTGGCGAATGCGCTCCTTGTAGATAGACGCACGGCGCTCACCGCCTCTGAAAAACTCAGGCGGCGGTGGCCGTTTATGCGCTCCTATCCGACGCCCGCAAAAACGTGGATTCTGGCGAATTCGGTGGCGATGGAGTGAGTGAGCGGCTGGGGCGGGGTGTTTGTTGAGATGCATTAATTTTTATACGCGACCGCCAACTCGATTTTTTATACGCTTTGCTCACGCCGGCAAACCCTTGCTGCATAAGGCGTACAAGAAACTATTGAACTACGGGTGGTGGAGCATTTTCCAGCGCCCCTTTTTTTGCGAGTGCCCCTTCGAATTCCGGCTTTTCGCGCAGGCAACCTCGTGCCATCATGCGTGTCACGGCGCATGCTGCACGTGCGCCGTTCACCACTCCCTCAACCAAATAGTCGCGACCGAAGCTGCTCCCGACTTCCGTCAAGCCATACGTCATGCACTTCGCGTCACGGCTTCCACAGCTTGCTACCGATTTCGGCGAAGGTCCAATCTGTCGAATACATCCGCGTGAGCGCCCACTGACGTCGTGCATCAGCATCTGGCGATGCTGCAATGCAGCGCTACACATTTTGTTAATTCGGTGCTGCGGATAAAACCGGGAGGCTTTCCTGCGGCTATCGGATTATCGAACAGTCTGCATTGTCTTTCATTATGTTCACAAAGAAACTTTCGTTGACTACCGGCCGGTAATAATTAGAATCATTAGCGGGTTTTCATCTGACGAACACGCACTTAACGCCTTGGATTCGAGCGAATCCAACATGGCGTCGGAGCTTTTTGTGTCAACTGTTCAGTTGGACGCCCTAATACACATAATCGTGAGGGTGTTGTATGTCTGGAGGCGGCGGTGGTGGTGGAGATTGGCGGCCTGAACCGAAGGCGCCTGTAACAACGCCGGACCCGGGTGGAGCCGGGGGCGGAGTTGGCGGGGGCGTCGACCCTTGCGTCATTGAAGAAGTCACTAGTCTGAATTCGGTTAATCCAGCCGCGCTCCGTGGCGTTCGACCGGGAATCGTGCTGGATGTGGCCTTTATTCCTAACCCGTCTCGCCTTGTTGCGCAGGACGCTACGGGGAATATCGTAGGCTCCATCACGTCGCGTTCGATGTTGCAGTTCATCCAGTGCATTCAGGGCGGACGGCAGTATGTCGCGGAGGTCCTTGGTGTTCACGGCGGAACGTGCACTATCAAGGTGAGGCTGAAATGACGCGGAAGGCGATATCCGTAGTCGGCGGCGTATATCACGAGCAGTGCCTCTGGCCGACGTGGGACCAGATTTGGGGTTCCGGTGGTCGAGCGGCGACGGCGATAGTCGGTCACGTCGACAAGGTGACGCTGTACACGTACGCGCGCAAGGAAACCGAGGTCGAGTTTCGTGTGGCAGCGCAGGTCTTCAACTTCGACCTGGTGACCACACCAACAGAGACCGGAATTTCGTTCGAATACGTGCATTGCATGTCGACGCCCGTGTTGCGGCCGGCGCTGTCGTCTCTCCCGATGCTCGAACCAATCGAAGTGCAAGCCGACGCGGTGTTGCGGTTCGGCATGTTGGAGGGGTCGGCAAAAGTTGATGCCAAGTGGTGTGTCTACGACCCGCAATCGGCATTTGACCCAGCCCCGTTCTGGGAAAACGGCAGTAAGGCCGACCATCTTGCCATCGTGGGCAACCGCAGTGAAATTGAAGCGATGGCTGATGAGCCCGACCCCGCGAGAGCAGCCGCCAAGCTGATTCAGAGCGGCGCTGAGGTCGTGGTCGTCAAATCAGGCCCGATAGGTGCATATGTCCACACTAGGACTGCCAAACCGGTGCTGATTCCCGCGTACCGTAGCGAGATGGTGTGGACCATCGGCTCTGGGGACGTCTTTGCGGCTGTGTTTGCCGCACGATGGGCTGTACATCGTGAGCGCCCCGAGGATGCAGCAGAAATGGCTTCGCGCGCTGTTGCGTCGTATGCGGAAACAATGGGACTGTCATCCGCATCAGCTGCCGAGTTGTCGCGGGTTCAGCGCGTGTCGGCGTCAACGGTGCCGGGCAAGGTGTACCTGGCAAGCCCCTTCTTCAACCTTGGGCAGCGCTGGCTCGTTGACGAAGCTCGCCGCTACCTGACGGAGCTGGGGTTGACTGTGTTTTCTCCAGTGCACGACATCGGCGCTGGTCCCGCAGAGGTGGTAGGCCCTGCGGACTTGGCTGCGCTTGATTCGTGCGACCGGGTCTTCGCGATACTGGATGGCCTCGATGCGGGCACTGTCTTCGAGGTTGGGTATGCCAGAGCGAAAAATCTCCCGGTTTACGTCCTTGCCCAGTCCGTAACTGAGGAAGACCTGAAAATGGTCGAGGGTTCGAACTGCAAAGTCTTCTTCGACTTCGTCACCGCGTTGCATCACACATCATGGAAAACATGAGAACCGCCTTGCTGTTATCCGGTGGGATGGATTCGATAGCCATCGCGTACTGGAAGAAGCCCGAAGTCGCCATCACGATTGCATATGGTCAATGTGCCGCGCAGGCGGAAGTACGTGCGGCCGGCGCGGTGTGCGAAGCCTTGGGCATTGAACACCACATCATCGAAGCTGACCTTCGGGCGCTCGGAAGCGGCGACATGGCCGGCCGGGCAGCTTCCGAGCTTGCGCCGGTTTCGGAGTGGTGGCCG
>NZ_JAQQBV010000046.1:0-44675 GCF_046030735.1 Paraburkholderia xenovorans
GTGTCAGCCTCAGCGAAGGGCTGAGTCAATCGTTGGGGCAGAGTCTCGGCCTGACGGAGACCAAAGGTACCTCCGAAACGATCGGAACGAGTACGACGGAGACCACGGGTACGTCGAGTTCACTGAGCTCGCAAACCAACGCGGCGAAGATCGCATCGATTGGAGGCTCCGTGGCGGGCGCGGCGATCGGCGCGGCAGGCGTGGTCGCGGCGGTGGCCACCGGGCCGTTCGCGCCGTTGACGATGATCGTTGCCGGTCAGGTCGCCAAGGCGGCCGTGACCGCGTTCAATGAGCAGCAGACCACCGGCACGAGCCAGTCCACGTCGAATGGCCGTAGCGAAAGCCACAGCACGTCATCGAGCGAAGCCACCTCGAGAACGACGTCGGACACCAGGACGACGAGTACGACGGACACCCGTTCGCTCAATAAAACCGGTGGTTCGAGCCGGCAAATGTCGATCGAGACCACCGACAAAACCATTGAACGGCTATTGTCGAAGATCGACCATCACCTCGAACGCATCGACGAGGCCAAGACATACGGTGGCTGGAATTGCGCAGCGTACTTTATCGGCGACAGCACGGCGTCTTCCGAATCGCTTGCGAGCATTTTTCTTGGATTGATCCGCGGCAGCAAATCCAGTCACGAGGATTTTGCGCTCACGACATGGCAATCAGTTCGCAAGAAATCGATCATCGATTGGCTGACCGCGTTGAGCCATCCGCAACTGCGGCCCAATTTCTCGAAGACCGTGCCGATCAGCTACCTGACGCCGGCCACGCTTGTTTCGGGTAAGGAACTGGCTATTCAATTGAGCCTGCCTCGCCGGTCCACCTCCACGGTGGCCGTGCTGGAAACGCAGGCGTTCGGCCGCAAGGTGCAGCGGCTCGACGGAACCTTTGCCGACGCCGGCGCGGGAAAAACGCTCACGCTCGGCAATATCCGCCATCTCTGGGAAAACCTGCCGCAAACTATTTCGCTGAATCTCAATCAGTTGTCCGGCCATGTGTTCGTCAGTGGTTCGACCGGTGCGGGCAAAAGCAACACGCTCTACGAAATGCTCAGCCAGATCGAAGCCGCGGGCGTGCCGTTTCTGGTGATCGAGCCGGCTAAGGGCGAATACAAGCACATCTTCGGTCAACGCGCCGATGTCAGCGTGTTCGGTACGCATCCGGCGCACAGTGAGTTGCTGCGAATCAACCCGTTCAAATTCCCCACGGCCATTCACGTGCTTGAGCATGTGGATCGACTGGTGGAGATTTTCAATGTCTGCTGGCCGATGTACGCCGCGATGCCGGCCGTACTCAAGGACGCGATTCTTCAGGCATACGAAGAGTGCGGCTGGGATCTCGAATCGTCCGCAAATCGCTACAGCGACAGTCTGTTCCCGACGTTCGCCGACCTGCTCATCGCTCTGGAAAGCGTGATCACGGCATCGGCCTATTCGCAGGAGCTCAAGGGTAACTACATCGGCTCCCTGTCGACGCGGATCAAATCGCTGACCAACGGCTTGAACGGCCAGATCTTCGTGGCCGACGAAATCGACAGTGCCACTCTGTTCGACAGCAACGTGATCGTGGACCTGAGCCGTGTCGGCTCTTCGGAAACCAAAGCGCTGATCATGGGCATTCTGGTCATGCGCCTGAGCGAATACCGGATGGCGTACGGCGGCATGAACCAGCAACTGCGCCATGTCACCGTGCTCGAGGAAGCGCACAACATACTCAGGCGTAGCGCAGGCGAAGGAGGTGCCGAAGGGGCGGCCGTGATCGGCAAATCGGTAGAAATGCTGACCAACGCGATTGCCGAAATGCGCACGTACGGTGAAGGTTTCATCATTGCGGATCAATCGCCGCACGCGGTGGATATTGCCGCGATCCGCAACACCAACACGAAAATCATCATGCGTCTGCCGGATGAAATGGACCGGCGCCTGATCGGCAAATCCGTTGCGTTGCGCGACGACCAGCTCGAAGAAATCGCGAGATTGCCGAAAGGTGTCGCCATCGTCTATCAGAACGACTGGTTGGAGCCGGTACTGTGTCAGGTCAAAAAATTTGCGGGTAGTGAAACGCCCTACGTCTACCACCCGGCGAACAAATCGGTCTCAAGTCGCAGCGTGTTCAACGAGCAGGTGCTCAAGCTGCTGCTGGCAACGCGTATTCGTAATACCGCTCCCGCCGATGTGAACCTGATCGAAGCGGGCATGCGCAGTTTGCCGATGCTCACGCGAAGCAAGCTACCCCTCTATCAGGCGCTCGACGAGTCGAAGCGAGAAGAGCCGCTTACGCTGTGGAAGCCCGAGCGCTTTGCCTTCACCGCGGCGCTGATCGTGGATATCCTGGGTTGCCGGTCCAACGTCCAGCAGGCCATCCAGGCAGCGCCTGACTTCGACAGGCTGCGCGACTGGCTGGGCGCGTTGCTGTCGTCTCTTGCTCACGGTCTGACAGCGGAACTGGCCGTCGCGACCCAGCAGTGTCTGATGAAGGACTACAGCATGCAGAAAGAAGCCGATCTTAAGATCTACGCCGCGTGGCGGGCTAGTGTTGAAAAAGGGAGTGTCCTGTGAATTATGAAACCTTCGCGTTCGAGCAGACCGACGCCCCCAGCAAGTTGACAGAACTCGCGAGCGAGATGCCCGACTTGTGCGTGGACGTCATCGAACTCGACAAACCTCTTTTCCTGACGCAGGAAAACCGTCTTGAGCTCCCGTCGCTCAAAGACGAAACTCGTGAGAAACTGAAGAACGACGGGTTTCCAGAAAGCATTCTGGACTCGATTGGGAGTGAGGCCGAAGGCCAGATCTACGGCAATGCCAATCTCGAGGCAACGAAAGTCAATGGCAAAGATGCATTGATTCGTACGGACATCGACTACGATAAGGTGGACCTCTTCGGCATGACCAACCTTGAGCGGATGCAGGATGGCCGCGCGCCGCTCGATGCCAGTGGACGGCCGATCGAGTTGCACCACATCGGTCAGAAGCAGGACTCGCCGCTTGCCGAGCTGACTTGCGCCGAGCATCGCGGGAACGGTAACGACAACGTTCTGCACAACAAGCTGAAAGAGTCGGAAATCAATCGCGAAGATTTCGGCAAGGAGCGGCAAGAGTACTGGAAGGCCCGAGCCGAACAGATCGAGTCACAAAGCTAACTGCGAGTTCATCATGCAAAACGTCAAACAACTGGTTGAACGCCATCAGGCCAATACCCGCCCGGCAGATCCGGCAAGCATTCAGGCGCTCGAGCAGAAGCTGCCGTTTACTTTGTCGAGCGAATACAGGTCTTTTCTATCGGACTTCGGCGTGATCGTATTCGGCGGCTACGAGACTTATGGCCTCGGCGTGCCGGAAGACCACTACCTCAACGTGCTCAATGCGTACACCGACCTGAGCCGCGATGCCAGCTATCCGGCGAATGCCGTGCCGCTGCTGGAGGTCGGAGACGGTCAGTACTATCTCTATGACAACAACGCGCAACGGATCGTACTGTGGGCCACGCCGAATGGCGGCGTCGTCCGTGTACTGGATGAAGCCCTGTCTACGTTTCTGTCGCAGAAGATTTTCGGCGCATAACGCTGCTGAACACGCCGCCGGCTTGCAAGAGCTGATTTCCTGCTACATATTTGACGGCTCTTCATGACCGAACTCGACAGCAGTACCGCCGCCATGCCGGCAGGCGGCCTTCCGTATTTCACCAATGTGGATCCCGCGTTGAGCAGGTCGTCTGGCGGCCGCGATCCACTGGGTTTGCTGCCGGTATGGAGCGCGTTCGGGCGCAGACTCGTTCCCAATTTGGCCTCGCCGGTCGGGCACGTGAATGGCATCAAGGCGGTGGTCCTGATCCAGTGGCTGCTCAATCTGGACGCGCTCCAGTCGCTGCTCGAGCGCGACGGTGCGCGTCGACGCTTTTTCCGGCTGATGGAAGGGCTCATCGAGTACTGGCTGTACCACAACGGCCATACAGCCTGCTTCGGCTATACGGCGCTCACCGCCGGCAAAGGGAATTTCAGTGTCACGACGAAGATGGGCAAGACCGTTGCAAACGGTCTCTACCAGTACTATCGCGGCACTTGCCGGCGTGCCGCCCTCGTGGACGACAACTGGGCGGTTGCGCCCGGTGTCGCCAGTCAGCTAGACGAGCACTGGACTGCGGATGCAACACAAGTACTCAAAGCCGCATTGGCCGATCCGCTCAAAAGCGCCAGCAATGCGTTGTTCCCCGAGCAGTATCTCGGCGGCGCGTTGGCTACGGCGTTGAGCGGCGTCTTCGATCAGAACACGCTTCGTCAAACGCTTCAGGAATGTCTTTTTGGCGATACGTATCAGCAAACACTAGCCAGTATGTTTCTCGCGCTGCGCAATGCGGCCGATACGAAGAATCTGAACCTCAAAGACCGTGTTGGCAAGCTTGTACTGCCGCAACTCGACCATGCGATCGACTGCGTCCAGCGATGCGAGCCGTTCCTTCTCGTGATGCAGGACGCGTTCGACTATCTGCGCGGCTCACCCGGCAAAAGGCTCGATCTCGTCGCGCGCGAACTGGACGCCATGCTGCCGGCTATGCGCGAACGTGCCGCGCGATTTGCGACGCTCGCGGGCGAGCAGAATTCCACGCGGATGAGGCATATGCAGGTACTAGCCGACATTCTGGCTACTGCTTCAACTGCTGCGGCTGCGTCGAAGGAAGCTGTTCTGGTGACATTCCTGCGCGAGTTGGTCGCCTATCACACGCGATGCATGAAAGAGCGCGGACGCGACCCGATGGTGCTGATTGAAAGCGACCTGGTGTTGCTGCCTGTGATTGGCGACCGAAGCCCGGAAGACGCGAAAAAGAGCCTCGAAAGCGGCCAGTCCTGGATGAACGACTACTATCTGACCACCGCATCGAATCTCTACGCGCAGGTATTTTGAGCACCGATATGACTTCACCGAAATCCGGCGCTGACCCGGTCATGCGCGCCACGCTCGAGCATATCCGTGACCGCTTCTCGACCGATCATCCGCGTCACGTTCTCTTTACTACCTTTAACTTTTCGTCGCGATTTTTCGAGGCCAACGTGTTGCCGCTGCTCGTCGGCGATAACGTGAGCGATCTGGAGGGCGCTTCGGAGACGCGTTATGCGATCAATGAAGATCTGAACACGGTCAAATGCGTCGTGGTGTGCGACCGCTCTACCTGCCCCGAGCCCAAGGGCGACATGCGCTACGGGCTGCTGCCGGTTGGTCTTGCACGCGGCCGCTTTCATCCGAAACTGATGTTGATGGCCGGTACGCTGAAGGATACGAAGAAGCAGGGCGTCTGGCTGTCAGTCGGCAGTGGCAATCTGACACTGTCCGGTTGGGCGATCAATCGCGAGGTTGTCGGAATGACGGCCGTGACCTCCAGCCATGCCCAGGTACTGCGCCCCTTGCTCAAATGGCTGCAAGACGAGGCCGCGCGTCAATTCGAATTCGCGGGCAACGCGGGATATCAGGAAGAGGGCGACGTGCGAGATATTCTGACCGCATTGCACGCCGCGCTCGACGACGCCAACCCGTTCCCGCCGCATACACCGGCTACACCGACGCTGCATCTGTCGCTGCCGCAAGGGTACGGAGAAAGCGCGATGCTCCACGCGTTGAAAGGCGGGAGCCGCTGGCGCATGGCGACGATCGTGTCACCCTACTGGAGCGCGGTGGACACGCTGGTTCAGGCGCTCGATGTCGAGCAATGCCGCTTTGTGCCATCGCTCACTGCCGACGGCCTGTACCGCTTCCCGCGCGACACGCTGGACCTGACGCGTCATGCATTTGCTGGCTTCCGGGAGGATGGCGAACGTTATACACACGCCAAGGCGCTGCTCCTTCATAACGAGAAGCAGCAAGTACTCTGCATCGGTTCGGCGAATTTCACGCAGGCGGCGATGCTCACCGCGCAGAACCAGAAATTGACGAATGTCGAGGCGATGCTTCGCTATGAACTCCACGACGCACCAGACCCGTGGAAGACAGTGCTCCGGCCGCTAGACGATCCGCCTTTCGCACAAGACGGCGAGAACGAGGAGGAGGAAGCACCCCCGCTTCCTCCGTTCGATGCAACCGTCCTGTACGACTGGAAGGCGAGTGAATTTCGCGCGCGCCTGACGCTCACCAGCGACGTGCCGGTTAGCGATATCGTGTTGTCGATCGGCGGTCGCGGTCACTGCTTCAATGCGGCCGTTGCCGGTCAACCGCAAGTCATCACGCAGCCCCATAAGGGTGCGCAGCCCGTGCGTTCGTTTTCGGTCACCTACCGCCTCGGACAGGGCGAGCCGATGATTTTTCGCGGGCTGATTACCCAGGTCAATGCGGACGACGATCAACTCGGCTACCAGCCTCGTCCGCGGCTCAACAAGGTTCTCGAATTGCTGCGTGGTCTCAATCCCGGGGCATCCGATCGCAAGACTAAGGAGCGCACGCTGTCCGACCTCGCCGACGGCCCAGGCGACGGCGAAGAAATCCCCGCCGACCCGACTTTCGATTTCTTCGGGCTGTTTCAGGGTGCGTGGAAGCTGCTCGAGTATTACCAGACGCCTGGAAGCCCGGGGGCGACGCGCGATCCCTACGACAAGCTGGCGCCGTACGGCGCCGTGACGTTATATCGGGCGATCACCGCGCAGGCCGCGGAGACGCATGAGGAAAAAATCGGCCGCTATATCCAGCTGTCGGAGATGGCCGACATCGTCGAGCGTCTGGACAGGACGACGAATGCCGCGTTGCGCGAGACGTTGCGAGACGACATCAAAGCGGAGATCGCGGTGCTCCATCGCGAGATGATGTGCCTGCTCGGCAAATCGGAGTCGTTCCGGTCGATGTTCGGCGAGGCTACGCGTGAACGCGTCGAGGGTTTTCTTGACTGGTTTCGCAAGGAGATCGGCCGGGAAGTGAGCAGTCAAACGCGAGCGGTTCATGGACAATAAAACAGACGTCATTCCGGCCGATCTGACTGCGCAGGCCGTTCGCTCATATATCGACTTCGATGGCCACGATGCCGCGCGAACAACTCCGAGTGCGCAGGCCGTCCTTCAGAGCGAAGGGGTTGCGGCTCTTTGGCATTTGCTGCAAAGCAAATCTTTCGCGTATCTCGCCGATGAAGTCGGGATGGGAAAGACGCGGCAGGCAATGGGCATCATCGCGACGCAATTCCTGCGCAAGCCGGATTCGCGTGTGGTGATCGTTTGTTCGAGCGCAACGCTACAGCGCCAGTGGCAAAGCGAATGGTCGGAGTTTTTGCGAACCTGCTACAAGCTGCTCGACAACCGTTTGCTCAGCGCGGCAGCGGCGAGCCCGCTGGAGAATCTGCATTTTCACCATAGTCTGCGTGACTTCGTCAAAACGCTGAGCCTCGGCGATGCTCGTATTCATCTGATGCGATATTCGTCTTTTAGCCGGCCGCTCACGTTCACGGGCGAAGATTCGGCTTCGATACTGGAAGAATATCGGGCCAAGGTTGGCGCGGCCTCGACCGACGATATGGACCATGACGAATCTGCGATTCCCGCGACGCGTCGGAAGCTGTCCAAAACCGAGAAGGACGATCTCACGCACGCACTGAGTGCGGCGTATTGCCGGCGCATCGGCGCATTGATGACGGGCGGCTCGCGGCGTGAGAATGACGAATCGATGCCTAACCAGCCGCTCGATCTGGTGATCTTCGACGAAGCGCAATATCTTCGTCATACGGGCAATTTCCAGAATAGTCATATAGCCGCGATTTTCCGGCGCAATGTCGAACGCTGGTTGTTCATGAGCGCCACGCCGTTGCATTCGAGCATGAACGACATTCGCAGTCTCGACACCTATCTTTGTCGCAAGCCTTTGTTCGCCGGCAGTGCCGACGATAAACGCGCGCTGGAAATTCCGCGCGATTGCGGTACTTGCAACTATCAGGAATCATGCAGCCGAATCAACTGGCAGCTTCACGTGCAGCCGGAAGGCAAGCGCGATGTCGTGCCCCTGTTGCCGACGTTCATGGTGCGTCGAACGCGCACGTACGCGGATAGCAAAGACACGCGATACGGCAAGATCCAATATCGCAAATACGAGCGGATTCGTTATACCGGCGCAGACGACCCGTTTCTGTCGCTGACGATGTCGCTGGTGCAAAAGCGGCTGGTTGGCGCGCTTGCGGGCAAGGGGAACAAGTTTCGTCTCGGCGAATGTGCGTCGTTTGAATCATTGTCCACATCGGTGGGGCGTACGCTCGGGTTCAGCAAGCAGGTCACACCGGAGCCGGTCGCCGAGCGCGAATACGAAGCGCTACGCGATACAAGACAACGCACGCAGGACGACGAACCCGGAGTAGCGTTCGACCGCACCGTCATCGACGATTTGAATCGCGACTTCGAGAGCGCGATGAACGCGCTCAATGAATCTGCACCGGGCGCACCACACGCGGCGCGGCGGGGTTTCGCGCTTCCTCACGCGAAACTGAATCGTACCGCCGACGCGCTGTTCGAACACAGCCTCAAAGATGCCAGCTGTCAGAAGACGCTGGTCTTCGTGCGGCGTATCGATACGGTGGAGGAAATCCGCGACCTGCTGAATACGAAGTTCCAGCAACAAATGGATCGGCGGATCGAGACATGGCGAACCCAATTGATGGGGCCTGCGTTTGGCACGCAAGGAAAATCGCCGTGGATCAAAGACGAGTTCTGGGAAACGGAACACGTGAGGTCAACCGGGAGTGCAGACGAGGAAATCGTCGCGACAGAGAGAAAGGCGGACGAGGATGCCGAACGCGAGAGCCTTGAACAATCCGACGAAGGACTGTCGGCCGATGAGCCACGCGGCACAGCCTATAAGGACGCGCTCAGGCTCCCTTATTTCGAAGCACTGAAGCGAGCCAGAAAAGGCGGCGATCACGGGATGCTGGTTTCATTCGGATCGCGGTTGCTCAGTGTAAAGGATGCATCGCGCAACCCGTTGCGAGGTTTTCTCCTGAAACGTCCGCCGGCATGCGATGAGGTGGTGAGCGACGCAAATGAAAGCCACTGGCGGAACAATGCGAAACGCTGGCGCCGTTTTCTGGAGATCGTTCTGGGTGACGAACGATTGATGGAACTCCGCGCCGAGCCGGGCCGCCAATGGCTGTTCGGCAACGCCGCGGAGAACACTGTCGACGCGTGGAAGCTCGCGGCGTTGCAACTATGCGTGCTTCAATCGATAAGGCAAACTGATTTTCTGGTCGATCTGTACATTCTGCATACGCACGTAGCGCGCACGCCGACGGGCGAGACAGAATTGCCCGACAAATTGCTATGGCTGCTGGAGACCGATCCGCAGTGCGCGGCAAACGATGGATTGGCCGGTTACATCGGCAACTGGAACGAGAGATTTCGCCGCTGGATCGAGCATTTCGATCTGATCGTCGACAAATGTATGCGCAGTGGCGCGGCCGTCGACTGGGCGGAGATCTACCGTGAACGCGTACATCTGGCGTTTCGCCAGATGTCGCCGGTGATCGGTCGTTCGAGCCGTTTGAGAAACCAGAACGCGGTTACGCAGTTCAAGTTTCCTACTTACCCGAACGTGCTGATCTGCACCGACGTGCTTAAAGAAGGCGTCGATATGCATCTGTTCTGCGACAACATCGTGCACTACGGAGTGGCGTGGACTTCGGGGGACCTCGAACAGCGCATCGGGCGCATCGACCGGTTAGGCAGTCTGATCGGACGAAGGATCGAGCGTTTCGCGAGTACCCACTGCGACAGTTCGCAGGATCTGCCGCGTCTTGGCGTCGCTTTCCCTTATCTGGACGGCACGCTCGACCGCTTTCAGGTCGAGCGCGTGATTCAGGCGAAGATCGTCAGCGATCTTCGAATGGATCTCGGCAAGCTCAAGGACGAAATTGGCGAGTTGAGTCTCGCAACGTTCGACGACGAGTCGATTCAAGTTGCTGCGACGAATGACTCTCCGCAATCCGGTGCGGTGTTTTTTCCGGAATCGGCGAAGCCGCTCGTCGCAAAAGATGCGATGCCGTCCGAGATTACTTTGCCTGACGGTATTCGCGGCAAGAGCGCCGACGACACGGTGCGATCAGTGCACGCCGCAGACGAAAACGCGCTCGAGTCGGCGGAGTACTTGCCGGCGTTCAACTGTGTACGTGTTCGGCGACGCGCTTCTCTCAGCGCGGAAGGCGGCCGCGTGGCCCAGCGGACCATCGACACGGGAGCCGGCGTGCTGCGCCTTTCACGAAGCGGCGCGAAGGAGGCAGACATCGTTTGCACGGAGGAAATACTGGTGCCGGGCACGCATGCCGACGCACGCTCGTTGAGCGCCGCGCTTTCTGAAAGCGAGCCTTCATCAGTCAGGCGTACCAACGCGGAAGGCTTCGCACTCGATCCGTTGGTGAAAACCGCGACCCGCGTAGTGGATATGTCACACGCGCTTCTGTCCCGGGGGCAGGGGAGCAGCAAGGTGATTCTGGAGTCGGTCGGCGGCGACTTCTGGCTGTTGCGCACCGCTGTCTGCGCGGCGGCTGCAGCGATCGCGACCGCGGACGGACGCAACTTGCCACGCTGGCTTGCGACGAAGAACCGTGACCGGCGGTGGGGCTATCTGATGGTGGAGGCCGGCATCGTATGGTTCGCTGTCGTGGTGAGCGACGCCGACAGTGGTGAGCAAAACCTGCTCACACGATTCTCTGCGGAGATGGGGCGGATCGCGCTTTACTATCGATCCACGGTGAACGATCCTGAGCAATACGTCGAGAAAGAATATCGTGCAAGCGCGTCGTTTCCGACACTGGCTGCGCTGAGCCAATCGTACGGTGGCGATGCGGATTTGCGCGTATCCCGGCTGCTGAAAACTTTGAGTGAAGGACATATCTCCGGCATGATGCACGACGATTTTTCTGCATGCGGCAGCGTGCTTGCGGGCGTTCAGGCGTGGTTTATCGGCGCATTCAACGCGGTACTGGATGCGCTGTGCGAGACGGAGGACGGTAATCCGCAGCACAGTTTCAAGGTAACGCCGCTTGCGTTTCTCGACGGTGGAATCCTGCACCTGTGTGCTGAAGGCAAGGAGCACTTTCGCATTCAGGCGTATCTGGACTTGAACGATGCGATGGGCAATGAGAATGTCATATCCGGACCGAAAATGGTTTGGGAGCTCGCCGCCAGTCCGATCGTCAAAGGACCGAAGCCGACGTTGCCGCTCTCCAGATATGAAGAGCTTCCGCACGTTCTGCGGCATGCATGGGAAGGAGAAATCGCCGAAGGCGCGGCGGCATTCACCTGCAAAGGCGACAAGTACCGCTTCGTCACGCTTTATCATCACCCCGCCGCGTGGGATAGAGCGCGCACCGATCTGCTCGAAGCGTGGCAGACGGTACGGACGAAAATGCAGGCGCTCACGAACTTTCAACGCAAAGGATGTCGCGACACGCTCATTCAGGCTGTGGGCCCGACGCGTGCAGTGTGAGCGGCCTGGGCGCGCGGGTCAGACTGCTGAAGCCCGCGCGTCGCGCTTTACCTTGTCGATATATTTACCCAATACAGTCGTAGCCAATACACCTGTGACGAAGACGATCGCAAACGCGGCGAGGCTCTCAAGCGGGGAATTGT
The DNA here is from genome assembly GCF_046030735.1 of Paraburkholderia xenovorans. Taxonomy (GTDB): domain Bacteria; phylum Pseudomonadota; class Gammaproteobacteria; order Burkholderiales; family Burkholderiaceae; genus Paraburkholderia; species Paraburkholderia xenovorans_A. Next base: position 11,588 of record NZ_JAQQBV010000046.1, read on the forward strand.
TCTGCACGATATCGGTTCCTTAAAAGACGAGGGCGGGTTAATGAAGTCACGCGCATGCAGGTGCGGACGTGCAACTGGCGCTGCGGACCGCCAATGCAATGTGCGTGGTCGAAGAATGACAGCGCATCCGGACAATCGATGTCCGGATGCACTGCCGGTACGGTGCGCGCGTGGGTTGTGTATATTACGCGGCTACATCCGGTCCGGGTGCACGAGCCCTTCAGGGATTAAGGGAAAGTGCCGAGATCAGGAGGAACGCCTTTCAGGATTCCCGCATGCAAAAAAACTACTATGGCCACGAACGACAGCAACTGCTCGACCAGCTGAAAGAAAAGTGGCTCGTCGAGGGGCCGTTGGCCTGTTTTGTCGTCGGCTTTCCCGGGGTGGGAAAATCGGCTCTCGCTGAAACCTTGATGCAAGCTGCCGAATCGAGCGGGTGGATAACCGCTCACGTCAAGATTTCGGATCAGGTCAATCCGTCATTCAACGATGCGCTATGCTCGGTCGCCGATCAGTTGGCCGATCGAGGCAGCAGGAAAATGGCCACGGCGCTTTCGGATCCGAATGCGAACCCGGCCGCGGCGCTCGAGCGGGCATTGCGCGACCAGGTGCTGATCGTTATCGACGAAGCGGGGCGGCTTTTCGACGACGACGGCGAGGCGTCCTCCGAACTGGCAGGCGTGCTGTCCTATCTGCGTCCGCGGCTCAATTTGCCGGGCCGGATACTGTTTCTGTCCAATGTCATCGTGCAGCATGAGCGGTGGTCCGAAACGTTCCACCGCACGACGCTCCATCCGCCGACACTCGAGGAAGCGGTGGCGTTGTTCGCCGACCGGTTGCAAGGTCAGGAATGCGTCGATGCGATCCCGCCGGAGCGGATACCTGACCTCGTGCGCGTGCTGGGATGCAACCCGCGCGCGATCGAGGTGCTTGCCGGCACGCTGGCGGTCGATCCATTGGACGACATCATCGGCGCCGACCCCGGTATGTGGGAGGTCACCGACCGCGAAGTGTCCCCCGAGTTTCTCGACAAACTGGAGCGCATTCTGCTCGAGCGCACGCTGGCGAGGCTGGATCCGGTGCTGTTCAGGCGTCTCGCGATGCTGGCCGTGCATCGGACGAGCTTCAAGGATGAAGCGTTCGGCGCCGTCACCTCCGGCGCTCGCAAAGACTGGCGCAGCTTGCGGCACATGCTGATCGGCAGGTTTTTCGTCAGCGCGATGCACAAGCGCTTTTCGCTGAACCCTGTGGTGCGAGAGATCGCGTTGACGCATCTGAGAGACGACTCGCGGGCGTTTGCCACCGCGCATTCGATGGCTGCGAATTACCACTTGCAACGTCTGAAGTCGGGCAGCACCGATGAGACGAAGCGTTTGTCGGGCTTATACGCCGAACTTCGCTACCACCTGTATCACGCAGGTCGCGCGCAGGAACTGCGGGACGTGACGACCCGTGTCGGGGTCGACATGATGGTGACCTGGGGCGACAAAAGCCCGATACCCGAAGACGCACTCGAGCTGGATGAGCGGATCGGCGTGCTCTCGACGCTCCTCGAAGACGAAGGCCCGCGTCCGCTGGAGTTCTATTTGACGCGCTGCCTCGTCGGGCGCGACAAGGCGGGCGATGTCGAACAGGCGCTCGTCCATATCCGCAGGGTGTGTTCGTCCAGCCGGGCGCTGGCCAACATGTGGCTTCTGAAAGCGAAAATCCACGAAAGGCTGGGCGAGCCCGACGAGGCCATCCAGACGATTCGGGACGGCCTCGCCGCTGCGGAAGCGACCGACGCGATCGCGGCGCTGTATAAAACCGGCGCGGGTCTGCTGGAAAAGCAGGGTCGTCTCGACGACGCTATCGTCCTGGTGCGCGAGGGCATCGAAACGGTGTCGCCGTCCAACAGCCTGTCCACGTTGTACCTCGCAGCGCTCGAACTGCTGGAAACGCAGCACAAACCGGATGAAGCGCTGGCTTTATTGATGGAAGGGATCACGCGGATTCCCGCCGATCAACCTTTATTCTCGCTCTACCATGCAGCGGCTTTGCTGTTGAAGCGGCTAGGCCGCGTGGCCGAGGCGATAGCATTGCTTCTCGACGGACTCAGGATCGTGCCGGCCGACAAGGGCGCGGCCGTCATCTATCAGTCGGCCGCGGAAATGATTCACTCGGAAGGGGAAACGGATCGCGCCGTCGCTTTGCTGGTGGAAGGGATCCGCTCCATTCCCGTCGACAAGAACCTGTGCCCGCTCTATCAGTCGGCGGCCGAGATGCTGGCGCAGCAAGGCAAAATCGACGCTGCGCTCGAGTTGCTCAAAGAGGGCATTCAAACCGTACCTGTCGACAAGAACGTCGACCTGCTTTATCGGCAGACCGCCCGCATCCTGCACGCGCGAGGCGAAAGCAAGGAAGCGCTCGAACTGCTGCGGATCGGCGCGAGGCTGATTCCCGCTGCCAAGACCTCGGCCTCGCTTCATCGGGACGGCGCCGACATCCTGCTGCAATCCGGCGCGGCGGATGCTGCGTTCGATATGCTGAAGCAGGGCTTGAACGCGGCGTTTGCGCACAGCAAGGCGGTCTATCTTTACCGGAGCGCGGCTGACATGCTGATCCAGCGCGGCCATCTTGCATTGGCCGTCAAGCTGGTCGAGCAGGAGGTGGCCCTGCACCCCGGACACCTGGGGCTGGACGATCTGCTGCAGGCGTTGGTGGCACAGGCTGAACAAACAAAAAACGAGGGCGTAGCGATGCAACACGATGCGGCGATCAAACAGGATTCGTCTGATACAACGGAAGCAAAGCAAGCCGCTGAAGCAAAGCAAGCCGGCCACACCGTGCTGCTGATGGCGACCGAATGGCGCTCCGCGCATGGTGGACTGTCGACCTTCAATCGCCACCTGTGCATTACGTTGGCGGCGCAGGGGCATCGCGTTTATTGCGCGGTCCCGCAGGCCGGCGACAGCGATATCGCGCATGCGCGACAGCATGGCGTAACGCTCGTGGCCGCGCCTGCCACGTTAGGTGCCGACGAGTTGAGCGGTCTGTCGAGACGTCTGCCGTTGCCGTCGGACGTGTTGCCGTCGCATATCGTCGGCCATGGCCGGATCACCGGTGCGTTCGCCAAAGATCAGCAATGCGATTTTTTCCCGCAGGCGAAGCGGATTCATTTCGTGCACATGGCGCCAGGCGAAATCGAGTGGTTCAAGGAACCGGAGAAAGCCGCCGAAAAGGTCGACGCGCGGGAAAAAATCGAAGTGGCGCTGGCCTCGGACGCACAGCTCGTCGTCGCGGTCGGCCCGAGCCTGATGCGGGAGTACGCGGACCTGCTGCGCGGCACGCGAGGCAGCCCGCGCGTCGTGGAGTTCGTGCCGGGTCCGATCGGTGTCGTGGAAGCGGTGACGCCGCCGCATCTGAATCACTGCCTCGTGCTGGGCCGTGCCGACGATAGCGAGTTGAAGGGCCTCGACATCGCCGCACGCGCATTGTCGTATGTCGTGCGCGATCGCGCTTATACCGGGGCGCTTCCCGAGCTGGTGATTCGCGGCGCGTCGCCCGGCACCGGTGCGACGCTGCGCAAGAAGTTGCTGGATATATGCGAAGGCGTGGACGTGCCGGTCAAGGTCAAGGAATACAGCGCCGACGAGGGGGCGATCGAATCGGACATCCGCCGGGCCGCGTTGCTGCTGATGCCGTCGCGCCGCGAGGGTTTCGGGCTCGTCGCGCTGGAGGGGCTCGCACAAGGCACGCCCGTGCTCGCCACCGACAAGAGCGGCTTTGCCGATATCGTCGAGAGGCTGGCGCCCGAACGCCTGCTGCGCAACGCGGTGGTGGAGACGCCGAGCGACCGCGACAAGGCCGCGAAAAACTGGGCCGACGCGATCAGCAGGCAACTTACCGACAGACACGCAGCCTTCTCCCGTGCGGCGGAGCTGGGCAATGTGCTGGCTAAGGGCGCGAACTGGGAGATCGCGACGCGACAGTTGATGGCCGAAGTCGAACTGCGCGGTACGTGATTGCGGTGCAGGATGTAGATTGGGCGTGCATACCAAGCGCCGTCAGGCGCCGCCCAACCACGTGGCGCCACGAAGCGATACCAGGCGATACAAGCGATACAAGCGATACCAAGCGGAGAGAATCATGAAAAAACCCAAACCGAAAGTCACCCGCCAGAGCGCGGATGGACTGTTTCCGGACCTGAAGCCGAGCGGCTCGCATATCGGCGGCCGGCCGGACAATCCGTTCGGCGACACCGGCAACCGGTCTGACAATCCGTTTGGCGATTCGCCGTTCGAGCCGATCGAGCGGCGCGATCGTAGCGAAAAGGCGCTGTGGAAGGACAATCTCGTCACGCTGCCGATCGGTATCGAATTGCCGCCCGGCTATGAGTCGGCCTCGAAGTTGCGCGACGCAATGGAACGGGCATGGCGGATGAAATGGGTCAGAGAGGCCGCGAACGAAATCGTCGCCGAGTTTCCGGAAGGCTGGTCGGCGCTCAGGCCCGCGAGCGGTCCGGTCGAGTTGCGCGACGCGAGCGGTGTGGCGCGAGCGCTGTTCGGCTGGGCAGAGGATGCCGAACTCAGAATTCTGCCGCGCTACGTGGTGGAGTCGCAGGAGAACAGTACGAGCGGCCTCGGCAGTTTACTGGTGCGCGATCGCGAGAGCGGACAGATTCTCGAGCGTTCGTCGGTGTGGTCCGCGCAAACCGGGACTCATCATCCGGATTGGGCGAAGCTGTCGGCGTGGCTCGACAAACAGTATCCGTTGCATCGCGATCCGCTGCGGCTCTGGAGCGATTGCGAAACCAATCTGCGTTGAGCGGTGCGCCAATCCATCACGCCGTCGCCGGAAAAATCGGCAAGAACATCGTCATGCACCACCTGAAATACCTGACCGGCTATCCCGCGCCTCTGCAAGAGAAGGTGCAAAAGCTGATCGCCGACGAACAGTTGGGCGTCTATCTCGCGCAGCGCTATCCGAATACGCATGCGGTGCAAACGGATCGGGCACTGTACGCGTATTGCGCGGAGCTCAAGCGTGAACATCTGCGCAGCGCGGAGCAGATCGACAAGGTCACGTACGACAGCAAGCTCGATGTCGTGCGTCACGCGCTCGGCCTGCATACGAGCATCTCGCGCGTGCAGGGCGGCAAGCTGAAGGCGAAGAAGGAGATCCGCATCGCGTCGCTGTTCAAGGACGCCGCACCGGAATTTCTGAAGATGATCGTGGTGCACGAACTCGCGCATCTGAAAGAAAGCGACCATAACAAGGCGTTTTACCGCCTCTGCGAGTTCATGCAACCGGGTTATCACCAGATCGAATTCGATTTTCGTCTCTATCTGACGTATCGCGATCTGGCAAAAAAACAGGCCTGAGCGCGAAGCGTCAGGCCTGCCCTATCGACACGCTCAACACGCTCACCACGCGTGTTCTGCTGTGCACCGAAGCGGTGGCAACCTCAAGCGGCAACCGCTTCTTCGACCGAAGCCGTCAACAGCACCGGAATCGACTTCGAGGTCGGCGTACCCGCACCGTCGGCAACCGAAGACAACGGCACCAGCGGATTCGTCTCCGGGTAATACGCGCCGAGGCAACCGCGCGGAATGTCGTATTCCACCAGCAGGAAGCCTGCCGCGTGACGCTCGACACCGTCGGCCCACACGCTCGTGATATCCACGCGCTGGCCGGCGACGAAGCCAAGCATCGCCAGATCGTCCCTGTTCGCGAACAGCACGCGGCGTTGGCCGTACACGCCGCGATAGCGATCGTCGAGACCGTAGATCGTCGTGTTGTACTGATCGTGCGAGCGGGTTGTCATCAACGTCATCAGACGCTCGCCGTGTTCGGCCCGCGCCTGATGAATCGGCGTATCGACGGCGATCGCATGCACCATGAACTGCGCCTTGCCGCTCGGCGTCTTCCAGATCCGCTCGCGCGATGCGACGCCCAGATGAAAACCGCCTGGGTTCTTCAGCCGCTCGTTGTAGTCGTGGAAACCGTCGATCACCTTCGCGATGCCGTCGCGAATCAGCGCGTAATCGGCAGTTTGCGCGAGCCAGTCGACCTTGTCGCTGCCGAGCGTCGCATGCGCCATCCGCGCGACGATCGCGATCTCCGACAGCAGATTCTCCGAGGCCGGCTTGTTCATCCCATACGAGATGTGCACCATGCTCATCGAATCCTCGACGCTCACGCCTTGCGCCACGCCGTTCTGCAAGTCGATCTCGGTGCGCCCGAGCGTCGGCAGAATCAGTGCGTCGCGGCCATGCACGAGGTGGCTGCGGTTCAGCTTGGTGGTGATGTGCACGGTCAACTCGCACGAGCGCATCGCTTCCCACGTGCGCGGCGTGTCCGGCGTCGCGATCGAGAAGTTGCCGCCGAGGCCGATGAACACCTTCACCTTGCCGTCGAGCATCGCCTGAATCGTGTTGACGACGTCGAGCCCATGCTCGCGAGGCGGCTCGAAATCGTAGACTTCGCCGAGCCGGTCGAGGAACGCCTGAGTCGGCCGTTCTTCGATGCCGACCGTGCGGTCGCCCTGCACGTTCGAGTGGCCGCGCACCGGGCACAGGCCCGCGCCGCGGCGGCCGATATTGCCGCGCATCATCATCAGGTTCGACAGGATCTGCACCGTCGGCACCGAGTTCTTGTGCTGCGTGAGACCCATGCCCCACGTCGAAATCACCGCGCGGCCCTTCACGTAGATGTCGGCGAGTTTCAATACGTCTTCGAACGGCACGCCCGATTCTTCGACGATCGTGGCCCAGCTTTCGGCGCGCAGATCGTCGGCGAATGCGTCGAAGCCGACCGTGTGTCCGGCGATGAACGCGACGTCGAGCACGCGCTCGAGACCGGAGGCCAACGCTTCGTCGTCGAGTTCGATCACGCGTTTGGCGACACCCTTGATCAGCGCGAAATCGCCGCCGATCTTCGGGCGGATGAACACGGAGCTGATCTTCGTGCTGCCCATCGTGATCATTTCCACCGGATGCTGCGGGCTCGCAAAACGTTCGAGACCACGCTCCTTCAGCGGATTGATCGACACGATGGTCGCGCCGCGCTTCGCGCATTCGCGCAGTTCGCCCAGCATCCGCGGATGGTTCGTCGCCGGATTCTGACCGAAGATCAACAGCGTGTCGGCGTGTTCGAAGTCGTCGAGCGTCACCGTGCCCTTGCCGATGCCGACTGTGTGCGGCAAGCCGCGGCTGGTCGCCTCGTGGCACATGTTCGAGCAGTCGGGGAAATTGTTGGTGCCGTACATGCGCACGAACAACTGATACAGGAACGCGGCCTCGTTGCTCGCGCGGCCCGACGTGTAGAAGGCGGCGCTGTCGGGGTCGTCGAGACGCTTCAGATGCCCGGCGATCAGGTCGAACGCTTCGTCCCAGCCGATCGGCACGTAGCGGTCGCGCATCGCGTCGTAGACGAGCGGGTCGGTCAGGCGGCCATGCTGCTCCAGTTCGAAATCCGATTGCGCCATCAGTTCTTCGACCGTGTGTTCCTCGAAGAACGCCGGCGTCACGCGTTTGCTGGTCGCTTCGGCGGCCACCGCCTTCACGCCGTTTTCGCAGAACTCGAAGGTGGACGCGTGTTCGCGGTCCGGCCACGCGCAGCCCGGGCAATCGAAGCCGTCTGGCTGATTCTGCTTGAGCAGCATCCGATAGTCGCCGCCCGTGACCTTTTCCTTGAGCAGGTTGAGCGCGACATATTTGAGCGCGCCCCAGCCCGCGGCGGGGTGCGTGTACGGTTCGATGCGAGCGTTGGGTTTCTTCATGGTCTGCTGCCGGTGGGCCTGAGCGAGGCTTTTTAAGCCAATGCCTGCAAGCCTACTGTGTTCCAAATGCAGTGCAGCATACAGAAAATCGTAAAGCGGAGGAGTACAGTTAGGTGCTTTCTGTCATAGACTGACGTTCCCGCCCACGCGTTGCTTGAGCCAAGTCCTTGAAACTGTACGAAAAGCTCGCCGATGAGATGACCGAAGCCGTGCGCCGCGGCGTGTTCGCGGCGGGCGAGCGGATTCCTTCGGTGCGGCAGGCGAGCCAGCAGCACGGCGTCAGCATCAAGACGGTGCTGCATGCGTACGCGTTGCTGGAAAGCCGCGGGATCGTCGAAACGCGGCCGCAGTCGGGGTATTTCGTGCGCGACGCGGCGGCCGTCGCGGCAGCGCTCGACGAACCGCGCCTGAGCCGCAAGCCGGTCGCGCAGGCGCCGCCGGTGGCCGCCGAGGTGGACGTGAGCCGGTTGGTGTTGTCCACGTTGCGCAGCATCCGCGCGCACGACGCGATGCCGCTCGGCTCGCCGTACCCCGATCCGTCGCTGTTCCCCGGGCGTCGGATCAACCAGTACGCGAATGCGATTGCACGGCGCCAGGCGAGCTGGAATCTGATCGACGACCTGCCGCCCGGCAATCCCGAGCTGATCCGCCAGATCGCGCGGCGCTACGCGGAGAACGGCGTGCCGGTCGATCCGGACGACATCGTCATCACGCTCGGCGCGACCGAGGCGATCAACCTCAGCTTGCAGGCGGTCGCGAAACCCGGCGACACGGTCGCCGTCGAATCGCCGACTTACTACGCGATGCTGCACGCGATCGAGCGCCTCGGGATGCGCGCGATCGAAGTGGCGACGCATCCGGTGCATGGCATCGATGTCGACGCGCTCGCGCAAATCATCCGTAAGCAGAAGATTGCGGCGTGCATGGTGATGCCGAACTTCCAGAATCCGCTCGGTTTCCAGATGCCCGACGCGCGCAAACGGCAACTCGTCGCACTGCTTGCCGAGCATGAGATTCCCGCGATCGAAAACGACGTGTACCAGGAGCTGTATTTCGGCGACGCGCGGCCATCGACGCTGAAGAACTTCGATACCCAGGGACTGGTGCTGCATTGCGCGTCGTTTTCGAAGAGCCTGACCGCGTCGTACCGGATCGGTTGGGCGATGCCGGGGCGTTATCGCGCGCAGGTCGAGAAGCTCAAGTTTCTCAATACGCTGACCACGCCATCGGTGCCGCAAGTGGCTGTCGCCGATTATCTGCGGCAGGACGGCTATGATCGGCATCTGCGCCATGTGCGCAAGGTGTACCGGCAGCAGGCGAGCATCATGATCGCGATGGTGCAGCGCTTTTTCCCGGCCGGCACGCGCACGTCGACGCCGCAAGGCGGCTATGTGCTGTGGGTGGAATTGCCCGAACGCGTCGATTCGATGCGGCTTTATCAGGCGGCGCTCGCGCGCGGCATCACGATCGGGCCGGGCATGATGTTTTCGACGCGCAACGATTTTCGCCATTTCATCCGGCTCAATTACAGCTATCCGTGGACGGCGCAGACCGAAGCGGCGCTGAAGACGCTGGGAGAACTGGTCGCGCAGATGGCTTGAGAGGAGACAGGCATGACAGAAGAAACGATACCCATGGATGACGACGAACTCGATCCGGTGCTGGTCGCGATCCTGGCGCAACTGTGGCGCGCGCATCGGGAGACGCCGGGCGGCGCATGGTCGCTGGCCAAACTGTCGAAACAGGCGGGGGTGCCGATGAGCGGTTTGCGGCGGCAATTGACGGCGCTCGTCGACGGCGAACTGGTGGAGACCGCCTTCAACGACGAAGGCACCGGAACCGCGCGACTGAGCGAGATCGGCGTCGGCCTGTGCGCGGAGTTGTTCCGGGATTCGGATCCACCGGAGGAGACGGAGCCGTCGCCGAAGCTTCACTAAAACTACGCTCTTCGTTTCGCGTCAGAAAAACGATTACTCACCCCGCTCCGAAGGAGCCACCATCGCCACCCCACAAAACCAATCCCCACCCCGCGGTTCATACCGCCATGGACTCTTCTGCTGAATCACAGTCGAACACTGATCATGCAATTCGATCCCAGGGTTCGCCGCCGTGCACTGAAGCAGCATAGCGGTCTCCATCTGCTGCAAAGCCGGCGCGGGCATCGGCGCGTTACGCCCATCGTCGGCCCCGCCGGGCGTCAACCCGGGCGCGCCCACCTGCATGCTTTCAAGCAACCGTTTCAATTCGTCGATCCGCGTCGAATACCACGTCCCCAGACACGCTGCGTCCCGGCAATTCGCCTCTCGCCATGCCCACTTGCTGTCGCTGTCCGTCAGAAAGGCCCGCCGGTTTAACACCCGGCGCCGCGCTTTCCAGTACAGTTGTCCAAGCGTGTCGTCGAGCTTCGACAGCGCAGGGTCGTTGCAGATCATCCGTTCGGTCAGCGAACGTCCTTTGGTGCAGTCGAAGCTGGTAGCTTGAGCAGGCAGATGCGCGAACAACAGTGCAGCGATCAAGACAGGGCGGAGGATTCTCATGGCGGTCCCGGCAGTACATGGTTTTCTATCCCGTCGATGATCAGCCGAGTCGCCGGAAGACAGACCCCGGAGCACAACGTGACTTCAGGCAGGTGATTACCAAATCTTGCGTTGCGTTGCGATGTGCCAAAGCCTGAAACGGTAGAACTGCGCGAACGCCAGGCGTGGGATCAAAAGGGGAGAGACGAAATGAAACAACCACTCGTTCGATGGCTTTACCTGGCAACCGGTTTGCTCGCGCTGCCAGCCGCGGCGTTCGCTCAATCGCAGGCCTATACCAACGGACCGGTCAACGTACGCGCCGGCCCCGCGTCGGACTATCCGGTCGTCACGCAATTGCCAGGCGGCGTCCCGCTCTCGGTGATGGGCTGCCTCAGCAACTACCAGTGGTGCGATGTCGCCGCCCCCAATCTGCGTGGCTGGGTCTACGCCGGCCGGCTCAACTATCCGTACCAGGGCAGCAACGTCCCGCTGATGAACTACGGCACGGTAATCGGCTTGCCAATCGTGACGTTCTCGATCGGCACGTACTGGGGTAACTACTATCGCGGTCGACCATGGTACGGCCAGCAGTCTCGTTGGTCTCACCATCCGCCGCCTCCGCCGCCGAGACCCGGCGCCGGACGTCCGCCAGGACCGCCACCCGGACATGGCGGCGGACGTCCCCCAGGACCGCCGCCAGGCCATGCAGGAGGCCGCCCGCCGGGAGGACTGCCGCCAGGCCATGCAGGAGGCCGTCCGCCGGGAGGTCCGCCACCGGGCAATGCAGGAGGCCGTCCGCCCGGGAACGCTGGCGGCGGCGGCCGTCCACCGGATAACGCGCAAGGCCGTCCGCCGGGCGGTGGTGGTCGGCCCGACGGCGGCGGTAGCAGGCCGCCTGGCGGTGGGGAAAATCGCGGCGGTGGGGGCAACAACGGCGGAGGAGGAGGCGGTGGCCGTCCGCCCGGCTAAAGCGGCTAAAGCGGCTAAAGCGGCGAACGCAGCGAACACGGCAAACGCAGCAAACACACCGTTCCGCCCGATCTTCGCCGCACACGGGGCAGCCCATTCCGGCCGGACAGAAACCCTCACCGGCCGCCTGTCATGCCCATGCGTGCCGACTAAAATTGACCTGTTTAACGTAAACCCCGCTACGCCGCGTACACTGATTTGCCGATGTCGGGTTAGGGGGCGCATTTATGACACGCGAAGCGACATCAGATAGCGCGATGGGCGCGATGCCGGACGGCGCTCGCAATGGGCAGAATCTGGCGGAAGAGGTATTGGCGTCGGAGCGCACCGTGTTGCGGCTGATCACCCGCAACACGCCGCTACCGGAACTGCTCGACGAAGTCTGCCGCCGCGCGGAAGCGCTGCTCGGCGAAGGCGCGTCGTGCTCGATCCTGCTGCTCGACGCAGACGGGGTGCACACCCGCGTCGGCGGCGCGCCGTCGTTGCCGGCGCATTTCAGCGCCGCGTTGGACGGCTTCGCAATCGGCCCGCAGGCCGGTTCGTGCGGCACCGCGATGTTCGAGCGCCGCATGGTCGCCGTCGACGATATCGAAACCGATCCGCTATGGGCCGATTACCGGCATCTCGCATTGCCGCTCGGTCTGCGCGCGTGCTGGTCCGTGCCGTTTGAAAACGATTCCGGCGTGGTGCTCGGCGCGTTCGCGGTGTATCACCGCGCATCGCGCCGGCCGACGGCCGAGGAAGAGTCGATTCTGAACGACATCAGCCATAGCGTCGGGGTCGCCGTGCATCAGGACGCCATGGCCAAACGCCTCGCGCTCAGCGAGGAACATCACCGCCTGGTGGTCGATCATCTGAACGAGGGGATCGTCGTACAGTCGCGCGACGGCGTGGTGCTCGCGTGCAACCCGAGCGCGCAGCGCATCCTGCGCGCGAGCGCCGGGATCGTCGGCCGCGACATCATGACGGTGATGACGTGCGTCTACCACGAAGACGGCTCGGTCCTCACCGAAGCCGAGCGTCCGACCATGCAGGTGTTCGCGAGCGGCAAGCCGATACTGGGCGCCACGATCGGGCTGCAGCTGATCGGCGGCGACATGGTCTGGATCACCGAAAACGTCGTGCCGATCCTCAAACCGGGCGACAGCGAACCGGGCTCGGTACTGATCTCGTTCACCGACATCGGACCGGTGCGTGAAGCGCAACGCCAGCTCAAGCTGCTCGCGACCCGCGATCCGCTCACCGGCCTGTACAACCGCGCGTATCTGACCGAGCGGATGCGCGACCTGTTCACACCGGACGGCTCGGCGAGCGGCGAATGCGCGCGCGTCGCGGTGCTGTTCCTCGATCTGGACGGCTTCAAGAAGGTCAACGACACCGCCGGCCACGAAGCGGGCGACGCGCTGCTGTGCAGTGTCGCGGAGCGGCTGTCGGCCTGCATCGGGCGCGGCGACATGCTCGCGCGCGTGGGCGGCGACGAGTTCGTGATCGTCGTCAGCGGCCATGAGGACACGGATCATCTGACCGCGCTCGCGCGCCGCCTGCTCGACATGATCGCGGTGCCGTTCGCGGCGGCGGGCAACGAGTACTACCTGGGCGCGTCGATCGGCATCAGCGTGTTTCCGGAAGACGGCCAGGACGTGCCGACCCTGATCCGCAACGCCGATTCGGCGATGTACTACGCGAAGCAATGCGGCCGCAACAATTTCCAGTTCTTCACCGCGGAGCTGAACCGGCGTCTGCAGCGTCGTTTCTCGATCGAGCAATCGCTGCGCCGTGCGCTCGCCACCGACGAGCTGAGTCTCGTGTACCAGCCGATCGTCGACAGCCGGTACGGCCGCACGATCGGCGCCGAAGCGCTGCTGCGCTGGTATAACAGCGAGCTCGGCGACGTGTCGCCGGCCGAATTCATTCCGGTCGCCGAAGACGCCGGCCTGATCGTCGAGATCGGCCACTGGGTGCTGACGCGCGCGTGCGAGCAGCTCGCGCAGTGGCGCCGCACGCTCGCGCCGGATCTGGTCGTCGCGGTGAACCTGTCGCCGCGGCAGTTCAACGACGGTCTCGTCGAGCGCATCGAACGTTGCCTCGCGACGTTCGGGCTCGAACCGGCCGCGCTCGAACTGGAAATCACCGAGCGGCTGCTGATGAGCGACAGCGAAATCGTGTTGCCGATGCTGAGCGCGCTGACCGCAATGGGCGTGAAAATTTCCGTCGACGACTTCGGCACCGGCTATTCGTCGCTGTCGTATCTGAAGCGCTTTCCGCTGCATAACCTGAAGATCGATCGCTCGTTCGTCGCAGGGTTGCCGGACCATCGCGATTCGATTGCGATTACCCAGGCGGTGGTGGCGATGGCGCACTCGCTCGGCATGAACGTCACCGCGGAAGGCGTCGAGACCGAGGCGCAGGCGGCGTTTCTGCGCGGGATCGATTGCGACAAGCAGCAGGGCTATCTGTACAGCCGGCCCGTCGGAGCGAGAGCGTACGCAAGAACTTTGAGCGCCGCGCGCACCGGGATGGCCGATATTTCGTAGGGTCTTTCGCGGTTTCGAGGCCACGCCGGCACGCGTGAAAAGCCGCCTCAGCGGTGCCCCTCAAGCCGCGAGCCGATGCAACGAGCTGCACCTGAACCTCGGGAGAGATGCCATGCCACAGCACTTCGACGCAGTCGTCATCGGCACGGGACAAGGCGGCGCGCCGCTGGCCGTGCGCCTCGGTGAAAGCGGCCGCAAAACCGCGGTCATCGAACGCGCGGCGTTCGGCGGCACCTGTGTGAACGTCGGCTGCACGCCGACCAAATCGTATGTGGCGAGCGCCCGCGCCGCACATGTCGCGCGCCATGCCGCGGAGCTGGGCGTGCAGGTGAGCGGCGCGGTCGGCGTCGATCTGGCGGCCGTCAAAACGCGTAAGGACCGGATCATCGGCGAATCGCGCGACGGCGTCGAAAAATGGCTGCGCGGTGCGGACAATGTCACTGTTTTCAACGGCCATGCGCGTTTCACCGGCGCTCACACGCTGTCCATCAGCGCGCCCGACGGCAAGCTGCTCGACGAATTGAGCGCCGACGAAATCTTCATCAATACCGGCACGCGCGCGGTCGTGCCGACGCTCGACGGACTCGAGCGGATTCGTTACTACACCAACTCCAACCTGCTCGATCTGACGCAATTGCCCGCGCATCTGGCGATTGTCGGCGGCAGCTATATCGCGCTCGAATTCGCGCAGATCTTCCGGCGTTTCGGCAGCCGCGTGACGGTGCTCGTGCGCGGCGAGCGGCTGCTCGCGCGCGAAGACGCCGATTTCGCCGACTCCGTGCGCAAGGTGCTGGCGCGCGAAGGCGTCGAATTCCGCTTCGGCGTAGAGCCTTCGCGCGTCGAACCGCATCCGCATCGCGAGCACGACGTGTGCATCGGCTTCGCGCAGAATCTGCCCGCGCTCGAAGCGTCGCATCTTCTGTTCGCCACCGGCCGCGAGCCGAATACCGACGACCTCGGCCTCGCCGCCGCCGGCATCGCGACCGACAAACACGGCACGATTCCCGTCGACGCTCAGTTGCGCACCAACGTGCCGGGTGTCTGGGCGATCGGCGACGTCAACGGCCGCGGCGCATTTACCCACACTTCGTACGACGACTTCCAGATCGTCGCGGCGAATCTGCTCGACGGCGGCACGCGCAGCGTCGACACGCGGATCATGACGTACGCGGTGTTCGTCGATCCGCCGCTCGCGCGAGTCGGTCTTTCGGAGGCCGACGTGCGCAAGTCGGGCCGCGACGCGCTGATCGCCACGATGCCGATGACGCGGGTCGGCCGCGCACGCGAACGCGGCGAGACCGACGGCTTCATGAAGGTGCTGGTCGACGCCGGCAGCAAGCAGATTCTCGGCGCGGCGATTCACGGTATCGAAGGCGACGAGGCGCTGCACACGTTCATCGACATCATGACGGCGGGCGCGCCGTATCCGACGTTGCAGTACGCGATGCATATTCACCCGACCATCAGCGAACTGGTGCCGACGCTGCTCGACGGTCTGAAGCCGTTGAAGTGAGTGGCGGCCCTTTGCAGGCCGATCGAAAGCACATCGACAAAGCCGATCGCCATCGCGGATAATCGGCAGCGGCGCGGGCTGCGCGCCTAACCGCAATCAATCTCAGGAATCCGACCGATGGGCAAGGGACGCATCGAAGCCTTCAGCGATGGCGTGATCGCCATCATCATCACGATCATGGTGCTCGAATTGAAGGTGCCCGAAGGCTACGATCTTGCCGCGCTGCGGCCGGTGGCGCCGGTGTTTTGCGCGTACGTGCTGAGTTTCGTCTACGTCGGCATCTACTGGAACAATCACCATCACATGTTTCATACCGTGCAGAAGGTCAACGGCGCGGTGTTGTGGGCCAATCTTCATCTGCTGTTCTGGTTGTCGCTGCTGCCGGCCGTCACGCATTGGGTCGGTGAAAATCATCTGGCTTCGTGGCCGACCGCGATGTACGGCGTCGTGCTGTTCATGTCGGCGATCGCCTATTTCATTCTGACGCGCGTGCTGATCCGTGAACATGGCGGGGAATCGACGCTCGCGAAGGCGGTCGGCAACGACTTCAAGGGCAAGGTCTCGGTGGTGATCTATCTGGCCGGTATCGCGCTGGCCTTCGTCGCGCCGTGGGTCTCGGCGGCGTTGTACACGCTGGCCGCCGCGTGGTGGCTCATTCCCGACCGGCGCATCGAACACGTGCTGGAAGCGTAAGCGTGCGTGCCCCGTCCACTCGCATCGGCCTGATCTCCGACACGCATAACCTCGTGCGTCCGGAAGCGTTGCAGTACCTCGCGGGTTGCGACGCGATCATCCATGCCGGCGACATCTGCAATCCGTCTGTGCTCGATGCGCTCGCGCAGATCGCGCCTTTAACCGCGGTGCGCGGCAATAACGACGTCGGCGAGTGGGCGGCGGCCGTACCGACGCACGCCAAACTCACCGTGCAGCAGGTGGCGATCCTCGTCGTGCACGATATCGCGGACGTACCCGCCGGTCCGCGCAGCGATGGTATTCACGTGGTCGTTACCGGCCATTCGCACAAGCCGTCGATCAGCGAGCGCGACGGCGTGCTGTTCGTCAATCCGGGCAGCGCCGGTCCGCGGCGGTTCAAGTTGCCGGTGTCCGCGGGCATGCTGATCGTCGAAGGCGCACAGGCCACGGCGAAGTTCGATTTGCTGCTGACATGAAAAAACGGGCCGGCAAAAAATTTGCCGGCCCGTTTTCGGACACTTTTCCGACACATCAGCTATGGAGCGCGATGCAACCCGCGCTCAAGTACGCGCTCATGCACGCGCAGTAGCCGCGGCCGCATAACCCTCATCCATTTCCGCCGCTTCGCATTCGCCGCGCAGTACCGCATGCGCTTCGGCACGCGTCGCCACGCACGGACCCGAGCCGAGCAGCGGCTTGCGCGCGGTTTCGCGCAACGCGAGCACCGCCGCGATCCCGATCAGCGACGCGCCCATCAGATAGTACGCGGGCATCATCAGATTGCCGGTGCTGTCGACGAGCCATGCGGTGACGAGCGGCGTCGTGCCGCCGAACAGCGATACCGAGATGTTGAAGCCGATCGCCAGCGCGCCGTAGCGGATCTTCGTCGGGAACAGTGCCGGCAGCGCCGACGGCATCACGCCGGTGAAGCACGACAGCAGCACGCCGAGAATCATCAGGCCGCCGAACACCGGCAGCACCGTGCCCATCCGGATCAGCAGCAGCGCCGGAATCGACAGCGCGAACAGACCCACGCAACCGAACAGCATCACCGGCTTGCGGCCGATCGTGTCGGACAGACGGCCGGCGGCGAGCGTCATCGGCATCATCAGCACCATGACGAGCAGCACGAGGAACAGGCCGTGCGTTTCGTTGAAATGCAGCGTGGCCGACAGATAGCTCGGCAGATACGACAGCGCCATGTAATCGGTGACGTTGAAGATCAGCACGAGGCCGACGCACAGTAGCAGCGGCTTCCACTGCTGCATCAGCAACTCGCGCAACGATTGTTTGGGCAGCGCCTTGTCTTCCGCTTCGCGCTGTTCGGCCTGCTTCTTGAACGCAGGCGTTTCTTCGAGCTTCAGCCGGATGTACAGACCCACCAGGCCCAGCGGACCCGCGATCAGGAACGGCACACGCCAGCCCCACGACAGCAGCGCGTCGTTCGACAGCACCGCCGTGAGTACCGCGACGGTGCCCGCGCCGAGCACGTAGCCGATCAGCGTGCCGAATTCGAGGAAGCTGCCCATGAAGCCGCGGCGCTTGTCCGTCGAAAATTCGGCGATAAAGGTCGCCGCGCCGCCGTACTCGCCGCCGGTCGAGAAGCCTTGCACCAGACGCGCGACCAGCAGCAGCACCGGCGCGAAGATGCCGATCGTCGCATAGCTCGGAATCAGGCCGATCGCGAAGGTGCCGAGCGCCATCATGATCATCGTCATCGCCAATACGCGTTGACGGCCGATGCGGTCACCCAGCGGCCCGAACACCATGCCGCCGACCGGTCGCACGAGGAACGCCGCGGCGAACGTGCCGAACGTGGCGATCAACTGTGCAGCCGGGCTGGCCGACGGGAAGAAAACTTTGCCGAGCGTGACGGCGATGTAGCTGTACACGCCGAAATCGAACCATTCCATCGCGTTGCCGAGCGCCATCGCGCCAACGGCCCGCTTGAGGAGAGATTTGTCGACGACAGTGATGTCGTCGAGGGAGAGGCGCTGTTCTTCTTTGTGATGTCGCCAGAAGCCGTTGCTGGAAGCGGTCAAGGTGAAAACTCCAATGACTGCGACGAAACTCATGAAAACGCGCATGAACGTTCCGCCACGGGTGCTGGGGAAGTGTCGTTTCGCGAGCGAAAAGCGGCGGCGGGTTTTCGCGGTCGACGTTTGAACGTCAACCGCGAAAGAGTGGGCGCGAAGGGAAACACAACGCCCGTGCCTCGCGAGACAGATCGCGAAAAAACACTCGTCTAGATTGTGCTGACTGTTGCATCTGCGTGGCCGTGGAAGGGGGGCAGATGCATGAGGACGCTGGGGTGGCTGGAAGCTGGCCCATGCGCCGCTGGAAGGCTTGAAACGAAAAAGGCCGGTGCTGGATCGCCGCAGTGCTGCTAACTGATGCGAGCTTATGCGGTGAAACGACCGACGAGCCTTCTTGTATAAAAACTGTTCAATCCACGGCTCGCGCACGCAATGCGTGGAACTTAGGATGAACGTGAATGAAGGTGAAATGCTGTTGGAACGGTGCACATAATAGCACGATGACAGAGGATCGTGCAAACCCGGTGTCCGCCGTGGGTTTGGGGGACGGTGCTCAATCCCTTGCGGGGCGGGGGATCCGGCGGATTTTCTGGGTATGGAAAGAGCGCTTAAAAATGGCCCGAAATGTACCGTCTGGAGAGTTTTAACGCATGCTTCAGACGAAAAAAAATCCGCGCACGCGGCGCGGATTTTTCATCAAGCGGGGCAGGGCGCGAGCGTTGGCCCGAGGCGCAAATTACTCGGCAGCCGGCGGCGGCACATAACCCTGCGCTGTATCCGCGCCTTCGCCGAAGAAGAATTTTTCGGTCTGCTTCATCAGGTATTGACGCGCGCGCGGATCGGCCATGTTCAGGCGGTTTTCGTTGATCAGCATGGTTTGCTGCTTCAACCAGGCCTGCCACGCTTCCTTCGAAATGCTTTCGTAGATCCGCTTGCCGAGTTCGCCCGGCAGCGGCGGGAAATCGAGAGCTTCGGCTTCCTTGCCGAGCTTCGCGCATTGAACCATACGAGTCATGCTGTGTTTCTCCGGTAATCAGATGTGGGGCGGCTAGTCGTTTTATATGGGGCCGCTCAGAGCTGTTTCATCAGCACGAGCGACTTGCGCTGCCAGTTGTAGAGGCGGCGGCGGTCTTCAGGCAGATCGTCGACCGTGACCTTGACGAAGCCGCGCTTCAGGAACCAGTGTTCGGTGCGCGTGGTGAGCACGAAAATGCGTGTGAGGCCGCGGGCGCGCGCGCGTTGTTCGATGCGCTTGAGCAGGCGCTCGCCGTCGCCCGTGCCTTGCGCTTCCGGCGCGACCGTGAGGCAGGCCATTTCGCCGATGCGCTCCTGCGGATACGGATACAGCGCCGCGCAGCCGAACAGCACGCCATCGTGCTCGATCACCGAGAAATGGTCGATGTCGCGTTCGATCTGATGGCGGCCGCGCCGTACCAGCGTGCCGTCGGATTCGAGCGGCTCGATCAGCGAGAGAATGCCGCCGACGTCGTCCGGCGTGGCTTCGCGCAGGCTTTCGAGGTTCTCGTACGAGATCATCGTGCCCACGCCGTCGTGCAGGAACAGTTCGAGCAGCAGGCTGCCGTCGAGCGCGTAGGGGATGATGTGCGCCCGCGCGACGCCGCCGCGGCACGCGCGGATCGAATGCTTCAGATAGAAACCGGCGTCGCCGGTGACTTCGCCGCTTTCGTGCAGCTTGTACGCGTCGTCGAGCGACAGTTCGCGGACCAGTTCGGGGCCGTCTTCGCCGGTTTCCATCAGGCCCGGCGTTTCGGTCAGGAACACGATCTTGTCGGCGCGCAGCGCGATCGCCGCCGCCGATGCGACGTCTTCCATCGACAGATTGAAGGCCTCGCCGGTGGGCGAGAAGCCGAGCGGCGACAACAACACCAGTTTGCGGCTCGCGAGCGAATGGCGGATCGAATCCGCGTCGATCTTGCGCACCACGCCGGTGTGCGCGAAGTCGACGCCATCGAGAATGCCGACCGGCCGTGCCGTCACGAAGTTGCCCGACACCACGCTGATGTGCGCGTGCGCCATCGGCGTGTTCGGCAAGCCCTGGCTGATCGCGGCCTCGATGTCCAGACGGACTTCGCCGGCCGCTTCTTTTGCGGACTCCAGCGCGCGCGCGTCGGTAATTCGCATGCCGTGCGAAAACTCGGATTCCACGCCGTGCAGGCTCATTTGCTCTTCGACCTGCGGTCGCGAGCCGTGCACCAGAACGATCTGGATGCCCATTGCCTGCAACAGCGCGATGTCGGACACGAGCGCGTTCAGGAGCCCCTGATGCACCACCTCGCCGCCGAAACCGACGACAAAAGTCTTGTTACGGAACGCATGGATGTAAGGGGCGACTGAGCGCATCCAGTCGACGAATTGCGCGTGCTGGGCGAGGTCTTCCGTTGCTCCGGTGGGGGCCGGAACGCTCGCGGGCGCGGGGACGAGGTCGGTTTGGGAATTCATGCCGGGGATTATAATGCGCCCCCATGTCGAATGTACCCAAAAGTCCCGCTCCGGCGAACGAGAATACGGCGCCGGCCGCCGATCAGGTGAAGGCCGGCGATCTGCCGCGCCGCGATGACGGACGCGCGCAAAACGCGGCGCGTGGCCAACGCCCGCGGCAAGAGGCTGGGCCAGGCGCCCAGCCCGGTCGTGAATCACGGCCGCCGCAAGAGCCACGTCCGTCAAGTCCACCACGTCCACCACGTCCACCACGGCCGCCGCGCGTCGTCGAGCCGAACCCGATCCCGCCGATCACCTTCCCCGAAGCGCTGCCGGTGTCCGGCCGCCGCGAGGAAATCGCGCGCGCGATCGCGCAAAACCAGGTGGTGATCGTTTGCGGCGAGACCGGCTCGGGCAAGACCACCCAATTGCCGAAAATCTGCCTCGAACTCGGGCGCGGTCTCGGCGCGGGCGGCACCGGTCTGATCGGCCACACGCAGCCGCGCCGGATCGCCGCGTCGGCGACCGGCCGGCGCATCGCCGAAGAACTCGGCACGCCGTTCGGCGAAGTGGTCGGCTACAAGGTTCGCTTTACCGACAATCTGTCGCCCGGCGCGTCCGTGAAGCTGATGACCGACGGCATTCTGCTCGCGGAAACGCAGACCGATCCGCTGCTGAAAGCCTACGACACGCTGATCATCGACGAAGCGCACGAGCGCAGTCTGAACATCGATTTTCTGCTCGGTTACCTGAAGGAAATCCTCGTCAAGCGCCCCGATCTGAAACTGATCGTGACCTCGGCGACCATCGACGCGGATCGCTTCGCCCGCCATTTCGGCAGCGAAGAAAAACCCGCGCCGGTGATCGAAGTGAGCGGGCGGCTCTATCCGGTCGAAGTACGCTACCGGCCGGTCGCGGAAGACAGCCCGGCGGTGAAGGCGGCGGAGGGCACGGCCTCGACGTCGGCGGGGTCGCGCGAATCGCGTGACAGGCCGAAAACGCAGCGCGAGACTGACCGCGATCTGATGGAAGCGATCGTCGACGCGGTCGACGAACTGTGCCGCGAAGGCCCCGGCGACGTGCTCGTGTTCCTGCCCGGCGAGCGCGAAATCCGCGACGCCGCCGAAGCGCTGCGCAAGCACCATCCGCCGCATACGGAGATTTTGCCGCTGTTCGCGCGCCTCTCGGCGGCCGACCAGGAGCGCGTGTTCCGCACGTCGAACGCGCGCCGCATCGTGCTCGCGACCAACGTCGCCGAAACCTCGCTGACGGTGCCGGGCATTCGCTATGTGGTCGACACCGGGCTCGCGCGCGTGAAGCGCTACTCGTATCGCAACAAGGTCGAGCAGTTGCAGGTCGAGTCGATTTCGCAGGCGGCCGCGAATCAGCGCGCCGGACGTTGCGGTCGCGTTGCCGACGGCGTGTGCATTCGTCTCTATGAGGAGAGCGATTTTCAGGGCCGCGTGCGTTTTACCGATCCGGAGATTCTGCGTTCGTCACTGGCCTCCGTGATTCTGCGGATGAAATCGCTGCATCTGACGGCGATCGAAACCTTTCCGTTTATCGAGCCGCCGCCGGGCCGCGCGATCGCCGACGGCTACCAGTTGCTCAACGAACTGGGTGCCGTCGACGACGACAACCAGCTCACGCCGCTCGGCCGCGAACTCGCGCGCTTGCCGCTCGATCCGCGGGTCGGCCGGATGATTCTCGCCGCGCGCGATCAGCAGGCGTTGAAGGAAGTGCTGATTATCGCGAGCGCGCTGTCCGTGCAGGACCCGCGCGACCGGCCGATCGAAGCGCAGGAGCAGGCGGACCAGGCGCATCGCCGGTTCGCCGACGAGCGCTCCGAGTTCCTGCAATGGCTGAAAATCTGGAACTGGTTTGAAGAAGCGATCGCGCACAAGAAGTCGAACAAGCAGTTGCACGACGAGTGCCGCAAGAACTTCCTGTCGCAATTGCGTTTGCGCGAATGGCGCGACGTGCACTCGCAACTGCTGACAGTGGTGCGCGAACACGGCTGGCGTCTGAACGAAGCGGAAGCCACGTTCGAGCAGATCCATCTCGCGCTGCTGACGGGCCTGCTCGGCAACATCGGCCTGAAAGCCGACGACGAACCGTATTACCTCGGCGCGCGCGGCATCAAATTCTATTTGTGGCCGGGTTCCGCGCTGGTGAAGAAGGCGGGCAAATGGGCGATGGCCGCCGAACTGGTCGAGACGAGCCGCCTGTACGCGCGTTGTATTGCGAAGATCGAGCCGGAGTGGATCGAGAAGATCGGTGCGCATCTGCTGAAGAAGTCGTTGTCTGAGCCGCATTGGGAGAAGCGCGCGGCGCAGGTGTCCGCGTTCGAGCGCGCGATGCTGTACGGCCTGCCGATTTATCACCGGCGGCGCGTGAGTTTCGGCAAGCAGGACCCGGCGCGGGCGCGCGAGTTGTTTATTCGCGGCGCGCTGGTGGAAGGCGAATTCGACACGAAGCTCGCGTTCTTCGCGCACAACCGCAAGCTGCTCGCCGACATCGAGCAACTTGAGCACAAGTCGCGTCGTCAGGACGTGCTGGTCGACGATGAACTGATCTTCGCGTTCTACGATCAGGCGCTGCCGGCGGGCATTTACACCGGCGCGTCGTTCGAGCGCTGGTATCGCGACGAGGTGAAGAAGAGCGGTCAGACCGACGACAAGCTGCGTCTGCTGTATCTGTCGCGCGACGATCTGATGCGGCACGAAGCCGCCGGCGTGACGACCGACCTGTTCCCGAAACGGATGACGATGTCGGGCGTCGAGATGGGGCTCACTTACCACTTCGAACCGGGCTCGCCGCGCGACGGCGTGACGCTCGCGGTGCCGCTGTACGCATTGAATCAAGTGGATGCGCGGCGCTGCGAATGGCTCGTGCCCGGCATGCTGAAAGAGAAGACGCAACTGCTGCTGAAGTCTTTGCCGCAGAAGCTGCGGCGCAATTGCGTGCCGTTGCCGGAGTACGCAGCGGGTTTCGTCGAGCGTCATAGCGGGCAGCGTTTCGGCGCGGGCGGCTTGCTCGAGTCGCTGATCGCGGACATTCGCGAGCGCACCCAGGTCGCGATGAAGCAGGCCGACTTCAAGCTCGAGACGCTGCCGCCGCATCTGTTCATGAACTTCAAGGTCGTCGACGAGCATGGACGTCAGCTCGCGATGGGCCGCAATCTGTCGCAATTGCGCGCCGAACTCGGCGGCCAGGCGCAGCAGCATTTTCAGAAGATCGCATCGGGTGCGGCTGGTGTGGCGCTGGCGGGCGCGGGCGGTGGAAGTGGCGCGGCGGGTTCGCCTGCGGGCGTTGCCGGTGCTGCGGGTTTGGCTTCGGCTTCGGCTTCGATTTCGGCTGACGCGAGAGGCAAGGGTGCTGGCGCGGGTCCGCACACCCAGGCTTCGGCCCAGCCAGGTACCGCGGGCACTGCGGGCACCGCGCTGTACGAAAAGCTCACTACGTGGAATTTCGGCAAGCTTCCGGAGCTGCTGGAGATCCGCCGTGGCGGCCAGACGCTGTTCGGCTATCCGGCGCTCGTGGATCGCGGCACGCACTGCGACGTCGAAGTATTCGATTCACCCGACGAAGCGGCGCGCATCCATCGCGCCGGACTGCGGCGTCTGTTCGCGTTGCAGTTGAAGGAGCCGATCAAGTATCTGGAGAAGAATCTGCCGGGTCTGCGCGAAATGGCGATGCAGTTCATGCCGCGCGGCACGCAGGAAGAACTGCGCGATCAATTGATCGACACCGCGCTCGACCGCGCCTGTCTGCAAGAT
The DNA here is from genome assembly GCF_046030735.1 of Paraburkholderia xenovorans. Taxonomy (GTDB): domain Bacteria; phylum Pseudomonadota; class Gammaproteobacteria; order Burkholderiales; family Burkholderiaceae; genus Paraburkholderia; species Paraburkholderia xenovorans_A. Next base: position 35,832 of record NZ_JAQQBV010000046.1, read on the forward strand.
CCGTTGCCCGACGACGACACCAGCTTCCATACGCGCCGCGACGAAGGCCGCAGCCGTCTCACCTTGCTGGCGCAGGAAATCTCGCGGCTGGTCGGGCAGATCCTGAGCGAATACGCGAGCGTGACGAAGAAGCTGGTGCAGGCGAAAGCGTTCACGACCGCGCACGCGGACATGCAGAACCAGCTCGACGGCTTGATCGGCAAACGCTTTGTGGTCGATACGCCCTACACGCAATTGACGCATTTCCCGCGCTATCTGAAGGGCATTGCGATGCGCGTCGACAAGCTCAAGGCGGATTCGGCGCGCGACGCTCGGCAGTTCGCCGAGTTTCAACCGTTGCTGCAGAACTACCAGCGCGCGCTCGCTCAGCGGGGCGGGGTGCTGGATACGCGGCTGTCGGAATTCCGTTGGCTGCTTGAGGAGTTGCGCATTTCGTTGTTCGCGCAGGAACTGCGTACGCCGATGCCGGTGTCGGTGAAGCGGCTTTATAAGGTGTGGGAGTCGATGCAGCGCTGAGTTTCGCTCAGGCCGTGCGGGACGGATGCCGGTTCTGCCCGGTGTCCGGCTTTGCGCGGGTTCATACATTCTCGCGGCCTCGTTTATCCGCGTTTCGATCCGCGGGTTGTCGCCTGGCGCGCGGTTCGCTGACGAACGCAAAAAAGCGCGCGATATCGCTCCGTAGAGGAATGACATCGCGCGCAAAGGGCGTGAACCCGTCCCCGGGTCCACGCCCGCTCGCTGCTACAACGAGAGATCACTCGTCTGCGAGATGGCGGATTCAGATCGAACCCGTCACGCTTCGCACCCGTGTCTTACCAGTGCATGCCGGCGCCGACCGACGCGCCAAACTGACCGCGCGAATCCGTGGTGCCTTGCACCTTGTAGACCCACTTACCTGTTTCCGACAATTGCGACACGCCGACGGCCATGGCCGACTGGCCGCCGTACGTGCCGCCGGCGATCGCGACCATGCCGTGCCCCGGCAATACGGCTTGCGGCAAACCGGCCACCGCCAGCGCGGACGCGGTGCCGCCATACGCGTCGCGGCGAGCGGAGCGGATCTGGTCGTCGGTGTAGCTGTTGGCCTGGCCGACTGCGCCGCCGATGCTTTGCTGCAACTGGTTCAAGTTGACCGCGTCCGTGCCCTGTACGCCCGCCGCAACGTTCGCGATCTGTCGCTCCTGACCCACCGCGCCGATCGACACCGTATTCGCGCGATCTGCAACCGATCCCTGGCCGAGCGCGACCGAATTGTCGGCGCCGGCGTTTGCCGCAGCGCCTAGCGCGATGGCGTTGCTGCCCGCAGCCTGCGCGTTGGCGCCCAAGGCGATGGCGTTGTTCGCGCCGGCAATTGCGTTTGCGCCGAGCGCGACGGCGTTGCTGCCCGCGGCCTGCGCGTTGGCGCCCGACGCGACCGAGTGCGTGCCCGATGCCAGCGCGCCCTCGGTGTCGCGATCGCCTTCGGCGCTGAAGAACGGATTGGCGGTGTTGACGGTGATGTTGCCGACCGCGCCGTTGATGGCCGCGTCGAGTTGACTGACGTTGACCGCGTCGGACGGCGCGACGCCGTCGGCGACGTTGTGAATCACGGTGCCGCCGCTCGCCGGATCGCCGAGTGTGACGCTGCTTTTGTCGACGCTGCCATCGGGGTTCTGGTCATAGACCACTGCGCGGTCGAGCTTCGTGGCGTCGGCACGGGTTTGCGCGCTCACCGCGTTCAGTTGGGCAACGTTGACGGCGTCGGTATCTTCCTTGCCGGCCGCGACGTTGGTGATCTGGCGTTCGCTGCCGGCGGACCCGACTGAGACCGTGTCGGCACGATCGGCGACCGAGCCGCGACCAAGCGCCACGGCGTTCTGCGCCAGCGCGCTGGCGCTATCGCCTAATGCCACCGCGCCGTCGGCGCGAGTGGCGGAACCCCGGCCCAATGCGACGGAACCTGTGCCGGACGCTTCGGCCAGCGTGCCGAGGGCGACGCTGCCCAGACCGTTGGCGACCGAATTCATGCCGACTGCGATGGCGATTGCGTCACCGGCAACAGCATTGGTGCCGACCGCGAGCGAGTAGTCATCGTTCGCCTGCGCATTGGCCCCCACTGCGATGGCGCCGATGCCGCTCGTATTGGCGAGTGCGCCGAGTGCCATGCCGTTCTCGCTGGACGCCATGGCGGCGTAGCCCAGCGCGACAGCGTTGAAGCCATTGGCGGCCGAGAACGCGCCGATGGCCGCCGCATTCGGGCCCATCACCGTCGCCAGATTGCCGATCGCCGTGCCGTTATCTTCAGTTGCCCACGCGGATGAGCCGGCGGCGAAAGCGCCGGTCCCCGTGGCGCGGGCAAAAAGGCCAAGCGCGTTTGCACCGTCGCCAGTTGCCGTAGTCATTTCGCCGATCGCAGTCGAACCGATGCCGGTTGCGACTGCGTTCCCGCCTGCTGCGACAGCGCCGGGTCCGCTTGCAAGGGCGGGTCGGTCGCCCGTATTGGAATATGCGCGCGCATCGTAATAGCTGGTTGCAGCGTCTCCCGCCGCATGGGCTCCTGTCGTGCTGCCTAACAGCGTGGCCCCGGCCAGCGCAGCCTGCGCGAGAAGCTGTTGTCGCAGCGCTGCGCGACTACTCTTCAATTGAGTCGTTTCCGACATGTTGATCCACGTCCCGGAGCTTTTGCACCGGACCGTTTTGTAAATCCTGTTCATTATTCAGAAACTCCGTGGTATTGCATGCGTGGACGGTGTGTAAAAAACACGGCAATCCGGATAAAGCTCTATTGGCCCAACGTGTGCCGCTCAAAAAATAAAAACAGATAGACCGCAGTGGTGCCGTCTTTCATGTTTTATGTTCAGCTGATTTTCGTGAGCGGGGATCGCCTTCGTCACGCGCTGATGTCACAGGGTTGATTGCCTAGGCGATGCACTGAAGCATTCTCCGGTCTGCTGCGGAACGGTCGGAATAAGCCAATTCTTAAATGGCAGAAAATAAAATCGTCGATTGGATATAAATTTGAATATGTGTGTTTTTTTGTGAAAAATAGAGAATTTCTAATATTTTCCTTATTTTTTCTCATTTGCGAGCGCCGGATTTAGGACTGCAATAATCATTTGTCGACGCAAAAACAGGCCAACTAAACCTGTCGAAACGACATGCCTATGCAGAGACACCAATTCGTTGCGTCCCCCATTATTCGACGCGACAAACCAGTATCCACATCAACCTCGCGCCCCAGCAAACGTTCTACAATGACGGTTGTTCTCCGAAGTGAGTTTTCATGCGTAAATTTTTTCTTCCCGGCTTGACTTCCACGTTTGCCGCCGTCGCGGCGCTGGTCGCCGCCGCAGGCTTTTTTTCTCCGGCGGCCCACGCCAACAACGTGATCGTGCTCAATTCCGGCGAAGCCACGCTGAGCCTGATCGACGAAACCACCCGCCAGGTCGTCGGCACGGTGCCGACGGGTAAGGAACCGCATCACCTGATGGCCACGCCGGACAACTCGTCGCTGATCGTCGCGAACTCGGTGTCGAACAATCTGATGTTCGTCGATCCGAAGACGGGCAAGGTGCAGCGCTGGGTCGAAAACATCGAAGACCCGTATCAAATCGGTTTCTCGCCCGACCGCAAATGGCTTGTCACCACCGGTCTGCGGCTGGATCGCCTCGACATTTATCACTACGACAACGCGCAGAACCAGATGACCCTGGCTTCGCGTCTGCCGCTGGCCGTAATGCCCAGCCACATGGCGTTCACGAACGACAGCAAAACGGTGTTCGTCACGCTGCAGGTCTCGGGCGAGCTCGCCGCGATCGATCTGGCCACGCAAACCGTCAAGTGGAAGATGAAGGTGGGCAAGGTGCCGGCCGGCCTGTGGATGACGCCGGGCGAAAAATACCTGCTGGTGGGCATGACCGGCGCGGATTACGTCGCGGTGGTCGACTGGCGTAACCAGAAAATCGTCAAGACGATTCACACGGGCAACGGCGCGCACAACTTCCGCTCGCTCGCCGACGGCAAGCACGTGGCCGTGTCGAACCGCGTGGCAAGCACCATCAGCATCATCGACGAAGACTCGCTCACCAATGTCGGCGACATCACGGGTCTGATGCCCGGGCCTGACGACATGGAACTTTCTGCCGACAAACGCTACCTGTGGGTGACCTTCCGCTTCGCAAAGCACATCGGTATTATCGATCTGACCACGCGTAAGCTGATCCAGACGATTGCCGTCGGCCGGTCGCCGCACGGCATCTATTTCTTCAATCGCGCGCCGCTCACCGCGCCGAACGGCGCGTAATCTGGCATGAACGGCGGCACGAGCGTCGGCGCGAAAAGCAGCGCGAGTGCCGCGTATGAGCCAGTCGCGGCGGATGAAGCAACCAGGCCAGCACCATGTTCCAACTGATTTTTTCTTCTCTCGACAGTTTGGTCTCCGCCGTGCAGACATTGCTGTACGTCGACGTGGTGCAGCCGTTGCTGTTCCGTTTCAATCTGATGGATTACGACGAAGACACGTACGACAGCCTGTATTGGGTGATCGTCGGCGTCTTCGAGGTGCTGGCGATGTACGCGGTGCTGCGTCCGCTCGAGGCGCTGCGGCCGGTCGAGCAGTGGGAGAATCGCAAGGCGGTGCGGGTCGACGTGATCTACACGTGGATCGCCAAGCTGGGCATCCTCAATCTGCTGTTCTTTTTCGCGCTGCAGCCTCTGTTCGACAACGTGCAGGCGTGGCTGCGGCTGCGCAACATCGCGAATATCGAATTCGACAATCTGTGGCCCGGCGTGACCACGCAGCCGCTCGTCACCTTCGTGATGTATCTGCTGGTGCTGGACTTCGCCGGTTACTGGTATCACCGCTGGGAGCACCGGATCGGCCTGTGGTGGGAGTTGCACGCGGTGCATCACAGCCAGCAGCAGATGTCGCTGTGGTCGGACGATCGCAACCATCTGCTCGACGACCTGCTGCAGGCGTCGTTCTTCGCGGCGATCGCGCTGGTGATCGGGGTGCCGCCTTCGCAATTCGTCGTGCTGGTGGCGATCACCAATCTCGCACAGAGCGTGCAGCACGCGAATATCCGTCTTTACTTCGGCTGGCTCGGCGAGCGTTTGCTGGTCAGTCCGACGTTCCATCGCCGTCATCATGCAATCGGCTACGGTCACGAAGGGCTGAAGTACGGTTGCAACTTCGGCGTGCTGTTTCCCTGGTGGGACATGCTGTTTCGCAGCGTGTCGTGGAGTCGCGAGATGGAACCCACCGGCATTCGCGACCAGCTCGAAGGCCGTCGCTATGGCGAGGGTTTCTGGGCACAGCACTGGCTCGCATTCGTGCGCATCGCCGGGAGACTTTCGCCGAAACCGAAGCGCCGCGCCGAGCCGAGCGACACGGCTGCGGTCTGAACCTCCTTCCTCCGGCGCCGCCGGTTTCCCCGGCGGCGCGTCACGTGGTTTATCCTGTCCACGTTTGCGCGTGCCCACCTCGCCTGTTGCGCGGTTCGCGTTCCGCCTCCCGGAGTGCGGCTGCGTCGGCCGGTTCGCTGCGCGGTCTGTCCGGTTCCATCGTTTCGTTCACTGACACCTGCTCGCATGAATGACCTGTTGCGCTCGTTCGGGCGCGCACTCGCAAGCGCGCTGCACCCGCGCATGCTCTGGCTGACCTTCATGCCGTTTCTCGCGGCGACGGTCGGCTGGGGCGTGATCCTGTGGTTTTCCTGGCAGACGCTGATCGGCGCGACGCGCTCGTGGCTCGAAACCTGGTCGTTCACGCTCACGCTCTATCGCCTGTTCGACTGGCTCGGGTTTTCGGCGCTGCACGCGGCGATTGCGCCGTTCATCGTGATCGCGATGGCGATTCCGCTGATCGTCGTGACCGTGCTGCTGCTGATCGCCACGCTGTCGATGCCGTCCGTGATCCGCTTCCTGTCGGCGCGGCAATTCGCGAGCCTCGAGATGCGTCGTGGCGGAACGTGGTACGGTAGCCTCGGCCAGGCGTTGTGGACCACGCTGATCTGCATCGTGCTGCTGATCGTCACATTGCCGCTGTGGCTCGTGCCGCCGTTCTTCGCGCTGATTCCGCCGCTCCTGTGGGGCTGGCTGACCTATCGGGTGATGAGCTACGACGCGCTCGCGTTGCACGCCACACGCGACGAGCGGCGCGCGCTGGTGCGGCGCTTCCGCTTGCCGTTGCTGCTGATCGGCATCGCAAGCGGTTTGCTGGGTTCGCTGCCGACGCTGCTGTGGGCGTCGTCGGTCTGGCTGATCGTGCTGTTCCCGGTGATCACCGCGGTGACGATCTGGATCTACGCATTCATCCTCGTGTTTTCGGCGCTGTGGTTCGGCTACTACTGTCTGCGCGCGTTGCAACGCATGCGCGCGGAAGAGCAGGGCGTACGGCAGACGGCGCCGGTTTCTTACTGACGAATTACTGTTACTTATCAAGCGAAAGAGGCGGCAATGGCATTTGGCGTGATCATCATCGGCGACGAAATCCTGTCGGGCAGACGTGTCGACAAGCACCTGCCGAAGGTCATCGAGTTGCTCGGCGCGCGCGGGCTGTCGCTCGGCTGGGCGGAATACATCGGCGACGACCCGGAGCGCATCACGGCGACGCTGCGGCGCACGTTCGCGTCGGGAGACGTGGTGTTCTCGACGGGCGGCATCGGTGCGACGCCCGACGACCACACGCGTCAATGCGCGGCCGCGGCGCTCGGCGTGCCGCTCGAATTGCATCCGGAGGCGGCGAGGCTGATTCAGGAACGCATCCGCGACATGCATCCGGGGAGCTCGCCCGCGCCGCTCGATCTCGATTCGCCGGAGAATCGTCATCGGTTGAATATGGGTACGTTTCCGCAGGGCGCGTCGATCATCCCGAACGGCTACAACAAGATTCCGGGCTTTTCGATCAACCAGCATCACTTCGTGCCGGGCTTCCCGGTGATGGCGTGGCCGATGATCGAGTGGGTGCTGGATACCCAGTACGCGGATCTGCACCACGCGATGCCGCATGCGGAAAAGTCGCTGCTGGTGTTCGAATTGCCGGAGTCGCGACTGACGCCGCTGATGGAAAAGATCGAACAGGATTTTCCGGGCGTGCGCGTGTTCAGTTTGCCGAGTGTCGGCGATGCGGAACGCGGCGGCGTGTACGCGCGGCATCACATCGATCTGGGCGTGAAGGGCGAGCCGGAAGCGGTAGCGGCGGCCTTCGTGAAGCTGCGGGAAGGCGTGCATCTGCTGGGCGGCGATATCGTCGAGCAGGAAGCCGCGGCGGCTTCGGTCAAGCCGCGCGCCTGATGCCGGTGTTCGTTGCGTAAACTGGGCTTAGGTTTTTAAACCCGGCTTGAACCCGGTTTGAGTCCTACTGCAAATTCACTCAGCCGGCCGAGCACCCGCGGTACCGCTCGGCTTTCTGTAGGGTGCGCATCATCGGCGTGTCACATCCAGCACCGACGATGCGTCTAAGCTTTACTGCTCTCCTCAACGGCCAACGAGCGTTACGCGCCGATCCACGGCAAGCCGCGAAAACACCAGCCCGCTACCGTCTTCCGATGCCCCTGGCCGTCCTTGTCGCCTTCGAAGCCTTCCAGCAGGTCATACGCATGGGTGAAGCCCGCCTGGGTCGCGGCGATCGCGGCGAGTTTGGAGCGCGCGGCGCTGCGGCACAGGAACAGCACCGGCGTATCGGGCGAGGCCACCTCGCTCAACTGCTGCAGAAACGCCTGATTCGGCACGGCGCCCGGATAGCGCGTCCATTCCACGTGCGCGTATTGCCCGTCGCCGATAACCGGCCGGCCGACCCAGTCGAGTTCGGCGCGCGTGCGTACGTCGACAAGGCGCGTGCGTGGATCGAGCTGAAGCAGTTCGAACGCTTCGGCGGGCGAGACCGCGCCCGCATAGGGCAACTGGTTTTCGGTGCGGCGCTTGTCCGCCTGGGCGTACAACTGTTCGAGCGTGCTCATGAGGGCAAACCTCCTGTGGACCAAACGACCATTCTAGCGCGCGGCGTGCGGGGTGGAGACGGGCGGTCGGACACGGACTTGCCGGGCAGCACGGAGAGGAATCATCGCGGGAGCGAGTGGCAAACCGCGGTGGGCCGAATGCATCTAAATGGTGCAAAATATAGAAAATGCACCAAAATAGTTTGGGTGCCGGCAACGACTATTGCGGTTGCCTCAATGTGGTGCATTCTTCGGCTGGAAGATATAGGGGCTGCATGCGCTTCGGTGCGGCCATTCCCTGCAAACGCGCGTGCGGCGAGCTTCTGCGCCGGATTGGCGCATACATGGCATGGAAGCTGCTTTATTGGTCGCGATCGATTTGTCCAGGCATTGTCATATGTTCGTCCCAAGCGATCGAGGGGTGGACGCGCCGGGATGGGTCAGCTAGATTGGGCGGCGGCTGAGTCCGCCGAATTTGTTAATCAGGAGATAGGTTATGAGTAAATCCGTGGCCGACGTCGTTCAACTCGTCAAAGACGAAGACGTCAAGTTTGTCGACTTTCGTTTCACCGACACGCGCGGCAAGGAGCAACACGTTTCGGTGCCGGTGTCGGCATTCGATGAAGACAAGTTCGAAAGCGGCCATGCGTTTGACGGTTCGTCGATTGCCGGCTGGAAGGGCATCGAAGCATCGGACATGCTGCTGATTCCGGACGCGAACACCGCCTTCATCGACCCGTTCTACGAAGAATCCACCCTCGTGCTGACCTGCGACGTCGTCGAACCGGCTGACGGCAAGGGCTACGAGCGCGACCCGCGTTCGCTCGCGAAGCGCGCTGAAGCGTATCTGAAGAGCACGGGCCTCGGCGACACCGCCTTCTTCGGCCCGGAACCCGAATTCTTCATTTTCGACTCGGTCCAGTGGAAC
>NZ_JAQQBV010000047.1:0-44588 GCF_046030735.1 Paraburkholderia xenovorans
GAAAAGAAAAGAAAGCCGGCCACCGCAGGTAAACCAAAAAACCCCAGCCACCCGCAGGCAAAACAAAAAAATCACCGAACCACAACCTCAACAGCGCGAACGCGCTCCCGATGCACAGCATCCTTAATCCCACCAGGCGAGTCCACGAGCAATTTAGCCACGGCCCCAGCATCCACCCCCCGCGCAGCAACAAGCGCAACCCGCAGCCGCTCCGCCTGCGGATACTCCCGCATCTCAAACCCCAACCGCCCCCGCGCATCCGCCTCGCAAGCCTGCAACGCTTCAGCAAACCGCGCAGGTTTCCGAATCGCATCACACCGCTCAAGCAACCTCACCAACGCGGCAGCGCCCATCTCCATCACGCGATGGATATTCCCATGCTCCCGCGCAACCAGCACCGCCAGATCGCGACACTCATTCGGCACCCGCAAGCGCTCACACAACGGCTTCAACAAATCCACGCTACGCGATTCATGCCCGATATGCCGCGGCAATACATCCTCCGGTGTCGTCGCCTTGCCGAGATCGTGCGTCAACGCAGCAAACCTCACCGCCAACGCATAACCCTGCGCAGCCGCATGATCGACCACCATCATCACATGCACCCCCGTGTCGACTTCCGGGTGATAGTCAGCCCGCTGCGGCACACCGAACAACGCGTCGATCTCCGGCAGAATCCGCACCAACGCACCGCACTCCCGCAACACCTCGAACATCCGCGACGGCTTCTTCTCCATCAAACCGCGTGATACTTCCTGCCACACACGTTCGGCCACCAGCGCATCCACCTCGCCATCAGCGACCATCTTGCGCATCAGCGACATCGTCTCCGGCGCCACGGTGAAGTCGACGAAACGCGCGGCAAATCGCGCAATCCGCAAAATCCGCACAGGGTCTTCCAGAAACGCATCGCTCACGTGACGAAACACCCGCGCCTGCAAATCGCGCCGTCCATCGAACGGGTCGATCACCGGTCCCGTCAATTCGCCGTCCGGGCGCACTTCGCGCGCCATCGCGTTGACCGTCAGATCCCGGCGCGCAAGGTCTTCTTCAAGCGTGACGTCCGGTGCGTAGAAAAACTGGAAGCCGTGATAACCCGCCGCCGTCTTGCGCTCGGTGCGCGCCAGCGCGTACTCATCCTGCGTCTGCGGATGCAGAAACACCGGAAAATCCTTGCCCACCGGACGGTAACCCTGCGCCACCATCTGCTCGGGCGTTGCACCGACCACCACGTAGTCCCGGTCCTGCACCGGCACGCCCAGCAACTCGTCGCGGATCGCTCCGCCTACTGCATAGATATTCATGGGCATACGTCTTGATAGGCAATCCTGTGCGTTTCCCGAAGCGCCGCGTCGATCCACGCCTCCACCGCCGGTTGCGTCTTCATACGCTCCACATAAGCCGTGGAGACTTCCGACAACGCCGGCCGCCACGTGTTGAAGCGCATCACGACGGGCGCGTACATCGCGTCGGCAATGCCGAAATCGCCGAACAGGAACGGACCGCCATAGGTGTCGAGACAATCGCGCCAGATCGCCTCGATCCGCGCGATATCGGCCATGGCACCCGGCGTCGCGTTCTTGCCGGCAAACGACGCGCGTATGTTCATCCACATGTTCGAGCGCAATTCGCCGAAGCCCGAATGCATCTCGGCGCTCACGCAGCGCGCGCGGCGCCGCGCCGCCGGATCGCGCGGCCACAGCGCATGCTGCGGATAACGCTCGGCCAGCGTCTCGGCGATCGCGAGCGAATCCCAGGTGGCCGAGCCGTCGTCTTCAACGAGACACGGCAGCTTGCCCGGGCTCGTCGGCGCGTGAGCGAGGATCGCGGACTTCGTGCCGGGGTCGTTCAGATGAATCAGCACCTCGTCGAACGGAATGCCGAAATGCGTGAGGATCAGCCACGGACGCATCGACCATGACGAATAGTTCTTGTCACCGATTAGCAGTTTCATGCTTCGTATAAGCGAGAAAGATAAAAAACTCAGCGACCCGCGCTGGCGCGGAAGGTATTGAAGCGCGAACGCATCGACGCGCCGGTCAGGTACACCGGCGCGATCGTTTCGATGCTGGCCGGCTCGATGCCGAGTTCGGGCGCAAGCGGTCCGCTCAACACGTTGTCGACTTTCATCGAATCGAGATTGTCGCGCGAGATCACCGGTTCGCCAGGCGCCATTTCGAATGAGAACGCCTGCAGCCGCGCGAGCGCTTCCGGCAGACGAATGATTCGCGCATGCTTGCCGATCGCGTCGCCGCAATACTTCACCAGATCTTCGAGCGTATAGACGGTCGGTCCGCCGAGCTCGTACGTGTGGCCGCTGGCGGCGTCGAGATCGAGCACGTTGCAGATCGCGCGAGCGACATCGGCAACGTACACGGGCTGGAATTTCGCGTCGGGCATTGCCAGCGGAATCATCGGAAAGACCCGTTGCAGGAACGCGAACTTGTTGAGGAACTGATCTTCCGGACCGAACACGACAGAAGGCCGGAAAATCGTCCACGCGAGATTCGCCGCATGCACGGCCTTTTCGCCATCGCCCTTCGAGCGCGAGTACATGCTTGGGCCGTTAGGGTCGGCGCCGAGCGAGCTGATATGAATCAGCCGATGCACACCCTTCCCCTCGCAAGCGGCAACGATTTTCGTCGGCAGTTCGACGTGCATTCTCGCGAACTCCGGCCCGTATGGTTTGCCGCGTTTGCCTTGCAGCGTGGCCACGAGATTGATCACACAATCCGCGTTCTCGACAAAACGCGCGAGTTGCACCGGATCGAACACGTCGGCTTCGATCACATCGATGGGAAGCAAGGTGAGATGGCGCGCGTTATAGCGGCGCCGGGTGGCGATGCGTACGTCTTTGCCCATTTCGACGAGCGCATTGACGAGATGGCTGCCGATAAAACCGGAACCACCGATGACCGCTATGGCTTGATGTCGCATTTTCGACTCCCTGGTGGAAGCCGCGGCAACGGCTGGCGTGGCGCGCCGCCGAGTCGAAGGGACGCGGCGGCGGCACGGCGCTTACGGTGCGATGTAACCCAGACGCGCCTTCAGCGATTGCGGACGGCCTTCGAACAATGCCGCGTAGTAGACCGTGTTCGACAACACGTTTTTCACGTAGTCGCGCGTTTCCTGGAACGGAATGGCTTCAGCGAAGATCGCGCCTTCAACCGGACGCTGCAACTGCTGACGCCAGTTGCGCGGACGGCCCGGCCCAGCGTTGTAACCCGCGGTGGCCAACACGGCGGAACCGTCGAACTGATTGTAGATCATCGACAGATAGTTCGTGCCGAGCAGGATATTGGTGTTGATGTCGTTCATCTGCTCGCGCGAGATCGGGCCGAGGCCGATCTTTTTCGCGACCAGTTGCGCGGTACCCGGCATCAACTGCATCAGACCGCTCGCGCCGACTTCCGAGCGCGCGTTCATGATGAAGCGCGACTCCTGACGAATCAGCCCGTACGCCCATTCCACATCGAGCCCGTTCGATTGCGCGTCGCGCTCGACGATATCCTTGAACGGCGACAGATAACGCAGCGAGAAATCGTGTTCGCTCACCGTGCGATCCGCGGTGTTGACGGTGCGGTCGTACAACTGGATACGGCGCGCGTATTCCGCGGTGGCGAGCAACTGGCGGTCGGTCATGGTGCGCAGCGGCCAGTTCCATTCGCGATTGCCTTCGAGCCGCAAATTCAGCGCATAGAAACGCTGCGCCAGATCGAAACCCGGCGTATTGCCGGCCTGCTGCACCTCAGCATCGCTGACAGTGGTTTTCGGCGGCACCGTTATCTTGCGGCCAAGTTCTTCCGCGGCCAGTTGGCCGTAGAAGTTGAAGCCCTGCGAGATCGATTCGAATTCCTGGTTGGCCGTGGCCGTATCGCCGGCCTGCTTCAATGCACGCGCATGCCAGTAAATCCACGAAGGCTGGTTGCGCAACGCCGCCGGCATCTGTTCGATCGACCAGCGCACCATCGTCCAGTCGCCGGCGAGCAGCGCAGTGCGGGTGCGCCATTCATAAGCGGGGTTCGACAGCGGCGCATTCACCGAGAGCCGGTACCAGTCGACCGCGCCCGGCATCTGTTTGGCGGCCGCCTGATAGGCAATCGTGCCCCAGCCGATCGCGCGTTCCGGCGAACTCAGCGACGGCGCCACCGAAGCGAACGTAGCCGCGGCCATGGCCGGATCGTTGCGCGCCATCCGCGTGATCGCGAGCAACGCAAGCTGGTGCGACTGCGTGTCCGGGCCGACGCCGCGCGCGAGCAGCAACGGCGGCGTACTCGTTGCCTGATTGAACAGCACCGGATCAGGAGGCTGATTGCTGAGCGCGTCGACCAGTTTGCTGCCGGTGTTCGTGTAGTTCTGTTCGTACGCGAGACGGATCTGCTGCCACACGTCGTTCGAACTGAATTGCTGGTTGACCGCCAGCGACGTGATCAGATCGACGCAGCCGTCGCCGTACCACTTCGGATCGACCAGTAGCGCACGCGCTGCGTCCGCCACGTTTTCGCCGCGCGCGGCGCGCGATTCGAGCGCGTAGCACTTCACCTGGGTGTCGTCGTTCAATACGAAGCGCGCGTATTGCTGGTCGAAGTTGCGCCAGTCGTGACGCGCGCCGAGCACCGTGAGGTAGTCGTTGCGCAAGCGGTCGGCGATCGCCTGGCCGTCGTACTTCTGCAGGAACGCGAGCACCGGTGCGTCCGGCGCGTCGATGCGCGCATGACCGCTGGAATCGAACAACTGCGGCTTGATCTGGAAGTACTCCAGATACGACGGCGCCGGATAGCTCGGGATCATGCTCGCCAGTTGCGCTGCGCGCGCTGCGTCGTTACTGCGCGCGGCTTCGCGAAGCTGGACGAAAATCTGGTCGTCGTTCGTGAGTTGCGAGAGAGGAAGAGGCTTGACGGCGGAGGCCGTACTGCAGGCGACGAGCGCACCGGCGGCCAGCGCCAGACCGGCTGCGCGATATACTCGATAGAGTCGTTTTGACATCGTTGTTTCTGGAGCGCGAATTGGACCCAAGCATAGCACGCAACCCCGCCGCGGAATCGAAAAAGGCGCTGCGTCGAATGCTATTGGAAGCAAGGCTACAAGCGGCTTCCGAGCCCGCGCACAACGCCGCGCTCGGGCGTCGTCTGCTCGACGCGTTGAAGCACTATGGCGTGCGCAGCGTGGGGTTTTACTGGCCGCTCGCGGGCGAGTTCGACGCGCGCGGCGCGATCGCCATCTGGCTCGCGGCCGGCGCGCCTCGCGAAGCGAGTTTGCCAATCGTCAAAGGGCGCGGTGAGCCGCTCGAGTTCCACGCGTGGACACCCGACATGCCGATGAAAATCGGCCATCACAAGATCGCCGAACCCACCTCGGAACAGGTGGTGACGCCTGAACTGCTGTTCGTGCCGTGCGTCGGCTTCGATGCGCACGGTTACCGGCTCGGCTACGGCGGCGGCTACTACGACCGCACGCTAGCCGCATGGCCCGCGGCGAAAAAACCGGTCACGGTCGGCATCGCGTATGAAGCCTGCCGCACCGAAGCGCTGCAACGCGAAGCTCACGACATCCCGCTCGATCTCATCGTGACCGAAGCCGCTCTTTATCCGCAGCCCGATCGCGCGAATTAAGCGTTCGAGGAGCGCGGCGCGCCGCACGTCCCGCAGCCATCGCGCTCGTCAGCGCCGTTATAAAGACGCCGCGGCCCGCGCCGCCGTGTCGTACAAGCCGGACGCGTTGCGCATCAACTGCGCGGCCTCGCCGATCTGCTCATTGGTCAGGCCGCTTTCCTTCAGCGTCGAAATCAGGCAGCTCTCGCGCACCTCGCGATACTTCAGACAGAGCTCGCGCCCTTTGTCGGTAGCGGAAAAGAACACTTCCTTGCCGGTCTTTTCGCTGTTTACATACCCTCTAGCTACGAGCTTCTTCAACGCGTAGGTCGCGACGTGCGTGTCCTCGATGTTCAGCACGAAGCAGATATCCGCGAGCTTCTTGCGCCGCTCGCGATGGCTCACGTGATGCAGCAGCGAGACTTCGATGGCGGTCATGTCCTTTTCGCCGGCCGCCGACATGCAGCGCACCATCCATCGGTTGAATGCATTGCCGGCCATGATGAGCGCGTACTCCAGTTCGGACAATTCCGCGCTGGTCTCGGACACGAGATGTTCCGACGAGACGATCTTGGTGGGATGGCGCGACATGATGGCGATTCTCGGCAACAGGATGAAAGGTGTCGGGAGTGTACGACGAGCGCTTCCAAACCGGGAGCCTGGCAAAAACTCTTATTGATAATTTGTTGATATTTTATTGATAATGTACGCTTCAATCGTCGCGCATCGGATGCCGTTATCCAGATGATGAGGTGCGCCGCAACGAATTCCTCGACTCGACCTGAGCTATCAAGCAATGAGCCAACCAAGAATCTTCCCGCTCGGCGATGCCGCGCTAGTCTGCGAAGCGCCGCCGCCTGCCACGCTGGACTGCCAGCGGCGCGTGTGGGCCGCCGCCGATGCCGCGCGCGACTGGCCGCATGTACTCGAAGTCGTGCCGGGCATGAACAATCTGACGCTCGTGTTCGATCCGCTCGAAACCGACTGTGACGCGCTCACGAGCCGTTTGCAGGACGCATGGAACGCCGCCGGCGACACGCCCGCGCCCGGCCGCGAAGTGGAAATCCCCGTGCAGTACGGCGGCGAGTTCGGCCCCGATCTGAAGGTGGTGGCCGATCACACCGGCTTCACCGTGCGCGAGGTCGTGCAGCGTCACGCGGATGGCGAGTACGTGGTGTTCTTCCTCGGCTTTCAGCCCGGCTTCGCGTACATGGGCGGACTCGAGACCGCGTTGCACACACCGCGCCGCGCGTCGCCGCGGCTCGAAGTGCCGGCCGGGTCGGTCGGCATCGGCGGTGAGCAGACCGGCATCTATCCGGCTACGTCGCCCGGTGGCTGGCAGGTGATCGGCCGCACCGAAACGCCGTTGTTCGACCCGTCGCGCCGCCCGCCCACGCTGTTGCAACCGGGCGACCGGGTGCGCTTCACCGTCGCGGGGATCCACGCATGATCGATGTGATTCGCGCAGGTCTGCTGACCACGATTCAGGATCTCGGCCGTCATGGCTACCGGCATCTCGGTGTCGCGATGGGTGGCGCGCTCGACCGTCTGTCGCTCGAAGTCGGCAACCGGCTGGTCGGCAACCGGCCCGACGCGGCCGGTCTGGAAATAACGTTCGGCCCCACCGTGCTGCGCTTTTTGCGCGCCACGCGGGTGGCTATCACCGGTACCGAATTCGGCGCGACGCTCGACGGCAAACCCGTCTACTCGTGGTGGAGCCTGCCGGTGCAAGCAGGCCAGGAACTGGTGCTCAACGCGGCCAAACGCGGGATGCGCGGCTATGTGTGCATCGCGGGCGGCGTCGACGTGCTGCCGATGCTCGGCTCGCGCAGCACGGATCTGGCGGGCCACTTCGGCGGACTCGGCGGCCGTCCGTTGCGCGACGGCGACCGGCTGCCGGTCGGCGCGCCGCCGCAGCGCGGCCACGTCGGCTTCAGTCCCGACGCGCCGGAGTTCGGCGTGAAGGCGCCGGCCTGGTGCAAGTTCGTGCTGGTCCACGAACCGCTGCGACGCGGCCGCCATCCGTCGGGGGTGCCGTGGGCGGTGCCGATCCGCGTGCTGCGCGGTCCCGAATACGACAGCTTCACCGCCGACGCGCAGGAAACCTTCTGGGCCGACGAGTGGCTCGTCACGCCGAACAGCAACCGCATGGGCTATCGGCTCGCCGGCACGGAGCTGAAGCGCACGCACAAGACCGATCTGCTGTCGCACGCGGTGTTGCCCGGCACGATCCAGGTGCCGCCGAACGGTCAGCCGATCGTGCTGATGGGCGACGCGCAGACCACCGGCGGCTATCCGAAGATCGGCGCGGTGATCCAGGCGGATATGTGGAAGCTCGCGCAGGTCCGGCTGAACGCGGCCATCCGCTTCATCCCGACCACGCCTTATGAGGCGCGTCAGGCTTTGCTGGAAGAACGCACGTATTTGCGGCAGATCGACGCCGCGATCGCGATGCACGAAGAACGTTGCGCGCGGCAGCAAGCCGTCGCGGCGCTGTCATAGCGAGCAGGAGAAACACCATGGAAATCGATCTGAACGCCGACCTCGGCGAAGGCTGCGGCTCCGACGAGGCGCTGCTCGAACTCGTCAGCTCGGCGAATATCGCGTGCGGCTGGCATGCGGGCGGCGCCAACGCAATGCGCGACTGCGTGCGCTGGGCTGTGCAGAAAGGCGTGTCGATCGGCGCGCATCCGAGCTTCAACGATCCCGAGAATTTCGGCCGCAAGGAAATGGATCTGCCGGCCAACGACATCTACGCGGGCGTGCTGTATCAACTCGGCGCGCTGTCGGCGATCGCGCAGGCCGAGGGCGGCCGCATCGCACACGTCAAACCGCATGGCGCGCTGTACAACCAGGCCGCGCGCGACGCGAAGATCGCCGACGCAATCGTCTCGGCGGTGCACGATTTCGACCCGTCGATGGCGGTGTTCGCGCTTGCCAACAGCGGGCTCGTGACGGCCGCACGCAACGCGGGCTTGACCGCCGTCGAAGAAGTGTTCGCCGATCGCGGCTATCGCGCCGACGGCTCGCTGGTGCCGCGCAAGGAGCCGGGCGCGTTGCTCGACGACGAAGAGCGGGTGCTCGAACGCACGCTCGCGATGGTGCGCGAGCAACGCGTGCAGTCGGTGGACGGCCAATGGGTGCCGCTGCACGCGCAAACCATCTGTCTGCACGGCGACGGTCCGCACGCGCTGGCCTTCGCGCGGCGTATCCGCAACGCGCTGCAGGAGGCCGGTATCGAAGTTCACGCTGCCGGCGCGGCAAGCGTCTAACCGGCTCGCGATCGGCACGAAGCCGACGCCAAAGCCGACGCCGCCGCCGACATCGCGAGTTGAATCGAATCGAATTGCAGAACCCTGAACGCCCCGCTCCACGCGGGGCGTCTGCCAGGTGGGTGTGCACGTGAAGTTGCAGGTGCAGGTGAAGTCGAAGCAAGGCGGCCAGCAAGAGCCGCAGCAGTTAAACGGCGCGTGGCTCAACCAGGCGCCGGCCCACGTCGGCCGCAATAAGCGGCATGGTTGAAAAAAACCTGTTTGGAGATCCAGATGCAAGCAACTGTCAGTCTATGGCCGCTGATTGGAGTGGCCGTGATCATCGTCGGCTTTTTATTGCGGTTCAATCCGATGCTGATCGTCGCGGTCGCGGCGATCGTCACGGGCCTCGCCGCGCACTTTCCGCCTGAAAAGGTTCTCGCCGAAATCGGCACCGGCTTCATCAAGACGCGCAACATCCCGCTGATCATCCTGCTGCCGCTCGCCGTAATCGGTCTGCTCGAACGGCATGGTCTGCGCGAGCGCGCGCAGGCGTGGATCGGCGGCATCAAGGCGGCGACCGCCGGGCGTCTGTTGATCGTCTACCTGCTGGTGCGCGAATTGACCGCCGCGGTCGGCCTGACCGGCCTCGGCGGCCAGCCGCAGATGGTGCGTCCGTTGATCGCCCCGATGGCCGAAGGCGCGACCGAAACCCGCTACGGCAAGATCAGCGACGCGGTGCGCTTCAAGCTGCGCGCGTTCGCCGCGGCAACCGACAACGTCGGCCTGTTCTTCGGCGAGGACATCTTCGTCGCGTTCGGCGCGATCGTGTTGATGACGACCTTCCTGAAAGAAGCGGGCATCGTCGTCGAACCGATTCATGTGGCGGTGTGGGGTATTCCGACCGCGATCTGCGCGTTCCTCGTGCACGGCTTCCGCCTGTATCTGCTCGACCGCAAACTCGAACGCGAACTGGGCGGCCAGGCCGCCGCGAACGGCGCCGCCGTTGCACCGAAGCAATCCGCAGGAGACAAAGCATGACGCTCACGATTACCTATCTGTTCTGGCTGCTGGGCGTGGTGCTGCTGATCATCGGCGGCATGATCGTCACCGACCGCGAGCATCCGCGCCGCTTCACCGCGGGTGGCTTCTGGCTTCTGTACGCGCTGATCTTCCTGATCGGCGACAAGCTGCCGCCCGCCGTGGTCGGCGTGGTCGTCATCGTGATGGCGCTGATCGCCGGTTTCGGCGGCGTCACCGCGGCAAAGCCGAAAGTGTTGTCGCTCGAAGCACGCAAGGCGAGCGCCGCGCGACTCGGCAACAAGCTGTTCGTGCCCGCGCTGACGATTCCGGTGATCACCGTGATCATCACGCTGGCGGCCAGTCATCTCGTGTTCGGCGGCATGCCGCTGTTCGAGAAAGCGAACGTGACGCTGATCGGTTTCGGCATCGGCTGTGTGATCGCGCTGGCGGTGGCCTGCGTGATGACGCGCGACACCGTCGGCCAGTCGATGAAGGAAGCCCGGCGCCTCGTGGACGCGTTGTCGTGGGCCGCGGTGTTGCCGCAGATGCTCGGGATGCTGGGGCTCGTGTTCTCCGACGCCGGCGTCGGCAAGGCCGTCGCTCACGTGACGACCGCGTACATCAGCCTCGACTACCGCTTCGTCGCGGTGGCCGTGTACTGCATCGGCATGGCGCTCTTCACGATGGTGATGGGCAACGGCTTCGCCGCGTTTCCGGTAATGACGGGCGGCGTCGGCGTGCCGATTCTGGTCGGCGTGTTTCACGGCAACCCGGCGGTGATGGTCGCGATCGGTATGTTCTCGGGCTACTGCGGCACGCTGATGACGCCGATGGCCGCGAACTTCAACATGGTGCCGGTGGCATTGCTGGAATTGCCGGATAAGAACGCGGTGATCAAGGTGCAGGTGCCGACCGCGCTGACGTTGCTGGTCGTGAACATCTTCCTGCTGAATTTCCTGATGTTCCTGTAGGACGCGGGCAGTCGACCTCAAGTCGATGCCGAAGCGGTGTCGGAGCGATCCGGCGCCGCTTCGGCCAGGTCACCCCGGCTTCGACGAAATACCGCAATCGAATTAGGACGCGTCCGACCTCCCGGACGTGAGGTGAGCCATAAGCTGGCGGATGATTTTTCGGCTCCTTGCCGTAGCGCGTACGAAACGCGCCGCCGCCATTCCTCATCTCCCACAGGTCCACATGGAACAGCAGTCCCGCTCCGATGACGCGCGTGTCGCCGCGCCGCCTTCTTCCTCGCCGTCCTCCTCGCAGTTCACCTCGCAGTTCACCTATCTGGTCTCGGTATTCGAGGCCGCGCTCGACGCCCATCAGGCTGGCCGGCTGGACGACGCCGAGCCGCTCTACCGCGAAGCGCTTGCGCTCGACCCCAGACACGTCGGCGCGCTGCACTACTACGGCGTGCTGCACCACCAGCGCGGCAATCATTCCGCCGCCGCGCAATGGATGAGCGAAGCGCTCGAACTCGACCGCACCGACGCTGCGTGCTGGAGCAACTGCGGCCTCGTGGCCGCCGCGCTCGGTCATCACGACGAGGCGCTGATCTGCTATCACCAGGCGCTGCAGTTGCAGCCGGACTTCGCCGACGCGCGCAACAACCTCGGCGTCGCGCTGCAAGCGCAAGGCGCGTTCGACGCGGCGATCGAACAGTATCGGCTGGCGTTGTCGGCGAATCCCGCTTTCGGCGACGCGCAGTTGAACCTGGGTAGCGCGCTCGCCCGACTGGGCCGCCACGACGAAGCGCTGACCTGCTATCGGATTGCGTTGTCGCTCGATCCGCGCTCGGCGGAAGCGCACTTCAACGCGGGCAACGCGTACACCGCGCGAGGCGAGCATGCCGAAGCGATTGCGAGCTTCGAACAGGCGCTGGCGCTGCGCCCTCAGTACGCGCAAGCGCATATCAACCTCGGCAGTCTGATCGGCAAGCTCGGCGACTATGCCGGCGCCGAGGCGAATTATCGGCGCGCGGTCGCGCTCCAACCGAACCCGACGAATCTCGTTTGCCTCGGCGGGTCGCTCGGCGCGCAAGGCCGTCTCGACGAAGAGGAAGGCTACTATCGCCGCGCATTGGCGCTCGACCCGAGCTATGCGGATGCGCATCAGAATCTCGCGTGGTCGTTGCTCAAGCGGGGCGATTACGCGCAAGGCTGGGGGGAGTTCGCGAAACGCTGGCGCAAGCGCGACTACGAAGCGATTGCCGTTCCGGGTGTCGCCGAATGGCACGGCGAGCCGCTTGGCGGACGCCGTCTGCTGCTGGTCGGCGAACAGGGATTCGGCGACCACTTCCAGTTTCTGCGCTACGTGCGCGTGCTCGAACAACTCGGTGCGACCGTCGACGTTCGTGTGCGCGAACCGCTGTTGCCGCTGGTCGAGCGCATGGCGGGCGTGCACCGCGCATTCAGTGGCGAGCCGCAGCACGACTACGACTTCTGGGTGCCGATGATGAGTGTGCCGGCGTGCGTCGGCACAGACCTATCGACCATTCCCGCCGACCTGCCCTATCTGTTCGCCGACCCCGCGAAGATCGGCGCGTGGCGCAAGCGAGTGAATGCGGGAAGTCGCAAGACAGCACGCAAAGTGGGCCTGGTGTGGGCCGGCAGTCCGACATT
The DNA here is from genome assembly GCF_046030735.1 of Paraburkholderia xenovorans. GTDB lineage: Bacteria > Pseudomonadota > Gammaproteobacteria > Burkholderiales > Burkholderiaceae > Paraburkholderia > Paraburkholderia xenovorans_A. The sequence goes on from NZ_JAQQBV010000047.1 coordinate 12,487, forward strand.
CGGCAACGATCGCTACCGGTCGATCGCGTTGACCGAGCTGAATACGCTCGCAGCGTGGGACGACATCGCGTGGTACGCGCTGCAGAAAGGGGCGGCCTACGACCAACTGGCCGATGCGCCGCAAGTCTTCCGCGCTAACGATTTCACCGCCGACCTCCAGACCTTCGACGACACCGCCGCGCTCATCATGAACCTCGATCTGGTGATCGCGGTGGACACCGGCGTCGCGCATCTGGCCGCTGCGCTCGGCAAACGGGTGTGGGTGCTGCTGCCGGCGAACTCGGATTGGCGCTGGCTTGAAAACCGCAGCGACTCGCCATGGTATCCGTCGATCAAACTGTTCCGGCAAGCGATGTTGGGCGAGTGGGCGTCGGTGGTGCAGCGCGTGGCCGGCGAACTCCGCAGCAACGGTCTTTGAAAACCGCGGCTGTGCCGATTCGCTACCTATCGGCACAAGGGGCACAACGGGCACAAGGGGCACAACGGACTCAGCAGACTCAGCGTTCGTCTGAAATCCATTGAGGCGTGCGCAAACGGGCGTGCCCTTTAGCGCTTGCGCTGCTGCGCGAGCATGTACGCGCGCAACAGCTTGTTGATGCGCGTCTGGTAGCCGGCGCCCTGCTCCTTGAACCAGTTCAGTACGTCTGCATCCAGACGCATTGTCACCGCCTGCTTCGGCGGCACATGCAGTTCGGCATTGTCGAAAAAGTCAGCGCCCAATTCGGGCAAATCGCTTGTGTCGATCTGTTCGTCGCCTGCCTTTGCAAGCCGCTTCCAGTCTGTTCCCGATGTTTTACCCATGATTCACCTCTGCTCGTTTCCGGTTTGTCGCTCATCCGCACGTCAATTCCAGGCTCTGTACTTGTAGCGCGCGACTTCGTGTTTCGTAGCCTTGCGGGCCGAAATGATCCGGATCACGTCCGCATCGCGTTCGACATACACCACCACACCGACGATTGCCGCCATCCAGCCCAGCGCGATCCAGCGTTCCTCACCGTAGTCTTCGCGCTGGTCCAACGCAGTCAGCACGGGATGATTGAACACGTCGATCGCATCGACGAAATCGATGCCGTGCTTGCGAATGTTGATCTGATTCTTGAGTTCGTCCCATTCAAAACGCACTGAACACCTGTATTGACGTTTGTACATACATCATAGCACGTAGACGCACTATGGCCATACGGGCCGCGAGCAGTGTGCGGCGCACGTCAGCATCGGACTAACGGTTCGAAATTGCGGTTCCAAAGTTGGCCGAACGGCCTACCCGGCTTAAGGAAAGGGACGACAAGCTGCTGCGCGCGACTCGTGAAAAGCAGGGGGAAAACTCAAAACGCATCCACCACGAACCCATGCTGCCGCAACAACTGCAGCACGCCCTTGCGCCCGCCCAGATGCAACGCGCCGATCGCCACGAACACCGGCTTGTTCGGCCCGGCGATCAGCAGCATCCGCGAGACGAAGCGGCGGTTGCGCTCGTACACGATCTTGTTGTCGATCTGATTGGAGACGCGCTGGTCGCGCGCGAGTTTTTCCGACTTCGCCGCCTGCCATGCGGCGATCGCATCGGCGTCGCCCAATCGCCATAAGCGGTGCAGCGTGCGCACGTCCTCGACGTTTTCTTCGGGTGTCTGCACGAGGTCCTGCGCGAGCATTTCGCGCTGCTGCGCGAGCGTCAGCCCCGTGAACGCGCGCATCTGTTGCGACAAAGTTTCGAGTCCGACGATCTTGCCGCGCGTGCGGATATAGACATTCTGCAGTTGCGCTTCGGTGCCGTATTCGGTCTGCAATCCGGCGCTCAGCGACGCGTAGGTTTCGACCAGCAGCGACGCGAGCCACGGCCGCATCTTCTTGATCGCGTCGAGCGCGGCGGGGTTGCCGCGCAAGCGGAACGCGAGCTTGCGCCACAACGGATCCGGCAGCAGGCCCGGCAGACAGTCGCTGCGGCACACGCCGTACTTCGACACGTCGTCTTGCGACACGAGCAGTTCGTCGGGGGAGAGTTCGAGCGCGAGCGTCGGCGAAGCGGCCAGCGCGCCGAGAATCGGTGGCCGGAACGGCTGCGCCGCCGGATAGTCGGCGGGATCGCCGACATGCAGGGTGCCGAGCACGTAAATGGTGGTGGTGCCGCGTGTTGCGACATAGAACGGCATGCGCGCAGGTTGCGTGCGCACCGGTCCGCTTGCGGTGGTGCCCGGCGAGGCAGGCGGCGGATTGAAGCCCGGCAGTGTGGCGCGCGGCTGCGCCGGCATATTGGGCACCGGCAGCGCCGGTCGGCCAGCCTGGGAAGGCGCATTGGCAGCCGCGCCGGCCGCATGCGCGAGGCCGACCGGCGCCGTGCCCGGATCAAACACTGAACACGCGCCGAAGAGCGCGGCACCGGTCAGTGCACGCACGCTCCAGCGCCGCGCGAAAGCAGCGCTGCGGCCGCCATCACGCAAGCGGCGCGTAGGACGACGCGCCGCCAGGCCATCAGGCATCCACGTCCCCCACCTCCTCGGCGCGGTGACACGACACCTGGCGGCCATCCACTTCACGCAGCTTCGGTTCCTCGCTGCGGCAGCGGTCGATCACGTACGGGCAGCGCTGATGAAACGTGCAACCCGACGGCGGATTCAGCGGCGACGGCATTTCGCCTTGCAGCTTGATCTTGATCGTGCGATCCGCTTCGAAGATAGACGGCGTGGCCGACATCAACGCACGCGTATACGGATGGCGCGGATTCGAGAAAATCCGCTTCTTGTCGCCGAGTTCTGCCACGCCGCCGAAGTACATCACCATCACGTCGTCGGCGATATGCTCCACCACCGACAGATTGTGCGAGATGAACACGTAGCTGGTCTTGAACTGCTGCTGCAGATCCATGAACAGATTGAGAATCTGCGCCTGAATCGACACGTCGAGCGCGGACACCGGTTCATCGGCCACCACGATCTGCGGATCGAGAATCATCGCGCGCGCAATCGCCACGCGTTGCCGCTGGCCGCCCGAGAACATATGCGGATAGCGCTTCGCATGTTCCGGCCGCAAGCCGACGGTGCGCATCATCTGCGCGATCCGCTCGGCGCGCTCGCCGGTGGTCAACTGCGTGTTGATCGCGAGCGGTTCACCCAGCGTCTGCTCGACGGTCTTGCGCGGATTGAGCGACGCGAACGGATTCTGGAACACCATCTGCACGCGCCGCCGCAATGCTGCGATCTTCGCGTGATCGGCGCCGGCCACGTCTTCGCCGTCGATCAGCAGGCGGCCCGCGCTGGGCGCCTCGATCATCGTCAATTGACGCGCGAGCGTCGATTTGCCGCAGCCGGATTCGCCGACCACCGCCAGCGTCTTGCCACGTTCGAGCGCGAACGACACGCCGTTCAGCGCCTTCACCGTGCCGGACGTGAACATGCCGCGTTTGACGGTGTAGTAGCGCGCCAGGTGTTCGGCGACCAGCACGTGATCGCCCGCATGGTCCGACTGGCGCCGCGTTTCGAGTACTGCGTTCATCGTGCGCCTCCATGAGTGTGAACGTTGGCGTCGCCGCTCAGGTTCAGAGGTTTGATACAGCGCACGCGGGCGACTTCCGCGTGGCCCTGCATCGGCGCGAGCGCCGGGCGTGCTTTCATGCAATCGTCGACCACGTACTTGCAGCGCGGCGCGAACAGACAGCCTTTCGGACGGTCGTCGCGGCCCGGCACCATGCCCGGCAACGCAGCAAGCCGCACCGCGCCGACATTGTGCTCGGGAATCGCCGCGAGCAACGCCTCCGTGTACGGATGATGGGGCGCGGCGAAGATATCCGGCACGCGGTTCGTTTCGATCACTTCGCCAGCGTACATGACCGCGACGCGCTGTGCGACTTCCGACACCACCGCCAGATCGTGCGAGATCAGCACGAGCGCCATGCCGCGCTCCTTCTGTAGCTTGATCAGCAGTTCCATGATCTGCGCCTGGATCGTGACGTCGAGCGCGGTGGTCGGTTCGTCGGCGATCAGCAGCTTCGGATTGCAGGCGATCGCCATCGCGATCATCACGCGCTGGTTCATCCCGCCCGACATCTGATGCGGAAACGAGCCGATGCGGTTCTTCGCGTCCGGAATGCCGACCTGATCGAGCAGTTCCAGCGCGCGCCTGTCCAACGCGCTGCCGCGCAGGCCTTCGTGCAGCTTCAGCACTTCCTTGATCTGATAGCCGACGGTGTAGCTCGGATTCAGGCTGGTGAGCGCGTCCTGAAACACCATCGCGATATCTTTGCCGATGATCTTGCGGCGTTCCTTCGCACTCGCCTTCAGCAGATTCTGGCCGTTGAAGGTGACTTCGTCGGCGGTGACTTTGCCTGGTGCGTCGATCAGGCCCATCAGCGCCATCATCGTCACGCTCTTGCCCGAGCCCGATTCGCCGACTACGCCGACCACTTCACCCGGCGCGACATCGAGGTTGATGCGGTCGACCGCGGGAAGTCCGTTGAAATTGACCGCCAGGTTGCGGATGGTTAATAGGCTAGTCATTCATGCCATCCGTTTCAGTTTGGGGTCGAGTGCGTCGCGCAGCCCGTCGCCGAGCAGATTGATCGCGAGCACCGAGATCAGAATGGAAAGACCCGGCATCGTGACGATCCACCAGGCGCTGTCGATGTAGTCGCGTGCGGACGCGAGCATCGCGCCCCACTCCGCCGACGGCGGTTGCACGCCGAGGCCGAGGAAACCGAGCGCCGCGGCGTCGAGAATCGCCGACGAGAAACCCAGCGTAGCCTGCACGATCAACGGCGCGGTGCAGTTCGGCAACACTTGCGAGAACATCAGGCGAATCGTGCTGGCGCCTGCGACACGCGAGGCCGTCACATATTCCTTCTGCAATTCACCTTGCGCCGACGCACGCGTCAAGCGTACATAGCCGGGCAACGCGACGATCGCGATCGCCAGCATCGTGTTGACGAGACCCGGGCCGATGATCGCGACCACCGCCACAGCCAGCAGCAGCGAAGGCAACGCGAGCAGCACGTCCATGATGCGCATGATCGGCGTATCGGCCCACTTCTCGAAGAATGCCGCAATCAGACCGAGCACGACGCCAGGAATCAGCGCGAGCACGACCGACACGAAGCCGATCCAGAACGACAGCCGCGCGCCGTACATCAGACGCGAGAGGATGTCGCGGCCGGCTTCGTCGGTGCCGAGAATGAACTTCCAGTTGCCGCCGTCGAGCCATGCGGGCGGAATTTTCACGAAGTCGCGGTACTGCTCGATCGGGCTGTGCGGCGAGATCAGCGGCGCGAAGATCGCAATGAAGATCAACGCGAGCACCACGACGCCGGCGCCGACCGCGCCACGATTACGCGAGAAATTCGCCCAGAATTCACGGGCGGCGATCGCGCGGCCGCTGGGCGGGGTGACGGCCTGGGGGACTGTGTTTTGTATGTCTGCCATTTTGAAATTCACCTCGTATGGCGGATGCGTGGATTGAGCACGCCGTACAACAAATCGACGACAAGGTTCACGACGATCACCAGCGTGGCGATCATCAGGATACCGCCCTGCACCACGGGATAATCGCGCCGGCTGATCGCGTCGATCAGCCATTTGCCGATGCCGGGCCAGGAAAACAGCGTCTCGGTCAGCACCGCGCCCGCAAGCAGCGTGCCGATCTGCAAGCCGATCACGGTCACGACCGGAATCAGCGCATTGCGCAACGCATGCACGACGATCACACGGCCCGGCGACAAACCCTTCGCGCGCGCGGTGCGGATGTAATCCTCGCGCAGCACTTCGAGCATCGACGAACGCGTCATCCGCGCGACGACCGCCAGCGGAATCGTGCCGAGCACGATCGCCGGCAGGATCAGGTGGCTCAGCGCGGACTTGAACGCGCCTTCGTCGGTGGACATCATCGCGTCGATCAGCATGAAGCCGGTGACGTGCGGAATGTCGTATTCGACCGCGATGCGGCCCGACACCGGCGTCCAGCCCAGTTTGACGGAAAACACCATGATGAGGATCAAGCCCCACCAGAAGATCGGCATCGAGTAGCCGGTGAGCGCCGTGCCCATCACGCCGTGATCGACCACCGTGCCGCGCCTGAGCGCCGCGAACACGCCCGCCGGCAAGCCGACGATCAGCGCGAACAGCATCGCGCAGATGGACAGTTCGATGGTAGCGGGGAAGCGCGCGAGGAATTCGCCCATCACGCTGGTGTTGGTGATGATCGACGTGCCGAGGTCGCCATGCAGCGCGCGGCCGACATAGTGAACGTATTGCATCGGCAAGGACTCGTCGAGCCCGAGGCGATGCATCGCGGCGGCATGCATTGCCGGATCGACGCCGCGCTCGCCCATCATCACTTCGATCGGGTCGCCCGGTATCAGGTGAATCAGCGCGAACGCGAGGATCGTGATGCCGATGAAGGTCGGTATCACCATGCCGACGCGGCGCAAAACAAAGCGGAACATGGTTCGTCCCTATGGTCTTGATGAAGAAAAAACGCAACCGGCGACGAGGGCTTGTGACCCCGGTCGCCGGACCATTCCGACCAGTTTTCTAACGGTGCGAAAAGCTACTGCGTAAGGGGGAGTATCGTCCTTTTACTTGACGCTGACGCCGTCGAAGCGCGCATAACCGAGCGGCTCGATACGCATGTCGACCACCTTCTTGCTGACAGGCTGATAAACGGTCGAGTGAGCGATCGGCGAGAACGGCAGTTGCTGCGCGAAAATCTGCTGCGCCTGCATGTACGCCGTGGTGCGTGCGGCTTGATCCGACGTCACGCGCCCCTTCTGGACCAGATCGTCGAACGGCTTGTAGCACCACTTCGAGAAGTTGTTGCCATTGACCGCTTCGCAACCGAGCAGCGTGCCGAGCCAGTTGTCCGGATCGCCGTTGTCGCCGGTCCAGCCGATCAGCATCGTGTCGTCTTCACCCGCGTGCGCGCGCTTGATGTACTCGCCCCATTCATACGTGACGATCTTCGCCTTCACGCCGATCTTGGCCCAGTCGGCCTGGATCATTTCCGCCATCAGGCGGGCGTTCGGGTTGTACGCGCGTTGCACCGGCATCGCCCACAGCGTGATGTCGAAGCCGTTCGGGAAACCGGCCTTCGCGAGCAGCGCCTTGGCTTTGTCCGTATCGTAGGACGCGCTCTTCAGGTTCTTGTCATACGACCATTGGGTCGGCGGCATCGGGTTCGTCGCGGCCTGGCCTGCGCCTTGATACACCGATTCGATGATCGCCTTCTTGTTGATCGCCATGTCGAGCGCCTGACGCACTTCGAGCTTGTCGACCGGCTTGTGCGTCACGTTGTACGCGAGATAGCCGAGGTTGAAGCCCGGCTGCGACGGCATGTCGAGGCTCGACTCGGCCTTCAGCGGCGCGATGTCGGCCGGACGCGGATAGCTCATCACCTGGCATTCGTCGCGCTTCAGCTTCTGCACGCGCACGCCGGCGTCCGGCGTGATCGAGAAGATCAGCTTCGAGATCTTCACCGCGTTCGGCTTCCAGTAATCCGGATTGCCGTCGAAGCGGATCGTCGCGTCTTTCGTGTAGCTGCGGAAAATGAACGGGCCCGTGCCGACCGGGTACTGGTTGATGTCGGCAGCCTTGCCGGCCTTCAGCAGTTGATCGCCATATTCGCCCGACAGGATCGACGCGTATTCCATCGCCAGATTCTGGATGAACGGTGCGTTGACTTCCTTCAGCGTGAACTTGACCGTGTACGGGTCGACCTTTTCGACGCTCGTGATCAGCTTGTCGAGGCCCATGTCCGTGAAGTACGGGAACTGAACCGGGTAAGCCTTATGGAAGGCCGAGTTCGGGTCCAGCATGCGCTGGAACGTGAACACGACGTCGTCCGCGTTGAATTCGCGCGTCGGCTTGAAGAACGACGTGGTCTGGAACTTCACGCCGTGACGCAGATGGAACGTGTAAGTCTTGCCGTCCGCGGAGACATCCCACTTCTCGGCGAGGCCCGGTTCGACTTTGGTGCCGCCGCGTTCGAATTCGACGAGGCGGTTATAGACGGTGAACGTGTTGGCCGTGAAGTCCACACCCGTGGTGTATTGGGCCGGATCGAAACCCGCAGGGCTGCCTTCTGAGCAGTAGACCAGGGTTTTATTCGGAATCTCAGCGCGGGCCATGCTTGCACCCAGCATCGATGCCGCTGCAGCTGCGACGAGCGTCGTAACACGCGCGGCGCGCAACAGGTTGTTTTGCTTCATGTTTCCTCCAGGTTCAGGGCCGGCTCCCGCCAGCGTAGCGCGATCTTACTTGAGCTTGGCTCGCGGCAACAAGCGGAGGAAATTACCCGTATCGATCGGAAACCGTTCGGGCATAAGGGCGGCCGCATGTCGGCGCCGGCCGGGCGTGACGCGCTAGAGGATAGGCTCGGGGAAAACCAGACTATTGGGAAGCCGGACGTCATTTGAAGCCGAAATTGATGAATTCGGGTCGCGCCGATCGCCGAAAACCTGAAGCTGACTCACTTTATAAGCGCGATTCAGCCGGCCGACTCTGTTGCAACGCAACAACGAAGTAACGCGCTGGCGGCGCGATGGGCCGCCCGCTTCCCTGTGCAAAGACATATCGCGCGAAATGCACGGCTCAAAAAAAACCGTGCGGCATGGGTAAGCCGCACGGTTTCTCTGTCCAGATGACGCTTCTGGAAGCTTAAACGCCCAACCGCTCGCAGATCGCCTTGGTCGCCGCCGCGCCGTTCAGCGTGTAAAAGTGCAGACCCGGCACCTTCGCGTCGAGCAGACGCTGGCACAGGTCCGTCACCACATCCAGACCGAACGCTCGAATCGACTCGCGGTCGTCGCCGAAACTCTCAAGACGGCGCGCAACCCAGCGCGGCACTTCCGCACCGCACATTTCCGAGAAGCGCATCAACTGCGAGAAGTTCGTGATCGGCATGATGCCCGGCACGATCGGCACGTCGACGCCGAGCTTTTTCGCGTCGTCGACGAAACGGAAATACGCGTCCGCGTTGAAGAAGTACTGCGTGATCGCGGAATTGGCGCCGGCCTTCACCTTGCGGGCGAAGTTTTCCAGATCCTGACGCGGCGAGCGCGCCTGCGGATGGTATTCCGGATAGCCGGCCACCTCGATCCAGAACCAGTCGCCGAACTCGGCGCGAATGAAGCTCACCAGTTCCGACGCATAACGCAATTCGCCGACTTCGCCCATGCCGGACGGCAGATCGCCGCGCAGCGCGACGATATGGCGAATGCCGTGCGCGCGATACTCGTTGAGAATTGCGCGCAGGCTCTCCTTCGACGAGCCGATGCACGACACGTGCGGCGCCGCTTCGAGCCCTTCCTTCGCCATATCGACGACGGTGTCGAGCGTGCCCTGTTGCGTCGAGCCGCCCGCGCCGAACGTGACGGACACGAACTTGGGCTTGAGCGACGCGAGCTGCGCACGGGTGGCGCGCAGCTTGTCGACGCCTTCCTGCGTTTTCGGCGGGAAGAATTCGAATGAAAGTTCGATCGGGTTCATGATTCAGTAGTCAGCCTGCGGTCAACCGAAATTGCGGTTGCCGAAAATAAGCGCGGACAGCAGCCACGAAACGATGCTGTACAGAATCGAGCCGAAGAACGCCGACCAGAAACCCGACACTTCGAAGCCCTTCAGCAACGACGCGCACAGCCAGAAGCACAACGCGTTGACCACCAGAATGAAGAGTCCGAGCGTGACGATCGTGACGGGCAGCGTCAACAGGATCAGCACCGGCCGCAGGATCGTGTTGATCAATCCGAGCACCACCGCGACGATCAATGCGGTGCCGAAACTGCGGATATGAATCGACGGAACCAGGTAGGTGATGATCAGCAGCGCGAGCGCATTGATCAGCCAGGTCAGCAGCACGGTCATGTAAAGCTCCTTGCAGGCAGAATGTCCGTTGAATGAAAGAAGGCGGCTACGGCGAACAAAGCGGCGCATCGCGCGCCGCCGTGTTCTCAAACCATGATGCTTTCAAGCCGCCCGCATGCGTGAGCGTACTCGAGGCACGCGCTCAATAACGGTAGTGGTTCGGCTTGAACGGACCGTTCTTGTCGACGCTGATGTAGTTCGCCTGATAGTCCGACAGCACCGTCAGTTCCGCGCCGATACGGCCCAGATGCAGACGCGCCACCTTTTCATCCAGATGCTTCGGCAGCACGTAGACCTTGTTTTCGTACTTGTCGCCGTGCACGAACAGTTCGATCTGCGCGATCGTCTGGTTCGTGAACGATGCCGACATCACGAACGACGGGTGGCCCGTCGCACAACCCAGATTCACCAGACGCCCTTCAGCCAGCAGGATCACGCGCTTGCCGTCCGGGAAAATGATGTGGTCGACTTGCGGCTTGATGTTTTCCCACTGGTACTTGCGGGTCGACGCCACGTCGATTTCCGAATCGAAGTGACCGATGTTGCAAACAATCGCGTTGTTGCGCATCGCAGCCATATGATCGTGGCCGATCACATGGAAGTTGCCGGTTGCCGTCACGAAGATATCGGCCTTGTCGGCCGCGTATTCCATCGTCACGACACGATAGCCTTCCATCGCCGCTTGCAGCGCGCAGATCGGATCGATTTCCGTGACCCACACGGTGGCGCCCAGACCGCGCAGCGATTGCGCGCAACCCTTGCCCACGTCGCCGTAACCGGCCACGACCGCGATCTTGCCCGCGATCATCACGTCGGTTGCGCGCTTGATACCGTCGACCAGCGACTCGCGGCAGCCATACAGATTGTCGAACTTCGACTTGGTGACCGAATCGTTGACGTTGATCGCCGGGAACGGCAGGCGGCCGTCCTTTTCCATCTGATACAGACGGTGCACGCCGGTCGTGGTTTCTTCCGTCACGCCCTGAATGTGCGCGAGACGCGTGGAGTACCACACCGGATCGGCATCCAGATGACGCGCGATCGACTTGTACAGTGCGATTTCTTCTTCGTTTTCCGGCTTTGCGATCACCGAACGGTCTTTCTCGGCCTTCGCGCCGAGGATCAGCAGCAACGTGGCGTCGCCGCCGTCGTCGAGGATCATGTTGGCGAATTCGCCATTCGGCCATTCGAAGATGCGGTGCGAGAACTCCCAGTATTCGTCGAGCGATTCGCCCTTGAACGCGAACACCGGCACGCCGCCTTCCGCGATGGCGGCCGCTGCGTGATCCTGCGTCGAGAAGATGTTGCACGACGCCCAGCGCACGTCGGCGCCGAGTGCGGTCAGCGTTTCGATCAGCACGCCGGTCTGGATCGTCATGTGCAGCGAACCCGCGATGCGCGCGCCCTTCAGCGGTTGCGACGCCTTGTATTCCTCGCGCGTCTGCATCAGGCCGGGCATTTCGGTTTCGGCGATGTTCAGTTCCTTACGGCCCCAGGCAGCAAGCGACGTATCGGCGACGTGGAAATCTTGAGTGTTCTTTGAATCGAGAACTGCGGCGTTCATCACGCCCTCCTTTCTAAAAAATTGACTAGAAATTTGACGTGAGCGCGGTTCGATGGGGTGGCCAGACCGCATGCTGCGGATTCCGACCCTCCGATTGAAGCCTCCGAGCCTGGCGGGCGGCCGGCGAATGTGGAAATTCGCGGTACCCGTCGCAACGCTCCTCGAAGACGAACGGCGATTGTAGCAAATCAAGATGGCTTCGGGGCGTCGATCGGGAACGCGATCTACGCGCGAAGGGTGTCGGTTTTCAATCTCGCCGCGCGCAGTTGTTCGATGCTTGCTCGCGCGGTGTCGAGGAATTGTCGCGAGAAGCGGAACGCGTCGGCGGTGTCGGCGGGATCGGCTTGCTGCATGCCGAGCGCAATACGGAAATAGCGCTCGGCGTGGATCCCCGCGTGATGGTGCATGCGCACGCGCTTCGCGTCGCCGAGCCGCCGGTTGCCGAAGATGTCCCGCAGCGCCCACGAAAACGCACCGTCCTCGCCGCCGATGCGGCGAAACGCGTCGTCCATCGGAAAACCGCCGAGCGCCGCGAACGCCGCGCGACGGATCACGAGGCTGCTCGGCACGGTATTGCTGAGCGTCGCCGCGTGCTGTTCGAAGTCTGCGTGCGCGGTCAGCTCCGTGGGAAAGTCCGCGTATTCGACGTCGAGCCGCACCGACATGTCCTCCGGATTCGCGGCGAGAAAAGCGCTGGCGGCCGCGAGCGCGCCGGGCAGATATTCGTCGTCGGCATCGAGGAACGCGAGCACGGCGTGCGCCGCGTGCAGCGCGCCCCAGTTGCGCGCGCGCGCCGCACCGCCGTTGACCGGCATGCGCAACAGGCCGACGCGCGCATCGAGCCGCCCGCAATCCGCGACGATCCCGGCGCACGCATCGGTCGAACCGTCGTCCACGACGACGATCTGCGCGGCTTCCGGCTGGATCAGGCAACTGTGGAGTGCGCGAGCGAGCGTCGCCGCGCCGTTGTAGCAGGGAATGATGACGGAGATCGGGAGCATGACGCAGGTCCGGGTGTGAACGGCCGCCGATGTTAGCCCGTCGCCGGCCGCGTCCATCCTGAAAAAGCGGAGCGAAAACGCGGGGGCGCGGAATGCTTTTGCGCGAAGTCCTCGGAACATGCACCGAAACATAAATTTAAAGACTTACAATCCCCGAGATCATTCCAAATTGGAATTCTGGAGCCTGGGAATCGTGGAACTACGCGCGCTGCGGTATTTCGTCGAAGTGGTACGTCAGCAGAGCTTCACCGTCGCCGCCGAACTGATGTTCGTCACGCAGCCGACCATCAGCAAGATGGTCAAGTCGCTGGAAGACGAAATCGGCTCGCCGCTGCTGCTGCGCGACGGGCGTCAGATGGTGCTGACCGACGCCGGCCGCATCGTCTATCAGCGCGGCCAGGACGTGCTCGCCGCGCACGCGCGCCTGCAGGCCGAGCTGAACGATCTCGACACGCTCGGCAGCGGCGAACTCACGATCGGCATTCCGCCGATGGGCGGCTCGCTCTTCACCCCCGCCATTGCCGCGTTCCGCCAGCGTTATCCGAAGATCGAACTCAAGCTGTTCGAGCAGGGTTCGCGCGCGATCGAAACAGCGCTGATCAACGGTGAGCTGGAACTGGGCGGCGTGCTGCAACCGGTCGACCCCGAAAACATCGACGTGCTGCCGATCACGCGGCAACTGCTATGGCTGGTCGCGCGTGCCGGTTCGCGGTGGGACGATCTGCATGAAGTGCCGCTCGCCGAACTGGCCCACGAACCCTTCGTGTTCTACGGCGAAAGTCTCGCGCTCAACGATGTCGTGCTGAACGCGTGCCGCACAGCGGGTTTTGCACCGACCATCGTCGGGCGCAGCGGACATTGGGATTTCATCGCGGCGCTGGTGCAAGCCGGCGTCGGCATCGCGCTGTTGCCGGCGCCTTATTGCCGGCGGCTCGACCCGGCGCAGTTCACCTGCCGCCCGGTGGTGGAACCGGAAATTCTGTGGGAAATGGCGATCGGCTGGCGCCGCAACGGTTATCTGTCGCATGCGGCGCGCGCGTGGCTCGCCGTTGCGCGCGAAGCGTTGCCCGGCCAGGCCGGCGACGACTTCATGCTGGGGCCGGGCATCGGCATATCCGGCATCGCGGCGTCCGCTCAACCGACGCCCGCTAAATAACGACGCCGCCCGGCGCAAAGCGGGCGGCGGCCGTCACCGGATTATCGGGCGAGTCAATCGCTATAGATTTTCGGCAATATGCCAAAAACATGAAAATACCGTTTTCAATATAGATGCAAAACGGTGCATATTTAATTCCGAGTCAATTAAATGCCGCCGACCAGGGAAACTTCGTATTTTCGAGCCGACCTTCGCATAACAACATGTTCATCTAAATACATATAGCAAGAATGCAATCCGGTCGCAGCAGATTTCCTCCATTGAGATAAATAATTCCTGGAGATTCCAATGTCTGCTGGAATCGAAGGGATAAGCGGTGGTGCTCGGGTGAATGGGTCATAAGCCGATAACTCAAGCAGGCAAAGGGGCTATCAGCGCCCTATCGAAAGGCAATCGACGAAACAATCAGACCTCAAACGGTCCTCAACAAACAATGGACCGGGATAACACACGCACCAGGCCGTGCGATTTTCCACGTCTGAAACTAATCGATATCCATTTCACATAATTATCCGGCTTTAAAGCGTTGTTTATACCTTATAAAAACCAAGATGCATAACCACACCGACTCACGCATAGCACATTCAGGCGATCTGTCAGCCGGGAACGTTAGCGTAAATAGTGATGGGGACCTCCTGCGGAATATCCGCGTTTTTAAAACACGAAGGAGTTCATATGTTAAGTGTTAGTCATACCCGCTTCGCGCTTACTGCCGCAGCGGCCATCGCCATGGCCGTCACTTTGGCGGCATGCGGCGACGGCGACGGCATCGGCGGTTCGTCCGCCAGCGTCGCTCATACGCAAACGCCCAGCGCCAACCTCAAAGCCGCCGCCCGGCTCGCCACGTCGAATACGCCGGACTTCGGTCCGAATGTGATCGTGTTCGACCCGAGCATGTCGAGCGCGTCGATCCAGTCGCAGCTCGACAACGCGTTCAATTCGCAACTGCTCAGTCCCACCGCGCAATTCGGTTCGCAACGTTTTGCATTCCTGTTCAAGCCGGGCAGCTATAGCAACATCAATGCGAATGTCGGCTTCTATACGTCGATTGCCGGCCTCGGACAAAACCCCGACGACACCGGCATCAGCGGCAGCATCAATGTGGACAGCGGGTGGAATTACGGCGATCAGTCGAACGCCACGCAGAATTTCTGGCGTTCGGTGGAAAACCTCGCGATTTCACCCAACGGCGGCACCAATCGCTGGGCGGTCTCGCAGGCCGCGCCGATGCGCCGGGTCCATGTCCAGGGCAATCTGACGCTCGGTCCGTCGAATCAGGGCGACGGACAAGGCTACGCGAGCGGCGGCTTCCTCGCCGACAGCAAGATCGACGGCATCGTGTCCTCGGGCTCGCAGCAGCAGTGGTACACCCGCGACAGCACGATTGGCGGCTGGACCAACGGCGTGTGGAACATGGTGTTCTCCGGCGTGAACGGCGCGCCCGCGCAAGCGTTCCCGGCGCCGTCGTACACCACGCTCGCCACCACGCCGGTGTCGCGCGAAAAGCCGTATCTGTATATCGACAGTGCGGGTAACTACAACGTGTTCGTGCCCGCGCTGCGCAGCAACGCAAGCGGCATTTCGTGGGCGTCGGGTTCGACACCCGGCACGTCGATTCCGATGAGCCGGTTTTACGTCGCGCATCCGTCCGATACGGCCGAAACGCTGAACACCGCGTTGCAGCAAGGTCTGCATCTGTTCTTCACGCCGGGCACCTACCATCTCGACCAGCCTATCGCGATCAAGCGTGCCAATACGGTCGTGCTCGGCATCGGCTTTCCGACGCTGACGCCCGACAACGGCTCGAACGCGATGACGGTTGCGGACGTCCACGGCGTGAACATCTCCGGCCTGCTGTTCGACGCCGGCACCGTGAACAGCGACGCACTGCTGACGGTGGGCTCGCCGGGTTCGCCGGCCATTCACGCGACCGATCCGATCAGCGTGCAGGACGTGTTCTTCCGCATCGGCGGCGCGCAGCCCGGCAAGGCCACCAATAGCCTCGTGGTGAACGCGAACGACACGCTGATCGACGACATCTGGGCATGGCGCGCGGATCACGGCTCGGCGCCCACCGGCTGGACTGTCAACACCGCCGATACCGGTGTGATCGTCAACGGTGCGAACGTGCTGGCCACCGGCCTGTTCGTCGAGCACTACCAGAAGTACAACGTGTTGTGGAACGGTCAGAACGGCAAGACCATTTTCTTCCAGAACGAGTTGCCGTACGACGTGCCCGATCAGGCTTCGTGGATGAGTCCTGCCGGCAATGGCTACGCCGCGTATAAAGTGGCCGACAGCGTGACCAGCCATGAGACCTGGGGGATGGGCAGCTACTGCTTCTTCAACGTCAATCCCTCGGTCAATGCGCTGCATGGCTTCGAAGTTCCGCAGACACCGGGCGTGAAGCTGCACGACACGCTCACCGTGTCGCTCGGCGGCGTCGGGACCATCACGCACATCGTCAACAATACGGGCGCGCAAGCGGCCGGCGTGTCGACGATTCCGGTGACGCTCGTGAGCTATCCGTAAGTCAGGACCGCTTGCCGATCGCATCCGCGGATAGGGATGCGGTCGGCAGACTGGAGCGGCGCGGCGGTGCTCGCCGCCGCGCGCGTTTCTTCGCTAACTTCACCGCTAGCTGCCTGCGACAGCGGCGGCAACGCCCGCCGCTGTCGTCGGCGCTACAACCGACGCCACGCTCCCTGCGCGCCGCGCCGTCGCCATCAACTCCGCCGCGCGCTCGCCGATCATCACGGTCGGCGCATTCGTATTGCCGCCGATCAGCGTCGGCATCACCGAAGCATCGACGATTCGCAATCCCGTCACGCCCCGCACCCGCAGTTGCGGATCGACCACCGAGCGCGCATCGCCGCCCATCCGGCAGGTGGCCACCGGGTGATAGATCGTGTCCGCATGCGCGGCGATGGTTTGACGCAATTCGGCCTCCGTTTGGCCCGGATGCGTGTACAGCTCCTTGCCGCCGTGCAGCGCGAGCGAAGGCGCGGCGAGAATCCGCCGCGCCATCTGCGCGCCTTCCACCAGCAGATCCAGATCGCGCGAATCGCTGAAAAAACGCGGATCGATCACCGGCGCGAGGCGCGCATCCGCGCTCGCCAGCGTCACCGTGCCGCGGCTATGCGGACGCAGCACGCACACGTGCAGCGAATAACCGTGACCCCAATGCATACGACGGTTGTGATCGTCGACGAGCGCCGCACAGAAGTGCAATTGCAGATCGGGACGATCGAGCGTCGGACGGCTCTTCAGAAAGCCGCCCGCTTCGGCGACATTGCTCGACAGCATGCCGCGCCCATCACGCATGAAGGTGACGAACTGCGGCAGCATCCGCGCGATGCCGCGAATCGAAAAGCCGGTCGGTTCGATCGACGAAACGCGCTTGTTGATCGTGAAGTCGACGTGGTCGATCAGGTTCTGGCCGACCTCGGGCGCGTCGTGCAGCACCGGAATACCGAGCGACTGCAGATGCGCGGCGGGCCCAATGCCCGAGCACATCAGCAATTGCGGCGAATTGAACGCGCCGCCCGCGAGCACCACTTCCGCGCGCGCTTCGAGATGCTCGGTGCGCCCGCCGCGCACGATCTCGACACCGTTCGCGCGCTTGCCGTCGAAGGTGACGCGCAGCACGGTCGCATCGGCGACGGTGTGCAGATTCGCGCGTTGCCGGTCGTAAATGTAAGCGCGCGCCACGCTGCAACGGCGGCCGTCGCGTTGCGTCACCTGATAGAAGCCGATGCCTTCCTGCTCGGCGCCGTTGAAGTCGTCGTTCGGCGCGTAGCCGGCTTCGAGCGCGGCCTGCACGAAGCGCTTCGAAAACGGATTGCGGTAGCGCAGATCGGATACCGTCAGCGGGCCGGCGTCGCCGTGCCATGCATCGGCGCCGCGCTCGTTGCCCTCGGCGCGGCGGAAATACGGCAGCACCTCCGCCCACGACCATCCTTCGCAGCCGAGCTGCGCCCATTCGTCGTAATCCAGCGGATGGCCGCGCGTGTAGATCATCGCGTTGATCGCGCTCGAACCGCCGAAGCCGCGGCCGCGCGGCTGATAGCCCTGGCGTCCGCCGAGTCCCGGTTGCGGCGTGGTGAGATAACCGTAGTTGGTTTTGAGCTTGTTCGGCACGACGGCCGCGACGCCAACCGGCATGTTGACGAACAGATTGCGGTCCGTGTGCGGCCCGGCTTCGATCAGCGCGATTGTCGCGTCCGGGCAGTTGTCCGCGAGACGGCTCGCGAGCGAGCAGCCGCCCGAGCCCGCGCCGACGATGATGTAGTCGTATTGCATACGCTCCTCCTGGTGGGCCGCGTTGTCGCCGGACCCTGTCTCTCGTCTCTGTGTGTTGTCTTTGTCGACCTCACGCAAGCGATTGCGTGCACACTTGTCTACGTGTTTTCATCCGCATTGTAGGGAGCGTTCGGGATGCGCGGCATCCCGGAGACAGAGCGATTACTCTAAACGAAAGCGGCGTCGCGACCCTATGATGAAAGACGCGCCTACGCCCGCCAGGCTGCCGCGCGCAGCATTCAAACGCGGCGCGGCAAGCGCCGTCCTCCCAGCGTGCGGCACGACACGCGGCAATGAAACAGCACACCGTGGATCAACGCCGGAAGCGCATCCGGCGAACGGAGACAAGCAGATGGAATTGCACGAACTCGACGCCGGCCGCGACTTTGCCCCTGGCCGCACTCATGATGTGACGAATCAGGCCCCGCCGCTCGCGGACTACAACCTGTTTTCGAGCGACGCCGCATTGTCGGCCGCCCTCGAACGCGAAGGCGCGGGATGGCATCGCGACGCGCTGCTGCGCCACGGCGCCGCGCTCACCACGCCGGACACGCTCGCGCTCGCCGAACTGGCGAACCGTCACACGCCCGAACTCTTCACGCATAGCCCGCGCGGCGAACGCATCGACGCGCTCGAATTTCACCCTTCGTGGCATGAACTGCTCCGGCTGCTGCGCCGCGAAGGCCTGCATGCGCTGCCGTTCTCCGATCCGCAGCGCGGCGCGATGGTCGCGCGCTGCGCCGGTTATTTCCTGCACGCGCAACTCGAATCCGGCTCGCTGTGTCCGCTGACGATGACCTTCGCGAGCATTCCGGTACTGCAACGCGAGCCCGCGCTGTTCGACATGCTGCGCGACAAGCTCTATGCGCGCGAACACGATCCGCGCGATGTACCGCTCGCGCAGAAAACGTCGGCGATGATCGGCATGGGCATGACCGAGAAGCAAGGCGGCTCCGACGTGCGCAGCAACCAGACCCGCGCTTACGCGACGCGCGGCACGGGCCGCGGCGGCGAATACCGGCTGGTGGGCCACAAATGGTTTTTCTCCGCGCCGCAATGCGACGCGCACCTGGTGCTCGCCCGCACCGACGATCAAGCGGGCCTGTCATGCTTCTTCGTGCCGCGCTTCGCGCCGGACGGCAGCAAGAACGCGGTGCAGATCCAGCGTCTGAAAGACAAACTCGGCAACCGCTCGAACGCAAGCAGCGAAGTCGAATTCTTCGACGCGTTCGGCATCATGATCGGCGACGAAGGGCGGGGCGTGCCGACCATCATCGAGATGGCGAACTACACGCGACTCGATTGCGTGATCGGCAGCGCGGCGTTGATGCGCGCGGCGCTCGTGCAGGCGATCCACCATGCGCGGCATCGCAGCGCATTCGGCCGCCATCTCGCCGACCAGCCGCTGATGCGCAACGTGCTGGCCGATCTCGCGCTCGAATCGGAAGCGGCCACGGTGCTGTTCATGCGGCTCGCGCGCGCATTCGAGGCTTCCGCGGACACGGCCACGGCGTCGCCCGCCGAGCGCGCGTGGCGGCGCATCGTCACGCCCGCGGCGAAATATTGGGTCTGCAAACGCGCGCTGGAATTCACCGGCGAGGCAATGGAAGTCTGGGGCGGCAACGGCTACGTCGAAACCGCTCCGATGGCGCGCTTCTATCGCGAAGCGCCGGTGAATTCGATCTGGGAAGGCTCGGGCAACGTGATGTGCCTGGACGTGCTGCGCGCAGTGGAGCGCGAACCCGAAGCCGCGCAGGCGTTGTTCGCGTCGTGGCAGGCGGATGCGCAGGGGCAACCGGCATTGAGCGCCGCGCTCGGCAAACTCGCCGCGACGCTGAACGGCGCGGCCGACACGCGCGAAGCGTCGGCGCGGCGAATCGCGCAGCAGATCGTGCTGATCGCGCAAGCGGCGTTGCTCGTGAAGCACGCGCCCGCCGACATTGCCGACGCGTTCATCGCCACGCGTCTCGCCGACGGTTGCGGCGAAAGCGGTCGCGTGTACGGCACGCTGCCGGCGTCGATCGATCATGCGGCGATCGTCGCGCGGGCTTTTCCAGCGTGACGGCCGTCGGCACCCCGCGCCCATAACATCGACACCAACACAACACCAATAAGCGCGGCTCACGCGCATCGACATCCATCAGGGAGAGAACACCTATGAAGAACGATCTGCCCGAGGTCGCCGCGCTCGAAGCGCTGCTGCGCGATCAACGCCATGCTTATCTGCGCGCGCCGTATCCGTCGTGGGAGATGCGCGCCACGCATTTGCGGGCGTTGCGCAAAGTCCTGCTCGACAACCGCGACGCGCTGGCCGACGCGATGAACGCCGACTTCGGCAATCGCGCCAAACAGGAAGTGCTGCTCGCCGAATTCCTGCTGGTGAAGGAAGAGATCGATGCGGCGCTCCGGCACGGCAAACGCTGGATGAAAGCGCAGCGCCGCAGCACCAACAAATGGCTGATGCCGGCGCGCGCGAAAGTCGTGCCGCAGCCGCTCGGCGTGATCGGCATCATCGTGCCGTGGAATTATCCGGTGCTGCTCGCGGCCGGTCCGCTGATCAGCGCGTTGACCGCCGGCAATCGCGCGATCATCAAGATGTCGGAATTGACGCCGCGCACGTCGGCGCTATTCGAGCAATTGATCGGCCAGAGCTTCGCGCGCGATCACGTCGCGGTCGTGAACGGCGACGCGGCGCTCGCCGCCGCATTCAGCGCGCAGCCGTTCGATCATCTGCTGTTCACCGGTTCGACCAAGGTCGGCCATGAAGTGATGCGCGCGGCCGCTGAGCATCTGACGCCGGTCACGCTCGAATTGGGCGGCAAGTCGCCGGCGCTGATCGGCGCGCATGCGCGCTTCGACAACGCGGTGGACAACCTTGTTGCGGGCAAGACGCTCAACGGCGGCCAGACCTGCATCGCGCCGGATTACGTACTGGTGCCGCGCGGCAAGGAACAGGCGTTCATCGAACGGGCGCGCGCGCGGATGGCGAAAATGTATCCGGACTTCGCGAGCAATCTCGACTACACGTCGATCATTTCGGAGCGGCACTTCGCGCGCCTGCAACGTCTCGCGGACGAAGCCGCGGCCGCCGGCGCGCAACTTCACCTGCTCGCCGACGGCACGCCCGATCCGGCGAGCCGCCGCTTCCCGCTGGTCGCGGTCACGAACGCACCGGACGAAAGCGCGCTGATGCAGGAGGAAATCTTCGGACCGCTGCTGCCGATCGTCCCGTACGACACGCTCGACGACGCGATCGCGTACATCAACGCGCGCCCTCGCCCGCTTGCGCTGTATCTGTACGCCGACGATCCGGCCACGATCGACCGCGTCACGCACGACACGATCGCGGGCGGCATGGCGGTCAACGAAACGCTGATGCATCTGGCGTGCGAAAGCCTGCCGTTCGGCGGCGTCGGCGCGAGCGGAATGGGTGCGTATCACGGCTACGAAGGCTTCGTCACTTTCTCGAAGATGAAGCCGGTGTTGACGCAGGCGCGTCTGAACGCGCGCGGCTGGATTTCGCCGCCGTACGGCAAACGGGTGAACGCGTTGCTGAAGTTGATGATGCGGTTCTGACGCGCGCTCAGCGCGCCGTGCCATCGCCTTCGATTTCCGTGGCGACCACGTCGGTGACATCCGCCACGGCGGTGCTGCCGGTACTACCGGTATTCACCGGCTCCTCCGCCGCGCCGCTTTCCAGCCGATGCAGCCACGCGAGCAATTCCGCTACCGCCTGATAAAGCTGCGGCGGAATCCGTGTGTCGAGATCGACCTGCATCAGCAGCGACACCATTTCCGGCGCCTCGTGCACATACAGGCCCGCTTCCTTCGCGCGCTGCACGATCATCTCGGCCAGCATCCCGTAACCCTTCGCGATCACGCGCGGGGCCGGGTCGGCGCCTCTCGGATCATAGGCAAGCGCAGCCGCGCTGCGGCGGTGTTTACGGCTCATAGCGCGACGCCCATCACATGTCCCAGTCGAAATCGTCGGACGCCGCCGCGCGTGACGCACGGCCGGCCGCCGCACCCGCCTTCGCGCCCGAAGCCGAACGCGCGTAGGCCGATGCCGCCGCCTGCGCAGCCGCTGCGGCGCCCGGTCCGCTCGCCGCGGCAGCCGGCGCGCCGCCGCCGATCTCGCGGATCGTCAACCCGTTCAATTCGATGCCCGCCGCCGCGAGCCGCTGACGAAAACTCTCACCTTCCATCGCCAGCCGCGCCGCGCCGCCGGGACTCGCCTGCACGCGCGCCACCAGCCGCGTGCCGGTGAGCGTCAATTCGGCGTCGACGGTGCCGAGCGTCGGCAGTGACAGCGTCAGGCGTGTGTGCCAGGGCTGATCGTCCTCGCTCGCCGCGCCGCCGCCGCCGCGATCCCATTCGTCGCCGTCCTGCTCGACGGTCCAGTCGAGCTTGGCGCCCGGCCACGCTTCGCCGGTCCAGCGAAACTGGCCGGTCGCGAGCATGTCGAGTTGCTGGCGTACCAACGCCACGGTCGCGGGATGCACCGCGGCCGCCATCGATTGCGAAGATTGGGTGGTGCCGTCGCCGGCCTGTTGCGCCGACCCGCTATGCAGATTCGAAGGCGCGCTCTTGCCATTCAGGTCGGACAGCGAATTCGCCAGCACCTCGCCCGCGACGAAGCGTGCTGCCTGCGCGGTCTGGATCGACGGCATCGCGCGCGCGGCACTGCCGTCCTGCGCGCCGTTGGGCGCCGCGCCCATCCCCTGGCGAGGCGTACCGTTCGCGCCCGGATTCGGCTGCGAGGCCGGATCGCCGTCGCTGACCCAGTCGAGTGGAAGTTGGGCGGCTGCGGCCACCAGCTTGTTTTGCGGCTCGCCGGCGAGGTCGGCCGGCGAACGCTGACCGGCGAGCCACTGCGCGAGATGCGCTTCATAGAAGAGACCGCTGTCGCCGAGTGTCTGTGCAAGCGCGGCGGCAAGCGCCGCGACCGGCACCTGCGCGGCGGCCACGTTGGCGGCCGCCGCAGTGGCGGCGGCGCTGCCGGCATTCGGATTGGCGGTGGAAGAGGCGGCGGCCGAGCCCGCCTCGAACAACGGCAGCGCGTCGATTTCGATATCGAGCGCCGGCGCGGCCGGCCAGATCGGCGTCTGACCGAGCACGGCGGGTGTCGCTTCGCCGCCCGAGCGCACGATCGCGTCGAGCGTCAGCGCCACGGCGGACAGCGCGGTTTGCGCGGACGCCTGCGGCGTCGGCGTAACGATCGGCGCAACGGTGGCGGGCGCGGTGTCGACGCCCGCTGCGCCGGTCTGCGAAGCCGTCGCGCTACCCGGCGCAATATTGAGCAGACTGTCGACCCGGTTCGCAAGCAGCGAAGTGACGGCCGCGTCGATTCCGTTCATCCCGATTCCTTGGTCACATTTGCGTCGGCGCGTTCACGCGGCTCTGGCGCGATCAAACAGGTTCGCGGGGACGCTACCCTCAACGCACCCCGTACAGTTCCTTGAGCATCCGGGTCGGACGTCCGGTGAACAGCGCGGACAGATTGGCCATGCGCGGATTCGCGAGATCGCGGATCGCGGCGTCGTCCGCGAGAATCTGCCGGATCAGCGCGTATTTGCGCAGGCGCTCCGAATCGTCGAGTTTGACGTCGATCTCGGCGTCGCTCAATGTCTCCACCAGATGCCGGTACTCCTCCTGCAAATGAACCAGATCGTTCCACAAAGCTCGCCGCGCAGCCGTCAGCATGCGGCGGGAAATCGCTGCGATCGCCTCGTAGCGGGCGAAATATTCTGCGTTCGATGTCATCTCATGCTTTCCGCGGCCGGCTGGGCTGCCATCCGCGCGATCTCCGGGGCGATCCCGATCCATGCTTCTTCGAGTGTCGCCAACAGGCCGTCGACCTCGACCAGCATCGCCTCGCTTTGTTTTATGTTGGCTTCGAGCAGACGACGCGACATATAGCCATATAACGCGTTCAACCGCTCCGCAATTTCGCCCCCCGCCTCGAGGTTGAGCGACTGTTGCAGCCCGCTTTCGACGATTTGAATCGCCTTGCCGATCGCCTCTCCACGACCCGGCACATTGCCCTGCTGGATATGCATGCGCGCTTGCGAAATCGCCTGACGGGCGCCCTGATACAACATCACGATCAGACGATGCGGACTCGCGCCCATCACCCCTGTCTCGACGCCGACGCGTGCGTACGCATTGGCTCCAGAGTGTCCTGGGGAAAACATCGGCGCTCCTCCTTGATTGCATTGCGGTTGGTCGTGGCCCCCCATCCGGGCACGCTGCCGCACCCCGATTTCTGCCTGTATCTGGTTATCGGATACGCAGCGGGAAAGCTTTAGGCCGGGTAAGGAGGATTAAGGAACGCGGCGCCGCGGCAACGCTTCGGCCGCATGGCAGGGCTTCGGACACACGGGACTCGGGACGGGCGAACCTGCGTTGCCGCCCGAGCCACGCTCATACCGTCATCTGCATGATGTCGTTGTAGGCCGACACCAGCTTGTTGCGCACCTGCAGGCCGAACTGGAAGCCGATGTTGGCCTTCTGCGAGTCGACCACCACGTCGTTCAGCGACACGTTCGACGCGCCGAGTTCGAACGCCTGGGCTTCGCCGGCTACCTTGGTCTGGTCGCCGCTGATCTTGTCGAGCGAAGCCTTCAGCGCCGAGGCGAAACCGCTCGCCGTCGCGGCGCCGGACTGGTCTGCGACGGTATTGCTGCTGCCGGCCGCTTGCGCCGCCATCGACTGCATCTGTTGCAGCGCCGACGAAAGCGCGTTCACGGGCATAGTCATGTTCTCTCCAGGGGAATGACGACCGGCATGCCATACCGTACCGATCTGGGATGAAAGCATAGCAGCGGCCCTTTAGGGAAAGCCCCGAAACTAGGGGGGAAACCCCGCTCTATTCAAGCAATCGGCTCGCTCGCCGGTGCGGATAATTTCAAGGGTGAAAGTGTCTGTCCGCACGCCCGCCGACCCTCGGTGCGGCGGCTGGCGGCAGAACGCAAAAGCATTCCGGAGAAACCCGACGCATGGATTCGTCAGCCAACTCTTTGATCAACCCCGACGCCCGCATGGGCCTCGCCGGCGCGCAGCCCGGCGCCGGTGCGGCCGGTGCCGGCCAGGCCGGCGGCGCAGCCGACCTCGGCGGGCTCGGGGGCAACCTGGGCGGCAACTTCGGGGCGCGCCTGTCGGGCCTCACGCAAATGCGCGGTAACCCGCGCGCGCCGCTGATCTTTGCAGTCGCGTTGCTGGTCGCGATCGTGGCGGGCCTGTTTCTGTGGTCGCGCGCGCCGGACTACAAGGTGCTCTACAGCAATCTGTCGGACCGCGACGGCGGCGCGATCATCACCGCGCTGCAGGCGGCCAACATTCCGTACAAGTTTTCCGACGCCGGCGGCGCGATCCTCGTGCCGGCCGACCAGGTGCATGAAATGCGCTTGCGCCTCGCGTCGCAAGGCTTGCCCAAGAGCGGCTCGGTCGGCTTCGAACTGATGGACAACCAGAAGTTCGGCATCAGCCAGTTCGCCGAGCAGATCAACTATCAGCGCTCGCTGGAAGGCGAGCTCGAACGCACCATCGAATCGATTTCGTCGGTGAAGTCGGCGCGCGTGCATCTGGCGATTCCGAAGCCGTCCGTGTTCGTGCGCGACAAGGAAGCGCCGTCGGCCTCCGTGCTGGTCAACCTGTATCCGGGCCGCGCGCTCGATGAAGGCCAGGTGCTGGCGATCACCCATATGGTGGCGTCGGCGGTGCCGGACATGCCGGTCAAAGGCGTGACGATCCTCGACCAGGACGGCAACCTGCTGACCCAGCCGTCCACCGGCAGCGGCCTCGACGCGTCGCAACTCAAGTATCGCCAGCAGATCGAGCGCAGCACCCAGCAGCGGATCGACGCGATCCTCGCTCCGCTGTTCGGCTCCGGCAATGCGCACTCGCAGGTCAGCGCCGACATCGACTTCTCGCGCAGCGAGCAGACCTCGGAAAACTACGGCCCGAACGGCAATCCGCAGCAGGCCGCGATCCGCAGCCAGCAGACCAGCACCGCGACCGAAATGTCGCAAGCCGGCGCGTCGGGCGTGCCGGGCGCGCTGTCGAACCAGCCGCCGCAGCCGGCCTCGGCGCCGATCAATGCGCCCAACGGCGCGAGCGGCGTGACGACCACGCCGGTCAGCGACCGCAAGGACGCGACCACCAACTACGAACTCGACAAAACCGTGCGCCATCTGGAACAGCCGATGGGCGGCATCAAGCGGTTGTCGGTGGCGGTGGTGGTCAACTATTTGCGGGTCATCGACGGGAAGGGTCACGCGACCATGCAGCCGGTCACCGCCGACAAGCTCGCGCAGGTCAACCAGCTGGTGAAGGACGCGATGGGCTTCGACCAGGCGCGCGGCGACTCGGTCAACGTGGTCAACAGCCCGTTCACCGCCGACGTCGACCCGGACGCCGACCTGCCGTGGTGGCGCACGCCGGACATGATCGCGCTCTACAAGCAGATCGCGACTTACCTCGGCATCGGCGCGGTCGCCCTGTTCCTCTACTTCGTGATGGTGAAGCCGGCGCTGCGCCGCGCGTTCCCGCCGCCGGAGCCGGTCGCGGTCGCCGCGCTGGCTTCCCCGGACGACGAACCGGTGCTGCTCGACGGCATTCCGGCCGCCGAACGCGAAGGCGCGGTGGTCCAGATCGAAACCGACAGCGAAATGCTCGCGCTCGAAAACGCGAAACACAAATACGAGCGGAACCTGGAATTCGCGCGCAACATCGCGCGTCAGGATCCGAAGATCGTTGCAACCGTCGTGAAAAACTGGGTGTCCGATGAGCGCTGAAGGCGTAATGAAGAGCGCGCTCCTGCTGATGTCGATCGGCGAGGAAGAAGCCGCGCAGGTGTTCAAGTTCCTCGGACCGCGCGAGGTCCAGAAGATCGGCGTCGCGATGGCCGCGCTGAAAAGCGTGACGCGCGAGCAGGTCGACGAGGTCTTGCAGGAGTTCGTGCGCGAGGCGGAAACCCACACCGGCATGTCGCTCGATTCGAACGAGTACATTCGCTCGGTGCTGACCAAGGCGCTCGGCGACGACAAGGCCGGCGCGATCATCGACCGGATTCTGCAAGGCAGCGATACCAGCGGTATCGAAGGCCTGAAGTGGATGGACTCGGCGGCGGTCGCCGAACTGATCAAGAACGAGCACCCGCAGATCATCGCGACCATTCTCGTGCACCTGGACCGCGATCAGGCGTCGGAAATCGTCGCGTGCTTCACGGAGCGACTGCGCAACGACGTGCTGCTGCGGATCGCGACGCTCGACGGCATCCAGCCGGCCGCGCTGCGCGAACTCGACGACGTGCTGACGGGCCTGCTGTCCGGCAGCGACAACCTGAAGCGCAGCCCGATGGGCGGCATCCGCACGGCCGCTGAAATTCTCAACTTCATGTCGAGCAATCATGAAGAAGGCGTGATCGAGAACGTTCGCCAGTACGACGCGGAACTCGCGCAGAAGATCATCGATCAGATGTTCGTGTTCGAGAACCTGCTCGATCTGGAAGACCGCGCGATCCAGTTGCTGCTGAAGGAAGTCGAGTCCGAAGCGTTGATCATCTCGCTGAAGGGCGCGCCGCCCGCGCTGCGCCAGAAGTTCCTGTCGAACATGTCGCAGCGTGCCGCCGAACTGCTCGCCGAAGACCTCGATGCGCGCGGTCCGGTGCGCGTCTCCGAAGTCGAGACGCAACAGCGCCGCATCCTGCAGATCGTGCGCAACCTGGCGGAAAGCGGCCAGATCGTTCTAGGCGGCAAGGCGGAAGATGCTTATGTCTGATCAGGACTCCCCGGCGAAGCCGAGACTTTCGGCCTATCAGCGCTGGGAGATGGCGTCGTTCGATCCGGCGCCCCCGGCTCCGCCCGAACCCGAAGTCGACGACGGCGCGTTCGAAGCGGAACTCGAACGCCTGCGCGACGCGGCGCACGCTCAGGGCGTCGCGACCGGCCACGTGGCCGGTCAGGCGCTCGGTTATCAGGCCGGTTACGACCAGGGTCACGCGCAGGGTTTCGAGCAGGGCCAGAGTGAAGCGCGCGAAGAAGCGGCGCGTCTTGCCGCGCTCGCCGAAACTTTCAAGGCCGCGTTGCAGGGCGCGCAAGCCGTCATTTCGGAAACGCTCGTCGCGCTCGCGCTGGACATCGCGCAACAGGTCGTGCGCCAGCACGTGCAGCACGACCCGACTGCGCTGATCGCCGCCGCGCGCGAGGTGCTGGCCGCCGAGCCCACGCTGGTCGGCGCGCCCGCGCTGATCGTGAGCCCGGCCGATCTGCCGGTGGTCGAAGCGTATCTGATGGAAGAACTGCAAACGCGCGGCTGGACCGTGCGCACCGATCCGTCGGTCGAGCGCGGCGGTTGTCGCGCGCAGGCCGGCTCCGGCGAAGTGGACTCCGGTATCGACACGCGCTGGGAACGCGTCGCCGCCGCACTCGGCAAGGTGAGCACATGGTGAAGCCGACGCTCGAAGAAATCCGCGCCAGCGATCTGACGCCGCTCGAACGCGAGCTGGCGCTGGCGTCGTTCGGTGCGGAGGCGCTGGCGGAAGAGCCGCCGCTTGCGCCGCCGGCGTTGCCCACGGCGACGTCCGCCGCGGCGGCAGTCGCGGCCATCGACGCCGCGCTGCGCGACGCCGACTCCAACGCCGACTCCAACGCCGGGCAGCCGGCTGCCGGGGAAGCGGCGAAAGGCGCTGCTGCGCCATCAACCCCTGAGTCCGACGCCGCGGATACCGTTCCTTCGAGTCCCGAATCACATTCCTCCGCCCCCTACGATCCCGCTCTCGACAGCAACCCGCACATGCAAGCGTGGCGCGACCGTCTCGACGCGCTGCGCGCGCGCAACGCGATCGCCAAGCCGATGCGCGCATGCGGCCGCCTCACGCGCGCCGCGGGACTGGTGCTCGAGGCGGTCGGTTTGCGCCTGTCGGTGGGCGCCGAAGTCATGATCGAACTGCCGGCCGGCAGTTCGTTGCCGATGGCCGAAGCCGAAGTCGTCGGTTTCTCCGGCGACAAGCTGTTCCTGATGCCGACCACCGAAGTGATCGGCCTGTTGCCCGGCGCCCGTGTGTTTCCGCTCGAAAGCGCGCCGATCGCCGACCCGATGGCGGGCGCGAAGCGTCTGCCGGTCGGTTGGGAATTGCTCGGCCGCGTGCTCGACGCATCGGGCCGCCCGCTCGACGGGCTCGGCCCGCTCGGCGCACACGCCGATGCGCCGCTGTCCGCGCCGGTCATCAACCCGCTGCACCGCGAGCCGATTCACAAGGTGCTCGACGTCGGCGTGCGCGCGATCAACGCGCTGCTGACCGTCGGCCGTGGGCAGCGGATGGGTCTGTTCGCCGGCTCGGGCGTCGGTAAATCGGTGCTGCTCGGCACGATGGCGCGCTACACCAGCGCCGAAGTGATCGTGATCGGCCTGATCGGCGAACGCGGCCGCGAAGTAAAGGAGTTCATCGAGCAGATTCTCGGCGAGGAAGGCCTTGCGCGCTCGGTGGTGATCGCCGCGCCGGCCGACGTGTCGCCGTTGCTGCGGATGCAGGCCGCGTCGTACTCGACCTCGCTGGCCGAATATTTCCGCGACCAGGGCAAGCACGTGCTGCTGCTGATGGATTCGCTGACCCGCTATGCGATGGCGCAGCGCGAGATCGCGCTGGCCGTGGGCGAGCCGCCCGCCACCAAGGGCTATCCGCCTTCGGTGTTCGCCAAGCTGCCGGCGCTCGTCGAGCGGACCGGCAACGGTCCGGCGGGCGGCGGTTCAATCACCGCGTTCTACACCGTGCTGACCGAAGGCGACGACCAGCAGGACCCGATCGCCGACTCCGCGCGGGCGATTCTCGACGGTCACATCGTGCTGTCGCGCTCGCTCGCCGAGGCCGGCCACTATCCGGCGATCGACATCGAAGCGTCGATAAGCCGGGCAATGACCGCGCTGATCGACGATAACCATCTGGATAAGACGCGTATGTTCAAGCAGATGCTGTCGCGCTACCAGCGCAACCGCGATCTGATCAACGTCGGCGCCTATTCGAGCGGGCGCGACGCGTTGCTCGACCGTGCGATTGCGCTGTATCCGCGAATGGAAGCATTTTTGCAGCAAGGTTTTCGCGAATGCGCGAACTTTGAACCGAGTCTTCAGATGCTGGACGCGCTGTTTGCCCAAGGAGGCTGACGATGGCGAAACATTTCCCGATCAAGACACTCATCGGTCTCGCCAAAGACGATGTGGACGCCGCCGCGCAACGCCTTGGCCGCGCACAGCGCGAGCGCGGCGAAGTGCAGTCGCAGCTCGACGCGCTGGTGCAGTATCGCGACGAATATCACGCGCGTTTCACCGCGACTGCTCAGAATGGGATGCCGGCCGGCAACATGCGCAATTTTCAGGCGTTCATCGACACGCTGGACGCCGCGATCGAACAGCAGCGCAATCTGCTGCTGACGGCCGATGCGCGCGTCGAGGCGGCGAAGCCCGACTGGCAGCGTCAGAAGCAGAAGCTCGGATCATATGAAGTGCTGCAGGCGCGCGGCGACGCCGCCGAGGCGAAAACGGTCGCGCGGCGCGAGCAACGCGACGCCGACGAACACGCAGCCCGGATTCTGAGGATGCGCGCCGAGGGCGTTTAACGCCTTGCGGACCGCCTCGACCGGCAGAATTTCCCGTTTGACGGATTGACAGGATCACCTATGTCGCTTCTTTCACAGATCGGCTCGTTGCTCGGCACGGCCAGCAGTTCGTCCACCAATGCGGCGATGGCCGCCGCGGCGAACGCCCAGCCGTTCTCGCAAACGCTCCAGCAAAGCATCGTTCAGCAGAACAGCGCGGCCGCGCAAAAGGCGAGCACGCCGCCGCCGGCACCGCCTGCGCAATCGGCGAGTTCATCGAGTTCGTCGCAGGCGAATTCGTCGAGCGTGCACGACGCACCGCCGCCGGCCGATCCGTCGACGCAGAACACGAGCGCCTCGAACAGCAACAAGGACAACAGCAACACGACGAGCGCGTCGTCGTCGAATTCGTCCGCGAATGCGAGCCAGCAGGCCGGCAACGACAAGCCGGCCGCGCCGCCGGCGAAAACGTCCAGCACGACGACGCAAACCGACGCCAACACGGCAGCCGCCGCAGCGGCCGCCCAGGCGCAGGCGCAGGCGCAAGCACAGTCAGACGCGAGCGATGCGGCGACGCCGGTCGCGACCGATCCCGCGGCGGCGCTCGCCGACGCTGCGGCCGGCCTGCCCGGCACGGGCACGGACGGAACGACGGGCACGAGCCCCGGCAAGAAAACCAGCGCGACGGATACGAGTGCGACGCAGGACGCGTTGCAGGCGGCGTTGGCTGCACTGGCAAACGGACAGGGCGTAGCGCCGCAACAGTCGTTGGCGAGCGGCGCGGCGGCGAACCTGGCGAATGGCGGCATGACGGCCAACAATGGCCTGAACGGCACGGCGGACGGCAAGAGCCTGGGCGGATTGTTCGGTGACGGCAAGGGATCGGGCGCGACGAAGAGCGCGTTGAACGCGGCTGCGACGACGGCGGCCGACCCATCGGCGGCGGCCAGATCCGCGGCGGATGCATTGGCGACGACGGCCGCGGCGGGCGGCGCACAGGGTGACGATCTGGCGGCGTTCAAGAGTGCTGCGGACGCGGCGACGGCGGCGCTGGCCGCGACGCAGGCTGGCGCTAGCGCTGCGAGCGCGACTGCTGCGGTGCAGACGACGGGTAATGCTGGCGCGGCGGAGGCGGCGAATTCGTTGGCGCCGCACGTGGGGACGGCGGATTGGGAAGATGCATTGAGTCAGAAGGTGGTGTTTTTGTCGAATGGGAATTCGCAGAGTGCCGAGTTGACTTTGAACCCGAAAGATCTTGGGCCGTTGCAGGTGGTGCTGCAGGTTGCGGATAACCATGCGCATGCGTTGTTTGTTTCGCAGCATCAGCAGGTTAGAGAGGCCGTCGAGGCGGCGTTGCCGAAGTTGCGGGAGGCGATGGAGTCCAATGGGATTGGGCTTGGCAGCGCTAGTGTCAGTGATGGGTTTTCGCCCCGGCAGGGGGGTGGGCAGCAGAGTGCTGGGTCTGGGTCACGATCTGGTTCTGGGTCTTCTGCTGGTGGGGCTGAGGCTTCCGCCGGGGATGCTGCTGATGTTCAGGTTGCCGGGCGGCGGAGTGTTGGGTTAGTTGATACTTTTGCCTGATTCTTCAGGGTTTTGGGGTTTTTGGTTTGCCTACGGCGGTTGGGGGTTTTTCATTTTTTTTGT
>NZ_JAQQBV010000048.1:0-44148 GCF_046030735.1 Paraburkholderia xenovorans
GGTGCACCTGCCCGATGGACGGGCATCGTGACTGCGTAATTGTCGAAGGCGATGAAAGCGTGAAGATCGACGGTAAAGCGGTTGCATTCGACGGCCACAAGACTTCATGCGGAGCCGCATTGATTTCGTCACTCAGTTCTTCGGGGCTAGCCTAAACAGTGGGGGCGCTCCACGCTTCACCTAAGTGTGACCGCTGTGCGGCGATAGGCGCCAGCGTTGGACACTGCATACGCTCAGTCCCAACTGCTATGCGTTCCTCGAAGACTTCCAGGCGCACTGGCCAACAGACGGCGAGCATGTCTACGTCGATTTCGTGCGGGATGGGCTCGTCGGCAATGGCAGCGCACGACAAGTCAACTCGACATGGCGACGCCTCGCCGAGGACCGATGCAGGGCAAAATCCGTGTTCCACTTCGATGTGCAGGGCGCCGTTGCCAAGTCGACGCATTCCGGCCTTCCATGGCTGCTCTATCTGCATCGCGAACTCGGCGAGAAGGTGCACTTCTGGCCATTCGATGGATGGGACATTGCGCCTGGTCGGTCCGCCATCGTCGAGGCTTGTCCATCGTGGTTGAATCCGAACCAGACCGCCGCGTGGCGAACCAAGCTCAATCACCAAACGGATCTTCCTATGCGCTAAGGGAATGCAACTCCTTTGTCCCTGGTTAAATCGGTGCTGCCGCCCAAACCAATTGAGAGCCGTCACACTACTACCTAATTGCGAATTTGATACCAGTACAGAAGTTTCAAAATACAGGAATACGACATACACCTTTATCCGGGAATTTTTCCCATATTTTTCGGGGCCCCTCCAGTTTTGGCAAGAATTACCTCACTTCGTCCGACAAGAAATTAAACAATACGCATCAAATTGCTAGATATATTCCGGTCTAACGCTTTCTGGCGCAAAGACGGCAAGTCCTGGTTGTGATTTAACCTTTTCTCGAACTTTAGACCTACGTTATTCATCTTATTTTTGATAAGATCTCGCGATAACGAGGGGTGCGTTGTATTAAGAAAGGGCGGCTTGGGATCGCGGGACATAATCGTGATCCTCACTAATTCAAACGGGCGAGCGAATTACCTGTTAAGAGTGAGCACGAATCGACATAAGTTTCGATCTGTTGACTTGATACGATTTTGTCAGTCGCCAACGTTCCCCGCTGTGGACGTCAGTTCGTATCTCCGTGAACACGGCCAATCGAGAGAAATCGCGTCCCTCTGCGGGCAAATGCCGGGTTCGGTGGTATCAAACTATAGAGACTTGACCCATGAATGCCGCTGACCTTCTACGTGCGTTTGCGTCGCCCGCGTTAACCCAGTCGAACCGATCATTCCGTCTGCATTGGGGCAACGCCCAGCAAACGCTTGAGCAGGTTCTGATCGCCCAGCGTATCGACATTAGCGAAGGTCTATGTGCCGGGATCGAGGGGCACGTGACGTGCCTCTCGACACGAGCGGATCTTCCTCTGAATGCCTTCATCGGTTTGCCTCTTTCGGTGCAGTTGGTAACGGATCGGGGAGCCCTGCATTCGATTTGCGGAATTGTGACGGACGTGCGGGCCGGACAGTCGGACGGCTCATTGTCGACCTATCAGCTCACAATCCGTGATGCGCTGTCCATCCTTGAGCGACGCACGAACTCCCGCATATTTCGTACGCTAAACGTACCAGATGTAATTGAAAAACTGCTTGGCGAATGGCAAAAGAAAAGCCCGGCGTTGGCGCGAGCCTTTGATTTCGACCTTTCGGCAGTGGACCGAACGAAATATCCCGTGCGAGAAACGATATTCCAGTTCCACGAGTCGGACGCTGACTTCATCCGGCGGCTATGTCGCCGCGACGGAATTGCGTGGTTCACCGCAGCCGGCAAGCGAGGACAGGATCCCGCGAGCAATGGGAATAGCGATGTGCCCGTCCATACGCTTGTTTTGCTTGATGATCCGATGAAGCTGCAAAGGTCATCCGCTGGCACGGTGCGCTATCACCGTGACGCCGCCACCGAGGAACGGGATTCGATCACCCTGTGGTCGGCATCACGTCAGTTGGTTCCTGGTGCCATCCAGCGTGTAAGTTGGGACTATAAGAGTGCCGCAGTGGCGCAGGCGAGTGAAACCAGCATTGTCGACCAAGGTGAAGCCGGAAACGACTTGGGTCAACTACTGCGCGATTCAGTGATTGATGTGCCGCATGCCGGAGACTCCTGGTCGGATTACGAGCGGGTCAGTAAAGCTCGCATGCTTGCGCATGAGTTGCAGGCGGCCAACATCGATGCTGTCGGCGGAGTACGGGACTTGGCCGTCGGCCGTTGGTTTGAGCTTACAGGCCATCCGGAAGTAGATACCCGGCCGCAGGAACAGCGCCAATTCCTGGTCACGAGGCTGCATCATCGAGGTGAAAACAGTTTGCCAAAGGAGTTAGACGAGCGCGCGCAATTGTTGCTGGAAGCGAACCGCTGGCGCTTTGATGCACTACGGCCAGATACTCAAGCGCCTCAAACTAACTCCAGGACGACGGTGGAGACACGTTACGAAAACACCTTTAGCTGCGTGCAACGTGGCGTTCCTCTCACACCGGCCTACGATCCGCGAATCGACCTGCCTCGGGTTTATCCGATTACTGCGCTGGTTGTTGGCCCTGCCGGAGAGGAGGTGTACTGCGATGAGCTGGGACGTATCAAAGTCCAGATTCAAGGCCTCGATCCGGATGATCACGCCCATGCACAGGGCGCCGGTACAAGCGGAACGGATAAGGACAGTGCCTTTGTACGGGTAAGCAGCGGCCTGGCTGGAACCAACTACGGACACGACACCTTGCCGCGCGTGGGGATGGAGGTCGCTCTCGACTTCCTGAGCGGCGATCCCGACAAGATGTTTGTTACAGGTGTCCTGCACAACGGACCGAACACACCAGCCACATTCAGTCACACTGGCTCGCTACCCGGAAACAGGTTTTTGTCGGGAGTAAAAACAAAGGAGATCAAAGGCAACCGGTATAACCAATTGCGCTTTGACGACACGGCAGGGCAGATTAGCACGCAGCTGGCGAGCGAACATGCTGCAAGCGAACTCAATCTCGGATTCCTGACTCAGCCACGGACCGGGGGCAACGGCGATGCACGAGGAGAAGGTGCTGAACTGCGAACGGACGCCGCCGCATCCCTGCGTGCGGCAAAAGGTATTTTGCTTACGACGTATGCCCGTACGAAAGCTGCTGGAAAACATCTCGATCGCGATGAACTGAACCAGCTGCTCAGCGAGTGTACCGAACTATTCAAGTCACTCGGCGAGTACGCGGGCCAGCACGGTGGTCAAGCTACGGACGCTACAGCGCAAACGCAACTTGCATCTGCCCTGAAGAACTGGGATGCCGCCACTGGCGCCTCCGCTAACGCGTCCACGTCTGGGGCTTCAGATGCGCAGGCGCTCATGGCGTTTGGTTCCACGGCAGGATCGGTTGACGTTACACCGAAGACACATGTGATGTATGCCGGCGAGAACATCGACAAGGTGGCGCAGCAGCATATGCAACTGGTGAGCGGTCAACGATTCAGTGCCACCGCGGGAGAAGGTATGCAGTTGTTCGCCCGTGCTCAAGGCATCAAGGCTATAGCGAATCAAGGGCCGGTGGTCCTGCAAGCGCAGACGGATGAACTCACCGCCAATGCGCAGAAGGGCATCCGTCTCGGCACCAACGAAGGAGAAATAGTCATTACTGGCCCTTCTATACGGATTGTGGCCGAGGACGGCAGCTATCTCAAGATAGGTGGCGGAGTGACGCTCGGAACCAAAGGTGATGCGAAAATTCTCGCGGCGTCGCATCAATGGTCAGGTCCGTCTACCGATCAGGCGACGAAAAGTTCTTTCGCGACCGCACCTACAGACCAGCGCTTTCGGTTGCACTACCCTGGTGACACGCAGGACGCGCCTTCTCCAGCCGCCAATCAGTCTTATCGCATCACAACGGACGACGGTCGTGTGATTGAAGGCAAGAGCGATGCAAACGGTTTGACCGAGCTGGTCAAGGACGACGCAATGCGCATCCTTAAAATCGACATTCTCAAACCAAAGCTGTAACTGGGAGCACGGGGATATCATGGCGGAAACGGACCAAACGCACCACGTGGTAAATAATGTCGCGGCTGTCACAATGGCAAACCGTCCAGGAGATCGCCCGGCCGAATTGGCACGCGACCTTCCCGGTATCGTCATCTTTATTCACGGTGTCAACGATCCAGGTGCTGTCTACGAAACTGTCGAAAAGGGCGTGTGCCAAGGGCTGAATGAGCGCTTGTCGCGCGGTGGTGATTTGCAAGCTGGCTCGTATGGGGTGCAGTATCAGGCCGCAGCATCAAAGCCGAACGCTGAAGTGTCGGACAACAGCGTACTTTCCGATCCAGACACTTACCAGTACCAGCGCAGCGAAGCTCCAAATACCAAGAGCGTATTTATCCCTTTCTATTGGGGATACAGACCCAAAAACACCGACATTGCAAAAGATAAAAACAATAAAGCAGTCAGGGTTCGTGGTCAGTATCAGGATAAAAAAGGTAACCGGCTAGACAAACATTTCGCCAAGGCAGGCGGGTTCTTTGCGAATGCAACCAACAACATCCCGGACATGTATGGCGCCGGATTTAAGGCACCGTTCAAAGGGAAGGCTGCGACATATACGGGAGCCTCTGGCAATTATGTCTATATCGCAGATGCACCGGAGCGCCGGTATTTTGTGCTTGCGGCCGAACGTCTGGCAACCTTGATCAGTACCATTCGAGGCATCAAACCCTCTGGAGCTGCGAGTGCCGCGAATTTAAAGCCCGTCAATGACACCATTACTGTGCTGGGGCATAGCCAGGGGACGATTATTACTCTTCTGGCTCAGGCGCTGCTTGTTCAACGAGGGCAACGTTGCGCTGACTGCGTGATCATGGTGGACAGCCCATACAGTGTTTACACGACTGAGGAATCTTCTCAAACTGCGAGAGCAAAACTCAAGACACTCGTTGATATCGTTAACGAAGTGACGAAGCAACCCTACTCGGTTCCACAGCTAGCTGAACTACTTATTGCGCACGAGCGGCACGGCGGGCGCGCGGGGAAGGGGTGGACGCCTACGAAAGGGACGCGTAAAGACAAGGGTGGCAAAAACTGGATCACGTTCGACGAACGCGATAACCGCGGCAAGGTCTATCTTTATTTCTGCCCCGAAGACACGGTTGTTGCGTTGTCAAATATTCGAGGTATCGGCACATATGGGGTGCCGGACTACGTGCACACCGACGCATACTATTGGGATCCGAATCGGACACGGCCACAAAGTTACGACGAAAAATTGCCGGCCATGGAGGAGTTGAAAAGCAAACGCTTCTACCAGCGGATGTGGACGCGCATGGAGCGCGACCATAACTTTGACGGGAAATATAAGAGAGCGTTGGTCGGAATGCCGCCAGCCCGTGTGCCAATTCGTGAAGCCTACGAACGGCTCAGTGTCGGACCAGAAGCCGGTTGGTCTCTGCTAGGAAGCGCGAAAGCTCAGGCGGTCAACGCGGCCACGCAGGTTTCCCACACGAGAAATGACATCCGTTTTATCAACGGGGAGGAACTCAAGCCACCGTGCGATCCTGACCTGTATGGCGGCGAAGTTGTCCGCGGTGGCCCGAAGCCGGGGTATGCCGATCGGGCCGGTCAGGTGGCACCGGACGACGTCCTGATGGATGTCGCGCTTGGCAACAAATACGCTTCCTTTGAATGGCAAACGGTGGAACATACGCTGTTGCCTGTGCTCAACGTCGATAAATACAAGGAAGCGTTCAACGCAAATAAAGACGTGAATGATCAGTCGCAAAATTGGCGGGTGACGCCAAGAACGTTCCTGCCTGGCTTTACCGTGGAGCGCGAAGAAACACCTAATGAAGCGCGAAAGCGGATGAAGACTGATCCGGACGCCCGGGACGATAACAACTACCATTCTGCGGTTTTGCACAGTCCAGAGAATCATCGCTGGGTGACGGCAA
Organism: Paraburkholderia xenovorans; assembly: GCF_046030735.1. Lineage (GTDB taxonomy): Bacteria > Pseudomonadota > Gammaproteobacteria > Burkholderiales > Burkholderiaceae > Paraburkholderia > Paraburkholderia xenovorans_A. The sequence goes on from NZ_JAQQBV010000048.1 coordinate 6,014, forward strand.
TGGATGTGGCAATCGGTCAAGCCGTGAGCCTTGACGATCCGGACTGGCGTGACCTTCTCATACGAATGGGGGATTGGAAACTCGATTCTGCTGCCAAGGCTGCATTGGAGCTAAACCCGAACCATGGTCGACTCTCTCAGCATGCAAAGGACCTGATCGACGCTACTGCAGAGTACTACCAATCCGGAACATTTCCTTCCGAGAAAATCGTATCGCTCAAGATGCCGGATCTCGTCACGAGTGAGACGCAGGCGCAGGAGAAAAATCCGGCCCCTCCTTCTCCGGCCCCGATTATTGATTGGGGGAGATTTCCGACATGATGGCTAGGCCGCGCATTTGGCCGTACATTGCCGTATTTGCAGTTTGTGCAATCGCGTGGGTTATCCACGCAATGTACGGCCATTATCAATACATGCAGACCACTGGTCTGGAGGCTCCAAACATGGGAAGTACAGTCCGCAACGGCTTGCTCACGCTTTCTGCCGTCGTGATAGTCATTTATGGAGCAAGCTTTGCGTGGATGCATCGCACATCTGCCTCGGCGACGACTGTTTCTTCGTCTACGACTGTCGCGGCTTCTTCGCATGGGACCGTAGCGTCGAGCGATACGCAACAGCAAGCTGTCATGCTGGCCTTGACTGGACCTCGCTTTGTCCTCGAAGTACGTGGTCTAGGAGCGGTCATTGGAAAGAACATCAACACGGAAATATGGAAAAAGATTGAAGCGAAGGCGGACAACCACGCAAGCTTCCTGTCTCAAGATCCTAAAGACTACACCGACAGCGCAGACATTCGCCTGAGTGACCTGACACTCGCTACTGGGATGGCATTTGGTCAGGCGGCTCACGGAGCGGTTGAACGGTGGCCGGTTCCAGTAATCGTATGGGGCCCCCCAAAGGACCGGTCGAACAGCTTCAGAGCCGCGGCTAACATTGCTGCTGCGCGCCAACAGGCTGGCCTCGGGGTCCACCTGTTTCTTTGGGAGCGAGACGCTAACACGGACGACGGCGGGGCGATGGTTCAACGGCTCTTTGACTTCTTCGATGCGCATCCCGATGTGCCTGCCGCATTGGTTTTTAGTCTCGATGGGTCCATGACTCGGCGGCTTTTGCAAGCCCCAGGAAGCGGCAGATTGGAGAATGGCCATATTGTCCCGGCCCTGCCCGACAGCGCTGTAGCAATGCTTGTGTCCCGGTCAGACAGAGTTGATAAATCGATTAGGCCGTTTGCCGTAGAACAGACCGAAGCCGTAGACAACGACAGCACGCAGTACGACGTCATCAAGCTGTGGAACCTGTATTGGGAGAAAAACGACGGAGATGGTCCCGACGATTTTCGCGCCTTTTACAAGCATCAGGTTGCGACCGATGGTCTGGGAGATTCGGCAAAATCGATAGGCACCATGCAGTCGGCTTGGTGGCAACGGCAGTTGCCGGAATTGTGGAAAGAGGCCGGTAACCAAGGTCCGGGACAATTCACGCCTACGCCGTATGTACCCGTGCGGTGGACGAATTGGCAACTTAAGCAGTTTGACGATGCACCGTTGCTTGGCTACGTTCATCGCCCTGTAGCTATCAAGCTGACTGACGAAAATGGTAAGCCCCTGAATAGTGCTGCCGAAGTTGAGGTGTTGAAAACTGGATGGGAGCAGGCGTTGAACGCGCTTCCTGATGGAGAGAGGATCCATCGTGTGTTCTACGACACTACGGGTGATCGACAGTGGGTGGCCCCGCTAAGCCAGGCGTTCGCAAAAGCCGCGCCGTCTGGCCCAAGCCTGACAGACGCCAAGGAGGGTTATGACATTGGCGGGCGGATTGGTAATACCGGGGTGAGCTCGCCGATGGTTCAATTAGGGCTCGGCCTGATCGCCAGCTACAGTGAAGGTGGGGCAAGTGCTACTGTAAATCGTGGCCCGAGTGGGGATGCCAGTATCGTCATTGTCAGTCCGCCATCGCCCGCTGCGAAAACCGAAAACGTGGCTCGCGCCGGCGACAATCCGTTTATCACCGCGCAGTAGACTCGGTCATGCCCGATCATTGAACGACGACAATGAAACTCGAGGAGGAGTGCATGCGCGGAGTGATCCGTATTGGAGACGGTACTAGTCACGGCGGCAAGGTGGTCACAGGTAGTGATACCTCCAGAGTGATGGACAAGGGCGTTGCGCGTGTCGGTGATCAGTGCACTTGTCCGGTTTCCGACCATCATGATTGCGTCATCGTTGAGGGCGACCCAAACGTGGTGATCGATGGCAAGCCGGTGGCGTTTGATGGCCACAAGACGTCGTGTGGTGCGGCGCTGATTTCGACAATGGGTTCGTCTGGTATTGGCTGATTTGTGCGGTACCGTGCGTCGGGACTTCAAAGAACGGGCCGCCCGCTGACATTACTGACCCACAGCAGCGGCCGGGCAATTTTGTCAGCACGCCGTGCATACTTGTGACGGACAAATTGAGCCACGGATTGTTGCCGAACCAAGTGTTGCAATCAAACAAGTTTCATCAATTCCCGAAGACTATAATTTTTTCCAAAAAAAACAGTTCTCAGTCTTCGTTAAACGAATCGCTCAATTTGCCATTGTGAGCAATCGCGATTCGGTACCGATGAAGCTACGCTCGGTCAGCGTGCCGAGCCACGCAATGGCTTTTTCCGTCGCTGGCGTCAGATCGAAAAACGGTTCGTCGGAGTCTTGATAGAACTTGCGCAACCAGCCTTTGTCATTGGCGGCCCATTCGTTGAGATAGTAGGACGCGGTTTTCGGAAACGCGGAGGGCCCGAGCTGTTCGCGCAAGACGAATAGCTCGTCTTCGAGTGCCTCGGTCAAATTCGCTTGCCCTATCACGCGTACGTTGGGCAGCGTAAAAACTCGATGCAGAAAGCTCGCGACGAGTGGCGCGTGCTCCGCACGCAATAACCGCCATGCAGGATGGTTCTGCCGCAACAGGTCGAGCGTGTGATAGTCGAAGTTCATGGTGCTGGCGTTAAATGGGTGAGACGGTCGCGGCATCGAAAACTTCGATGATAGTTCACGCTTTTGGTCCGTCGGCCACTCCCTGCAATGCCGATGAAACTACATCTACTTTTATCAGATGATTCGAATCGCATCTTCTACCGCTTCCGGAGGCTGATCCAGCCGCTGCGATCCCGTTCCACAAACAGCATTGGCAAGCGACTAGCGTGCTTGCCGTGAATAGTCTGGCAGTTCTCCGCAAAAATTCGCGGAGAATAATTTTCTCATGCGGAGAAAAGCTCCGATAATCTCCGCATGAATCGCGGAGATTGGCTATATATCTGGGAATCCCACGACTGGCGCCGCATGGCGCTACGACTTGTCACGCCTTGCAGCGCCGCTTGCGGAAGTATCCCTAGCTCGAGGCCTGCTGTTCGGGCGTCTTGCCGATGTCGGCCCGGCGTTACGGAGCGAGGCCAGCTGTGCTGCGCTCACCGAAGACGTGATCAAAACCAGCGAACTCATCGCATTCGGTGTTTTGAAAAAATCAGAGGCAGGCGGCCGCAGCACCTCATATGAACTCGCGGACTGAACGTTATCCACACCGCCCTCTGGACAACTGCTGTACAACCGACCTCACACGCTGTGAACGAAACCTTGATAAACCCACCGCTCAACCGGGCAGCAGAAAAGTTGTCCCAGGCTCCGCCTGTCAGTCCGCGTATACCGCGCAGGGTTATCGATTCCGCAGCCCGTTGATCTGTAAACGAAGTCCGAGGTTATCCACAGCCAACCGAGGTGCTTGTTAACTATTACTACGTATACATATACAAAGACTATAAAAACCAGAGAGGCATCCGAAAGCGCGCCGCGTAAACACGCACAACCGCAGCACGAAGCCCTCAAACCAACGGCAAACAGATCTCCGTCAGCAACTCCGCAGGCGCCGTCTCCTTCGGACTATTCAGATACTCTTCAAACGCCGGCGCATCCGCAGCCTCACGCCCCGATTGCACGAGCCAGGTCCCGTACAACCACTCATACGCCGCCCGCATATCGCTATACGGGCCCTTATGCCGCAACACCGCATATTCCCCACCTCTAACGTGTGCGACAGAAACCGGCGGCGTCAACGTCACCGAACCCAGCACCGGCCGCGGCAACAACACCCCAGCCTTCGACCGCAGTTCACTCTCCGCCACCACCCCAGGATCGTCGTAGTAAACCGCGATCATCCGCATCTGCACCTCCAGCAGATGATGTTTCCCCAACCACACGAACAAACCATCAAACGCCTTGCCGATCTGCATATACGGCCCAACGTGATCGACCGACAGCACCTCCATCGGCTCCACGTGACGGATCACCACTTCACGCATCGTCATTTGATCGTCTCCTGAAAGCGCCGGACGAAACCGGCTATGTGAACCTTGCTTGCGATACTGCGCCGGCGGTATACCGAACACCGCCCGAAAAGTGCGAGAAAAAGACTGCAAACTGCTATACCCGGAACGATCGGCGATTTCCGCAATCGGCATTGACCCATTCGCGAGATACCCCGCGGCCCGATGCAAACGCAAACGCCGTACGGTCGTCGCGACGGTTTCGCCGTACATTCCCTGGTAAATACGATGCCAGTGATACGGCGACAAACACGCGATCTCCGCAAGCCGCTCGATATCCAGCGGTTCGTCGAGGTGATCGTAAATATGGTCGAGCACGCGCGCGAGACGTGTCTCGTAACGTGCCCGGTTGCCTGATTCGTTCATGTGCCGATTGCCGACGATTTAGACAAAAACAAAAGTACCACGCCTTCATTTACCAAATCCTGCTGAATCCGTCTTCGGGACACATCGCGGCCAAACTTTGCCGAATTTCGATAACACCTCGATTAATGGCTCACTACCATCGGCTGAAGCCTGTCCGCCCGTACCCGCAAAGCCCTGCGGCGTCGAGCAAGCGGCAACATCAGGGAGCTTGCGATGAAAACGGAATCCAAAAATCAGCACGTCGGCCAAGTCACGCATCATGAGCTGAAGCAGACGCTCGGCACGTGGCAGCTATGGGGAATCGCGGTCGGCCTCGTCATTTCCGGCGAATATTTCGGCTGGAGCTACGGGTGGGCGAGCGCCGGCACGCTCGGCTTCGTCTTCACGGCGATTTTTATCGCGGCGATGTATACGACCTTCATCTTCAGTTTCACCGAACTCACCACGTCGATTCCGCACGCAGGCGGCCCGTTTGCCTACGCGCGCCATGCATTCGGCCCAACCGGCGGCTACCTCGCAGGCGCTGCGACGCTGGTCGAGTTCGTATTTGCGCCACCGGCGATCGCGCTCGCGATCGGCGCCTATCTGCACGTGCAGTTTCCCGGGCTCGAGCCGAAGCACGCGGCAATGGGCGCGTATCTGGTCTTCATGGCGTTGAATATCGTCGGCGTGCAGATCGCCGCTGCATTTGAATTGTGCGTGACGTTGCTCGCGATTTTCGAGTTGCTGGTCTTCATGGGCGTCGTGTCGCCGGGCTTTCAGTGGTCGAACTTCACCAAAGGCGGCTGGTCCGGCGCCGACACCTTCAGCATGGGCTCGTTCCACGGTATGTTCGCGGCGATCCCGTTTGCGATCTGGTTCTTCCTCGCGATCGAAGGCGTCGCGATGGCCGCCGAAGAAGCCAAAAACCCGAAGCGTTCCATTCCGATCGCCTATGTGGCCGGCATTCTGACACTCGTCGTGCTCGCGATCGGCGTGATGGTGTTCGCCGGTGCTGCGGGCGACTGGACCAAGCTGTCGAACATCAACGACCCGCTGCCGCAAGCGATGAAATTCATCGTCGGCGAACATAGCGGCTGGATGCATATGCTGGTGTGGCTCGGCCTGTTCGGGCTGGTCGCGTCGTTTCACGGGATCATCCTCGGCTATTCGCGGCAGATCTTCGCGCTGGCTCGCGCGGGTTATCTGCCGGAGTGGCTCTCGAAGGTTCATCCGCGCTTCAAGACGCCGCATCGCGCGATCCTCGCGGGCGGTGTGGTCGGCATCGCGGCGATCTATAGCGACGAGCTGATCCAGTTCGGCGGCCAGACGCTCACCGCGAACATCGTGACGATGTCCGTATTTGGCGCTATCGTGATGTATATCATCAGCATGTTGTCGCTGTTCAAGCTGCGTCGCTCGGAGCCGAACATGGAGCGACCGTTCCGCGCGCCGCTGTTTCCGGTGTTTCCGGCCTTCGCGCTGCTGGCCGCCGTCATCTGTCTGGCGACGATGGTTTACTTCAACCTGCTGGTGGCCATCGTGTTTGCGATTTTCCTCGCGCTCGGCTACGTCTACTTCCTGTTGACGCGCCATCAACGCGAAGCGGCGCCTTCGGACGCCTTGCTCGAAGAATGACGAATCGTGCCGCGGCGCAAGCAGCGGCGATGGAGTCGTAAAAATGAGCTACACCGAGACGATCGGCAGTCGCACTTACCGCTTCGCCGATCTGAAAACCTTGCTGGCGAAGGCCAGTCCGCAACGCTCCGGCGATCAGCTCGCGGGCGTCGCGGCGGCGAGCGAGGAAGAGCGCGTCGCTGCGAAGATGGCGCTCGCGCAGGTGCCGCTGCGCACGTTTCTCAACGAGGTGGTAATTCCATACGAAAGCGACGAAGTTACGCGCCTCGTGATCGACGATCATTCGCCGCAGGCGTTCGCTGAAATCTCGCATCTGACGGTCGGCGATTTTCGCAACTGGCTTCTCAGCAGTTCGACGGATGCCGATGCACTCACGCGTATCGCCGCGGGTCTTACGCCGGAGATGGTCGCGGCGGTGTCGAAGCTGATGCGCAATCAGGATCTGATCGCAGCGGCGCGTAAACGTCCGGTGATTACGCGCTTTCGCAACACGGTCGGACTGCCGGGCCGCATGTCGGTGCGTCTGCAACCGAATCATCCGACCGACGACGTCAAAGGCATCGCTGCCTCGATGCTCGACGGCCTGATGTACGGTTGCGGCGACGCGATGATCGGCATCAATCCGGCCAGCGACAATCTCGCGGCGATTACCCGGCTGCTGCTGATGATCGACGACTTCCGCCAGCGTTATCAGGTGCCGACGCAATCGTGCGTGCTGACTCACGTCACCAACACGATCGCCGCGATCGAAAAAGGCGCACCGGTCGATCTGGTGTTCCAGTCGATTGCGGGCACGGAGAAAGCAAACGCGGGTTTCGGCATTTCGCTCGCGTTGTTGCAGGAAGCATATGAGGCTGGGCTCTCGTTGAAACGCGGCACGGTCGGCAATAACCTGATGTATTTCGAAACGGGCCAAGGTAGCGCGCTCTCGGCGGATGCGCATTTCGGCGTCGATCAACAGACATGCGAAGTGCGCGCCTATGCGGTCGCGCGCAAGTTCAATCCGTTTCTGGTGAATACGGTGGTCGGTTTCATCGGACCTGAGTATCTGTACGACGGCAAGCAGATCACGCGCGCGGGCCTCGAAGATCACTTCTGCGGCAAGCTGCTCGGCGTGCCGATGGGTTGCGACATCTGCTACACGAATCACGCGGAAGCGGATCAGGACGACATGGACAACCTGCTCACGCTGCTCGGCGTAGCAGGGATCAATTTCATCATGGGCATTCCCGGTGCGGACGACGTGATGCTCAACTATCAGAGCACCTCTTTTCACGACGCACTGTACGTGCGCGATGTACTGGGCTTGCGTCGCGCGCCGGAGTTCGAAGCATGGCTGGAGTCGATGCAGATCACCGACGCGCGCGGCGCATTGCTCAGCGCATCGCCGCAACAGCCGCTGCTCGAAGGCGCGAACGACTGGATGGGCATCGCATGAGCGATTTCCTCGAAAAGAATCCGTGGAACGCGCTGCGCCAGTTCACCAATGCGCGCATTGCATTGGGCCGCACGGGCAACAGCTTGCCGACGGCGCCGTTGCTGGCGTTCAATCTGTCGCATGCTCAGGCGCGCGATGCGGTGCATCATCCGCTCGATACCGAGGTACTGCACGAACAGTTGCGCGCGCAGAACTTCAGCACGCTCGACGTGCATAGCGCCGCGCCCGATCGTGAGCACTATTTGCGGCGTCCCGATCTGGGCCGCAAATTGAGCGACGAAAGCCGCGAAGCACTCGCGCAACGCGCGATCGATTCACCGGAAGTCGTGTTCGTGATCGCAGACGGGCTGTCCGCATTCGCTGCGGAGAAGCAATCGATTCCGCTGCTCCAGGCGGTCTGCGCCAAGCTCGCCGATTGGAAGATCGGCCCCGTGGTAATCGCGCGTCAGGCGCGCGTTGCGTTGGGCGATGAGATCGGTGAGCTGCTCGATACGAAGCTCGTGGTGATGTTGATCGGCGAGCGCCCCGGTTTGAGTTCGCCCGATAGTCTCGGCATCTACCTGACCCATTCGCCGAAAGTGGGTTGCAGCGACGCACAACGCAACTGCATTTCAAACGTGCGGCCCGAGGGGCTGAATTACGAAGCAGCCGCGCACAAGTTGCACTATCTGCTGACGCACGCGCGGCGCCTCGGATTGACCGGCGTCGATCTGAAAGACGACAGCGACGCGCTGCTGGCAAGCGCGCCCGACACCCCGGCGCTCAGCGGCGATTAAGCATCCGCGCGTTCTACCGGATGCGTGTCGAGCCACGCGTTTTCGGCGTCTTCGAATAACCGTGAACGCGTGAGAAAGCGCAATCCGCTCGGCCGCTCCAGAGAAAACATCCCGCCGTTTCCCGGCACCGCGTCGATGATCAACTGCGTGTGCTGCCAGTATTCGAATTGCGATTCGCTCATGTAAAACGGCACGCCGGCGATCGTGCCGAGTTTCACATCGGACGAGCCGACCATGAACTCGCCTTGCGGAAACATCATCGGTGCGCTGCCGTCGCAGCATCCGCCCGATTGATGAAACAGCACCTCACCGTGTTCGGCGCGCAGCTTGTCGATTAACTCGACCGCAGCCGGTGTCGCGATCACCCGTGCCACTTCTTTTTCATCGGCCATCACAAGTCCTCGCTGAAAAAAGAGCGAGCCGCGCAATGCGGCCCGCTCGAACACAAACGCCAACTCACGCTACTCGCTGACGCTTGAAGACGCTTAGAAGAAACCGAGCGGCTTGTCGCTATAGCTGACCAGCAGGTTCTTGGTCTGCTGATAGTGATCGAGCATCATCTTGTGATTCTCGCGACCGATACCCGATTGCTTGTAGCCGCCGAACGCCGCATGCGCCGGATACGCGTGATAGCAGTTGGTCCACACGCGGCCCGCCTGAATCTGGCGGCCGAAGCGATACGCACGCGTGCCGTCGCGCGTCCAGACGCCAGCGCCGAGACCGTACAGCGTGTCGTTGGCAATCTCGAGCGCTTCGTCTTCAGTCTTGAACTTGGTGACCGACACCACGGGCCCGAAGATTTCTTCCTGGAAAATGCGCATCTTGTTGTTGCCGCGGAACACGGTCGGCTTTACGTAATAGCCTTTGCTCAGTTCGCCGTCGAGCTGGTTGCGCTCACCGCCGATCAGACATTCGGCGCCTTCCTGTTTGCCGAGGTCGACATACGAGAGGATTTTCTCGAGCTGTTCCTGCGAAGCTTGCGCGCCGATCATCGTCTTCGCGTCGAGCGGATGACCTTGCGTGATCGCGGCGACGCGTTTCAGCGCGCGTTCCATGAAGCGGTCGTAGATCTTTTCATCGATCAATACACGCGACGGACACGTGCACACTTCGCCCTGATTCAGCGCGAACATCGTGAAGCCTTCGAGTGCCTTGTCGAAATAGCTGTCGTCCGCGTTCATTACGTCGGCGAAGAAAATGTTCGGGCTCTTGCCGCCGAGTTCCAGCGTGACCGGGATGATGTTCTGGCTCGCGTACTGCATGATCAGACGGCCGGTCGTGGTTTCACCCGTGAACGCAATCTTCGCGATGCGTTTGTTCGACGCGAGCGGCTTGCCGGCTTCGAGACCGAAACCGTTCACGATGTTCACGACGCCCGCAGGCAACAGATCGTGAATCAGTTCCATCAATACGAGGATCGAGGCAGGCGTTTGTTCGGCGGGCTTCAGCACCACGCAATTGCCGGCGGCGAGTGCGGGTGCGAGTTTCCACACGGCCATCAGGATCGGGAAATTCCACGGAATGATCTGGCCGACCACGCCGAGCGGTTCATGAAAGTGATACGCAACGGTGTCGTCGTCGATTTGCGAGAGCGAGCCTTCCTGCGCGCGCACCGCGCCGGCGAAATAGCGGAAGTGGTCGATCGCGAGCGGAATGTCCGCGGCCATCGTTTCGCGCAGCGGCTTGCCGTTGTCGATCGTTTCCGCGACGGCCAGACGTTGCAGATTCGCTTCCATCCGGTCGGCGATGCGGTTCAGGATGTTCGCGCGCTCGGTGGTCGAGGTTTTGCCCCACGCGGTTTTCGCGCGATGGGCGGCGTCGAGTGCGAGTTCGATATCGGCTTCGCGCGAACGCGGGATCGATGTGAATGCTTCGCCAGTGATCGGCGAGATGTTGTCGAAGTACTCACCGCCCGCCGGCTTGACCCATTCGCCGCCGATGAAATTCGCGTATTGCTTCTTGTACGGGAATTCGGTCGTCAGAAATTGCATCTCTGCGTGATTCATCTGTCTGCTCCTCACATGTTTGAATGGGCTGTATACGGCGCGATATTTCGCTTGGCCGCGTGATGAGAGAGCCAGAAGTGTGCCAATGCACCGTACCGGGGACGCGGGCATGTGCAGCAAGCACTGTTGCGATGCATTACCGGCGGCGCTGCTCAATGCGTGCGGAATTGAACGTCTCCATTCTGCGCAGTGAGCAATCGGCTGTTCACCGATTGAACAGGATGCCCACACCTGTTCAGCCGTTTGACTCCGACGCAACGCGAAATTCGTTCGGCATGGGACTTGCCTGCGTTTGCGCCAACATGTCGATTCCAGCGATCCCGTATGACGATTGAACTCCGCCGCGACGAGCCGACCGGCCTGACATCAACCGAGCAACCGAGCTTCTGCGTGCAGACTCGCGTCGCGCACGATGCCGACGAACAGGCGCGCAACCTGCACGGCTGGAACCAGACCTACGATCAGTTGACCGCGGGTCGCTTCGTCGGCGGCTTGACCGAGTTGTGTCTCGATCACATGCAGGTGTTCGTCGAAACGACGAGCCACACGCTGCGGCAAACTTGCGAAGTGCAACAGGACGCGTTCTGGTTCGGCATTCCCACTTGTCGCGACGGCAGCGGCCGGATCGACGCGCAGGCGATCGGCGGCGATGCGCTCGCGTTTCGTCCGGGCGGCATCGAGTTCGAGTTATTGACGTCGCCGGGTTACGAGATTTTCGGCGTGGTGGTGAAGGGCGAAGTGCTGCGCCGTTATGCGGCCGAGGTCGAGCGCGTGGGATTGGCCGAGCATCTGCCGAATACCGAGGTGGTGCCGGTCGGCAGCGCGCGTAAAGAGCGGCTGTGCGCGTCGCTGCGCCGGCTTCTCGACGACGGCGCGGCAAGCGGCGCGCCGCTGTCTTCGTTCGCGCGGAACAATTTGCAGGCGTCGGTGCTGGCTTCGCTGTTCGACGTCGGCGCATTGCCCGCCGACGGTCACTCCGAAACGCCGACCCAGTCGCGGCGTCAATCGATCGTGGCCGAGGCGCGTGAGTATGTGGTGGCCAATCGCGATCGCGCGATCAACGTGCCGGAGTTGTGCGAGCGTCTGCATGTGAGCCGGCGCACGCTGCAATACTGCTTTCAGGACGTGCTCGGGATGGCCCCGGCCACCTATCTGCGCGCGATCCGCCTGAACGGCGCGCGGCGCGAGCTGTGCAGTGCGTCGCGTGAATCGCGTTCGGTGCAGGACGTTGCCGCGGCGTGGGGTTTCTGGCATCTGAGCCAGTTCGCGACCGATTACCGGAAGCTGTTCGGCGTGCGGCCTTCGGAGACCTTGAAGGCCGCGTCGCACGATCATCAGGAAGCCGGCCGCTATTCGTTCGCGCATTAGTGCGTGGGGTGAACGCTCACCCTGCGCCCGCTACGCGATCCGAACCTTCAACGCTAAGCCGGGGTGCCGCACTGCTGGCAAAATTTCGCGGCTGGCGGCACGGGGGCCGAGCAGCCGCTGCATGTTGCCGGCAGCATCGACGTTCCACATTGCTGACAGAACCGCGCGCCGATCGCATTCACCGTGCGGCACGCTGGGCATGCCGGCCCGGCGGCGCGCGCGATGGGCGGTGTGGGGGCAGTAGGACCGCCGTTGCCGTAGCCATCATTGCCTGAACCACCGTGGCCGCCGCGGCCCCAGCTATCGTGTCCACCGCCGTGGCCGCCACCGTGCCCTCCACTACGGTGTCCGCCGCCGTGACCGCCCAGAAGCTTTTCCAGGAATCCCATCTCAACCTCCTTGCGTCAGTTCGTTAGTCCGCGTGCACGATCTTCGTTACGCGTTCACTTGCGCAGCAACCGCAAGCCGTTCGCCACCACCAGCAGGCTCGCGCCCACGTCGGCGAATACCGCCATCCACATCGTGCCCAACCCCGTCAGCGCCAACACCAGGAACACCGACTTGATGCCGAGCGCGAGCGTGATGTTCTGCACGAGCACCGCGTGCGTCGCTTTCGAGAGGCGGATGAATTGCGGAATCTTGCGCAGGTCGTCGTCCATCAGCGCGACGTCGGCGGTTTCGATCGCGGTGTCGGTGCCCATCGCACCCATCGCGAAGCCGATATCGGCGCGCGCGAGGGCGGGGGCGTCGTTGATGCCGTCGCCGACCATGCCCACCGTCGCGCCTTCCTGCGACCAGCCTGCTACGGTGTTCAGCTTGTCTTCGGGCAACTGATCGCCGCGTGCTTCGTCGATGCCGACCTGCTGCGCGATCGCCGCGGCCGTGTGCGGGTTGTCGCCGGTGAGCATCGCGGTGTGCACGCCGAGACGCTGCAAATCGGCGATCGCGGCGCGGCTCGTGTCCTTCACCGTGTCGGCGACCGCGAACAGCGCGAGCACGCGTTCGGCACTCACCAGCATCACGACGGTCTTGCCTTGCTTCTCGAGTAAGTCCAGCCGCGCTTCGAGCGAAGCCGAACAGCGCCCGAGTTCTTCGACGAGCCGATGATTGCCGAGCCAGTACGGCGAGCCGTCGATCTCGCCGCGCACGCCGCGGCCCGCCAGCGCTTCGAATGCATCGACCGGGACGGTGCTCACGCTTGCGGTTTTCGCAGCCGCCGCGATCGCCATCGAAACCGGATGATCCGAACGTCCCGCGAGACTCGCGGCTAGCGACCGGCAACGCGCGTCAGCGAGGCCGACGTCGACCAGGATTTCGAATTCCGTTTGTACCGGCTTGCCGTGCGTGAGCGTGCCGGTCTTGTCGAGTGCGAGCCGCTTCAACTTGCGGCCCTGTTCGAGATAGGCGCCGCCCTTGATCAGAATGCCTTTGCGTGCGGCCGCCGCGAGACCGCTGACGATCGTCACCGGCGTCGAGATCACCAGCGCGCACGGACATGCGATCACCAGCAACACCAGCGCCTTGTAGATCCACGCCTGCCACAGTCCGCCGAACAGCAGCGGCGGCAGCACCGCGACCCCGAGCGCCACGACGAACACGATCGGCGTGTACACGCGGGAGAACTGGTCGACGAAACGTTGCGTCGGCGCCTTGGTGCCTTGCGCTTCCTCGACCGCATGGATGATGCGCGCGAGCGTCGTGTTGGCGGCGGCGGCCGTCACGCGGAAGTCGAGCGAACCGGCCTGGTTGATCGTGCCGGCGAACACCGCATCGCCGACGGTTTTATCGACCGGCAGACTTTCACCGGTGATCGGCGCCTGATCCACGCTCGAACGGCCCGCGACGATTTCACCGTCGAGCGCGATCCGCTCGCCGGGTTTCACGCGCACCACCGCGCCGAGCGGCACGGCCTTGAGTTCGGTCGCCAGCCAGCTGCCGTCGGCCTGCTGCACGCTCGCCTGTTCCGGCGTGAGTTGCATCAGCCCCTGGATCGCGTTGCGGGCGCGGTCGAGCGACTTCGCTTCGATCAGCTCGGCGATCGTGAAGAGCACCATCACCATCGCCGCTTCGGGCCATTGGCGCAGCAGCAGCGCGCCGGTCACCGCGATGCTCATCAGCGCGTTGATGTTGAGGTTGCCGTTGCGGATCGCGAGCCAGCCCTTCCGATAGGTCGTGAGGCCGCAGGAGACGACCGCGAGGATCGCCAGAGCCGCCGATACCCAGGCGGGCGCGCCGAGCCAATTGACGGCCTCTGAGCCCGCCGCGGCGACGCCGGCGAGCGCGAGCGGCCACCAGGGTTTGGCGGGCGCCTGAGGCGCGGCGCTCGGTGCGGCATCCGGACCGGCGTCGGCCAGTTCGGGCGTGAAGTCGAGCGAGCGGAGCGTCGCGAGGATCGAGCCGAGTGCGTCCGGTGCGTGAACGACGGTCAACACGCGCTGCATCAGGTTGAAGTCCATGCTGCGCACGTACGGCATACGGCCCAGTTTCTTGCGGATCAGCGTCTCTTCGGTCGGGCAGTCCATCTGCAGAATGCGGATCGCGGTGCGCACGTCCGCGCCGACCGTCTCCGATTGCGGGAGCCGGAGCGGCGTCAGGACGGCGGCGGATGATGTCGCGCAGCAGTCGCTGTGGGTGTGGTCGTGGCTGTGCGCCTGTTTATGCTCGTGCCCGTGCCCGCAACTTTCGGCATGCTGATGATTCTCTTCGTGCAGATGCCCGTCAGGGCCGCCGGCATTGGCTTCAGCCTGCCCAGGGCGATCGGTTTCGGCGTAGTGGTCGTGCGGCATGGTGGCTTCCTCGTTCGATTTGTGGTCTAGTAAACACCTTGAAGCCACTACAAGGTCAAGGCCGTTTATCCGGAGGGTCCATGAAAATCGGCGAATTGGCGAAAATCGCCCATTGCACGACCGAAACCGTCCGTTTCTACGAAAAAGAGGGCTTGTTGCCCGAAGCTGAGCGCACTGAGGCCAATTACCGCAGCTATACGGCGAAGCACGTCGAGCGGCTGCGTTTCATCCGTAATTGCCGCGCGCTCGACATGACCCACGACGAAATCCGCGCGTTGCTGCGTCTAACCGACGCGCCGGCCGACGGCTGCGGCGGCATCAATGCGCTGATCGACGAGCACATTGCGCACGTCGACACGCGCATCGACGAGTTGAAGCAACTGAAATTGCAACTGACCACGCTGCGCGACCAATGTCACGGCGAGCAGGCAGTCGGCGATTGCGGGATCGTCCAGGGTCTGACGGAAATGGACGTGAGCGCGACGCGCGCGCGGCATACGCATCTGGGTTGAAACGCTCGCGCTGGCGAGCGCATGTATGCGCAAAATTTTTATCGCATTCCAGGCGAGGCCGCACGCGCGGCCTCGCCCAACACACAATCGAATCGAGTTGGAGAATCAACGTGTTTACCTGTAGAAACCAGCCCTGCGGCGAGCAATGGGAACTGTCGGACGTCGTCATCAAGAATGAAGGGCAAGGGCTTCTGTTCCGTTGCCCGATGTGCGGCGCGCGCAATTACGTCGAGCGCTTCGACAGCGATGACGGTTCGGTGCTGTACGAACAGATCGAAGGCAAGCCTGCTACCGGCCCGATGGCCGAGTAGTGCTGCGCATTGAGCCTCTTAGTCTTTACAGCCCCTTTAGTCCCTTGAGCCGATTGCGAGCCTTCCCACTATGAACAGTCCCACACCCGCCGGCGCGCCCTTTAGCGAACTGGCGCTGCCCGCCGCGACGCTCGCCAATCTGACGCAACTCGGCTACGTCGACATGACGCCGATTCAGGCCGCCAGTTTGCCGATCGCGCTGGCCGGCCACGATCTGATCGCGCAGGCGAAAACCGGCAGCGGCAAGACCGCGGCATTCTCGCTCGCGCTGCTCGCGCGTCTGGACGTGCGCAACTTCGCCACGCAGGCGATGGTGCTGTGCCCGACGCGCGAACTCGCCGACCAGGTCACGCAGGAAATCCGCCGTCTCGCGCGCGCCGAAGAAAACATCAAGGTGCTGACACTGTGCGGCGGCACGCCGATGCGTCCGCAAACCGCGAGCCTCGAACATGGCGCACATATCGTGGTCGGCACGCCGGGGCGCATCATGGATCACCTCGAGCGCGGCAGCCTGCCGTTGCAGTCGCTCAATACGCTGGTGCTCGACGAAGCCGACCGCATGCTCGACATGGGTTTCTTCGACGATATCGCCACGGTTGTGAAGCAATGCCCGAAAGAGCGGCAAACGCTGCTTTTCTCGGCGACTTACCCCGACGGCATCGTCAAGCTCAGCCAGCAATTCCTCCGGAATCCGAAGGAAGTGAAGCTTGCCGAGCGGCACGACAATACCAAGATCCGTCAGCGCTTCTATGAGGTGACCGAGGACCAGCGTCTGCACGCGGTCGGTCTGCTGCTGAACCACTATCGCCCGGTGAGTACGCTCGCGTTCTGCAACACCAAACAGCAATGCCGCGATCTGCTCGACGTGCTGCGCGCGCAGGGTTTTCATGCGCTTGCGCTGCATGGGGAGCTCGATCAGCGCGAACGCGATCAGGTGCTGATCCAGTTCGCGAACCGCAGTTGTTCGGTGTTGGTCGCCACCGACGTCGCCGCGCGTGGCCTCGATATCGCGCAGCTCGAAGCGGTGATCAACGTCGATGTCACGCCGGATCCGGAAGTGCACGTGCACCGCATCGGCCGCACGGGCCGTGCCGATCAGGAAGGCTGGGCGCTGAGCCTCGCGAGCATGAACGAGATGGGCCGGGTCGGCAGTCTCGAGCAGGCGCAGAAGCGCGAAGTCGAGTGGCACAAGCTGTCCGAGCTGAAATCGGAAAGCAACGAACGCCTGTTGCCGCCGATGGAAACGCTGCAGATTCTCGGCGGCCGCAAGGAAAAGATCCGTCCGGGCGACGTGCTCGGCGCGCTGACCGGCGAAGCGGGTTTCGCCGGTTCGCAGATCGGCAAGATCAACGTGACCGAAATGTCGACCTATGTGGCAGTGGAGCGCAGCATCGCGCGCGAAGCGTTGCGCAAGCTCAGCGCCGGCAAGGTGAAGGGCAAAAAGGTCAAGGTCCGCTTGATGGACGAAGTCTGATCGTCGATGAGTTTCGACGGCTGCGACCGCCCGGTCGCAGCCGGTTTGGTGTGTTTCTTCGTAGATCCTTCGCCGTACATCATCAGATTACGTCATACCTCGGCAGTTTTCCTTATCCGCCGCGCAGCCTCCATTTCCCCCGTCAAACCCCGATTTCATTGCGTTAGCCGAGTGCTGCGCGGTCTCACGCGAGCCATGACGTAAACGCATGCCGCGCATGACAAAGTTTCGATTGTGACACCGCTTTGGCTGATGCCTAATTCATCGAACCGGACGGGAGCGCAGCGCATGGCTATGCGCGTTCCCGTTGATGGATGAAGCCAGCAACCGTGTTGCACGGGGAGAAAGTTTATGCAGAGCGCCACGCAAACCCGCTCGAAATTGCCAGACGTAGGCACGACGATTTTTACCGTGATCGGCCAACTGGCCGCGCAATACGACGCGTTGAATCTGTCGCAAGGCGCGCCGAATTTCGCGCCGGACGCGAAACTGGTCGATGGCGTTGCGCAAGCGATGCGCGCCGGCCACAACCAGTACGCGCCGATGGCCGGCATCGCCACGCTGCGCGAAGCGCTCGCCGACAAGGTCGAGACGCTTTACGGCGTGCGCTACGACCCGTCGAGCGAAGTGACCGTGATCGCCAGCGCGAGCGAAGGCCTGTATTCGACGATCAGCGCGCTCGTGCATCCCGGCGACGAAGTGATCTACTTCGAACCCTCGTTCGACAGCTACGGTCCGATCGTGCGGCTGCAAGGCGCGACGCCGGTGGCGATCAAACTGTCGCTCGACGACTTTCGCGTGGACTGGGACGAGGTGGCCGCCGCGATCACGCCGAAGACGCGCATGATCATCATCAACACGCCGCACAATCCGACCGCGACCGTGTTCAGCGAGGCCGACATCGCGCGCCTCAAGGCGCTGACGCGCAATACCGACATCGTGATCCTCGCCGACGAAGTCTACGAACACGTGGTGTTCGACGGGGCCAAACATCAAAGCATGGCTTGCGATACCGAACTCGCGGAACGCAGCGTGATCGTGTCGTCGTTCGGCAAGTCGTATCACGTGACCGGCTGGCGCATCGGCTATTGCCTCGCGCCCGCCGCGTTGATGGACGAGATTCGCAAAGTCCATCAGTTCATGGTGTTTTCTGCCGATACTCCGATGCAGTACGCGTTCGCCGATGCATTGGCCAATCGCGAAAGTTATCTCGGCCTCTCCGCGTTCTATCAGCGAAAGCGCGATCTGCTCGCCGACGCGTTGCGCGAATCGCGCTTCGAACTGTTGCCGAGCGAAGGCAGCTTTTTCATGCTCGCGCGCTTCCGCGGGTTCTCGGACGAAAGCGATAGCGACTTCGTATTGCGCCTGATTTGCGATGCGCGCGTCGCCACGATTCCGCTCTCGGCGTTCTATACCGACGGCACGGATTCCGGTTTGATTCGCCTGAGCTTCTCGAAGGACGACGCGACGCTGATCGAAGGCGCGCGGCGTTTGTGCGAAATCTGAGCGGCACGAGACCGCGCATTTTGCGCCGCAGTATGATCTCGCGCGTTGCTTGCTGTTACGACAATATCGAAGAGAAAGGACCTGCTATGAAATTGCTCAAGCCTCTATTTGCACTGGCCTGTGCATTCGCATCGATCGCGACGGCGCCCGCTGTGTTTGCCGCCGATACTTCGACACTGCGTTTCGGACTCGAAGCGCAGTACCCGCCGTTCGAATCGAAAGGACCGAACGGCGAGTTGCAGGGGCTCGATATCGATGTCGGCAATGCCGTTTGTGCCGCCGCGCATATGACGTGCAAATGGGTCGAGACCTCGTTCGACGGTTTGATTCCCGCGCTACAGGGGCGCAAGTTCGACGCGATCAATTCGGCGATGAACGCCACCGAGCAGCGCCGCCAGGCGATCGATTTCACTACCGTCGTGTATCGCGTGCCGAGCCAACTGATCGCGCGACGCGACAGCGGTTTGCTGCCCACGCAGGAATCGTTGAAGGGCAAACGCGTCGGCGTGTTGCAGGCGTCGATTCAGGAGACCTTCGCGAAGACGCATTGGGAGCCGAACGGCGTAACCATCGTGCCGTATCAGGACCAGAACCAGGTGTATGCGGATCTCGTTGCGGGGCGTCTCGATGCAACGCTCGTGCTGGCGCCCGCGGGGCAGACGGGTTTTCTGTCGAAGCCTAACGGCAAGGATTATGCGTTCGTCGGTCAACCGGTACGCGACGACAAGATCCTCGGTAGCGGCATCGCGTATGGTCTTCGCAAGGGCGATACTGCGCTGCGCGATCAGTTGAATGCGGCAATCGCGAAAGTGCAGGCCGACGGCACGGTGAAGACGCTGGCGGCGAAGTACCTCGGCAATATCGACGTGTCGGCGAAGTAAACCGATGTCGGCGCCGAGCGTGCCGTCGTCGAGGGCCAGTTTGTACGCCATGTAAAGCAGGGACGCGACGACGTTGACCGGACCGGGAGTAATCGACGAGGCCACTCTGCGCTTTGTGCTTTTTGCTTTTTGCACTCACGCGACAAAGCCGGCATGCGCCTCGCGATATCGTTTCCTCAGTGAAGCGTGGCCGCCGCGCCGCAGCACTTTTTGAATTTCTTGCCGCTGCCGCACGGACACGGATCGTTGCGGCCCACTTTCGGTTCGGCGCGCTGCTTCACCTCGGCAAGTTTCTGCTGTTGGACGGCGAGCCGATGGGGGACCCAGTAACGGTAGATGGCGGCAATGCTGGCTGCGATCTGTTGAGTGAGGGCTTCGACCTGTTGCGGGCTGTTGGCGAATTCCAGTTCTTCTTCGGTGAGGTCTAGCGCGCCCATCAGGCGGAGCGGTCGCAGCCATTCCTCGCCTTGTACGGAATCGAACAGCGGCTGCCAATCCTGCCGAACCAGCATCAGACCTTGCCAGAAGCCCATGGCCCACGCTTCTCCGTCGATGAATTCGCGGTCGTTTTCGTCGGTGCGGGCGTAGCTGAAAACCGGTTCGAACTCGTCCGGTTCGTGTTCCATCACGGTGATGATGCCGTTCATCTGCCGCAAGATCAGACCGAGGATGTGCTGGGCTTCCTGCGGTGTTTCGAAGTCGGGCGTTGCGTCCTCGGTGGTGCCCCACACCCCCGGCAGCCAGTAGCTCGGCGGTAGGGTGGTCGGGCCGATCGCCAGAGCCGTCAGATAGCCGTCGAGGCCGTCGATCGTGAGCGTTTCGTCGGAGGTCTGGTCGGAGACGAGGAATTCGTCGAGTTCATCGAACTCTTGTTCGGAGAGTGGCGTGCCCAGATCGGCGGGGGTGAGTCTGGATTTGGACATGGGGGACTTCGGCGCGTTGGATTGTGGGTGGCGATGGTACACCGGGGACGTTGGAGCGGCCCTCCTTGCATGCAGGCAACTGGCAGAAATCCATTGGCGAATGAGCTCCGATTCTTGGCGAAGAATATCGTCATAGCCAATACATTCCTCACCGATATCCGTATTGTCGGTTCTAAAAATGATTATAGGAAATTAATTCCTGTGGCGATTATTAGGCAGATTTGGGAGGAAAAAATTTCCTCGAAAGACTATTAACATTTTCTCCTCAATTTTTAGGTAGAATCCGTAGCCGCAAATGGGGCTGGATAATCATCTTCAAAAAATTAAATGAAGAAAAGGGTTTGTGATGAACGCGCAAGACCTTGCTGCAAGCATCTCGGGGGGATTAGTCCAGCAGGATCGCTTGCTCAAACTTGACACTCCGCTGGGAAGCAGCGTGTTGGTGCCGCAGCGCGCCATGGGTCGCTCACGTCTCGGCCGGCACTTCGAATTCACGGTAGACGCTGTATCCACCTCGGGTAGTCTTGAGCTAAAAACGCTAATCGCACAGCCGGTCACGCTCTGGATCCAGCAGTCGGACAAATCCTATCTGCCGCATCACGGTCATGTGCATACTGCACGTCGGCTCGGCTCCAACAGCGGTTTGACGAGCTACCAGTTCACCTTTGCGTCGTGGATGCACTTCCTCAAGTTCCGCCGTGACCAGCGCATCTGGCAGGACAAGCCTGCTGACGAAATCATTTCCGACGTGTTCGGCACGCACCCGCAAGCCCAAGGGATGTTTCAGTTCGCGTTGTCCAAACCGTTGCCGGCCCGCTCATATTGCAGGCAGGACGAGGACGACTGGCATTTCGTGCATCGCCTGCTCGAATCCGAAGGGCTCTACGGCTTCTGGCAACAGTCGAAGGACGGAAAATCGCACACGCTGGTGATCACCGACCGTCTGCAGACGCTCGAGCCGATGTCGCCCGCTACCGTGAAGTTTTATCGGGCAGGTACCGGCAGTGAAATGGACGCGCTCACGCAATGGTCCGGCACTCGCACGCTTCAGAGCACCGCGCTCACCACCCGCACGTTCGATTACAAAAGTCCCTCCACGCGTTTCAATCCGAAGGGCACGAGTGTGCCGACGATGCCGGATCAAGGCAGGTTGCCGGATCAGGCCGAAGTGTACGAATACACGGGTGCCTATACCTACGCCAAACAGGAGCGCGGCGACGACCTGTCTCGAATCCGGATGGAGGAATGGGAGTCGCGCGCCAAACGCTTTCACGGGGTGGGCGGTCTGCGCGGCGTCGACGCCGGGCTTCGCTTCACGCTCAGCGGCCATCCCGATCACGATCGCGACAACGCAACTCAGCGCGAATTCGCTGTCGTGGAAACGGCGTGGTCGATCCAGAATAATCTGCCGGTCGGCAACGGGTGGCCGGAATTTCCGCACAGTCTTCAGAATGCCCTATCGCAAATGCGTGAAAGCCGCGGGAACGAAACCCAGTTCAAGGTTTCGCATGCTGACGGCTCCGAAGGTTTTTATCGCATCGATATCGAAGCGCAACGCACCAGCGTGCCTTTCCGCAGCCCGCTCGAGCATAGGAAGCCCGAAACTCATCTGGAGTCGGCAATCGTTGTCGGCCCTAAGGGTGAAGAGGTTTATACGGATGAATTGAATCGCATCAAGGTCCAGTTCATCTGGGATCGCGAGAACGGTGGCGACGAACGCGCGTCGTGCTGGGTGCGGGCCGCACAGTCGGATACTGGCGACGGCTACGGCGGCGTTCATATGCCGCGAGTCGGCGAGGAAGTGTTAATCGACCACATCGGCGGGGATTGCGACCGCCCAGTCGTGATATCCCGCCTCTATAACGGCGCGGCCAAGCCGCAATGGCATTCGAACGGCTTGCTGTCGGGATACCGTTCGAAGGAGTACGGCGGTAACGGCTACAACCAGATGGTGATGGACGACTCGACTGGTCAGAACCGCGTGCACGTGTATAGCAGCAGTGCAAGTTCGCATCTGCATCTCGGCTATCTCGTCCAGCACAGCAGCAATACCCGCGGCGCCTATCTGGGTAGCGGCTTCGATCTGAAGTCGGAAGCCTATGGAGCCATCCGGGCCGGTCAGGGCCTGTTCGTCTCGACCCATCCAGCCACTGCGATCCAGCCGCTCAGCGCAGGGCAAGCGAGCGAACAGTTGGTCAGTGCGGAGGCGCTGATTGAGAACCTTTCGCAGGCCAGCGTCGCGAATCAGGCGGAAAGCCTGCAACCCGGCCAGGATGCGCTGAAGGCCTTCACCGATTCCACGCAACACAGCCTCGCTGGCAGCGCGTCCGGAGGCAGGACGGCCGGCGGAGGCACCGGCAATGCCAACGGTTTTGACAAGCCGATCATGTTGATCGCAAGCCCGGCCGGTCTCGGGCTGTCGACGCAACAGTCCACCCAGATAGCGGCCGACCAGCATGTCAATGTGGTGAGCGGGCAGAGTACGCACATCGTGTCCGGCAAATCGTTGATCGCCAGCGTGACAGAGAAGATCAGCCTGTTCGTGCAGAACGCCGGCATGAAGCTGTTTGCCGCGAAAGGAAAAGTCGAGATCAAGGCCCAGAGCGATGAAATGACACTCGCCGCACTGAAGGACCTCACGATTACCAGTTCGAACGGCAGGCTGGTATTGACCGCATCCAGCGAAGTCTGGATCGGCGCGGGCGGTTCGTACATTCGCATCAACGCAAATGCGATCGAGAACGGCACCCCGGGGCAGATTCTCGAACGGGGCGCTTCTTGGGAAAAGCAGGGACCGACGAGCGTTCAGCAACAGCAGCAGGAATTTTTCGAAAGCCAGAAGCCGCTTCAGTTCAGCCAGCAGGTGTTCCTCGACGAAATACTGCACAAACCCGAGGGCGCTGCCACGCCTGTGAACTATAAGTTCATCGACGACACCGGTGCGATGATCGGCAGCGGCCTGATCGACGAAAGCGGCAAGACGCTGCGAGCGTTTACCGATGCGCCAAAGCCGATCAGGACCGTGCTCGATCTGAATCAGGGTAAATGGACCACGTTGCGTTACGACGAGCCCTTCACGCTGTCGAGCAATGAAACCGACAAGGCCGATGCCGGCGTTTTCGATTATCCAGACCACGAAACCAGCGACGGCACCGTCGATCACGGCGATGACCCTGCCGAATACGACGACACCTCGACCGAAACGTGACACGCTTAAAACGGCGCGCGCATCATGCACTCGCCGCCGCGCGATCATCAGGTTTCGACGACCAATCAGTAAAACCAGGGTAAAGCAATTGATCAAGCACAGTCTCATACTTTCTACGTTGGTGGGTTGTCTCGCCAGCGTGGCAATGACGAATGCCGTGGCGCAGTCGGCCGCTACAGCCGCGACGGTCGATATCCCATTGGCCGCGCCGCACGGTTTTTCCGCGGCGAATATCAGTCCGGTGGGCAACGGACAGTTTTGCGTGAGCGGATTCGTCTACGACGATGCGGGCCCCAGTGAGTCTGCGTATGTCCTGCTGGTCGACACCAATCGCCGCCAGGTCGTATGGCGCACGCCGATTCCGTACGCACGCGATCACGTAAGCAATACCGCCACGCGTTGCCTGAGCGACGGCAGCGCGTATTACGTCGTCACGCAGGAGCATACGAACAGCTCGGAGTCGCTCAATCAGACGCGTGTGGTCATCAACAAGATCTCGGATAAGGGCGCGTTGCTCAAACAGCAACCGGTGAAGACCGGCTTCGACGAATGGTCTTATTTCCTCGATGTACAACCCAATCTCGTGTCGGTCGGTGGGGGCACCAGTGCAACCCTCGATCGGGGCGGAAACTTCAGCACCTTCGTCGCGCAATTCGACGCGAATCTGAATCCGACAAAGACTGTGAAGCTGGATAACGGTGCGTTCTGGACCGGCTCGAAGGCAAGACTGGACGGCGATTCGTTGCTCGTGTCCGGTGAATTCATGCCGAACAAGGGAGCGTCGGCGGGCGGACATGACGCATTCGCATCCGCGAAAATCGATCTCGGCCGAAGTCGCTACACGTGGGCCAGCTATGCGTTACCGAACGACACCCAACAGGCCACTGCGATTTTCACGCCCGATGGCGCGACTTATACGGTCGGTCTGACGGCGACCGATCTGGCGGTCTCGGTCGTCGATCGCACGGGTAAGGCGGTGAACACGTTCGCCGTCAAAAAGCCGCTTTGCGGTCTCGACGCAGCGACTTTGAACGGTCAGCACATGAAAGTGATCGGTTCGGCGTGCAAAGGCGATGCGGCGGTGATGGTGGATATCGACCTCGCGGGCAAGACCGCGTCGGCCGCCCGTCAGCTCGATGCAAATGTAGTGGCGCCGCAGTTCGACGATCAGTCGTGGGTGGCGGTGGTCGGCACCAAGGCGAACGGCAAGGTATTCAGGCGCAACGCACAGTAGAGAGACAATCATGGCGCACACGGAGTATCCCTACGAAAAAAAGCTGGCCTTCATCCAGGATCTCTATTGCCCGGCACGACAGTGTGCCGACGAATCTGGATGTTCGTGGCAACTGATTCTTGCGCAGGCGGCGCAAGAGACCGGTTGGGGTGAAAAGGTTTTGCCCGGAACGAACAACGTCTTCAATATCAAGGCGAGCCCCGACTGGGACGGAGAGCAGAAGACTTTTCGTGTGTGGGAAAAGGTCAATGGCGAGAAGGTCTGGGTGAACGCGCCGTTCCGGGTCTATCCGACGGTGCTCGACAGCCTGCGCGACCGCCAGAAGTTCCTTAAGGACAATTCGCGTTATGCGCGCGCCGGTCTTTACAACCCCGAGGTCAAGGGCGACCTCGTCAAGGAAGCGCAGGCGTTGCAGCGCGCCGGTTACGCCACCGACGAAACCTATGCGGCCAAGCTGAAGGAGGTGTTCGACGGCAAGACCATGCAGCGCGCGATTGCCGCCGCGAAGAAGCAGGGGTGCAAGGGATGCCTGCCGACCATCAATGTGTATATCCGCGATGCGGCCCGAGTGGAACTCGCCAACACGAAAGTGAAGGCTTCGCAGGGCGGCAATACGCGCGAGATGGTCACCGACAACACCGGACACGTGCAGATTCAGGCGGCGTTGTCGGGCGGTCAGATCTCGATCGAGGTGTGGTCGGAGCACGATCACAAGTGGATCGCCATCGACGAGAAGATCACGCCGACGTCTCCGCCGACCGCCGTCACATTGATCGGCCCGACGCTCGTTATCGATTCGTCGACCCAGCATCATGAACCGGTCGCGGCAACGGTGGCGCCAGCGAGTACGGCACCTGCGTCGACACCGGCAGCCGCCACTGCCGGCGAGGCGTCGACCCATCCGGCAAACGGCAAAAGCGGCGGTGGCCACGATGCTTCGCCCGTCGCTCTGGAAAGCTACACGATCAAGAAAGGCGATTCGCTCAGTCAGATTGCCAAAGCGCATTCGACGAGCTATCTGACGATCGCCCGCCTGAATGGAATTGCGTCGCCTTACTATGTGTATCCAGGGCAAGTGCTGAAAGTGCCGAAGCAGAAATCGGCAGCGCCGGTGACTGCCGCGCAGCCCGTTGCTGCCCAGCCTGCCGCGCCGCCAGCGGCAATCCCGCATGCAGCGGCAGCGCAGCCGACTCCCGGTGCAGCGCCCGCTGTTGCCGGTTCTGCTACGGTGTCCCATGCAACCGCGCCGCTGCTAAGACCCGACAACACCGTCCACGCGGTGCATCATAGAAACGAGACGGATCATCCGCAGACCGACGTGCTGAGCGGCCGCCGCGCGCCGTGGATGGCGATCGCGGAACAGGAATTTCACGTGGGCGTGAAACGCCGTGGTGGCGCGCATCCCGATCAGCACATCGAGGAATACTTCAGCGCGACCTCGCTCGGACGGCAGCGTTCCGACAATCTTGCGTACTGCGCGGCCTTCGTGAACTGGTGCATGACGCGTGCGGGTTTTCGCGGCAATAACAACGCCGGAGCGAACAGTCTCGCGACGTGGGGAAAGTCGACACAAGGCAACAAGCCGGCATATGGTGCGGTCGCGGTCGTGCACATTCCGCCGCACAACAGTCCACACGTCACGTTCGTCAACGGCGCCGCCGCATTCGATCCGAGCGGCAACGTCGTACGGATCGCGACGCTCGGCGGCAATCAGGGCCATGCACATGAGGTGAGCATGAGTTCCGTGCCGGTGTCGTGGGTGGTTCACTATCGGTTCCCATCCGACTATGTAGAATCGCCCGAGGATTACCATCTGACGCACGCGGTTACCGACAATGCGCAGATGACCGCATCGTCCACCCATTAAAAACTGGAATAAGGCAGTCGTCCAGAGATCGATCATATGAACAGAAAAATTTCTTTTGCTTACTTGGCCGCGTTCGTGGCCGCTGTCGCTTTCACGAGTGGCGCTGCATTCAGCCAGACAGTTACTTTGAAAGCCGATTCCGCACAAGGCACATTGACGTTGAAGAAAGGCGCCGCGGGCGCGGGCAGCGAGAAGACTTACGCGTATGTGTTTGCCGTCACCACGGCCCAATGCAAACTGACGACTTCCGGCACCGCGAAGTTCTATCGAGCAACGGACGGCACCACTGACTCGGCCTATCTGCCGGACGGCGACAACGTCAAAACCAACCAGTTTCTCGACAAGAACGACATCGGCGACATCATCATCACGATGGACGTCGAATCCAAACGTCCGAAGTACGCGAACGTGATGGTGAGAGACCCGAAACCCCGGTCCGACGGCTGCTTCAAATTCAAAGACGGCAGCTACGAGTTCTACGGGAAATGACGGCGGCGGCATGCGCATGAGTGCGCGGCCGGCTTCGCACTGAAGGTTCCGGCTTCGGTAGACCGTACAACGAGGAGCATGTCACACGATGAATCTGATTCGCTTGGGTGACGATACCGATCATGGCGGGAAGGTCATCACCGCGTCGCAGACGATGCAGTTCGACGGCCGGTTTGTCGCGCGCAAGGGTGACGAGGTGTCCTGTCCGAAACATGAGGACGTCAGGCCGAACGTGATTACAGAGGGAGACGAGTCCATCACCGATGGAGGGCTACCGGTTGCGCGCGACGGTCATCAGGCGACTTGCGGCTGTCGCCTGATTTCGAGTGTGGCGTAAGAGCTTTGGGTCAATGAGGACGTGCCGGTATGGCAGCCGAGACTCGGGGCGCAACGGCCACCGTCGAAAAGTTGCGGGTTTCGCTACCGCAAATCGCCCGGCGAAAAACAAAAGGCCGGTTAGCTTTCGCTAACCGGCCTTTTAAATACTTGGTGGGGCGTGAGTGACTCGAACACTCGACCTACGGATTAAGAGTCCGAAAGAGATCGTATTTATTGATGTTGATCGAGTGCTATGTAACCCGATCAGTTCATTATGCTACGGTGGTTCTGCATGGGGACGCACGGATTTTTTGTTGACCGAAGATGACTCATTTGTCCATAATCGGGTTACATGGCGGTTACATGGATGGCCGTGTAACCCGATTAAGGACACTACATGGCAAAGGTCAATTTCACGTCGGCCAGGGTGGAGGGTTTTCGTTGCCCCTCAGACAAGTCCCAGGCTTTCATCTGGGACAGCCGATCGCCGGGGCTCGGTCTGCGTGCGACGCAGGCAGGAGCCAAGTCATATATCTTTCAATCGAAGATTCACGGGCAGACCGTCCGCGTCACGATCGGCGACCCGCGAAGCTGGTCAATTGACAAGGCGCAGGAAGAGGCTCGCCGTCTACAAACGCTCGTCGATAGCGGCGTCGATCCGCGCGAGCATCGTGCTGAACAGCAAGCCGCCTACGAGGCCCGACGAACGGACGCTCGTCGGAGAGACGTAACGTTCGGCGAAGCATGGGACGAATACGTCGAGGCCCGCAAACCTTTCTGGGGCCAGCGTCACTATGACGATCACATCCAGCACGCGGATGTTGGTGGTCGCCCCCGGAAACGATCCAAGGAAGTGACGGTTGCCGGCCCGCTTGCATCTTTTCGGACGGTCAAGTTGCCGGAGCTGACCGGGAAACGGATCTCGGAATGGATGCTCGCGGAAAGCGAAGCTCGTCCGACGATGACCGCACTTTCATTTCGGCTGCTTCGCGGTTTCATCCGTTGGAGCCACGACACTCCAGACTATGCCGGCATGATTCCCGACGATTCCTATCGAGCGAGAGCTGTGAAGGATGCGGTACCCACTGTCAGGGCTGCGGAGGGCGACGGATTGCAGCGCGAACAGCTGGCGGCATGGTTTCGCGAGGTTCGTGCGATCGGGAACCCGGTTCAGAGTGCGTATCTCCAGGGGTTACTGATCACTGGACCACGTCGTGAAGAACTGGCAGCACTTCGCTGGGACGACGTGGATTTCAAATGGCGCAGCTTGGTCCTCAATGACAAGGTCGAAGGCACAGGTGGTCGTACCATCCCGCTGCCACCATATTTGGCAAGCTTGTTATGGAATCTGAAGGTGCTTAACGAAGCTCAACCGACGACGCTGCAACGAGAGCGGATGGCGCAGCAAAATGAAACGTGGGCGCCATCGCCGTGGGTATTCTTCAGTCCTCGCTCCGAGGATGGCAAGATTGCTGAGCCGCGGATTGCCCACAATAAGGCACTTAAAGCTGCGGGCATCCCGCACGTCACCATACAGGGGTTACGCCGCTCGTTCGGCACGCTTTCGGAGTGGGTTGAGTGTCCGGTCGGCGTGGCCGCACAAATCCAAGGGCACAAACCGACAGCGATTGCCGAGAAACACTATCGCCGCCGCCCGCTCGACCTGCTGCGCCTCTGGCATGACCGGATCGAGGCTTGGATGCTGGAACAGGCAGGGATTCCATTTACGTCACCCTCGGCCGCTGCCGGCGCGGAAGGTTCCTGAGTATGGAAACAGATACCGCAAACAAGAAGGTCATCATCATTGCCGGTCCCAACGGAGCCGGCAAGACAACATTCGCTCGGTCGTTCCTGCCGGCTGAGGCGCAGCTTCCCCGTTTCGTGAACGCCGACCTGATCGCAGCCGGGCTTGCTCCGTTTGCGCCGGAAACCGTGGCGATCAAGGCGGCCCGGCTGATGCTGGAAGAAATAGCGCAGTACGCGCGACTCCGCGAAAGTTTCGCGTTCGAGACCACCCTGTCAGGCTTGGCATATCTCCGGCACGTCCGGCTATGGCGAGCACAGGGTTACCGTGTTAGCCTGTTTTTCCTGAGCCTGCCTGATGCGGAAACCGCTATTGCGCGCGTGGCCGAGCGGGTGCGCCAAGGCGGCCACGATATTCCCGAGCTGGTCATCCGTCGGCGGTTTGCTACCGGCCTGAAGAATTTCGAGCAGCATTACCGTCATGCGGTGGACGACTGGGCACTGTACGATAATTCCGGTGATACACCCATCATGCTGGAGTGGGGAGAGAACTGATGAAGCAGCAGGACCTATCCAAGGCCAAAAACCCGGATTTACGCGCATCGCTTGCCGCCATGCAACGCGCGGCTGAACTCGCGCGCCGTACAGCCTTGCAGACCGATACGGCTATCGTTGTGGTGCAGAACGGCAAGCTGGTGCGTATTTCGGCCGAGCAATTACGCAACGGGCAATCGACGTAAATTGCACTCTTGTCGTGAGCGGTACTGCTATCGACCAGCAGTACCCATGTTGATTTTTGCCCCTCTCAATTGCGAATAGCCATGCGCCGCCCACGCGCACTTCGAGCTGTCCTTTCCTATCCGCAGCCGCAATACTTCGGGCGCTTCCGTAACGCAACATTGCGACAACGCATGTCGTTTTCTGATGCCCGACACATTAGTCAAGCCCATCGACTATGACGTGTCGGCTCAGGCGACTAAACTGCACTGGGCCATCCACGGGCAGACGATGGCCGAAGTCGTGTATCACCGTGCTGAAGCAGGCAAGGAGCACATGGGCCTGACCACGTGGACGGATGCGCCGTTGGGGAAAATTCAGAGGTTCGATGTGTCTGTCGCAAAAAACTATCTCACTGATGCTGAGATGGCGCAGCTGCAGCGGTTGGTGTCGGCCTACCTTGATCTTGCAGAGGACGTGGCTTTGGAGGAAATTCCCATGACCATGCAGGATTGGGAGACGCGCTTGAATCGCTTTATCGAAGCGACCGACCGCGAGGTATTGCAGGATGCTGGCCGTGTTACTGCCGAGATCGCCAAGGCGCATGCTGAGAGCGAGTTCGAGAAATACCGAATCGTGCAGGACAGATTGTTCGAGAGCGATTTCGATCGTGCGGTGAAGCAGATCGACGTTGATTCTCCACGTAGAGGTGAGGACAAGCCTCGGCGGATGCGCAAGAAAAGAGACTACGATGTATAAAACGACCAACTCAGACACATGAGCCAACGAAATATTATTCGTGTTGACCTTCCGTCGGACGAACTGATCGACGCTTGGGCCTTTGTTCGCATGATCGTTGAAGCATCGGTTCCCGCCATGAATCCTGCTGCTACGGGAATGGACTGCATTGTCGGAAAGCGATTAACGCTATCTGCCGTTCCTGGTATGGGCTGGATCACGTTTGCCGAGCAGGAATTGGATGATGCCGATCGACAGTATCTATCGGGCATTCTTCATGCGTTACCGACGCTGCGGCTTCCGATTACTGACGATCTTGCCGAATCCTTTCTTGCAGCCTATCGCGCACGCGCTGACCGACGAGCGTGGGAACCTGTGCCGATTACGGAAGTTCGCTATCTAGCGGAACAAGAAAAAATAGTCACACTCCGGCGTGACGCTGGGTGGCGACATCGCGAGACCTTGCAGAAGCTATTGAACGAGGGGCATCTAATTGCGTATGCGGCGGGAAATGTTCCGCTATCCGAACTCCTTGTGGGATCAAAGATCCTGCGTGAAGACGCAGCCGCATATCTGACGCTTTGCCATATCGACTACGGCAACGGCATACAACCAAGTTCCTTAGCAACGCTTGCCGTTAGTTCCATATCGAATATCCCGGGTTCGGCTGAAGACATACAACGAGCACTTCCCCAGGGGCTGACCACACCGGAGATCGAAGCCGTTTTTTTGGAAATCGGGCAACGCGAACTCGAGTGGGCTCGAGTGACCGAATACGGATGGGCGGCACCGGCGTGCATGAAGCCAGGCGGGAAGGGGCGAGGCAACGCTGCACGTTGGAATCCCGTGTCACTCGCGACGCTCGCTATTGGTAAGCACAAGTTTTCGCTTGACAGTTTTGCTCGCTGCTTTCGCAAGGGCGAAAAGGAGGCTCGATACGCGAAGCTAGTGCCATGGCTAGATATTTGGCGCGAACAGGAAGAGATACACCGGTGGTACAAGAAATAAATCCCAGACAAAAATCCCACTGCTACGTGGCGTTCACACAGCAGTCGATTGATTTTTAAGGGGAAAAATTCCGGCGAAAATCCCGGAATTCATACTGTTTCATAGAGTCCGCTCCAAGCCGTCAACGCCGATCTTGCTAGATCGACACGGATGGCCCGGCGTTTTGCGAACCGTCTTCTCGTTCGCAGCTTGGAGAGTTCAATATGCAAAGCAACAACCCGGTGATCGAACCTGATCGCTTCAACACTGCAGCCACCCATCACACGGCTGCGGTCATCCCATCGCAAACAATCACCGCGCCGGCATTCCTGTCCATGCCGAACTGGACGGTTGACGAAACCGCTGACTTTCTTCGCTGCCAGGCGCAGACCATCCGCAAAGCGATCTCGCAAAAGGGCAATTTTCATGATTTGAAGCCGTACCGCTTCGGTCGCCGCTGGTATTTCCGCGCTGCCGACGTGCGTTCGATGCTGGAGGCTGCGTAATGTATACCTCCTATCGTCGCGGCTTCCATCTGCCGATCGATGTCAGCCGTTTTCCGAGCGACGCCTTCGAAGCGAAGATGCGCTCGCTCTACGATCCGCTGCACTCGGTGGTTGGCATCCCATCCAAGGTTGTCGGTCCGATCGTGCTGCATGCCGGTATCGCCTATGCGAATCCCGTGGCCAGCATGGCGTCGCCGAACGGCCGTATCGGTGTGTTCGGCATTAACACCATGGTTAGCGGCGTGTCCGGTTGCGGCAAATCGGAAGTTAAGAACTACGCCTTCGGCCCTATGTTCCAGTTTCAGCGTGATCAACTAACCCGTTCCGCCGATGGCCGGCCGCGTATTCAAACGCATGTGCTGAACAACGCAACCATGCCGGCCATCATCAAGGCGATGACCGAGTATTCGATTGGTAACGAAATCGACGACGAATTCACCTCGTCGCGCACCGGCTCGATGACGCAGCACGCGAGTGTTCGTAACCAGCTATATGACGGCCATACGTTCACGGTTGATCGCGCCACTTCGGGCCGCTTCATTCTGCACGATCCGCGCTTCACAAGCATGGTGCTGACCCAGCCGCACGTCCGCATCGCGTTTGACGAAAAATACGGCATCCGTCTGCGCACAACGGGCCTCGCGACGCGAACGCAGTTCTCGGAATACGACGGCGCCCCGGTTTCGCTGAATCAGGTCGAAATCGACACTGCTATGTGGGACACCAACTGTCGTCGTTTGCAAGATCTCTGGATTGACATCATGGGTGAGCGCATGCGTCGCGGTCTCAAGAAATATCGCCCGGACGCGATTCGCTTGCTCAAAGAGATTCGCGACAACTATCAGCAACGTGGTCAGCAGGACGGCGATCTCGCGATGCTTCCGGAACACGCTGCCCGTCAGCCCGAAAACATTCAACGTTTCGCAGCTGGCATCGAGGTGTTCGAAGGTCTCACCGGCGATATCTCGGCCGAGACTGTGGAGCGTGCCGCGACCATCGGCTTCTGGTTTACCGAACAGTACAAGCTGCGCTTCCTGCCGAAGCAGGAAACCCCGCAGGTACCGCGCGAGCACCAGGAGGCGATGTATCTTGAACAGGTTCTGCACGAGGCTGCGCGCCGTACCGGCGAAGGTATGGTCAAGCTGAAAGACCTGCTGAGTTTCGCACCGAACTTCGGCATGACCAAGGCGGCCGTACAACGCGCCCTGATCGTGTTGTGCTCGAACGATCGCACCCGCATCGTCAAGAGTCAGGGCAAGCCGGACTGGGTCGCATTGAATCCAATGTTCTTTCCGGTCTTCCGCTGGCCCGGCAACTGATCGTACCCGCCAGTGCAATCCGCTGTCATCGTCGTGCCGGTGAAAAGATATTTCTGTATATGCCAACGCGACGTTGACTTCGAAAAGAGCAGCGGAATCCGATCGTCAAGGTGGGGAGATTCTTGAGATGTATTGGTCAATTGATTCTGGTTAATTGATAGGATGGCTTATCAAATAAAGATAAGTTATAGATCGACACTCGTAAGAGATGGAGATCTAACAATAACATCAACAACCGCATGGCGCGTCTGTCACACGCCATGCGTATTCCCTGATCAACACCGCTGATCGTTGTAAGAGACAGCAGCGAATGAGAGATAACGAAGATGAAAGAAAAAGAGAACTGGCTGGAAGTTGAGAAGAATAGTTGCCTTACGGAAGAGGCTGAGAGTCTCCGTAGCGTTCAGAGCTGCGTCTACGATAAGAGCGGCAAAAAGATCCTGCTCAGTGCCAGCACGCGCAGTTTGCCCATTGTTGTGCGATTCGTGAATCAGGTGTTCCGTACGAAGAGGGTACCGTTCAAGTTCGTTATCGAACACCGCAAGAAAAAGGCGGTACCGGCATCATCACTCGCGAAGTACTTTGACCTGCTCCGTATGATGACCAGTCTGTATTCGCGTCGGTTTTACTATGCGCCGGCGCTCGCGCTCTTTTTCGATTGTTTTGCGGATCATGACATCTGCCACTGCACGCTGAAGGATCCGAATCGTCCGGCATTCAATGGTGGTCTTGAAGCAGCAGTGTTCAATGACTTTGTGAAGATGCTGCGGGAGGAAGGCATTCGTGTCAACGTCACGAAGAAGATGAACGACTGGCAGAACGCGATCGATGAGAACGCCAAGCGCTTGACCCGCTACGTGGATGCCTTGTTCGAGCGTCACGCCCGTCTTATGGTCGTCCGTGTCGACCTGCTCTACAAAATCGCGTGCCTTGACGAGAAACAAATCGAAGCGTCAAAGCAGACGATGGTTCGTGAAGACCGGGACGATCTCTGGTTTTTGTATGGTGACAAAGAGATCAAGTTCGACGCGCTGGAAACGCAGGCGCGCTTTGACGTCAAGGAGCTGATCGAGGATCGCAAGCATCTGTTCGAAAACATGCGTTCGAAGCCTTCACTGTTCGAGCACATGGTCGGTTACGTCTGGCGCATTGAGTGGTCTCGTATCGGCGGTTATCACCTGCATGTCGCGTTTTTCTTTGATGGTTCGAAGGTGAAGAAGGACGCGTGGTTGGGCGATCAGATCGGTCAATACTGGGTCGATGTGATTACGACGGGGCGTGGCATCTACCACAACTGTAACCGCTTCAAGGCGCAATATGGCGATCTGTGGGGTATCGGCGAGGTGAACTATCACGACACGGAAAAGCGCGCGAAGCTGATGCGTGCGCTCGGGTACCTCGCAAAGCGTAGTCAATACGTCTATGTGAAGCCGTCGGTTAAATGCAATTTGTTCAGCACCGGTCACATGCCGGCTCAAAAGCCTGCGGTTGGTCGTCCCCGCAAGAAGGGCCGGGAGGTGAGCGCGTAGGCCGGCCGATCGGCTCCTCGAACGCGGGTGAAACTGCCGCAAGGGGGATACCCGAAATAACTCTTTCCCTTACCGGGAAAGGCGTTCCGGCTTCCCCCCGGGGTACGGTAGCTTGCCCCCCTCACTTGCCTGATCGACGTCGGACGTTCGATCAATCGCTTGTCGTAAATGCGTCAATGGGGCGCACTTGCGGCGTCAACAAATCGTCAATACCGCATGCAACTGCATGATCTCGATGGTCACGGCGCATTGGACAATTTTTACGGAGAAGGATAATGCAAGGGAACCACAGCACGACAATGAGTGAAGCGATGGCGCGCGGTCAGCGACATGTTTCGGGGAAACCTAGCGCAACTGGCGCAAGCAAAATCGACATCGAAATGTTGAAGGCGAAGCTGAGGGAATACACACCGCTGAGGGAGCCGTCGAAGTTCGACGTCGTGCGCGCCATGTTTGAGATCCTGGAGGAAAAATGCGCCGCGGGTGCAACCTACGTGCAACTTGCCGCATACCTGAGCGCGAACGACTTTGATATCCGTGAACAGACGCTCAAGACGTTGATGTCGAAGATTCGTACCGAAATGAAGGTCAAGCGCATCAACTGCCCGTGCTGCCAGACCAACGTGCCTGAATCGCAGATCTCGGAGGAGTATCGCCTGTCGGTTACCCTGGAAGATGATGGTCACGATGTGTAAATCTCGGTTGACTCTTCGAAAGTAGTTGATTGATCCATTTCGCATTGTCGCCGCGAATGAAGCGCCTCAAGTTTTGGTCGGACGTTGCCGTTTACAGTTCTGTCGCTATGTCGTCATTCAATCAACGCTGCGTCGAAATTCGAGCGTATGCGTCGGGTTGCTTTGATCATGCGATGTGATGAACGTCCATGGAGACTCAAAATGTCAAAGAAGGAAAGTGGCGCGGCCGAAGTTGCGGGCGCGGTAGTCGGCGGCAGCGTTGGTACGGCGGCAGGTGCTGGTGGGGCGGTTGCGGCGGTATCAACGCTCGGTACTGTCGCTGGCCTGAGTGCGCCAGGCGTTACTTCCGGCTTGGCTGCGATTGGCGGCTTGGTGGGGGGTGGCATGACGGCAGGTATCGTCATTACAGCTGCGGCTCCGGTCGCGGCGGCTGCAGGCTTGGGCTATGCCGGGTACCGGTTAGTAAAATGGATGCGGTCATAGTCCGCTTGGAGCCTGTGAGATATTCAAGGTGAGATCAGGGTCGCGCTCATGATGGCCGCGCCGCGCCGCGCCGTGCTATTGCGGTAGCGGCCTCGGCCTCGCGGCCCTGCTTTACCTTGCGTGGTCGGCATGCGCCGCGCCCTTTCGCGTCGCCGAGATCCCGTGTTTCACCGGCGCAGGCGCCGGAGGAGGCGTTGTAGGCCCGCTCCTGGTGATGGCGCGTCTCGCGCATAAATCCGCCGAGATCGCCTCGCTACTGCTGAACCTCGAAGGTGTGCTGACCGCTGTCATATGGATCGCGCTTCGTGAGAATACCGACCGCTGGATCGTGGTCGGCATGCCGGCCACCGTCGCTGGCAGCGTGCCGCTCTTCTGGCAGGCTGGCGCCTCGGGCTTGTCGGTTGTATTGATGGCGCTTGCGTTGATCATCACGCGATCCAGGGGGGGCCGCCAGAGTTGGGACCAGCGCGGCCAACTACGGCCGTTGGCGCATTGACTCACCAAAACTGCAACTTTCGCTGACCTGTTGCCTCATGTAGTTTGCTACCGGTCGGATTGTCCGGCAGGAGCGGCGCGAGGTGACGAGGCAAATCAGCATGACGACACGCAAGGAGTTGGTTGCAGCATTGCAATTGCGGTATAACAGCGCGGCGTTCGGCGACCGGATCAAGATTCTCGACGAGTTCGTAGCTTTGACTGGGTATCACCGCAAGCACGCCATACGGCTGCTGCGTAAGAAAGCATCCCCTACGCAGGGGACGCCCGCACGGAATCGTCTCTATGACGAGGCAGTGCGCCAAGCATTGATTGTTTTGTGGGAAGCGGCCGATAGGATTTGCGGCAAGCGTTTAAAGGCGCTGATTCCAATGTTGGTTGATGCCATGGAACGGCATGGACACCTTGACCTGGATCCCGTGGTCAAATCGAAGCTCGTTCAAATCAGCGCGGCGACCATCGATCGTATGTTGGCCGATGCGCGTTTGCACATCGACGGGCAGCGCAAGCGCCGTAAGGGCGTAGGTGCAGCCATTCGACGAAGCATCCCGGTGCGCACATTTGCTGACTGGCGCGATCCGCCACCCGGCTTCTTTGAAATCGACATGGTCGAACACTGCGGTGGCCCGAAGACCGACGGTGACTTTGTTCACACGCTCACGTTGACTGACATCGCCACCGGCTGGACAGAATGCGTGGCCATGCGAGTGCGTAACCAGATGCTGGTCATTGAAGCGTTGGACAAAGCGGCGGTCGATCTGCCATTTGCAATGCTTGGGGTGGACTCGGATAACGACAGCGCGTTCATGAACCAGAGCGTCTTCGATTACTGCAAGGGACGAGGTCTAGTTCAGACGCGCTCGAGAGCCTACAAGAAGAACGATCAAGCGTGGGTGGAGCAGAAGAACGGCTCTATCGTGCGTCGGTTGGTGGGCTATGGCCGACTGAGTGGCATCGATGCCAGGAATGCCTTAGCGCAGCTGTACGCATCATCGCGGCTATACATTAACTTCTTCCAACCCTCGGTCAAGCTAAAGTCCAAGACGCGCGATGGCGCACGCGTGCACAAGGTCTACTTCGCGCCCGCGACGCCGTGCGATCGGCTTCTGGCGCACGACAGCATCGAACCCGCTATCAAGGAGAAACTGAAGGTGCAGTTCAAAGGTCTCGACCCTGTGCGACTGCTGCAAGAGATGCGAACAGCTCAGCAAATATTGAGCGATCTCGCTGCCCACGGAGTGCGTGCCGAAACGGTATCTGCTGACGCATCGGACGTTGCAGTCTTCCTCGCAAACCTCTCTGTGGCGTGGAAGGACGGGGAAGCACGACCCACTCATCGAAAACAGCCAGCAGCGAAACACTGGTGGAGAACACGAGTCGATCCGTTTGCCGACGCATGGCCGGTTATTGAGGGCTGGTTGATTGCTGAACCCTCTGCGTCGGCCCGAGCAGTGATGAGTCGACTTGCCGCAATGGTGCCAGACGTCTATG
>NZ_JAQQBV010000049.1:0-40424 GCF_046030735.1 Paraburkholderia xenovorans
CTCGTCACGCCACCTGTACAAAAAAATGGCCATAAATTTGCCTTTGGCGTCCCATGGAGTCTGGCACTTCGAATCAACGCTTACATTTACGACGGAATATCGGATGACTCGCGCGGGGCAGTCGCGTGCGGACTCTCGAAAGAAGGCGTCACCCGCCCAATCGGCGGACGCGCCCGATTGATACTTGCATCCGGAAAGTCTCCACGCAACGGCCAGAATCGCATATTCCTTTCTTCCCGGGATGCGACGCCTCTGTCTGCCCACACTATTGTCAATCGATTCGCTAAGGCAATCAAAGCCGTAGGCGCGCCAAAGGGCTCTGGTTATCACTCGCTGCGGCGCGGCATGATGGATGAGTTTGCGGACGAGACGATGGATAAGCGCCGGCGTAAAGGCCTTTCGACAGCACGCGAAGATGTGCTTCAGGACTTTGAGGACAAGCTGGGGCACACCACCGGCAATTCCCTTCACGCCTATATTCGAGCTTCACGACGAACAACGAAACAGACGACCGAGGAGAGACAACACGACGACCTGGTCGCCAGCTCCATCGAGATTGAGCAACTAATGGCGAGGCTTGCTTATCAAGACCAGCACATTCGGGAGTCGGCCAAAGCAAAATCCCGAAGCCGTAAGGCGAGAATCGGCGACAAACGCGCCATTCTAAGTTAGCTTCGAGGAGTAGAACGAACAACTGGTAACCAGCGATAAAGAGGGGAGCGGCAGCCAGTTGCGGCTGGTGCATCACTTGTGCCAACGCGTGGCTCAGTAAATACATGAAACGAAAAGGGGCTACAGTTTCTTGTGAGCCTTCCCCACGTGCATGTACATTTTGAAGGCTTCCTGATACCGGCTCGATGTATGTCCCATCCTTTGAGCCACTACCTCCCTCAACGCGTCAGGGTCACCTGCTGGCATTCGGCGCTTTTCACCTTCGCGGAGCATACGCTCGACAATGTCCTTGCAGACGCGTGCTCGCTGTTCCGCAAAACTAAATGCCATATCAGCCTCCTGACTCGAGCGTGCTCCTCGTCTCCGCCACCATTTCAGCGTAGGCGCACAGGTCGTCGAATTCAAGGAGTTTGAACGGGTAGGTCAAGTGGCTTGCATCATGTACGCCGCTTGAATGGCGTATGC
Source organism: Paraburkholderia xenovorans (assembly GCF_046030735.1). Lineage (GTDB taxonomy): Bacteria > Pseudomonadota > Gammaproteobacteria > Burkholderiales > Burkholderiaceae > Paraburkholderia > Paraburkholderia xenovorans_A. Next base: position 1,138 of record NZ_JAQQBV010000049.1, read on the forward strand.
GCTTCCAACTCCCCGATGTGCACATCCATCGCTGCGGTCTCCTGGTCAAGGAATTCACTGATGGCGTGAGCAAATCTGTTGTCCGCAACCCAGTGCGCGGACCACGTTGCCGTGGGGAGCAGTCCACGCGACATCTTGTGAACACCTTGTGCCCCGCCTTCGAAAGTCGCGAGGCCATTAACGATGCAATACTCGATGCCCTGCATGTAGCACGTCTCGAAGTGAAGGCCGGACACAAACTCCTTCGTGCCCCAATATCGACCGAACATGGTGTCGCCGGCGACGATGTTGAGTGCGCAGGCGAGCCGCTGACCATCGACTTCTGCGATGACGAGCAAGATGGCATCAGGCATCGTCGCATGTATCTGTTCGAAGAACTCCCGCGTGAGGTAGGGTGCATTCCAGTGCTCGCGATAGGTGTTCTCGTAACACTCGTAAAAAAAGTCGAGCGCCGCGTCATCCACATCAGCACCGCGTAGCCATCTGAACGTCACGCCGGCATCAGATACACGACGCCGGTCTTGCTTCACCTTCTTCCGCTTGTCGTGACTCATTTTCGCCAGGAACTCGTCGAAACTTTCGTAGCCGAAATTTTCCCAATGGAACTGCACACCTTCCCTCAGCATATAGCCGGCATCGGTCAGGGCTTCGAGGTCCGCCTCGTGAGGGAAAAGGACATGCAAGGACGATACCTCCATCTGCTTGGCGAACTGAATCGCTCCGCGCGCGAGCAGCACTCGGTCCGCATGGGTCAGCGCCATGAGACGCGGGCCGGTAACTGGGGAGAACGGGACTGCCGACAGCAGCTTGGGATAGTAGCGAAGGCCGTGCCGTTTGAAGGCGTCCGCCCACGCATGGTCAAAGACATACTCCCCACGAGAATGTGATTTCACGTAGAGCGGCATCGCCCCGGCGAGTTGCGCCCCGGTCCTCATCAGGAGATAGGAAGGTTGCCACCCCGTCTGAACGGTTGCGCAACCGGTATCGTGCATAGCTGAAAGGAACTCGTGCTGGACGAATGGATTGCCGTCAGAAAGCGCATTCCACTCTTCCGCATCAACTTCCGAGATTGAGTCCACAACGTGAATTTCGACTTTGCTGCTCACCTTGGCTTCGCTCCTGAACGGCCTTCCCGCATATAGCGGCGATAGTCAACATTGTCGCCGATACGGGAAAAGTCTTCAGGCGACGTCGCCAGGCAGGTGTCCGGAACCGTTTTTCGAGCCTACCAAGGTCATGGACAGGACACCGCGCAGGGGCACGTCTCATTGTTTGGGAGGACGGGGGCGCGCCGGCCGATGATACGCTACCCCGTCAGCCGGCTACGTTAGTTCAGCAGTTTTCGAATCGCCCCATGCACTCCAGGCAGGTCAGACGCCAAAACATGGTCGTTCACAAAAAATGCCCCAGCACTTTGTACTGGAAGTTCGAAATCGGGGAGCGCTAGCAGCGCAGGATAGGTTCCGACAGCCAAGCTTTCGCCAGCCCGCTCGAGCAACAACGGCACAACACCTGTGCTCGTTTGGACCACAAACTGACATGATATTCCGTCAAGCTCCAAACTTGCTGCGAGCATGGAAAGCGCAGCCGCCTGTGTATTCATGTCACCGCTGGCGGGAAAAGCAGCCTCTAGCCCGTAACGAAGCAGCGAAGAGCCGATGTTCCTGTTGAGCATTCCCTTACTATGTTGATTGTGGAAATGGTCTAGACAGTCAGTGCATGACGAATCGCAATTGCAACCCTCAAGAAGAGCAAGCGTGTCCCTGACGATGTCGTCAAAATACTTGGCAGCAAGCTCTGCGTACCCCGCCCCTCCCGAAAGAGTATCGTAAAGGTATACGTCAATCGATATGTCATCGGAATCGTTTGGAGGCAGCAACCGATAGCCGGAACCGAATTCCATCGGGTCCAGGTCCAATTGGGGATGCCGACTTGCGCTCAATCGCAGAGCTTCAGAGATGGTTAGTGCTGCACTTTCCAAGGTACGCACTACATTTCGCGAGCCCAAATCTGTAATTAATGGCGCGACAAGTCTTATTCGTACGAGCAACAAGTCCGTATTAAAGTCATAGCCGAGGAACGTTCGTTCAAATTGGCCTTCGCACTCGCGCGGCGCGTCTTTGCCACGTGTCAAATAAGGGCGCTTATGCTTACCTGAAGCCGGCCTTGCTTCGTTGAAGACCTCAGCACATCCGCATTTCTTGCAAACGGAGAACCCAAGCGCTTCGCCACCCCTCGTCTGACCTTTATTCAATGTAAATAGTCGTTTGTCCACCGCGTGCGTCTGGCGGAGGTAAGGACCAGCATCGTTGAACACAAAGGATTCGCCGCCAGTGGGCTGCGGATACTGAGCCATAGTCGCATAAGTTATGTCTTGGTCTCTGTCCTCCTCACGCAACTCAATCGCTCCCTCGGGTCCAAACATTTCCGGCTCAATCATCAACTCCTTTTTCAACGCACCACCACATACCGGGCAGTCACTATGCGTCACACCCTTGTGGTATGGGTCTTGCACATATGAGCATTCATCGCATGTCACTAGTTCCGTCGCGTCCTCAAATAGCTTTTCAGCGCGGTCGGTTACAGACGAATCTGTACTAGCAAATACACCGCCAGACCGGTAGGTCTTCTTATTGATGACGACTAGGCGTCCGGGCGCATACTCACTCAGTGCTTGCGACGTTGACAGTTGAGGCCGTTGCTCAAGGCGCACCTCAAAGTATCGCTCCTTCTTCACCCATCGTTCGACCAAGAAGCTGCATAGGCTAGTGGGGAATGCATACGTCGGGAGCAATTGATGGAAAAAAAGAAATTCCAATAGGTCTTCATGCTCAAGCTCGTCGTCACTGGCACCATCCTCGTCAGCCTCGACGGGTACTGGCGTCAATTGCTGCGGAACTTCGGATGCCAGCGCTGTCAGTGTCTTCAAAAACGATGCGGTGGTCTCGTGGACCCAATCAAATAGGGACGGGGACTCGATATTCAAGCCTGGCGGCAGCCATTTGGCAATTGCTGTGGTCAATTCGAATGGTGTTGAGAGGGCATTTACCTTGACCCATTCATCGAAAGCACGCAAATTGGGAACGGTTTCGGGACCGTGAAAGAATCCGCGCGTTGGTCCGAGCGACTTCATCAAAAGCGCAGACGTAGGACTCGCGGCCAGAGTTCTCTGAGCCTCTCGGAAATAGGTCTGCATGAGAAACGCATGCACGTGTCTTTTCGCAATCTTCGGATTGTCAATTTTTAGTTCTGGTGCCCTTGGGGGTCCCGCAACAATCGCGCTAGGATGCAAAAAGTAGTAGCTATCGTGCGGTCCATTCTGAGAGAAGGTCACCACAGACGAGACCGAAGAGCCTCTTCGCCCAGCTCGTCCTGCGCGTTGCTGATAGTTCTCGCGCTGAGGTGGTACGTTCCGCAGTGCAACGGCAACCAGCGAACCGATATCTATGCCAACCTCCATCGTAGTCGTGCAGCTTAGAACGTCGATTGGCAGGTCTTTGTCTTCCAACAAAAGGTCTTGAAAACGCAGTTCGTGAAGCTCGGTTGTGGAGTGAACGCTCTTATGGTCGCGATTTGAAAGCTGGGCCGTATGCTCCTCAACATACAGATTATTCAACCGAGCCCCTTCCTGCAGGGCCTTTTCAACCGGCCCACGCCAGAAGGATTTTCTGGCTTGAAGATATGCGTCAGAGGCGGGGTCAACCGACCGAATTCTTTCGCCACCGCAGGAAGCACAAGCGTTACGAAAAGCCATTGGCATGAGTGCGGTGCAGTCATCGCACTGTATCCAAGAGTAAGAGAGGTCAATGGTCAGCTTTACAGAGTTCGGGTTAACAAAGTAGCCCCCTCTCTCAACCGCCAACGAGGACCGTAACTCCGACTCGAGGACGTCCACGTCTTCCGCGCCGAAGCCAAGACGTGCCGTTAGGGCTGTTCTTAGCGCACGCTCAAACTGCCCATTACTGCCCCATCTAAGCCTCGGGAACCCGGCTGCTTTCTCGCGAAGCATTGGCGAGAAGTCTGGGTCAAATGCAAAATCTGACAAAAGTCCCTGTATCCACGCGACAGCCAAGGCGCGCAGCTCACTTTCGTCTAAATTCACTCCTCGAGTTGCCAGCCCAGTACGCAAGATTCTCGCTGCGCGCTTTGTCGGCTCGATGAACCCGACTGTTGTTCCGGAGAGAGAGTAATAGCTGCTGCAAAGCAATTTCAGCAATGCGATTCTATATCGCCACGGGGCATCGCCAAGAGGATAACCCTCACGCAACGCCTCTCCCAAATCCCCCTCGTAGTCTTTAACGAAGGACTCGATGTGGTTGGTAATCTTGTCGGCATCAACGTCGAACATTGAGAGGTTTTTCAGCCGCAACGCCGCAACGAATGCTAGATATAGTACAAGCCCCGTCGGCTTTGCCTCGAGGTCTACGGGTATCATTTTTACGGCAACTGCTACCGCCTGAAGAAACAGGTCGAGCTCCATGTCGCGAGGCATATCTCTCGCCAAGCGAGCGGCTTTCTGCCTTCCGTCCGAGAACACCAAGACTTTGCGACCTTCGTTCGGATGCCGAGGGTCCCACTTTCGACTTGCTGGCTGATGAAGCATCTGTGAACGAACGAGCGTTGAAAACGGCGCTTCCCCCTTAGTCACGTGGTCCATAATTTTCGACGGTTCATCCTTCGCCTGCCGTGTCTTCTTCACGCAGACAGGACAAACATCGAATTTCATCTCCTCATCAACCTGTACGGTCTTATCGGGAATTCTGACCAGCATGAAGCCGGCAGCGTCGTTAGGCCGATTGTCTAACAATCGGCCAGTCGCAACATGAAGCCACATCTGACGAAATTGACTTGACGGGTGAACAGACGGCTCAACTAGACACTCAATCGGGACAAGCTTTCGGCTCCCGTCGTGCAGCGAGACAGCATCCGCCTCATTCCACATGAAGTTCACCTTCTCATCGACCCACCCGGTTATAAACGCGGCTCCGCAATCTCGGTGCGTGTAGAAGCTGAATACACGTGCGCCGCTATCGCATGTGCAGGAAAGCAACGGTTTGGTGTGGAATCGTCCAAGAACTCTGCCCTCATCGCTTGTTGCGAGACGTTCACTGCAATTTACGTCAACGCATGCGAATAGACCGGGTAAGCCGCGATGAAATAGATGAAGACGGGTCGGCACAAGAACTCGCCCATCCCGCTTGCGTTTTGCATGCGAGCACATTGCGAGCAGCGCGTCGGCGGCACGCTGCCCCATGGAGCTAGTCGTTGACGGGAATAACATAGACGTCAACTCGTCCAACCGCATCGCACGACCGCTAACAAGCTCGATTAGCAATTCTGCAGGTCCGAATCCGGTCAATTGCTGGTAAAGGTAGTCGGCTAGTTCCGAGCCGGCACTCGGCGGTGTTGGCCAGTTCAGTGCGGAGGCAAGGAGGGAAATTTGGGCGGAGGCGTCGATAGACGATGAAACTACATTACTAAACTCATTAACGTCGAAGGAGCTGAGCGCGTTGGCCTCGCCAGATGTCCCAGGTTGCCCCTTGGCCCTTTTTTCCTTAGCACCGCTAATGACTTTGAATCGCTTTTCTGCTGAAGGTTGCAATCCCGTCAGGTCGTTTGCAAACTCTTCGACCTGCTTACGCGCCTGTTCTCCCTCCCCGAGACTTGCACTGGTAAGAATAGCTCGTACTCTGTCACGCGAAACGCCCAATCTTGCGATAAGCCGGCGAATAAGAAGGGCGACCTCAGCACCGCCGGCGCCACGATACATGTGAGCTTCGTCCAGTACGAGAATTAACTCGTTTTTCGGGTCCGAAGCGAGCCAGTCCGCAGTCTGCTCGAACAGGGGGCTCTCGATTGGACGCATCAACATATATTCGAGCATTGAGTAGTTAGTGACCAACACGTCAGGACAGGTCACCTGCATCTCGTCGCGAGTCATCAATTCCCTGTCGAGCGGTTGTGTCTTCAACCGCAGCTTCCAGTTACGAGACCTGTACTGTTTACCCACTCTCTTGCCAGTTTGGTAGGTCTTTGTCTCGACCAGTTGGCCGTTATAAAAGGCGTGCAAATCCTTGCTAGGCCATCGGCCCATAGTCTCTAACTGTTGTTTTATCTCGGCGCGCTGTTCCAGTTTGTTGTAATACTCTTCGAACAGCGGCTCGATGTGCGTAGTGTCACGTCCATCTGTACGTGGCCCAGGATAGGCCGTTCGGCCAGTGTAGCTACCAAATCTGACGGGACGTGCACGTCCTTGACTGACAAGGCCGTTGACACGCGAATTTCCGAGGAGACGCCGTATGCGCGCAAGCTGGTCATTCACCAGTGCATTCATGGGATATAGCAATAGCGCCCGGCATCCGTGCTTATTGCGACCTAGACGCTCTTCAGCACCTTCCAAAGCGAGCGCGCCTATAATGGGCATGAGGAAGCTTTCGGTTTTTCCTGAACCCGTTCCTGTCGCAATGACCATGTCAGTGCGGGTCTCGTCGAAAAAATTCTCTAACGCCTCTGCCTGGTGTTTATACGGCGTCGGGTAGAGTCCCGTGTTAGGCCCCACTTCCGCGATAGCGGCGAGCACACTTCGCACGGCCGATGGTATCTTCAGCTCCTGATACTTTTCGCCGAACTCATAGACGGGTGTAGCCTCCACAAACGCCTGTTGGGCGATTACCTCGGGCTTTGCGAGCAAGGCTTTCCGTTCAGCGATGAGGCTGGGATTCCTGATGTGGTACTGCGCCTCGATGTATAGAGATAGACTTTCGTGCAGCCCCCGCACCGTATCGTGTGCGCTGTACTTATTAGATTCTGCGTTCTTGCTCATCAGGTTCCCCAGAAGGCTGCTTATCGACCAACTCGATATTTAACTCGGACAAGGTGCGCTCGACCAGCGGACGCAATCGTGGGTGAAGAAGAAATCTCTTTGGATACCGACCTTGTCCTGATTCGTTCGGCACAAGCCATCCGAGCGCAAAGACTCTTCTCTCAGGCCACGGTAGTGGACGTGGCAAGGTAACGGTTAAGGTATTACCGCTGACCTCGCATTGGAATTTTTCGCGAGGCAGGTGGACTGGTTTCAGTCCAGACTGAAGCCTAAGGGCATCGTCTTTCTCAATAGGGAAGTCCGCCTGAATCGAAACACCACCGTTCCCCGAGGCCTTGACTCGAGAAATACTGTAAAGAAACATCATTCCGCGAGGCATCGACACGCGTCGCCGCGTCAGATAGACGCCGTCTTCGCAGCCTTGATAGGGTGCGCTTCGCCAATAACCACGGAAGTGAACTTGTGCGCCTTCTACTTCCTCTGCGGACACTAAGGCAGTCACTCTCGATTTCAAAAATTCGGCTGCCCATTTGCGCACGTTTTCATGTGGCAGGTGTAGCCAATCAGACAGGCGTTGGCGGATAGGCATCTTTTCAGAATTCGTCAATTCTGTTGGCAACATTAAGATGCGCGTCCTACCTGATACGAGCACTGACTTGCGCAATGATTGAGGCAGCGTCAGCACCGGACCGCCCCCCAGCAGAAGGCTTACCCCATCCTTCACGACCACACTCCGGAGCGGTGTCGATGACCAATGGCCATTGGGTAGGGCCTGAATCTCACCCATCTCCGCCAGACAAGCAAGTTCAGAGCGCACGAACTCCTTTATTGCAGCCGTGTCGTTCTGGGGAATATCCCATAGCGGAGCGATGCGCGGTGTCACACATCTCGTAATTGTGGCAGTCGCAATAGGACGGCCTTGCTGACTTGCTACAGAAGCCATGGCCCTTATGTGTTCCGACGCTATCGCGGCAAGGAGCGTCTCTTCAGCTCCGGAGAACTGAAGACTTCTCCGAATTTGTGCCAAGGCGTGCTGTCGGTTCAGTGATTCGACTTTCACGATTGACTGGCCCAATCCGCCTCGTTCAGCACACTAACAATGGAAGGTAGATTTGCATGCTCGGGCGAAATGGATTTGAGTGCGTTCTGCACCTGCTCTCGGCCCCCCCCCTGCATTTTTGCCCAAGGCACAAGCCAGTTTAATGAAGCCAGCTCGAAATCTCGCACGTAGTCCATGTTCGGCAGATTGAACAAAATGCTGACGAACTTGTGGAAAGAACGCCGCCACAATGCATTCGGTCGAACCCCAATCGCATCGACCACTTCCATTGCGAGCCTTGTCTCCTCTGTGCTGCGTGAGGCGGTGGCACGGACAGCGGCGCCATCTAGAACAAGCGCTCCCGTCTTGAGAGGCGCTAACTTAGCGTTGCTTTTCCAATCAACCGCGTCGACGTCAATGACGGGACCGAGCTCTAGCAGAGGCGTACCGCCGGGTATCACCGCTGGCCCCTCCGCCCATGTCGCCACAAGCAACGCGTCCGAGTTGCTCCCCCTAAAGTTAAATGTCCTATCGAGTACTACGTCTCGAAGAGCACCGCCATAAATTTCGAACGCAGACCGATTTGCACCTCGAATCAGCAAACATTTTCCGTTGCCCACAGCAGCGCTTAGGGTGGCCATCGAGGACTGTGCAAGTGCCTCGTCGCATAAACCCAGCGGTACCTGCCATACGAGCTGGTTGTCTCCGCCTAGCGCCTCAGCCACCGCTGCAGCAACTACATCGGCAACGGAGCCTTTCAACTGCAACATGAGCCCCGCTGCAGCACTCGAAACGACCACGCGCGACAGGCCCATTGCAAAAGAGGGCAATACTCCAATGGCGGTTAGATTATGTTCAACTGCAGTGAGGCCTTCGTCCCATGATGAGAGGTTGACCGATTCACGTCCCTTAGCTCTGAGCGTCCAGCGGGCCGTAGCGGCGATAGCGACCTCACTATTGCGGTGCAGCCCCAAGTCATCGTTAGATGTTCCACCGCTGACAATTTCCCGGCCTTTTTCTACCTGACGCACGGCTTCCTCAATCCGCTGCTCGGCTCGCGCGACTGCAAGCTGAGTCTCTTTGTAACTCGCCCTAACTTCCTCTATTGCCTTCTCAGTTTTTGCCGTCTGCGATTTGTCGCGTGAGAGCGACTTCCGCAGTTCGTCTAGCTGAGCATTCAGTCGGGCGTGACTATCTTCCAGATTTTCAAGGGTGTCAGCAAACCTATCACTATCGAGTTGGTTTCGCGGGGAACTTACAGGATGGCTTAACTTTTCAACCTGCGAACTGATTCGGGTTGTCTCTGTGATGGCTTGGTGGGCATCGTTGGTGGCCTGGCGAACGTCAGCCTGAACTAGTTCGATACTTGCGTGTTGCTGCGCAACGCTTTTACTCACTTCCGACAACTCGGATGTCAGCTTCGCCACATCCGCTTGGATTCGTACCAGTGCTTTTTGACGTTCAACTTCAATCTTCGTCGGCACCAAGGCAATAAAATTTAACACTTCATCGGACATTCGCATGCCGCTGAATGTTACGAAGCGTTGAACATCTTCTCTTGGGCACGGTGGAGAATAGACGTCCGGCACCAGTTGCCGAAGGAAGGCTATGCAAGCTGCACTATCAGCGTTTGCAAAATCAAACGGAGGCTTGGGGAACCCTTCGCCGAACAGCTTGACCCCTCGGAAAGCCCACGCCGCGCCGTAGACGGACCAGTCAAGTCCAACCGACCTCGCCTTCGGGTCAGCAGAATGTGCGATGGCCGTTGCAAGCCGTTTACCTTTCTCTCTCGTCAGATTCGGATTGTTCTTCTTTTTCTGAAAGCCCGGAATGTCGGGCAGTGGCTCATAAATTCGCTGCCTGTGAACCAGTGAGATTTCGTCCAAAAACTCCGAGATTCGACCGGCGCCCAACTCGGCTATTCGTTGCTTCGCTTCGGCTGAAAAGGTAAATACCATGTTATTGACCACGCTATGGCGTTTCGATTCGTAGGCGTTTTAACTCTGCCGACAAGACGCGATGAATCGCCTCGTTCGAGCGACTAGGTTTGGAGCGACTAAACGCAGCTATGAGCTCTGCGTCTGAACTGCCACTTCGGAGGGCCGACATGGGCCGCTCGTGTCGAAACTGGAATGCATAGGCCGTCAGCCTTTCGCGTATGTGGCGCGGAAGAACCACGTCCGACTTGTATGTGGAAACTTGGCTCGGGAGCCAGGCATGGCCATAGGCATCGAAGTCGACACGGAGGTCTTTGCTCTTGTCGACGAGCAAGACGCGAAGCTCGCTCTCTGACGCACTAGACACGAGCCTCACACGGCCGTCATGGTCAGCTTGTCGCGTTGACGACACGAGACGAAGACATTCTGTCCATTCGCCCTCGTTGCGGGTAAGTACGCGACCAGCTATCCCGGGAGGGATTGCCAACGTCTGAAAGCTAAACACGCCAGAACGAACGCTCTGGAGCCATGACAACGCCCGCTCGTCGAGCAAGTCAACCCTTGTGACTTCTCCCTCTGAACCAATGCCGATGAACTGGACCGACGGCGCGGTTGCCGCCTGCGTAGCGATTTCGCATTCGACAATCAACTGAGCAGTGACTTCCTCGCGATAGCTCAACAGAATGGACTTTTCTCGCTCCAGAGTGACTAGGAAGAATGGTTGCGCAACGCTGGAAGCGTTAGCACCCTTTACGTCCGCTCCAGACTCTGCAAACAGCGCCCCTGGAGTCCTCTGGTTAGCTTGAGTCCGTTCAGCAAAGCAAATCAGAGACCCTTGAAATTCTGCCTCTGCGTAACCGGCCGTAACATCGCGCACCGTGGGCGGCCAAATCAAGTTGATACGAGATTGTGGCGGGGTTATCGATAGAGCAGTGCTCTCGGCCATCCACTGCGAGACGGCAGCGTCGGGCTCTCGTGGCAGACTACCGATTGCGGCTGTCCATTCGCCGTAAGCCTTTAGCGGTTCTAACTCTAGCTCGTCGGGGATTTCCAACGATTGATGTGTGGGCCATACGAAGACGTATGTAAAACCCCAAGAGGCCGCTCGACATCGAGGAAGCACATGGTCGCCCGGCCGCCCCACGGCGCCAAACACTGTTACGCCTTTCTCGCGTAACCCGTTGCATGTGCGCTCCAAGTTGGTCGCGACGTCCATGCGCGTGGAACTAATTGAAATCACCCGGTACGGGGCGACTGAGGGTTCAGCGGACAAACGACCGAATCCGTCTCGGTTTGACGCGCAGTTGAGTTCGCCGCTTCTTCCGCCAACATCGACGACAATATGGCCTGACTTGCAATCGCCAAGAGGAATTGCTATCTCAAGTCCCCATCCCAACGGGCGCTGCCCTGCTGATAATCGAAGGCCTAATGTAATTTCCCAGAGGCGCTCGCGCGCATCGGTAGGGTCGGTCCTAAAGGGTGAGCCGCCGAAGTATCCCTCAACCGCTCGAGAGCAGCCTTCGCCGGTGCCAATAGCATGGGCAAAGTGAGCCGACCTTGCCCCTCCGGCTCGTCGATGGTCGACGGGCGCACGACACTCCGGACAAGAGTAGAGCCCGTAGTGTGATGCCTGTTGTGCATCGACCTCGATACCTGCTATCCGGTCAATCGCCTCTCTCAACGTTTGCCCCCGAAAATCTGCCTTGCCTCTATTGGGCTAAATCAGATGTACTGCGCCCGCTCCGCGCCAAGTTGTTGCGCCCGTGCGTTGTACTTTATAAGTTGCGGAAGCGAGCCGTTTTGCCATTGCAGGAACTCCGGGCGCCGTTCTGCGCGTCCAACCATCCAACGCTCGACGGCAAGGTCACCAATTTCGGGGACAGACCGAAGGCTATCAAGCTTCGGACTTCCTTTACCGCCTTGAAGGATTGTAATTGCATTGTCGGCAAGGTGGGAAATAAATACCTCGCGCTGAATACCGTGCTTTAAAACATCACCTTTGAATCCTAGGGCAGACATTGCGGAGCGAATTGCGCGGATTCGCCAATTCGGTCCGTCACCGAACTCGTGTTGGTCGGCGCTGAAGTTTCCATTTTCTCTAAGGTAGTCGCGTAGGTCCGCAAATAGTTTGTCGGGTATATGGAAATGTCCCCAGCCTCCGCTATATCCGAGGCTCTGAAAATATTGGACGCCTCCTAGCTTGAGTCGATTGTAAATCGAAGACCTCCCCATCGATGACGAGGTCGTTACGGCAAGTAGTTGCGGCCGCTTCTTTTGTTTAGAGATGATGCCTTCCGAGTTTCCGTACTCACGCAGAAACGACTCATAAACCTCTACGCTGCGTACGATACAGGCGACTAATTTCCCGCCCAGTAGCATGTTGTACGGAGCTACTGCTCCGAGGACGTACGCATCCATGATGTTGACCAACCGCAGCGCACGGTCATCGACCGTCCAGTCGATATGGCTGTCACGAACCGAAAGGTTGAAAACAGGGTCGCCAATGGCAAATATTCCTATCAACTTGTCGTTGCTATCGTCCCAGACTAGGAAACGCAATCGCCTTCCGAATCCACTAGAGACCGGCACGGACCAAGTGAGCGAAGCTATGCGGAACAAGTTTGCTTGCCAAGTGCCACTCACGACTCGTTCTATTCGGGGGCAAATTTTCTCAACATTGACCTCTGCACCCGATGCGAAGTAATGCTGGGCATGAGGCAGGTGTTTTTCGATGAAGTCAGCCTGCGTCCTGATGATTTCGCGACGCTGCGGGCCGTGCAACTGTCGTATAACCTCTTTGGTCGTACCGGGAGCTTTGAGCTCGCCGTTCTCGGTACGGCTATACCCCAGCGACGCCAAGTGACGGCGGAGCCTCCGCTTCAGAAGCGCCTCTCGCGTATTGATTTGAATTATCGTGCCTTTCACTTCTGCGGACATACGCGTCTTCTCTCCGACATGGAGTTCGTTGTTACACAAACCTAGCCCCGCATTATATGTGGTACGGCGCCGTCGGCATCGATGGCATGGAGGTATCGGAAGGGGCGTTCCATGCAACTGTCGGCGCTCCCCCCATAGCCAGCCGGTGGAGGCAAAAATACACTGCCCGCTAGCGGAGAGCTTGACGACGCGATGACCCGTTGCAGCCCGCCGCAGTGCGAGGGGGCAGCGTCCCTTGTGGCAGCTTGCTGTCCTGATACGCGCGCGTTCTGCCAGTCAAATCCAGAACCGCTCCACAGACGGTTCGGACGCTACGCGCTTTCGGGCTGGAACAATCGCCGTCTATGGTCCGAGCGAACCGGTGTCGTATGTCGGGAACGTTCTTCGGGTACGTCGCTCCGATTTCAGCCCCTCTATCATCGATAACAGCCAACAGAGCAATCGGCCGGCTTTGGTTCAAGCTCCTCGTTGTAGAAGGTCCACCAAAATGACTCATGAGCCGACAGTGAATGACTGGCGTGGCGCGAGCACTCGCACGGACCGGGTCGCCCGTGTCAACGCGACATACCATTCGAGCTTCGTGCGGCACGCATCCGGCGTAATAACAACGTGGTCGAATTCGAGCCCCTTCACAAGCAACGTGCTTCCTACGGACCGGTTTCGCACGATTCGACCGCGTTCGCGCCGTGCATTGGCAACTTGCCATGTCGCATCTTCAAGCGAGAGACCGGGATTCTCTACGCACAGACGTAAAGAGGCCTTAATCCCGTAAACGAGTTCAGGACGGGTGACCGTAACACCTCCTTCGTGTTCGATGCACTGTAACGCATCGAACACATGCCGGAAGGATGTATCTCGCGCCATCGCGCAAAGGGCAATCTCGGCAGGAGAAGCAGGAATTCGCTGGCGCCCCGGATTTGCCAATAGGCTTTCGACGCGTTTCCTCTTGGATGCGGCAGCGGCACCAGTGAATGCCGAGCTTGCAAAATCAAGGACGGCCGCCACACGCTCGATACCCCCGGTTTTTCGCACTGAATCGTAGAAGTCCCTCTCGCATCTTCCAGATACGGGTTCGACGGTTGTGCCGCCAATGGTCTTCGCCAGCTTCGCACGCCGTACTGCGTCGAAACTGGAATCGAGCACCGCCATCGTCTGTCCGGGCTGTTGTGAACGAACGAAACAGAACTTGCCCAAATCAGTGACCGGCTGCCCAGCCTCGCACTGCATCCACTCAACGGACTGCGGTACGTTGGTTAGGTCAATCTTGCCTGCCTGAATTCCGGGTCGCGCTGACAGCAGCCAGGCGCCCAGCTCCCCGTTGTCGACGGCATTCCAGCGATGCGGAGTCGCGAGCCGCCCGGCCAGGGGAAATTCAGGAAGTGTGCGCGTGTGCCAGTCGACGACGCGGTCGGTTCGGGTGAAGCCGAATATGGCCTGCAAAGGGTCGCCGAACACGTAGCAGCGCATCATCCGACTTAGTGCGCATATCAGGCGATGCTGCGACTCTGCGCAATCCTGATATTCATCAACCAGCACGCCGTCGTAAGACGCGGTCAACACGCTGTGAACCGCACCGCTCTCGACGAGGTCTGCAGCAGCGCGTTGAACTGTCGACCAGTCGTTTTCCTTTGCCGTCCATTGAGACGACAGGTGTGAACTCTCGGGAAATGCCCGCGCCCACCGGTGAGACCACGCTGATATCGTATCGACTTGGGCTTTTGCCTCAGGCACCGCGTACTTCTTCAATCGCTTCCGGATTGCGTCAACGCCCGCGACCGTATGCGTAAGCACGAGCCAGCGTCCCGGATGAGTGCCAGCCACAAGCGCAATCTGCTCGGTCTTTCCCGTACCAGCAGGTGCCTCGATAGCTCCCTTTCGCGTTGCCAGCATTTGCCCAACGGCGAGCTCAATCATTGGCCGTCAACCAGTTGGTAAGCAGTTCGAGATGGCCGTCGAGGCTGCCATCGCCCAGCAGGTCGGCCATGGACAGAATCTTGGAACCAATTTCGAAGCAAAGGTCGAAGTGGCTCTTAATCCACTTCGACCTGTTCGCCTGGATGCCTATCGCCTTCACGAACACCGGGTTTGAAAGGTGCGGCTTGACTTCGTCAAGGTTGTCGAATGTGACTTGTGCCAATCGCGAAAGCTCCTGCAGCAACCGGGCATGGGTGATACTTTCGGCAATCAATGCAAGCAGGTCGCCCAACAGCTCGACGGGCAGCCCGCAGAAAAGCTCCTCTTCAGTGCAGCGCGACTGGCCCCATGCAAAATGGGGAACTCCGCATGCCCCGAGTTCCTCGAACGTTTTCTTGTCCATCGGCCGGTCACTGTCCGTCAGCACCGCAGTGCGATAGCCGAGTCTGGCGAAATGCAGTGCGACGGCGAAGACTGCTGGGTCGCCGCCGCCATCTACGAGGACAACGCCGCTTGCCTGGAAATTTCTATCCGTACCCTCGGCGAAACCTTTCAGCAGGCCGATTTCCGTTTGTCCCTCGCAAACAAGCACAGTCTTTCCGAGCAAGGCCTCCCCCTTATCGCGAACGTACCGCTTCGCGTCAAGGACTGGCGTGGTAGTCGTCGCGGCCTGAGCAATTTTCACGGTGCCGTCCTGCGCATTCCTTCGGCAGACAAACACTTCATCAAAGCGCACTTCGCGCAAAACCGCCGTCGAATGAGTTGTGATAAACGCCTGCCCACTACCGGCGACGCGTTGACGCAAATGGCTGACAAGAAGTGAAATACGATGTGGCTCTAGGCCGTACTCGAGCTCGTCGACGAGAAGGAACTGTCTGCCCGCAGATTCGGCGCTTTGCAGGGCGGCTACAGCCAGACGCGACGAACCCGTTCCCATGCATCGCATCGGCACGTTTCCGTCGTGGAGTGCCACACCGCTCGCGTTCATCGAGAAGCTGGTGTGGTCGAGATTGGCGACCAGCCCGTTCCGGACACTAACACCAAGCTTGGCGATGTCGGGGGCGACGGCTTTCACGACATCTGAGAACGCAGTTGCACTGCCCGCCGCGAAGGTATCTCGCGCTGAACGCAGTAGGCCGTTCAACGTCGCTGGTAACTGTTCCGGGTGCGACCCGACCCGTTGGAGTGAAGAGCCCCGCCCCCAAGAAAGATGGCGGTCGGCGTACACGCCGAGCCGGGCCGGAGCCATCGCCTTGCGGTCCGCAAAGCTCAGACGCCGGGACTTGTCCACGATACTGTTGCGCGAAACGTAGATTGACCACAACGGCTCGAGCGTACTATCGACGTCAAGCTGCAGGATTAGTACTGGCGTGACTCCGAGATGTTCCGCCGGTTCAGGAGTCCACTGTCCGGTGGTCGCATTCCATCCCGACAGCAATAGGCCGTACCGGTCGTCGCGCAGGAACTCGGCGGGAAGCCCAGACAAGACTGCACTTATCGAAATCGCCTTCGAGGTGTCGGTGTCGTAGAAGTCGAGGTCATCGAAGGTCGCATTCTGGCGCTCAGCAAACAGAAGTTCCAATGCATCAAGGATGGTCGTCTTCGCGCTGTCCCCTGGGCCAATCAAACAGTTGATGCCCCGCGCGGGTCGCCAGCCCAAGCTTTCGATGCCTCTAAAATGACTTATCCACAAGCACTCAATATGCACTGGCGATATCCCCGGATGGTCAATAGACGGACGAGCGCCCGATTGTCGTTCGGTTTGAATACTGCCACATCCCGTGAACTACCGGCGAAGAACGGGCGCCCGTCGTGAGGGCTGCATGGCGCCTCCGCGCCCAAGGTCCTACGAGGGATTTGTTCGCACAGTGTCCTTGCCGTATCCGGGGGCTCCGGCGTTGTCGCGGTGCCGGGGTGAGTTCATCAGCACAGTCCGTGTGGATGCCTCGAATCCATCGGCTGTTGCACGCGCCGCTTGCGCTATCTGGGACAACAACTTCGTGAGTTCCTGCTGAGCAATGCGTTGCTCAGCGGGTGACATGGTGGCCATGTCGGCATGAAGCTCGGATGCCCGCTCTATGAGCAGCTGCAAACGTGCAGCAGACGGCCCGAGGCCATGTGTAATCTTGGACAGGTCAGATATCACTGCTCACCTCGCGCGCCGCATTGACCGCAACATATCCGGTATTATCGAAGTATCATCTGGTCGACCGTCCATGTCTAATACCAACATTCCCGAACCCAACCAAATAGATGTGGCAATTATCGGAGGTGGTCAATCCGCTTTGGCCGTTTCCTATTTTTTGCGCCGCGCCGGTATCCGATACACGGTGCTTGCCGACCAGCCGGAGCCTGGCGGTGCTTGGCAGCATGCATGGGATTCGCTTCGCCTCTTTTCGCCCGCCCAGTGGAGCTCATTGCCGGGTTGGCTGATGCCGGCCACCTCAGAGCAATATCCGTCGCGCGACCATGTCATTCGCAGACCTCTGTCCGGCAACTGCCGTCTGCATGCTCAAATGGCTGTGAATCATACCGACAGCAAAAAATGACGCTAACCACAAGACCAGACCACTTCTTGTATTTCGCCTATGGCTCGAACATGTGCGTCGGGCGTCTTAATGCGCCCGAAAGAGCTCCTTCCGCAGCCGTTATCTGTTCGGCATACGTGGCAGGTCGGCGATTGACTTTCGACAAGGCAAGTAAAGACGGGTCGGCCAAATGCGATTGTGAATACACCGGGAACGCGACCGACCGGGTGTATGGCGTCGTCTTCGAGATTCATGCCAGCGATAAGGATGCGCTCGACCGCGCCGAAGGGAAGGGCTATGGATATGATGCGTTAGATATTGAAGTCACCGCGCCAACGGGGCCAGCGGTCATACTGACGTACATCGCGACGAACAAGAAGGCTGGACTACGCCCTTATGACTGGTACAAGCAGCATGTTCTAGATGGCGCATCGGCAGCGAACTTGCCCGGCGATTACATTAGCATGATTGCCGACGTTGAATCGATTCCAGACTCCGACGACGCCCGAAGTGCTCGGGAAAACGCGATTCGATGTTGAACGTCCGTGCAGGCGGCGTGTTGCCGGAAGCACTCAGTGCTAGTAATTGCCACTTATCTGGAACGTGCTGCCGCCCCAGGTTACGAATTGGTCTTGATAATTTAGGTTGTTCGTTTTGCGTCAAAATACGCGCATGACTCTTGAGTTCGGAGAAGTGCCATTCCAGGAGATTTCGATGCCACCAGCCCGGAAGGCCGGATGTTATCCATCGAGGAAATCGCGGATATTCTGAAGGTCTCTCGCCCGTTTGCCGTCACGCTAGCTGACGCGGGAAAGCTGGGCGTAGTGGAGACAGGGGATGGGCAACGGCGAATTTCGGCTGCAGCAGTTGGAACGTATTGCAACGAGCAACGGGCTAAGGCTCGACATGCGCTGGATGAACTTAGTGCCATTTCTCAGGGGGCTGGGCTCTACAGCCCCGACGTTAAGAAGGGCCGAAAGTGAATGATTCCGGCGTGCGAGATATGCGCCGCATAGCGTCGCTGCAGGCAGCCGCTCGATAGCGCCTTGCCGGCGCCTCATACTGTGTTCGGATTGTCCTCATTTAAGGGCGTATTCCTCCAACGTGCTGGAGAACTTTCTGCGACCAGCATCATTTTGATGACGCGACTCCGCCAATCAAAGTCAGTGCCGATGTTGCGAGGGCACGATAGGAACATCATCCCGATGACTACCGCAAACCCTGCATAATTCACTGATTCTGTGGAATTGGCCGTATAAATCTCAGTTCCCGGTTTTACACGGCTAATCGGGGGCAAAAACAACGTCACGTCGGTCGCGGTAACCCCTCGAGTTCGGCGTCATAGAGTCCCAGCCGCTCAGTCGCCTTCATCATCCGGGTCAATCCAACCCTTTGCTGAATTTTGCACTGCCTTTTGTAGGCCAGCAGTTGCGCTGTTGAGAACCGTCGACGGCCGCCGCTTGGAGCATGTCGAATTACTGACAACACTCCTGCCCGAACCAGCCTGTCGAAACACGAGTGGGACATGTTCAGTAAGCGCGCGGCTTCGTCGCTGCTCAAGTGCGTGGCGCCAACGGTGACGCCGCGTCGCAAATGCTTCATCTTGCGCACCTTCATTGAATTTCCCTCAAGTCGATTTGTCGAGGTCTCGAGATTGCATCGGCGGGTCCCGTCTTTGCCTGTATCTGACATGGAGACATCGTTCTCTGCAACATAGTGCTGGCCTCGTCTCTATACCCGTCTTGGGCAGTCCAGCCACGACGTCTCCCCGGCGATGAGCGCAATCATGCCTTCATCTGGGTAGTGACGTAAAACGTGATTGGCCCGTTCTGCCAGTGCCTGCTCGTCGAAAGTCTCGGAGTGCAGAGAAAGTTCCATAAGCAGTTCGCGTGCGCGGATTAGCGCAAGCGTCCTTTCATCTGGCATAGTCATTTTGTGTCCCTTTTGGTCGCTTTCTAACGTTGGTCGTCCGCCCGTAGATTGACGAAGTCACCGCGAGCCAAGACGTTGACTTCGCCCTTACTAGTACGCTTCCATCCGATACCTGGTACCAAACAAGTCAAGCGCCAAGGTTCGCGGCCAGCCGAGCCAGCCTCTGATGACTAGCTATTCGCTTTTTCACTACGGCGGGTTGACTCCCTTTTCCCAGCCGCCAAAACAACCTGAAGTACAACGTCAACGATGCTCTCAGTGTCCCTGACCGAGATTGCACGTAGCGTGTAGGCCGGCCTCTCGCGGCGAACAACGTGGGCATGTGCAATGCCATCATCGACGTTCACGTCGACACGTGCTTCCAAGGTGGCCGTCGCCTGCCCAGCAGGATGCAGAGCGATGAACACGGAGGCCAAATTCGCATTGGCATAAGGTCCGCTCGGATAAATGTAGCCACCTGACCGGATAGCTCCCGCTGCACGCCTCCACACCCCTACTCGCGGGTCTACCTCATCCACTGCCGTGACGACAGGTTCAATATCGGCTGGCTCTTCACAGTGGCAACCTGCGTAAATCGTGACAGAGGTGCGCCACCACCCTGCCGCATAAGCACGCGCCATCCGGCGAAGCAGGCGGTAGCTTTCATCGTCCTGCAGCGCGACGATGGGCGAAATGCCGCCGAGGTTAGCGCGCTGGGACGACAGGTACCCAAGGCGGCAAGATGGTGGCGCGGGAACAAGAATGCGGCAGACTGAATGCAATCGTTTGAGGTCAAGGCCGGGGGCCACCAGGAGCGACGGGAAGTACTCGAGGCCGTCAACTTCGATGGTGAATATATCTCCCTTCGCAACCATGTGCGCAATTTGACTCGCGCTAACGTGGAGTTGCTCGCGGAATTCGTCCTTACTCAGCAGTTCGCCGGAGCGCACCATCTGGCGCCGTGCGGCGAGTGCCTGTTGCCCAATTTCATCCCACAATGTCATTTCGATTCAGCTCCCTGATTCGACCAACCGGCGATTGAAGGCGACTATCCGAGTATGCTGGTATGACCGTGCGGCGGACACAGCTCGACGGTTATTTTCGGCACTATCTTGCCCCGTGCAAAAAGGCTTCCCAATCCCACGCGTACATGCAGTCTGTCGGCTGTGGGTCGTCTGCGATAACCGGGCATGTCGAAGAAACCATGTTTCTGGCGAACAACGTCCGCGCAGGCTCCGGGATTTCGCGGATGCGCACCTACGGTGTCGTAACGCTTTTGTGCACAGTAACTTGCGGCAACACCGGCCTTGCCGGCAATGCTTCGCAACCTGCAAGCGCAGTAGCAATGGCACGCGCGGCAAGGTCCAGCACACTGCCAGCACAGCGGGGATACCCGGTCAGAGTTGCAGTGCCAATGTCGCCGAGAACGTCGTCGTGCAGTCGGACTTCGTAGTCAGCGTGCGCGCCGTTTTTAACGCGCACGATGTCTGCGGTCGCAAGTACGCGCCGTCCGGACTCGCGGCCACCCGGCCACAGCTCAACAGTCACTTTTAGCATGCGTCTTTCTCCTGCGTTTCGTGTACACGCTCGACGAGTGCGACCGCTTCCCGCCTGTTCGGTTTATACGACACCGTCATATTTGAGATTTGTTGGACCGTTCGAAACGATGACCACACGCTCCTGTGTCTGGATTAGGCCCACATGGAATCCGTCGTCATCGGTCCGGGGCTGGCCTGGGCATCGGACTTCATACTGGATACCAAGGTCATAACCCTTCTCGGCGTCCACGGCTTGGAAGGAACGAGTACCTCGCGGATTTCATCCGACTCGTCACTATCGGCATACGAGTCAAGGAATACGACTACGCTGTCCGGGTCAGCGTCGGCCAGCGCGGCGATGAGTTCGCGAACTCTCATTGACCCCTCCGTCCTCCGCGTCTCATCTCGATAGTCATGCTCTCTCTCAGGGACCACGGTGCTTCGGAAAAATCGTCCTCAGGACTTTAAGTACGATGTCCCAGACACCATCCCTGCAGTCGTACTGTGTGGGGGGAACGTCTGTGCGAGGCTCGCTTTGTGCCGTAATGCTTGCGAATGCGGAAGAACCGTCCAGAACAATATCGACACGCGCGACCAGTACTCTGTCGTTCGTCCAGCGGTTGACAATGCTCTCGACGAATACGGTCATCAACGGGCAGGGTGTTGCTAGGGGCTCAAGCGGGTAGTAGGAGCGGGACGCTTCGCTCAGGTTGACGAGCATTGCAGCCAGGTGGCACGCCGCTCTCGACGACAGCAAATCTCGAGCATTACGTAGCTCCGCTTCACCGCCTGTCGTACTCAATAACGGGAGCGCGTCGCATACTCCACGGTACTCACCAGCGTGCACGCGAGCAGTCCATAAAACAGGGCTTTCCTCGGCCTGGCTCATTCAAGGGCTCCTCACATGGTAGGCCCTCTGACGGTCTATTAAGTTTAGTGGTCGGATTTACTCTTCGTCCTCGGGCCACTCGATGCGTTGCCTCGGTCGACGGCTACCTGGAAAAAGGTCCTCCGTGACGTCCGTCCACGGTTGACCCTGCCCGATGATTTCCCGGACTCTGTTAAACACGTATTCAGCGTCGCTGTTGTACCCACTCGCGCCGACCAACTGATACGTGCGCCCGCTGGCAGTCCGAGCGGTCCTTGCTTCGATGTTCATCTCTGTGATTGCGGTGCTCACTCGTCCATCGTGCGTTTCGAGTGAGAACCCGACGAAATGCCTGGCACCACCCTCAAACTGACGGATTGACCAGGATTCGAGGCGCACGGTTTCGTCACCTTCGCTGGGAGACTGGTGTAGGTAAAGCGACATTATTTGTCTCCATTTGACGTGCTGGGTTGCATGTGTTTCGCGAGCGCACCGGTACCAGGAGTTTTGTTGTCAAGTTTAGAGCCCTGATTTTGTCTGTCGACCCGATGGAGAGGAAGCGGTTCTAGGTACCCGAATATGAGAAACTGCTCGCCGTCTTTTGTTCGGAGGTGCCATATGCCATCCTCGGTGGTGTGCAGTTCAGTGATTCGAACGCATGTCTGGGGCTCGGAGAGGTGAGCACGGAATGGCAGCATGTTTACGAAGCTGCTGATGACGTCGGGCTGATTGATTAGGCGAGCGACGTTGAGTACTGAATGAGTAGCCACGCGGCGCCACGATGGAAGGTCGTTGTCCGGCTCAACGAACTCGAGGTCGACCACAAAGACGGTCCTACACTCGAGTTGGGCCAGTGTGCCGCGATTATTATTCCCCGTTGACGTTTGCTTTGGCTTCGTCGCAGTACCTCCGCAAGCCGGTTCAGCTACTTCCATTTGTTAATACCTCCTGCCAACCGGTACGCGACAAACACGGACAGCACGTCCTTGTCCATTTGACAACTAGGTGAGCATGACTGTTCGCGGGCTGGCTGTCCGCACCCGCTCGCCTGAGTGACAGGCAGCATCGATTGCACAATATATTGTGAATTGTAAAGCACCCAGCTCGATTGCACAATATATTGTGTAGATTGTTGAGCCTGCTGCCCGGACACTTCCCCCATTGCTAAGCGTTGGGGGACAGATGGACCGTATCGCCGCCTTTGGGCAAGCCGTCCGGGAGGCGAGACTCGCGGAGGGCCTTTCACAAGAAGGACTAGCCGAGAAGGCTAACCTTCATCGGAACTTCATATCGCTGGTCGAGAGAGGGGAGAGCAGAATTGCGCTCGATTCGTTGTTCGCTATCGCTGATGCCCTCAACATCCCCGCGTCGAAATTGCTAAGCGACGCCGAAGCCGCCGCGTCCGACTAATTCCATGATACAAACGCAGCGACCGGGTAAGGTCGGGACGCACCAGCGAATCAGCCTCGTCTGACGCGTCAATTGATACTCGCTGACCGGCAAATAATGGACCCATCGTCAAACTTCTGAAAGGCGTGGCGGCGCTTGACGTTGAGCGCGCCGAGTTGCATTCAACACGCGCAGCCGCCGGTGCTTTCACGACGCCTCATTGTTGTCGCAACTGACGGAGGCGAATGCGCATTGCGAGCGTCGCACAATATTTTCTCTGGCATCGCACCAAATCGGGGTGAGGAAACTAACCCCGACAACCCGTCCGCTGGTGGCAGCCGCTACGAAATCCACCGATGTGGAATCAAAGCATTACCGTTGCGAAACTCTTCAACGAGGTGGACACGCGGCATGCCTTCCAATAGGGACGTGGGCACGTGCTCGAAAACTATCATCTGAAATTGGCTTTGGTAATCCGAGTTCATGCGCTCGATGAAGCTGTCCAGCAGACCGAATGCAGCCGAAATCTTCGCGTCGTCGCCATGTTTGTCCCTCGCCTCACCCTTGTCCTTTTCCCCGTAGTACGGCCGACTTGGTTGGTCCAGAACCAGAAAGCTTGGAACAAGCTTAGACTTCTTGTTGATTGCCACCTCATGGAGCGCCAGGAACTGGATGAGGTGCAGAAACATGTGGTTCGAACTACTGCCGACATTCTCGATTAGCGTTGACTTTGGCTTACGGAGCTGCAAGCGCTTCTCGCGGTAGTTGAAGACTGCCTGCCAATTTGCGTAGTTCTCCAGAGAAGCACTCACTTCTCCAATTAGTTCGACAGCCACTTCCTCAATGAGGTCAATGACGGCATCTCTTGCTTCCTCCACATCGCGCACTTGTATTGCGTCAAACTGCGATTGTAGGTCTGATTCACTCGATGCTACATTCGCGATTTCCGTCGGCTCCGCCTCAATATAGGTGGTCAGCTTTCCCCGCGCTTCGCCAAGAAATAGATACAAATCGCGCACTGATTCGAACGATTGAGGCTTCTGAGGCAGTGCCTCCAGTTGTTTTTTCAGCTCGGCCTTTTCATTCTCAAGTCGCTTAACCATCGACGTTATCTCCCCGTCAACGGGCCGGCGTGGAGCAATCGCATCCTTCACGCGCTCAAGGTCTACTTTTAGCCCGCTGATGAGTTCATCGAATACCTCGGACTTTACAAGTTCAGGCGAGCGGGCAAGGATAACTGCGAGCGGACGCAAACTATCATCCGTCTTTCCCAGCGTATCTTTATATGCTTTGTACTCTTTTGTGAACTGCTGCAACCTCCGCAGCCGTCGGTCGACCGCATACACTTGCGCATTAAGGTCGGAATACTTGTCGAAACCTTTTGGTATAGCAGGAGAGGACGCTTCACGGATGACATCTCGGAGGTGTTCTGGCGTGATGTCCTTAATCTCCTCATCTATGAGGCCAAATTCGGCGGCCTTCGCGGCGATAGCCCTCGCCTCTCGGTCGAACGTTCCCCGCCGCGCCGTCATCGTCTCCGCTTTTCGCTCTTCGCGAGCCAGTTCCTTGCGAAGCTGCTCTTTCTTCTCGCGCGCTGCTATGTTTTCCACGTCGTCAATCCCCAGCGCCAGGTCAAAGATGCGCGGTAACGCTTCGCGGTACCGCTCATCCGCCTGTTTGTCAAAAAACGTCTTGGTGCTGAGGATGATTTCGTCAGATATTGTGTTGAAGAGAAAAAGGAACCGAAACGACACTTTCGAACCCATGCGAAGGGCGCGACCGCCGTATTGAACGACGGTGCGTTCGTCGATACCGAATTCGGCCTCGAGAATGTTGCGAATGTCGTCCTCAGCGGCGTTCGGCTCAGGCGCATCCGGCAGCGTTCCAACGCTTGAGAAGTAGTAGTCGCTCGACACCCGGCTCTCATGCGGGCTGCGACGCGCTATCACCATCTCTTTATCATTCACATAGAGCTTCAACCCATACCAAGCAGTGTTCTCATTAATGACGCTATGCGGAAGGTTATGGTCACCGGCAAGGAAGCAATAGTCGATGATTCCAAGGAGCGCTGTTTTCCCCGTCTGGCTATCACCCGTGATGACATTGACGCAATTTCGCGCAAATTTGATATCCCGCCGGTCCCCCGCATGGGACCAAAGGCTGATGACGTCTATACCGAAGTTCAAAGGTGCACCCTGAAATTTAAGTAAAGTTCCTCGATGGGACTGGCCAGAAGCGCGGCAACACTAGGTGCTGCCTTAACGATGCGCTGCGCTCTCGCTCCGAAGTCAGGCGAAATGTCCATCGGGATATCCGGCACAAGATTTGCTCGTAACTTCACATGGCCGAGATGAATTAATAGTTGAACCGCATTTAGTGACAGCACGAGGCTGTCTTCAAATCGATTATTGAAGTTAGCAAACAGCTCAGGTCTCACCGATGTGAGAGCAGCAGCTTCACGCTTCCGGACGTTCGCATTGCTCAAAAATGCCAACGTGGCGTCATGCATTACTAACGGCATCACCAGCAGCGCCTTTGCAAGTGGGAGCTCCCCCGTACGTTCGATAACACTCATCAGCGCAGTCGCACAAATGCCAATGTTGTTGTATCCGCTCCAGCTTTCATTCATAGCGACTCCCAATCCCGATGCCAGCCAATCTTTCCGTCATCTGAAAGGTAATAGAGTTCCCCATTGCTTAACTCCGTATTGAGCTCGGAAGGACCGACCTTGAAGCGTTCCTCCCGCAACTCCACGAAAAGTTCAAGCGCTTTATCGAGAACGTCAGACAGAGTCGCGCATTTCTTGAAGGCGAACTGAAACTTGTTTTTCCATCTGGTGAAGACCTCTCTGTGAAGTGCGTTCACCTCATCGGAAAGCAGGTCCCCACTCTGCAACCATGCCTCAAGATAACGCGCAATACGAAGCCTGTGCATCGTATATTCAAGCGCTGTTTCTGTATCATCAGGTCCGATTGCTTCAATCTCTATCAGGCGCCTGATGAAAATCTGTGCGAATATCTTGTCTGGTAAAACTGGATTAAAACTGGGCTCCCGAAGGCTTTTGCTACGTCCGTCAACAAAAATATTCTTGTACTTCTCCATAAAGTGGTCCCAAGCGACAAGTATCGGCTCGCCAGCCTTGACGGTATAAAAGTTGTCTTCTCGGATACGGGAATCGAGACGAGCAAAAACTTCGTCGATGCGGCTCGAATCTATGAACTTATCCCGAATCGATAGCTTGACTCTGCCAATGATGTCATCGAGAGATAACTCGACAAACACGCGCCGAAAAAACTGTTCGGAAATCTCGTCGTTAAGCGAGACCACCGCTGCGATATAGCCTTTAATCGTTGAATCAGCCGTCTTATTTTGCAGAGCAATTAGCGCCGCCTTAATTTGAGAAAAATCGGCCTCACCTGCCTTAAATTTCTCATGCAAGGCCAAGAAATCGTTTGTCTTGCTTTCTGACTTGTTGGTCACCAGGTGAAATTCGGTCTTCCGTACAAACGCGAGTTGACTCCCGATGGTCGAGCGACCATCGGCTTCGTCGACGATAATTTGAGACCAGTTATAGAGAGTCTTCCACAGGTCAACGTCCAACTCCGGCAAAGCGATGGGCGCGCCACCGGCAGCTTTCTTGACAGTATGTTTTAGCTGAAAAAGGAGTTGGCAGTCGGCGTCGAGGTCGGTATGCACGTCATCTTTTACCTCCAACCCAACTGACTGACCGCTCTTTAGATTAAGCAGCCTGTCGAGAAAGTAGTAAAACTGATACTCGAAACCAATGCTTTTATCGTCCGCACTCGTTTTGTCGCTGAAGCTTTTCTCTGTAGCCACTTGCCGTGCCCATTTTTAAGGCCTTGCAATGTCGCCCGCTCTGGACATGATGCGCTCTGCATTGACCAGTTGTGCGACCCCCGGAATGTGGCAGGAGCGCGTCCTGTCGTCGAACGCCCGCCTAGCCATGCACGGATGATACCTCTCGGCGAAGAAATAGGGGCAAACACCGGCTCCACTGAGCGGTACAGCCCGGTGGGGGGGCATGCCGCTACCTGTCGCGGCCGTTCGGGACAGACAGTAGCGACTTCAGTCGCGCCAGATGTTCTCTTCCTACTTCCCTAGGCGTAATTACGACATTTTCCGGAATGGTAACCCCGAGTATTTTCGCGATATTCGAAACATATGGACGGGTGCGCCCTGGGAGCTGTTCAATAGCTTTACTCACACGCGCCGAGCCGCACACACTGACGAGATAATCATATGTGCGTCGGTCGCGGTCCGTTGAAAGTATTACTTCGACCTTTGAGGATTGCATGATTAACCTCCATCACATCATCCATTCGTCCCAGTAAATTTATACCGAACAATCGAAAAAACAATAACCATTTCAATGATTTGCTGATATATTTTTCGCGCCCCTCCCCCGGCCCCCCTCCCGGCTTCGGGCCTGCTGGCCCTGCAGCCCACCTCGGCTCCCTGCGGGTCGCCTCGAACAGCTTTTTGAAATACGGAATGGACGTAAACCCTACCTGGACACAAACGCCTACAAATCGGGATACGACATATGTGTTCGACTGGGCATGGGCCGATGCGTACAAGCGCAACGGTCTCGCTTATTACCCGAAGCTGCTGTGCGCGGTGCCGTTCACGCCGGTGCAGGGCAACCGGTTGTTGTCGGCGGATCCGCAGGCGCTCCGGCATCTGGCCGCGACGCTGATGGCGTTCGCCGAACAGGCGGACGTGTCGTCGCTGCATGTGCTGTTTCCGACCGAGACCGAAGCGAACGCGCTGACCGGCATGGGCATGATGCAGCGCGAAGGCGTGCAGTTCCATTGGCTGAACGACGGCTACCGCGACTTCGACGATTTCCTCTCCACGCTCGAACAGAAGAAGCGCAAGAACATTCGCGCCGAGCGTCGCAAGGTGCAGGACGCCGGCGTGACGATGCGCCGGATTCGCGGCGAAGACATCCAGGACGCCGACTGGCGGTTCTTCAGCAAATGTTATCGGCAGACTTACCGCGAGCATTTTTCGAGTCCGTATCTGAACCTCGATTTTTTCCGGATGATCGGCGCGTCGATGCCGGAGAACCTGCTGCTGGTGATCGCCGAATACGAAGGCAAGCCGATCGCGAGTTCGCTCGTGGTCTATCAGCGCGACGACAAAACCGGCGGCACGCTCTATGGGCGTTACTGGGGCGCGTTAGAACACGTGCCTTGCCTGCACTTCGAAACCGCGTACTATCAGCCGCTGGAATTTTGCATCGAAGAAAAGCTCGGCGTGTTCGAGGGCGGCGCGCAAGGCGAACACAAGATGGCGCGCGGCTTTCTACCCACCGTCACACGGTCGGCGCACTGGCTCGCGCACCCGGCCTTCGCGGACGCGGTCGGCCATTTCCTCGACAACGAAAAGAACAGCATCCACGCTTACGTGGACGAGCTGCGCGAACACAATCCGTTCAAAGGCTGAAAGCGCACTTATGGCGTGGTTTCTGTATCTGCTCGAATGCTCGGACGGCAGCGTCTATACCGGCATCGCCACCGACGTGCAGGCGCGCTTCGAAAAACATCTGAGCGGCGAAGGCGCTCGCTATACCCGCTCGCGCAAACCGGTGCAGGTGCTTGCGTCGTTCGAACTGGCGGATCGTTCGAGCGCTTCGAAGGCCGAGTATTGGGTCAAGCGCTTGCCGCCTGGGGATAAGCGCGCGCTTGCTGCGGGGTTGCGAACGATCGAATCGGTGATGCCGATGGTGGAAAAGAATGAGGACGACGCTGTTTGACAGGTGTGGTGGTCCGCAAATCGCACTAGAATCCATTCAGCGCCCCACACAACCATTCCCGTATCTTTTGCCCCCCTCACTGCGACACAACCGGAAAAGGTCCCCCATGGAAACCGATGCTGCAGTTCTGCCGCTTTCACACAAGATTAACGTGCTGGCGGTGATCGATACGGAATACATCAAGCATAATTATTCGTCCGGCGACAATCCTTTATCCCCCACCCCCGTTGAATCAGAAAATATTTTCTTAATCGGCGTAAACCCGGATTTTGAAGCCGGCGAATTGAATATTAGAGCCCGGATAGGCGATATTATTTATCTCACAGGCACATCGGCCGATCACAATTCAACCGATGCCGCGCTTATTTACAACGTGCATCCTCGTGGCCCGAAGCGCGTATTCGCCTCTTTTAAACAGCGGTTTATGACACGACAACACGCGGTGCAGCCGGACCCGGATTCGGCAAGCCGCGATGGTTTACCCGCACTTGAAACAATCGCCCGTTTTTCTGACTTCGAATCCCGAGTCCGGGCGCACGGTGCCGAGCTGATTCATATCGACTTCGCGCTTTATGTCCCATCGGAAAGCGGCCAGCGTCAGGAGCTATTCGGCTATTACCGGTGCGAGCTCAACGCCACTGTCGAGCGGGCTCGGCCCTAAGCCCACTAGCGCTATCCGTTGACCGCCTCCCCGGCCCGCGAGGGCCGGGGAGCGCTTCGCCATGCAGTCACCCATTCCATCGATCGAATTTAATCGGATTGGATAATTGCACACGCATTCTATTTTTATTAATCAGGCAAAAAATGACAGCAATCGAGTGCGATAAACATTTAAGCGCTTTACGACTTATAAAACATGATTCAACAAAAAGTCCGCCCCATATAGCTCCGTCAATGCAAAACAAATATTAAAAATTTATGTCGTTTCCACTTGAAATCCAATTAACCTGTTTTTGAAAAAAATTCGCAAAACAGGTTATTCCGTCAACCTGTTAACTTCGTGAGGTTCGCTAATGGTGAATTTGGAGGAAATTGCCCATGACGCGTAAAAAAGCGCGTCACCCCCTCGAAGTTCCAATAGAACCAGACGCAAGGAGATTTTGAAATGAGCAACATCATTCTTCGGTCGGCTGCACAGAAAATTGACATCCTTACGGTTATCGATACGGAAACGATTAAGGATTACTGGAACAAGAGCAATCCCAGCCGCACGCCGAGTCAGGATAAAAACAACCCGACCGGACTCGACCACAGCAACAAATACATGATCTGCACGGGCTCGCGCGGCATCATCGGCGGCCAGGGCAGCGGCGATCTGAGCTTCCGGGCAAACGTCGAGGACTCGGTGCGTTTCGTCGGCACGTCGGCCTACAACAATGCCAACGACGCGGTCATCATCTACAACATCAGGAAGTTCTCCGGCACCGACGTGTTCAACCAGTTCAACGCGAACGTCTACGTGAAGAAGGAAGCCGTCCAGCCCGACCCGAACTCGCAGAGCCGCGACGGTTTGCCCGCACTGCACGTGCCGGTGAACTTCGCGACGTTCGAAGCGACCGTCCGGCAAAGCGGCACCGAAGGCTTCGGTGTCTGCTTCGCGCTGTACACGCTCGCCGACAACGGCCAGCGACAAGACCTGTACGGCTACTTCTGGTGGGATCCGACGATCACGGTCGCTTGATGCCGCGCATCGCGGGAAGTTTGTGAAGTAAAGGCGAGCCTGTTGGGATCGTGATCCGGTCCCAGCGGGCTGCTTTTTCTTCTGTACAGGCGGTACGGGCGGTACAGGCGATGCATTCGTGCATGGCTCACCCGCTCACGCGCTACCCTCTCGCCTCCCGCATCCGCTCGCTCAACAGGCGCTGCATCCGCGCAAGCTCGCCCACCGCATCGGCCTCCAGCGACGTCAGCGTCTCGCGCGCGGGCAGCTCATGACGAACCTGCCGCAACGACCGGCTCAACGCCGCGTCGATATCGTCGCTGATCTGCGCGACCCATGCGCCGAGTTCGTCGTGCATGTCGCGCCGGTTCGTACTCAGACGCAACTGCGTCGCGGTGCCGGCCATCCTGCGCAACAGGCTGAGGACCGTCAGCGTCACGGTATCGACCATCGTGTCTTCGAGCTTTTCGAGGCGAATCCGCGCGATCGCTTCTTCGGCGTTATTGCTGCCGAGACCCGCCGCGCGGCGCAAACGCTCCATGTCCTTCACGCTGCGACGCGGCGACTCGAGCGCCGCGCGCAGATACGCGACGTTCGCGCGCACCGCGTTGCCCAGATAAGCGCGGTAGTCGGCTTTCTCGCGCGTCGGCCAGAGATAAAACGTCGCCAACAACGCAAGCACGCAGCCGAGCACGTTGTTGCCGAGCCGCGTGAGCGCGAACGCGAATTCGTTGGCGCCCGGCGTCGCGAAGTCGGCGACGAGCACGAAGGTGGGCGTGAGGAACAGCACGAACAGGCTATAGCTGACGGGCCGCAGCGCCATTGTCGCCATCACGAGCGGAAACACCGCGAGCGAAATGCCGAGCGGCGAATGAATCGCGTAGCCGATCGCCGCCGCCAACACCCCGCCGACGATGCTGCCCGCCGCGCGCTCGATGCTGCGCGGCCAGGTCGCCGCGATCGACGGTTGCAGGATCAGCAGCGTCGCCATCGTGGCCCAGTAGCCGAACGGCAGCCCGAGCGCGCGAATCACGAGGAAGCCCGTCGTGGTCGTCACGCCGACGCGCGCCGCGTGCCGCAATCCGACTGACTGGGTCGACAGATTGGCCTTGAGCGTCGCCCACGTGCGCGCCGCGAAATGAACCGCGCTGTCGCTCCATCGTTCGGCCTGCGCGTAGCGCGGCGCGAAATCGACCAGTTCGAACGCGGATTGCAGTTTCACCGGCTCCATCAACGCGCTTTCGAGCCGCGTCGCGAGACGGCGCAAGCGCGCCTGCAAATTCGCGAGACGCTCCCAGCGCACGTCGTTGGCCGCCGCGCCGATGTCGCGCAGCACCTCGCCGAGCGCGTTCAGCAAGCGGGCCGCACGCTTCGCGCGCCACGCGTCGGCAGGGACTTTTTCGCTCGCGCCGGACACCGCGATCAGATACGCGAACAGCGCTTCGCCGTCGGTCAGCAGGCCGAGCAGCGTGTCGTACGCCTCGCGACCGTTGGTGCGCGACGCGGGCACCTTCGCCAGCGCCTCGCGCGAGCGCTCCAGCGCGGCGCGCGCATCGGCGCGAAATTTCACCGCATGCGTGGCCCACTCGCGCGACGGGGCACGGTGCTCCAGCAAACGCGCGCTGTCCAGTGCGATATCCGCGAGCCGCAGATACACGGTGCGCAGCGTCGAGCGGCTTGTGCCGAACGGATGAATGCGCCACACGCTCAGGCTCAGCACGACGGCGAACAGGCAACCGAACAGATACACGCCGAGAAACGCGAAACCGGAGCGCGCGTCGTGCATCGGCCGGTCGACCATGACCACGCAGGCGGTCGCCGCGAGAATCGTCACCTGGTTGGTGGCCGCGCCCCAGATGCGACCGAATCCGCCAAGCGTCGTAAAAGCGAGTACCGCGAACCCGGCCCCCACACCGGCCGCGAACGACGTGAGGCCGCCGCACAGTGTCGACAGCACGGCGAAACCCATCATCGACGCGAAACGCGCGCGGTTGGAACCGGCGGCATCGGCAAGACAGGTCCAGAACGCGCCGATCGCGGCCCACGCAAAAGTCGGATCGTGCAGCAGGTTGCCCAGCACCAGCATGGCCGTCGACGCGCACGCCGCCCGCAGACCTTCGGACAGGCTCGCTTCGCTTGTGGAGAACGACACCATCCAGACCGGCCGCTTGCGATAGATCGCCGTGGCGAGCGCGCGGAGCCAGTTCGACCAGCGTTGCGCCGATGGACGGGTCTTGCGATTCAGCATCCGGATGGTGGGCTCCAAAAAACGCGCGTAGGTAGGGGTAAATGAAGCTTAGCCGCCGCTCAGGTGCGGCAAGCGACTCATCATAAGGGTTTACACCAAGATATAAAAATGGCTTCGGTTCATCCGATCCATGCAGTGTGTCTATGCGACCTCGGGTACAACATGAACAGATGGAATAAAAAAAAACCGCGCGGCCCTCAGGCTCGCGCGGTATTTTTACCGGGCTGGGTGAAACAGGAAGTCAGCTTACTTCTTGTAGTTCGCCACGCCTTCGGTAATTTCCTTGTGTGCGGCTTCAATGCCCGCCCAGCCGTCGACCTTCACCCACTTGCCCTTCTCCAGCGCCTTGTATTGCTCGAAGAAGTGCTTGATCTGGTCTTTCAGGTACGCCGGGACGTCGTCGATCGACTTGAGGTCTGCCGTCATCGGGCAGACCTTGTCGTGCGCGACCGCGACGAGCTTTGCGTCGACGCCCGATTCATCGGTCATTTGCAGCATGCCGAGCGCGCGCGCGCGAACCACGGAACCGGCCAGCAGCGGGAACGGCGTGATCACCAGCACGTCGACCGGGTCGCCGTCGCCCGACAGCGTTTGCGGAATGTAGCCGTAATTCGCCGGATAGCGCATGCCCGTGCCGATGAAACGGTCGACGTGGAGCAGGCCCGTTTCCTTGTCGGCTTCGTACTTCACCGGATCGCTTTGCGCCGGGATTTCGATGATGACGTTGAAATCTTGCGGAAGGTCTTTGCCTGCGGGGACGTGATTGAAGCTCATGAGCGCTCTCTGATCAGGATGGAATTCGGAACACGGCTTGCGGCGCATGCATTCGACTCACTTCAAAGCTGCCGAACGGCACGCCGCGGCCGGACAGTGCGGAATGCGCCATTATAGCCAATCGGCCGATGGCGCCCGGGGCGGGAACGGCGCGATAATCGTCCGGCGTCTCTCGATTGTGCCTCTCGTTTGTGAACCTCGCGCGGCGGCGGTGTTGCCGCGCGACACCTCAAGGAGTCTGCATGCAGGAAGCCCGACACTTCATCGGCGGCGAATGGGCCGATGCCTCAGGCGGCGAGACGATCGCCGTGCTCGATCCCTCCGACGGCCAGCCGTTCACCCTCCTCGCGCGCGGCACCGCCGCGGATATCGATACTGCCGTGCATGCCGCGAGGCGCGCGTTCGAAGGCGCGTGGGGCGCGGCCAGCGCCGCCGAGCGCGGCCGCGTGCTGTACCGGCTATCCATGCTGGTCGCCGCGCATCAGGAAGAACTCGCGCAGCTCGAAGCCCGCGATACCGGCAAGCCGCTCAAGCAGGCGCGTGCGGATTCGGCCGCGCTCGTGCGGTACTTCGAGTTCTACGCGGGCGCCGCGGACAAACTGCACGGCGAAACGTTGCCTTATCAGGCAGGCTATACGGTGCTGACGATTCGCGAGCCGCATGGCGTGACCGGGCACATCGTGCCGTGGAATTACCCGATGCAGATCTTTGGCCGCAGCGTCGGTGCGGCGCTCGCCACCGGCAATGCGTGCGTCGTCAAGCCGGCGGAGGATGCGTGTCTGTCGGTGCTGCGGGTTGCGGAGCTGGCGGCCGAGGCGGGGCTGCCGGCTGGCGCCTTGAACATTGTCACGGGCTTTGGTCATGAGGCGGGCGCGGCGCTCGCGCGTCATCCGGGCATCGATCATATTTCGTTCACCGGCTCACCCGATACCGGCAAGCTCGTCGCGCAGATGGCCGCCGAGAATCACGTGCCGGTCACGCTCGAACTGGGCGGCAAATCGCCGCAAATCGTCTTCGCCGACGCCGATCTCGACGCCGCGCTGCCCGTGCTGGTGTCGGCGATCGTGCAGAACGCCGGGCAGACCTGTTCGGCCGGTAGCCGCGTGCTGATTGATCGTGCGATTTATGAACCGTTGCTCGACCGGCTGAGCAATGCGTTTCAGGCGCTGCGGGTCGGGCCGTCGCACGCCGATCTCGATTGCGGTCCGCTGATCAATGCGAAACAGCAACGGCGTGTGTGGGATTTTCTGTCCGACGCGCAGCACGACGGGATCGCGATGGCGGCGCATGGCGAGGTGATTCCGGAAGCGCCGGAAAGCGGTTTTTATCAGGCGCCTACGCTGCTGCGTGATGTGCCGGCGAGTCATCGTCTTGCGCGCGATGAAGTGTTTGGTCCGGTGCTCGCGGCGATGCCGTTTCGCGATGAAGACGAAGCGCTCGCGCTCGCCAACGGCACGTTGTATGGCCTCGTCGCCGGTATCTGGACGCGCGAAGGCGCTCGCCAGATGCGGCTCGCGCGGCGTCTACGGTCGGGTCAGGTGTTCATCAATAACTACGGCGCGGGCGGCGGAGTCGAGTTGCCGTTTGGCGGCGTCAAGCATTCCGGGCACGGCCGAGAAAAGGGTTTTGAAGCGCTGTATGGCTTTACGGTGCTGAAGACTATTGCGATCCGGCATGGCTAGGCGGCGGATCGGGCATCACGCGACACCCTCTACAACAAAGCAACGGAGACATCATGCGGTTGACAGGTAAAACAGCCATCGTCACGGGTGGCGGCTCGGGTTTCGGCGAAGGCATCGCGAAGACCTACGCGCGCGAAGGCGCGAACGTGGTGGTCAACGATCTCAACGGCGCGGCGGCCGAACGCGTGGCGAGCGAAATCGCGCTCGCTGGCGGCAAGGCAATCGCGGTAGCAGGCAACGTCGCCCAGCGGGAAGACTGGCAGAAGCTGCGCGAAGCGGCGCTGGAGGACTTCGGCAGCGTGCAGATCGTCGTCAACAATGCGGGTACCACGCATCGCAACAAGCCTGTGATGGAAGTGACTGAGGCCGAGTTCGACCGCGTGTATGCGGTGAATGTCAAAAGCATCTATTGGAGCGTGCAGGAGTTTGTGCCGTATTTTCGTGAGCAGGGCGGCGGCAGCTTTATCAATATCGCGTCGACGGCCGGGGTACGGCCGAGGCCCGGGCTCGTCTGGTACAACGGCAGCAAGGGTGCGGTGATTATCGCGAGCAAGTCGCTTGCGGTTGAACTCGGCCCGGACCGGATTCGCGTGAACTGCGTGAATCCGGTGATCGGCGAGACGGCGCTGCTGTCCGAGTTTATGGGCGTTGAAGACACGCCTGAGAACCGCAAACGCTTTCTGGCCGGTATTCCGCTCGGACGCTTCTCGACGCCGCAGGATATCGCCAATGCCGCGCTTTACCTCGCTTCGGATGACGCGGAGTTCATTACCGGTGTGTGCCTCGAAGTGGATGGGGGGCGCTGCGTGTAGACGGCGCTGTTACGCCACGCGTACGGGCCGCTTTCAGGCGGCCCGTCGCGGACTCAGTGTTTTCCCCCAGTATCGATTCGTCCTGCAAACTACTCTGCG
This sequence comes from Paraburkholderia xenovorans, assembly GCF_046030735.1. GTDB lineage: Bacteria > Pseudomonadota > Gammaproteobacteria > Burkholderiales > Burkholderiaceae > Paraburkholderia > Paraburkholderia xenovorans_A. The sequence goes on from NZ_JAQQBV010000049.1 coordinate 37,076, forward strand.
CAGCTAGAATCGATCGACGGCGGTAGTTCATTTCCACAAGAAAGCAACCATCTTGCTTGAGATCGGGGTAAGCGCCAAGTGCGAACTCTGGTCGGGCAGAGGAGACACCATGGCTAGTCCCGTAAATCCGCTCCACACTCCCGGCACGGGAGCGCCAACCTCCACCTTCGAAGAAGCGACCTATCGCAAGGTCACCTGGCGGCTCGCGCCGCTGCTGATGCTCTGCTACGTGGTCGCCTATCTGGATCGCGTGAACGTCGGTTTCGCGAAGCTGCAAATGACTTCCGATCTGGGTCTGAGCGATGCGGTGTATGGCTTCGGCGCGGGGATTTTCTTTATCGGGTATTTCATCTTCGAAATTCCGAGCAATGTGATCTTGCATAGGGTTGGCGCCCGCGTGTGGATCGCGCGGATCATGGTGTCGTGGGGCATCATCTCGATGGCTACCATGTTCGTCACCACGCCCACGATGTTCTACGTGATGCGCTTCCTGCTCGGTCTCGCCGAAGCGGGGTTCTTCCCCGGCATCATTCTGTATCTCACTTACTGGTATCCGTCGCATCGGCGTGGTCGCATGACTACGTGGTTCATGACTGCGATCGCGTTGTCCGGTGTGATCGGTGGGCCGATCTCGGGTTATATCCTCAAGAGCTTTAATGGCGTGAACGGGTGGCATGGGTGGCAGTGGCTGTTTTTGCTGGAGGGGATTCCTTCGGTGATCGTTGGGATCATGGTTTTTGTGATGCTCGATGATCGGATTTCGAAGGCGAAGTGGCTTACTCGGGAAGAGCAGCAGTTGCTGGAAAGTCAGGTGTCGGCGGAGGAGGCTACCAAGCACGACATGCCGATTCGGCAGGTGTTGACTAGCGGTCGGGTTTTAATGCTTAGCCTCACGTACTTCTCTTTCGTGATGGGTCTGTACGGCGTGAGCTTCTGGTTGCCGACCATCATCAAGGCGACTGGCGTGACGGATGCGTTCATGATCGGTTTGCTGTCCGCGATTCCTTTTGCGGGCGCTGTGGTGGCGATGGTGTTTGTGTCGCGTAGCGCGGACCGCAAACGCGAGCGGCGGTGGCATATTGCGTTGCCGGCGTTTGCAGGGGCGATCGGTCTCGTGCTCTCTGTCGTGTGGACGCATAACACCGTGCTCGCGATGGCCTCGCTCACGCTTGCGACGATGGGCATTCTCACAACCCTGCCGCTGTTCTGGAGTCTGCCTACCGCGATTCTTGCAGGCACAGGCGCGGCCGCCGGGATTGCGATGATTAATTCGATCGGAAATCTGGCCGGGTTTCTGAGCCCTTATGCGGTCGGCTGGCTCAAACAGGCGACCGCCGCGAACGATTCGGGGATGTATATGCTGGCTGCTTTTATGATGCTGGGGGGACTGCTTGCGATTAGTGTGCCCGCTCGGATGGTTAATAAATGAAGTGGGGCTGTCGGTGCGGAGCCCTGCAGTGTTCTTTTGGGGGCTTCGACTTGAGGGCGGTAGCTTGAGTTCAGCGCGTACCGCCTCTCAACACGCCTTCATACACGTCGTCGCGCTAGCATGCTTAGAGAGTGACGTCAAAGTGAATGAATACGATGATCGTGCCATATCTTAGGAGCGAACAAAAGGAGCCAATGTCACAATTTATTTTTTGTTGTCTACATCCGGCCAAACCCGCATTGGATGCGAAAATCATTAAAAGATGAGCGCCAATGCGCCACCCAGCATGGCCCTCTTCAGCAAAGCGGATATTTTTAGATCTGCCCTTACTTTGATGCAAAACACGCCAGCTACAGCTTTAGCTCAATATGATCTTTTTTGAACTCGAAGCCGCCGAGATATCTGATCTCAATGACGGTGATTTGCGTGAGCTTGTCGCACGCCTCTGCGAAGCGGAACTAATTCAGCAAGGCATTCCGCCCTCATGTGTTACGTGGGGTGGCGCCCAAGAAGCTCCAGACGGCGGTCTGGACGTAAGTGTAAAGAGCGCCGACGGAATTTCCGATCCGAACTTTGTGCCTCGGGAGAACACCGGGTTTCAAGTAAAGAAATACTCGATGAGCAAGTCAGCGTGCAAGAAAGAGATGGTAGAGAATAGTAAGCCCAAATCCATCATCGCAGACCTAGCAGCACGGAAAGGCGGTTACATCATCGTAAGCGGCAGAGACGATTGTTCCGCCAAGATGCTATCTGAGCGCGTGGACGGCATGAAGGACGCTGTTACCCGAATGCACGGCAAGGATGATCTGTACCTAGACTTTTACGGCCGAGACCGTCTATCGGCTTGGTTGAGACGACACCCCAGTGTCGCATTATGGGTTCGCTCGCGCCTTGGAAAGCCTCTCGCTGGCTGGAAACCCTATGGACGTTGGGCAGCAACACCTCCCGACCAAGATGACGATTTCCTCGCAGATGATCATCCTTGTGTCGTTGATGCGAATTCGAACTCGAAGGAGCCCAAACCTGTCTCGGAGGGGATCCAACTGACTCGGGACCGGCTGCGAAAATCCGGAAGCACTGTACGTATCACGGGACTCTCGGGAGTCGGCAAGACCCGATTTGCGCAGGCGCTGTTCGAGGCCAAGGTCGGGTTCGGCGCGCTACCTGCGAGCGACGTGATCTACGCGGACCTTGGTAACGAACTCACCCCAACCGCCTCGGAACTGGTCACGTATTTAATAGCCAACGATTTCGCTAGCTATTTGGTATTGGACAACTGCCCACCGGACGTACATCGAAGTCTGCAAAAACAGGTAGCAGGGAGCAACGCGAATTTGCACCTACTCACCATTGAATACGATATATCCGAAGACAAACCCGAAGAAACTGAAGTTATCCACCTTGAACCAACTAGCGAAGATACAGTTTCCAAGCTGCTTCTAAAGCGAATCCCAGATCTTGACCGTATCAACGCAGATCGAATCTCTGAGTTCGCTGGTGGGAACGCACGTGTCGCGCTCGCACTGGCTAGTCGGGTGAATGCAGACGAGACGTTATCCAACTTCTCAGACGAGGACCTCTTCCGAAGGTTGTTCTCCCAACGAAAGGGAGATTCGTCAGACTTGTTGCAGAGCGCAGAGACATTATCCCTCGTATATTCCTTCAACGTGTCCCGCTCAGAATTCAATGATGAGCTAGGCGTCTTGGAGTCCATCTCCGGCCTGCCCCGGCAAACGCTACATCGTGACCAGGCAGAGCTAATCCGACGCCAACTGGCGCAGCAACGTGGCAATTGGCGAGCAATCCTGCCCCATGCACTGGCCAACCGCTTAGCGAAGCGTGCGCTCCAGAATATCTCACCTGAAGACATTAATGCCGAACTCTTCAAGCCCGAAAATCTTCGCTTGTTCCAGTCCTGTG
>NZ_JAQQBV010000050.1:0-39550 GCF_046030735.1 Paraburkholderia xenovorans
CATCCCCGCTCCCTTTCGTGCCACTTTCGGCGAGCCAAACCAGCTTTACAATTTTTCCTGAACACGGTTTCATTATATTAGCATTACTATGTAGTTTTTAACTTTCGTGTCGAACTGACCCATTGAAGCGAATGTGCAGCTTACCGAAACCTGCGGATCAAGCGTGCGCGCTCTTCAACCCACCGATGCCGCTCCGGGCGCTCCTTGCTCTCGATACCTTTGCGAGCGACGCGAGCCGTATGCCCCGTCCTCGCAAATCGCGGCGGCATCGGCGGTAGTTGTAACCATTGTCGGCGTGCAATTTGTCGGGCCGTTTGCGCGGCCTTCCATCCAGCCCAGGAATGGAGGGAATGGCATCCAGTGTCTGCTCAAAGGCCATCGAATCATGCCGATTAACGTCGGTGGCTGTGGGCCGACGTTTTTCCTTGAAAATTCGACCATCGACGATGACCGTATCTACATTGGCCGGCTGAGCTGCACTTACAACCATATGAACGGCCTCCGTGAACATCCGGAGATTAATGGCACAGATGTTAATCATGTTCAGACCGGCACGTTTTCCCGGGATCAAGGAACCGATTTTTTCCTCTAGGCCCATTACGGCTTCTCTGAGCAACATGTTTGGAATTAGGGCTCCTACGGCAGCTACTCGAAGTGCGCTGCCAAGAAAGTTTCGCCGGTCAAGACGCAACATCATTCCTTTTGGCAAATCAACTTGGGGCGCACCTGGTCCTAATTGAATATCTCGTCAAAGGCCGTATGGCGTGACATGAAGACTCAGCCGAAGACGGCACTCAACTTTGGCTACTTCAGACGATCCCATGCATCGCATCGCTCAAAACGTGCGCATGCTCATTTTCATCAAGCGACGACTCAAGCGGGTGTCATGCCAAGGCGTGCGATCCCCGCTTTGGCGATCTGTGCGTCCTGATCCGACTTCACGCCGGATACGCCGACAGCACCGACGCACTCATCGTTCACGATCACGGGCACAGCGCCTTCGAGCGTAGCGATAAGCGGTGCACTCAGGAAGGCGTAGCGTCCCCCATTGATCATGTCCTCGTACACTTTCGACTCGCGACGGCCCAGCGCTGCCGTGCGCGCTTTCTCTGTCGACATGTAAGCGCTGCCCGGGGCGGCACCGTCGAGTCGCAACAGGCCGAGCGGATGGCCGCCATCGTCAACGATAGCGATGGACACCTTCCAGCCGTGCTTCTCCGCTTCGCCGCGGGCACCGATGAGCATCGCTTCGACATCGTCGAGCCCGAGTACCGGTTTAGTGTTCATTCATGTTCTCTCTTGGGTGGTAGTGGGATTATGTGAAGGGCGCTGACGGCGCCGTGGCAGCAAGGCCTCTGGTGGCTCCCGCCAGGAAAATGGTCCTGTCGTTCCCCTCCCAGTTGCCCGGGCCTTGTTGGACGTCGGCTTTCATACTCGCGCGAGCCGACCGCGCACGCCCTATGTATTTACTGGGTTACCCCCATGTTCGGCCGAAATCGCGTAGCCACCTACGGCCAACGCCTCAATGAGCTTGTTCTCGCGCGTTTCGTCGAGCGCCATCAGCGGTACCCGCGTGTTCCGCCATGTAGGATCTCCATAGCGGCGCGCCAGCACGGCCTTGATAGCGGGAATAAGTGGGAAGCACTCGACGATCTGTCGTCGTCGGGTAACTCCAGCTTGTAGAGAATCCGCTGTCGCCGAACTCCATCCCAAGTAAGCCCGTTTGATCTCGCGCGCATTGATGTTTCCAGTCGCTGAGATGCAACCGACTGCACCAGCTCGCAGGCCGTCCAATAGGAAGGACTCGGAGCCCGGAAAAACTCTCAAGGAAGGAAACGCATCGATAACAGCTCGCGTATTTTTGAAATCTCCGGAACTATCCTTGAGGCCGGCGATGACGGAGCCATACTTTTTCAGCAAACGCTCGATCAAGACCAAGCTGAACCCAACCTGCGCTATTGGGGGGATGTGGTAGAGATATACACGCAAGCCCTTATCTCCTACGCGCTCAATCAGTTCGCTAAAGTAGGCGAACAGGGCTTCATCATCGACCGCCTTATAGTAAAAGGGAGGAAGCACCAAAACCCCAGCGCAGCCGGCCGTTATCGCCGCTTTCGTCAATTGAACAGCATCGACGATGGAACACGAACCAGTGCCGGGCATCAGTTGCTCGGGACTAGTGCCTTTTTCGATCAAAAGATTTAACAGATCGAGACGTTCAGAAACGCTCAGCGAATTAGCTTCGCTGGTAGTGCCTAGAATTGCCAAGCCGTCGGCCCCTTCATCTATCAAGTGCTGGCAATGCTCTACGAACAACGAACGGTTGACTTGCCCATCGGCTTGAAATGGGGTCGCAGCGGGTACCCATACTCCTCCGCACAGCGTACTCATGATCTAACCTCCAATAAATTACTTCACAAATGCACTCACTTCTCATGCAGTCCAATTTCGGAAAACCGGCTGGCAGCTAAAGTCAGCCTTGAGACTCGAAGTACAGAAAGGGCTTTTCGAGCATTTCAGATGAAATGCAGTCTTGCAGACATCACTCTGGCAGATGGCGGATTAAGCAGCGTCTCGTCAGGGCCATTGATAGAGTTTGGCGGGATTGTCCGAGAACAGGGCTTGCTGTTGGTCTTGCTCAGGCATCCAATCAGTCACGGCATTCAACAGGTCAGCATCGTGAGGCATAGGGCCTTTAACCATGACATGAGGCCAGTCGCTTCCCCAAACCAGTCGCTCCATACAATGATGGGTTAGCCTGCGCGCAATTTCGGCCGCCGTATCGTAGGGCGACCCTTCGTGACCGATACGATAGGGGCCTGTTATCTTGGCCCAGGCGCGCCCGGACTGGAGGAGCGCCAACATGGCCGTCATTCCCGGATGATCGGGATTTACGCCTCGCGACAGGTACCCCATGTGACCAAAGACGATCGGCACCTCGAGCGAACTGAGCTCCTCATCAAGGTTTGGATATTTGTCCACATGGACAAGCAACTCCAAATGCCATCCCAAGGGGGAGATGCGCTCTTGCAGCCGAAGTAGTGCCTCTATCGGTAGATTGGCGCTGGGGGACTTTACGTCTACGAGGTTAACTCGAACCCCCTTAACTCCAACCGCATCCATATCTCGCAGCTCGTTAGTCGATTCCTTGCCACTCAAAACGACAACTCCACGACCGGTATCACCGAGGCTTTGAAGAGCTTCTAGCAGCGCACTGTTGTCGGAGCCATAAACGCTTGGCTGGACCAGCACGCAGCGGGTCAACCCCAAGCTCTTTTGAAGGGCCAGGTAGTCCGCCAAGAGGCAATCCGGTGGTGTATAGATGCGGTCAGGGCTGTAGGGATAGCGGATTGCAGGTCCCAAAATATGGAGGTGGCTATCGCACGCATTGGACGGTAGCGTGACACGCGCTGCAACCAGATTAGCCAAAGGTCCGGCACATTGAGGCGCACTATCGTCGATTGAATTCTTATGACGCGGTTCGGCAGAAGATGGCATTATGAGTTTCTCTAGAGGGGTGTGACATTTTGACTTATCGCCCCTTGGTTCTGACTTAATTGAAATGATGTCGCACAAAATACGCTCATTCGCCGCACATTGAGAATCTAGGTGGACGATATCTTCACTCAACAACGTATCAAAATTGGTCAACCGAATCTGCTTCCTTTTTGCTGGGATTACCGTCTGCTGCTTACGTCGGTCATCGGCCAAATATTTTATATTCAGCGCATCTAACACCTCACATGACAGGTCGGGCATCGATCCATTTCGAAGGAAAACTCGACCGGCACGCCACCAACACTCAGTACACTTGCCTCAACCGTCATCCCACCTATGAAGTCGGTTTTGTTCTGCCTGGAGCGATTCCAATTTGATCCGATCTTCTCTCACCAACACTAATTGAGCTCACAACGATACTGTGCATTCGGTAGTAGCTCTTAGCAGTTAAAACTGGCGAATATGCGCCCTTTATCGCACCGCGAGATCGCAATCCCTGTCTTTGCTTCATGTCGGAAATGGTATAAGCTGCAGGCAACGACGAGAAGCTGCAATTACCTTTAACCCTATTGGCAATTCCGATGATACGCACACCGTCAGTCTGGATGGATCGAATCGGCAAGCGGATGAAGTTGCGCGACCTTTACATCTTGTCTGCCGTTGTTCGATGGGGAAGCATGGCGAAGGCCGCCTCCCATTTGGGAATGTCCCAGCCTGCCGTATCGGAGGCGATAGCCAGCCTGGAGGCGGCATTGGGTGTGCGGCTTCTGAATCGCCATGCGCAAGGCGTCGAATCTACAATCTACGCAGATGCTCTTCTCAAGCGCAGTCAAGTGGTCTTTGACGAGTTGATGCAAGGCATCAATGAAATTGAGTTTCTCGCCAATCCAGAGGTTGGAGAGATCCGCATTGCCTGTGCGGAATTTTTGTCCGCAGATTTACTGCCGCGCGCTATCAGTCTTTTCTCGCAGCACTATCCGCACGTAGTTTTCAGCGTTGTTCAACAAGACACGACCACGTTGGACCATCACGAGCTGCACGAACGCGTCGTTGATATTGTTCTCGCCCGCATGCCGAGGAATTTTGTAGACGACGATTTGAATGTCGAGGTGTTGTTTGAAGATCCGCACTGCATCGTCGCGGGGACGAGCAGCCCTTGGGCACATCGCCGCAACATTGCACTCACGGAAATCGCTAACGAACCCTGGATTATTCCTCCGTCTTCCATCATTGAAAAATTTGTTCGGGCAGAATTTGAAAGGAGAGACATCAGGTTGAATGTGAGCGTGAATGCAGCTTCAATTTTGCTTCGCAATCAACTGCTGTCAACGGGACGCTACATCTCGGTCCTGCCTTTTTCGTTGTTGTCGGGAAATGCCAAGCAGTGGCCAATCATGGCCCTGGAGGTGGATGACGTGCATCTAACGCCGCCACCAATCTCGCTCGTTACGCTGAAGAGGCGTACGCTGAGCCCGGTCGTTGAGCGGTTCGTAGAGCATCTGAGAACTATTGCGCAATCGAAGGACCTGCCTGCAGCCTCCGTCGAGGGGAATTGACGTTGAAGTCGGTGCTGTCGAAGGCCTGTTACCGGGGAAGTCGCATAGCCGCACCCAGGCGGCCTTGAATCAGATATCCACGTAGCAAGCGGTGACAGATATCGAGGCACCCAAAGTGGACGTCAGTGCTGCCGACGTTGCGTATTTGTGCCGACCCAACAGAAGGGTCGGCATGAGCCTGTTTATTCGACAGCTAGCTTGAAAATTGCAACCGCCTGCACGAGATCCTGGGCCTGTATTTTCAAGTGTTCGGAGGCGGCGGCGCTCTCTTCAACAAGCGCCGCGTTCTGCTGTGTTACTTCATCTATCTGGCTAACAGCCGTGCTGATCTGTGCAACTCCGGTGCTTTGCTCTGAACTGGCCGCACTGATCTCATTCACGATATTTGAGACCCGTTTGATAGCCACGACAATCTCCTGCATTGTTGATCCGGCGTGCTCAACCAGCGCCATACCTTGATTCACGCGTTGTACGCTATCAGAAATGAGATCTTTGATTTCCCTTGCCGCTTGACCACTGCGCTGGGCAAGACTCCGGACCTCACCAGCCACTACGGCGAAACCACGCCCTTGCTCTCCTGCGCGTGCGGCTTCCACTGCGGCGTTCAGCGCCAGAATGTTGGTTTGGAATGCCAAGCCATCGATTACGCCAATGATGCTAGCGATCTGTTTAGAACTGTCGTTGATCTCATTCATAGTCTGCACGACTTGCCCTACGACGTCGCCCCCTGTCGTCACAATGTCCGAAGCTGCCATGGTCAATTGATCTGCTTGCGTGGCATTGTCCGAGTTCTGCCGAACAGCCACCCCCAGTTGTTCCATAGATGCGGACGTCTGCTCGAGCGCGCTGGCTTGTTCTTCCGTTCGCTGGCTAAGGTCAAGATTGCCTTGGGCGATCTGCTCGCAAGCGGCGGCTACAAGTTCTGCTCCTTGTCTAACGCCCTTGACGAGGTTGGCAAGGCTCTCTTGCATGCTCCTGAGCTGGGCCATCAGACTAGTAGCGTCTCCCGGCTTCAAAGCAATCGGGACACTTAGATCACCTGCAGCCACCCGCCGCGCCAGTCTGGCAGCTTCTGCTGGCTCCGCCCCGAGTTGCCGGTTGAGCGAACGGAGAACCCAGGTCCCAAAAATGATGGCAAAGCACACGGCACCGGAGATAGCGATGAGAAACGATCGGCGCAGCCTGGCATTCCGCTCTTGCGCTTCTATGAATGTTCGCTTGGCCGCCTCGACGTGATATTTCTGGAGGGCCTGATTGTCCTGTTTCACCGGCACAAACAAAGGCCCCACTACATCAACCAGTAGGCGTCTGGCGTCTTCAGTATTACTCGCCCGCAGCGCATCCAACGTCGAGCGCAATCCGCCGCTGATGAACCTTTCTTGTGCGTCCGAGAAGGCCTTCGTCAAATGCGCCTCCTCTGGACTTTGCACGCGTTGCAAGTAGGCTTTCCAGATCTTGTCGATATCGGCAATGTTTGACTCGATGGCATCAACGTGCGACTTCAGAGCGGCAGCATCGTGTGCGTGCACCGCGATGGCAAGAGAAAGACGCGTATTCATCAAGCGGTCACCGATCTCGCCGAGCACCACTGCGGGCGCCATATGGTCCTCGTAGATCGACTCCATGCCGCCTTCTGCCCTCTGCATTCCCCAGAGCCCGAGTCCTCCGATTGCGACGACTAGAGCGGACAGGACACCCGCCAGGACTGCCAGCCGCGTGGCTACTCTCCATTCCTTCAAGATCTTCTCTCTCGCGTTGTTTACATATCAAACCTACATCACCCGCAATTCTAGATTGCGCTATTTTTCCTCATCGCTAGCTTTAAACGAGCAATGCCTCCTTAGGTCGCGGAGTGCTCTGTGACACATGAGCCTGCAGTACCGATTGGCTGCGTGGTCTATTTCACGAAGCAGGAAATTGCGAACCGATACGATGACTGAAGCTCGCGAATCCAATGGTGCGTGGTTGTCTCATGTTCCCATTGGGCGGCGTCCGTATGAAAAAACATCGGTGATAGACGACCGCCTCATATCGAAGTTGCAGACCTGTCAGAAACTATGTCGAATCCCAACCATTGCACCTACCTGGCTCATCCCATTACCGGGCGTGGCCCCACCGAGACTGACCGAGTATGCGGCCTTACGGCTGTTTTGCAGAAAGCCCAGATTCGCATAAAGCGCCGTCCGTTTGGAAAGAGAATAAGTGACGTTAGCCATCTCCATGTTGGCTCTTGTATCCTGTTGTGAATTGACAATCCGCTGGACCAACGCTTCAATCGAGAGCGCGGGCGTAAGTTGATACAACGCTTCCAATGTCGCTTGATCGGAGGTGATTCCCGCCCCTGAGGGCGTCTGGGGTTCGACGTGCCGATGTTCCCAGAGTGCGGAAATTTTCAATGCACCGTACTTAAAGTAGGTGGCGCCCAGAAGACGAGTATCTCGATTGGAACTCGACGTGAATGTGAGCGGCGCTACACCATTGAACAAATTCACAGCGGACCCAGGCCCCCCATTTTGACTGTCATATGCAATTCCAACACCCCACGGGTCCCCAGCGTAACTTAGCATTGCGGACCACTCCCTGCAGGCAGAAGCATTACCTGGCAAGCTGCCAGCACAGGTACCCTCGCCCGGTGTGTTGAAGCCTCCGGTTGGTGAATTGTCACGCCCAAACGAATAGGTTAAACCGGCACTCAGGTTGCCCATGTTCTTGCTATAGGCGATGGTGTTATCAGACCGGGCGTTCGGAATCCAGGGGTCCAAAGATCCAAATCCGTAGATGTTTGGCCCGATCGAGCTGAACAGGGGAAGCTCTTGCACCACCATTGAGTACTGTCGACCAAACGTCAACGTGCCGTAAGGGCCGTCAATTCCGACAAACGCCTGCCGTCCGAACAATCTCCCCCCTTGCTTCGAGAGACCAGTTCCAACATCGAATCCACTCTCAAGCGTAAATATCGCCTTCCAGTCTCCGCCCAGCGGCTCCTTACCAGTCAGGCCCCATCTCGACGGCACCGTACCGGTATTAATGGGCTCTCTTACGACAGAGGCACCCGAGGAATTAGCGTGATTGATATATTCGATGCCAGTATCCAAAATTCCATAAAGCGTAACGCTCTGTGCCTCAGCCTTCATACAGACGACGCTTGATATACACGCGCCTCCGAGCATCGCTAAAATGATTCCCTTCATGTCTTCCTCCTTAGTCTGCTATATTTATTAAGTAGTACAAAATATCAATAAATTATCTACTTTCTTCTTGTTTTTTCCTTCTTATGGCGGAGCGAACCCAGTGCACTGGCTCTTGGCTAGTGCGATTGGGTGGTGTCTGGATGTCTTCTTAGTAAATCTGCGCCGAATACGATTGGCTCGATATTATTCGTAATCCTAAATAACGTTTCATCTGAAACTGATGCTCTGTCCGTCGTGTTGGGCTTCTCCTCTCACGACTTCTTCTGGCCGCAAAACGACCGGGCGGTCGACGGACCAAGGAATGGCCGTCGCAATTGGTAAGAATCCGCCCGTCAAATAAATTACCCCTCCTTCAGCTGTATCCGACAGGTCGCCGTTGCCGAACAGGTACTGGACGTCCAAAATCAGGGAGTTCAGGGCGTGGTCTCCCGGGGAACCGGCAGACGATGAGCCCGCTCGACACCCAGGTCCTGCGCTCATTCAGTGTGCGGAAGAAGGTTGCAGTTGGCTCTTTGTCGCTCCTTTGTTTCGCGTTAGTAGCGCGATTGTCGAGAAAATCACCGCCAGCACCCAAAATACCGGGCCCAGAATCCCCGGCCAGACTGGCATATGGCCGGGAACGATGACAAAAAGGATGAATCCGATATCTGCGATGCCAACGGTGGCGAAGTTGATCCAATAACCCCAGATGCTGTTCCTCCAGTTCAACGTGATAGCTACGCCAATGGCAGTGATCGAGAAGAACATGAGATTAAATGCATCCTGGAAAACACGCCCTTGAACCATTGACGAATCCATGGCCCGACCAAGCACATACACCGAATGTGCCGCCATGAAATGTAAGCAAGCCCAGATGATGTAAAGGACTGCACCGATTTTTGAGTTGGTGTTTGACGTGCTCATAAAACCTCCGGTTAAAGAACTAGTTGATTGCTCCAGCGCGATAGCGCGCGCCTGGTTTCATATGTGGCCTTGCGATTAGATTCGGACCATTGACGGATCCTCAAAGTGCTTCTTGTAACATTCCAGCGCGGTGGCGGAATCGAACTCTCCTGCCATTTTCCCCACAACTACGGTCGCCACAAGATTGCCGATCACCGTGAGCGTCGCTCTTCCAATCGACATAAACTGCTCAACACCGAGAAGAAGTGCGACTCCCTCGACGGGCACCACGTGCGTCGATGCCACAGTTGATGCGAGCACGACAAAAGCGCTTCCGGTGACACCAGCCGATCCTTTAGATGTGAGCATTAGTATCAACAAGATCCCAATTTGCTCTGACATGCTAAGGTCGATATCGTAGACTTGGGCAATGAAGAGAACAGACATCGAAAGATAGATAGCCGCACCGATTTGGTTGAATGAATAGCCCGTCGGCATAACGAGTCCGACAGCGCGCTTGGAAACCCCGAGCGCTTCGAGTTTCTCCATAAGAGTGGGCAGCACGGTCTCGCTTGGAACAGTACCGAGGACGAGAATGATTTCCTCCTTACAGTACTTCAACAGCCTCCACAGACTCAACCCGTTCAGGTGAGCAATCAGCCCCAGTACGACAAAAACAAAGAAAGCCATCGTCAGGTACATGTACCCGACCAACTTACCAAGGACAAGCAGCGAGCCAATTCCATATTTCCCAACGCTGAAAGCAATCGCGCTAAAAGCCGCAATTGGCGCATACTTCATAACAATCTTGATAATTCCAAAGAGCACAACACCAAATCGCTCGAAGAATTCTTCAATGGGCTTGCCACGCACCCCCATCAATGAAAGCGAGCAACCAAAGAAAATCGAGAACGCGATGATCTGCACCAGATCCCCGCTCACGAATGCCTTAAGCGCATTATCTGGAAATATCGCAACTACAGTATCGATCCACGTCGTCGCGGCCGCTTTCGACGCATTCGGTAATGCAGATTTTGCAATAACACCAACTGAAATTCCGCTGCCAGGCTTTGCAAGGTTTGAAACAAACAGACCCAACGCGAGGGCTACGGTGGTGATAATTTCAAAGTAGACAAGCGCCATCAAACCGATACGACCCGCCTTACGGAGGTCACCAGCACTGGAGATACCTGTAACGATCATGATGAAGACGATGGGTCCGATCACCATCTTTATCAGACGCACGAAAATATCTGCTAGAGGCTTTATTTCCATTCCGACGGTCGGAAAGAAATGGCCTACTAAAATACCCATGAGCACCGCAACAAGAACGTGGAACGTACGTCCTCGATACCAATGGTGGTGCTGCTTTGCTACAAGTTTCGACATGTCTGTCTCCATCCTTTATGTTTTGATATCCCATGCGCCTAAAACACCCAGGGAGTTGTTTCGGTCGATCACTTCGGCACTTCGCTGGTGGAGCGGCAGGCGACGACCGGAATCGTGTGCGCATTTCAAATGCGGCGCCGAGTTGACTGCGGTCCGTCGACCGGAGAGGCGACCCGAGTTGAAGATAGCGGCTTGCGTCACATCCCCAGTTGCTTTTTGCCACACGAAAACCCCATACAAGCTAGTGCGTTTCGACAGCGTGTAATCAAGCCCGCGGTTGATCTTCTCCCATTTCGGCCGGTTTCCGACCGCGAACTTATCCAGGCTGTTGCCCCCGTCCGCATATCCGTCCGTGTAAATTAGTGCGACGCAGGCCTTCCATTCACCCGCAAACCGATAGCGGCCGTTCGCCTCGTGGTTCGACAGCCTGAGCGACGTGCGGTCGGCACAGGAAAGCTTGACCCAGCGATTGAGTAGTCCGGCCGTCAAAGACCCTCGCGTATAGTTCGCGCCGCCGGCGACAGCTTGTTGCCGGTTCACGGGACCAGAGAAGATATTGCGCAGGTTCACGTAGTCGCCCGCCCCGGCACCGGACTGGTTGTTGCCTTCCGTGTTGCCAGCAGTCGGTTGATTAACCTCGAGGTATGACGCTGCAGCGACCAATGGCCCGTTCTGATAGCGAACACCGAACGTACAAGCGCGATCATTGGCGAACCCAGCGCCACCGGTCCTCGACGCCTGATTGCTGAAGGCGTAGACGCCACCGAGTACCAAGCCGTTGATATGGGAGGTTGTGTACTTGGCAGAGTTGGTTAGGTGGGACAAGTTGTAGAGGTTGTCCGACTCACCCACGTGCGCGCCCATACCGCCCTCCCATTGCCTCGAAAACAAGAATGGTCCGACATAGTCGGCACCGAAGTCGTTATCACGTCCCATCATCAACTTGCCCACATGCGGGTTTTGGAGTCCGACAACGACTTGCCGCCCCAATAATCGGTGCCTTCGCCAAGCGCCCCGCCGCTGCTGTTGAATCCGTTTTCGAGCTGAAGGAGGGTCTGGGTGCCACCGCCAAGATTTTCGCGACCACTCAAGCGCCACTGAGATTCGCTTGAGCTTGCCATTTGAAAAATCGTCCGGCCCGCCACGTCCGACACCGAGTGGTTGACGTAGACAATGCCATCGTCAAGGAAGCCATAGAGTGTCACGCTACTTTGCGCGCGCGCAGCCTGACAAAAAAGCGTGCCACACGCGATGAAAATTGGTCGAAGCATTGGTGGCGGTCTCCGTGTTTTGGTATTTTTCAATAGGGGTGCTCCCCTATTTGATTGCCAAAGCCGATAAGCACTCCCTCCGGTCTCATTCACCGGCCTCACCTTCAAGCCACGGTGAGGTAACTTGTATTAAGTTTCATAGAGCTACGCGAACTCAAAACAATAAGGAGCACGCAAAATACCGCCGCAAAAAACCCTTCAAACTTCGGAATTGATGTCTTTACCGGCATTCCCACACTAAAATGGTATGCGCATCCGAAATTGGCAGGAAGCTGGAATTTCCACTAACCCTATCGGCTTTGCTTATGACTCGTCAGGCGAACCTCGGGCGTGCACAGCTTCGACGTCTCGCAAGACGCTTGCCCATGCACATTGCTAGGGTTCTGGCGCGACAGCGCTGCCTGCTTGAAGTGATGCTGTAGCACGCGCGGTGGTACTCGGCTCACTCGCCGAGGCTAGTCAATCTCGGGAAAATGCCGAGTCTCTCTCCGGTCGGCGAGGCATTACTACCGTCTTCGGAACTAGCGCCGCCCATCTGCCCTAAAGCGGCTGCGGCCCTCCTGAACAGCGCGCGACGCGGCGCGCGTTCGCACATCATCGGCTCTCTTTCCCCGAGCACCTGATCGATGCTACAGAGTCCCGGTCAAACGAGCCGTACGCGGCCGCCTGTGAGAATGCCAGCGCATCGCCGGCGGGGATGTGCACCCAGCCATCGAAGTTAGCAGCGGACTGCTTTGGTCCTACTACGACCGTGGCTCCGCACGTGAGCCGCCGCATTCCGCGGTCGCGCTAAAGCGACAGGTGCGAGCCGTCGCACAATGGGCTCGATCCAGTCTGCTTGCAACCGCAAAAATAGACCGTTCCGCCTTCTCGGGCTGTGAACTTTACTGGTGTGAACTCGGTGGTTCTGTGGCTGCCGTCGCAGAAAGGTTGCAACTCACTCAGGCCACAGCGGCACCAATAGTAATCCTTTCCCGCTTCAACGGAAACAGCGAACGGGCTCTTGGCCACGACTTTGCCCTTAGACATAATGTTTTTCCTCTCAATGAAGGTGTTTGGACGTCGGGCCCGGCCCTTGAGCCGAGCCCGTTGGCTTCGCCGATCCGTCGAGATCTGATGAAGCCACGGCAGCAACAGAACGACGACACCGGCTGCTCCCAAATAGCCAACGAGTATCCGCCGTGTCAGCAAGTCCCAGGAGCTCTGGCTCCAGTGCTCAGACGCGAGATTGGCAAGCGCGCCGGCTACGCAAGTTAAGAAGCAGTTCAATAGTCCAGGGACGATGACGCCGACTCCACGCAAATATCGCATCCTCAATTTGTCCATCAGACTCGCATGGTGTCGCATGGAAGTTTGTTTTACAGCAAAGGGTTTGCGAGGCACCCAATTCCGACCACGCCAAGGGTGCGCCTGCCTGCAGTTGCATGGGCAACCGCTCTCGCAGCAACAGTGCCGCCGGCGCCAGCCTTGTTGGCGACAAGCATGGGTTGATGAGGCGCCGACGTGAGCGCTTCCGTAAAAATCGGAGCCAAGAAATCGGAGCCACTGCCCACCGAGAGCGGATCCACGAGTTGCATTGGACCATCAGGGGAAGACACGGCCGATGCCTGTACCTCGATCACCACGTCGCCGCCGGCAACAAGTACGCATCCTCTCCCACGACGGTCGTGTCTTGGTTTCTCTGCGTTTAATGCGAGGCTGCGATTCATCTTGTCCTTTCCGACAGATTTCTGATCTCGCCCGCTTCGAACGTGTCAGGTGCAGTGCTCGGGGCGACCCAGCTGCTTGCTATTTTGGGCGGGACCCTTCGACTGCAGAAGCTGGATATTCAAGTATCCCTATAGGAAAGCCTGATGACTCCCCGCCCGATTGGGACCACTGGATCGGTACTCGCTTGAAGTTGCGTGACCTTCGCGTACTAGCGGAAGTAGCGCGTTGCGGGAGCATGGCGCAGACTGCGCGGCAGCTGGCAATTTGTCAGCCGGCTGAATCCGAATTCGAGTTCGGGGCTCGCGGGTCGCGATTGCCGGAAGTAAGCGTCAAAGCAGCATCGCCGCCGCGCAGGACGAAATTGCTGTCGACTGGCCGCTTCATTCCGGTCATGCATGCGCCGATTTTTATGCAGAACGCACAGACCTGGGGCTTGAAGCGGTTGAACGTCGACGGTGATCTCCGTCCCCGGCCAATTTGACTGATCACTCTGAAGAATCGTTCGCTCGGACCGGCCGTCCAACGCTTCATCGAGCACTTGCGCGCCATTTCGACTTCAAAGACCTGATTGCAGGCAACTCATCGCGTTGCGCGGACGCTCTTGCAGCGAGCAGTGACTCGCGATTCGTGAGGGAGCTTCGTCCTCGTCACGCTCACCAACGTCAAAACCGCCCCATCGGCCTTTCCTATAGGGCTAGACGAAATTGCAGCTTCCGCACCGCGGAGTCGCTCCCTAAGATGTTCAACAGGTTGGACCTTCCGGAGATCCTACGCGATCAAGCTGATACACGGTCCAGTACCACATACAACTCAGAGCAAGCAAAACATGACTGAATCGAAAGTGATTGTGATTGGCGCCGGTCCCGTGGGTCTGACGCTGGCAATGGACCTGGCATGGCGAGGCATAGAGGTCGTGGTGGTCGAGGCGCGCGCGGACGGAGAACTCCCGGCAGTCAAATGCAACTCCGTTTCGTCGCGCTCGATGGAGGTGTACAGGCGGCTCGGCGTCGCCAAGAAAATTCGCGAGATCGGCCTTCCTCCGGACCACAGCACAGACGTGCTCTCAACGACGAGCGTCACTGGTATTGAGCTGTCTCGGCTTGTATTGCCGTCTCGTAATGCCAGGAAGCAGGGCGTCACCTCACCTGACAGCGGGTGGCCCACTCCCGAGCCTTCGCACCGTGTGAACCAGCTGTTCTTTGAGCCCCTCATCTTCGAGCACGCGACGAAGCAACCGCGGATCCAGATCCTGAATCGGCACGAATTCGTCGAATACGTTCAGGAGAAGCATCGCGTGGTCGCCCGCATACGTGATCTGGACTCGGGCGAGCTCAAGGAAATCGCTGGTGCATATCTGGTGGGTTGCGACGGTGGCCGTTCCATCATCCGCACGATGATCGGCGCCACGTTCATCGGCACGCCTCAGATCCAGAAGGTGCAGTCCAGCTTCATTCGCGCGCCGAAGCTGATGTCGATGATCGGCTCGAATCCGGCGTGGATGTATTACGTCCTGAACCCTCGGCGCTGCGGCACCGTTATTGCGATCGATGGCATAGAGCGCTGGAACGTTCACAACTTCCTCTACAACAACGAAGACTACGACGAGGTCGATCGGGACTGGGCCATCCGCCAGCTCTTGGGGGTGGGGCCGGACTTCGAGTACGAGATCATCTCGAAGGAAAACTGGATGGGTCGGCGGATGGTGGCCGACAAGATGCGGGATGGGAGAGTTTTTATCGCGGGTGACGCCTGCCACCTGTGGATTCCCGCCGCCGGCTACGGCATGAACGCGGGGATCGCTGATGCGGCCGATCTGGCATGGATGCTGGCGGCAGTGTTGCAAGGCTGGGCTGGGGAAGGAGTCCTTGACGCTTATGAAGCGGAGCGCAAGCCAATCACCGAGCAGATCTCCCAGATCATCACCGAAGTCGCCGTTGCCGTTATGCAGCAGCGTCGCAACGTCCCCGCAGACATCGAGGACGATGGACCAGCTGGAGAGGAGTCGCGCAAGCGTGTTGGCGAGCAATCACACGATCTCGAGCTCAAGCAACAATGCTCGGCCGGCCTCAACTACGGCTACTACTATGCCGACTCTCCTATCATTGCGTACGACGGCGCGACGCAGCCGGCGTACTCGATGCACGAGTATCGACCGTCCACGGTCCCCGGTTGCCGTGCACCGCACGTATGGCTGGACGGCCGGCGCTCTCTTTATGATGAACTCGGCCCGTACTACACCCTCGTTCGGGTCGATCCGCTCATCAATATCGGCCCGCTTGTTCAGGCAGCTCACAAGCGCGGAGTTCCGATCAAGGTCCTTGACCTGAATCCGTCGGAGGCGGATGGGCAGTATGAAATGGGTTTAACGCTGGTGCGCGCAGACCAGTACGTCGCTTGGCGCGGCAATTCGGTGCCGGCCGACCCCATGGAGCTAGTTGACGTCATTCGCGGCGCAGCGCGCGTGCGCGAGGCTACGGAGGTCTAATGTCATGAGCAGCAGCATTTCCGCGGCAAGAGCGGAGTCCGCGAAAAACATCTCCCTTGTCGCATACAGCGACCAGGGTGGTCGACCCGATGGCGTACAAGTCATCGTACACAAGGGCTTTGCCTACGTCGGCCACATGTTCAGTGACGGGTTCAGCGTGCTGGATGTCAGGGATCCACAAAAGCCGGAGGCTGTGGCGTTCGTGCCGATGCCAAAAAACACACGTTCGCACCACCTCCAGGTCGCTGACGACCTGCTACTAGCAATCAATGGCCCCAGCATCTGGACCTTGGCTCAGTTTCAGGACCAGAGCAAGTATTTCGCGAGTACGCTGACGACTTCATTCAAAGACAGCGAGCTCGCCTTCGCAGCTGGCGTCCGAATCTACGACATCAGCGTGCCATCGGCCCCCCGAGAGATTGCGTTTCTTGAGATACCGGGTCTTGGCGTGAACCGCATTTGGTGGACCGGTGGGCGATACGCATATGTAGCTGTACACGAACAAGGCTACACAGATCACGTTATGGCGGTGATTGACCTTTCAGTCCCGGAGCGACCCGAGATCGTGAGCAGATGGTGGTTGCCCGGTCAATGGAGCGCGGGTGGCGAGCAGTCCGAGCTGCCAAAGGGTAAGCGCCATGCAGCCCACCATGCGATCGTTGCTGGTGACTTCGCCTACGGTGCATGGCGCGACGGCGGCATCACGATCCACAACATCCGTGACCTGTCCAAGCCGGTCATGATCAGCCACTCGAATTGGAGCCCGCCATTCACCGGCGGAACGCATACCGCGCTGCCGCTCCCCGAACGAAACCTGCTGGTAGTTGCGGACGAGGCGACTACCGTGAACTGCGCAAACGGCGTTCCGCGGATTTGGGTCGTTGATATCCGACGTCCTGAATCGCCCGTGCCGATCTCGACATTGCCAGTGCCCAGCGAGATCGACTACTGCAACAAGGGGGGGAAATTCGGTCCCCACAACCTCCACGAAAACCGTCCAGGATCGTTTCAGAGTTCTGACATCGTTTTCGCCACGTACTTGAACGCAGGAGTTCGGGCGTACGACCTTCGTGACCCGTTCCAGCCGACAGAGTTGGCGCATTACGTGCCGCCACCGCCTGCGCGGATGGTTGACCCTCGGCCGAACGCGCCCGCAGTCGTGCAGTCCGGTGATCTCTTTGTGGACAAGGAAGGGTTGATTTACCTGACGGACCCGAACGCCGGTCTGCACATTCTGCAGTTCGAAGGTTAGCAAACAGCCAAGTAACCCGTGTGTTGAGCGAATGTCTGCCGCTCATCAATTTAACTCGCTTCACCGAGAAGTCACGAACATGAACGATCTGCCAACAAAAATTTCATTGGGAACAGCGACTCCTGGAGGCGGCTTCCCCTTATACGGGGACGCGGCCGCTACCTCCGTCAACGAAACCGATCCTTCGCTGCTCGTACAAACACGAAACACCGCCGGCAGCGCAGAGAATATTCGCCTGCTGGAAGCGGACGAGCTAGACATGGCGCTGGTCGCAGGTGAGCCCGCCTATGAAGCTTTCGCTGGAATCGGCCGACCAACGTCGAATCTGAAAATCATCGCGGCAATCTATTCCAGCCCGGGCATGTTCGCAGTCAGGGGCGACAGCTCTGCAAAGTCTGTGCGGGATCTGGTTGGCAAACCGATTGCGTGGGGCACGCGTGCATCTGGTATCACCCTGCTTGGCAAGTATGTGATGGATGGCTTGGGTCTGGACAGAGAAAAGGACTTTGAACCGCACTTTCTCGAGAAGGCCGCTGACGGTCCAATCATGCTCGCCGAAGGCAGGGTAGCCGCGCAATGGGGAGCGGGAATTGGCTGGCCTGGCTTCACCGCAATCACAAATGCGGGCGGTCGACTGATCGGACTAGCGTCCGACGAGATCAAGAAGATCCGCGCCAAGCACAATTTTTTGAAGCCCATTGTCGTCCCCGCCGGTTCCTACCCGGGCCAAGCCGAACCTATCCAGGCAGTCGGATCGTGGAGCTACATCCTGGGTAGGGTCAGTCTGGATGAAGACGTGGCCTACCGTTTTGCGAAAGCACTTGACTTCGCTCATGCCAAGCTGGTCCAGCGCGTTGAGCAGGGTGCCGAGACCCGGCCGGAAAATACCCTCGCCGCGTCTCCCAACTTCCAACGGATTCACCCCGGTGTCTTGCGCTATCTCGTGGACAAAGATGTGGACAATATCGCTTGATGCCGGCCGCTTGCACGACAGGATTCCATGTGCCGGCGGATAGGCGGTTCATCTGATCGTTGACAGATTGCCTGCATATAAGAAAGCCGTCTTTAAGGAGAACGTCGTCAGCACCCAGGGAAAACTGAGCAAGCATTTCTTGCCCGGTTATGCCCCGGACCTCAATCCGGACGAACCGGTGTTGGGCCACGTCAGGCGTACCGGCGTCGCACGACGCCCTCTGCAAACGGGAGAAACGCTGGGAGCACGGATTCACGAACAGTTCGCACCATTGGACAAAATCCCAAGCTCTTCCGCTAGCGTTCGAGCCACTTACGCACGTTCGGCACCGTCACGCGATGATCGTCTGCAGCTTGCGACACACACGAGAACCGTGTTCAGTGATCTCCGGGACCATCTCAAGTCGACGGGTGACGGTGAGTTGGGCGTTCTCACAGATGTTCATCCGGCTGGGTTCCTGGGAGGTTGGGTGCTTGGGGACCTCCAGTCTCCCAGACCCAGTCCGGATGAACCATCGTTGACGTAGCTTCGGGTCAGATTGCTGCCTGCCCGCAGGTGTGCAACCAGGAAAGAGAAGAAGACGTCTTCGGAGTCGATGGATAATACTCGGCGCCTATCCATCCGCTGTAGCCACTCGCCCTAATACTTGAGAAAATATATGAGTAGTTCAACTCGCCGTCACCTGGCTCATGCCGATCGGGCGGATTGCCAATCTGCACGTGGTCAATGATATCGAGATTGTCGAGGAATCGACGAACCACATTCCCCTCCTCGACCTGGACGTGATAAAAATCAAATAGCATCCGAAGATTGCCACTTTTGACATCGGCAATAACCTCTCGGCACTGCCCAACGGTCGACAAAAAATAATTCGGATTATCCTGCAGATTATGACTTTCGATCAACAGTGTGATTCCGTGGGCCGCGCATCGATTGGCGGCCCACCGCAGGTTCTCAACGAACGTATGATGGATTTCCCGATGATCCATGTCATCACGTACGATGCCGGCCAAAGACAGCAGTTTTCGACAACCGAGGCCCGTGGCGTACTCGATGCCAAGTTCAATTTGCTCCCGATAGTCCTTTTTCATGCCAGGCACGGCGGCACAACCTCGCGAGACCCCACGTACTAACGGACCCATTGGCGCGTTGAGGCTAACGACCTTTTGTCCAGCATCGAAGGCAGCTTTGACGATCTGCCCACACGGAAAATCATAAGGAGAGGTCAGCTCCACTGCACGGAACCCATCCTGTCGAGCCGCCTCAAATCGATCCAGAAACGGCCGCTCCGTATATAGAAAATGAAGGTTTGGGCAAACAGGAATCGACGCCATCATCACTTGTCCAACTGACGTCCACGAGTTTCTGGAAGAGCGAGCGTGCAAATCGCCATAACTGCATAGCCACCCGCAGCAAAGATACCAAAGGCTGCGCCCAGTCCAATCCGCTGGGAAGCTAATCCCACCAGCAATGGCACGAACGATCCAGTTGCACGCCCGAAATTATGCACAAAACCCAGACTCAATCCTCTGCAATACGTCGGAAATGTCTCGGTAAAAAACGTCGGAAGCACGCTGAAGGCACCCAATGAAGAGAAGCCCAGCGGAAATCCAAGGGCAAGCAGAACAGTGTTGTTCGCGGGAACCAGTGTGTATAGCAGAACGATCACGATCGAACCGATTCCGAAGACGCTGATAGCGCCTCGACGGCCGATACGGTCGGACAGATAAGCCGCCGCAAGATAGCCAAAGAAGCTTCCTGTAACCGTCACCAGGACATACGCTCCCGTACCTGCAATACCCAGCCCTCGCTCGCGGCTGAGGAACGTAGGAAGCCAGTTCGCGATCGCGAAATAGGCGCCTTGACCTCCTGTCGATAGTACCGAGCAAATCAACGTACGACGCAGCATCGCTAGTCTGAATATCTCGAAGGGCCCATGACCGCCTCGGGCTCCGTCGGCGAGCGAGCTCCGATATATCTCGGGCTCGTCCACATAGCGGCGCACATAGATGACGAGCAAAGCCGGTAATACGCCGAGGATGAACAACACTCGCCAGGCGAGGACCGGTTTGAAGATGGCAAAGACCGCGGTGAACAGAATCGTGGCAAGACCCCACCCGATCGCAAAGCCGGTCGCATTGATTCCGAGCGCCTTTCCGCGCATTGATTGCCGGACGCTTTCGCTCAGCAGCACCGCGCCCGCCGCATATTCACCGCCAAAACCTAGTCCCATCAAGCCCCGCACAATCAGCAGTTGATCGAAGTTCTGCACCAGCCCGGAAAGAAGCGAAAACGTCGCGAACCAGATGATGGTCAGTTGCAGCGTCTTGACCCGTCCGATCCGATCGGACAAGTAACCCGCCACCCATCCACCGAGAGCCGACGCCATCAGCATCACCGTGCCGATTGCACCTGCCTGCGGCCGTGTGATGGCCCACGTCGCGATTAGCGTCGGCATGACGAATGAATACATCTGTGTGTCCATGCCGTCGAGCACCCACCCGGACCAACAGGCTTTTAGCGTGCGTCGCTCCGCCTTCAGCATTTCGCCAAGCCAAGTGCGCGTCTTGTCCTGTTCGCGAGGCACGGACGCGTCATCCGGATTTGTTAACTTCTCCATTTTCTATCCTGTACAAGTGTTATGGCCGTGCAGAAGGCTGGCGTGACCTAGCTCGTGATGTGATTCGACCGCGGAGGCAGTCTCGTGGCGAGCAATCGCCGACGCGTCACCAGCCCGGGCTATTCGCTGATCGTCGATAGGCTCCCGGTGCAATACCAACGAGACGCCGGAAAACGTTGGTGAGGTGCTCTTGATGCGTGAAGCCGCAGTGCAGCGCAACCTCGACCAGAGGCTGGTCGCTGTGTGACAGCAATTTCCTGGCAAGCTCGATACGTCGGTTGAGGACGAACTGATGCGCCGGTTGGCCAAGCGTCGCTTTGAATTGCCTGACGAAATGTGCGGGGCTCATGTTCGCTATTTCGCACAACTGCGAGAGTCTGATCGGCTCCTGCAAATTCGAATCGATATATTCAACGACCCGTCGCAATTTCACCGGCGATAACCCTGGTCGCCCCCGCCTCCGGCTAGCAACTCGTCCATCGACACATCGAGAAACGAGTCGTTCCGCCATGGCCACCGCCAACGAATCCACATAGAGATCCATTGCACCGACCCGAGACTTCATCAATCGGGCGAGTTCCGTTCCCAGTTCCAGAAGTAAGGTGTCGCGCACACAGAGTTCCGGTTTGAGTTCGGTCTCGCTCCCGAATAGATCACGATGCAAATACAGGTGCATCGTTTCAACCCACGATTCGAGACTGATGTTGAAGGCTTGATCCGCAGGCCATACGTATATGCTGCCAGCAGGTACACTGCGACGGACGTGCGTGTCATCGGCACGCGCCTTTACGTGCGCCCCGGCACCTAGATGAAACACCAACAGGTGGTGTGGCGCCGGATGAACGCTCGCCTGAAATGGGTTTTCGCGCTGGATGAACGCGCACGCGGAAGTCCAGCCAAGATCGACGCTCGAGTAACGCGCTTCGCATCCCGGGCGAGTGACAATGCGCTGAATGTCGGCAATACAGCTGAGTTCTGGGGATGCCATCATGCTGCTCCTTCCTACCCGCGATCAGCTTGCCGACTCGCGGCGCTTCATCGCAATCTCCTTGCCACGGGTCGTCGCCCGACTTTTGTCTGTCCATCGCGCCTGCGGCGTGCATTCGCCACGTTGCTCGAAGTCTTCTCGCCCTCTATGCGAACTCTATGCTCACGATATGCTTGTGGAACGGCGCGCGACCGCACATCTCTTCATACCAGCGCTGTAGATGTGCATAGTGCGGGCGCGCAATCGGAAGCCGAAACCAGCGATGCGCGAGCGCCCCGATGGAAATGTCGGCAAGCGTAAAACCATCGCCGGCGATGAACCTTTGTGATGACAGCGCCTGGTCCAGCATCAGGAATAGCGCCGCGTTGCGTGCCCGGTGCGGTTCGATCAGTTCCGATGCGCGCTGCTCCGGCGGCGTGCGAACGATGCTTTGATACAGCAGCGTATTGGCCGGACCAAGCGTCGACAACTGCCAGTCCATCCAGCGCTCAACGCCCGCGCGTCCCGCTGGATCCGCAGGATAAAAGCTGGAGGCGCCGAAAACGTTGGCGAGATATCGCAGGATGGTATTGGACTCCCACACCACGTGATCGCCGTGGATGAGCGTTGGTACGACACCGTTCGGGTTTTTCAGCAAATAGGCTGCGTCGTGGTTTCCACCAAATACCCCGCCCACATCTACTCGAACACTTTCGCGGTCGATCTCCCCCAGAAGCCACATTACTTTCTGCACGTTCGACGACGTGCTACGCCCCAACACAGTGAGACCAGGATCGGTTCGCATCACAGTGCCTCCATTCCGCGCACAACCGCCGGCCTTGTCCCGACCGCGTCGTACCAACGTTTGACATTGGGCAATGCCGACCAGTCGAGCTTGTGGAGCTCAAAACGAGCGATCCAGGGGTAGACCGCGATGTCTGCAATGGTGTACTCGCTGCCAGCAATAAATTCGTTACCGCCCAGCACGGCTTCCAGCACGCCATAAAGCCGATGCGTCTCCGACGTGTAGCGTTCTACGCTATATGTCTGCTCTTTCGCGTAGCGCTGGAAGTGGTGCATCTGCCCGAAGATAGGACCGACACCGCCCATCTGGAACATCAGCCATTGGAGCGTCTGGTAGTGCGCACGGCCCGATGCTGGCAGCAACTTGCCGACCTTGTCGGCCAGATAGATGAGGATCGCGCCGGATTCGAACAGCGTGATCCGATTTCCGTCCGGGCCTTCGGAATCGATGATTACCGGAATCTTGTTGTTTGGATTGAGTGCCAGGAATTCCGGGCTGAATTGCTGTCGGTTCATGATGTCGACTCGGCGGATCTCATATGCAAGTCCAACCTCTTCGAGCGCAATCGACACCTTTCGACCATTCGGCGTGCCCCATCCATAAAGAGTGATCATTTATTCGCCTCCTCCATCGCGTCGCGCTTTCAAAGCGTAACCACTTTAACCGTTGGTTCGAAGAGCAACGACAGCCTTGTCGAAAAACATATTCCCTTGTAGTGGGATAATCAGGGCTATCGCGGCACCCTCAATGTGACGAGTTCCTCGGCCAGAGTCGGATGCACTGCAATCGTCGCGTCGAAATCCGCCTTGGTGGCACCGGCGGCGATCGCCACTGCCACGCCCTGAATGATTTCAGCCGCGTCGACACCCACGATATGGGCGCCAAGGATCTTTTGCGAGCTCGTATCCACCACAAGTTTGACGAGCGCAGTCTCGTCGCGACCAGACATAGCCGTGCGCATCGGCCGGAAGGTGCTCGCGTAGATAGACACCGCGTCGAAGCGCTTGCGCGCCTGCTCTTCGCTCAGTCCGATCGACGCGGCCTGTGGTTGGCTAAACACCGCGAACGGCACCCGCTCATAAGTGGTCGTACGTGACGTGTTGCCGAAGACCGTATCGGCGAACGCGTGTCCCTCGTGAATCGCCACAGGTGTCAGACTCAACCGATCGGTCACGTCTCCTACCGCATAGATGCTCGGGCAGGTCGTCGCCGAGTAGGAATCGACCTTCACCGCACCGCGCTCGGTGAGGGCGACTGCCACCGATTCCAGCCCGAGGTTAGCTGTATTGGGATGTCGGCCGGTTGCGGCCATGACGGCATCCACCGCCAACGTCTCCCCATTGGTCAGTTGCAGCTGGATCGACCCATCCTGTCGACAGACCGACGCTACGTAGATGCCCAACCTCAGATCGACGCCGCTTTTCGCGATCTCTGTTCCCAACCTGCTGCGTAACTCTTCGTCGAAGCCACGCAGAACCTGCGCTCCCCGATGCAACTGAACGACCTGACTGCCCAATCCGTTGAAGATCCCAGCAAACTCGCACGCAATGTAGCCACCCCCGATGATCGCCACTCTTTGCGGCCTGGCCTGCAGTGCGAAAACGTCGTCAGACGTGACCATGAGAGCCGAGCCTGAAACGTCGGGTTTGACAGCGCGTGCGCCGGTTGCAATCAGAATCACCCTGGCGCTGATCGACCGACCATCGACTTCGACAGAATGTGGTCCGATAATCTTCGCCCGCGCCGCGAACGACGTCACGCCCGCGGCATCGAGCAGCCGCTGATATACCTGCTCGAGCCGGGCTACCTCGAGGTCCTTCACTGCAATCATCGCGCCCCAGTCATGCGTTGCGTCGGTGACGTGCCAGCCGAATCCTGCTGCCTCGCCAATGCAGCGCCCCAGTTGCGAGGCATACATCAACAGTTTTTTGGGCACGCAGCCACGAATCACGCATGTTCCGCCGAAGCGGCTTTCTTCCGCGATGGCTACCCGTGCACCATGGGCGGCAGAGATCCGGGCCGCTCTCACGCCGCCGGAGCCTGCACCTATTACAAAAAGGTCAAAATCATGTTTTCGCATGGCATTTCAGAAAAAAACAGTAGCTCTGGCCAGCCTCAGTTTGGGCGTTGCCCGTCGTATGCCTGAACAAGCAAATGCCGAAGCGCAGGTCTTGCGAGCGCGCGAGGATTGGGGTAGGGGTTTGCAACCGCCAGCTCGAGCGCCCGATCCAAGCCTTCTTCGGGCATATCGAGGGCGGCGAGGGAAGTCGGCAGTCCGCTTTCCCTCAAGAGCTCGAAAAGACCTGCGGAGGCATTGTCAACGCCGAGTGCTCGCGCAATACACCGCGTTGCCTCCGGCGCGGCATCGGCGTTGTACGCCAACGAATAAGGCAGCATCATCGCGTACAGCTCTGCATGAGGAAGGTTGAAGGTGCCTCCCAGCGTATGGCACAACTTCTGATGCAGTCTCATCGACGCGGGCCCCAATGCAACGCCGCATAACCATACGACATATTGCGCATCGGCACGAGCGGCGAAATTGGTCAGATCCTTCGGAATGCCAATGCGTGCTGAACTCATGACCCGGATACCCTCCTCTTCAATCAAAGAGATTGCTGGATTGCCGTCGTGCGCGCGAAGGCTTTCGGCTGCATGAGCAACGGCGTTCAGACAACTCGGGAGCGGCATCAATGGTGGTAGCGAGACTGGTCAAGGTCGGGTCGTAAATCACCGCGCGGTAATACACGCTTGTCACGTCCGGTCTTCTTCAACCCGCTTTCTGTAACACCGAAGATCGGTGGCATCTCGCTCCCCGCGTAGGTGGCTGGAACCGCTACGATTGGCAGCGAAGTTTGCAGCGAGCCTTGCCGAGCCCGATCGCCGAGCCTCCACCGATCGCGACGACACAATCGGCCCCACCTTCCGAGGCAATTTCGCAAGCCCGGCGTGCGCCCTCGGCAGGAAAGTGCATTGCAGCCTCCACAAACAGGCCGACAGTCCTGTCTCCGAGCATGCGAGCCACGCGTTTCCCGTCCTTCTCCTGGCCGTGCACCGAGAGCACCAAGACCCGCTTGCACCTGAGGAGATCCACTTCGTCGCCGAGTCTTCCGCGTGAACGGATCCCGAATATGAATCGAGGAATACTTAATTCCAATGCGAAGCCGACCAAACGGTTCTCCCCAACCGAAGCTGAAATGCTCATTTTATTTCCCAAGGTAAGTACGGCCGCTTCGGCTTCGCGCTTCAGGTTTACTCGACGAGGTAGTCGACCTGATGCCTCGCGATTCGAAGCCCCGCCAACCTTTCCTTTACCTGCAGATGAGCCGGGTGAACCGCATAATGCTCCAGCGCCTCCGGCGACTCGAACTCAGAATACAGTACGACATCGCACGAATACTCAACGGAGCTGATGTCAACGCCGATCTCCAGATTCACCAGACCCGGGATCGTTTCCTTCATGGCGGCAAAGGCGGCTTTCACTTGGTGAATACTTTCCGCTTTCTCCTCTGCTGTGGATCCTTTCAACGTCCACATCACAATATGCTTGATCATGATCGAGATACGCCTTTGAGTTAGATTTACACCACCGGATTCTGTTGACGTACCGGGTGAATGGCAGAGCAACAGTGCGACTCTAGCGAATTCAATCGGAGAGAGCTACGGCGCAGCCGGGATTCAGCTTGCCGCCGGGCGGGAGTATCGACGGTCGGCCTCGACCCGGCATTCGGTGAGACCGTCCCGGTCGATCGGCGGGCTACAGCGAGCGTGAATCTCCTGGAGCAGTCAGCTCGTCCATTTTCTCTCGTAATCCGCAGTCCTGAACTCCTCGACCAGGAAGTCGATGAAGGTCCTCACCTTCGCCGGCACAAATTTGCGGAACGGAAAAGCAAGATTGATCACCAGACGCGGTAGATCCCAATCGTCCAATACAGGAATAAGACGGCCGCTGACGAGATCGTCATAGATGACATATTTGGGCTGCACAAGAATGCCGTGCCCACGCAGCGCTGCCGCACGTATCACCTGGCCCTCGTTGCTTTTCATCGCTGCGG
Source organism: Paraburkholderia xenovorans (assembly GCF_046030735.1). Taxonomy (GTDB): domain Bacteria; phylum Pseudomonadota; class Gammaproteobacteria; order Burkholderiales; family Burkholderiaceae; genus Paraburkholderia; species Paraburkholderia xenovorans_A. The sequence goes on from NZ_JAQQBV010000050.1 coordinate 26,652, forward strand.
AAACGGGCAGTACAGTGGTGCTTCCGCCCCGCGAAAGGTGAAGCTCGTCTGGACGATTCGCATAGCTGTACAGCAGCAGCCGATGTTCGAGCAGATCTTCTGGACTACGAGGTGTGCCGTGACTGCTGAGATATTCCGGCGAGGCCGCAAGTATGCGCCTCGTTTCGGCGAGCCGCCTGATGGTGATGTTGGAATCAGGCTCGTACTCTCGTGTGCGAACAGCCAGATCGATGTCGTCGCCCAACAAGGTATAGTATCGATTGCTCGCTTCGACATCGACGCGGACCCCCGGATAGCGCTCTACGTAGCGAGGCAACAAAGGGCCAATGTGGTTCATACAAAAGGACACAGTCGAACTTACGCGCAATACCCCGCTCGGGTTCAAAGCCACGGCCCCGACCAACGACTCCGCCTCCTGTATATCCAACAATATGTGCTTGCAGCGCTCGAAGTGCTCCTGGCCGATTTCGGTCAAGTACACTCGTCTCGTGCTGCGTTCGATCAAGCGTGCCCCGAGGCGCTCTTCCAGCGATATCAAATGGCGGCTGGCGGCGGACAGCGACATGTCTAGTTTCTCCGCCGCCTTGCTGAGGCTACCCAGTTCCGCAGCACGCACGAAAAGTTCGATCTCGGTCAGTCGATCCATGGCTGTGCAAGAGTGCTAGTGGCGATCGGCAAGCGCTGGCAGCGTGCCTTCATTCAGAAGCTGACCGACAAATCCGCCCGTGTCAATAGAGACACCACCGGACACGTGCGCTCCGATCCAGGTGCCCAAAGTCAGAACCTCATCCGGATACCGGTTCGTATGGCAATCTGATTGCGCGTGGTCGAAGCTACAGCGTTGGCGATGTCTGCGACCGCCGGGCGCCCGCGTGAATCGATTCCGTTCGCTCGTACCCACGCGCCGAGAATATACAAGCCGGTGCGTTTCGACAGCAGGTAATTAACACCGCCGACCACCTGTTCATAATTCGCACCTGTCGCGGAAGTATAAATGCCTCCGAGCGAGAGCGCCACGGACGGCGTCGCGAGGAAGGTCTGGTTGAGCTCGAAGTTATTGAAATGCGCGTTGAGCCGTTGATTGCCCCCCGGCGTCGGTGTGATGCTGCGAAATTCCGTATTCGAGTAAAGCGCGTTGACCGTGATAGTGCCGATCGCATACGACGCCCCCATCCCTGCGATCTGCAGAGTCCGCGCCGAAGCGTAGCCGGTATAGATGGGACTGGAGAATGGGGTACCGAGAGTCTGCGTGTTTGCCGGAGCAGTCGTCCCCTGATAGACCGCCGTGATTGGGTTGTTGATGTTCAGGTACGCGACGCCGATGGCCAGCTGGCCGGAGCGATAAGCGGCGCCAGCGGAATATATGCTCTTCGTCGACATCGAGCCGGCCACGCCGCCGAACCCGTACATCGCCTCCGCCGAAAGGCCATGAAACGTCGCGCTCGAGAACTTGACTGAATTGTTGACATGAAAATCAGCCCAGATATTGTTGACGTCCCCGCTTTCGGCACCGAGATTTCCGGCGAAGGTACCGGATGAACTGAAGACCTGCAGCTCGTCCACAACTGCGTCGTACTGGTTGCCCATCGTAATCTGCCCCCAAGGGGCGGACAAACCCACTTGGGCCTGGCGACCAAACAGGGTACCCCCGTTGGCGATCGAACCATTCGCAGTACTAAACCCACTTTCGAGCCAAAATATCGCACGGTATCCGCCGCCCAGGTCCTCTGTTCCCCGAAAACCATAGAAGCTGGCGCTGCGGGTTGCCATCTGGAAGGCACTCGCCCCTCCTTGATTGCTGATATACCCGACGCCCGCGTCCACCAACCCGTACAGCGTCACACTGCTCTGGCAATGGGCGTCGACAGAAAAGACCAATCCCACCACCAATGTCCCCAGAGATATTTTTTTCACTTTAGGTTCTCTCTTCACATTGATTGATACGCCTCAATGGTCTGGTCAGCGCCATTTCCATCAACTGATTCGCGCTCAAATGACCGTACTCTTCGACCATCGACCGCATGCGTGAAACAAGAAGGCCTCCAGGGCGCCCTACCCGTTCGCTCTTCTCGATGAAGCGTTGCGTCAAAGGTTGTACCGCCTGGAGGCATCGCTTTCTGTCGTCATCCTCGAGCCTGATGAACGTCATGCCAGCGGCGCGAAACCGCTCTCTGGCCAGGGCACCGCCGAGTCCATAAAAGATCTGGCACTCAGCCTGCGCCTCTGCCCGCAACCAATCGCTCAACAGAAGTTGCAGATCCAGCGGAAGAGCGGTCCAGAACTCCTTTCTCAAGAAAAACTCCATGTTGAGTCTAGTCAGATCCAAAGTGGTACGAAACCGGGCGCACTCATGAATCTGGAAGACCTCAGCCGACGCATCGGCTATCGAAATTGCATCGACCCGTCCTTTGCGTAACGCAGCTGCGATTTCTAGCGAACTCATTGGCACCGGTTCCGCGTCAAGCATGGTGAAGATTTCAGCTTCGGGGCCGTAGCTGCACCCGATCCGAAGCCCGTCAAGGTCCTTGAGATTTCGGATTGGTCGCACGCTGAACAGGCTATAGGGACCGGTCACTTTGAGCCGTCCCATGCGCAACCCCTGCCGCTCAACGTCCTCGCGAAAGAAGTCGGCATAGAGCGACTCGGCGACGAATGTGCCCAACTCGGCGGACGGGAACATCCCCGGCAGACACAACGCCTGCAACATGGGGAAACCGTCAGGATCCCAAGGCGAATAGCACAGCGCCATGTCCGTCAGATCCCCTCTTAGCGCTGCGGCGCCTTCGCGGTCTCCATGGACTTTCGCTCCCCACGTGTCGACCACCTGGATGGCTCCAGCGGAAAGGGTTTCGAGTATCCGGAAGGCAGGTCTAAGAATATCTGTGACGATCGATGCCGTCTCCGGAGGATGGCCGGTGACACGAAACCGGATCGGTCGCCTCGTATCGGCCAGCACGCTGCCCACCGTGCTGGCGTCAGCCAGCCAACTGCGAGCCACGGAGGTCCGCGCGAGTACTGCGGCGACGGTTTCCTCGGAGTCGGCCGAAGCGCGGCCCGAGAATGCCTGATTCATCACTCGTCCAGTCCATGCAATACGAACGTGTAGTCGAGCGTATAAAAGGGCTGCTCGCCCACAGTACCCGCCGGTGTGATGGCACCCGCTTCATTAGGCACGTAGGTACCGATGCAAGAGCTGCGCACGCCGAAGACTGCATCGGAATCGAGGTACTCGTCACCATCGGCAAATACGTGCGTGACGAGCGGATCGAACCCGTCTTTGCGGATCATAAAGTGGATATGGGCCGGACGCATCGGATGTCGCTTCGTCGCATTCATCATTTGCCCGACCGGCCCGTCCATCGGGATCGGGTAACTTGTCGGCATGACTGAGCGGAAACTGAAGCGCCCGTCTTCATCGGTCGTGAAAATGGCGCGCAGGCGAGACTCGTCAATTCGCCAGCCCTCGTCCTGCACATCGTAGAAGCCGTCTCCGTCTGCCTGCCATACGTCGACCAATGCGTCGACGACCGCATGGCCGCGGGAGTCGACGACATTTGCGACGACCCACAGCGGATCACCGGATGCGCCCACCGCAATGTCGGCGCCATGCGTCAGCAGGCTCGGCGCCCCCTCAACGTGGAAAGGACCAAACACAGTCTGCTCGGTGGCCGCCTGCGGTCGGCTGTGGTTTTGTGCGACAACCAGTTGCGACAGTCCGAGGGTGTCGGAAAGCAGGATCATTTCTTGTCGAACAGAGTTGCTGATCTGACCCGTTCTCGTCAGAAATTGAATCCCTTCTAGCCACTCCTGCTCCGTAAGTTGGACTTCACGGGTGAAATCGTGAAGGTGATTGAGCAATCCTGCCATGATCACCTTCAGCCGCGGGCTAGGTGTGTTTTCAATGCGTCTCAGCGCCTCTTCGGTGATCGAGTGTTCGTCCAGATTCATCATTTGAAATACTCCCAAGTTTTGCATCTAAAATAAAACGGACGACTGCTATCGGGCATCCTGGCGTTTCAGGAATGCGTAGACTTGCTCCTGCTCCCAAATTCCGGCCTGCTTGAAGGGATCTCCGTCGCGGAATCGGTTAACCGCTTCGCGGTCAGCGGCCTCCACAAGAAAGAAACTTCCGATCGGCGTTTCCGCCCCATCGTGCACTAGCGGCCCTGAAACGAGTATCCGCACAGGCAGGTCGGTCTTTGCCAGATACGCCTTGTGATCGCTCGTCCGTTCGCGTCGTATCGCAGCCGCACTCGCGCGGTCAATGCAATGAATGATGTAATGCATCCGTTACTCCTTAGGGTTCACCCAAACCTGCTGCGCGTTCGGCAGACAGAAGTGCAGAGAAAAGATCGTCGTTCGCCAGACCTTCTTCGACCTGGCATCGAAAAGCCTCGACAACCACCTTTGCGAGCCCTACGTTGACGCCGCATCGGGTCCCCGCTTCCACGATCAGTGTCATGTCCTTCAGCATCTGCCTGATCGTGAATGCGGGGGTGAAGTCTCGGCGCCGCAGCGCTGCAATCTTGTGACGAATGAACGGAGATGCTGCGGCGGATTGCTCGAGCACGTCGAGCAGGGTCGGCCAGGCTACGCCGCCGCGCCGAGCTAGCGTCAAGGCTTCTGCGGCTACCTGCGTAGTTGTTCCGATAAAGTGATTCAACGCGAGCTTCAGATACCGTGCCTCGGCACGCTCGCCGACATTGAAGATCCGGCTCGCAAAACTCGCCAGCACCGGTTCGGTGGTACGCCTCGCGGACTCGGATCCCGAACAAAACAACGTTAATTCGCCCCTCACAGCTAGATCGGTGCTGCCCGATACCGGCGCGGCCAGATAACCGATCCGCCCCGCCAAGTGTCTGGTCTCGTCACATGCCTGCGGCGAAATAGTGCTGGTGTCGACCAGCACCGAACCGACCCTCATCTGAGGTAATGCCTCGGCGATAACCGCGCCGAAGGCGGCGTCGTCCGGCAGGCTCGTGATAAGGATATCGCTGGATCTCCCGATCTCTGTCAAGCTGTGCCGAACTCGCGCGCCGCCTATGATCGTGTCCGGTGGCGTGACCAGATCAAACAGATCTAACTCGAAACCAGCCTCCCGGACTCTTCGGGCCATCGGCAGTCCTAGCTTCCCAAGGCCGATCCAACCGACACGCATATCTCCTCCGCGTTGCATGGCCGAAGCGGAAATCGCTCGTCTGTCACCTGCAAGCGGCTAAAATAGCGCGACTATCGATGGGCTTTCCTGCAAATTCTGATCATTTTTGCAGTTTTCGCGACACTTCTTGAATCTCCGACGAAAGAAAAAAGAAAGATTTCGATAGTGCGAAAAACTGGAACATCGCGCTCGGGCTTTTGCGGTGCAGTCGGTTCGCGCTGTGACGGCGGCCGTCAGGAGCTTGATCTCGTCGCCGCACTTTGGGCACTTCTCATCGATACCAACAGCTTCGATCTCGGGGACGCACGCTACAACGAGCAAGCACACGGCAACAAGCGGTCCGACCGCGCGCCTACCTTGCAGCACCAGCACCACACTTCTTCGGCACTTTGCCCGCGTCGTCCTCGACCACAAGTAGATCCCACCTGGCGGGAAACACATTTTCAACGTCAGCATGTTCATGCATCCGGTGAATACCTACACTTGCCCGGTCGACACTCTTTTCGCTCATACGCAATTACACATTACTCAACCAACTGTATCGAGGGCATGATCAACCACATATAGTCAATGAAATGTAAAAGACGGCACTGCTGAAGAAAAGTCAGACAACATTCGGATGCTGAAAGCTGCGTTCGGGGGCTGCAGGCGGAGATTCCGGGAATGACGACGCGCGATATCTGAAGAAATTTCAGCACGATAGATTACGCATGCGATGGCGTGCTCTATTCCGGGTTCGAATCAATGGAAGCACTTGAGCACTATGCGACCCATCCTGAACGTCCGCGGGTCAAGCGGTATCTGGAAAGTCTGCGAATCGTGCGTCATCAAGACGACTACGTCAAAGATTGAGACTCAGCCCGCGCAAATTTTTTACGGCTGCATCCGACCGGCAGCGTCTCTGTCTGAATTCTTTTCCCATGTCGGAGATCCATCTTGAACCCATTTATCTTTGAACCGAAGATTCCGCGCGTAGTGTTTGGCGCGGGCTCATTGCAGTTCCTGACGCGGGAAATCGATGCAATGCAGGCCCGGCGTGCGCTCGTTCTCTCCACGCCTGCGCAAGCGGCACAAGCCAAGCTTGTAGCGCAGATTCTTGGCGATCGCGCAGTGGGAATTTTTCCGAAGGCAGTCATGCACGTCCCTCTCGAACTAGCGCGGGAAGCTCGAAGCGAGGCGAATCGCCTCGGTGCGGACTGCATGGTGGCAATTGGCGGCGGCTCGACGATCGGCCTCGGCAAGGCGATCGCGCTCGAAGGCGGCCTACCGATCCTCGCTATCCCCACGACATATGCCGGCAGCGAGATGACCTCGATCTACGGACTCACGGAAGCCGGTATGAAAAAGACAGGACGTGATCCGCGCGTGCTGCCACGCACGGTAATCTACGATCCTGAACTAATGTTGTCGCTGCCGTTCCGCATGACAGCTTCGAGCGGACTCAATGCAATCGCGCACGCTGCGGAAAGTCTGTATGCGTACAATGGCAATCCGGTCACGGCGTTGATGGCAGAGGAAGGAATTCGTGCGATTTCTTCGTCCCTCGACCCATTGCACAAGAATCCGTTGGACATCACGGCTCGCTGCGACACACTGTACGGATCGTGGTTGTGCGGCACGGTCCTTGGCGCTGTGTCGATCGGGCTTCACCATAAGCTTTGCCATACCCTCGGCGGTGCCTTTAACTTGCCGCACTCGGAGTTGCATGCGGTAGTCCTCCCGCACGCGCTCGCCTACAACAGTGCTGGCGCGCCGGATGCGCTCGCCCGGATAGCTCGTGCACTGGGTGTGCAAAATGCACCTACCCGACTGCATGAGCTTCTTCATCGATATGACCTGCCCGTCTCATTGGCTGAACTTGGCATGCCGAGGGACGCTATCGATCTGGCAGCCAACCTGGCCGTAAAGAGCCCCTATCCGAATCCTCAACCACTGGAAGAGGAACGGATACGGAAACTGCTCGAGCGCGCTTATGAGGGCGCAGCGCCAGACTAGCCTTCATTCATCGCATGTTTGCACGATAAATTTCACTTTAACGAAGGCAGGATCGACCATGCTATTTTTGATATATCGAAAAGACAAACCGGGACATCTGGACGTCCGGCTTGCGAACTATGCCCGTCACCTCGAGTATCTGACTCCTTTGGCAGACAAGATTCTCGTTGGAGGTCCTACGCTGGGCGCGGGATCAGGAGTCGCCGAGGAAGACATGACGGGAAGCTTCTTGATTCTTGAAGCTTCCGATTGGAGCGAAGTTGATGAATTCGTCAAGAATGATCCGTTTACGCAGGCAGGCCTGTTTGCGACCGTCATTGTCGAGCGTTGGAAACACGGTAAGCATAACGACCTTACAAAGTAGCGCATCGTTGTTCTCCCTGGCATGCGCGCCGGCTGCTTCGCGACGGCGCGCATAGGAATTCGCTAATCAATTGGCTATATTTATTCAATCTAAACCAAATCGCGATGGAGGCGATAGTGCGCAACCTGAATGAGGACAACACTACCCAAGCCGTTCTTTCCCGGCTCGAGGATATGTCTGACAATCGTCTGAAAACGATCGTCATCAACCTGATCTAGCACTTGCATGCATTCGCCCGCGAAACGAAGCTGGTCGAGGAAGAGTGGAAACAAGGCATCGATTTCCTGACGGCGACAGGGCACAAATGCACCGACACGCGACAGGAGTTCATTCTCCTTAGTGACACACTCGGTTTGCCGCAACTGGTGGTCGCGCAAAACCATCGGCGCTCGAGCAAGGCCACGGAGCAGGTGTTCGGCCCGTTCTTCCGGCCAGATGCACCAGTCCGGCTGCCGCACGGCGCCGTTATCACCAACAGTGCGCCCGGCGAATCGTGCTTTACTTCCGCGCAGGTCATGGCGGCGAATGGGGAGATGCTATCAGGGGCGACAGTCGACGTATGGCAAGCGGATTCCGAAGGGTACTATGACGGCTTTGTTCGGAAGGGTAAGGCTCTCCGGGTAGTGGAAGCAGCTATGCATTTTTAACGGAAACGGGTCTGCCGAACGAATTCCACCGGTTGATGATGTTGGCAATGACGACGCCTTCACGCTCCTGTGACTCGAGTTTTTGTCTCAGCAGTTTCGCGCCGAGAATTCCTCACCCGGGAGCCTGCCGGTCGAAGAGATCGATATTCGACCTCTATGCGACCACTATTGACAATAATGCGTCTAAGCATTCCTTTGAAGAAGCCGATCTCTTCTTGCGTAAGTCCCGATAACAATCGCTCCAGTGCTGCATCCACAACAACCGGAAAGGATTCAACGATGAACCGGCCTCGTGGCGACAATGCGAGCTTGATGACACGTCGGTCCTGCGAACTACGAACCCCTACTAATAAGTCTCGATCTTGCAGCCGGCGTATAAGGCGTGTGACGGCGCTCGCGTGAACTCCAGATTCGCGTGCCACCTCGGAGGCCGTGCAGCATTTTCTGGTCGCCACCAGGAGCAAGATCCGTCCTTGTTGATCCGTCACACCTAGTTCGGACATCGTGCGTCGCGTCACCGTATTGGACATCAGTGATTCAACACGTGAGACTAAGTAGCCTGGGCTACCAAGAATTATGGACTCGCTAAATCCAGGGCACGGCGTCGTAGGAGAATAGGTCATTTTTCTAGGAAGCGCTCGCAATGACGATTGACATTTCCGCTAGCAAATTTAGCATGCATCTTCACGAACGCGTAGTGGATGGAGGCGAGGTGTTCGAATCAAACGCGGAGTCGCCTGAAGTTATGCCGCCTGGCAATTTGCTCTCGACCACTCACCGGGGCTCTCCAACGCCACTGCCGTGCAGCTCACTCCGACAGGCGATCTGGGACGGAATGCCAACAGCGTGCGGTGGCCCGCGGTTTTTGTTTTGATCGTTGCCATAGTCGCCCTGCACGATCACCGGCTTCGACAGGGGTCGACCACACTTGCCGCGAATCGACGGGATGGTGTCAATCAATGGCGGCAGTTGTGTGAGGTCATGATGGTTGGCGCCAGCCAGGATTGGCGCGAGCGTTTGCTACGCGTCCGTTGTGACCACAAATAGTTTGCCAGGTTGGTCGCCCTGACCGGCGAAGCAGGTCTTGCCTGCAATTTCTGACGGCCTGTTACGGCTCGTTCTCCACGTGGGAAAAAGTCCGATGTGCAATAGCGTGCCTCGAATTGACCAATATGTGCGCGAGACGCGGCGCAACATCCCAAGACCACAGGCGTACCGACATTTTTTCAGAGCCCACCGCCACATAAATAAAAATCCGGCGATACCGTCAAGGGGCCGCTTTCGATCGCCCGTTCGGTACGACCTCCCGTCACGGTGTGTGGGCTCGTCAGCATCTGTGTCCGGCAGCAGACAACGATTTAGCTTATTCCGACTTCCGTGCCCGATCGTACGTCCGTGTTCCATGCGTGCAATCCAGCTCAGGTCGCCCGGAAGCGAAAGACCGATGAGAAGCGTCTCCTGAATACCTTTTCCAAGAGAATGAGTCCATCCAACGTCGTCCACTGTACGGACGGACAATGGTGAAAGCAATATTCCGAGCAGGCCAAAACGGCATAATCAAAATGACTCGACGGCACTGTACGGGGGCTGCGCACTGCGGTAACGTCAGGCTAAACAAGGCATTCTCTTTGCTGGCCGTTTGGCACGTCGCAGCGACGAGCTGGCACTCAGCTACCAAATAATCTGGAGACTGAATCGTTATGCTGCATGGTTCCTTCGTGTACGCGCCCTTGCCGGCGCGTGTGGTTTTCGGCACCGGTAGTCTTGCCCAGCTTCGCCAGGAGCTTTCGGAGTTGGCTGTGAAGCGCGCGCTGGTCATCTGTACTCCCGAGCAAACCGCACTTGCCGACGAGGTCGCTGAGCGCCTCGGGGAGCAGTTCGCCGGTATATTCCCGAAAGCGATAATGCACGTTCCAATCGAAGTCGCCAGGCAAGCGAGCAATTACGCTCGTTCCATTGGAGCAGACTGCATTGTCGCCGCGGGCGGAGGTTCAACGATCGGCTTGGCCAAAGCGATCGCACTTGAATCTACCATCCCCATACTCGCCATACCGACGACCTACGCTGGTTCTGAAATGACTCCCATCTACGGGATCACAGTCAGCGGCGTGAAAAAGACCGGTCGGGACCGGAAGGTTCTACCTCGGACAGTTATCTACGACCCGGCCCTTACGCTGTCGCTACCGCCACTGATGAGTGCCACAAGCGGAATTAACGCAATCGCGCATTGCGTTGAAGCGCTGTATGCGGAAAACGGCAACCCGATCATTTCCTTGATGGCTGAGGATGGAATTCGAAGCCTGGCGCATGGACTCCCAGCCATCAGACAGCAACCGTCCGACCTGCACGCCAGAACTGAGTGCCTGTATGGTGCGTGGCTCGCTGGGATGGCGTTAGGTGCAACCTCCGTAGCTCTGCATCACAAGCTGTGTCATACCCTAGGAGGGATGCTCAATCTTCCGCACGCGGAGACACACGCTGTGATATTGCCGCATGCGGTTGCTTACAACGCCCCCGCAGTGCCCGAAGCAATGGATCATCTGGCGCGTGCCCTAAACGCAAACCATGCAGCACAAGGTATCTTTGATCTGGTCACGAAACTCGGTGCCCCCACATCGCTGGAAAGCCTTGGTGTCGAGCTTCATGATCTCGATCGTGTCGCGGACGAGGCCATGAGATCACCTTATCCAAACCCGCGCAAGCTTGACCGTGACGCGATTCGCGCGCTGCTGGAAGACGCTTATTTCGGCCGAAGACCGTCGACAGGATCGTTCGCGTAGTAGACACTTCGCACCGAATTAATTGCACATGAAAGTTTACAAAAAACCATGTACGACACGACGTGGCATTCGCCAAAAAGCTCCATCACCCAAGCCGTGATATTTTTGCATGGTCGAAATCAATCGCAAGCGGCCACGCTTGCGATTGCGCAGCCGTTACAGGATACGAACACATTGCTGGTTTTACCCTCAGCTTCCCAGCGCAGCTGGTATCCTGGCAGCTTCCTTGCCAATCTCCAGGAGAACGAACCTTGGCTTTCCTCTAGTATTTCCTACATAGACGCGGTGATCGAAAGAATCATCGAAACCGGCCTTTCGACGGATCAGATCATTTTAGCTGGCTTCTCCCAAGGGGCTGCTCTCGCTGCGGAATACGTGGGTAGAATTCACAAAGTCAAGGGGCTCATTGCGTTTTCGGGCGGACGGATCGGTCCATGGGGTTGCAATTGGGAGGAAGATACTTCCCTCTCCGCGATGCCAATGTTGTTCTCTGTTGCGACGCGAGATCCATTTGTACCGCTAAAGCGTGTCAGGGAAACAGTCGCCCATTTCGCGCGGCGCGGCGCCAATACAATACTGAAAACATTCGAGGAGGACGAGCACTACGTTCGGAAGTCCGAATACATAGCGGCGCGAGCTCTGTTCACGTAGATACGTTCAGTGCTCACGGTCATAAAACGCATGCCGATGGCGCATCCAACCACAAAATATCAGCTTCATCAGCCACTGGATACGACCCTTGTGCACGCAATCGGTATCGTTCAATTCCACGAGAAGTAAAGTCCATGAAACTGCTACATGTAAGAGTGACTAATAAGATAATTGAGGCTGAAGGCATTGTCAGCTTTGAGCTGTCATCCGAGGATGGCAGTTTTCTGCCTTCGTTTTCTGCGGGGTCACACATCGATGTTTATGTGAAACCGGGCGTAATCCGGCAGTATTCGCTGTGCAATCATCCTGATGAAACGACACGTTATCTGATTGGCGTCTTGCGCGACGCAAAGTCGCGTGGGGGCTCTGTCGCAATGCACGATGAGGTCAACAGGGGCGATGTCATTCAAATCAGCGAGCCGCGAAACCATTTTCAACTGGTACACGCCGAACGAACTCTCCTTTTTGCTGGTGGAATCGGTGTTACACCGTTATTGTGCATGGCCGAGCGCCTAGCGAAAACCGGCGCGGACTTCGAGATGCATTACTGCACGCGTTCGCCCGCGCATACGGCTTTTCAGCGTCGCGTCATGGCTGCGGCGTTCTCCGAAAGAATACATTTCCACTTCGACGATGGTCACCCTTCACAGAGGCTAGACTTGGCGCCGCTGCTCGCGGAAGCATCCGACAATACCCATATCTACGTTTGTGGTCCAGCAGGCTTTATCAGTTGGGTCACCGGAACCGCCAGGGCTAGCGGCTGGTTCGACGACAGAATCCATACCGAATACTTCACCGCTGGTGCAGCCGACAAATCTGCTGATCGACGTTTTTCTGTAAAGATCGCAAGCACGGGTTTGGTCGTTTCGATCCCAGCGGACGAACCGGTAACCGCCGTGCTTGCCCGGCACGGCATAGAAATTCCAATATCTTGCGAACAAGGCGTATGTGGCACGTGCTTGACGCCGGTACTTGAAGGTGAACCGGAACACCGTGATGTCTACATGACAGAAGAAGAAAGAGCGAAGAATAATCAATTTACACCATGCTGCTCGCGTGCCCGAAGTCCGTTGCTCGTCCTCGATCTGTAGGTCGTTGCTGAAACGCTGTCCACACGGTCAGCAACTCTCGCACGAAAACCGTCGAACTGAACGTTGCCAGCGGGGCAGCACCTCTAGTGATTAACGGCCCGCATCAACCAACAGAAGCAATCTGTCTCAACCCCGCTTCGATTATTTTGACGCGTAGGCCCATGTTTCCGGTTCCCTCGACTCTTTTACCGTCACTATTCTGACTGGTCCATC
>NZ_JAQQBV010000051.1:0-38374 GCF_046030735.1 Paraburkholderia xenovorans
CTTCCACGTTAGCGCCAGCGCCCCCGATCCATGTGGACCGGTTCGGATTCACGCTACCTGTGACCAACACGCCGGCCGAATCAGGTGTCGTTTCGAAGTACGCCGCTTTCGCATGGAGGTATTTTCGGCCGCCGACGTTGAGTGCAGACCACGAAAGCCTCGCGTCGACGAGGCCCTATGCCCAATCATGGTCCGAAATCGAGCACTCGCCCTCTTAAGGAACCTGGCGCGTCGGTCGATACAGAATCTCGTTCACGTCCATGTCCTCAGGTTGATTGATCGCGAATGCAACGGAGCGCGCAAAAGAGTCTGCCGAAATGGCGTTTGCCTCATAGAAAGCGCTGAGACCTTGTGCAATATCCGGTTCGCTCACACCGCCCGGTAGTTCGGTGTCCACGGCACCTGGCGAGATCACCGTGGTGCGGATATTCCACGGCTTGACCTCCTGCCTCAGCCCCTCCGACACTGCCCTCACCGCGTGCTTGGTCGCGCTGTAAACAGCCCCGTTAAGCATCAGCTTATGGCCCGCCACCGACGATACGTTGACGATATGCCCTGACATCTGGCGCTGCATGTGCGGCAAAGCCGCCGCGACACCGTAGAGCACGCCCTTCAGATTCACGTCGATCATGCGGTCCCAGTCGTCGACCTTGAGGCGCTCCAGCGGCGCGAGCGACATGAGCCCCGCATTGTTGATGATGACGTCGACACGACCGAAACCCTGCACCGCCCTGTCGACGAGTTGTACAACCTGGTCGCGCACGGTCACGTCCATGGCAATCGCCAGCGCGCGTGGCGCCTGCCGGTTGATTTCCTCGACCACCTGCCGCAGACGATCGATGCGCCGCGCGCCGAGCACCACGCGCGCACCCCGCGCGGCGAGGAAACGTGCGGCCGCCAGGCCAAGGCCACTGCTGGCGCCAGTGATGACAATAACCTTACCTTCGATGTTGTCGCTCATCGAGTTCTCCCTGGTTGTGTTGAGTGATGTCGGCAGATTCTAGGCAGTCAACTATCAATCCAGTAGCTGTTTCCAGCTTGCTCCAATAGCAAGTTCAGGTTGATACTGAACGCTCGCAATTTTCGGGAGGCATCGTGTCCATCAGCGACGTTCGCGCGATTGAAATCTTCACCAAGGCTATAGAACTCGGCAGCATCCGGCGCGCCGCAGCCGCCCAGGGCATCAGCCCGCAGGCCGCCAGCCAGGCCCTCGCGGCGCTTGAGAAGCGGCTAGGCGTGCGCCTGCTGCATCGCACGACACGCAGCATCGCGCTCACACACGAAGGCCAGCAATTTCTCGAAGCTACGCAGCCGGCGCTGGTGGCGCTGGAACGCGCCATCGATCGCGTGCGGATCGCGAAGGACGAGATCGCCGGACCGCTGCGCATCGTCGCACCGAAGTACTCGTTCCTGCCGGTGCTCTGGCCGCTGGTCGACGAGTTCTGCCGACGTCATCCCGAAGTCCAGCCGGACATCAAACTCGACGATCGCATCGGCAACTGGGTACAGGATCGAGCCGATATCGGTTTTCGCATCGGTGCGACGCTGCAGGACGAACTCAGCGCACGGCGTCTGTTTGCGCTGCAACTGATCGTCTGTGCCGCGCCGGCTTACCTCGCCAAACATGGCGCTCCGAATTCCATCGAGCAACTGGCCTCGCATCGTTGCAGCGTATTCCGGCATCCCGGCAGTGGCCGCGTGCTGCCCTGGCTGTTGCGCGTCGACGATGAGGTGATCCGCCATGATCTGCCGCCGGTCTTGTCGACCAACGACGCGCAACTGGAGACCGAGGCCGTTCTCTCGGGTCAGGTAATCGGGCTGTTGTCGGGGCTGTCGGCGGCCCCGCTGATTCGCGCGGGACGCCTGGTGCCGCTGCTCGCGGCGCACGCCACCGATCACATGAGCGTCTACCTCTATTACGGAAGCCGGCCAGCACAACCTTCGCGGGTCCGGGCTTTTATCGACCTCAGCGTGGAGCGGCTGGCCGGATCACGCGACTACGTGCTGGACGTGCGGGAATTGGTGATGGCGGAGGCGAAAGGGCGAAGGAAGTTGCGTCGACAGTAACGGCTCACGCTTGCTGGCGCAGATGAAGAAGCCGAAATGCTTCGCTTAAGCACCTCTTCGGCGCATTGGGCAAAGCAGTACATTACCTGCTGGCACACTCCGATATTTACGGAATCAGTTGCCACAAACTCTGGGAACGGGAGCCCACACCCACTGCGGCTTCCATGTTGCGGGATGCCGTGCACATTTTTCGTTTCCCGGAATACGCGACATATCCCAAGTGACGGCAACCGCCATTGCCATCACCGAACCAGTTCCAGCCGATGCACGCTTTCACCCGGCATGAACGATGTCGCCTCGCCGCGCACCCATGCATCATGTCCGGCCAGAAAATAAGGCGACAGCGGATTGCCCGACTGGCCGCCGGGCATCTCGAAGATGCCGTCCCGTTCGCGTCCCGGCGACACGATCATCCGCTCCGATGCGCCAAATGACGGCGCCTGCACCCTCGGCATATTGAAGTCGCCCGACATAGCGTCGTGCGGTGCCCCGAGCCAGCCGCGCACCCACGGAAGCCACGACGGCACGAGCCGTGCGAACGGATGCTCGATAGCTGCGCGATTGCGCTCCCCCCACGTGGCATCGGCGATAGGGGTGTCCGGCGGCAATTGGGCGATCGCGTGATCGATTCGGTCGAGCATGAAGGCGCGCCAGTTCGCAAAACCATCCGGCACCCATGCACGATTCGCGGCGAGCGTTTCCATCACGGCGTCATAACGCGTATTCGCGGCGCGATAGCCGAGTTGCGGACCGGTCGCGGCGAGTTCCGTATCGAGCTTTCCGAACCAGGCATCGTAGAGCGAGAAATAGAAGGCGCGCACGAGGCGGTAACCGGAGCCATCGGCGTCCGCACGGCCGTTCCATGTCTCGATCTGCTTTCGGAATTCCGCGCGTCGCGGGTGATGATTCAGCGCGTCGGTGTCGAGCGCCGCGAGAGCGAGCCCGCGCCAGTTCTCGATCCATCGCGCGCGGTCGTCGGTCTGGATCGCGAGCATGTCGCTTTCCTTTGCGTGCGGCAACGCGAACAGGTCGTCGCGAATCTGCGATGCACGCGCGCCGAGATCGGCCCCGGCGTCGCCCGCAATGGCGGCCTGATCGAGCGGCAAGGTGCGGTTGTTCGCGCTCCAGAGCCGCCCGAGCGGCGGGTCGATACGCGACGGGTAGGCGTCGGGCGCGAGATAACCTTGCCATCCGCGGTACGTCGTCGAATCGAACGGCAGCTCGCTGAGCGGTCCCGTGGACGGGTCTGTCGCGGCACTGCGTTTGGGCAGCAGCCCGGCAAGCGTCCAGCCGATCTCGCCGCGCGAATCCGCGACCATGAAATTCTGCGTGGGAATACCGCTTATTTGCGCGGCGTGGAGTGCGTCCGCGACATTAGCGGCGTCTTCCAGTTGCTGGAGATTCAGGTTGACGGCTTCGGGATCGTGCGCGGTCCAGCGCATCGCATAGGCCTTCTTGTCTGCGCCGCCGATGATTTGCGGACCCCATTGCGTCTCGATGACGGGCAAGTCCACGGGCGCGCCGCCCTTCACCAGAATGCGCTCATGCACGACGGTCGCACGCGCCCACTTGCCGTCGGCAACGCGATATTCCAGCGGATCGGCGGGATTGCGCTGCAACGCGATCAGATCGATGAAACGCCCGTAGCTGTTCGTGAATCCCCACGCGATCCGTTCATTGCTCCCGGCGATCACAAGCGGCGCACCTGGGAGGGTAACGCCTGTGATGCGGCGCGACTGGCCATCGGCCGCTGGCCATGTCAGCGACATCCTGTACCAGATGTTCGGCAGCGAAAGCCCCAGGTGCATGTCGCTCGCGAGTATCGCGCCGCCGTGCGCGCTGTGGGCGGCATCGACTGCCCAACCGTTGCTGCCGATCATCGAATCCGTGAGGGTGATGCTGCTGTGCTGCGTGTCTTTCGGTGCGCCCAGCCAGTCCGGGCGCGTTGCGGGCGGCGGGGGTGATGGTTCGATGGACGACGGCGCGGCGCTATCGAACGGTGCATCCCAGTGGCTCGTTGCGGGCAGCAGGAATGCGAACAGGTCCGCCGGCACGCGTTCGCGCAACGCAGCGCGCGACAGGATATGGCGAACTTCGTCGGACTGCAGGTCGAAGTACATTGCGTACACGGCCAGCAGCGTGTCTTCCGGACGCCATGGCGCGGGTCGCGTGCGCAGCACCCAGTATTCGAACGGGCGCGAAGCCAGCGCCGCAAGCCCGTCATTGACGCCCGCCGTGTAGCGTTCAATCAATGCCTGCTGGGGTGCCGGCAGTGCTTCGAACGCGTTGCGCGCCCGTTCGCGAAATCGATGCGGCCGGTTGCGTCGATCCAGTTCGAGCGCAGCGGAACCGATCAGCTCCGACATTTCGCCAGCGGCGACGCGACGCAGCAAATCCATCTGGAAGTAGCGATCTTGCGCTTGCACGAAGCCGGTGCCAAACGCGACGTCATCGCGCGTGCTGCCTTTGACGGTCGGCACGCCGAGACTATCGCGCTCGATGCTGACCGGCGCATGGAGTGCCGATGTCGCGGCCGATGCATGCGTGCCGTCGAGTTGTGCGAGGCTGCCGCGCAAGTTGATCCAGCCCGCGATTCCCGCTGCAACGATCATCAGGATCAGGAGGCACAGGATTGCGACCAGCGAGACGAAACAGCGACGCTTTATGGATGAGCTTGGACGGTTCATTGCGCGTGATATGGACAAACGGCCAAGAACATAGCACGGCTGTGATTGCAGCCGTATGAAGATCACACAAAGTCGTCGCTTCCGGAGAAATCGGTACAAGATATTTACGGCGGCAGACAGAAGTTATTCGAGACATTTACCGCCTTCTCTGCAAGCTACCGCGTATTGAGTTGCGAAGAACCTGTCATGAATATTCCGCCGCGGATCGAAAGAAATACGCCCCGTCTCGACGTAGACGTGAATCAGACTCCGAATGAGCCGAGCCGCTCAACGCCGGCACACGGCTCTCCTGCGCCCGTTGCTCCGCGCGGAATTTCCGGGCCCCTCGCCGGACTTCCGGCAAGGAGCGCATCTACGTCGTCCCCTTCCCGCGTCTCGTCGATTCGCCGGACGGGTATGGTCCGACTGGATATCGAATCCGCGCCTGGCCGCACCCGCGCACCCACAGCTTTACAAAAGGCCAGCGCATACGGTGCGCCTCTGGTAGACGCCGTTGCTTCAGGGCTTTCCCTCGCAACGTCCAGGTTATCTGCCGCTCCCGTGGCCGAGAAGGTAACGGGAGCGTTAAGCGGAGTCTTCTGGGCTGGCGGTGCCGGCGTCAGTCAGCTTGGGAATTTGCCGCACAACGCCTGGGCAACGGGAGCTAACCTGCTAGGCGCCGCTGCCGGCACACTCAGCGCCGCAGCACCATTTGTTTCAGGCACGAGCCAAAGCATTGTTGCGTATAGCTCCGCAGGGTCGTGGGCAGCGAATGGAACGGCTGCCGTCATGCGTGCGGCGAGTGACAGCGGTCGTAACGTCACGAACCGACTCATGCAGGGAGCGAGTGGCGTGGCGAACATTGCGGCCGCCGGACTGGCTGTCGCAGCGGCAAATGCATCGGCCGGTAACGACAGCAACAAGGCAGCCAACCTTGGCACGGCATCCTCTGTACTTTGGACAGTTGGAGCCGTCGCTGCACTGGGCGCGGCATGGACCGCCGGCCCTGAAAACTCCGAAGAGCCGTCGCAGTAATCGAAGCTATTCCTTCGCGATTCCCGGCTTGCGTCGCAACCGGTGGATCGCATCCATAGCGGCATGCTCACCACGAGCATGCGCGCGTCCGGCGGCCTCCTGTTAACTCCCGCTACACATCAGGTTGCAGGATGTGCAAACGAAGCAGTTCCTGAAGCGCCTCCACCCGTCGATTCGCTATGGCGTCGATCATGTGGAAATGCTCGGAAGCGGACTGCTCGAGACGCGCCTGCGAGTGCCATTGGCTGATCGGCGTGGCAGGAATATGGCCGCGTACCTCGACGGCCAGATTGGCCAGTTCGCGGTTCGCGCACAGACGGGTCATGAAAATATGAAACGCCCGATTGGTTTCGTACTTTTCGGCCGCGGTGCCATGTCGTGTCGACTGCAAGAATGCTTCCGCCAGTTCAGTCAGATGCGCGATGTCTGCTTCCGTCGCCCGTTCGACAATACTAGGTGCGGCCGACGTCTCCAGAATCACCCGAACCTCGACCAGTTCCTTGTGGCGTGCCTCGTCGACGACTGATACGTAGAACCCCCGGTCCGGAATCCGCTGAACCGATCCTTTCACCGCCAGTGCTTCCAGTGCCCGGCGAACGTCCGCCCGGGTGCATTGGTAGCGCCCTTCCAGATCCACCTGTTTAAGCCATGTGCCGTTGCCGAAGTGGCCGGATTTGATATCCGCCATGATGGCCTCGGCCACCGTGTCACCGCCCTTTGCCCTTCTCTTTTCCATCGTTGCTGGTCTCACCGTTTTAGCTACGAAAGCATATACCGAACTGGCCACTCATCGACGGGTCGCCGAAAACCCAGATCGCCGAAACTCACTGCCGACGCGTCTCGCCTCCCGAGTCACGCCGGACTCAATTCGCGCTAGCGGACCAGCAGGTCTACGACTGCGAAACCTATTTTTGAAATGACTTGCGCCGGAAAAATGTTGCCAATATTATTGGATCACATTTTGGATCATAAAAACCGGACTTTGGTTCCAGCGAACGGAGGCAATCCCTTGGGGCACCCACCAGTAAAGCGTTTCGGTCTGTATGACCTTGGTCAGACGACCGTCTATACGGCGTCGCAACATCCCAGTTTCTCCTATTGCCTGTATGTTCCGCCGAACTTTCAGCTAAGCGCGGTCAAGCCGGAACTGGTGGTGGTCGTTCACGGCAGTCCGCGGACCTTTATGGATTTCCGCGACAGGTTCCAGGATTTCGGCGCTTCCGAAAACGCGTTGATCCTCAGTCCCCTCTTTCCGGTCGGCGTGCAAGGCGACCACAATGCGGACGGCTACAAGTACCTCAGCGAACCGGGCATCCGGTACGACGAGGTGCTGCTCGGCATGGTCGCCGACGTATCCTCCCGCTACGACCTGCGTTTCGACCGATTCGCGCTGTTCGGATTTTCGGGCGGTGCGCAGTTCGTCAACCGGTTCATGCTGCTGCGGCCCGAATGGCTCTGGGCGGCGTCGATTTGTGCGCCGGGTTCGGTGACGCTTGTCGACGATGTCAGCGACTGGTGGGTCGGCACGCGGGACGTCGAATCCCGCTTCGGCCTCGCACTGAACCGCGCGGCGCTTGCCCGGGTGCCGGTCCAGACGCTGGTGGGCGCGCAGGATGTAGACACCGATGAAATCACCCACGTCGAAGGCGGCCGCAACTGGATGCCGGGCGCAAACAGCGCCGGCAGGACTCGCCCGGAACGGCTGGAGAGGCTTCGTGCGTCGCTGCTCGCAGCAGGGCTCAGCGTCACGCATGAAGTGCTCGACGGCGTCGGCCACGATCCTGTTCCAATGATTAGCCATACGAAACAGTTTTTCGCCGCCGAGCTTGCGCGGCTTCGTGCTGCGGCGGATGCATCGCCATGCGCACAATTTCCGACGCACAGCTAGGAGGCCGGCGATGGGACATCGAATTTTCGTGGCGACGCTGTGCGCGTTCGCGATCAGTACGCCGGCGCTCGCCGCGACGCGCGTCGTGGTAGGACTCACGGCCGACATCCGCAGCACGAATCCCGGCGTAAATCGGGACGACAACACGGACGGCGTGATCCTCAACGTCGTCGAAGGACTCGTCGGCTACGGC
Organism: Paraburkholderia xenovorans; assembly: GCF_046030735.1. Taxonomy (GTDB): domain Bacteria; phylum Pseudomonadota; class Gammaproteobacteria; order Burkholderiales; family Burkholderiaceae; genus Paraburkholderia; species Paraburkholderia xenovorans_A. The sequence goes on from NZ_JAQQBV010000051.1 coordinate 7,850, forward strand.
GAAGGTGGCGACGTCAAGCCGCTGCTCGCGAAAAGCGTCAGCGCGTCGTCCGACGGACTCACCTATACGTTCGTGCTGCGTGACGGCGTGACGTTCCAGAACGGCGCGAAGCTGACGTCCGACGATGTCTTGTGGAACTGGCATCGCTACATGGATCCGAAAACCGCGTGGCGATGCAAGCCGGAATTCGACGGGCGAAACGGGCTGACCGTGACTTCCGTGACAGCGCCGGATGCGCGCACGGTGATCATGCATCTGGACCATCCGGACGCGATGTTCCTGGATACCCTCGCCCGCACCGATTGCGGCATGACGGCAATCGTCAGTCGGGCGTCCGTCAAGGCGGACGGATCGTGGGATCGTCCGATCGGCACCGGCCCGTATCAGCTGATCGAGTGGAAACCGGGACGCAGCGTGACGCTCGCGCGCTTCGCCGGCTATCGCTCGCCGCCGGGATCCCAGCCGGACGGCTACGTCGGACTGAAAACGCCCTACGTCGACCAGATCCAGTTCACGGTCGTTCCCGACCCCGCGACGTTGAAGCTCGGCCTCGAAACCCGGTCGATCGATATCGCGCAACTGCTGTCGTCCGATGTCGCGGAGGTCAAGGGGACGCCGGGGCTCGCGGTCGCGGCGATATCCGATTCGTCGAAGAACGCGTTGCTGTTCCAGACTCGCGACCCGTTGTTCTCGGACAAGAAATTCCGCCAGGCGATCGCCGCCGCGCTCAACTACAAGGAACTGGTCGACGTGGCCAGCGACGGTCTTTCCCGCCCGAACAATTCGGCGGTGTTCGAACGCTCGGTCTACATGGATGCGGTGCAACGGCGCGGTTTCAGCACGGATCTCGCCGCCGCGAAGGCACTCGTTGCGGCAAGCCGTTATCGCGGCCAGACGATCCGGCTGATCGCCAACAAGCGCTCGCCGATGCCCAGCTTCCAGGTCGCGCTGGTCACCCAGGCGATGCTTCAGGCGATCGGCGTCAACGTCCAGATCGACGTGCTCGACTGGGCGACACAACTGGACCGCTACAACTCCGGCAACTATCAGATGATGTCGTTTTCGTACTCGGCGAGGCTGGACCCAGCGTTGAGCTACGAGCAGTTCTCCGGCGACAAGTCGCGTGATTCCCGCAAGGTCTGGGACGATCCGCAGGCGCTGGCATTGATCGCGCAAGCCGAGCAGACGTCCGACCCGGCGCAGCGCGGCAAGCTCTTCGATTCGCTGCACAAGATGTTGCTCGACGACGTTCCGCTGGTGCCGCTCTACAACGGCCTCACGATCTGGGGATACAACCGGCGCGTGAGCGGCTTCGTTCCCTGGGAAGGCAAGCCGCGGCTCTGGAACATGCGCGTTGCCGGTTGACGCGGTTCATCGGATGAACTTTTGGGAGCGTGCCGATCATGGTCCGACTCGTATTGAACAGATTGTTCGCGGCGGTGCCGACGCTGCTGCTTAGCGCACTCGCGGTATTCGCGATGATCCGCCTGATTCCGGGCGATCCGGCGGCCGTGATGCTCGGCGATCAGGCCGATCCGGCAAGCCTTGCCGAGTTGCGTCATGCGCTCGGTCTCGATCTGAGCCTGCCGAGCCAGTTTCTGCGGTGGGCAGGCCGCGCGCTGCACGGCGATCTCGGCGTGTCGATCCGGACCGGCGAACCGGTGCTGGCGCTCGTGATCGATCGTTTCGAGGTCAGCGCGCGTCTCGTCGTGGTCGCGGTGAGTCTGGCGGCGGCGATCGCCGTGCCGGCCGGCATCGTCGCGGCGTGGCGTCAGAACGGCAAGCTCGATCTCGCGACCGTCGGCACGGCGACAGTGTTGTTGTCGATCCCCGGCTTCTGGCTCGGCCTGATGCTGCTGTATGTATTTGGACTGAAGCTCGGCTGGCTGCCGGTCGTCGGCTATGTGTCGTTTGCGGAGGACACCCGCGCGGCCCTGCTCTATCTCGTGCTGCCGTTGGCGACGCTGGTGCTGAACGAAATCGGCATCGTGGTCCACATGTCCCGAGCCAGCGCGCTCGACGTGCTGCGCCTCGAGTACATCACTCACGCTCGCGCAAAAGGTCTGTCCGAATGGGCGATATTGCGGCGCCATGTATTCAGGAACGCGTTCGGTCCGACGTGGACGCTGATCGGCTTGATGCTGGGCAACCTGCTCGGCGGCATTGCTGTCGTCGAAACGGTGTTCACCATTCCCGGGCTCGGGCGCCTGCTCGTCGATTCGATCCTCAGCCGCGACTACCCGGTCGTGCAGGGATGCCTGCTGGTGATCGTGTTCGCGTACCTCGTCATCAACCTCGTCGTCGACCTGCTGTATCCCCTGTTCGATCCACGGATGAGTGCACTATGAAACGCCTCAATAGCAACGGTGCGATCGGCGCGACCCTTACCGGGATCGTGGTCGTCGCGGGACTGATCGCCCCGTTCTGGACGCCGTTCGATCCGCTCGCGATCGGCTATACCGACCGGCTCGCAGCGCCCGGCCTCGCGCACTGGCTGGGTACCGACGAATTCGGCCGCGATGTGCTCAGCAGGCTGATGGCGGGCGCGACCACCAGCCTGCGCGTGAGCCTGCTGTCGGTCGTGTCGGCGCTGCTGCTCGGCGTGATGGTCGGCGCCGCGGCCGGCTATCTGCGTGGCTGGACCGATCGCGTGTTGATGACCTTCAACGACGTACTGCTCGCCTTTCCCGGCATCTTGCTCGCGCTCGGGTTGTTGTCGATTGTCGGCGCGAGCGAACGCGGCATCGTGCTGGCGCTCGGCCTCGCGTATGCGCCGTCGGTCGCACGGATCGTGCGCGGTGCCGTGCTGTCGCTGCGCGAGCGGGATTTCGTCGCAGCCTCGCGGATCATGGGCAACGGCGAGTTGTACACGATCTGCCGCCACATACTGCCCAATTGCCTCGCGCCGTTGATCGTCCTCACTACGTCGATGTTCGGCTGGGCGGTGCTCGCCGAAAGTTCGCTGAGCTTCCTCGGACTCGGCGTGCCGCCGCCGGCGCCGACCTGGGGCAACATGCTGGCCGCGAGCCGGCCCTTCATTGCTCACTCGGTGTGGCTCGCGCTGCTTCCGGGGCTGTGCATTTCGCTGACACTGCTCGGCATCAATCTGCTCGGCGATGCAGTGCGCGACCGGCTCGACCCCCATATGCGAGGTTCATGATGGCGAGCACGCCTTTGCTGCAGGTCAGCGACCTGAATCTGGAACTCGCGGACGGCACCCGTCTCGTTCACGACGTAGGCTTCTCCGTGGAAGCGGGTGAAATCGTCGGGATCGTCGGCGAGTCGGGCAGCGGCAAGACGCTGGCCGCACGCTCGCTGTTCGACCTGATGCCGCCTTCGGTGCGGCGAACCGGCGGCTCGATCCGCTTCGAAGGAAATGAGCTTACGCAACTGACGCCGGCCCGGTTGCGCGCGCTGCGCGGTGCGCGCATCGGCATGGTGTTCCAGGAGCCGATGACCTCGCTGGATCCGTCGATGACGATCGGCCGGCAACTCGACGAGGGGCTCGCGCTTCACACGTCGCTCACGCGGGTGCAGCGGCGCGACAGGATTCTCGACATGCTGACGCGCGTCAGTATCGATTCGCCGGCTTCGGCGCTCGGCGCCTACGCGCATCATTTTTCGGGCGGCATGCGCCAGCGGATCATGCTCGCCGCCGCGATGTTGTTGCGCCCCGCGCTGCTGATCGCCGACGAACCGACCACCGCACTCGATGCGATCGTGCAGAAGGACGTACTCGAACTGATGCTGCACCTGACACGCGAATACGGCACCGCGGTCCTGTTGATCAGCCACGATCTGCCGATGGTGGCGCGCTACACGGATCGGACCGTGGTCATGCATCGCGGCCGGATCGTCGAACAGAACGCGACCGCTGCGCTGCTGCGTTCGCCCGCCGAAGCCTATACGCGCAAGCTGCTGGCGTCGATGCCGCAGCGGGGCCCGGTGCGGCCGAAGTCGTCGAAGCCGCCGTTGTTCGAGGTCCGCGATCTGTCGATCGATTACCCGGGGCGCCGCGGCCTGTTCACCGCAGCCACCGGCAAGCGCGCACTGAACCACGTCAATCTGACTATCGGTGCGGGCGAAGTGGTGGCCGTCGTCGGCGCGTCCGGTTCCGGCAAGACGACGCTCGGCCGAACGGTCGTCGGCTTGCTCGAGCCCACGCAGGGTATGTTGCTGTTCGAAGGGCGGCCGGTCGTGCGTGGCGCGCCAGGATGGTCGCGCTATCGCGACGAATGCCAGATGGTGTTCCAGGATCCGGCCTCGTCGCTCGATCCGCGAATGAAGGTCGGCGCCCTCGTCGAGGAAGCGCTGCGTGGGAAGCCGAACCTGTCGCCCGCTCGCAAACGTGAACTCGCGCTCGCGACGCTCGAAGAAGTCGGGCTGGACGTGCGCCTGGCCGGGCGTTATCCGCATGAACTGTCGGGTGGACAGCGGCAGCGCGTCGCGATCGCGAGAGCGGTCGTGCGCCGTCCGGCGTTGATCGTCGCGGACGAGCCCGTGTCCGCGCTCGACGTGACGGTGCGCGCTCAGGTCCTCGAACTGTTTGCGAGTCTGCAATCGCGCTACGAGTTTTCGTGCCTGTTCATCAGCCACGATCTCGGAGTCGTCGAGCAGATCGCAGACAGGGTCGTGGTGATGCACGGCGGCGAAATCGTCGAAGCGGGCGAGCGCAACCAGATTTTTGATGCACCCACGCATGGATACACACGCAAGCTGCTCGACGCCGTGCCGCGTCTCGTCAATGGACTCGCGGATCTCACCCGGTCCGAATCCAGGCCGACAGCCGAGCCGGGCGACGCGTCTCAAGCGCCGTCGCGCGCGTGGGGTGCGCCGGCTTCATCAACATGAGGAAACGCAATGTCGAGCGATGTAATTGAACACGACGGAGTGCTGACCGACGCGCTCCGCGCAAAGCTGATCGAGGCGGCGCGCGAAGCGCAGAAGCGTGCGTATGCACCGTATTCGCTGTTTGCGGTAGGCGCCGCCGTGCTGGACGAGAATCTGCGAATTCATAGCGGCTGCAACGTCGAGAATGCGGCCTATCCGGAAGGGATGTGCGCGGAAGCCGGCGCGCTCAGCGCGATGGTGCTGGCGGGTGGCAAGCGGGTCGTTGCGGTGGCGATCGTCGGCAAAGGTCCGATATCGATCACGCCGTGCGGCGGATGCAGACAGAAGCTGCGTGAGTTCGCGACGGCGAACTTGCAGATTCTGGTCGGCGATGACGAGTCGCTGCGCGAGACGTTCACGCTCGAGCAATTGCTGCCGCGCAGTTTCGGCCCGGAACATCTTTAGCAGCCAACCGTTGCGCGGCGTGCCGCCGGACTCATCGGGAGCGGCCAGGCGTGCGCAACCCGGCCAACCATTCAGCGAGGGCGCAGCCCTCCGGAGAACGACACGTGCAGAACGAAGACGACTTGCAGGCCACGGCGCGCATCGCGTTGTCGTGCCTCGACTTGACCAGCCTCAACGAAACCGACACCGTCGCGGACATCCAGCGGCTTTGCGAACGGGCACAAGGACCGTGCGGGCCGGTCGCGGCCGTATGCGTGTGGCCTCGTTTCGCGGCTGATGCGCGCGGCTTGCTCCCCGCTCACATCGCCGTGGCCGCCGTCGCGAATTTCCCCGATGGGAGCGCCGACATCGCGCGAGCGGTGCGAGATACCGTGGCGATTGTCGCCGGCGGCGCGCAGGAGATCGACGTGGTGCTGCCAATTGCGACGATGCTCGCGCGCGACGAAGCGCATGTGATGGGTCTGCTTGCAGAGGTTCGCGCGGCCTGCCCCACACATCAACTGAAGGTGATTCTGGAAACCGGTGTGCTTGGCAGCGACGACCTGATCCGTCGCGCCTCGGAGATCAGCATCGCGGCGGGCGCCGACTGGCTGAAAACGAGTACCGGCAAGACAGCCGTCTCCGCAACGCCCGGTGCTGCGCGCACGATGCTGGACTGCATCGCCGAGGCGGCGCGGCACGGGCGTGTGGTCGGATTCAAGGCGTCGGGCGGCATCCGCACGGTGGCTGACGCGTCGGTTTATCTCCGGCTCTATCAGCAACTTCTCGCGCGCGGTCCGGCGGACCCGCATCATTTCCGCCTCGGCGCGAGCAGCCTGCTCGACGATATCGAAACCGTACTCGGACGCACTGTCGTCCGGGAAGCCCGAAACGCGCGAAACAACGGGTATTGAGGGCGAACCATGCTGGCAACGGAACTCATCCGCATCAAGCGCGACGGGCGAGCGCTCAGTCCCGCACAGATAGACACGTTCGTGCGTGGCCTCGCTGACTCGTCGTGGAGCGACGCGCAGGCCGCTTCGATGGCTATGGCGATCTTCGTGAACGGCATGTCGGACACGGAAACCGCCGGGCTGACCCGCGCGATGTCGCGCTCCGGCGAGTGGCTGGACTGGTCGGTTGCGGATTTGCCCGGACCGATCCTCGACAAGCATTCGACAGGCGGCGTAGGCGACAAGGTGAGCCTGATGCTGGCGCCGATCGTGTCCGCCTGTGGCGGCTATGTGCCGATGATCTCGGGACGCGGGCTCGGTCATACGGGCGGCACGCTCGACAAACTGGGCAGCATTCCCGGCTATCAGCTGACGCCGGATCTCGATCGTCTGACGCATGCGCTGCGCGTGAGCGGCTGCGCGATCGTCGGTGCGAGCGGGGCCCTCGCGCCGGCTGACCGGCGCCTGTATGCGATACGTGATGTCACCGCGACCGTGGAGTCGATCCCGCTGATCACCGCGAGCATCCTGTCGAAAAAACTCGCTGCGGGACTCGACGGGCTCGTGATGGACGTGAAGACCGGCAACGGCGCTTTTGCCGCGGATCTGCCGGCGGCCCGGCAACTTGCGACTTCGCTGGTCGACGTCGCCGACGAAGCCGGTTTGACGACGCGCGCGTGGATCACCGACATGAATCAGGTGCTTGGGCGAACCTGCGGCAACGCGCTGGAGGTCCGCGAGTGCGTCGACATTCTCACGGGAGCGCCGGGCGACACCCGGCTGCTCGAGGCGACCCGAATGCTCAGTGCGGAGTTGTTGCTCATCGGCCGCCTCGATCCGACACTCGACGCCGCCCTTGCTCATGTCGACGCGGTGCTGCGCGACGGCCGCGCGGCAGAGGCCTGGGCGCGCATGGTGCACGCGCTGGGCGGCCCGTCCGACCTGGTGGAACGGCTTTCGATTCACCTCCCGGACGCACCCGTGCGCCGCCCTGCCCTTGCGTCCCGTGCGGGCTGGATTACCCGCATCGCGACGCGTGATATCGGCCTGCTGGTGGTGGAGCTCGGCGGCGGCAGACGGCATGTCGCCGATGCGATCGACGTTCGCGTCGGACTGTCGGAGGTCGTTGCAATCGGACAGCGCGTGGAGATGGGCGACACGCTTGCGATCGTGCATGCGGCGGATGACGCGGCTGCTGCAGCGGCCAGCGAACGGCTCGCCGGTCTGATCGAAATCGGCGATGCCGCGTGCTCTGCGGCACCGGTGTTGATCGAACGCATTGGGGGATAAACAAATGGCACGCGCGGTGGTGATTGTTCTGGATTCCTTTGGATTGGGCGCGACGCCCGATGCCGCCGATTTCGGCGACGTGGGTGCCGACACCCTCGGACACATCGCGAGCTGGCGCGAGGCCCAAGGCCGGCCGCTGCGCCTGCCGCAGCTTGCCGCGCTCGGACTCGGGCAAGCCGCTCAGGCCGCGTCCGGAGCGTGGCCCGCAGGTCTCGATCGATGCGCGGAACCACTCGGCGCTTTCGGTGCGGCACGCGAATCCAGTCGCGCCAAGGACACGCCGAGCGGACACTGGGAGTTGATGGGTTGTCCGGTCGATTTCGAGTGGGGCTACTTTCCGCAGCACGACGACCCGAGCGTACCGACGTTTCCCGAGCATCTGATGCGCCGCTGGTACGACGCCTGCGAGCTGGATGGCAGCCTCGGGAATTGCCACGGCAGCGGCACGACGCTGATCGAGCGCTACGGTGACGAGCATGTCCGCTCCGGCTTGCCGATCTGCTACACGAGCAATGACAGCGTATTCCAAATCGCGGTGCATGAACGGCACTTCGGGCTGGACCGGCTGTACGCGATCTGCGCGACGGCGAAGCGTATCTTCGACGAAATCGGCATTGCTCGAGTGATCGCGAGACCGTTCGACGGACAACCGGGCGCGTACCGGCGCACCGCGGGGCGCCACGATTACACGACGCCTGCGCCGTCGGCGACGCTGCTCGACACGCTGGCCGCGGCCGGGCGCGAGGTTCATGCGATTGGCAAGATCCACGATATTTTCGGCGGTCGCGGCATCACGAAGCACCGCTCCGGCGACGGCAACGCGGCGTTGTGCGAAGAGACGCTGCTGGCGCTGGACGAATGCGCGGATGGCGGCCTCGTGTTCGTGAATCTTGTCGACTTCGACATGTTGTACGGACATCGCCGCGACGTTGCAGGGTATGCCGACGCGCTCGAGGCTTTCGATCGTTTCCTGCCGACGCTCACCACCCGCCTGCGCGGCGACGACTTGCTGGCACTGAGCGCCGACCACGGCTGCGACCCGAGCTGGCCGGGCAACGATCACACGAGGGAACACGTGCCGTTGCTGTTCTACGGCGGAGGCGTTCCCGCAGCGCGCTCGCTCGGTATTCGCGACAGCTTCGCGGACCTGGGTCAGACCGTGGCGCGGCATCTCGGTATCGCACCCTTGCAGCACGGGCGCACGTGCTGGTGAGCGCGGCGTTCTTTGGACATTAAAGCGATAACGCTAGCGCTAGCGATTCAAGACGGTTTATTGAAATGTCGATCCATAGCCGAATGATGGGTCGGATCCAGAATTTGTCATAAGTATAACTACTTAATAATCACTGTCTGTCACATCAAACCGGTCGCCGATCGCGTGTCGTACTGCGAGATCGGGTGGTCGATATTTTCAAGGAGATTAATCCGAACAATGTAATTAGGCTAACTAAGTACATGAATTTGAATTCAATGTATTAACCCATCTTTCTTCGGATCGGAATCCGCTTGATCCGTCTCAACATTTTCGGGGCATTTGAAATGAAAAAGTCGATATTTGCGCTTGCTGCGCTCGCTTCGATCGCGGGCGCGGCACATGCGCAGAGCAGCGTCACGTTGTATGGCATCGTCGATGGCGGTTTTCTGTTTCTGAATAACGCGAATGGCCAGCGGCTCTATTCAACGAGCAGCGGAAACATGCAGGGCAGCCGCTGGGGGTTGCGCGGCGCGGAGGACATCGGCGGCGGTACGCAGGTGACGTTCAACCTGCAAAACGGGTTCAATATGATGAACGGCACGCTGGGCCAGGGCGGCGACGAGTTCGGACGCGCAGCGACAGTAGGAATCGCGTCGAACCGGTTCGGTGCCGTGACGATCGGCCGGCAGTACGATCCCCTCGTCGACTTTACCGGCCCGTTCGAAGCGGCGAGCCTTTGGGCGCCCTTCTATGCAGCCCACCCCGGCGACCTCGACAACATGAATGGTTTCCAGCGCGTCAATAGCGCGATCAAATATCGCAGCATCGACTACGGCGGATTCAAATTCAGCGGCATGTACAGCCTTGGCGGCGTTGCAGGCCAGTTCAGCCGGAACCAGATCTGGACGCTCGCCGCGTCGTACGATCGCGGGCCGCTTTCGATGGCAGCCGCGTTCATGAACGCGCGGGATCCGAACTTCTCGTTCTTCGGCAACAACGCAACGTCGAGCGCGACGGGCTCGAACATGACGAGCCGGGTGTACTCGGGCTATGCGTCCGCGAAGACGCAGCAGATCTTTACGTTCGGCAGTCTCTACAAGTTCGGTAACGCGTCGTTCAACGTGACGTATAGCAATACCCAGTTCAAGGATCTCGGTGCACAGGCGGCGTTGAACCCGCTGAAGTATAGCGGCTCCGCGATGTTCCATAACGTCGAAGCGGGCGTCAGCTATCTTCTGGTGCCCTCGCTCACATTGGGTATCGCGTACGACTATACAAAAGGCTATGGGGTGAACGACGCGATCTATCAACAGGTAACGACCGGCATCGATTATTTCCTGTCGAAGCGGACCGATCTGTATGCGTCGGGAATCTACCAGCACGCTGCCGGCACGGATTCGACCGGAGCCCGGGCAGTCGCGAATCTCGCGGGGGCTTCGCCGTCGTCGACGCCGAACCAGCTTGCTGTGATCGTGGGCATCCGCCACAAGTTCTAGTCATAACGAATGCATGAGTCGTTGAGCGCTCGCGCGACCAACGACCTTGCGACAATTATTATTGCGCGGTAACACTGGCGGCAATTGCGCGCGTTGAATTCCTCCGTGTCTCACGCACGCGTCACGCGCTGATCGATCTCCCCGAAGGGCGCGCTGCCGTTCTCGTCGCGCGCGATCAGTCTGATCCGGTCGCCGAACCGCATGAACTCAGTCTCGAACCGCCCACGTTCGAGCAACTCGATCACCCGGCGTTCGGCGATGCAGGCCGAGCCTGCATCGCGGTCAGCATTCGACACGGTTCCGGAGCCGATGATCGTTCCCGCCGCGAGGCGTCGCGTGCGGGCCGCGTGGGCAATCAGTTCGCCGAAGCCGAAGCTCATTTCCACTCCAGAAGGATGACCAAACCAGCGATCATTCCACTCGACGTGCAGGCGCAAATGCACGCGGCCGTCGCGCCAGTGGCTGCCGAGTTCGTCGGGTGTGACGGCGACCGGCGCGAAGCTCGTGGACGGTTTGGCCTGCAGGAAACCGAAGCCGCTTTTCATTTCGCGCGGGCCGAGTCCGCGCAGGCTCCAGTCGTTGAGTTGCACGAGCAGGCGAATCTGGCGGAGCGCCGTTTGCGCGTCGGTGCCCATCGCCACGGCATCCGTGACAACGCCGAATTCGCCTTCGAAATCGATCCCGTATGCTTCATCAGGGAGACGCACGTCGTCGGTGGGGCCGAGAAAATCGTCGCTTGCTCCCTGATACATCACAGGGATTGTTTCGAAGTCAGGAATCGGCTCGGTATCGAACGCTCGCTCCATCAGACGCCCATGATTGAGAAAAGCGGACGCGTCGCACCATTGCGGGCTACGCGGCAAAGGCGCCGCGCATGCGTGCGGGACGAACGCAAATGCGCCACGCGCATTGCCGGTGTTCAATGCGTCGTAACGCGCGTTGAGTTGCGCCTCGACCACGTCCCACGCTTCAATCGCGCTGAGCAGTGTGGGCGCGATATCGTGCGCAGGCACGGCGCATGACAAGTCGCGCGAGACGACCAGCAGCCGTCCGTCGCGGCCGCCTTCGCGTAGCGTCGCGAACTTCATGGCGCCTCCTTGTCGATGATCGCGACTGCACGCGTCCAGCCCGCCGACGCGTTGCGAATCTTGTGCGGGAAGCAACTGACCATGAAGCCATGCGGCGGCAGTGCTTCCAGATTGTGCAGTTTCTCCAGATGGCAATAGCCGATCTCGCGTCCGGCTTTGTGTCCTTCCCAGATCAGAGAGGTATCGCCGCTTTGCGCGACGCGTTGAGCGGTATAAGAAAACGGCGCGTCCCAGCTCCACGCGTCTGTGCCGGTCAGACGCACGCCGCGTTCGAGCAGATAAAGCGTAGCCTCTCGCCCCATCCCGCTGCCGGCATTGACATAGTCGTTGTGGCCGTAGCGTGAACCGGCGCGCGTGTTGACCAGAACGATGTCGAGCGGCTGTAGTTCATAGCCTATACGCACGAGTTCTGCCTGAACATCGGCGGCGGTCGCGACATAGCCGTCGGCGAAGGAGCGGAAGTCAAGCTTCACACCCGGCTGAAAGCACCACTCGAGAGGCACTTCGTCAATCGTGATCGAAGGCTTTGCCTTACCGAATCGTGCGTCCATTGTCGAGTGAAAATGCCACGGCGCATCGAGGTGCGTGCCGCTGTGTGTCGTCAGCGTGACCCATTCGGCAGCCGCCGCCTCGCCGTCGGGATAGTCCTCGGCGCGTGACCCCGGCATCATCGCGATGAATTCGCCGAGCGTGTCGGTGTGGGTCTGATAGGTGATCTTCGGCGCGAGCGCCGGCGGGTCGGAGAGCACGTCGTTCTCGAGATAAATCGACAAATCGATGAACTGGCGGGCTATTTTCATGGGGTATGTCCTGTTAAAAGCGTGGAGCGAGGAATCTGGAGAAAGCACACGCATGCAATGACGCCGATGCCGAGCGCGGCAAATCCAAGGCTTGTGTCGCCTAGATGCCCGACGAGCATCCCGCCCAGCAGCGGGCCGATCGCGGCGCCTGCCATCACCATCGCGGGCGTTGCCGCCGTGGTGCGGCCGGAGTCATCGAGCGCGGCGAGCAAACCAAATGCATAGGTGTGGCAGAAGATCATTACGGCGGGGAACATCGCGGTCGCGATCGCGTAAGGTGCGAAGCCGTTGCTCAATGTGATCGTCAGCGAAAGCGCCGCTTGCACAATGGGACCGATCAGCACTACCACGCGCGCGTTTATCCAGCGTTGCGTGAGCGCTGCAAGGGGCGCCGGCAGCAGGTTGGTGACGCCGAGCGCGAACAGCACGGAGGCCACCGCGCCGACCCCGAAGCCGCGTTCGATACCGATTCGAGCGACGAAGCTCGCCAGCATCGCTTGAGTCAGCGCCATGCAGCCGACGCCGGCGACAGCGAACCATACCGGCCGCGCGAGCTTTGACGGCGTGCGCGATGGCTGCGCCACTTGCGGTGTTCTTGTGGGAAACGCCAGCGCGCACACCACGGCGGCGAACGCCATGACTCCCGCTACGGTGGAAAAGAATGCGGCGCCTCCGTGGGCTGCAACCATTCGCGGCGTAAAGCCGAGGAATGCGAGCGAGAAGCCGCCGAGCGCCAGACCCGCAGAGGCAAAGAGTCGATGCGGATTCGTGCTGCGTCCGATGGCGCCGTGCGCGACGCTGAGACTGCACCCGATAGCCAGGCCGGCCAGCAGATGAAGCGTAGCCATGCCGAAATAGCTCGTCGCCGAACCGGCATAGAAAAATGTCACGGCCGCCACCGCGAAGCCGCACGAAGCACTTGCCCGCATGAAGATACGCCCGAGCAACCGCGCGCAAATCGCACTGCTCGCTACGACGCCTGCGAGAAAGAGTGCTGGCAGCGCGCCTGCATGCTGTGCATCGAGGCGATAGGCGCCGATCAGGGTGGCGACCCACACAGGCAGCGCGACGACGTCGACCATGCCTGCGCAATGCGCGGTCATCAACGCGATAAAAGCGGTCTTGCTGAAACCGGCCCGGGCAGACGTGCCCGTCGTTTCGGCCGGTGGGTGTGTCATGGCAGTGGTGTGCATGCTAAATCTCGGTTCGGATCTCACCCACCGAAACCGGTGTGTGTGGACCTGGAATGGAATGCGTTTGACTGAGGCTGCGGCTGAGGCGGCGTTCGCCATCGCTGATCGCTCGATGAGCGCGCTTCACATCAAACGAAATACGACGTTGAGCCAAATGTTGTTGCTTTTCGTGGTGTTCGCCGCATACACACCTTGCTGATAGTTGAGATTGATCTTGAAGGGACCCGGATCGAAGACGATGGACGGTCCGATGCCGAAACTGCGCGCGCGGTTCCCCGAGGCCACCGTCGCGCCGTTCTCGACGTCGTTGCTATATTGATTCAGATAGGCGCCGACAACGCCCACTTTCCAGTGCGCGAAATGCCATCCGGCCTCGAACTCGCCGACGTACGCATTGCCCGAGGTGTAATTCGTTTCGCGATTGCGCTGGTTGATCAGCACACGATTCGCAAGACCTATGTCGATGCCATCCGGCTGGCTATAGCGCACGGCGAAAACGGGTTGCAACGACAGGTATCCCACCGCGACGCTCGCCTTGGACGCGCTGTATGAGCCGCTTTCCAGCGCTACGTCAAGGCCAGTTGCAATCGCGAGATCACGGGTCGGATGCCACTGCATGATGACCGGCGAGACGGTCAGGTTCGACAAACCGTTCTGCGTCGAACTCTGGCCCGCCACCGTCAAATGGAGCGAAACGGCCGGCACGATGAGCTGCGAGTAGAAACGCACACCGTCCAGTTCGAATGGATACGACGCGAGCAGACGTGTGACCGAGGCGGCCGTCGAAACATGGAACGGTATTGGCAGCTTCTCACCATCGTTGCCATAGAGTCCGCTGGACGAGCTGTAATTGAATTGTTGCAGCACGAACAGGCCTGGCACCGGCGGCAGCGCGGCGATGATTTCGCCCGTCGCACTCACCGGATAGGGCGACACGCCGCCCTCGAAAGCACACGCGTATTGAACGGGTGCCGCGACAACCAGTGCGCAACCGATGCGCACCAGACACTGTTTGACCGACATGATGTCTCCTCGACGATCTGTGTTGATCGTCATGTTTTTGTGTGGGTGAGACTAGGTTAAGATGCCCCTACCCATAAGAAAAATGGATTGGATCTATATCCAGAATCGATGCGCTGAATACATGGGCATGATCGATAGACCGACCTGCGCCGCGAGCCGCGTGCGCAATCAGAGACGAAGGAGACGACGCGCATGAGGTTCAACAATCTCGACCTCAATCTGCTGGTTGCGCTCGATGCGCTACTGAGTGAACGCAGCATTAGCCGCGCCGCAGAGCGCGTGCATCTGAGCCAGCCGGCGATGAGCAATGCCCTCTCGCGGCTGCGTGAGTACTTCAATGACGAATTGCTGGTGCAGGTCGGCCGCAAGATGGAGCCGACGCCGCGAGCCGAAGGTCTTGCGGACGCAGTGCGTGACGTGCTGGTGCGTGTAGAGGCGACCATTTCCACTCAACCCATCTTCTTGCCGCGCGAATCCAGCCGGGTATTCCGTTTGCTCGTTTCGGACTACACGTTATCGACGTTGATGCCGTATGCGCTCGCACTGATCTACGAGGAGGCGCCTGCTGTGCGCATTGAATTGCGCGCGCACGTTGCCCATCCCGCTCGCGCGCTCGAGCGCGCGGATGCCGACATGCTCATCATTCCGAGCGAATATTGTTCGTCGGAACACCCTATGGAGGTCGTGCTGGAGGAAGAGTTTTGCTGCGTGCTGTGGAAGGACTCGCCGCTCGCCCGCGCGCCGTTGACGCAGGAGACTTACCTCGACGCCGGCCACGTCGTCGTGCTTCCGGGCGAGGGACACCCTGCGATGGAGGACTGGTTCGTGCCGCACCTCGGCGTATCCCGCCGTGTGGAAGTCACCACCTTCAGCTTTGCGACTTCAGCGCAACTGGTGGTCGGGACACAACGCATCGCTACCGTGCATCGCAGGCTGGCAAAGCGCGTACAAGAGTACGCGCCAATCGTGATTCGCGATGTCCCGTTTCCGATGCCGGTCATGCAGCAGACCCTGCAATGGCACGCGCATCGGACAGCAGATCCGGGACTCACATGGCTCCGTGGTCTGCTGAAGGAATCGGTTACGCGGATGGACCGTCAGAACTGATGGCGAATGCCCACACGCGCCACGAATTGCCGGTTGTTCGACGAAGGATTGGCGATGTCCGGATTCGATGCGAATTCGAGCCCCGTTCCCGCTACCGCCGAGTCGTTCGCGACCTTGATGTAGACGCTCTGGATATAAATGTCTGTCCGCTTCGAAAGATTGTAGTCGGCCATTAACCCGAACTGATGGTACTTCGGCTTTGCACTTTCACCCGACGTACCCGCATAGGTCGCCGACGTGAACGTGTACATACCGCCGACGTAGAACGCAGGCGTGAACTGATACTTCGCATTCAGTTCGAAGTTATTGAACTTCAGCGAAGAGGCCGCCCCGAGCGTCGGACTCGGCGTCAACGACGCGTACAGCGTTGCATCGGGCCGCGACAAATCCGTGTGCGTGTAGACGAAGCCCAGTGTCGCAGACCCCAGCGTGTAATTGACACCCGCGCCGAAAACGCGTTGCCGGTCGGCGGTAAAGCTGCCATCCGCTCCAGCCGAGCCGAGGTTCGCGACCGCGCCCGCCGCGCCGTTATTGGGACTATCGACGTTGAGATACGCAGCCGCCGCAGTCAGGCCGCCGACGGTGTACTGTGCCCCGACGCTCAGCGCGCGGTTGCTCGCGAACGCAGTTGAATTGCTGAACGCGTAGGTGCCGCCGAACGTGAATCCGCCATAGCTCGCGCTCGCAAACTTCACAGCGTTGTCGAGGCGAAACGTGTTGTCGGTATTGTCGTTGTCGTACGGGTGCGAAAACATCGCACCGCCCCAGTTGCCGTTCGACGTCAACGGCGCGAGATAGTCGACCAGAGAATCGTACTGACGCCCGAACGTGAGCGTACCGTACGTCGCGCTCGATAATCCGACGTATGCCTGGCGGCCGAATATCTGGTTTTCAGGGCCCAATCTTCCGTTGTTCACATTGAACCCGTTTTCAAGCTGGAAGATCGCCGACAGTCCGCCACCCAGATCCTCAGTGCCCTTCAGTCCCCAGCGCGAGCCTTCAACATCGCCGCTGGACAGCGAATAGAGCTTGCCGCCGCCTGCGTTGCTCGTGTAGTTCAGACCTTCGTCGATGACGCCGTACAGCGTGACGCTGCTTTGCGCGTGGGCCGCACTGGCAACGCAACTCATCATGCCGATTACGAAAAGACTTCTCTTCATTATCACTCTCCAAACTGTCATGGGGTTCGTTTGAATAACATTGATGCTACGTATATCTAATTAATAGAATTAATAAAAACACCACCCTCAACACCCTTTGAACTGCGCAGGCCGCTTCTCGATGAACGCCGTCATGCCTTCCACCTTATCCAGCGTGTCGAAGCACAGCGCGCACGCGTCGGTTTCCGACCGGATGCCTTCGGATAACGTTGCACTCTCGGCAACGCTGATCGTGTGTTTGATTCTTTCCAGTGCCACCGGGCCGAGCGCTGCCACGCGGCTCGCCATAGCCCGCGTTTCGGCCAGCAGGCGATCGATCGGTACCACACAGGTGACTAAGCCGACTTCGTAAGCGCGTTGTGCGCTAAGGAATTCGCCGGTCAGCAGCATGTGTCGCGCGACACCACCCGCTACCGTGCGCAACAAACGCGGCACGCCGCCGGTACCGGGCATGATGCCGAGCTTCGCTTCCGGAAAACCGAAACGCGCATGCTCGGCCGCCACACGGATGTCGCACGCCAGCGCCAGTTCGAGTCCGCCGCCGAGGCACCAGCCGTTCACCGCGCACAACACGGGCTTGCGCAGGAAAGCGACTCGGTTATTCAACTGCAAAGCCGATTCCGACAAGGCAACGGACTCCTGTCCGTTCATGTGCACCATATCCTTGATGTCGGAGCCCGCCGCGAATACCTTTTCTCCAGCCGCGGTAACGATCACCGCGCGTATCGAGTCAGTCTGTTCCACCGTGTCCAACGCCTGGAACAGGCCGCGTCGAACGTCGTCGTTCAGCGCATTCGACGCTTCCGGGCGATTGATCGTGACGGTCGCCACTGGACCGTCGAGTTCGAGTCGTACGAATTGGCTCATGATCGTCGTTTCAACCTTGTCAGCAATTGTCTTTTTCACGAGCGAGCCAGTTTTCCAGTTCGCCCGTATGTTCGCCCAGCTCGGGCGCATGGATTGCGTGTCCTCGTGTCATCGTCGAGAAATGCACGGGCTGCTCAGGCAATTTCACGCGGACGTCTCCCATCGCGCCGGAGCGGTACAACGAACGGCGTGCGGCCTGCTCGCTGTCCACGGCTTGAGCCACGTTCTCGATCGGTGCGCAAGGAATGCCCGCGGCGGACAGCGCATCGAGAATGACGGCCACGTCGAGTTCGCGAGACCAACCTTCGATCGCTTCCCTCAGCGCTGTCTCGTTGACACCGCGAGACTCGTCTGACTCGTAGCGCGGATCGGAAATCAGATCAGGACGCCCGATCAACTTTGCGAAGACCGCGAACAGTTTGTTGTTCAGTACCGCGAGAATGAAATTGCCGTCTCGCGCGGCGAAAGCACCGAACGGCGCCGATAGCGGATGACGGTTACCGACTCTGGTCGGCGCTGTTCCCGTCGCGATGTACGCACAAGTGGCCGTCGGCATCAGGGTAAGCAGCGTATCGAACATCGCGATGTCCAGATAGCAACCCTCCCCCGTTGTCTGGCGCTGCACCAGTGCAGCAAGAATGCCCCACGACGCGAACAGACCCGCGGAAAGGTCGCCAAAAGCCTCGCCCACGATCGTCGGCGGACGATCGCGATCCCCATTAATCGACATGAGACCGGTAATCGCCTGCACCACGAGGTCGTAGGCCGGGCGGTTCGACGTATCGTTCTGGCCAAAACCGGAAATGCTCGCGTACACCAGCCGCTCGTTGCGGGCGCGAAGCGCCTCGTGGCAGATGCCGAGCTTCTTCGCCACACCCGGCCGAAAGTTTTCCACGACGACATCCGCTGTTTCCGCCAACGCAACGGCGCGAGCCAGGTCTGCGGGGTCCTTCAGGTCGAGCACCACGCTCTTCTTGCCCCGGTTCGCGAACATGAACAGTGCGCTCGAACCGTCCACGAACGGCCCGACATGCCGATAGTCGTCACCTTGCGACGATTCGATCTTGATGACCTCGGCGCCCAGGTCCGCGAGGAGTGCCGTGGCGAACGGGCCTGCCAGCACTCGGGTGAAGTCGACCACCCTGAGGCCGGCCAGAGGACCGGCCGCTGCGGTGGCCTTCGAAGAAGCGTCGTGCGAAATTGTCATAAACAGCACCTGGTGAACAGAAGGAAAGAGCGCGGACTTGACCTGTCCGCGCGACCTGAGCAGCTTGCCGCGTATCGCGCGTTGCGTTTGACGCACCCAACACGCATTTCATGCCACCTTCATCAATGGTAAATACATGTCTTTACAAGTACAAGTGTTTCAAAAACACCTGTTATAAGTGGCCAGACAGGATGCACGCCTGCCGTTCGTTCACACGCCAGCGCCCAGGTCATCTATACCTGGCATGTTAAGATTGGCGCACCGCCAACCATGCCGCGAACCACCGCGGCGAAACCGAACATGCGCCAAGCTTCCCCGAGAAACGTCAATGCAGGTCTGCCGCTGCCGCTCTACGAGCAAATCAAACAGTACGTACTGGACCGGATAGCCAATGGCACGTATCGACCCGGCGAAAAGATTCCGAGTGAAAACGAGCTTGTTACGGTCTTCGGCACGTCCCGGCTTACGGTCAACCGCGCTCTGCGCGAACTGTCGAACAATGGCGTGCTGCAACGCCTGCACGGTGTCGGCACTTTCGTGGCGCAGCCCAAGGCGGCGTCAACGTTCATCCACCTGCACAACATTGCCGACGACATCCGTTCGCGTGGTCAGAACCTGACGATTCGCGTTCACGATCTCACGCGTGTTCGACCGAATGCCGAAGTCGCCGCCCGCATGGAAACGACACGCCGCGACGCTCTCTTTCACAGCCTGATCGTGTACTGCGCCGACGGCATACCGGTCCAGCTCGAAGACCGTTTCGTCGCACCCAGCTTCGCACCTGACTACCTGCGTCAGGACTTCACGCAAAAGTCGACCACGGACTACCTGCAGT
Source organism: Paraburkholderia xenovorans (assembly GCF_046030735.1). Classification (GTDB taxonomy): domain Bacteria; phylum Pseudomonadota; class Gammaproteobacteria; order Burkholderiales; family Burkholderiaceae; genus Paraburkholderia; species Paraburkholderia xenovorans_A. Next base: position 27,338 of record NZ_JAQQBV010000051.1, read on the forward strand.
CGATCGCCCAGCCGACCTCCGCCGAGCACGAAATGCAGGCGATCAACCCCGACACGACCGAAGCGTCGCTGCTGGAAGTCAACGAAGTCGAACCCTGCCTGCTGGTTACCCGCAAAACATGGGTGAGCAGCTCGGTCACGACGTTCACCCGTTTCCTGCATCCCGGCTCGCGGCATACTTTTTTCAGCCGTTCATCGCTGGACTCGGTAGCGTTCTGAACGGCCCCTGAACGCGGGATCGATTCAACGCGCCGTCTTGCTCGCGCTGTGCTTCTGCAATATTTGCACGGTCTCGTCGCGGCGCCGCAGTGTCGACGCGATGCTGTCGGCGGTCCACTGATAGAAGCCCCGTCCGCTCTTGATGCCGAATGCCTGCTCGTCGCACAACTGCCGGACGATCGCCGACGTACCGGTGTCGCGCGACAGGGATTGCATCAAAATACCGGACACCTTTTCCACCACGTCCAGTCCGGCCAGATCCATCAGTTGCAGCGGGCCGGATGCCGACCAGCGCGGCGCAAGCGTGGTCTCGACCGCGCGGTCGACGTCTTCGACCGACGCCACGCCCTTTTCCACCAGATAGAGCGCCTCGCGCAACATCGCGTATTGCAGACGGTTCACGACGAATCCGGCGATGTCCTGATTGACCTCGATCGCCTCCTTGCCGATGCGAACGCATACGGCGCGAGTGCGGCGCACGGTTTCGTCGGTTGTGAATTCGCCACGCACGATCTCCACCAGCGGCATGATTGCCGCGGGATTGAACCAGTGAAGTCCCACTACCCGCTCCGGGTGGCGCAAACCCTCGGCGATGGCCGTGATCGGTACGCTGGACGTATTCGTAGTCAGCAGGCAGTCCGCCGACACAACGTCCTCAACGTCCCTGAAAATCTGCTGCTTGACGTGAACGTCTTCGGCCACGTTTTCGCTTACGATCGAGGCGCCGCTCACGCACTGTTCGAGCGACCCCGTATAGTCGACGAGTACATCTTCTCCAGCCAATCGTTCGACTGTGACGCGTGCCTCGTCGAGCGTACGTTCGCTGCGTGAATAAACGGCGACCTTATAACCCCGCGAAGCAAATACGCCGGCAATCGCGGCGCCCATCGTTCCCGCACCCACAACAGCCACTTTTTCCTGCATTCCGTACTCCCTACTTCATGTCAAATGCGCCCGCCGCGGCGGGCAAACCAGGTTCCCGTCGCACCGGCAGAGCGACAATACGCCGTTCACGAACCTGCGCGATCCACTGCCTGCGCCAGCACGCCGGACTGGATCAGGTCGCGCACGGCTCGCAGATCGTGATGCAGTTCGCGATCGCTCTCCAGTACGCGTACACGTTGCCGGATCGCGTCGTAGACGGCGCCCGTACCGTTTCCGGCCCGTAGAGGGCGATGAAACTCGAGCGCCTGCGCGGCGCAAAGCAGCTCGACGCTCAGGATGTCCAATGCGTTGTCGATTGCCGTCATTGCCTTCTGTGCGGCGGTCACACCCATACTGATGTGGTCTTCCTGGCTCGCGCACGTCGAGACCGTATGCACGCTCGCCGGCGCTGCCAGCGCACGGTTTTCGCCGGCGCGCGCCGCGGCGACGTACGGTGGAATCATGAGACCGGAATTCGCACCGCTCTGCGCCACCAGAAATGGCGGCAATCCGCTGATGTGCTCATTGGTCAAGCGGTCGGAACGAGCCTGCGACATCGTACTCAGATGGGCGATGGCGATCGCCAGAAAGTCCAGCGCGAGTGCCGTTGGCGCGCCGTGGCCGTTGCCGCCCGGCAGCGCGGCCAGATGCTCGCCTTCATCGACGAAGACCGGATTGTCCGTGACCGAGTTGATCTCGATGTCCAACACGTTGCGGCAGTATTCCAACGCGTCCCGCACTGCGCCATGCACTTGCGGAATGCAGCGCAGACTCAATGCGTCCTGCAGGCGATGATGCTGGTTGAATTCGAGAATCTCGCTGCCGGCAAGCATCTCGCGCAGCCGGCGCGCGGTCTCCACCTGGCCGGGATGCGGGCGCAGAAGCTGCAACCGCTCGTCATAGCCGCGGCTGTTGCCGCGCAGACCTTCAAGGCTCATTGCACCCGCCACGTCGGCCGTCTCGATCAGCTGGGCGGTGCGGTGCACCGCGAGCGCGCCGATGCCGGTGATCTCGTAGGTGCCGCTCAGGAGCGCGTGGCCTTCGCGAAGCCCCGGCTCCCGCACGTCGATGCCCGCGCGCCGCATCGCCTCGCGGCCCGGCAACAATTCGCCGCCGTACCATGCCTGCCCTTCGCCGAAGATCACCAGCCCTATGTGCGCGGTCGCGATCAGATAGCCGACCGAACCGCCGCTCGGTGCGTACGGAACAACGCCCGCGTTCAGCATCGCGGCCATGGTTTCCACCAGCGACGTGCTCACTCCGCTCGCGCCCTGCAGCAGGCTCTTGATCAGGGTCGCCATGATCGCCCGCACCTCTGCCGGCGTGTACGGCTTGCCCACGCCGCACGCGTGACTCTTCAGCATGTTCAGTTGGGCGCACGCCATTTCTGCGGACGACAACGTCTGCGTGTACAGATCGCCCACACCCGTGGTCAAGCCGTAGATGGCCTGCTTGCGCTCCATCATCAGCAATACGCGTTCGTGTGTTTGCCGCATGCCGTCGAGTGCAGGTGGGTCGAGCAGAACCTGCGCGCCGGCCGCAATTGCGGCAATGTCAGCGACACACGTGCGTGCCTTTCCGAGTCTGATGCCGGTACTATCGACCGGAGATTGCTGTGTCACTTCCTATCCTTTATCTGATTGCCTTGAGAGCATTCGAAACCGTCATCCTGGCCGGCGCGAGGTACCCGGCTTGCGCGCGCGAGCGTCGCGTTAGCGATCGAGCTTTTTCTTCTTCAGCCAGTCTGCTGCGACGGTATCGAAGCTCTCCTGATTGGCGAGGCGGCTGTTCATGACAACCAGGTCGTCCGTACTCAGCGCGGCGGACACGTCATTCAGTACCCGCTCCACCTTGTCGTTGAGCTTGTCCTTCGCGACGAGCGGCACAATGTTCTGCGCGGGGAAAAGGTTCTTCGGATCCTTCAGCGCGATCAGCTTGTCCTGCTTCATGGCCGGGTCCGTCGACGTCATGTCCGCCGCATGCACCTGGCCGTTCTTCAGCGCAGACAGCGTAATCGGTCCTGCCACGTCGAGCGTCTTGAACGACTTGAAGGTCAGTCCATAGACATCCTTGAGCCCTACTACGCCCTCGCGGCGCGTCTTCCATTCAGGCGGTCCACCGAGTACCAATTGTCCGGCCACTTGCGTGAGATCGGAGATCGAGGTCAATGAGTATTTCTTCGCCGTCGCCTGTGTCACCGCAAGCACGTCGGTATCCTCGGCCTTTGAATACGTGAGCATCGCGACGTTCTTCGGCAACGCCGAGGCCAATGCCTTCGCCACGTCGTCGGGCGTATGCGCGGACGCGTCCTTGTCGAGATAGCTGAGCGTCGCGCCGGTGTACTCGGGAATCACGCTGATCGATCCGTCGAGCAGTGCCGGCATGTACACCTCGCGGCTACCGATGTTGAGTTTGGTATCGGCCTTGATGCCCTTCGCGCGCAGAGCCTGCGCGTAAATCGTAGCGAGCAGTTCGCTTTCGGGAAAATCGGCCGAGCCGACCACCACGGTGCCGGCCGCGGCAGTGCTGCCGCCCGACGAAAGCGGGTTGTCGGCGGCTTCGGCCGACAGGGTGATCGCGGCGGAAATCGCAAGAGCGCACGTCGCAACGCATAGCTTCTTCATCATGGTCTGTTCCTCTCAAATTGACATTTCAAATCGGAAAGTCAGCGCGACGAACTCGCGCCGCCGCTTCACTCGCTCACCAGGTTCATCGACCGTTTTTTAGAATGCTTTTTTTGCCGCTGCGTGAGGCCCGGCGAAACGACTGCCCGCGACAGAACGCCGAGCACAAGATCGGCCGACAGAGCGAGCACGCCGACGAGAATCGCGCCAGCGGTCATCTGCAGATAGTCGTTCTGCGCGCGCCCGTCGATGATCAGTCGCCCCAGGCCGCCGAGCGATACGTACGCGGCAATCGTTGCTGTCGAGATGGTCTGCAGGGTCGCGCTGCGTAGCCCGGAGATAATCATGGGCAACGCGCACGGCACCTCGACGCCGAGCAGCAGCCATAGCGGGCGATATCCCATGCCTCGCGCCGCGTCGACCACCGCCGGGTCTACCGCGAGAATGCCCGCATAGGTGGCCGTCACGATGGGCGGCATGGCCAGTACGGCCAGCACGATCAGGCTCGGCACCTCGAACGCCAGATCGGACTCGAACACCGGTCCAAACAGAATGACGAGCAGCGCAATCAGGCCGAGGCTCGGGAGCGCCCTCAATGCGTTCGCACAGCCGGCAATGACGAAAACGCCACGCCGCGTGTGTCCGACGTACAACCCGATCGGAATGCCGACCACCGACGCGGCGAGAAGCGCCATTCCCGTGTAAGCGAGGTGTTGGACAATCAGATTGACGATGCCGTCTGCGCCGGCCCAGTGAGAGCCGTCAAGTAACCAGTCGATCATGAGCGTGTTGCCTCCGGCCGCCACGGTGTGAGCGAGCGGCCAATCAGAACGACGAGGCCGTCGAGCGCCACCGCGAGAAACACGCAGAGCACGATGCCGGCCACAATCGGAGTGAGGAAATGAAGTTGGAGTCCTTGCGTGAATAGCGCGCCGAGTTGCGGCATACCGACGAGCGCTGCAACGGACACGATACTCACGTTCGATACCACCGCCACGCGCAACCCTGCGGTAATTACCGGCACGGCAACGGGCAGCTCCACCGTCAGGAAGCGATGAAACTGCCGATAGCCCATCGCACTGGCCGCCTGCACCGTTTCCGGCGGCACGGCGCCGAGGCCGTCGTCGACGGTGCGCACCATCAGCGCAATGGTGTAGACGGTCAGTGCGACGACCACGTTGATCGGGTCGAGGATGCGGGTGCCGAGAATGGCGGGCAGCAGAACGAACAGAGCCAGCGATGGGATCGTGTAGAGCAGGCCCACCGCACCGAGCAGCACAGACCTGAACACACCGCTGCGATGAGCGAGCCAGCCCAGCGGAATCGCACAGATCAATCCGAGCACGACGGGCACGAGCGAAAGCGCGAGATGCCAGCCGAACAGCATGGCTATCGCACCCGATTCGCGGACGAGCCAGGCGAAATTCATGCCGACCTCCTCATCGGGTCAGCGGGCCGCCCGTCGATCAGACCGATCACCTGCTCGCCGCTCAGCGTGCCGAGCAGAGCCCCATCCAGGCCGACTACCGGACCGCGCCGGGCGGGCGAACTGAGGACGGCGTCGAGCAGTTGCCGCAACGTGCCGCTCACGGTCGCGATTGTTCCGCTCAGGTTAAGGTCCTCGGTGCGCACCGGTCCCGCCAGTTCGGCCGGCTCGACCCAGCCGAGCGGCCGGTTGAGATTGTCGACGACAAGCAGCCAGCGGCCACGCGCCTGGCTGCGCGCTGTTGCAGGTGCACAGCCCAGCGTGACGGTGGGTTCGGGACCTACCGTCAGCTCCGAACCGAGCGCCTCGAACCCGAGCGAACGATATCCGCGATCACGGCCGATGAAATCGGCGACGAACGCATTCGCAGGCTGGCGCAGCAGTTCCTGCGGCGATGCGATCTGCGCGAGCTGGCCGCCGGTGCGCAGCACCGCCACCTGATCGCCGAGCTTGAGGGCTTCGTCGATGTCGTGCGTAACCATGATGATCGTCTTGCCGATCTCACGTTGCAGCCGCAGGAATTCATCCTGAAGTTGCGTCCGCACGACCGGATCGACCGCGCTGAATGGCTCGTCCATCAGCATGAATTGCGGATCGGACGCGAGCGCGCGCGCCACGCCCACGCGTTGCTGCTGGCCACCCGAAAGCTGCCATGGGTAGCGCGCGCCGAACGCGTGCGGGAGCCCGACTCGCTCGATCAGTTCCTGTGCGATTGCGCGGGCCTCTTTCCTGTTTTTGCCGTTGAGCCGCGCGGTGGTCGCGACGTTGTCGAGAATCGTTCGATGCGGAAACAGGCCCGCATGCTGGATCACGTAGCCGATGCGCCGCCGCAACGCGGCCTCGTCCATATTCGCGGTAGATTCGCCGCCGAGCCGGATCACCCCGGACGATGGCCTGATCAGACGATTCACCATTCGCAACGAGGTCGTCTTGCCACAGCCTGACGGGCCGACGAGCACCGTTAATTGGCCCGACGGCGCCTCGAACGATAGTTCGTTCACTGCCGTAGTGCCATCGGGATAGCGCTTGGTAACACTCTCGAAAGAAATCACGATTTCGTCCTTATCGACGGGTAAAAAACCGCCTCGTTTCTCGCGGTTTTGCAACATCCCGCGCCCCACACCTGCTGCACGAGCGTCTCTTTTCTCCTGCTGTGGGACACGTCTACTTGTCTTTACATGTATAGCTGAATGTTGGCAGCATTCAGAGGGGGCTGCAAGTCGAAAAAAAATAAAAATTCAGCGCCCGCCCTTCAACCGTCTGCGCTGCTCACGACCCGGCCGTTCCGCTGAGCGATTGCATGTGGCTCGCCTCATATCTAGTATATGCATGTAAAGACAAGTTGATGAGTGGTGAGGGATGAGCAGAGAATCAGATGCGGGTCACGAACCGTGCCAACGCCCGACAAACCGCACGGGCCGGCAGGCGTTGCCACCGTATGTTCAGGTTAAGCGTTATGTGCTTAAGTGCATTCGCGACGGCGTATGGGGCAGCGGCGCGCGCATTCCCGTCGAAGTGGAACTGGCGATGGAACTCAACCTCGCTCGCATGACTGTATCGAGAGCGCTTCGTGAACTCGCCGACGAAGGTGTTCTGGCGCGTGTTCCCGGATCGGGAACCTATGTAACGCCAGGCTACACGGATAAGGTGGAGATTCGCCCGATTGCGGTCGATATCCGCGAGAGCGGCCGCACGCATCGCGCACTCGTGATGGCGTTGGAGCGTGGGGTGGACGACAGGATGCAGCGCATATTCGAAGTCAGGCCGGGCGAGCCGGTGCGTGAACTATTGCGCTCAAAAACCGTTCATTTCGACGACGGCGTTCCGGTCCAGCTCGAAGAACTCCATGTCGATTCAGCCAGGGTTCCGCACTATGACGAGCAGGACTTCACACGGCGCACGCCTGGAGAGTATTTGCGCGACACACTCTCGCTGCGCGTGACGGCGCTGCGTGTTTTCGCGCAGCGGCCACCGCCGGCTATTCGTGATGAACTGAAGATGCAGCTTGGGGAGCCGTGTCTCGTCGTGTATCACGAATCCCGAACCGGTGACGATCTCGTTTCCGTCTCAACGTTATGGCATCCTTCCTCGCGGTTTCATCTGCGTGGCACGCGACAACTTTAGAATGTCCCGGCATCTTCATGTCGATCACGAACGATTAAAGGCCGGCCGTAGACTACGGCCAGCCTTTCCCTTCTACCCCTGTTGCAACAGGAATTCGAGCGGACTTCCGCTGCAATTACGCAAACTGCTTGGGGGAGAATTTCGCAGAAGAAGCGAGACCCCCTTGCGCTGCCCACTCAAAATCGTTCGCACCGGCAATGCCGTCCGCGCCCGGCACGTCGTGCGTCTCGATCTTGTTGAACGTGCCGGGATGCGACAGCATCCACTTCGCGGCGTCGGAGACTGTCGACGGCGTGCCCGACGCAGGCGAATACGCGAGCTGATACAACTGGTTCGGGTTCAACGTCGGGATGCCGTGCTGACTCATATAAGCCGACAATGCACCCGATGCGCTTTGCGCGTTCGTCGGCGTGCCAGCGTTATCCGCACCGGCTGACGAAGCGTCCGCATCGTCGTCGCTCGCGGAAGCATCGAGGCCGCCCTGCGCTGCCCACTCGAAGTCGTTCGCGCCGGCAATGCCGTCGGCGCCCGCCACGTCATGCGTTTCGAGCTGATTGAAGGTGCCCGGATGCTTGAGCATCCACTTGGCGGCGTCGGAGACTGCCGACGGTGTGCCCGATTTCGGCGAGTACGCGAGCTGATACAACTGGTTCGGATTCAACGACGCAACATTGTTCTGGCTCATGTAACCCGACAACGCGCCCGCAGCGCTTTGTGCGTTCATCGGAGACGTGCCGAGTCCACCTTGCGCTGCCCACTGGAAATCGTTCGCACCGGCGATACCGTCGGAGCCCGGCACGTCATGCGTTTCGATCTGGTTGAACGTGCCGGGGTTCGACAGCATCCACTTCGCGGCATCGGAGACGGTGGACGGCGTGCCCGATTTCGGCGCGTACGCGAGCTGATACAACTGGTTCGGATTCAACGACGGAATATTGTTCTGGCTCATATAACCCGCCAGCGCGCCCGACGCGCTTTGCGCGTCCAGCGGCGTATCGTCGCCACTGCCGCTGCCGGAACCCGTCGCTACTTCAGCGGCGTTGATCATTGCGGCCGCATACGCGGGATTCAGGAAGCCATCTGAGGTGAACTGGTCGGGCAGCGTGTCGTCGGACGTGTCGAGGCCGCCCTGCGCCGCCCATTGGAAGTCGTTCGCGCCGGCAATGCCGTCGGAGCCCGGTACGTCATGCGTTTCGATCTGGTTGAGCGTGTCGGGATGCGACAGCATCCACTTCGCGGCGTCGGAAACCGTCGACGGCGTGCCCGATAAAGGCGAGTACGCGAACTGGTACAACTGATTCGGGTCCAGCGACGAAATACCGTTCTGACTCATGTAGTTCGATAGCGCAGCCGACGCGCTCTGTGCGTTCGTCGGCGTGCTGCCCGACGAATTCGGCGAGCCGGCTTTGGACGTTTTGGGAAAGAACGCGTCTGGACGCTGAAAACCACTGACTTGCACCATACCACCCCCGAGAAGAGCTTTGACCTATTGGAAGATTGACTGGGACGCAGGCACTCTGCCGACTGACGTGAGCGAAACGTGAGCGAAGCCCGTCGCAGAGACCTTACGAGTTCACTATGTCATGGTCAGTGTTCGCGCTACGGGTATCGTGCGAACTCTTGTCGACGTATGCGAATGGCGTTCGTCTATAGGAAAGCGCGTTCCACTCGCGCCGGTTTCTCGAGGGTTCAGACAGCGGAACGGGAGGTGCTCCGCTGTCATTTTCGGGGTTACAGCGCCATGTCAGCCGCAGCCTTGGCCGGCTGAGGCGTGGCGGCCTCGGGCTTCGAACCCGGCGTCGTAGTGAGGTCGATTTGCGGCGGCGGCGTCAGTTGCAGCACGTCGCTGGTGTAGGTCCATTCCTGATAAACCTTCGCCGGGCTGTCGTTGAGTTTCGTGCCATAGCTCGGAACGATCTGGCGGATTTTCTCCTGCCACGCCGGCGTCGCGACCTTGTCCTTGAACACCTTCTCGAGCAGGCCGAGCATGATCGGCGCAGCGGTCGACGCGCCCGGCGACGCGCCCAGCAGGCCCGCGATACTGCCGTCCTGCGAGCTCACGATTTCCGTACCGAGCTTGAGCACTCCGCCCTTCGCCGCATCGCGCTTGATGATCTGGACGCGCTGACCGGCTTGCCACAGGCGCCAGTCTTCCTTCTTCGCCAACGGGAAGTATTCCTTCAACGCGTTGAAGCGATCGTCGTCGCTCAGCATCAACTGACCCGCCAGGTATTGGACGAGCGGAAACTCGTCGATGCCCACGTGCACCATCGGCATCACGTTATGCGTATTGGTGCTGCTCAGCAAATCGAGGTACGAGCCATTCTTCAGGAATTTGGTCGAGAACGTCGCGAACGGTCCGAACAGAATGATCTTCTTGCCGTCGATAATGCGCGTGTCCAGGTGCGGAACCGACATCGGCGGCGAACCGACGGAAGCCTTGCCGTATGCCTTGGCCAGGTGCCGGTTTACTACTTCCGGATTTTCCGTCACGAGGAACGAACCGCCGACAGGAAACGCACCGTAGTCGCGCGCTTCCGGAATACCCGACGCCTGCAGCAGGTGCAACGCACCGCCGCCTGCGCCGATGAACACGAATTTCGCGTCGACGTCCTGCGGGGAATCACCCGTTTGGGTCTTCACGTAGGACACTCGCCACGTGCCGTCGGCATTGCGCGTGATGCTGCGCACTTCGCTGGAGAGCGAGAGATCGAAGCCGGGCTGTTTCTGCAGGTAGCCGACAAACTGGCGCGTAATCTCGCCGAAGTTCATATCGGTGCCCACCGGCGACCACGTTGCCGCAACCTTCTGCTTCGGATCGCGGCCTTCCATCATCAGCGGAACCCACTGCTTGATCTGATCGAAGTTGTCCGAGTACTTCATACCGCGGAACAACGGGCTCGCTTGCAGCGCGTCGTAACGTTTCTTGAGGAAACGAACGTTGTCGTCGCCCCAGACAAAGCTCATGTGCGGCGTCGAATTGATGAACGAGCGCGGATTCTTGAGCACGTCGTTTTTGACCTGCCACGCCCAGAACTGGCGCGACACCTGAAAGGCTTCGTTAATCTCGACAGCCTTCGAAATGTCGATCGAGCCGTCCGGCTTCTCAGGCGTGTAATTGAGTTCGGCCAGCGCCGAATGTCCGGTGCCGGCATTGTTCCAGCCATTCGAGCTTTCCTTGGCCACGCCGTCCAGACGCTCGATCATCATCATCGACCAGTCGGGCTGGAGTTCGTGAAGCCATACGCCCAGCGTCGAACTCATGATGCCGCCGCCCACCAGCAGAACATCGACCTTTTTCGTCTCGCCGGCTTGCGCAGAAAGCGCACCCACGGAAATAGCCAACCCCAACAGAACTGCTCTTATCGTTTTGATCACTGTGACTAACCTTTCTGAACTTCCATAATGTATTTGCCAGTACTTCTGCTTGATGATTCCGACAACAGTTCTTCGAACATTTCAGTCCGGCCTGGAAGACTCGAATAGGAGATTCAAAGTCCGGATGCGCGAAGAAGAACGTGCGGCAACACGTTCGGTGGCGCTGTCGGGATCAAGACGATGGCGAAAAGCTGCGGGAATAGCGCTATTGGGCACCGCGTGGAAATTTGCGGTGCTGGGAACGCTGCAATGGGTTTAGCTACCGGTAAAGATCAGCGCCATC
>NZ_JAQQBV010000052.1:0-38137 GCF_046030735.1 Paraburkholderia xenovorans
CTTATGTCAAATTGCGGAAGCGCCGCGAAGTCAACAGATTGTCAGCCCTAAAGCTTGCCGCGTAAGCGTCGATAAAAGGTCACGTAATACTTCTTTTCCCCGGTTTGCAGCCGGGGTTTTTTTATGCTCGATCTGTTCGGCCAAGTCGTTGTTACGTTTGAAGATTTAGAACTTTGGGTGTCCGCTCTCGCACCAGGTTACGCCGGCAATGCCTACCGCCGCGACTACTATATCCGACACTGGAACGTAGCCGACAAGGTGGCTCGCGCAAAGGTCGCCGGCACGTTCGACGCCACCATTGAAAACGCCCGCGCCCGCCGCGCCTTCCTCGCGCGCCGTTTCGGTATCATCCACGCTGCTCAAAAGGAGACTTCATGAATTTCAAAACTCTTCTCATCGCCGCGTCGCTCGCGCTCCCGCTTTCTGCCCACGCTTACCAGCTAGACCGCACTATTGACTGCTCTCTCTCCGTCCACGATTTCTTTGCTCCGCTGGTTCAGTCTCATGCAATTCAGACGCCGGCATTTCGTACGATGGCGCGCGGCGTGAATGCTTTTCACAAGTCGAGTAACGACGCGCTTACGTTTTTTAACATGACCGTTGGCGACGTTGTTGGCTACAGCGACGAGCCACTATTTTTCATCACCAGCGATGCTCCCGACAGGCCCGAGGGTTATGGGTTCCTTGTGAACGCGCCCATCGCAGAGGTGCAAGCTGTCATGTCGAGTATCGGCAACACGGCCGCCCAAGTGCGACGACTTCAGCCTGACGTCACCTATATCTTTTGCGAAGTCCCACGCCCTCAATAAAAAAGCCCGCTTCGGCGGGCGTTTTTATTACGTTGTGGCGGTCGTGCTTGTCTTGGCCTTCTTCGCCTGCCACCACAAAAAGCCGTACACAGCAGCGGCCCCGATGGCGGCGGATTTCCAGTCGATTTTCGGCATGGTGTCTCCGTTACTTCTTCAGGAATCGGCCCGTGCGCTTGCTGCGTGCCGGGGTCTTGTGCGTCTTGCGACGCGTGGTCTTGCGCTTACGAGTTGCCATGAGTCAGGCCCTTTTCGATATGGTTGTTGAACCGCGTTTCGAGCGCCGCAATGCGCTCATGCATGTTGCGTAGGTCAGTGCGGATCGCTGCGTACGCCGCGCCAGCCGCGACCAGCGTCCCGCCGATCTGCCAGATTAGCGCGGCATCCATTACGCGGCCGTCGCTTCGCCGAGGAACACGCCGAGCAGGCCGAAAATGCTGGCCGCCGCCGTGCCCACCGCGCCCACGACATGCGGATCAGCGCCAAGTGCGACCGCACCCTGCGCTGCGACTGCCGACAGACCGGCCAGCGCGGCGTGCGTGCTGGGTTCCTGCAAACGTGCCCAAAATGCTTTCATCGTTTTTCCCCTGTATGGTTTTACATCGAGACATAGCCGCCAAAATTGGTTTGTGCTGCCCCCATCCCCTCAGCCGGCGGCGGCGTAGTGGACAGTCCATTGAAAAGATTCGATACCGCTTGCCGCGTCGCTTCGCCTGCCTCGTACCCGGCGTTGACCGGATTGAAGTTGCCCGCGCTGTCCTGAAACAGCGTCATGCCCGGAATCGATAGCACCGCGTTCGTGAGGTTTCCATCAACGAACGAAAACGCGTCGCCGGCCGCCGAATAGACGCCGCTCGCCACGCTGCGGCTTCTCAGCCCGACGACGACGCCGAGCGTCATCACCGCGCCGAGAATCATCAGTTCGGTTTTGACTCGCATTACATGTGTCCAAACACGTTTCCGGTCAACTGCATCGGAATCGCCTGCGTGGACAAGCCGCCTTGCGCCGGCACGGTGCCCCACATGTAGCCCGGTTGTCCGCTGGTCGAATCCCACACGGAGCGGGTGAAGTTCGTACCGTCCATCGTGGCGAACTGCGACGCCTCGCGCGCGTACACGCTGTCGATTGCGCTCGTACCCGAGTGCGAACGCTGGTATCGATAGCCCACGTACACCACCAGCGCCAGCAGCAAAAGTTCCTTGTTCGTCATGATCAGAATCCGTAGGTTGCCGGCGCGAGGATGCCGTACATGCCGCTGAGCGCCGACTCGCTCACCTGACCGGTTTGCGTGTTGTAGGTCAGCTGTCCCGGATCGACGTATGTGCCGCCGATATCGAATGTGCCGTTGCCGAACAGCGTCACGCCACCCGGCAATGCGTACGCGCTGGCGTTGGCCGCCGTAGTAGCCCCAGCGTTGCCGCCCACGTTGTTGATGACGTTGGACAGCCAGCTAGCCGCGTTCGACGCAATGCCGCCCTGCCCGTTTGTTGCTGGAGCACCCGCTGGCTTCGTGCTGTGATTGACCACCAGCAGCAACACTGCTGCTGCGGCTCCGACCAGCAGCAGACCGTTCCTATCCATTTTCATGCGTAGTCCCCGTTATCGAACATCGCCATTTCGGCGTCGCGCCGGTTCTGGATACCGTTCTGAAGCGAAGGTGCCACCCACGACACCGACGCCTGCGCGATATCGTCAATCCCGTTGCCCGCGTTCACCGAATCCGCGAATTTCTTGAAGCTGCGCGGCGACATGTTGTAGGCCACGTCGACCAGCGCATCGAACTGGTTCTGCGAGAGCGGCACGGACACATAAAGCTGCACCCATTTCACCGCAGCGTTCTGCAGATCGGACGCAAACCACGCATCGGCCTGCGCCTGCGTACACGTCGCAGGAATGTCCGCGATGTTGGTGGAGTAATGGCCGTAGCCAATGGTCCAGCCACCGTCACCGAGGGCATACCGCGTGAGGCGAAGCCCTTCGTTCTGCTTAAGCTTCGCCACCAGCGCCGCGCTGGGTTGCATGCTGCTTGCGGGAGTCGGATTTACCATGTTCCACACCGTTGCCGTTGCTTCGTCTACTGCATCGCCAAGCGATGACAGCGGATCGGTTGAATCGTCCGGGTCCGTGCTGGTGTCCCCTGCACTCGCCTGGCTGTTTGTCCACCATATGTAGGCCGCCGCCGCGAGCGTTCCCGCCGCGATGATGTATAGCGGCCCCGGCGCTTTCATACGTTAGGTTCCTCGAACCATTCGAATGTCGCGGTCAGTTGTGCATTCATGGTGTTCGACCACACACACAATCCGTATCCCGGCAGGATTACCACGGGCTCCTGAAACGTGAACGCCTGATTGCTGTTCGACGGTGCCGTGAGTTGCGTGAATGACGCCGCTGTCGATGGCGCTACTGCCGTTGCATCGGTTTGCATCAGACCGACGCTTGCACCGCGCGACGGCCCGATCAGCTTCGACGGCAACGGCCCGCTGGTCGTTGTCGGCAACGTCCCGGCGATCGGCACAACGTTGCTTGATACCGCCGTTGCTCCATCAGCCATCGCCACCGTCTTGACAATCAGGCGCGCCCCGCTACCAGTCGGATTGACCAATGCGACCTTGCCGTAGACGTTCGGCGTCGCAACCATACCGCTGACCATCGAAAACGCGAGTGCGGCGAGCGTGCGAGACTTGCCGCCATCGACCACCTGTACGACGCCTTGCAGGCTGTTGTCATCGATCCGGCCATCTCCGATCACCACCTTTCCGATGATCGTTGCGCCGCCCGCATTGTTCGCGAGCGTCCACGAATCGGGCGTCGTCTTGTTCTGCGAAACCCGGTATGCCTGCCCCGGCTGAAGGACGATCTTGCTACCGCCCTGACCTCCCGGCGTGATGATCAGCGACGCGTCTCCACCGCCATTGCTGCCAGACAGGTACTTGATGTAACGCCCCGGCGCATGGACCGTGAATCCCCCTGCGCTTTGGACAGTGATATCGAACTGTTGCATCAGCCCTTCCCCTTCGTGAATGCGACCACGCCGACGATGCACACCACCGCCAAGCCCGCCGCAATCAGATACCGGTTGTCGTTCTGCGCGGCTACCTGCGTCTTTGCGAGGTCTGCCGCAATCTGCGTGGTTGCCTGCGCGCTTTGCAGTGCACCGCCGGTCAACGAATTTGCAAGCGCGGTGTTTGCCTGAAGCATCGACAGCCCAACGTCCGCCAGATGGTTCGACGCATCGACCGTGCTGTTGATCGCGTTATTCGCGACCGAAGTATTCGACGCCAGCGCGTTGACCGACACCGCGCCGTTGGTCGCGAGCGCGCTGTTTGCCGCAATCACTGCCGCGCTGATTCCCGCCTGCACCGCGCCGTCATCGGTCGATACGCTGTAATACGACGACGAGTTGCCGTCGCCGCTGATGCCGACCCCGCCTTGGACCGCGTTCCGCTTGTCCGCGTAGTTGTTCGTCGTGTTGGATGAACTTCTACTGTCACTGCTCTTGTTCGCGGGCGTCGCCGGCAGACCTATCGCCAGCATCCGCACCTGTTGCGGGCGCAAGATCATTTCAGTTCCTTCGTCAGAATCACGCTGGTTCGTTCATAGCCAGCGCGCTCGAGTTTTTTCATCAGACCCGCGCGCCGCGTTTCGATCCGCAGCGCGTGGCATCCGGCACATTGCCGCTCGATCAGCGGCAACACTTCGCCCACCAGATCAAAGCCCGCGCGACCGTGCGCCAGCGTTATCTCCGCATCAGTGCCGGCACGCCCCTGCCGCGCCCGCAGCACGTAGAACGCAACCGGTTTGCCATCATCGAACACGCGAAAGAACTGCGCGTTGGCGAGGCAATCCACGCCGTCTACCATGCCGCCGCTCGTATCGGTTTTCGCGCGCATCAGCGGCGATTCATCGAACGCGCGCGCCACTTCGGCGCGGTGCGTGTCGGTCGTCGGTTCATGTCGGATCGTGATCATGATCAGTGGCGCTTCAGCGCGACAATCGCAACCGCCGCCAGCAGGAGAATCATGAGCGGGTCCATCCCGCCGCTGCCGCCGCCGGTCACATTGTTGGCCGCGCTGGCGAGCCCCTGCGCGAGCGTCGATACCGGGCTGGCGGTCGCCTTCGCGCCACCGTCTCCGGCAAAATTCACCGCCCATCCCGAGTTGTCCACGGTGAACGGATTGAACGGCGTGCTGGTGGACACTTCCGGCGCGTCTGGTCCGCCGAAAAGTGCCTGCCCAAATTGCGACGCGGCTTGTGCCGCCATGGCCCAATACACGGCTTACCCCTTGTGGATCGCGAGCGCGATCACGGCGAACACGCCGAGAATCATCAGCATCTTGTTGCTGTTGATCGCCCCGATCTGCGCCGACGCCACCTGTCCCGCGGCCTGCCCTTCCGCGATCAAACCGGCCTGCGTTGCTTCGTACCGGTTGTAGTCGAGTTGCTGGCCCGTGGTGTAAATCTTGGTGAACGCCGACAGGCCGTTGTTCAGCAGATTGAACACTCCCGGCGCATAGTCGTAGCCCGCGCCGGCTGTGTCAGACGCGCCGCTAATTGCCATGCCCGTGGCGGGAATGTTGTAAGTACCGTCCGATTGCGGGCCGACGAATCCGTAGCTGTTGCTGGTATCCAGCCCGACCGACGACGGGTCAAATAATCCGTCCATGTAAATCTCCGAAAGAGTAAAAAAGAGGCGGCTGGGACTGAGCAATCAAGCTGCCCAGCCGCACCCCCCGGTCTTTACATGTTGCCCAGCACGTCCAGCACTTCGACCACCGCCGTGACCGTATCCGCCGCGCTGAAAGTCGGATTGAATTCCAGCGCCGTCGCGTCGGCGGTCTTGACCGCGTTCGCGTAGTTGTTGTCCGCGCACGGGTCATAGCTGTAGAGATTGGCCTGCGCGGTCTTCTGGTATTCGCCCTGCCAGAAGCTGTTGACCGCAGCGAGAACGTTGTCCCAGATCACGATGCCGTTCTTCTTCACTTCGAGTTGCGCGAAATTGCCCGTGTGCGCAAAGTGGACGCGTTTGATGATGCCTCCGCGATTCGTGATATCGATCAGCTTCATCGGAATCTTGCCGCTCGAAGCAAACGCCTGCGTGAACGGAATGTGCTTGGCGATCACGCCGAGCGCTGCCGGCGGGCCGAGTTCCGAATAGCTGTCGAGCGTGGGTGCCGTTGCACCCGCGATGGTCACTTCGATGGTCAGCGACGACACGCCGGAAGCCGTGTTGATGTTGCCCACGTACTGCTCGATCATCGTCTTTGCGCGCGGCTCGGTGAAGTCGATCGTCAGGAAAGAGGCCGAAGGCGTCAGGCCGCGATACTGGTTGATCAGGTCGAGGCGCGAGCCCGTCTCCTGAAGAATGATCTTGCCGTTCACCTTGACGTTGATGTTCGTGATCATCGCCTTGGTGAAAGCGCCGCCGCCGAGGGCGAGAATCATCTTGTTGTACGACATGCCGATAGGCAGATTGACGGTTGCGACGCCGTTGGCCGTGACGTTGTTGAACGGTACGTTCTTGATGAGCAGCATGAGCGCCCCTTAAGTGTGTTGGATGGTTGGGACGCTTACGAAACGATGGTCGTGATCAGCGGCACGTTCAGCGACGTGGCGATCGGACGGACGATGATTTTGGTTGCGGCGTTGAACGCGATGTACATGGCGTACGCGCGCAGGATCGACTTGACATTCATTTGGGACTCCCCCGTTAGCGCCGCACCATGCGGCCCGTGTGTGAGTCCGCAGAATGCAACCGGAGAGCCCCAAACCACGAATGCGCGATCTATGGAACGCGCCTCATGGACACCGGCAAAAGTGCCAATATCGGCACTAAATATTTTTGCGAGTGTCGTGTCCTAAACACGCCCTGGAACGCGACCGGACAGACGAAAAAAAACCCGCCGAGGCGGGTTCTATAGAACGGTGTCTAGATCGGTGTCACCCCTTACCGCGCTTTGTGTCACCTGTTGCCATGTCGCGACGAATCCAGCCGAGGTCTGGCAACGCTCCGATATCGGTTTCTGCCACACCTAGCACGCGCGCCACGGCGCGCTGATCCTCGCTATACGTGAGCCGCCCGGTTCGCACGTAGTTGCAGTTCCCGAGAAAATCCTTGTCGATGGACGCGGGCCGCTGCGACAGACCGTAGATGATGATGCCGCGCTTCCGTCCGCGCCCGGTCAGCATGCCCCAGCCGACCGGCGAGCGCGACGGCGACGTGACGCTTTTCAATTCGTCCACGATGAACGTCAGCCGCTCTGCCGCGAACGCGATCCGGCACACTGCATCGAACTGCTTGACCGCCGTCGCCGGGTCAGGCGACGGCACGAACACGCAGCGTATCGGGCCATCCTTGCCGGCGGCCTTGAACCCTTCCAGCACGTCATGCAGACGCGTGGTGATCGTGCCGAAATCGCCCCACTCGCCCTCTGGATCGAAAATCAGAAGCCGGCGCGGATTGGCGCGCTGCATGAGCGCCTTCACATAGGACGACTTGCCCGAGCCCGTCGCGCCGAGTACCGCCTCAATGTGCGCCTTGGCCGCGACGCCATGAACTGGTGCGCGCGTCGCCATCACATATCCGGGAACTGAGGCAGGCTCGTAACCGCCCCGGCGAGCGTATCCGCTGCCGTGATATCACCGATGCCCGCCGCGACCGCCACCGGTCCGGATTCTGCCGCCGCCGCGCCCTTGATCGTGTTCGGGTCCGTCATGCCGCGCTGCGCGTTTTCGAGCGCAAACCGATCCTGACGGATTTTTAGCGCCACGGCGCGCGCCGACTGGTACAGCACCGGGCCGCACACCATCAGCGCGACGAGTTCGCACGGGAACGCGCTTTCCACGTCCCAGCCGTATTTTTCGAACACGGGCGTGAGCGACGCCGCCATACGCGCCGAGGTCGGTTCGTCCCATCCAGCTCCCGGCGCGTAGCCGTCGATCATGCCGCGCGCAAGGTCTACGATGCCGCACGCGCCCTTGTGGTAATCCGGCCCGCTCGCCGCGGCTTCTGCCGCCGCTTGCGCCGCGCCGGGATTCACCGCTTCGTGTGCCTGGCTGTCGATGTCCGCAACCATGCCGCCGAGCGCGTCGAAACTGGCGTTATCGAGCGTCGGATGCTGCGACGGCGGGAGACCGCCGTCTTTCGTGTCGAGCTTTGTCATACGCGCCCCGAGAGAATGTCAAAGGCCGAGCGCGCGGCGCGCGCGGCGGGCTTCGTTTCGACCGGCGGCGTATGCACCGGCTCTACCGGATCAGGATCAGGATCGGCGTGGCGCTTAACGCGCGCCATCATCGTGCGGTGCGCTTCGGTGCCGGCCTTCGCATACAGCGGCAGTTCGCACCACTGGCAAGACAGGTCTAGCGTTCCCGTTTCGCTTTGCTTAACGGGAATGTCCCGCCCACAGCACGTGCATTTCGCCGTGCCGATGATGGTTTTCTTCGGTCGTGTTTTCATGTTGGTCCCCCGCGTCAATTCGTTATAGTGCTTCGACTGCTTCGAGCAGTCGCACCACCGCCGCGATTTGCTTCGCCGCGATCGCCTTTTCCATCCCCGACAGCTTTTCGATACCCTCGCGTAGCTCTATCGCCTCCGCTTTCGCGTCGCAATACGCGTCGTGCATTACCTCTACCATCCCCGGATTCGCCATTTTCACCCTCTCCCGTACAGTTATTTACACAGGTCCAAGGCGCGCGCGGCGCGCGCTCAAACCCAAAATCCAAACCAACAACCGCGCGCGGCGTGTAGCCGGCGCGGGCCGCCACGCTCGCCGCGGGCCGCATGATTTCCCACTGGTAACGCTTCGATTCGACCGTCACAGTCCGCGGTAAAACGTCGATCCAGTTGCCGATTGCGTCGCGCACCTTCGCCACTTCGAAGTACTCGATACCTACGATCTGCGGTGCGCCCGTTTCCCCGTAGCGCCCCACCGCGTCTGACTGAATTTTCGCGATCCGTACGCGGTAGCCACGACCGCACGACACTCCGCCCTGTGCTTCCACGTATCGGTCCCAAGCAACCGACGCCGTATCTCGCCCCTCAAGCACCGCGATACGGTTGACCGCGTTATGGGCCTGTCGGACGTGAGCGGGAGCATCCGCAGGCACAGCCGCCACGCGGCGTAGCTCGCGCCACACCGTGACAGGCGGGCCGCCGATCTGTTGGAACTGGCGGATACGCCAGCGAGTCGCCCACGCTTCGACACGCGCCGAGGTTTCGAGTGAATCATTCCCTTCGAGGTCTTTTTCAAGGCGGTATCCGTCGATGTTTTTGGCGACGTACTTGGCGATGTATCCGGCGGCGGTGCCTTTGGCCGGGTCCATTGTTTTGAAGTCGCACCGTTTCTCCTGCGCACCGGGTTCGTCGCCATCCACGGCGAGCGCGTAGCGCCGCACCGTCGCGCGCACCGTCGCATCGTGCTTCGTGTCGTAGAAAAACAGGCAGTGCCAATGCGGCGTGCCATCGTGTTGCGGCTCCGCGATTCGGAACCCGTAAAGGTTCACCTGTTTGCGCGCGAGCGCCGCGCGGATGCGCGCCCACACTTGCGCCAGATACTTTTGCGCGAGGTCAGGCGTCGTCACCTTGTCCCACTTCGAATTCGCTCGAGCTTTTCCGTAGACGGTCGTCATGCGGTGCATTTTTGACGGACATGTGATCGTCAGGAACAGACCGGCATGGCCCGCAGCAATGGCTATGCGCTCAAAGCCATTGATTCGGGTCATCAGTTCGGCGCGCTTTATCGCGGAATTGGCCGGCCCCTTGGCGGCCAATTCCGCGAGTGTGAATTCCTGCTCTGTGTCGAGGTTGCGCGCAATGGTGGCCGCCAACGCCGCCGCGTTGCGTTCGTTCTGCGCGCGACGCGCCTCTACGGACACATTCGACACGTAACACTCGCGGCCACGCGCCACCAGCCCAAGGCCAATAGCTGCCGTTTCGACCGCTTTCGCGTGCGCCTTGCGTAGACGCCCCTTCCACCAGTGCGCCGCCACCATTCGGCGCACCGCCGGCAAATCCTCGTATCGGTTTCTTTCTGGCGCCGTGATTCCGGCCGCCACGCAGACGCGAGCCAGTGCTGCGCGTTGTTCGAATACGTCGAACTCGCCAGCGTCGCCAGCCACGCCAGCGGCGCGAATCGCGTCAAGCGCCTCATGAGTCGGTGCATGTTCCTGCTCCGCTTCAATCGCCAGCAGCTTGACGCGGCATTTTTCAGCTGCGTCCCATGCCGCGTTGCATAGATCGGTGTCAGACGCGTCGAGCGGGAGCGCCGCATTGAGCGGGCGCATCATCGCCACGTCTGCGCGCAACTGTTCGTTCGCCTTGCGTCGTGCGATCCCCTCGCCTGTCGTGACAAGGGGATTGAACGAGGTACGGCGCTTTTCCCACGCCGACAGCAAACGGGCCGCCCACGGGCGCGGAATTTCCGCAACCAGCGAGGCGGCCCATTCGTGTTCAGGCGTGAGGCGTTGCATCAGGCGTGCCGCAGTTGATCGAACGGGACGAGCAACTGTTTCGCCCCTTCTGCGTCGACCACTTCCACCAGCCCGTATCCTTCCGGCACTTGCGAATGGCAAGCGTTCGGCTCTTTCGGGCCAACTGCGGCAACGCGACCGCGCCAGCCGTCCACGTTCGCGTAGAACTCATCACGCGCCGCGACGGCCACCGTGTCACCCGTTCGGAACTGAGACATGGTTGCCATGATTTAGCCCAGCCGCGTCACATCGTCCAGGCTCGCCGTCGCGAACTTGACCTTGTTGGTTGCGTCTTCATCGAGTTTGATATCGACGGTGCCCTTCTCCCGGTTCACGGCCTGCACAACGCCCGCGCGCCCCGCGTCAGGATGTTTGCTATCTGCCTTGATGATCGCTGCGTCCCACGGTTGCATGTCTTACCCCTTGATGATTTGCGCGCGCGCACGTTGGAAAGCCGCTGGCGCGACGTGCGCGCGCTTCGGTGTCGCCTGCCTGCGGTATTTGGAAAGGAGTTGATCTAGCGCCGCCATCGCTTCGGCGCGGGCGCGATCACTGGCCGGCGAGCGGCGCGGTGCCCACTCAACCGCGAACGTGCCGGCGGTTCCGGTCGATCCCGGCACATAGCCGTAGCTCACGTCTTCCGCGTTTTCGGGAGTCATGCGCCGAGCCAGTAGAAAAACCGGTTCACTGCCTCGCGCAGTTTGGAACGGCGGAAATACGGGCCGTCGATGGTGTAGCCGCCGAGCGCCGTTGAATGAATTTGTGACCGTGTGTTACGCATGACGAATCCCCTTTCGAACCCCTAGCCGTTGAAAATCGGGCCGCCTAAAGGAGAGGATCAGTCTCCACAGCGGGGTTCAGGCTGTTTTGTGCGGCCCGACGCACGGAACAGTACTGTCAGGCCTGACATGTTGTCAAGGGCAGACATGTTGTCAGGGCAGCACATATTGCGTAACGTAAACGCTGGTTTCCTTTCGGGACGGGGCTGAGCATGAAAACAACTGGGGATTATCTGGACGCGATTAAGGCGAAATTGGACTTGCCGTCCGATTACGCAACCGCCAAGGCTCTAGGCGTTACGCCTTCCGCCGTCAGCAAATACCGGCTTGGCCGGTCTGCACCGGACGATTTGGTTTGCGCGCGTATCGCTGAAATTTTGAATATCGAGCCGATGGAAGTCATTGCGGCTATCCACTTCGAACGCTCTACTGAGCCGAAGGCGCGCGCCTTGTGGGAAGGCATATGGGGAAAAGCGGTGGGGGCTATCGCGCTGAACTTGATCGTGTGCGCGGTTGGAGTGTCGGTAGCCCCCTCTACCAAGGCGGCGGAATCTGGTGACAATGTGATCTCTTTATCTTATGTCAAATCAACTTGCTAACACTGTGGTGTAGCGTCACTATCTGGACCTGACCGGCGGCCTCTCGATCGCCGAAGTCACCAGAAAATCGCCGCGTCGACGAATGCAAGAAGAGGTCCGGTCACCGTCATAACGAAGTGAAAAATAGGGGCACAGTGTTTATGTTACCCTCCGCCTTCATTTTCCTTTCATTGTTGAGGCTTATGACGGACTTCTTTTTGCTTTTACTTTCGTTCGCAATTTGGGGCGTTATTTGGAGATTTAGCGCGAGGCACTGGCGCAAAAAAGGATGGGGTCTGGTGATCAGTCATGTCTGCGCCGGTATATCAGGCCTTCTGATCGCGCTCTTAGTGTTGGTCGTCATCGCGCCCGTCAATGGAAATACGAACGCATCAACTCAGCAAAACGGCGAAAAAAAATCGGACAAAGATTCGGTGCAGCGCACGGAACAGGAAGCAAGCGAAAGTACGGCCGTCGCTGAGTTACCCCAAGCGTTCACCGGAGTGTCGCCAACGGAGAAGCAATGGCCGACCGTCGCTTCGATCACGGTTCCCGTTTCAAGTGACGAGCGGAAGTATCTCCGCGACATGACCTGCCTGGACGAAACCGAATGCTATGGAGATACGCGGTTCGAGCGCTATATCATGCGCACCTATCCAGATCTTAAAAAGATCCGTTTTATCCGCGGAAATGACATGTCAAATGACGACGAGGAAACCGTCAGAATGATGAGGCAACAGTTTATTCAAGGCCTTTATTTTGCAAAGCAAATCAAACTTGCTAACGGCCAGTCGCTATTTGATTTCATGCAGTCGTGCTCCGGTGGATTCAGACCGAACGATTCTGCAGAAAGCGACTACGACAGCAAGAACCATTTGGAGTACTTTAGTCTTCAGTATTTCGTAAGGCTTCGCCAACTGTCAAATGGACGCCCCCTTGAACTGGATCTGTTATTTGACCGACGAGGCGATCAGATCGTCGCAAATAGCCCTTTCTTCTCGTCCAACGCATTGCGATACGCGGACTTCTTGGCACGGCATCACGTAGAGTGCGCAACAACCGGTCGGCAATGACTGCCCTCTCCTTTCAGGCAAAAAGCCCATATCGTATGGGCTTTTTCCATCGCGTTAGCCTGCGCATGTTGCAAGACGCAATCCAAGGTTTTATGGGCATCACTCAGACATGGTGCGTCTTCAGCCAGTCACGAAGCGCGTTGTTCATGCGTGTTTGCCAACCATCGCCGCTCGCCCTGAATCGCTCGATGATATCGGCGTCATAACGCACCGTGACGGCTTCTTTCGGGTTCGCGAGCTTCGGCCGGCCGCCGCGCCGTTTCATCTGCGCGAACTGTTCGTCGCTCGGCACGAATGTGTCAGGATCGGCCGCGATGCCGCGCG
This sequence comes from Paraburkholderia xenovorans, assembly GCF_046030735.1. Lineage (GTDB taxonomy): Bacteria > Pseudomonadota > Gammaproteobacteria > Burkholderiales > Burkholderiaceae > Paraburkholderia > Paraburkholderia xenovorans_A. The sequence goes on from NZ_JAQQBV010000052.1 coordinate 13,027, forward strand.
CGATCTCATCTTCTTCTGCCGGCGTGTTACGGATCAATTTCGATGGCTTTTTCATAGCGCTGTATCTCTCGGTTGTTGGCTTTACGCAGACTGATAACCCGGAAGGTTTCGCCGCGCTGCGTGAACACTACGCAGTAGAGCCGGTTGTCGATCACGGCGTAGCCGATTTCGCGCAACTCGCGGTAATCCTTGCGGTCGTCAGGTGCGCACCAGACAGACGACCAATCGATTGATTCAGCCAACGCGAGGGAAACGCCGTGCTTCCCTTCGTTGGCTTGGCTCTTCGCTTGATCGTGATTCGTTTTCATTCGGTTATTGTAGTTACAAAAACATGCAGACACAAGAGGTTTTTGTAACTACGAATTATCAGCTCTTTCGACAGTGCGAGCGGTGCTTGCCGATGGCCGGGCCGTCGCGGCGGCGAGTGATTCGGCCTCTGTCGCATAGTCTTCCGGCAGCACTTTCACGTTCTTCAGGTTGTCGTCGACGACGACGACGAATCTGCGCAATCCCCGCGGCATCGCCACGATCGATACGCGGACACACCGCGATCTGTTCGTTGCATTACACGGCTATTAAGTGCAAGGTCACCCTACCCACCATACCGTTTCCAAACGGCACCAGCGATACCCGCCGCCCCCCCCAAAAAAACCTTCAAGGCCAACATGTATAAACGCATTCTGGTAGCGATAGACGGCAGTGAAACGTCCGGCCACGCATTCGATACAGCGTTGCAACTCGCACGCGACAACGACGCGCACTTGCAACCGCTCTACGTGATCGACAACCCGATCATGGCCTACGACGCATCAGGCTACGACCCTACGATTCTGCGCAACGCCTGCGTGGAGGAAAGCAAGCGGCTGATGGCAACGGCACTCGCGCGAATGCAGCAGGACAACGTGGCCGGCGAACCGCGAATCGTCGACGTGGCGCCGATCGGCGAAGACATCTCCGAGCGGATTCGCATTTGCGCGAATGAATTCAACTCGGATTTGCTGGTGCTGGGCACGCATGGGCGAAGGGGGTTCAAGCGTTTGTTTCTCGGCAGCGTGGCCGAACGCGTGGTGCGCAGTGCGAGCCTGCCGGTTTTGCTCGTGCCGAGCCGCCAAACACAAACGGCCACTGCGGATATCATCACGCCGGAGCGTGCCGACGTTGCCGCCGCGATGTACGAATTGCCCGCTCACGGCGCTCACGCCCAACTGCCAGTCAAACCGCAATGATCATCTTAAGCACATGAGTGCCTGATGGAGGTGCCGAACTTCAGCGGATTCACGAAAGAAAGACTGTAAAGCCAGTCAAAGGGTATACAGTGAAGAACCTGTCGCCCATGAGCGACATCCGCTTCAGGGCTCATCATGCAATCCCATCTCAAGCCTGCTGCGGTTCGCCGCGAATACGCCAACCCATGGCGTTACCCGGTCATATGCGAAAAAAGCTGAGCGCAGTGCTTCAATTCCCCAACCCCAGTCGCAGCTACGATGCCTCCCGGCATTGCGTGGTTTTCTGGGGGTATGACAATTCGCGCGAAATCACCTTCATGGTCGACGACGCGATGCTCCGCAATCTGCGACCTGAAGTCGGGACCGACGAGGTATCGGTGCTTGGCGCCTTCGACGAATTACGCGAAAAAGTTCTGGAAATCGCGAGAACTCAGTATGTCGGCGGTGCACAAAACCGTTACTCGATTTCGTGAGTTGCCCGACAGCGTCACGGCCCTGCACCGTCGCGCAGTGAACCTCTAATCGAATGAATCGACGTGCTGCGCACAGGATTACACCGCGCAATCGCGGCGCCTCGTGTAGCCGCGAAAACGTCAACAGCGAAGCGCCCTCGCTAACCTGTTTATTTCCCCGACCTATCTCCCCGACCGCCACGAAGCCATGCTTTCAAGCACGCCATCGCGCCGGATCAAACCGTGGAACAGCGCCGCGGCCAGATGCAACAGGAAGGTCGCAAACAACAGATACGCGAGCAGCGTATGCAACTGCCGCAGCGTCGCGTAGACGATCGCATTCTGCGGCAGGATCGGCGGCAGTTGCAGTGGCCCGAACAGCACGATCGGATAGCCGGCCGCGGACAACATGCTCCAGCCGACGATCGGCAGCAGAAACATCAGCGCGTAAAGCACGATATGCGACGCATGCGCGGCGAAACGCTGGATAGCGGGCATATCGGCCGGCAGCGGCGGCGGCCGATTGAAAAGCCGGTTCACGAGACGGATCGCAACGAGAATCAGGATCGCGATGCCGAGCGGCTTGTGGATCGCCACCAGCGTGATGTAGCGGTCCGATGCGGAAGCCGCCATACCCACGCCGATAAACAGCATCGCGAGAATCAGCACGGCCATCAGCCAGTGCAGCACGCGCGAAAGCGCCGGAAAACGTTGGCTTGGCGTGCTCATGACCGACCTCCTGCGCTGACTTCCTGCGGCGTGACCGCGCTCGGCGGTTTCTGTTTGCGCTCACCCTCGCGTAACGTGAACGAGCGCGCGTAGGCCGCCGAGCGGGCGCTCGGAATCGGGTCGTCGGAGGCTTCGATGCCGTCGGGCAGCACCATCGGGTCGTAGTTCACGTCGACACACGGGCCGTCGTCCTCGCTGGACAGTTTGTCGATCGTCACGGTGCCCGTGTCGATCTGACGGCGATCCGCGGGCCACGGTACGGTCGGGTTCGCGGTCGGGTCGCCCGCCTGCCCGACCGTAACCACCAGCCGCCATTGCACCGGATGGCTCGCCACCTGCGCGATCAACGCATCGAACAGCACGTTCTTATCCGCTGTGGCGCCGCTTGCCGTGCCCGCGCCCGCCGCGACGAATGGCTGAACCGGCACCGCCGACCAGCGCACCGGCGTCGACACGCCCTCTGAATTGACGAAGCGGAATGTGTTCAGCGCGTTGTAGGTGGCATCCGCGAAACCGGACGACACCTGGCGCTTCTTGATGAGCCCGATCGCCGCGCCGAACTCCGGATGCGCGGCCACGAACGCCTGCATTCTGGCGGGATCGGGTTTGCCGGTCGCAGGGTCCGGCAGCGACGCGATCATCTGGTCGTAGAAAGCCTGCGCGGTCATCACGGGGAACACCGGGATATTGATCATGCCGGTACGCCACTCCTGTGCGCCTGCGGGCAGAAAGCGCAGCGCGAGACTGCGCACGGTGGCGGGTTCATCGGGAATGAACGGCATGCCGCCCGCGAAAGCGATCCGGCCGATCACCGGCACCCTGCCCGGCGCGAACAACGCCGCTTTCGACAACGACGCCGCCTGCCCGTTGCTGTCGAACCAGCCCGTCGCGCAGATGCCTTTCGCGTGATTGCGTCGAAAGCCCGGATGTGGGCCGCTGCCCTTTTCGAACGCGTTCACGATGCGTGTCTGGGTCAGCCGGTCCGGCGACAGCCAGCCGCCTGCATAGGCGAAGGCAGCCGCGACGCCCAGAACCACCACCCCTATCGCACCCAGTCTTATCACCACGGCGCCCGCGCTCAGCTTGCCGCGGCGGTCGTTCGTTTCGCGCACATTGTCTGGCACTTGTCTGCTCCTTCGGTATGCACAACCATGCATGACTGTCAGCGGCAAGCTCGACCCGGTACGTCGTAACGCGTGGTGCAAGTGGACGCAGTGGGGTCCCGGCACTGCTACTGCTATGCCGGGGTATCAATGTACAGCAATAAATCAAAACGGTTCAGACAGGACATCGGACCGCCGAAAAATCTATTCCATCGACGACCCCATACCCGACTGCTGATAGTTCTGAATACCGACTTTGTCGATCAGCGCGAGTTGGGTCTCGAGCCAGTCGATATGGTCTTCGGTTTCGTCGAGGATATGCACGAGAATCTCGCGCGAAATAAAATCCCGCACGGATTCGCAATACGTGATGCCTTCCTTGCAAGTCGATTGGGAAATCCGTTCGAGCTTGAGATCGCACTCCAGAATTTCCTTCGTCTCTTCGCCGATCAGCAATTTGTGCAGATCTTGCAAATTGGGCAGACCGTCCAGCATGAAAATACGTTCGATCAATTGATCCGCGTGCTTCATCTCGCCAATCGATTCGTCATACTCGTGTTTGCCGAGCGCATCCAGACCCCAGTGCCTGTACATCCTCGCGTGCAGGAAATACTGATTGATCGCGGTCAGTTCGTTTTTCAACTGCGCATTCAGATAGTCGAGGACCTTGGCATCTCCTTGCATATTGCCTCCGTGGCGAGTTCCCGGCCGTCTCGACGCAGAGACGGCATGTCAAACAATGGTTCGATGCGATCCGCGCATGCGATCGTTAGTCGAGCATAGTTCATCGATCCGGCGATGCAGGGAATAGGAACCATTATTGACGCCGCCTGCAATTCAAGGGGTTTGCCATCGAGCCGAACCGGGCCGGGCCGAGCCGCCCTCCTGCCCCGGACTCGACGCCACCGCCGCCGACGGCTATCGTACGGTCTGGCACGCTTTTACGGGCACTGACATGGCGACGTTCCGCGGTATCGCTACAGCCTTCCTGGTCACACTGCTGTCGGCCTGCGCGAGCTTGCCGCCGCAGACCGGCCGCAGCACCACTCACGCGCTGACCGGCACGGACGACACGCCCCTCGGCACCGCCTTCGTGCCGCAGGAGCGCCAGCATCCTGACAACAGCGCGTTCCATCTGCTGCCTAACGGCGTCGATGCGTTGCTCGCGCGCATCGTGCTGGCCGATGCAGCCGAACGCTCGCTCGATCTGCAGTACTACATCTGGCACGACGACCTGACCGGCCGCCATCTCGCCGCCGCGGTGCTAAAGGCCGCCGATCGCGGCGTCCGGGTGCGGGTGCTGCTCGACGATCTCGGCACCGGCGCGGACGACCAGGTGCTGCTCGCGATCAATTCGCATCCGAACATCGAAATACGGCTCTTCAATCCGATCGCGAACCGCACGTTCAAGAAACTCGGCAGCGCGCTGGAATTTAGCCGGATCAACCGCCGCATGCACAACAAGGCGTTGATCGCGGACAACCAGGCGGCGATTCTCGGTGGCCGCAACATCGGCGACGAATACTTCGGCGCCTCCAGCGAGGTCGATTTCGGCGATCTCGACGTACTGACCTTCGGGCCTGTGGTCCACAAAGTCTCGACTGCGTTCGACGAGTTCTGGAATTCGGATGCCGCCTATCCGATTGCGAATCTCACCGGCCGCAACGCGGACCCGGACGCGCTGCCGGCCTATCGCGCGAAGCTCGCGGCTTTCATCGCCGGCGAGCAGGATTCGCCGTACGTCACGCAGGCGAAGTCGCGCCTCGCCGACACGCTGCACGCACGCGACACCGATTTCTCGTGGGGCAAAGCCACGCTTCTCTACGACGATCCCGCGAAGATCACGCGCTCGCCGGACGATCCGCAGGGGCATCTGCTGTCGCAGTTCAGCGCGTTGCGTATCGAGCCCGCACACGAAGTGCTGGTTATCTCGCCGTACTTCGTGCCGGGAAAGAAAGGCGTGCAATGGATGCGCGCGCAAGTACAGCGCGGCGTGCGTGTGACCGTGTTGACGAACTCGCTCGCCGCGACCGACGTCGCCGCAGTGCATGCGGGTTATCAGCGCTATCGCCAGGATCTGCTCGACGCGGGCGTGCATCTGTACGAGTTGAAGCCCGCGTCCGACGAAGACACGAGTCTGAAGAAGAAGTCGCTGCTGGGGTCGTCGAAAGCGTCGCTGCATGCGAAGACTTACGTGTTCGACCGAAGCAGCGTGTTCATCGGCTCGATGAATCTCGATCCGCGCTCGATCACGCTCAATACGGAAATCGGCGTGTATTGCGAAAGCGCACCGCTCGCGGCACAGGTCGCGGACGGACTGGAGCCGCAACTGGATCAGATCGCGTGGCGGCTCGAAAACCGCACCGATGCGAACGGCAAGACCCGGATCGTCTGGATCGATACCGCGCCGGACGGCACGACCCGCGAACTCGACGAGCCCGGCGTGTCGAGCATGAAGCGCATCGGCATCTGGTTTCTCGGCCTGTTGCCGATCGAATCGCAGCTCTAGCTAGGACGACGCAACGTCGGCCACGTCGGCGTTAGTGCGTTGCCACACGCTGTGCGCGTAGATCGACTCGTCGAAATCGGCCGCGATGTCGGCATGAATGCGCGCTTCGTGCGCCGCCAGGTCGTCGAGAAACAGTTCGCGGCTGATGCGCTGCACCACGGCCGGAATATCGCGCTTCATGCTCGGCACGTCGCCGACCGGCAAACCGAAGCTGACGAACGCGCCCGGATTGTAGACGTTGATATGCTTCAGATACGGCGCGTCGCCCTCCACTTTCTCCAGATATTCGAGCGCCGCGCCGAGGTATGGATGGGAGCCGAGCGCGTCGTCGTTCTCGCCTGCCGCGGGCACATATTGATCGCGCCACAAGCGGATATGTCCGGCGATGTGTGCCAGTTCGGGCCGCAGCGCCGGATCGATCGCATAGCCCGTCCCCGCGATCACGAAATCGAATTCGAACGCGTCGCCCGCGATGTTCGTGGCGACGCGCTCGCCTCGAACATCGGCCTCGGTCCATGCCGCGCCGAGATGCAGATGGAAGTTCGGAAAGCGTGTGACGCGCTCGACCGCATCCGCGGGCGGCGTCGAGCCGGCGCCGCGAAAGCGCCGCGCCTGCGACCAGCGGAGCGCGTCGGGCAACTGGAAATAGTTGTCGTACGCGCCGGGATAAGCGCGGGTGCGAGTCACCGGCACCGATGCAATGCGCTCGCGCCGCACGAATAGATGCACCTGGGCCGCGCCTGCTTCGAGCGCCGTGCCCGCGGCATCGAAGGCGGATGCGGCGCCGCCGATCACCGCGACGGATTTGCCGCGCAGCGCCGCGAAGTCGATCGCGTCCGACGTGTGAGCGAGCAGCGTCGGCGGCAGGCTCTTCAGCACTGTCGGAATGTTCGGTCCGCCGTTGCCGGCCACGCCGTTGCCGAGCACGATCTTGCGCGCGGTCTCCACCACCGTGCGCACCGTGCCGCCGTCGCGCACTTCGAGATGCAGACGGAAGTGCGCGTCGCCCCGCTCGCCCACCGGTTCGATCAGCGTGAGACGCGTACCGTAGCGAATCGGAATGTCGAGGAAATGCCGGTACCACGCGAGATATTCCGCCCAGCGCGTGCGCGGAATCCGGTCGATCTCCGCGTAGGATTCGGCGCCGAAGCGCGCTTCGTACCACGCCTGAAAACCCAGTCCCGGCAAACCGACCTCCGGTCCCACCAGCGATTTCGGCGTGCGCAGCTTGTTCATCCGCGCGCGGTTCAGCCACACACCTGCGTGCGCTTCGTCGCTGGCCGCGTCGATCACGCTGACCTGGCCGATGCCGGCGCGCCGCAACGCGAACGCGAACGCCGCGCCCGTCTGCCCTCCTCCGACCACCACCACGTTATGGTCGATGCCGTCACGCGGCGGAACCCAGTTCTCGGGTGCGGGGCCGATCAGCCGTAACGTGTCGAGCGCAAGCTGATCGGTGTGAGTGGTTTGTGTCATGGTGTCGGTTCGGCCAGAAAGTTGAACGGCAAGCGAATACGAGTCAGCAGTGCAACGCAACGCAACGCAACGCGGCGTGCGCACTTCAGGTCTCGGCGTAATCCTCGGCGTCGATGTCGTAGCCCGAAGGTTCCCAGCGGATTGCCAGCAGCACGAGCAACGAAGTCAGCGGCGCAACCGCGATCAGCCAGAACACCTTGGTGCCCAACGCGGCGGCGAGCACCGGGAACAGAAACAGCGAGATCGTCGACGCGCAACGCACCAGCGTCTGGTTGAAGCCGACACCGATGCCCCGCAGCGAAGTCGGATAACTCAGCGACGCGTACGTCATCGAATGCGAACCGGGACCGAAGCCCTGCCCGAACAGATAGCCGCCGAGCAGCAGGATCGCGACCACCACGAGCGCGCCGCTGCCCGGTTTGCCGATCAACGCGAGTCCGATCAGCGACGCAAATTGCAGCGAATGACCGAGCACGGTCATCTTCCACGCGCCGACAGTCGGCGCGGTCCGCACGCCGATCAAGCCGCCGACGAACGCAAACGCCAGATTCAACGAGAGTGCGGCGATGATCGTCGTGAGCGGCCCTTGGTGGAAAAAGCCGGCGATGATCACCGGCAAGCCGAAGATAATCGCGTTGTAGCCGAATGAAGAAGCACAGCCGATCACGGTAGCGAGAATCGTGCGGCGCCGGTAAGTCGAATTGAACAGCACACCGAAGTTGCGCCACGACGCAGCGCGCGGCGCCTTGACCGGTGTTTTGCTTTGCTCGACCACTGCGTCGACGCCATACGAGCGCTTCAGAATACGCGCGGCCCCTTCGAGATCGCCCTGATTCGCCGCCCAAACAGGCGATTCGCTGATATAGCGGCTGCGCACCAGAATGATCACGATGGCCGGCACCGCGCCGAACGCGAGCGTCAGACGCCATAACCAGCCAAGCTGATGCTCCGGCAGAATCGCGTACAGGCCGAGAATCAGCAGATAGCAGGTGCTGGTGGCCGCATACCATGCGGGGCACCACGCGGCGACGCTCGCCGCCTTGTTGCCCTTGCCCGCCACCCGCGAGAATTCGGCGAGAAACGCCATCGCCACCGGCAGATCGAGCCCCACGCCGAAGCCCATCAGAAAACGCGCACCGCCGAGCACCCACGCATTCGGCGCGAGGCCCGCGGCGATCGCCGCGACGACGAAGAACAGCATGTCGGCCATGAACACGCGGTAGCGGCCGATCCGGTCAGTCAGATAACCGCCGAACAACGCGCCGAGAATCGCGCCGACCGTAATGGCCGACGACACGAAGCCGACCTCCACCGGCGACAGCGAAAACTGCCGTGCAATGTCTTTGATCCCGTAGGCAAGCGAGGTCAGATCGTAAGCATCGAGAAAGACACCGCCAAGTGCGATCGCAATCACGATGCGGGCATTACTGCCTTTGGCCGCGCCTGCGTTGACGATGCGCGCGACGTCTTGCGCGCTGCGGATGACGGCGGGTCGCGCCGCGCTGTCGGCAGGCGCGCCGGAGTCGGCGAGAGTGGATGGAAAAGCAACCGTGGACATGATTTCGCGTTCGGATGAATGGCTCAAGCGTTGCATGGTAGCGACGCGATTCGTGCCGGCAAAACGACGAATTGAGCTATGCAAATCGGGAAACGCGCACTGCTCAGAAAATCAGGTTCGAACTACTGGAGATTTTCTTATCAGCATTCATTGGTTGGATTCGGACTCTCACGAATCTAACGTGTAGAGCCAGTTCTTTCGCCCCTTGAAAAAAGCCGCACTCCATTCCCCACCTTCGACCGGTATTGCCGCATGCGCTATTTCCGTCTGTTGAAATCTTTTGTTGCGGTGGCGACGTTGTCGCTCGCCGCGGTTCACGCCTATGCCGACAAGCCCGCCGTCATCCGGATCGGTGTCGCGCAGCAAGGCACGGGCGATCCGCCTACGTTCGGCGGCTCGCCCGCGGCGACCGTGCAATTGCAGCAGTCGCTCGAAAAAGAATTCGCCGCGGACGGCATCAAGGTCGAATGGCTGTTCTTCAAGGGCGCCGGCCCCGCGGTGAATGAAGCGATTGCCGACAAGTCGCTCGACTTCGCGTTCCAGGGCGATCTGCCCGCCGTGCTGGCGCGCGCGAACGGGCTGAAGACTCATCTGCTGCTCGCCTCGGGTGTGCGCAGCGGCATCAAGGTTGCGGTGCCAACGGACTCCGACGTGCGTTCGCTCAAGGACCTGAAGGGACGCCGCGTGTCGATCTTTCGCGGCACCAATCTGCAACTGGTCGCCGACAATGCGCTCGCCGCAAACCAGCTCGACGAACGCGACCTGCGCGTGATCAATCTCGATACCGCGAGTTCGCTTGCTGCGCTCGCGTCGAAAGGCATCGACGCATCGGTGAACGACTACCACCTGTACAAGCTGCGCGATCAGGGTCTCGCGAAAGTCATCTACGAATCGCAGAACGACGGGCCGCAATTCACGCGTCAAGCGCATCTGCTGGTGCTCGACGATTTCGACCACGCGCATCCGGATATCGTGCAGCGCGTCGTCAACGTATTCGTGCAGGGCGCGCAATGGTCGTCCGACGAAGCGAACCGCGACGCGCTCTTCAAGCTGTGGGCAAAGAGCGGCGTGCCTTATTCGTCGTGGCAGGCGGAGTTCGCGAACCAGACGCTGAAGGAGCGCAACTCGCCGTTGATCGACCCGTTCGTCGTCGCCCGCTATAAGGCGGTTGCCGCGGACGCGTTGAAACTCAAGCTGATCCGTCAGCCCGTGCAGGTCGACGGCTGGTTCGAGACGAAGTATCTCGACAACGCGTTGCGCACGCAGAAACTCGACCACTACTGGACGCGTTACGACGCCGCCGGCAAACCGCTCAGCTAACCAGGAGCGATCACGATGAGCGAAACCGCACTCCCGGTCGACAGCGAACGGCTCGGCTCCGTCAGCGCGGCGCCGCGTGCGCCGCTTCATCGCAATGCCAGGCTGCGCGCGCTCGCGTGGCGGCTCGCGCCGTGGGTGCTGCCCGCGGTGCTGCTCGCGTTGTGGACGACCGGCTGCGAGCGCGGCTGGATCGCGCCGCAGATTCTGCCGCCGCCGGAGCGCGTGTTCGACACGTTCGTCGAACTGGCGAAGAGCGGCGATCTCACGCGCAATACGCTGATCAGTCTGCAACGGGTGCTGCTCGGTTTCGGCGCGGGCACGTTGCTGGGTTTCGTACTCGGCGCGGCGCTCGGCTTGTCGCGCACGCTCGAAGCGTATGTGCTGCCGAGCTTCAATGCGCTCGTGCAGATTCCGGTGCTCGGCTGGCTGCCGTTTCTGTTGCTGCTCGTCGGCGTCGGCGAGCCGCTCAAATACATTCTGATCGCGCATGCGGCGCTCGTGCCGGTGACGTTGAGCACATTGCAAGGCTTCCGCCAGACGCCCGTTGCGCTCGCCGAAGTGGCCCGTGTATTCGAATACAACCGCTGGCAGCGCATCTTCTATCTGGTGCTGCCAGCGGCCGTGCCGACGCTCGCCACCGGTGTGCGGCTCGCATTCACCAAGGCGTGGCTCGCGCTGGTGGTCGTCGAACTGGTGGCCTCGTCCGAAGGGCTCGGCTATCTGATCGTCTACGGGCGGCAACTGTTTCAGCTCGATCTGGTGATGGCATCGGTGGTCGTGGTCGGCGCAATCGGGTATGCGATGAACCGCTTGCTCGACGCGCTCGAAGCGCGCTTGCGGCGCGGTCTGCCGTCGGCTTTTCGCGAGTGACGTGTTGGGGTCGGGCGCCGCTCGCGTGCGGCCTATAAGGAATCCAAGATGAGTCTCGCTCTTTTCAAGCGCTCCGCCGGATCGAAGCAAGCGGCCGATGGATGCAGCGATTGCAGCGCGGTGCCCGCTTCTTTTCAGCGCGCGGCGCGGCCGCGCCGGCTGTTGCGCTCGCGGATCGACTTGCGTGGCGCGGTGCTGCCGGTCGTCGCTATCGCGATCTGGTGGGCCGTGTCCGAAGCGCATCTGATCAAAAGCGGGCTGCTAGTGAGCCCCGCACAGGTGCTTGCCACCGCGTGGCAGCAGATCGTCAGCGGCGCGCTCGTCAAAGCGCTTTCCGCGTCGCTCGCGCGTGAAGCGAGCGGCTTCGTGATCGGCACGCTGGGCGGCCTGCTGCTCGGCAGCGTGCTGGGCTTTTCACGTGTCGCCACGCGCATGATCGGTCCGAGCTTCGACACGTTCAAGCAGATCTCGCTGTTCGCATGGATCCCGTTGATCTCCGTCTGGTTCGGTCTCGGCGACGCCGCGAAAGTCGTGTTCCTGTCGCTCGCCGCGTTACTGCCGGTCGCAGCGCACACCTGCGACGGCATTCATGCGGTGCCGCGCGCGTACATCGAAGTGGCGCGCGCGTTCCGCTATTCGCGCTGGCAGTTGATCCGCGCGGTGATTCTGCCGGCCGCGCTACCGTCGATCTTCACCGGCATCTATCTGGCGCTGATCTATTCGTGGCTCGCGACGCTCGGCGCCGAGTATCTGCTGGTGGCGGGCAGCGGGATCGGCAATACGCTGATCGACGGCAGCGAACAGTTCCGCATGGACCTGGTGCTGTTCGGCGTGATCGTCGTGGGCGTGACCGGCTGGGCGTTGAACGCGCTGGCACGCGCGGTGGAACGCGCGGTCTTCGCACGCCGCTCACCAGCGCCCGCCCGCTGAACCCGCCAACGAACCATTGAACGAGATCCGCTTATGAGCGCTTCCACGCTTTCCGAAAGCATCGACATTCTTCACGTCAGCAAGCGCTATGCGCAGCAAAACGGCGCGCCGCTCGCGGTGCTCGACGACATCAGCCTGCGCGTGCGTCCCGGCGAGTTCGTCAGCGTGCTCGGTTCGAGCGGCTGCGGCAAGTCCACGCTATTGCGGCTGATCGCGGGACTGGATACCGATTACACCGGCGACATCGTCGTCGCGGGCGAGAAGGTTCGCGACACGTCGCTCGAACGCGGCATCGTGTTTCAGGACCACCGGTTGTTTCCGTGGCTCACCGCGTCGCAGAACATTCTCGCCGCGCTGCGCAACGCGCCGCTCCCGGCGCGCGAAAAGCGCGACGCGGTCGCGCAGCATATTGCGCTCGTCGGTCTGAACGGCTTTGAAAATTCGTACCCTCATCAACTGTCGGGCGGGATGGCGCAGCGCGTCGCGATCGCGCGCGGCCTCGTGAACCGGCCGCGCGTGCTGTTGCTCGACGAGCCGTTCGGCGCGCTCGACGCGTTGACGCGCGGTCGTCTGCAAAACGAATTGCAGCGGATCTGGGAACACGAACGCATCACGATGATTCTCGTCACGCACGACGTCGACGAAGCGCTTTATCTCGGCGACCGCGTCGTCACGATGGCGCCGCGGCCGGGCCGCATCAAGCGCATCGTCGACGTCGCGCTGCCGCGTCCGCGCGAGCGCAACGATCCGCGCTTCGTCCGCCTGCGCGACGAGGTGCTGGCCGATTTTGCGGAGCACGACAGCAGCCCACATGAATCACGCGACGACGACACCCCGCAAGGCGGCACGCGCATTCCGGTTGCCAGCCCGCCGATCACCGAATGGCGGCTCGCCTGGTGACGCGTCCCTCACCCTATACACCAACAAACGACGGAGCAGACAATGAGCGGTGAAAACCGGCAGAAGCGCCAGATCAGACTCGGCGCGTTCCTGATGGAGACAGGCCATCATGTGGCCGCGTGGCGGCATCCCGATGCACACGCGGGCGGCGGCCTCGACTTCGCGCACTATGCTGAGCTCGCGCAGATCGCCGAGCGCGCGAAATTCGACGCAGTGTTCTTCGCCGACAGCGTCAGCGTGCGCGACACCAACCTGCCGGCGCTGTCGCGCACCGCGCGTGCCGACCATTTCGAGCCGATCACGCTGCTGTCCGCGCTCTCGGTGGTGACGAAAAACATCGGCCTGATCGCGACGGTCTCCACCACGTTCAACGAGCCGTACAACCTCGCGCGCAAATTCGCGTCGCTCGATCATCTGAGCGGCGGACGTTCGGGCTGGAATCTGGTCACCTCGAGTACGGAATCCGAGGCGCTCAATTTCAATTTCGAACAGCACCCCGAACACGCGGTCCGTTATGAACGCGCGCGCGAGTTCTACGACGTGGTGGCGGGCCTGTGGGATAGCTGGGAAGACGACGCTTTCATTCGCGACAAAGCGAGCGGCCTCTACTTCGATCCGGACAAGCTGCACGTGCTCGGCCATGCCGGCAAGCACTTCAAGGTGCGCGGGCCGCTGAACGTCGCGCGCTCGCCGCAAGGGTGGCCGGTGGTCGTGCAGGCCGGCGCATCCGAAGCGGGGCGTGAGCTGGCCGCGCAAACCGCCGAGGTGATTTTCGTCGCGCACCAGACGCTCGACGAAGCCAAGGCGTTTTATCGCGACATCAAAGGCCGCCTCGCGAAATACGGCCGCGCGCCGGAGCATCTGAAGATCATGCCGGGCATTTTTCCGATCATCGGCCGCACGCAGGAAGAAGCCGACGCGAAGTTCGCCGCGCTGCAGGACCTGATTCATCCGACCGTCGGTTTGTCGCTGCTGTCGAACATGTCGGGCGGCGTGGATCTGTCGCAATACCCGGTTGACGGTCCGCTGCCTGAACTGCCGGAGACCAACGGCGGCAAGAGCCGGCAACGCCTGCTGTTCGATCTCGCGCGGCGCGAAAACCTGACGATCCGCGATCTGTATCTGCGCATCGCCGGTGCGCGCGGCCACCAGCAGGTGGTCGGCACGCCGCAGAGCATCGCGGACCAGTTGCAGCAGTGGTTCGAGGAAGAGGGCGCCGACGGCTTCAACATCATGTCGCCGTGGCTGCCGGGCGGTCTCACCGAGTTCGCCGAACTGGTCGTGCCGGAATTGCAACGGCGCGGGTTGTTCCGCACCGAATACGAAGGCAGCACGCTGCGCGACAACCTCGGTCTGCCGCGACCGCAAAACCGTTACGCCGCCGGCGCGAAACAGGTGTCCGCTGCGGCGGCGGGTTAGCTCACCAGAACGCGAACCAACGCACGAAACACCGCGCGAACCAACACCTTCTCTTTGCCAGGAGCTTCGCATGAGCGCAGCCGCATTGCAGCCAGTACAGTCGATTCAGATCAAGCCGCTTTCCGCGCATATCGGCGCGGAAATTCATGGCGTGGATCTCACGCAGAAGCTTGACACACGCCAGGTCGCCGAGATTCGCGCGGCACTTCTCAAGTGGCGCGTCGTGTTCTTTCGCGAGCAGTTTCTGACGCATGAACAGCACGTCGCGTTCTCCGCGCAGTTCGGCGAACTCACGTTGGGCCACCCGGTGTTCGGTCATGTCGACGGCCATCCCGAGATCTATTCGATCTCGAAGTATCGCAAGGCGACGCGCTTCGAAGGTCAGACGCTGCAGCGGCCGTGGACCGGCTGGCATACCGACGTGACGGCCGCCGTCAATCCGCCGTGGGCGTCGATCCTGCGCGGCGTGACGATTCCGCCGTACGGCGGCGATACACAGTGGACCGACCTCGTGACTGCCTATCGGAAGCTCTCCGAGCCGCTGCGCGCTTTCGTCGACGGGCTGCGCGGTCTGCATCGCTTCACGCCGCCGGCCGGCGCGAGCGGCACCGACGCGTTCACGAAAGCCGTCGAGCAACGCATTCTGGTTAGCGAGCATCCGCTCGTCAGAGTGCACCCGGAAACGGGCGAGCGCGCGCTTTACGTGAGTCCGAGCTTCCTGAAATCGATTGTCGGCGTGACGCCGCGCGAGAGCCAGGTGCTGCTCGAACTGCTGTGGGAACACGTGACGCGCCCGGAATTCATCGTGCGCTTCAAGTGGGAAGCCGGCAGTCTCGCGTTCTGGGACAACCGCGCGACGGCCCACCTTGCGCCGACGGATATTTTCGATCTGGAGTTCGACCGGCAGTTGTATCGCACCACACTGGTGGGCGATGTGCCGGTCGGACCGGATGGCCGCGCGTCCACGGCAATCGAAGGCTCGCCGGTGAGCGCCGCCGCGGCGGTCGCGTTGAACTGACGATTTGACGCGCATCCGGTCAGCGCCGGCATGCTTCGCCGGCGCGTCGGCAATCAGATCTTGCCGCCGAGATCGAGCAACGGCGTGAGCGTTCCGACGCTTCGTTTTCACCATCAATTAATAAGCAGAATTAGTTGTTTGGCATTCCAAACAGCACGTGATTTACTGCTTGCACTTCAAGTTCGCCTGCAACGCCTGCGCAATGCCTGCCCGAACCCGAGCAGACTCGCGAACGCACACTCTTTTGCTGCCTTGCTGCACGGATTCTCACTGTGACCCACACCGCTCTCGCTGCGCCCTCGCCCGCGTCGACGCCATCCGCTGCGAACACGCGCGACGCCTCGCCGTTCGTGCCGGTTCGTTCGCCCGCTTCGTTCGCAGACAGCCCCGTGTCGCGCGCATTGGAACAGCCGCTGCTGCTCGGCCTGTTTCTGCCGATCCAGGCAGGCGGCTGGAGCGCGTCGACACTGCCGCGCAGCACCGACTGGTCGTTCGACTACAACCTCGCGCTGGTGCAAAAGGCGGAGGCGTTCGGCTTCGATCTGGTGTTCGCATTGTCGCAATGGCTGCCGAAAGGCGGGTACGGCGGCGTGTTCAACGGCGAGGCGCTCGACTCGTTCATGTCGCTCGCCGCGATGACCGCGCGTACCGAACGCATCATTCTGGTGGCGACCAGTCATGTGTTGTACGGGCCGTGGCATCCGCTGCATTTCGCCAAATTTACCGCGACGCTCGATCATATTTCGAAGGGTCGCTGGGGCATCAACGTCGTCACCGGTCATCGCGCGATCGAGCATGAAATGTTCGGCTGGCACCGGATCGAACACGACCGGCGCTACGAGCTTGCCGCCGAGTTTCTCGATGCGGTTCAGCAATTGTGGGCGCAGCCGGACAACTTCAGCTTCGCGCCCGAGCTGTCGTCGTGGAAACTGGACAAGGCATTCGTCACCCCGAAGCCGCGCTACGGCCGGCCACTGCTCGTGAACGCAACCGGCTCGGATGCCGGCATCGAGTTTGCGTCGCGCTACTCGGACATCGTGTTCATCACGAGCCCCGCGGGCTCGGAGATCGAAGGCGCGCTGGCCGCCCTGCCGGCCCACACCGCGCGCGTGAAGGCCGCCGCGGCGAAGCACGGCCGCAAGATCCGCACGCTGATCAACCCGATGGTGATTTGCCGCGAGACGGCGGCCGAAGCCGAAGCCTATCGCGACGCGATCGTCGCGCACGGCGACGAAGGCAGCTTCCACCGTTTCGACAGCGACGCTCATGCATGGCGCGGCAACGCCGAGCAGCGCAGTCAGGCCGCTTCCCGCGCGGTCGGCGGCAACATTTCGATCGTCGGCTCGCCGCAGCAGATCGCCGATTACATCGTGCGCTTGCATCAGGCCGGTGTCGACGGCGTGCAGTTGAGCTTTTTCGATTTTCAGCCGGACCTCGACTTCTTCGGCGAACGCGTATTGCCGCTGCTGCGTGAAGCGGGTTTACGTTACTGACCGGTCGAACCGATCGCCGAACCCGTCGCCGCAGATCGAATCGCACATACCCATAACAAAGGTGATCGCATGAGCCGAATCTGGTACACCCGCTGCCCCGCTCCCACACCGTTCGGCATCACCGTGCAGCAAGGTTGGCTGCAAGAAGAATTCGCCGCCGACGGCATCGACGTCAAAGCGCTGCAAGACGCCGACGACGTACAGATTCGCCGCTCGCATTTCACTCATACGCAACCGTGGTCGTTCCGCCAGGGCGGCAATATTCCGGCGCTGTGGGCACGCTCGCAAGGCAGCGACACGCGTTTGATCGGCCTTAGCTGGGTGGACGAGTTTCAGGCGCTGATCACACTCGACCGGCAACTCGACGCGAGTCCCGAAGCGCTGACCGGACGCCGCTTCGGTTTCCCGCTGAACACGCGCGCGAGCGTGGTCGATTTTCATCGCGCGACCGCGCTGCGCGGCTTCTCGTCGTTGCTCGGCGTATTGGGCGTGCAGCTCGAAGACATCGATCTGGTCGATCTGCCGCACACGCCGCGCGGTCTCGAAGACGCCAAACCGTCCGCCGACGCACCGCTCGCCGAATGGCTCGACGCACAACGCTCGCACGAATTTGCCCGCGAGGCCGAGGCGTTATTGCATGGCGAGGCGGACGTGGTGTTCGTCAAAGGGGCGACGGGCCTCGACATCGCGAACCTGCTCAACGCGACAATCCTTGTCGATATCAGCGCGCAACCCAACCGTGCGCTGCATGCGAACAACGGCACGCCGCGCCCGCTGACCGTGGACGCGCGACTGCTGCGCGAGCGTCCCGATCTGGTCGAACGGGTGCTCGCACGCACGCTCGACACCGGCGCATGGGCCGAAGCTCACGCGAGCGACGTGACGCACTACGTGGCCCGCGAAACGCGCAGCGCCGAACATTGGGTCGAGCGCGCGTATCCGGGCGGACTGCATCGGCAACTGACGATCGGGCTCGATCCGCACGCGCTCGCCGCGCTCGCGGACTTCAAGCACTTTCTGTTCAAGTGGGGCTTCATTCCGTCGGACTTCGATTTCGACGCGTGGGTCGACCCCGCGCCGCTCGCCGCCGCGCTCGCGCGACGACATGAAGCAACGCCTTCCACGGTCTGAAACCACGCTTCTTTCTCTTATCTTTTTCACACAACCCTACGATGGCTCATGTCACATCGCAGGCGGCAGCGCGCCGCCGCGGCAAGCGCTTCTTCAGCGGCGCGTTCGGTCTGGCGCTCACCTTTTTCATCGCTTTGTCGGCTCAGACGCTGCACGCGCAAACGCGCGGCGGCACGCTGAATTTCGTCGTCACGCCTGAGCCGACCGCGCTGGTCGCGCTGGCCACCACCGCGACCAACGTGCTGAAGGTGAGCCCGAAAGTGGTGGAAGGCCTGCTCGACTACGACTTCAAATTCCAGCCGAAACCGTCGCTCGCCACCTCGTGGGAAGTCAGCGACGACAGCCGCAAATACGTTTTCCATCTGCGCCACGGCGTGAAATGGCACGACGGCAAACCGTTCACATCCGCCGACGTCGCCTATTCGATCCAGACGTTGAGGCAGGTGCATCCGCGCGCGAAGACCACCTTCGCGAACGTCACCGACGTCGCGACGCCCGATCCATACACGGTCGTCATTACGCTGTCGAAACCCGCGCCGTATCTGATCAAGGCGTTCTCGTCGTCGGAAACGCCGATCGTGCCGAAGCACATTTACGACGGCACCGACGTGCTGACCAACACCGCCAACAACGCGCCGATCGGCACCGGTCCGTTCCGCTTCGTCAAATGGGTGCGCGGCAGCTACATCGAATACGCGCGTAACGACGACTACTGGGACAAAGGCAAGCCGTACCTCGACCGGATCGTCGTCAAGGTGATCACCGATCCGGCCGCCCGCACGGTCGCGTTCGAAGACGGCTCCGTGGACCTGAGCGGCGACACGCCGGTGCCGCTGTCGGACCTCGATCGTCTGAAGGGCAACCCGAAGCTCGGCCTCGAGTCGCGCGGCTACGAGTTTCAGGCCGGCGTCGCACGTATCGAGTTCAACCTCGACAACCCGGTGTTGAAGAACCCGAAAGTGCGGCAGGCGATCGCGTCGGCACTCGATCGGGAAGTGGTGCGCAAGGTGATCTACTACGGCTACGCGACGCCGCTCGCGAGCCCGATCATTCCGTCGAACCCGTACTACGACCCGATTCCCACGCCCTATCCGTTCGACGTGGAGCATGCGAACGCGCTACTCGACGAAGCCGGCTATCCGCGTAAGGCCGACGGCACCCGCTTCGCGCTCACCGTCGATCCGCTGCCGATCGGCGATCTGCCCACACGCACCGCTGCGTACGTCAAATCGGCGCTGGCGCGTGTCGGCATCGCGGTCACCGTGCGCAGCCAGGATCTGCCTGCGTATTTGAAGCGCATCTACACCGACCGCGACTTCGATTTTTCGATCAACGGAATGAGCAATCTGTTCGATCCGGTGGTCGGCGTCGCGCGGCTTTACACGACCCAAAACTTCCGCCGCGGCGTGCCGTTCACCAATGGCTCGCATTACAGCAACCCCGAGATCGATCAACTGTTCGCGCAGGTTGCCGAGGAAACCGATGAAGCGAAGCGCAAGCAGTTGTTCTCGCAGATTCAGCGCATTCTCGAACGCGATCTGCCGGACATCAATCTGGTGTCGCCGCAATATCTGACCGTCTATTCGCGCGCGGTGCACAACCACACGATCTCGCCGGACGGCGTGTCGGCCAGTTTCGCCGACGTCTGGTTGCAACGCTAAGCCTCTTTCGCATCACACACTCACGGAAACCGACTCACATGGAATACAGACAACTCGGCAAGAGCGGCATCAAGGTGTCGACGCTGACGCTCGGCACGATGATGTTCGGCGGCCCCACCGACGAAGCGAGCGCCGCGCGCATCATCGATCAGGCGCTCGAACAGGGCGTCAACTCGATCGACACCGCGGACGTGTATGCGAAAGGCGAATCGGAACGCGTGGTGGGCCGCGCGATCGCCGCGCAGCGCGAACGCTGGGTGCTGGCGACCAAGTTCGCGAACCCGCTGCAGGACGGCGACGTCAACGCGCGAGGCGCATCGCGCAAACATATCGTGCGGGCCGTCGACGCAAGCCTGAAGCGGCTCAATACCGATTACATCGATCTGTTGTATATCCACCGCGAAGACCACGAGACGCCGGTCGAAGAAACGGTGCGTGCGCTCAACGATCTGATCCGGGCCGGCAAGCTGCGCTACTACGGCCTGTCGAATCACCGCGCGTGGCGGATCGCCGAGTTCAGCCATACCGCGCAGGCGCTCGGACTCGACGCGCCGGTCGCGAGCCAGCCGCTCTACAACATCGCGAACCGCCAGGCCGAAGCCGAACAGTTGACCGCCGCACACCGCTACGGGCTCGGCGTGATCTCTTATAGTCCGCTCGCGCGTGGCGTGCTGACCGGCAAGTACGAACCGGGCGCGACGCCCGGCGCCGATACGCGCGCAGGCCGCAGCGACCGCCGTCTGCAACAGACCGAATGGCGTCCCGAGTCGATCGAACTCGCGCGCCGCGTGCAGGAGCATGCGCAGGCGCGCGGGCTCTCCGCCGGGCAATTCGCGCTCGCGTGGGTGCTCAATAGCCGCTATATCAGCTCGACTATCGCGGGTCCGCGTACCGAAGCGCAATGGCAGGACTATCTGCCCGCACTGCGCTACCGGTTGACCGCCGAAGACGAAGCGTTCGTCGATTCGCTCGTGACGAGCGGCCATCCGTCGACACCCGGCTTCAACGATCCGGGGCATCCGTTCTTCGGGCGCATTGCACGGCATGGCGCGTCGCAAGACTCGCACGTACTCGCTCAACAAGGGTGACCATGGCTTACGACCGTCGCCAATTCCTGCAAACCTCGCTGGCGTTTCTGTCTGCCGGTGCGACCGCCACATGGCCGGCGCTCGCGAACGCCGCCACTGCTGCCCCAGCGGCCACGGCCTCCACGCCAGTCCAGGGCGGCACGCTCACCTATGCGGTGCAGCAGGAACCGCCTTCACTGGTGTCCCTGCTCGACACCAACACGGTGATCCGCAACATCAGCGCGAAAATCACCGAGGGTCTGCTGCGTTACGACACGCAGTTCAAACCTCAACCGTTGCTCGCGGTCGCATGGAACATCAGCGCCGACGGCCTGCAATACACGTTCAAGCTGCGCCCCAACGTGAAATGGCACGACGGCGAGAGCTTCACATCGGCCGACGTCCGCTATTCGATCCTCACGCAAAAGAAGCTCGGCCCGCGCGGCCGCATCACGCTCGCCAATGTCGAACGCGTCGATACCCCCGACCCGCTCACCGCGGTCGTCGTGCTCGGCAAGCCCACGCCGTATCTGATCAAGGCGTTGTCGTCGGCGGAATTGCCGATCGTGCCGCAGCACCGCTACGGCGACGGCGATCCGCTCACGAGCCCGAATCTCACCGCACCGATCGGCACCGGCCCGTTCATCTTCGACAAATGGGTGCGCGGCAGCTATGTGGCGCTGCGCAAGAACCCGAACTACTGGCGGCCGGGCGCACCGCATCTCGACCGCGTGATCTACCGGATCGTGCCGGATCAGGCGTCGATTTCGGCCGCGCTGGAAACCGGCGAAGTAGATGCCGCGACGAATGTCGGCCTCGCGGACCTCGGCCGCCTCGCGAAGCTGCCGCAACTGAAAATCGACGACAGCTACGACGCGTATCTGAACAACGCGGCCTTCCTCGAATTCAATCTGGACAATCCGGTCCTCGCGAAACCCGAAGTGCGCAAGGCGATCGCGCAGGCGGTGGATCGCAACTTCATCAAGGACAACGTCTTCTACAAGCGTTCGAGCCTCGTCGACTCGCCGGTGCCGGCCGTGCTGTCGAGCTACTACGACGACAGCACGTTCCACTATCCGTTCGACGTGAGCGCCGCGAACCGCCTGCTCGACGAAGCGGGCTATCCGAAACAGGCCGACGGCCAGCGCTTCGCGGTGAAGATCAACTACATCAGCGGCGCGGACTTCCGGCGCGCGGCCGACTATCTGCGCGCGGCGCTATCGCGCGTCGGCATCAAGGCGACGATTCTCGACGGCGATCTGCCGACCTATTTGCGCCGTGCGTATACGGCTCGCGAGTTCGATCTGAACCTGAACGGCCTCGGTCGTCTGTACGACCCGACGGTCGGCGTGCAACGGATCTACTGGTCGGACGGCGTCAAGCATCCGCTCATCTGGATCAACGCATCGCACTACCAGAATCCGCAAGTCGACGAGCTGTTCCGCTCGGCCGCGATCGAAACCGACGAGAGCCGCCGCGCGGCCGCGTTCCGGCAGATCCAGCAGATCGTCGGCCGCGATCTGCCGGTGCTGCCGCTCGTCACGGTGCCGTCCGCGTTGCAGGTCTATCACACGCGGGTGCATAACCTGAACAACAGCATCGATCTCACCGCCGGCGATTTCTCCGACACGTGGATCGAACCGAAAACCTGATCCGTTTATCCCTTTCCACGAACCCTTCGAACCCTTCGAACCCTTCGAGCTTTTCGAACCATGACCGCACCTCAACTGGATGACTCCGCGTCCACCGCGCCGGACGTGTTGACCGCGCTGACTTTCGCGAGCGCAAAAGAGCAGGCGCAGGCGCTCGCCGACGGCCGCGTGTCGGCCGTCGACCTGCTGGAACACAGCCTCGCGCGGATTGCGCGTTTCGACGGCGAGCTGAATGCGCTCGTCGCGCACGATCTGGAGGCAGCGCGTGCTTCCGCCCGCGAAGCCGACGCGGCCCTGGCGCGCGGCGAGCGGCGTCCGTTGCTCGGCGTGCCGGTCACGGTGAAGGAATCGTTCGATGTGGCGGGTCTCGTCACCAGCGTGGGCAACCCGGCGTTCGCGGCCAATCGCGCCGAACACGATTCGTTTGCGGTGGCGGCATTGCGCGAGGCGGGCGCGGTGATCGTCGGTAAAACCAATGTGCCGCTCGCGCTGACCGATCTGCAAAGCTACAACGCGGTCTACGGCGTGACGAGCAATCCGTGGGATCTCGAACGTACGCCTGGTGGTTCGTCGGGCGGCTCTTCGGCAGCGCTTGCGGCGGGTTACGTCGCGCTGGAACTCGGCTCCGATATCGGCGGCTCGATTCGCATTCCCGCGCATTTCACCGGCGTTTATGGGCACAAGCCGAGTTACGGGCTCGTATCGCTGCGCGGCGCCGGGGTGCCGCCGGGACGCTTTTCCGCACGCGATCTGAGCGTGGCCGGCCCGCTCGCGCGGAGTGCGGGCGATCTCGAACTCGCGCTGGACCTGCTCGTCAATCGCGATCCGTTGACCGCCAAAGCATGGCGTGTGAGCTTGCCGCCCGCACGCCACGCGAAGCTCTCAGACTTTCGCGTGCTCGTGATCGATACATGGCCCGGCACCGAACGCAGTGTGTCGGAGCGGCTCGTGATCGAGCGCGTGGTCGAGCGTCTGCGCACGCAAGGCGCGCAGGTGAGCCGCCCCGCCGATCTGCGCGACGGACTGCTGCCCGATCTGGCGCGCGCGCATCCGCTGTACCGGTCGCTGCTCGGCTCGTCGCTGGCC
The DNA here is from genome assembly GCF_046030735.1 of Paraburkholderia xenovorans. Taxonomy (GTDB): domain Bacteria; phylum Pseudomonadota; class Gammaproteobacteria; order Burkholderiales; family Burkholderiaceae; genus Paraburkholderia; species Paraburkholderia xenovorans_A. Next base: position 36,627 of record NZ_JAQQBV010000052.1, read on the forward strand.
GAGCCGCCTGCGCAAAGCGAAGCGGCCCGCGAGCGTCTGGCCGCGCTCGCGCCCGACGACGACAGCGCGGATGCGGCGTGGCTGCGTGCGCCGACGCTCGCGCACCGCGACTGGCTCAAGGCCGACGAGCGGCGCTATGCGCTGCGTCATCAGTGGGAACGGTTCTTCGAATCGTTCGACGTGGTCGTCACGCCGGTCGCGCCGGTGCCCGCGTTCCGTCACAACCACTCGGAGCCGAAAGACGCGCGCACCTATCCGGTCGCGTTCGACAACGGCGTGCGTGAAGTGCGCTTCCTCGATTTCTTCTATTGGGCCGGTCTGCCGGTGCTGCCGGGCTTGCCGGCCACCAGCTTCCCGCTCGGCCTCGACGACGACGGCCTGCCGGTCAGCGCGCAAGCGGTCGGCCCGTGGCTCGAAGACCGCACGCCGATCGCGTTCGCGCGTCTGCTGGAAGAGGCTTATGGCGGCTTTCTCGTGCCGCCGGGTTATGAAGCGGGCGCGGGCCGATAGGCGCTTTCTTGTCACCTACTTTTATCGTCATGTCCCGAACCATTACTACTCCATCGCGCCTTAGACGGCGTTTGACAGGCGCCCTGCTGCTCGCGACCACGCTCGCCGCTATCGCAGCCCATGCCGCCCATGCCGCCCATGCCGCCCATGCCGCCGATAGCGGAGGCATCCGGCAGGAATTGCGTGTCGGCTTCGTGCCTGGACCCTACGCGGACGAATTCAAGGCAGGCGTCGAGCCGCAACTGCGCAAGAAAGGCTATGCGATCAAATACGTCGAATTCAGCACCGGGCTCGAAGCAAACCAGGCTGTTTATCGCGGCGAGATCGTCGCCGACGTGATGCAGCACGAGGTCTATCTGAAGTCGTATAACGAACGCAACGGCACCGATCTGGTCGCCGTGGTGCAGGTGCCGACGCCGCCGATGGGGCTGTATTCGAACAAACATCACGCGCTCGCGGACGTCAAACCCGGTGCGCGTGTCGCGGTGCCGAACGATCCGGTCAATCTGGAACGCGCGCTGAAGATTCTGCAGCGCATCGGCTGGATCAGGATCAGGCCGAACCCGAATCCCGTCGACGTCACCGAGCGCGACGTGATCGCCAATCCGGCCGGCATCAAGATCGTGCCGCTCGAATCGGCGCAGGCGCCGCGCGCGCTCGACGATGTCGATTACGCGGCAATTCAGGGCAATTTCGCGATTTTCAGCGGCCATAAGCTGACCGATGCGCTCGCGCTCGAAGACATGACGCCGCCGTATATCAACCAGGTCGTCGTGAAAGCCGGCAACCGCAACACGCGGGCGACGCAGGATATCGTGCAGGCGTATCAGTCGGTGGAGTTTCAGCGCGCGATTCGCGGCAATCGCTTTTATGACGGGTTCAGGCTGCCCGCGTATTTCGGCAATGAGTGAGTCGGCTTAACGCTTAACGCCTGAAGCTTGAAGTCTTGAAGCGGGCCCAGGGCGCAAACCCGCAGAGGCGCGGGCCAAACCCGCCGTGGC
>NZ_JAQQBV010000053.1:0-34689 GCF_046030735.1 Paraburkholderia xenovorans
GGCCACGACTACTTGTGATGGCAGGCATCTGTGCGGGGTTGGAGAAAAAAACCGCTTTTGGTGACCCGATTCTAGCCAGCAAGGTATGGGATTGGACGAGTTCCAAATGGGACGTGGACGAGCAAGGCACAGAGCGAATTTTGCCCTCGCCCGACTATATTGAGGTCGACCGAGAAATCGTGTCGCGCTTTCGACTGCTGAACGAAGACTCCGCCTTCAAAGCTAAGTTGCGAGAATCGTGGCAGGCCTCGCCGCCTGAGACGGTGCTGACACTTCGGGATGCTCCATGCGCAAGCGGGCCGATCGTGATCGCCGACGGCAAAACGTTACTCGACATCAAGGAGAAGCAAAATCGGGATGTGCTAGCTTTGGAAATGGAAGCGTATGGTGTTCACTGCGCCGGCAGAATGGCGTCACATCCACGACCAATTACATTTAGTGTCAAATCCGTTTGCGACTTTGCTGACCCCCGTAAGAATGATGCGATGCAAAAATTTGCTTCGTATACGAGCGCGCGAACGGTGCATGAGTTCTTACGGCGCTATGCAGTTGAATTGATCAATAACCAAGCAGCATGATCGCAACAAGCATCTGCGTTTCCCGGACTTAACATACCCTGCCGCACTAGGGCATCAATGTCCTGACGCTTCAAACGCTCTAATCGCTGATACTAGCGACTACCAGTACTAGCAGGGTGCAAAGAACAGTCCGCACCTTCGCAAAACAGGGGCGGCCCGCCAGTCCCCCGGCGGCGCCGCATTTGCACCTTCGTTTTGCGATAGCGTATCGCTAGCACGGACGCCGTCTACGTCATAGTTACTGCATTGGCGCGCGGCGGAGGTTTTCACCGGCACCACAGCGCGCTGGTCCGAAAATAATGAGCAGTCGCAATTCGAATTGGCTTGGCGACTAGCAGGATCACGTGTGGATAACTGTGTTACATGAAGTCGGAATCGTTCGTTTTTAGTCCATGCGAGGACACGCCGATTGCTCTCGAGAGTTCCAGAATTCACTACCGTCTGTAGCTGAACTTCGGGTCGTCCCATTCACGCTCCCGTTTCTTGTCACCATCGTCGTCCGACGTTTCCGCAGTAATAACGGTCAGCGTTTTTCCATACGCGCCGAGGCCGACGACTTCTTCCTGTGCATCGACTTCATCGTCGCATCGAAACCACGACTGCAGATCAGCTTCACCATCCAGTTGCCGCGCGGAGTGTACGTTGTCCACGGTTTGATTAAAGTCACGGGTAAGCGAATCGCGGGGCAGGACAGATCCTTTTTTAAGATGGGTCAGACCTTTGATCCTGCGCATCGCCGGGGAAAGAAAGCAGTAGTCGACTGACGACCGTGAACTTACAACGACTGCAATAGCCGCGTCCGTAACCTCGGCGTAGCGGATTGCCGAGGCCGTGATTGAAGTCTTGCAGACTTCCGCCAGTTTCTCGATAGCGCCCAGGCCATCCGAATATTTGCCTGCCTCCTTGGAAAAAAGCGACGACGGCATCAACAGACCAGCGGCAAAGTGATCTGCCTGAAGTTCGATGGGATCTCCAGAGATGAAACCTGCGCGTGACTCATGCAAGCTCCTGCCCTCACTAAAGATATGGTCGGGATGGCCCGGCAGGAAGAAATGGCCGAGCTCGTGAGCGATGCTGAATCGCTGGAAGCCCTCATTGCGCACGTGGGTCGCGTAGCCGATGGCAAAGTCATTGACATGCCGGATTAGCATGCCCGACACCCCCGCTGCGATCGATGGCTTTGCCTCCACGAGGATCTCGTGGCTGCGTGCCAGTTCGATGACGTCAACCGGCAAGGTCAAACCGAAATCACTGACGACCTTTTCTGCCAGCTGCTCCGCATCGCGCAATGAGCTATCTCCCATTACCCCTCCCGTTTTCGCCGCTCGGCCAATTGCCGGATCATCTGGTTCGCAAATTCTTTATCTGCTTCATTAAGCATCTGGACGTCGCGATACAGCGACTCGTTGACGCTCGCGCCGACGGGGTCGTCGCTCCTTCCTAGCAGATAGTCGGTTGTGACATCCAACGCCTTGGAAAGCCTCCGAAGGTTGTCGAAGGACGGCTTTCGTGTCCCGTTCGGATTTTCAAAATGCGAGATGGAGGTCGACGGCAGGCCCGCCCGCTCGGCCAGTTCGCTCTGTGTCAACTGGCGAAGCGTTTCGCGGGCGTGCCTTAGCCGCTCAGCAAAGATATTTCGTGCGGAATTTTCCATGTGTCGATAAAAGTTACTGCGACTTGACAGAATCGACAAGTATGACTAGGCTTGATACAGCTTGTCGAATTCGACAAGTTCAGTTTAGCACGCTGCCCACTCTCAGCAAAGGACAAGGGTATGAATAACGATCGTCAGATTTACGAGTTTTCGTCATACAAGCGCAATGCGCTTGTTCAGGCGCTCGACCGGCTATGCCAAGAACTCGAACTTTCGCCCTCCCGGTATCAGCAGGCGCAAGAGCGCTACGAAATCGTCGGCGATTGGCTCGCCAGCTCTGACGAGCGTTACCTTTCCAGCGTCCTGGTCTATCCGCAAGGCTCGATCGCGTTGGGCACGACGGTCAAACCGCTGAATCAGACCGAATTTGATGTTGATCTCGTGTGCTTCCTTCCGAATATCGGCGCGAAATCCTCTCCAGCCGCCGTTAAGGGTCTGGTTGGCAACCGGCTCAAGGAGCACGGTCGGTACAGCGGCATGCTGGAGGAAAAGCAGCGGTGCTGGCGGGTCAACTATGCCAATGAATTTCATCTCGACATTACTCCCGCCATCACAAATGAGATGTGCGCTTATGGTGGAGAACTGGTTCCGGACCGAAAGCTCTCGAGCTGGAAGGCAACCAACCCTCAAGGCTATCGCGCCAACTTTGAACGCCGGGCCGCGTTGCGCCCTCGCCTTTACGCATTTGATCGCGCGATGGCGAAGGCGGATTCTGTGCAGAGCTTCCCCGAACAACAAATGTCGAAGCCGCCGCTGAAACGCATCGTCCAACTCCTGAAACGCCATCGGGACGAAGCCTTCTCAGCACCCGCTATGGGTGGGCTTGCGCCGATCTCGGTAATTGTGACCACGCTCGCTGCCTACTCTTACGAATACTGCGTGACGAAAAATACCTACGCCGACACGTATGAGCTAATCGTGGACGTTGTCCGTCACATGACCGACTTCATCCTGCGCGCCGACATTAATGGCCACACTGAATATCACATCGACAACGATGCAACGTTAGGTGAGAACTTCGCAGAAAAATGGAACATCGATCCGAGGCTCCCCACTGCATTCTTCACCTGGCACGCCAAGGTGCTCGATGATCTGTCGGACCTGCTCAGACTGGAGGGACAAGACGTGATCGCCGACCGTCTGGCCAAGTCTTACGGCGCCACCCGGGATCAGGCCGTCGCAGCGCTCGGAGGTCACGTGCGGTCACTGAATATTGCGCGAGCGAACGGATCCCTTCTGTTCACGCCATCAGTCGGCCTGACGACTGAGGCGATCGGAAAAACGACCGCGGTTCGTTCGAATACCTTCTTCGGGGATTGACGTGAGGCGATCGCCAAGCGCAAAACTTTCCCCTGCTCAACAATGGTTTCGGCTGCGCGCCGCCGGCCTTGAGGACGGCAAGGGGCGAGTCAGCAGTGGCGTACTGACGTGGGAGTTTTATGTGCGCCCCTCGCCAATTTCACGCCGCTATCACGTGCGCCTCACCTACAGGAATGATGACGTGCCACGAGTCATCGTTCTCGCTCCAGATCTTGAAATCCTTGCTTCAGAGCGACGACTACCCCACGTTTATTACGCATACACGCCCCTTTCACTTTGCCTTTACCTTCCAGGCTCGGGAGAATGGAAGGCAACTCAATCCCTGTCAGAGACGGTCGTTCCGTGGACCGCGCTCTGGCTCATGTACTTCGAAGACTGGCTCCTGACAGACGATTGGAAAGGAGGCGGGAAACACCCAGGCGATCTATGACAAACCAGAAGAAGCGCATTCTCTCCATCGATGGCGGCGGCATCAAGGGGGTCCTCGCCGCGGAGTTCCTCGCAACTATCGAGGAATCGACCAACCGGCGCATTGCTGAGCACTTTGACCTGGTCGCGGGCACCTCCACTGGCGGCATCATTGCGCTCGGACTCGGTTTAGGCCTGTCGGCGCGGGAGATCGTGAATTTTTATGTTAATCACGGACCGTCGATCTTCGAGCAGGCCCATGAAGAGAAAGTCGGGACGTGGATCGACAGGCTCCTGTCGCGAACGGATGACGCCGGGCGCAATGCACGGCAACTGGTCTGGCCCAAGTATGATCCGGCAAAGTTACGCAGTTCGCTCGAGGACGTGATGGGACGAAAAGTTCTGGGCGACAGCGGTTTGCGGCTGGTCATTCCCGCATACCACGCCGATAAGGAAGACCTTTACGTTTTCAAAACACGGCACCATGAACGCCTACGCGTCGACTGGAAAGAAAAAATCGTGGATGTCGCGCTGGCAACGGCGGCCGCCCCTACTTACTTTCGTGCTCACTCGTTGCCGAACGGCTCCCCTATCATCGATGGCGGAGTCTGGGCGAACAATCCGACCGGCGTCGCGACCGTCGAAGCGCGTAGCGTCCTGAACTGGAAAGACAACGATCTGTTCGTACTGAGTCTGGGCTGCACCGAAGAGGTTGTCGACATACCGCTTGACTCGGGATACAAGGATCTCCTGTTCAAGTCCACCGCGCTCTTCATGCAGGGGCAATCCCGCGGGTCCATGGGTACCGCATACCTGCTGTCGGAACATTCGGAAGCGTCTCCGCGCGTGTTCCGCTACCAGCCGAAGGTCGCGATCGGAAAGTTCTCACTTGACAGGACATCAATGATCGACAGGCTGCGAGGACTGGGCGCCGCGTGCGCGCGGGATGCGCTCCCGATGTTGATGCAGAACTTTCTCGACGTACCTGCCGACAGGTTTATTCCGATCGCCAGCGAGTGATCCGGAACCGCCCGCCCGATAGCCGGCATCACATCTACAAAATACGGTAAATAGGCCTCACAAACTAAGTACTGCAAACCATACACGGACTCACATGCCAAATCAGATTGAAAGAAAATGGATGATACGACTCGTCTTCTGGGCGAAAAAGTACGCAAAGAACAATCCGATCGTCTCAATAAGCTTCCTCAGTGGGATTGTGGGCGGCGGAACGCTTTTCTGGTATTACCTGCTGCTTGGCCAAATGCCCGATTTTACCCTGCCTCAAACAACAGGACTCTTCTCCGCGGCATTCCTTGCCGGCATCATCGTTATCGGAACTTTCGCACTCACCTGTGTGGCGCCGGCTGCCGTCGCAAGGTACGCGCTGGACGAAATGCTTCCCGAGAATCCGGCGCCTTCCCATTTCTGGATCCCCACCGAAGCGAAAGCAGAATCAGCAGCAAAAGTGACGTCGCAAATGCGTGCGGAACTGCTGAATCGTGCCTTTCCCGTGGAACTCACCGCACTGTCGATACTAGCGTGGTGCGGTATCGGGCTCACGCCTCTGGCTGAGTTCTTCTGGCCCGGCGACCCCGGTCTCGTGATTGTTATCTACGCAGTAATGGTCTTTACCCTGCTCTTGCTGGTGCTTCTGGGCAGCCTGTTACGCCGTGACCTCCGGATCGCGCTTCGCATTGTCGTCGCATTTGGATCTTCTGCCATTGCGACGCTGTTAATGCTACACAAGGCCGGCCTTGATCCATCGACCTCTCTGCTTTCGTTCAGTTTTCCGTCAGGCCTGATTCCAGACACATCCGGACCATTGATATCACGCCAGTTCCTTCGCCCCCACGTTTATGCACTCGCCGCCACACTTGCCACACTGGCAACGGGCTTGCTTGCTTGCGTTGCAATCCTCGGCGAACGTCGACGCCTGCAGCGCGACATCTTTTCGGGCCCTCCCTTCCCCAAAGTGCGCCCGTCAATGTTCACGACGCGGTTCTGGCTGGCACTGGTCTACGTAGCTTTCAGTTCTCTTCCTCTGATGCTGGCACTTGAATTTGCCAGGTTGAATGGGCCGGCGCATGCCATCCGGTCCCTGGGTACAATAATCCTATATCTCGCGCTCTTCAATCTTGCCTTTTTCTCGATGGCAAGCATGAAGCGTAATTTCTTCAAGGCGTGTCTGATTGCCGTCGGGTTCTTTGTAGTTACCGTGATGGTGCCCATGCAACGACCTACGGTCATCCCGAAAGGGGTCGTCTTTGCACTGGGATTGGGCAATTTCCACTCCTCTACGATCCTGCTCTCGTCCCTGCAATGTCCTCGCCTCGCTATCTACGGAATCGAATGTGAGGCAAAAAAGGACGATGCCGTCGTCGTAACCAATGTCAACGTCCTGAACAGGATGGGATCGACAGCAACACTGGAACTGCAGATCCGGCGCGAAGGACCCGACATCGACAGATCACTGACAGTCGCGGGATTTGCACTTTCCGCCGATCTGCAGGATCCTCCTGCGACGCGTAACCCCAAACCCGTTCTCATGACCCGGGAAGAGTCGGCTCATGATTTTGCAAATGGTGATCCGCAGCAACGCGTCATTGCTGCGCGGCAGTGTGACGATTCAATCGCAAGCTGGTTGCAGTCGCCATGGGAGACAGAAAAGTCCCGGCTCGCGAACCGAAACAAGTATGTCCGGCTATGGTGCGTGACGGTCAATGTACCTGCGGATCAACTACTCGACTTCGACAAGGACGGGACCCGTTCATACACGGGTGGCTACTCTGAGTTTATTGGCAGACGACCCGCCACAAAGACCTGATGCGACTGCCATGCGCTGTCTGCACAGCACTCGCTGACACGAAACGCCGTCGGAGCGCAAATTACCGCGGGGGCGCCAAGATATTGGCGTTTCCGCGTTGAACCTGCGCGTCAATCGCGAAAGGCATTGCGGCGGACCCGACGTTGGTCAGGATGATCACGCGCCACGGTCGTCCTAGCAGCGCGTGTTTCCGCAATTATGCGGATCCCTGCTACCGTTACGCTCTGCCTCACATTATCCGGTCAATTACTTCTGTCCCCCTCATCCGATGAACTTCAATCACATAGAGTGCGATATCAGGCACGCCATGATCCACCACCAGTTCCGCCACCGGCCTGACCGGTTTGCCTGACGGGCCAGCTGGGTAATCCGGAATTCGTCGGAACGTATTCGCACCGCGCCGGTGTGGCATCGGCCATGTATTGCCAGAATTCATGTGGCAAAGCCAGATCTGACCCCGGTACGCGTGGATAAACGGCACCGCGTCGATGGTGAGGACATCATGTTCCAGAGTCCGGTAGTCTCTTGCATTGAGCAGACCAAGAAGCCGTTCCTTCGTTGCCCAAAAAAACACCTTGGCGTTGATGATGCGGTACCACTCCTCTGGCGTAATGCCGTCCTGCAACGCGACCAGAAGCCGATTGTGCGGCATTGGCTTTTGATCGCGTAGTACGATTTTCTCCGGATGACCCGCCACGACTTCCATTTTAACTGGACGCTGCACGCTTTCGTAGCGCGTTCTGTCCTCACCCGTCAGTCTGAAATGATCCAGTACGGCACTCGCGCTCAGTAGCCCGCGTGCCCTGATACTGTCCCATGTATCACGTTCTGCCATATGGTACAAACGCGGATACGCTTCAATCAGCTTGTCAATTTCCATATTCTGTTATCTGGTGTGGGATCGGGCAGTCCAGTTGCGGCGATCGATTAGTGAGCGCAGATCGTCGGTCCCGTCTTCCTCACGCGGGAAGCGCGTATTGATCAGCGACACTGGTGCCTGCGAAACCCGCTCAAGTTCCTCCACAAACTTGATCGTGTCGGGAGCCAACTGTTCGAAACGCCGCGCGTTCCGATTGCTGGAATGGAGGTAATCCGCGAACGTCAATACAATATCGGTCGGAGCGTTAAGCGCACAAGCCTTCCGGAACTGCTCCCATTCAAACCAGCCCACTCGACGTTTTCGTTTCGTGGTTGAGGTTTTTTCCGCTTTGTGCAATGCCGACGCGTCGAGCTTCGCATGCCTGGCGATCTCATCAAAACTTGTCTCATGTTTAAGCGGGCCTGACGTGTGCCCTGATTCACCATCGGGATCACCCACGCGGATGGGCATTGGGCGTATGACCATGAGAATCTTGCGCACGCGACTCGGCGAAATGCCGGCCTCTGCGAGACATCCCGCAACGTTCGTATCGCGCGAGGTTACATATGGATAAGTTCCATGAAAAAGGCTGAGCCCACTGCCCTGCGTACCCTCAAGCAGTATGGACTGGCCTTTCCGGTAGGCCTCTTCAAGCCGGTCGGCAGTGGTGCCGCGGTAATTCCCCTCAGCACCCACATAGGGCACCAGTGCCGGCACGTCCTTGGCCATGCGGAAGGCAGCTTTACCGCGGCTAAGTATGCGCCTCGCCGTTGCAGCACCACTACCGCTGCCAGTCGAAGCGATCGTCGCAACAAGGTGTTCACCTTCCCGCTCAACATCCTCGTCTTCGATGATGGTGGCCTGGGGGTCAATGAACAATCGGTCCGGCCCGATGCCGCAATCGCAAATTTCATCGAATAGACCCTTGAGACGAATGGTCATGCCTGGCCCAAGAAGCAACCGGGCATCAACGTCGCGAGCGCCGGAGGGTAGATGGTGATAGGTGTAAGGTCCCTGCGGGCTTGCGACGGTGTGCCCCGCGTTCGGCCCGCCGACCCGCACTATAACGTCGTATTCCCGGGCCAGATAGGAAACGACGTTGCCCTTGCCCTCACTTCCATATTGACCGCCAATCAGAACATCAACGCATCGGATTTCGGGCGGCGTGAAAAGATGCAACCGAGCAGCCACTCGGACGAGCGTGTCGCGTGAGTCAGACCGCGTAGTGTAGATCCGGACATCGGCGTCGTTCTTGAGTGCGTCGATGTCCTGTTCATCTTTCAGGTGGTCGATCTCGGCATATGAAGGCGCGTTCTCCCTTGTACCCTCTGTACGCGCGTACCGGGCCTGCAACGTTTCGTTGCTTGCATAGAGATGCACATGAATCAAATCTTCCCCAAAGACCCTGCGAAACTGAGCCACCTCGGCGGGAGTGCCGAGATGGTCAACGACGACCGATTTGGCCGGATCCAGTCCCTTCAGCACTTCCTGGGTTGCGTGAAGCAACCATGGGGGATCGGTCTGCTTATCCGCCTGCAACCCGCCCCCGGTCAATATGCCTGTGTCGCCTGAGTCGGCCTCGGGACTGTCGGGACCATGCAGGACCCTCCTGCTTCGCACGACCCGAAACTGGAATTCCCTTTCGAGGAGATCCGCCAAGCCGCTCTTGCCGCTACATGTCTTCCCACTGATGACCACGATCTGACGGTTGCGCATACGTTAGACCTCCCAGTTATCAACGATCTGCGCGGCGATATCCGTTGCCGAAGCCTGGGTGGTATCGTAAATTTCGTCAGCGATAGAGCCCAGTGATCGCGCTGCAACTTCGTTTGGATGCGCGTTCGCGACACCATAGTCCGGGTCGGCTGCCGAACGCCCTGCGGCGTAGCGGGTCCGCAATATCTGCTCCGGCGCGCATAGATGCACGTGTTTGACGAGGTGAGGAAATTGCGCGCGGAAGTGATCGACCTGGCGTGGCTTTCGCACTGCGTCCAGCAGCCAGTTTTCCGTCGGAGCCGCTGCTTCCACGGCAGGACGCGCGACCTCGTCAATAACCCACGCGAAGTCGGTCTCGACGTCGAGCTGGTCACCCAGATCCTGAAGCTGGGAGCGCTCGACGTAGACGCCGCTCTGCTGGGCGTAGCTGCGGAGATAGCCGCTGCTGCTGATTCCTGAAAAGGCGTGATTTTCTTTGAGCGCCTGGGCCACAGAGCTTTTGCCAGACCGCATTGGACCACTAAGAAGTAGTAATCGCTTGATCGTCATGACCGTCCCCCGAGTCAGTGTTAAGCGCTTGCTCTCAATCTGTATTTTTGAATGGTGCCAGGAATCGCAAATCACTACGCGACCCGGTCAACGTTTAGCCCCCCAGCTTTTTTGCTAACGAAGCTTTCTCTCGCGTCTGTACCGGGAAAACGCATACCGTCCCAGACTGTTCACTATAGATCAATCTTGGACTGCCCACGAGTCCCTTGCGCATGCCACGACAATGCGGTGTCCCGTCTCCCCCAATGCACGAGTGAAGACACGATCAAAATATGCAATAAGCATCACCATTTTCTGCCATGACGAGCCGCCGACACCCAACATCAATTGTTGGTGTAGCACCCTCTCCAAAGCCCGGGGTTTAATACAATCACCTCATTTCATCGTCATGCACGGGCTCGTAAAGACCTAGCCCAAGCTGAACTCTGTCCATGTAATTACCGAAGAAAGTCAGGTGAGCCAGCGCAGGCCCAGTTGAGATCTCATCGTTTGCGTGCCATCTCCCTACCGGGATCTACTTGTTTCCGAACACCCTTGCGATCTGCTGCGCCCGCTTGACGTCATCGCCATGCAGGTAGATCGAGGTCGTCGAGATCGAGGCATGACGAAGGTTATCGCGCACGATGGTCAGTTCGGCACCGTGCGCGAGCGCATGGGTCGCATGCGTGTGGCGCATCCAGTGCGGACTTGCCTGTCGCAGTTTTTGTGCAACCGCCGTGCTGTCGGTTTCGATGAGGTCGGCAGCCCTGGCAAAGAATCGCTGCAGCACGCTCCAGAGCCGCACGCTGGTGATGTGCGCCGCCCCGTTTTCCGCGAGACTCGCGATCAACGGCGTGTCCTGGCGCCAGCGGCTGGGTGTCACGGGCAACCGGCGCTCCAAAAGATGACGATCGAGCGCCGTGCGGGCGAGCGGCGGCAAGGCGACCCTGGCCACCTTGCGCCCTTTCCCGACGACCTTGAGCCAATGGTCGCCGCGCGCGTCGGTCTCGATATCGCCGAGCGTCGCACCGGCCAGTTCGCTAGCGCGCAGGCCCGTGGCATACCCGAAGTCCAAGATGAAGCGCAGTCGCTGTGCCGCGTCGGGCGCCCAGCCATATGACCACTCAAGGCCGTCGGCAATCGCCCGGATCAGCAGCCATTCCCCTTCAGTGAACGCATGCGACGTGTCGAGCACACCCGCGCGGGCGCTGCCCCGCACCTTGACGCCGGCAAACGGATTCGCGAGGAGGTACCGCTGCTCGATGAGCCACCGGAACAGCGCGCCCAGCACGGACAGCGCATAGGCGGCCGAGCGGGCGGACAGGCCGCCCGAGAACGGGCGCCAGTCGGGTGCGCTGCGCGGCCGGACCGGTCCCACCCAGCGTTCCCGCGGCGTCGGCCGGCGCAGGAACGCACGATAGGCGACCGCGTCCTCGGTGGTGAGCGACGACAGCGCCCGCCCACGCTCGATGATCGCCCACAGGATGAGGCGCTCGGCCTCCTTGCGGTACACGCGCTGCGTCGCCGCAGACTCGTGCAGCGACAGCCACGCCTGCACCGCCTGGTAATCGTTGTCCGAATCGAGCGTGCAGGTAGCGCGCGGCGCGCGATAGGTGCCGGCCGAACCGTCGACCTCGTTGGGGAGCCTCAGTTGTTCCCACGGGACGATGCCGCTGGCCGGCGAGACGGCGATGAGCGCCCTCGCCCGCTCCGTCAGCGCCGGTTGCGCGGCGAAGAACGTCTCGATGCGCCGCGCACTCGCAACGCCGAGCCCGGGAATAATTTTCCACCACTGGCGCCTGCGAGGAATCCGTACCGTCAGGTCTGCCAGCGTCGAGATAGCGTGCGCGCGAAGGGTGGCGACCGCTCGCGCCGGCAGCCAGATGCCGATGTCGTCACTGATCTGCGGCGTCGGCACGCGCGCGTGCCGCAGGATCCCGATCGCGTCTGCGACCGCCTTCGCTTCCCGTAAACGCTCACCGTCAGGGTGCGCAAAAACCGTCGCGAGTTCCGACCGGCCGACCTGCCGCGCGAGCTTCGCCAGTCGGCGGCGAACTCCGCCAAGGACGCCGCGCGCCGACTGCCCTGCCCCGACGTGGTCCGGCAGGTAGCGTTCCACGGCTTGGCGAACCGGCATGCCGGCGTACCAGGCGCGCAGCATGGCCAGCTCGTCGGCATCGGGAAAATCCACTGAACGCGGTTCGGGTGAAGGTGTCGGGGTCAGGCGCGTTTTCATACGCGCCAGTTTGGTACAACAATAGTGCTATTGTGATAAGAATACTTATCACAATAGCTTGATTACACGGCAATTGACGAGCCTATACCTGCATACCGACGACGACCGCCATGAGGCAACCGGGCACAAACATCGTATCGACTTGTGATTGCCGTTCGTGATTCGTGTTCTGTTGGGGGTCGGGGTCGGGGCGTCGTTCATCGGCAGCGCGATCGCCGCGCTGCTTCATTTTAGCGTGGCAGTGTCGCAAGAGTTCGCGCGGGAAGGATAGAAAGCGTCGCAAGGTGAACCGATTCTGGACGCTGCGCGCTATCGGCCTACGTATGTTTCGAAGCTATCGGATGAACGCGGGTGAATTCGGTCTCTACCGCACACCACGCTCGTGCATTGAGCGGGACGTCGGCGCGTCGATGCGCAATCGCATCCGGCAAATATTCTTCTATCATCTTCACCACAACTTACGTTTTCGACGGGTTAGCGGTGCTGAGCCTCGCTAACACCGCCTTCAAGTTGCAGGAATCAAGCTGGGGCATTGCTGATCAGCAAACGTTAAGCTTCCGTCCACACCTGACCTGGTCATCATAGGAATAAGCAAAACGCCGAAACGATTACAATTTTTTGCGTTTCAAGAGCCGCTTCGGGATAATCGCGTCTGCGTGGCCAACGCTTTAAATGTGTGGACATTGCCGGATGCGCGGCACCCCACCATCGGAAAATAACCACTGCAGTATTGAGCCAAAGTCGTCGAGAAGGCGTCGATGCATGCAGAATGGATAAAGACAAAAAGGACCAAACAATGTCGTCAGTGCTGGGGCCTGGCAGTGCGCCAATTTACTTTCCTTTGGATCAGGGCGAGCGCGCCAGTCATCTCAACGTCAACCAGTTGCTGCCGCGAGACGTGTATGAACGCCTCGCGGTGATGTTCCAGGAATCCCTGCCTGAAGCGAATCGTCCTGGCCACGATGAAGGAGCGCGTTTCGTGCATGAACGCGGTCATTCGACCATCTTTCTCGATGGCGACCGCGGGACCGGCAAGACAACGGTGATCGTCAATCTGCCAAAATATCTTGAGGCCGACGACGTTAAACAACGCCATCCCGGTCTCGCCGACGCGGTTCATATCCTCAAGCCTATCGATCCTTCGCAGCTGGAAGACGGCGACGACCTGTTCCTCAACGTGGTCGTAGCCGCCGTGCTCGGCGACAAGGACATCAAGGCGCAGCGCGAAGTCAAACCCGAACTCTGGCAGGCCATGCACGAGAGCCTGCAGACGCTCGGCGTCGCGCTCACGGGCCGGGAGACTCAAGGTGAAGGCCTGGGCCTCGATCGTCTGCGCGCTTTCATGGGTGCTCAGGATCTCGCGCGCGCCGTTCACGACTTCTTCGACAAGGCCGCGCAATTGCTCGGCAAGCGTCTTCTCGTATTGCCGATCGACGACGTCGATACGACGCTTCATCGCGCCTTCGAAAACCTCGAGGTGGTGCGGCGCTATCTGTCCAGCCCCACGCTGCTGCCCATCGTCTGCGGTGATTTGAACCTCTATCGCGAAGTGACGTGGCGCGACGCGTTTCGCCGATTGACGATAGACGTCAGGCAGCATCACGAGCAAGCCAAGCCGGTCGCCGACGAACTCGCGCATGAGTACCTGCGCAAAATCATGCCTTTGCATCGGCGCGTCCGGATGCCCGAAGTGGGTGCATTCCTCAACAGCGATCTCGTACTCCTCGGCACTGAAGAGCATCGCGCAGGCGAATCCCGCCTCTCGCTGCCCGAGCTGGCCAGTTGGCTCAAAGCATTGCTTGCAGGTCCCGTCAACGGACTGGAAAACAGCAGCCTGCAGATTTCTATCCCGACCGTGCGTGCCCTTTCGCAGTTGATATCGCGAGTGCGCTCCGGTATCCCCGCTCTGGAAGAGGCATTCTTCAGCGAGACAGTGTCGCAACCACTTGTGGGCTTGATGCGCCGTATTGCGCAGAGAAAGCAGGGCCAAACGGCGGCGCGCCGCGATAGCAATCGAGCGCCGTCGGCGCCGCAGCGCGAGGAACGTAACCGCCTGAATATTCCGGAATGGCGCGCGGCGCTGCTGGATCATTTCGTGTACGAGCCATCCACTGGCGCGTTGTGCCTCATCTTGATGGCCGCGCAACACTGGCACGAAAGGCGTATGGGCTCGGTGCTTGATACGCCGCTGTTCAACCCACTGAGCCAGATCGGGCGCCCTGAATTGCGCTACATCGAGACCCGCACGGAGCTATCGTGGCAAGGGGAGCTCATCGGCCGATTGCCTGACTCTTGGGTGAACACACTCAACGACAGTGCGATCTTGCCGTTCGCGACGCCGGAAGTCGGCCGCGCCGTGGTGCCGGCCGACTGGGAGGCAACCTACGAAAGAGCCGACGATGACTTCACTGCCGAGACGGCCAAGGTACTGATCGCGTTGACCACGCATCACAACTTCTACACGTCCAGTAAACGCGGCACGCTGATCTGTAGCGGGCGGGTGCTCGAATTGCTCGTAACGAGTCTCGTACGCGACGTCTCGCCCGCTGACATCGAGCGCATCCTGTCCGCCGTGCCTTTCCATAGCGCGGCTGGCGTCGCCGCGACGGCAGCCGTGCGCTTTTCGATCGACGACATTGAGAGCCCCGATTTCGACGTCGAAGCTGATGCGGAAACTCACCCCGCTCGTCACGACGAGAATTCCTCGCGACGGCGGTACCGCAATCGGGCAATCGAACGTATCGCCTCGGAAATCAATGAATGGCGGCATAAAGCCGACGCGCATCTGTTACCTGCTTCTCCTTGGCTCATCTACTGCTCGCTCAACAAGACATTCAACCAGGTGCCACTTTTTACGCGCCCCTTGTCTTTGAATGAGCAACCTAAAGCTGAGCGACTTAGCGATCTGGCAGCATCCGGTCTTGCTGTATTCAATACGTTCTGGGCTGCGCTTGCCAGCTTCGAAAAGGGTCCCCTGTTCGGTCTTCGCGCCGAAATTTCGGGCGTCAGCGTGACGAATCGGCGCGGCGACTTTACGTACAATAATGCGTACATGCAAAACATCCGGCCGCTCGTCGACCAGGAATTCGACGACGACGAAACATCGGGAGATGCAGTCATTTCAGCAACTCGAGCATTTGCCTCGCACCCGTTAAAGGAGCTCTTTCAAAATTTCTTCACGTTAGCGAACGCATACGAAGAAACTGCATCGGAAACGGCCGCGCTGGCTAAGCCTGTGCCCGTCAACGGCCGTCTGGCCCTGCTTCAGGAACTCGGGCTTCCGGCAACGGTCGGTCGCCTGAGCGCTACCGCGATCAAGAGGGCATTGCTGCAGAACACAACAAAAAATCTGACCCCAAAGCAATTCGGCGCGCTGGTTCTTGAGCAGGTGTCACGCCAATACCCGAATCTCGCGCAGTTGAAGACCTTGCGCGACGTCATCGCCGATCTGGACAAGAAGCCAGCCAACGGAGAATCCTGATGCTCGCTCGCGCCATTCCCGAGCGTGCGCTGGGCGCACTGTTCGGCGGCGAGCGCGCCGCCAGCGCGCTCTACGCTTACGTAGCCCAGCTTCAGCGTTCACACGCCGCCAGCAAGGAGCCGCCCAATACCACGCTCCTGCGCAAGAATCTCCAGGCCGCCATCGAACTCGATATCGACGAGCGGACTGCCCGTCGTCATCGCTCGAATGAAACGGCGCAGGTAGCAAAGGAATTCTGCGACGCCCCTTTTCTCGATAGCGCGAATATTCCCGCGTTTGCCGCAATCACGAACGCTGTGTTGCAGTCTGGTTCGGCGCCGCCCTGCTTTCGTGACGAACAGGTTCATCGCTATGCAGAACTCCTGTCCGAGGTCGATCCGACGATCCTCGTGGCATGGCACCTAGTCGACGAGATGGCCAAATCCGGCAATGCGGCTACGCTCGAAGCGGCCATCGCCGGGCTCTCGACCCTGTTCGTCGGGCAGCGATTCGCGGCGAACCAGTTC
Source organism: Paraburkholderia xenovorans (assembly GCF_046030735.1). Lineage (GTDB taxonomy): Bacteria > Pseudomonadota > Gammaproteobacteria > Burkholderiales > Burkholderiaceae > Paraburkholderia > Paraburkholderia xenovorans_A. The sequence continues at coordinate 16,114 of NZ_JAQQBV010000053.1, forward strand.
GCCGAAGGTCACGTGCATCTTGGTGGTATTCCGAGCAATGAACTTGCGCTCGCGCAGGTCGTGCTCGGACCGCAGCTCTCTTCGCACCAACAGACAGTCGGAACGGAAAACGAACAGCGGCTGCGGCACCACCGACTGTCTCGCCTGCGGCGCATTCGCCGGATCCTGATGGTGTTCACGTCGAACTGGAGCAGTGCTTCGAGTGGCAGCGCTTACTCGACCAGACGACAGGAAGCCGCATTGCTGGAGGCTTGTATCGACGACGCGCATCTCGCAGCGCCGGAACCGGCGCTCGACTGGCATTTTGTCGCGCGTGGCATTGTCGTCAAGAATCAGGCGACTGGTCAGACGGTTCCCGGGGAAAAGGTGCCGCTTGGCGCGCTCGCGAAAGAGGACATTCCACGGGGGATGCTCGCCCACCTGGCCGACGCCGCTGCGCACGACGATTACGAGCCCGCGTGGACCTGGCTGTTCATTTCGTTGTGGTGCGCATACCGCGCCCCTCGCGTGACCATCGCCACGCGCGCCGTCGTCCTGTTGCTGGTCGCCGAGATCATGGCGCTGCGGCGGGAGATGATCATGGACAGTCATGGATTGCGACGATTCACCACGAAGTTCTTCCACGCACCGCTGCGCTCCGACGCGACCACGCACGCAAGCTGGCTGGCGATCTCGTCGCGGCAAGCGGCAAGACAACTATTCGCGAAAACCGGCGATAAAGCCGAGATCAAGATTTGCGCGAGCAGTCTGAACGACGCTGACGCCGCTGCCGGGTTCGCGCGCAAGGCATTCGAACGCATCAGCAGCCTTTGCGCCGCCGGCACGTCGTCTGGTTCGGCTAGCCACGATTATTCGCGGGCCCATTGGCACTTCTGCGCGCACTTCAATCGTTCGACAAAGGCGAACCGTCGCAAGCTGTGGGAACACGCGGATCATTTGAACAAGGTTTTGCAAACCGTCAATCCGTGGGTATTAGCGCCGGGCACCGGGCAGGACGCCCAGTCGGAAGCACGGGTCCAACCGGCGGAGTTGATTCGAGGCCTCGACGTCGTCGGGGACGAGACGCGCCAGCCGATCGAAATGTTCGCACCGATGCTTCGCTGGCTACGGTCCTCGACGAACGCGCAAGGATCGTCAGTCGCCCCCGGTAGCCCTTTTCCGGGCACGGCCGCCAGGCTCCATCTGAGCATTCATGCGGGAGAGGATTACGCACATCCGCTGTCGGGCTTGCGTCATATCGACGAAACCGTCCGGTTCTGCGAGATGCGCGCGGGAGACCGGCTCGGTCATGCCCTGGCGCTGGGCATTCCGCCGGAAGAATGGCTTCGGCGGCACGGCGACGTGCTGCTGTCGGTCGACGATCATTTCGATAACCTGGTTTGGGCATGGCATGAAGCAACCGCGCTGAGCGGACTCAATTCGGCGGAGGCGACGGTCGTACTGCCTCGCCTCACGCAGCGCATCGAGCGCATGTTGCAGCATGTCTCCTGGTTGCCGGCTCAAGCCGGCGGTCGCACCCTGGCAAGCGGGGATCTGCCGCGCTTCTACGAAGCGTGGAGATTGAGGAAGAACTGTGCACACAGCGTCCTGGATCAGGTGGGCAACATGCAGCTCGTCACATCGAAGCTCCAGATCGCCGCGCCTGATCTGCAAGAGATAACCGGCCAAATCCCGAAGCCTACGACGGCAACCGCGGCGGGGCTGTACGTGCTGCGGGCCCGATCCACGGCTCAACCGCGCCAGGTGCGCCTGACGTGGCTCCGCCACGGTCATGCGACGCGCGCGCAACAACAACGGGAAGCGCCTGGTTACAACTCGCATGACAGGCATCTGCACGACCACGACGACGCTGCCGACCTCCGCTTCATGCTGGCTGTGCAGGACGCCTGTATGGAGCGCTACAGAAAACTCGAACTGTCGATCGAAGCCAATCCCACCTCGAACGTGTACATCGGGCAGTTGGAAGCCCATGGCGACCACCCGCTCTTTCGCTGGCATCCACCGGACGCCAGCGATCTTGCCGTGGGCGGACGGTTCAATCAATTCGGCTTGCGCCATGCAACAGAGCCGTTGCCTGTGACGATCAACACGGACGATCCGGGCATGACTCCGACGACGCTACGCCTTGAACATCATTTGATGCACGAAGCAGCGCTCGATCGCGGCTACGACCTGAAGCTTGCTGACGACTGGATCCATGCGCTGCGCAAACGGGGCACAGCGTTATTCGATCAAGCGCATTGATCAGCATTGCCGTGAATCAAGGCAGGTGTTGGCGCGGCCCGCCTTCACCAATCTTCAAAGCACCGCCCGCCAGCCCCCATCCACGTAAATGATCTGACCGTTCACATAGCTCGAAGCGGGCGACGCGAGATAGACCGCCGTGCCGACCAGTTCTTCCGGCTTCCCCGAGCGCTGTGACCGTGCGGTTACGCCTGCGCCGAGCGCCGAGCGCCATTCGCCGTCGCAATCACGAAGAACAAGCCCACGAGCGTTTTGATGTCGTCGGCGGGAGAAGGGAGCAGTACGGTCTCCATCATCACGATTCCCGCTTTTCATCAAGCCTGGCACGTGCGGCCGCGATCGATTCGTGCAGCTTCGCCCGCAGCGTCTCGCGTGGGGGCAGCACGGTGAGATACTCGGCGACGTGGATGCCACTTTTGCCAAGTTCAAGCAATTCGATCTGCTCTTGCTTTTTCCCCGCACACAAGATGATGCCGATCGGGGGCGCTTCATCCGGCTCCTGCTCATGCTTCGCGAGCCAGCGCAGGTACAGTTCCATCTGACTCTTGTACTCGGCCTTGAAGGAACCGAGTTTCAGCTCGATTGCGACGAGACGCTTGAGCTTGCGGTTGTAGAACAATAGATCCAGGTAGAAGTCGTCGTCATCGATCAGCAGCCGTTTCTGGCGGGCCACGAATGTGAAGCCAGCACCGAGTTCCAGTAAGAACTGCTCCATCTCGCGCAGGATCGCATCTTCGAGATCGCGCTCCAGATAGTGATCGTTGAGTCCGAGAAAGTCGAGTATGTACGGATCTTTCAGAACAAGGTCAGGCGTCACCTGCTGTGCTTCGCGCAGGTGCGCGACTTCGCGCCGGATCAGGTCGTCAGGCTTGCGCGACAGCGCGCTACGTTCAAACAGCATCGACTGCATCCGTTCCTGCAACTGCCGCGATGACCAGCGCTCAAGACGACAGAGTTCGACGTAGAAGTCGCGCTTGAGCGGGTCTTCGACATACATCAACGTCTTCAGATGGGTCCAGCTCAATTCTCTCCGCAGTGCGGAGAGAATTGCTTCGTCTGGAAACACCTCGGCCACGCGCATGCAGTGACGCAATTGCTGCTCGCTCCAGCCACGCCCGTACTCGGAAGTCAGCTGCCGCGAGAGCGCAGGCAGGATCTGTTGCCCGTAGCCCGCGCGCGCGCCGCGCAGCACGTCATCGTGAACGCGGCGACCTACCTGCCAATACAGTAGCGTCAATTCCGCGTTGACGGCTGCCGCCGCGCGCGAGCGCGCCGTGTCGATCATGCGGCGTATGTCGGTCAGCAGAGGGACAGGGATCAGTTCGGTCATCTTGTCGGAAGTCGGGGAAATCGGTCGCCGACATGCAGCAACCTCGAGAGGCCACGTTACCGGAATCTCGATGGGAGCGGAACCCTACCCGGCACGCCACGAATTCTCTCCGCGCCGCGGAGAGAATTCAGTCACCGTCGCCCCAGTGCCGTCACCCACGGACTATGGCGCAATCGCGCCCGATCGCTTCGATGCCGGCGCTGCGGGATCTCGAGACGTGCTCGTCCGCCGCCCGAGCGTGGACGGAGGCACAAAACGATTGTTCACGTCATAGGCAGCCGCGCGGAGAGGTGGCGCAAGCGAGGCGCCGGTATCGCCGGAGACCGACCGCGTCGCAACCCTGGCTTCAGCCGATCGACACAACCCCAGTGAGGCATAGCCACAACGCTCGTTGTGTCAGCGGCCCGCCTTCACGATGTCTTAAAACAAACGGGTGGATAGGTATAACTATCAACCCCTTCATTTTTTCAGTAAAACAGGGTACGTTTTTCCCTTCACGTGTCCGCAGGCCCGCCACACAAGGCGTTCCGGCCCGTCGCCATCAGAAGCGCTGGCAGTCCTGCCTGCGCAGCCGTGCATTGAAGGAAAAGTAACAGCGGTACGGAAGTAAAAGTAGAACTGGCATTGCGAACGCGTCCGGCAGGGCGCTTGCTATTTGCCCGCCAAGGTCAGCATCGAACCAGTACACCGCTTCGTTCCACAACGGCAGGAATAATCGGCGGCCAATTCCGGAGTAACCGCTTCATCGATAGTCAGTCCGTAAGCGATAGAAAGCTCGTCGCCCGGCATCACGTCTCTGAGCGTTTCGATGAAAACCCGCCCCCGCTCGTCCTCGATCGCCTCGCAGTTTGGCTGGCAGGAGTGATTCATCCAGCGGGCGCTGTTGCCCCCAACGCTGCCGTCGACTACGCGCCCGTCAGCCAGTCCGAAAATGAAGGTGTGGCCGGGCACTCCCGATCGCCGGTACCGGGCAGAGGCCCGTCGCCACGACGTCACCTCACCGCGATATTCAAAGATTCGCTGGCCGGCTGGAATCGCCCGTAGCGCGAAGACACCTCGCCCATGAACCGATAATTTTCTGACCGTTACGCGCCGCACGTCGAAACTCCTGATCCGTTGAAGGCTGCGAGCATAGCGAGCAGCGCGTTGCGCGGCAACCGCGACGGTCGTGTCAGAACAACCGGGTCTGCCTGGGATCGCGTGGCGGGGGTCGGGATACGTCAATCCGGCTGGTTTGCCGGCGCTTACCGCGCCTGGCTCCGACCCGCTGTAGCCGTGCCAGCATCAGGCATTCCACTGCCCCATCGTTGAAGCGCAATTCGAAGACGCCGGTTTCGCCGGACCGACACCGCGCCGTTGCGTGGAACGACAGGCGCAGCCCCCGCCGTTTCGCCCGGGCCATCATCTGCGTGCGACTCATGCCGTGCCAGCAATCCGAGATGAAACACGCCACGGTCCCGGGCAGGGACTCATGCGCGACGCCCTGCGGAAGCGTCAGTCCGGCGAGCAGATAGATATCAGCCATGCAGCCCATTTCCCTGGTGGCGGATTACTCGGTGTTGTTACCCTGTGTTTATACCGTTTTCTTGCGACGCGTTGCTGGTTTGGCGGTCGGCACGGCGCGGGACGAACGGGTCGGACGTGGTGCCTTCCGGGCTCCGGCCGAGGCGGCCAAAGCAGCCGACGGCCGGGTTTCCCGCGCGCGCGTTTCCGCTTCCCGCAGCGTCATCATCTCCGCCTGCAGCCGCAGGTTCTCCGCCTGAACAGCATCAAGCCGCCCCTGCAGCACGCCCGCCTGATGACGCGCGTCGCCCAGTTGCGCCTGCATGGTTTCAGATGCACGCCGATGGTCGTCGTCCTTCCGGTCCGCTCGGCGTGTGGCGTCGTCGAGCTCCTTCTGCAGCTTCGTTGCGGTATTTCGCTCGCGGTCAATCTCCAGCAGGGCGCGCTTCTCGGATGCACGAAGCCGCTCCTCCGCGCGTTCGGCCGCTTCCCGCTGCTTTGCCAGCTCGCGCGCAAAACCTTCCCTTGCCTCCACCAGCTCGCGATCGCGCGCGGCCAGCCCCGCCCGCATCCGTTCAAGCTCTGCCTCGAGCGCTTTTCGCTGCGCATGACCTTCGGCCTGGGCCTTGTCCAGTTCGCGGATCTCAACCTGCGCGGCCAGCAGCGCGGCGGTGCGCTGCTCAAGCGCGCTCTCGGTGCGACCCAGCTCATCGCGGGCGGCAACGACCGACTGCTGTGCCTCGACCTGCTGCGCCTCGAGTTCGGCGCGCAGCGCGTCGAGCGCCGCCTCCGCTGACGCGGTCGCGCGCGTCCAGAGGGTGGCCACTAGCTCGCCCGCGGCCGCACCGAGATCGGTGGGCAGGTCGGGATGGTCGATCCGTACCCGGCTCTTCTCGCGCAGTTCCGCCCAGAACTCGCCGAGCACGGCGGTCGGCGTGCCCATGCTGCCGCGCCGGACCAACTGATAGAGCCGGTTCGCGGTTGGCGTGATGCCGTGCCGGAAAAACAGCAGCGCGCAGACCTCGCGATACAGCTCGCGGGTCTTCGGAAATGCCACCTTCAGGCGCTCGATTTCGGCGGCCAGCGCTGCGTCGGGGGACAGGACGTCACTCATGAGGTTTTTCGCTGATGGATTTTCGTAAATATTACTACGTAAACCGCCTACTTTCTAACGCCGACCTGCTAGGATTTTGACATTAATCCTATAATGTCGAGTAAAATGACGCATTGTGTAAATTGAGCGCTCCCGTTGGTTAAAGCAAATTTGTATCCATTCTTAAAGTAATTTTGTTCCCAGCCCCTTCGCCGAAATCGTAGTGCTGATGCACCCGGCAGCAGGTGTTGGGAGCAACCGCCGATCAGCAACGCGGAACATTGATGGGCACGAACCAGGCAAGGATGATCCGGGACGCCGGCAACTATACAAAATTGCTCAAAGTGTCGGCCGAAGGAACATTTTTGGTTAAAACTTTCTAAAGCAATTTTGTTCCCAATGATTGACGTTGCCGCCAACTTGCCACTACCTGACGGGAACAAAATTACTTAAACCGACGTCTTCGTTGCTATGCCGTTTCCTGAGCCCCTCCGTGTGTCCGGCGGCACCCCCGTGCCGATCGAGAACTTGTATCTCCCACCAGAGCTCGACGGTAGCCTCGGCACGAACCGCTCGCTCGGCGCCCGGCCTCAAATTGCGGCCCAAAACGACGTCGACGCGATCCGGGCGTGGCTCGCGCGATTCGTCGACACAAAGGCAACCTTCGACACCTACCGCAAGGAGTCCGAACGCTTGCTGCTGTGGTCGACCACCGAACTGCGCAAGCCGCTTTCCTCGCTCACGCACGAAGACCTCCTTGTCTATCGGCGGTTTGTGTCGGACCCGCAACCGGCGCAACGCTGGGTCATGACTGGTCGCAAGGTGGCCCGCGCGGACCCATCCTGGCGGCCGTTCGCGGGACCGCTCTCACCCCCGAGCGAGCGACAGGCGTTTGTGATTCTGAATACGCTGTTCGCATGGCTGGTCAATGCGGGGTATCTCGCCGGCAATCCGCTGTCTCTGTCGCGCCAACGGGCCCGCAAGGCTCAGCCGAGGGTGACGCGCTTCCTCGAGGACGATCTCTGGCAGGCCGTCAAAACCTCGATCGACGCGATGCCCCGTGACACCGCGCGGGAGCAGGAGCACTACGCACGGGTGCGCTGGCTGATCTCGCTGCTGTACCTGATGGGTCTGCGCATCTCGGAAGTCGTGAGCAATCCGATGGGGGGCTTTTTTAGACGGCGTGATCGCGACGGCCAGGATCGCTGGTGGCTGACGATCACCGGCAAAGGCGACAAGGAACGTTTGCTGCCGGCGACGAACGAACTGATGGAGGAGCTGACACGCTATCGTCGACACTACGGTCTGGCCGCCCTCCCCTATGGCGGTGAAACGACGCCGCTGCTGTTGCCGATCGGTGGCACCCACCGGACAATGACACGCGGCGCCGTGCACCTGATCACCAAACAGGTGTTCGACAATGCGATCGGGCACTTGCAATCGACGGGCGAAGCGCACGAGCGGGCCGCAGAACGGTTGCGCCAGGCCTCTGCCCATTGGCTGCGGCACACAGCGGGCTCACATATGATGGACGGGCAAGTCGATCTGCGATACGTGCGGGACAACCTGGGGCATGAATCGATCTCGACCACTAGCCAGTACCTGCATGCGGACGACGACGATCGGCATCGTGCAACAGAGGCCGGACTGAGACTTAACTGGTAGCACAACGACAATCGATCGAAGGTCGACATAGCTAATTTGCGACTGGTAGGCAACGAGCGGTCGCTGTACGCACGGAATGCCTCAAGTCGTTGTTCAACGCCTGCCATCGTCCGCGGGAATGTGACCGCGCCACCGCGCGTTGCTGGCAGGCGTCGAACGAGCCTTAACGATCTCGGCCGGATGAGGATATTTCTTTCGTTTTCATTCGAATTTCCAACATTTAAATAACGCCCATCTGCCTTCCCTACGTTTGCACGACTAATCGTCTCGAAAAGCGCCTCACTACAGTCGACTTGTGACGCTGCATGTGGGGCTCCGAACATTTGTGGCAAGAGCAGCTGGATATGCTTGACCTCGCTTCCGCCGCCGCTTGAAGAAGTTGCACAGCAACCGCATGGCTTATGAACCAACCTTCCCGGTGATCGCAACAGATTACCGAAAGGTTAATGGTTTCTGAAAACTGTCGTCCTCGATTTACCTAACATTCCTTTCTCGCCATGATTAGGCGGATCGCGAGCAGGCGCTGCTGTCCATTCAGCTTCGTTGTTCACATAGCCTTCGAATATCTCACGCACCACTCCGAAATGAGTCCCGCACCGCACGCAGTCGAGATCGAATGAGGTAGCGAATTGAAAACGCATTCCGGCAGTTGGAAAATGGTCGCGACAATCCTGATTGTATGGATGCTCGGCGACTTGATACTCGCCCATGCGGCCTCGTCCACCTCTGTGCAGCCGATGTTGCGCATTAACACGGAAATGCATTCGGGACCGGTAACGTCGATTGACACCGACGCTGCGGGTCGGTTGGCGCTGACTGCATCGAGCGACGGCACCGCGCGTCTCTGGTCGCTCCCTCAAGGGCATCTACTTCGTGTGTTGCGCGCGCCGGTCATTTCGAACGATCCGTCAAGTTCCGGCCTCGACGTAGGCGCGCTGTCGCCCGATGGAAGAATCGCGGCCGTCACCGGCACGTCGACTCACGACGTCGGCGCCGGAACATATGGCATTTTGCTGTTCGATACATCGACGGGCGCCGTGATCAGAGAAATACCCGGCATGCCGCAACGGGCCAGAGCGCTGACCTTCTCCCCTGACGGCGCAAGCCTTGTCGCCGCAGTAACATTCCACGGCTTTAGCGTCTGGCGTACCTCGACGTGGGAGCTGGTTCGAAGCGAGCCAGAGGATCGCACTAACCTGATTGTGGATATCGCGTTCGGTCGCGGCGGCCTTTTCGCGACTGCCGACATGCACGACACGGTCAAGCTGTACGACGAGAAATTTCGTCCGCTTGCTCAAGCGTCCGCGCAGGGCGCTCAGCCCGGACGCACGCAACGTATCGTGTTGAGTTTCTCGCCTGACGGCAAACAGTTGGCGGTTGGCCGACAAAGTGGGCGCGAGATAGACATCGTGGCCGCAAAGGATCTGTCGGCGAGGTTCGTTATCAATGCCGAGGCCGGCGAAGCGACAAGCGGAGCCAACTCCAACATAGAAGACACAAGCCGGCTCACATGGTCCGCCGACGGGCAGACGCTGTATGCCACCGGCTACAACCGCGATCAAAATGCGCACATCTCCGCATGGGATGACGTCGGACACGGGCGAGAACGAGTGGTGCCAGTCTCGGCGCCATGGATGATTACCGGCATGAAAGCTTTGCCCAAGGGCGTTGCCTACGTCGCTCTCAGTTCGGCTTGGGGTGTAGCAGACGCCGGACCGAATACACTCGACAAGGCCGCCGAGCTTCCAGACTTCCGTGACGGGCAGAAAAATTTCCGGATTTCCGCGGATGGCATGACGGTATCGTTCGGGCTCGCGCGCTTCGGGAATAACCCCGTCATCTTCTCGCTGGCGACGCGCAGGCTCATGCAAGCGACCACGATACCCTCAACTCTTGTCGCGCCAGTCGCCTCGACTTCAAGCAGCGCTTATTCGGGTAGCAATTACTCTGTCGTCACGGCGACGCGCGTCCTGCTTGGTAGCCCTTTTAGCTTCGGTCTTTCGGACACGAATGGCTCGAGGATATGGAATCGCCCCTCTCCAATTTCCGTCCAGCTGGCCAATCTGTCGGGTGATGCCCGCATGGTTGTGACCGGCAACGCGGACGGCACGATACGCTGGTATCGCGCCACCGATGGTCAGGAGTTGCTTGCGCTGTTCGTCCAACCCGACGGCAAGCGCTGGGTCCTCTGGACGCCATCCGGCTATTACGACGCGGCTCCCGGCAGCGAGGATCTCATTGGATGGCTTGTCAGCCGCGGCGCAAGCCAGGCACCTGATCTCTATCCGGCCTCGCGATTCGCCGACACTCTGCGACGTCCTGATGTCATTTCGCAGTTACTCAAAACGTTCGACGAAGATCAGGCGCTACGCCTCGCCAACGCCGCATCCGATCGCAAAGACGAACGCGTCACGCCAGCCGTTGTTGCTACTCAACTCCCACCAGCGCTGGTACTGGTCTTAGCGCCGCAGCGATTCGACTCGGACCGTATTTCGCTCGACTACAAAGTGAACGCATCGGACAATTCAGAAATAGTGGGTGAGCCGAGAGTGAAAGTGAACGGGCAGTGGCAACCGCGAGTACGCGCTGCCGAACGTGACTCTGTCGACGGCGTGCATCATCTGACCGTGACAGGTTTGCCCCCGCACGACTCGACAATCGAACTCTATGCGGACAACCGCAACGGCACGTCTCCGGCACTCGTTATTCCAATCTCATGGGGCGGTGGGGCTTCGCTGTCTAGCGGCGCGCAGGGCACCGCGGCGGCGCACAAACCACGTCTGTTCATTCTGGCCGTTGGCATTTCACAATATCAGCGCACCGACCTGCAGCTTAATTTCGCAGATCACGACGCTCAACAGTTCGTGGCTGCGATGCAATCTCAGCAGGGCAAGGCTTACGAGAGCGTCAATACGAAGCTCCTCGTCAACGGCGAAGCAACGCGTGCCGCGATTCAGGCGGGCTTGACGTGGCTGCAAGGTCAGGTGACCGGAGACGACGTTGGCATCCTTTTTCTCTCGGGGCATGGATTTCAAACACCCGACCAGAACTATTTCTTCGCACCAACCGAATTCAATCCGAATCAGCCACGGGATACGGGCGTGGATTACAGACAGATTCGCCAGGCGCTGATGACCTTCGCAGGCGCCGGAAACAAAGCGATATTCCTGATCGATACCTGCTACTCGGGCGGTGCGGTCGGCGGTCATCTCAGCGCATCGAATGGGGAATCGCTCGCCACGACTCTCGGCCGTTCGGAGTACGGGGTCGTGGCATTGACCGCCGCCAAGGCAGATCAGCCGTCATACGAGGACGCCAAGTGGGGCGACGGTGCATTTACCAAGGCACTTCTGGAAGGCATCGTCGACGCAAAGGCGGATCCGGAGCAGTCCGGCACCATCACTGTTCTTGATCTCGGACGTTATGTGAGCAAACGTGTACCGGTCATGACCGAACAGCGTCAAGCCCCCCTGTTTATCATGCCGACAGGGGGTTTCGAAGACTTCACGCTTGCTACCCGCTGACATACGTTGAAACCTTCAACAGCAAGCCACTGGACCCGGTTCATAGCAACCATCAGGCGCCTTGGCGCGTTGGTAGCTCGTTTGCCACGTGAAGCAGCTGACCTGCTCCTCGACATAAGACGAAGGTCCAAGCATCACGTAGAGCACCTTGGAGAATCCACTCACTCATTGGCTTCCCATGCGCGTGATCGATGGCATGCCATCGATCATTGGAAAACGCATTGGATTGTCAATATCGCGATTGGCTTTAGCATCGACTTCCTACTCAGCTTCGCCGGCGATCACGGTCTGGCGATTGGCATGAAAAATTGGGCGATGGATGCGGCTATGCGCGGCAATGCGGCTATCGAATCAAGTGTGGCGCGAGGTGCCCCGCCAGTAACGATGATTGATATCGATGAAGAGACATGGCGGTCTCCAGAGTGGGGCAATGGCCCTTATCGCGCGGCGCGCGCCCCGCTGTTGAATCTGATCAGCTACGCAACGGGCTCCGGCGCGCGAGTCGTCCTGGTCGACGTAACCATCGAGGCGCCGAATGACAACGAAGACGAAGTCTTCAAGACTGGCATCCAGCAACTCGTTCCCAGTCTGAAACCCGAACAGCATATTCTGTTCATGAAAACCGCTCGCCGCCCATTGGTTTTCGCTGACCGGCTTGCTCCGGTGTGGCAACCGTCGATCCTTGATCCAATTGTGTCCGCGTCACATGGCAAGTTGGACTACGCCGCGCCCTACTTCGAGGTATCGACAGACGGAGTGGTGCGCAGCTGGTTGCTATGGCGCGCGGGCTGTCAGCCGGATTCGAACGATGTTGTCGCCAACAATACGGGGCTCGGCCGTTGGACGGTGATTCCCTCCGTCCAACTCGCCGTGTATCGCCTCGAACACGGCCGCCCCGCTCAGACATCGACAAAGCCGGGCGGCGTTTGCCTGACAGGTCCAGAGGGCATTGGAAAAGAACCGGAAGAGTCTCCGGACAGCGACTGGCGCCGTGAAACGGCGCACTTATTTGGAAACGAAGCTGAGTCCGGAATAGATGAACCGAAAATTAATGGCATACCCCGGTTCGACCCTTCCAGCCGGATTCTCTATCAGGAGCGATATCCCCCTCAAGCCGCAGGAATTAGCGTGTTGTCTGCGTTGAAGGTGCTCCAGCACGATGCGCACGTCCCAGCAAATTTGAGTGGACGTATCGTTGTAATCGGTCAATCTTCCGACTCCGCACGCGACTGGCACTCCACGCCCCTCGGCGCGATGCCTGGCTCCATGATTATCGCCAATGCGCTGCAGTCGCTGCTCACGTTCGGCCCGATCAGGGAATTACCGAAGTATCTGGAAATGCTGAGCAGCATCGTGCTGATTGTGGTTGTTGGACTGGTGTTCGCGCGGGCGGATTCGTGGGTCGGCGGGGTCTTGATTCTGGTCACGTTCGTGCCACTTCTGATTCTTCTGAATCTGGCGGTCCTACGCTCAGGTTACTGGTTCGAATTCTCGACGCCTCTGCTCGCTATGTATGTCCACCGAATCGTGTCGAATTTCGAAGAATATCTTGTGTACCGCAAATGGCGACAAGCTCACGAGGCCGACCACTCTGCAACACACCATTCAGGCTGATAACCATGCGAAAGATCCGATTGCTGCCAGTCTTTGTGTTCGCTATGTTGGCCGTATGGTTCGGTGCGGCGCGCGACGCGTTAGCGGCTGCGGAACCCGTCGCCTACATCGAACACGTCTATCCAAACAGCCTGAAAATTCGTGATGTCGTACGCATCAAGCGAGATGGTCGGTGGGTGAATGTCGCCAATGACAGCGTTCCCCTCTATCCGGACGATCAGATTTACGTGAGCGACTCTAATGGCGTCGTAATGCTGCGATACATTGCGGATAATCTGGTGGAAGGCGCGCGGAGTCATTCACACGGCGCATCAGATGCTTCGCCTGATTACGTCGTCCGGCGCCCAGCACTGTCCGGCCTGCCTCACGCCCTGGGTGCCTGGTTTGAAGCTCAGTTGAAGGGAGCGGATCAAAGCGAAAACGGTTTGACGCTTACTGCGAGCAAAGGTGCATTTGACCAAAAGACCTGCTACAACACCGGCGGAAAGACAGACGAACCAACCAAGTTTGACGTTCCGATTTTCGCAGCAGATCAGTCGGAAATCCTGTCTGGTGATCGCGCTTTGTTCGTAGCGTGGCACGGCGGCGCCGCACCATTTGTGGTCCGACTGAGCCCTGCGGACAACAGCACCCCCGTAGCAGAAATGTCGAACATTCAGAGCCGCTGCTCGGTCACGCTACCCCGCACGCACCTCACTCCCGGCCGCTACCGCCTCTCAGTCGTCGATGCAAACGGCACGGCCGAAACAGAAACAAGCCTCATCGCAGTGACGCAAGTGCCGGACATGCCTGCGACGCTTGAGAGTGCATCGTTGCCCGACAACGAGCGCGCCCTTTACTACCAAACCTGGTTATCAGCCACGGATCGCGGCCGCTGGGCATTCGAGGCGATGCAGAACGTTGCCGCGATGGATTGCAAGTGGGCACCTGCGAAAGAATGGCTCGCGCGTTGGGGAGACGTACCGGAGTGCCAGCCCTGACTCAGGATGAATAGCGGGAGCGCAGAAACGGACTTCTACTTATTGGAGATTGGCCATGCCGAAAATCAGACTTGCTTACGCGACCTTACTTGCAACATGTGCGATACCTGTTTGCGTCGTCGCGCAGGACGCGCCACGTCCACCAGGTATTGACCCATACACCGACACTTGGGTTCAGGTGACAGGCAAGTACTGCTGGCTTTACATCTACGACGCAATGGGAGGGTCCAAGGCCGAATGGACTGGCGCTTGTAAGGACGGATTCGTAACGGGCTCGGGCACAGCAACGATCCATTCCGGTTATAGCGGAACCAAAGTGATTTTCGGCAACTTTACGAAGGGCATATTTAACGGACACGCGGTGGTTGACGTGATATTGGACGGCGTCCATACGCGTTTGGAAGTCGATGACGCAGAGAGCGGCAGGACGGGCGGCCAGGGAACGATCACCCGTGACAGCGCAGGCCAAAAGATCTTTGAATATACGGGGCAAATTCGAGGCACCTATCCGCAGGGCCAAGGGCATGGTGTGCTCTACGATCCGCAAAGTGGAGCGGTTGTTGCGGATTACACCGGTCAGTGGATAGGCGGCAAACCGGCTGACGCCAAGTCGAAGTGATGCGCATCAGTTCGCAGCGCGCGGCAATGACGGCCTGAAGGGTACTGGTGCAAATAGGCTCGGCGAATCAGTTAAAGTATTCAGCCTGACAAACTGGTGACCGGTGATGAGCAAGCGCGAAGGTCTGGAGGGGATGTTCAATCGGCGGCATTTTGATCGGGAGATCATCATTCTCTGCGTGCGCTGGTACCTTCGCTACAAGCTCAGCCTGCGCGATCTCGCCGAGATGATGGCCGAGCGCGGTTTGTCGCTGGTGCACACCACGATTATGCGTTGGGTGAAGCGCTTTACGCCGGAGTTCGTCAAGCGCTGGAATCGTTTTGGTATACCCGCAGGGCGGTCATGGCGTGTCGACGAAACCTACCTGAAGATTCGTGGCAAATGGGTTTATCCGTACCGGGCAGTGGATCGAACCGGCCAGACGGTGGACTTCATGCTCAGGGCAAAGCGCGACGTGAGCGCGGCCAAAGCCTTTTTCGGAAAGGCGATCAAACATCAGGGCCAGCCGCCGGAGACGATCACGCTCGATGGGTATGCTGCTTCGCACCGGGCGGTGCGTGAAATGAAGGCCGATGGTCTGCTGGCTGAGGACACGAAGGTCCGGTCCTCGAAGTACCTGAACAATTTGATCGAGCAGGACCATCGAAACATCAAGTCCAGAACGAACGTGATGCTCGGCTTCAAACGGTTCAGGAGCGCCGCGACCACGATTGCCGGTATCGAGTTAACGCACCGCATTCGCAAGGGGCAGTTCAACCTCGCCATGCTCGGGCTCGAAGATGCCGCTGCGCCCGCCGTCTGGAATGCTGTCCTGTTCGATCGATAAGGTATCCATATCTATAGGAAACATCTCGGTTAGGCCAGCTATTTGCACCGGAGCCAAGTGAACTGCCGTTCGAATTCTCGTAATGCAAGATGAGCCAAAGCTGCTGTTAGGCTCAAACCAAAAGGTGAATGGCTGGTTACGCTCCTGGCTCTTGAGCGTACGCCGTCGAAGTGCCATCGGGAAAGAGGCAGGTGCTAAACGGATAGGCTCGCGCAACTGGCGGGTCGGCAAGGAAGGGAACGTGGTAAGCCCGATTCTTCGCCTTGATTTCGGTTCATCGCAATCAAGGCAGGCAACCCGTGAGGGGCGCTGTTGAGGAAGCGGGTATGAGAACGTGGAAAAAGCGAACGGCGGCCGGTAATGGGCCGCATAGGGGTTCAAAATTTGCCCTGATCTGAAAAGATGCAGAATTCCGCGTGGTGCAGTTGTCGTAGGCCTACATTTGAGATTCAACGAAGGGCAGCTTGTGAGTGGCCGGTCTGACTACGGTTCAGCGCCCTTCGCCTCAGTAATGAGGCGAATCAACGATGTGACGTTTGCGAAGGGCTTGCGCTGCAATGGCAAGACCGGCGTCAATACGGCGCTTAACGCTGTGCTCGAGCTGTATGCAGGGAAACTTGCACGTACAGTTCTTCGGGGGCCGCGTTTCCGAGAGGGAACGTGGCTACCCTCTCGCACCGGACCCGGAAAGGGCGACATCCCCTCGTTTATCGGACTCTGTTCGGGAAATTCAACCTCGTCAGCCCCCGTCTTTACGACTGCCCCTGCCAAAACCACGGCCGGCATAGTTTAAGCCCGCTGGCAGAGCTGCAGAGCTCGCATTGCGCGCCAGAACTGCTGTATCTGGAGACCAGGTTCGCTTCGCTGATGTCCTATGGGCTGAGCGTTGAGTTGCTAACAGAAATCCTGCCGATCGCCGAAGAGATCAGCTCCACGTCCATGCGGCGCCACTTGCGATGCGTTGCCGAACGGATCGAGGGTGAGCTGGGCGAGGAACAGTTCCAGTTCATTGAAGTTTGTCCCCGCGATTGGGCGAAACAACCGCCACCGAGCCCCCCCCTTGACGGTCGGCCTGGACGGCGGCTATGTGCATGCTTCGGACCAGAAGTCGAAATCCGAAGGTTGGTTCGAGGTCATTGCCGGCAAGAGTGTCCAGACCGAGGGCGGCGCCAAGGTGTTTGCATTCGTCAACAAGCACGACACCAAGCCCAAGCGCCGGCTTTACGAGGTGCTGAAATCGCAGGGCCTGCAAATGAATCAGCAAGTCGTGTTTCTGTCGGATGGCGGCGACACCGTAGGTGATCTGCAGCACTGTCTCAGCCCGGAATCCGAACATCTGCTCGACTGGTTCCACATCACCATGCGCTTGACCGTCATGAGGCAGATGATCAAGGTGATGACGGCGGAACTGAAGCCCGACGACAAATACCCGGCAACTGCAACCGGGCTGGCCGATCTAGAGAGACACCTGGAAAGCCTCAAATAGAATCTCTGGCATGGCAATGTCCTGCACGCCCTGCAACGGATCAGTGACCTGGATGACGACCTGGGGATGCTGGAAGAAAACCCGGCGAACAGGAAGAAGCTGGAGAAAGCGGTACGAGAATTCCACAGCTATATCGAAGCCAACCAGGCGTTCATTCCGAACTACGGCGACCGCTACCGGCACGACGAGACGATCTCCACAGCGTTTGTCGAGTCGACCGTGAACTACGTGGTCAGCAAGCGCTTTGTGAAAAAATAACAGATGGGTTGGACCCAGCGCGGCGCGCATCTGCTGCTGCAAACCGCGTGCAAGTCCTGAACGACGATCTGCGGAAAACCTTCGCTCGCTGGTTTCCGGGAATGAGAGGGGAAGAACCAACGGCGCTAAAGGAGGCGGCATAGAGACTCCAGCCCCCGGAATGGCTCACTCTCCTTATTGTTCCCGATTAGTCATTTATTTCGCCCGTTTGGCCATTTAACAACCCAAATAAATCTGGATGGCTAGGCCTCTCCTAGATTTTGAGACGAAAAAATCTCACTATCGCACAAATATGGGCGGTTTTATTTCATTTATCGCGGGTTTTATAAGTTATTCCACTTTGCTCGCTAATCCGGGGATTGACTGACTCGCAATCCCCTTACCGTTCGGGCACACTATTCCAACATTCGTCGGTTGGCCAGTGCGAGCCACAACGTCCGGTTTCGTCTATATATCATCCACATCAATGAACCTGCGATTTCTCGAAACCTTTGTCTGGGCTGCACGGCTGCACAGCTTTGCGCTGGTTGCGGACCAGTTGCATATAAGCCAGGCGGCCGTCTCGGCAAGGATTGGTGCGCTAGAAGAAGAACTTGGTGTCAAACTCTTTCAGCGTGACAGCAAGGCTAATGCGCTCACCGAACACGGCGAGCGAGCGCTTCTGCCAGCGGAACGTCTGCTGCGCTACGCCGCTGAATTCAACGAGAAGGTCAACGACAAGGGAAATCTGAGAGGCACCATCCGGATTGGCGTAAGCGACACCATCGCTTTTACGCTGCTGCCCAGGATAATCAAACATCTCCGGGCAGCCTATCCGAGAGTTAGTTTCGAACTACACGCAGGCCAAAGCGTTGATCTCGCCAGGGATCTGGCTGACAGCAAACTGCATCTGATATTGACAATGGCGACCGGCAGTAGCGGCCATATCGTCAGCCGCCCGCTTCTGAATCTGGCTGCATCGTGGGTGATGAGCCCGTCCCTGAACCTTGAGCCGACTCTGGCCAGTCTCGATAAGTTAGGAGACGTACCGGTCATCTCCTATCCGAAGGGTTCCCTGCCCTACGAAACTTTTCGGGGGTACTTCAGTCCGAAAGCTTTCTCACAGATCAAAATCTGTTGGTCCAACTCGCTGGCGACCATTGTGCGGCTAGCAAGAGACGGGTTAGGCATCGCGATCGTCCCTGAAGCTGTTGTGTCGCGCGAACTTGCGACGGGGGAGCTCATGCGTATAGCATCACTGCCACGATTTCCCCCTTTCGAATTTCATCTGGCATATGTTGACACGACTGACTCCAAGCTCCCCGGTGAGATCGCGGAGCTTATCGCCACACTCACTGCTGAATTCTGTTGCGACGTCGGCGATGAACTAGCATGGGTACCGACGAGAGAATGACGCCATCTCGGTGCCCGGCCAATACTCGTTGCGCACATTGG
>NZ_JAQQBV010000054.1:0-28949 GCF_046030735.1 Paraburkholderia xenovorans
CCGCGGCAAAGAAAGTAAGTGCCGCCCCGCACAGGGGCAACACGAATAGACCACAAAGAAAAGAAACACCCAAGCGCCGCAGGCAAACCAAACCCAAACCCAAACCCTTTATTTAGCCACCGGCATAGTAAACTCAGCCCCCTTCCCGATACTATCGGGCCACCTCTGCATGATGCTCTTATACCGGGTGTAAAACCTCACCCCTTCCTCTCCATAGGCATGATGATCCCCGAACAGGGACTTCTTCCACCCACCAAAAGAATGCCAGGCCATAGGCACAGGAATAGGCACGTTAATCCCCACCATCCCTATCTGAATCTGCCGCGAAAAGGCCCGCGCGACACCGCCATCGGAGGTAAAGAGAGAAACCCCATTAGCAAACTCGTTAGCGTTAATCAGCGCAACAGCAGAAGCAAAATCCGGCACCCGCACCACACACAACACCGGACCGAAAATCTCTTCGCGATAAATCTTCATATCGGTCGACACATCATCGAACAACGTGCCGCCAAGAAAGAACCCCTTCTCATGACCGGCCACCTGATGGTCCCGTCCATCCACCACCAGCTTCGCGCCAGCCGCAACACCCGCATCGATATACCCCACCACTTTCTCGCGATGCACCGCCGTCACCAACGGTCCCATCTCAGCGTCCGATTCCATACCGTTCAGAATCTTCAGACTCTTCACACGCGGCGTCAGTCGCTCGATCAACTCATCCGCGATATGTCCCACCGCGACCGCCACCGAAATCGCCATGCAACGCTCACCCGCCGAACCATATGCGGCACCGATCAATGCGTCGACAGCATGGTCGAGATCCGCATCCGGCATCACCACCAGATGATTCTTCGCACCACCCAAAGCCTGCACGCGCTTGCCGCGTTTCGTGCCCTCGGTGTAGATGTATTCCGCGATCGGCGTCGAACCGACAAATGACAACGCGCTCACATCAGGATGCGCAAGCAACGCATCCACCGCGACCTTGTCGCCGTGCACCACGTTGAACACGCCATCCGGCAAGCCGGCTTCCTTCAGCAATTCAGCCAGTCGATTCGATGTCGACGGATCACGCTCCGACGGCTTCAGCACAAACGTATTGCCGCACGCAATCGCCACCGGGAACATCCAGGCCGGCACCATCATCGGAAAATTGAACGGCGTAATGCCGGCAACCACGCCGAGCGGTTGACGCAGATTCCAGTTGTCGATGCCGCCGCCGATCTGATCGGTGAAATCGGTCTTCAGCAGATTCGGAATGCCGCACGCAAACTCGACGATCTCGATGCCGCGCATCACCTCGCCCTTCGCATCCGAAAACACTTTGCCGTGCTCGCGCGTGATCAACTCAGCGAGTTCGTCGTGGTGACGGTCGAGCAATTCCTTGAACTTGAACAGCACGCGCGCCCGCTTGATCGGCGCGGTTTCGCTCCATGCGGGAAACGCGGCCTTCGCGGCTGCCACCGCCGCATCCACTTCGGCGACGCTCGCCAGCGGCACGCGTGCACTCACGCTGCCGAGCGCGGGATTGAAGACGTCGCCGAAACGGCCGCTGGTGCCGTCGACTGTCTTGCCGTTGATGAAATGGGTCAGCGCATGCGCGCTCGTCTCGGTCCGGACGGTCTCGTCCTGATATGTCTCGCTCATTTTCTGTCCTTTTCCTGTGAAGTCTTCCGACCGGCGCAGCCGGGGTGACAGACCCAAGAGTACGGCGCCCGGAGACGACAAATCCAATGAGTATTGCTCAAATGGGCTATAAGCCAAGCTAATATCAGGGTATGGATCTCACTCTGCTCCGGGCATTCGTCACCGTTGCACGCGAGGGCAACCTCACGCGTGCGGCCGTGCAACTTCATCTGACCCAACCCGCCGTCAGCCTGCAAATCAAGCATTTGCAACAGACGCTCGGCGTCACGCTGTTCACGCGAACTTCGCACGGCCTTTCGTTGACGCGTGACGGTCAGGCGCTTTTGCCGCATGCCGAGCGCGCGCTCAGCGCGGCAAGCGACGTGCGGCGCGCGGCCGAGTCGCTGCGCCACGAGGTTCGCGGACGATTGCAGATCGGCACGATCCTCGACCCGGCGTTTCTGCGTCTGGGCGGCTTTCTCAAGCAACTGGTGGAGACCTGGCCGCACATCGAGACTGCGCTGCGGCACGGCATGTCGGGCTGGGTGCTCGAGCAGGTTCGCGCGGGCGAACTGGACGTCGGCTATTACATCGGCGAGCCGGCCGAGGATGAGACCCGCGACGGCCCCGCCTTCCACGCCGTCACTCTGACGCACTTCCAGTACCGCGTGCTGGCGCCGCCCGGCTGGAAAGATCGCGTGAAAGGCGCGCGCGACTGGGCGTCGCTCGCCGCGCTACCGTGGATCTGGACGCCGCCCGCCTCCGCGCACAATCGGTTGCTGTCGCGACTTTTCGCGGAAGCGGGGGTCAAACCGGTCAAGGTGGCGGAGGTGGACCAGGAGCCGTCCATGCTCGATCTGGTCAAATCGGGGGTCGGGCTGACGCTCGCCCGCGACGCCACCGCGATCGCCGAAGCGCACGCGCACGCGTTGACGATCGTCGAAGGCGTCACCGTGCCGACCCAACTGAGCTTCATCACGCTCGACGCGCGCAAGGAGGAACCGGCCATCGCCGCGGCATTGAAACTGATCGGGCAGCAATGGACGACATGAACGAAGGCTAATGCCCGTGCGCTAAACGGACGCCGCTGCGATATGAGTTCGTCTCATGACAGCGCGCTGAAACTACACCGTCACGCACTTTTTGTTAGATTGAGGGTTCGCGCACTCGCGCGGCCCGCATCGGTTTCCATTCCGCTTGACTTTGTCCTTCCCGACAGCTTCGCCCCGGCAACACCGGAAGCTGCCGACCACGCCATCCCACGACCGGAGCCTGACATGGCACGCAACATCGAAATCAAAGCCCGCGCCCAGCATTTCGAGCAACTGCGCGAGCGCGCGGCCCAACTCGCGCCGGACGCGCCGCTGATCTTTCGCCAGCAAGACTTTTTCTACGACGTGCCGCGCGGCCGCCTGAAGCTGCGTCAATTCGACGACGGCACGCCAGCCGAACTGATCTTCTATCAGCGCGACGACCGCGACGGGCCGAAAGCGTCGTACTACACGCGCAGCCCGGTGACCAACCCGGAGGCGATGCACTCGCTGCTGGCCACGGCGCTGACCACGCGCGGCATCGTTACGAAGGAACGTCATGTGTATCTGACCGGACGCACGCGGATCCATCTGGATCGCGTGGACGGTCTCGGCGACTTCGTCGAACTCGAAGTGTTGCTGGCCCAGGACGACGACGAAGAAAGCGGACACGCGGAAGCGCATGCGATGTTCGCGAGTCTCGGCGTGCCGGAATCGGATCTGGTCGCGGTGGCCTACGTCGATCTGCTCAACGCCGACAGCGCTGCGAACGAACCGAAGCAGGCGGCCTAAGCCACACCGCCGGGTGCGGCCGCCGCGTCAACCGGCGGCCGCGCCCGGCGCGAGATGACCGAGCGGCAGCGGCCCGTTGCGCTTGAACGTCGTCAGCACGATATTCGAGCGCACGCTATCCACGCCCGGCACGCGCATCAGCTTCTTCATCACGAACGTCGACAGATAATTCAGATCCGGCGCGACGATGCGCAGCAGATAATCCGCGTCGCCCACCACCGCATGACATTCGAGTACTTCGGACAGCACGTCGATCTGCTGCTGGAATTGCTCGATGATCGAATCGCCGTGATGCTTTAACTTCAAGCTCGTGAATGCCGTCACACCGAGCCCGAGCTTTTCCGGGCGTAGCACGACGCGATAGCCATCCACCACGCCCATCTGCTCGAGACGCTGCAAACGCCGCCCGATCTGCGACGGCGACAGCGGCACCTGTTCCGCCAGTTGCTGATGTGTGGCCCGGCCGAAGCGCTGCAGCACGTCGAGCAGCGCGAGATCGAAGTGATCCAGTTCTAGCATGATGGATATCCGCATCTAATCGTTATTTAATGCACGATTATTGCATATCATCCACCATAAACGCCATCATTGCGCCCATTCCGCACGCTTGCCGCACTACACTTGCATGAGCGATTCATCCAGCAATCCGTGTAGAAGGCAGCAGAATCATGTCCACCGCGAACACCGCCAAACTGAAAGAACAGTTCGACGCCGGCCTCGAAACCCGTGCCGATTTCACCATCGACCAACCGGTCGAGCGCTACGGCGCGGTCGATCACGCGGTCTGGCAGCAACTCTATGTGCGTCAAACTGCGCTGCTCAAAGGCCGTGTGTGCGACGAGTTTCTGGCGGGTGTCGAACGAATCGGCATGCCGGCCGACCGCGTGCCGTCCTTCGACGATATCAACGCGAAGCTCACGCCCGCGACCGGCTGGCAAATCGTCGCGGTGCCGGGCCTCGTGCCCGACCAGGTGTTCTTCGAGCATCTGGCGAACCGGCGCTTTCCCGTGACCTGGTGGATGCGTCGTCCAGACCAGCTCGACTATCTGCCGGAGCCCGACTGCTTTCACGATCTATTCGGCCACGTGCCGTTGTTGATCAATCCGGTATTCGCCGACTACATGCACGCGTATGGCCGCGCCGCGCTCGCCGCAAACGATGCCGGCGCGTTGCCGTTGCTCGCGCGGCTCTACTGGTACACGGTGGAATTCGGCCTGATCCGCGACGCGGCGAGCCCGAACGGCGTGAGGATCTACGGCGCGGGTATCGTCTCGAGCAAGGGCGAGACGCTGTACAGCCAGCAAAGCGCGGCGCCGAACCGGCTCGGTTTCGATCTGGAGCGCGTGATGCGCACCCGCTACCGCATCGACACGTTCCAGAAAACCTATTTCGTGATCGACGACTTCGCGCAACTGTTCAATGTCGCGCAAGCCGACTTCGCCGCGCTGCTGACGAAGCTCGTCGCCGAACCGGCATTCGCAGCGGGCGACGTGCTCGAGCGCGACTGCGTCATCACGCGCGGCTCACAGGAAGGCTGGCACACCGACGGCGACATCTGACGCAGCCCGAACGGTGGCCGCCGAAGCGGCACGCTGCGGGTATCGCGCATCCATGAAAAAATAGCTGACGTGCGCGCCCACCGGCGCGCCTGTTCAGATCGAAAGAGGCCGCACGATGATTCACAAACTCAGTTCAGAAGAACGCGCGACACAGGTTGCGCAATTGCACGGCTGGCAGGCCGTCGCGGGTCGCGATGCAATCCGGCGTGAGCTCAAATTCGCCGATTTCAACGAGGCATTCGGCTTCATGACGCGGGTCGCGATCAAGGCGCAGGAAATGGATCACCACCCTGAGTGGTTCAATGTCTACAACAAGGTGGAGATCACGCTGTCCACGCACGAAGCCAACGGCTTGACTGAGCGGGACATCAAACTGGCGCGATTCATCGACAGTATTACCGCGTAATACGAGATCAAAAGTCGCGGCTGCTCGCAGCATGTCGCGCAATTCGATACCGATGAAAGCGCATTGCAGGCAATCTTGCGTTCAAACCTTCAGTCTTATAGGCTATTCTTAAGGTGGACGTAAGAATCCCAGGCTTGCCTGGCAATCCCGTCTAAACGATCCGGCGATAGCGTGTTCTGACGCTGTACAATCATCAACGCATACGGCTTGGAGAGCGCGCTTGCCTCCTTGCACAGAACGAGTTCGTCGCCGCTCGAAGGTGAGCGGGCGCGCCAGAAGTTGATCGCGGCTTCCAGTTCGTGAATCGTTATCGCGGACATGATTTCATGATCACTGAACAGGTGCCGTCAGGCTGCTCGAAAGCGGTTCGTGGCCGGTCGAGACCAGTGTCGGGTTAGACCGCACTGCACGCTGGCTGTGTAGCAGGCGCCCCGGCGAACCGCTTGCCCAAACGCCTAACCCATTGTACTTGAGCGAAATCCATGCGACTCCTTCTGATCGAAGATGACCGTCCCATCGCACGCGGCATCCAAAGCAGTCTCGAACAAGCCGGCTTCACAGTCGACATGGTCCACGACGGCATTTTCGCCGAACAGGCCCTCACGCAAAACCGCCATGAGCTGGTGATCCTCGATCTGGGTCTGCCCGGCATCGACGGTATGACGTTGCTCTCGCGTTTCCGTCAAAGCAATCGTCATACGCCGGTGATCATCCTCACCGCGCGCGACGAATTGAACGACCGCGTGCAAGGCCTGAATTCCGGTGCCGACGACTACATGCTGAAGCCGTTCGAACCCACCGAACTCGAAGCGCGCATCCGCGCGGTGATGCGCCGCAGCGGTCCGCACGGCGATATGCCGCGTCCGGAAGTGTCGCTCGGCGGTGTGCGTCTGTCGGGTGTCGATCGCCGCATCTTCAACGACGACAAGCCGCTCGAACTGTCGCCGCGCGAATTCGCGGTGCTCGAAATGCTGCTGCTGCGTCATGGCCGTGTGGTCAGCAAGGCGCAACTGCAAGACCACCTGACGCATTTCGGCGGCGATCTCGGCGACACCGCGATCGAAGTCTACGTGCACCGGGTTCGTAAAAAGCTGGAAAACTGCCGTGTCGAGATCGTCACGGTGCGTGGCTTCGGTTACCTGTTGCAAGAAATCCGTCAGGCCGCATAATCCTCTTGAAGGCCGCGATCCACATCGCGGCCTGACGGCGCCGGGCCGGCGCCGCGCACTCGGTGCGCGATTCGCCGGCATCCGGCGGAATTTCACGGCGCTCGCGCCGTTGCTCCTTTCCCGCGTTTCCCGCGCGTTCGATCATGCCCCAGCCGGCCGCCAATAGTCTGCGCCGCACGCTGTTGCGCCGCCTCGCTGCTCCCCTTTCGCTGCTCGCGTTAATGAGCGGCCTCATCGCTTACTGGCTCGCGTGGCAATACACGCAGCACGTGGTCGATCGATCGCTCGCCGATCTCGCTACCGCGATTTCCAAACAGATCCAGATTGCCGGCCCGGACGCCAAGGTCACGGTGCCGCCGCTCGCGCAGGCGATGTTCTCGGATCCAGTCGAGCAGTTGGTCTATCGGATCAGCAATGGCGAAACGGAAATCGCCGGCGACCCCAATCTGCCGCTGCAAGGCACGAGCGTTCGGCGCATGCACTATGCGTACGTGTTCGAAACGCAGCATGAAGGCGTGACCGTGCGCGTCGCGCAGGTACGCGTCGATCAGCCGTCCGGCAATCCGGTCGTCGTCGAAGTAGGCCAGCCGGTGCATCACCGTTTTCAGATCGCCGCTGAGTTTCTGGTCGCGATCATGATGCCGCTATTGCTGTTGCTGCTGGCCGGTTGGGTCATCGTGTGGCGCGTGGTCAATCAGCAGCTCAATCCGCTCACCGATCTCGCGGACTCGCTCAACCGGCAAACGCACACATCGCTCGAACCGGTCGACGAAACCTATGTGCCCGTCGAAATCCGCCCGCTTACAGGCGCGTTGAACGCGCTGCTCGATCGTTTGAAAACCGCGCTCGACGGCCAACGCAAATTCATCGCCGATGCCGCGCATCAACTGCGCACGCCGCTCACCGCCGTCAAGCTGCACGCGGAACAGGCCGTGGTTGCGCGCGATCCGCAGCAATCGCTCGCGGCCGTGCGCGAACTGCGCGCCGCGGCCGATCGCGCGGTGCGGCTCTCGAATCAGTTGCTGTCGCTCGCACGCGCCGAGCCGGGCGAACAGGCGGCACGCTTCGTCAACGTGGACATGGCCGCGCTCGCGTTCGACACCGGCGCCGAATGGGTGCCGCGCGCGTTGACATGCCATGTCGACCTCGGCTTCCAGCGCCTCGACGATCCCGCCAACGATCATCCGCTGCTCGCGCGCGGCAATCCGGTGCTGCTGCATGAAGTGATCGCGAATCTGCTGGATAACGCGCTGAAGTACGTACCGCCGTCGCGCTATGACGGCGGCCGCATCACGGTGACGGTGTCGCAAACGATCATCGACGAAATACGGATGGCCGAGATCATCGTGGAAGACAACGGGCCGGGCGTACCGCATGCGCAGCAAGCCGACCTGTTCAAACGGTTCTTCCGCGGCGACGGTCAGAGCGACGGCGGTGTGGACAGCGGCGCCGGGCTCGGGCTCGCGATCGTTCACGACATCATGGTGCTGCATCGTGGCAGCGTGCATTACGAAGATGCACCCGACGGCGGCGCCCGCTTTATCGTGCGTATTCCGCTGGTGCCGGTCGACGTACAGACTCCCGCCGATACCCATGCGCAGCGCGCGATAAAAAAATCGGCGCTCTCGGCGCCGATCGATATCTGAGTTCGCAGTAGACAAACGGGCTGTCTTGCAACAACGCAAGACAGCCCGTTTTTTATTTCTTCTTCGCTGCCTTCGCCTTCTTCACGGCTTTGGCGGACTTGCCTGAGCCCTTCTCTTTCTCCGGCGGCGCCAGCATCGTGCCGCGGCACTTGCGCGCGCCACAACGGCATTCGTATTCCTTCTTCAGCTTCTTCGTTTGACGCGCGTCGATCACAAGGCCGTAGTCGTAAAAGACTTCTTCGCCCTCGGCGATGTCGCGCAATGCGTGAACATACACGTGACCGTCGATCTCTTCGGCTTCGCAGTTCGGCGCGCACGAATGGTTGATCCAGCGCGCGCTATTGCCGTCCACTTTGCCGTCGATCACCTTGCCGCTGTCGAGCGCGAAATAGAACGTGTGATTCGGTTCGTCCGGATTATGCGGATGACGGCGCAACGCTTCCTTCCAGGAGATCCGCTCACCCTTGTACTCGATCAGCCGCTCGCCGGCCGCAATCGGCTCGATGGCAAACACGCCTTTGCCGTGCACACCCGAACGGCGCACGGCGATCCTGCGTGAACTCATTGAATGAATCCTTGTGAAGAACGGGGGTGAAGTTCCGGCAGCCGCCAGAAATGCCCGCGTCTGACGCGCTGCTTTTTCTGACGCGGATAGCAAACGCGGCGCCTTGCGAGCGCCGCGTCGACCTGCGACGCGCATGCGCCACACATCCGGCATCCTACACGCTCAAGACTGCTTCGTTCAACCGTCAAAATGACGGGCTCACACAAGCAGCCAACGCGACTTCACCGTTGTCCGAACGAAATGTCGCCGAACAGCGCTTTCTGATCGCGCGGTTGTGAACGCCAATATTGCGGCGGCGCTTCGACCGTTGCGCCGAGCTGCGCCGCTGCGTGCCACGGCCACCGCGGGTTGTACAGCAATGCACGGGCCAACGCGATCAGATCGGCGTCGCCGGCTTCGATCAGTTGTTCAGCGTGCAGCGGATCGGTGATCAGGCCGACGCCGATGGTGGTGAGACCAGTGGCCTCCTTGACGGCCTTCGCGAACGGAATCTGATAGCCGGGTTCGAGCGGAATCTTTTGCAACGGCGAAACGCCGCCGGACGATACGTCGATCCAGTCGCAACCGCGCTTCTTCAACTCCTGCGCGAACGCGATCGTGTCTTCGAGCGTCCAGCCGCCTTCGACCCAATCGGTTGCGGACACACGCACGCCGACCGGTTTGTCGGCGGGAAACGCGGCACGCACGATATCGAAGATCTCAAGCGGGAAACGCATGCGGTTTTCGAGCGAACCGCCGTAGTCGTCGGTGCGTTGATTCGCGATCGGCGACAGGAACTGATGCAGCAGATAGCCATGCGCGGCGTGGACTTCCAGCGCGTCGATGCCGAGACGCGCGGCACGTCGCGCTGAAGCCGCAAACGCTTCGCGGATGCGGTTCAACGCAGGCACATCGAGTGCGAGCGGCGGCTCTTCGCCCGGCTTGTGCGGCAACGCCGACGGTGCATGCGGCAGCCAGCCGCCTTGCGATACCGGAATCAGTTGGCCGCCTTCCCACGGCGCGTGGCTCGACGCCTTGCGCCCGGCATGCGACAACTGCATCGCGACGCGAATCGGCGAATGCTTGCGGATCGCGGCTAGCACCGGCACCAACGCGGCTTCGGTGACGTCGTCCCACAAACCGAGATCGCCCGGCGTAATGCGGCCATCCGGTTCGACCGAGGTCGCCTCGATGCACAACAGGCCGGCACCGGACAACGCGAGACTGCCGAGGTGGATCATGTGCCACGCGGTCGCCTCGCCACGGTCGGCGGAATACTGGCACATCGGGGACACGACGATACGATTGGGAAGCGTCACGCTACGCAGCGTGAGCGGAGAGAAAAGCGCGCTCATGGATTACGCCCAGTAGAAACCCGAGAGCGATCGAGCATAGCACCGCGCTGGGTTTACTGCTGACCCGCGCGACTCGTAAGCTTCAGGGTTTCGGTTCGACCTGGTCGAGCCACTCGCCGAACATGCGGCGTGCGGCAGCTTCAAGCGTCGGACCGAACTGCGCGGTCTGCGCACGCAGCTTACGCGCATCGATACCATGACCGGCCAGTTCGCCAGCATTGCCGATCAACCACGGCTCGAAGCGATCGGTACGGATCTCCGGATGACATTGCAGGCCGAGCACGTGATCGCCCCAGGCAAACGCCTGGTTTTCACATGCTGGCGTCGAAGCGAGACGCGTGGCGTTTTGCGGAAGCTCGAAGGTGTCGCCGTGCCAATGCAGCATCGACGTCAACGCGCCGTCCAGATGACGCAGCGGAGAAGCGCGGCCCGCGTCGGTGAGCGTGAGCGGCGTCCAATCGAGTTCGGTATGGCCGGCGGGATACACGCGCGCACCGAGCGCACGCGCGATCAACTGGGCGCCGAGGCAGATGCCGAGCGTGGGTAGACCCGCTGCAATGCGCTTCTCGATCATCGCGAGCAGCGGCACGAGCGTGGGATACAGTGCGTCGTCGGTGGCGCTGATCGGGCCGCCGAGCACCACCATCAACGAAGCGGCAACCGGATCCGGCGCCTCGATACGGGCAAAGCCGACGTCGAGATAGCGGACCGGACGGCTGCGCTCGCCGAGCACCAGCTCGAGACTGCCCAGGTCTTCGAAGTGCACGTGGCGAATAGCCAGAACTTCGCGATTCATCAGCCTGTTCCACCTTCAGGTTGACTAAACACTTGCCGCTCACGGCGTCGAAAGACCCGACCGACGGCATCTACCGTCGACCGGGCCGGCTTGGCAGCCTCGCGGATTGCTGCTGAAGACGTTGCCTTATTGGGCAAAAATCTTCCAGGTCTTCTTCTGGGTGGCGACGTCCGCGGTTTCGTGAACCGAGCAATCGAGACGCAGATCCGTATCCGCCATATTCAGATCGAGCAGCGCGCAGTGATGCGGCGTCTTCTTCGGATTCTTGCTCGGTTCGAAGTGCGTGCAGCTCAGGCACATGCGGTGCGCCGGAATCGTGCCTTGCGCTTCCAGCTGATGAACGGTCTTGAGCAGCGTGCGATAGAACACCGCCTGTTCATCTTCACGCAGCGTGCCGACTGCCTTCGCGAGGAAGTCCGGCCATTGCGCGGCGCGCTTCGCAGCCGTGCGGCCACGTGCCGTCAGACGGACGGCGAGCGCGCGACCGTCGTCGAGCGCGCGGCGCTTTTCCACCAGACCCTTGGTTTCGAGCGTGCTCACCGCGTCGCTGGTGGTGGCGGCGGTCAGCGCCGTCTCACGAGCAATTTCGCCGAGACGCATCGGGCCTTTACGCTGCATCAACAGGACGAGAATTTCACCCTGAGTCGGCGTGAGGCCCGCGCCCTCCGCCCATTCCCAAGCCTGGCTTCGCATTGCCGTGCTCAGCCGCAACAGGCTGTGGGTCACTCGACCGGCTGCCTGTTCTCCGTATACGCCTTCGCTCATAGTCTTCGATTAATTTATTTACAGCTTGCGTGCGATGCCGGCAAACCGCTGACCGAACACGCCCGTAGCCTGTGTGGGGTAGCCCCGCCCAGAAACAGACGAGACGGTTTCTACTATCTCAAAAATTCACCGCCTTCCGAGTCGGAAGTTGGGCGACGAAAGTTGACATTCTATAAGAGACCGGCAAATCGTACAGCTAACTTATCCAACGCAGGTTGTGGATAACTGCGGGAAAACCGAGGGAAAACAGGGGGATGGCCTGTGCGCCAGTTCTGAATAAGCCACGCGAGCCACTCGCCCGGCCTGGAGTTGTCCTTGTTTACCAACGCCGACGAGCCCCCTATCCGTTCGGTTATGGTTTACGCACAGCGTTGACTTTTCAGGGAATTATTCAGTTGTCCACAGGCTGGCGCAATGCTTGTTAACTACTACTACGTATGTATACGTAAAGCTTTATTAAAAACCTGACGACCCTCGAGCTGGAAATGAATTGAAAAATTTGAAGACGAAAAAAAACCCGCCGCAGCGGATTTTTCCTCCCGGTCGAACGTAAGCAATCGTCCTTCAGGCTAGGATCGCCACTGCAAACATTGCTGTCTGACAGCTTCGTGCAAGGACTTTTCCTTTTCGAAGACGCCGCGCAACCACGTCGCGTCGTTGACCTGACCACGTGCGATCGCGCCGATTTCGGCCAGCGCGTTGCCCGAACCCAAGGCCTCGGCGTGCGGTGCGATCAGATCGAGTGTCTCGAGAATGTCCTCGGAAATCGTCTTGCGTTCGCTCGTTTGCGGGTTGATGCAATTGCCCGCCAGACCGAAGCGGCATGCTTCGAAGCGGTTGAACGTATAGACGAGGTAGTCGTCTTCTTTCGGCGTAATCGGTTTGTCGAGCAGCAGATGCCGTGCAAGCGTCTGGATGTAGCAGGCGATCGCCGCGGCCCGATCCACCGACAACGGCGTATCCATCACGCGCACTTCGATCGTGCCGAAACCGGGCTTCGGCCGGATGTCCCAGTAGAAGTCTTTCATGCTGTTGACGACACCCGTGTGCACCATCTTCGAGAAATATTCCTCGAAGCTGTCCCACGTCAGCACGAACGGCGCGCGGCCCGACAGAGGAAAAGCAAACACGGAATTCAGGCGTGCCGAATGAAAACCGGTGTCGACGCCCTGCACGAACGGCGACGATGCGGACAACGCGATGAAGTGCGGAATGAAACGCGACATCGAGTGCAGCAGATACAGCGCGCTATTCGGGTCCGGGCAGCCGATATGCACATGCTGGCCGAACACCGTGAATTGCTTCGCGAGATAACCATACAACTCGGAAAGATACTGAAAGCGCGGCGTATCGACGATCTGCCGCTCGCTCCACTGCTGGAACGCATGCGTGCCGCCGCCGCACAAGCCGACGTTCAGATGATCGGCGGCGCTCACCAGCGTGTCGCGAATCTTGCGCAAATCAGTGACAGCCTGCTCGTGCGACGTGCAGATACCCGTCGACAACTCGATCATGCTTTCGGTGATTTCCGGCGTGATGTTGCCGGGGATTTTTTCGTCCTTGATAAGGCGCAGCAGATCCGAGCCGGCTTTGGTCAGATCGTAGTCGTGCGTATTGACGATCTGCATCTCGAGTTCGACACCGAAGGTGAACGGTTTCGAATCGATGAAGGGTTCGAGTGACATGGCGTCCCCTGAGTCAGGTCGGCCGGCGCGTGCTGCATTTCTGCTTCACGTATCCGGCCGTTTTGGAATCGGATAGGTTGAGTCGGGCGCGGGCTTATTCTTCGCGCCGTTCGGCCACCATCGCAAGGCTGCGATACACGAGCCACGGCCCGAGAATCTGCAGCACGAAAATCGAACACATCACGATGGCGCGCAGTTGCGGATCGAAATTCGGATAGAGGTTGTAAGTGTCGTCGACGAGCAGATAGGCGAGCGCGGACATTGGCGATAACGACAAACCGAGCGCCATCCCCTGCTTCCAGTTCAGGCCGCTCGGCTTCGCAAACGCCATCACGCCGACCAGCTTCGCGATCAGACGCGCAACGATCAAACCCAGCGCCGCGACGCCGCCGAGTGCAATGTCCTTCCATTCGAACGAAGTCAACGTCAGCACGAACAGAATCACCGTCAACAGCCAGCCTGCCGTGCCGAAATGCTGCGGCCACAACTGCGGCCGCGCCTCGTGATTTTTCACGATGATGCCGGCGGCCAGCAAAGCGAGAATCGTCGACAGCTTGAACAGATGCGCGATCGCGATAGCCAGCAACACGAGACCGAACAGCGCGACAAACGAGTGTTCGTCCTGCATGTTCAGACGGCGATAGAAAAACGTGCAGGTTCGCGCGAGCAGATACGCGAGGACGAGCGACCCGACCAGCAGATAAAGCGGTTGCAGAATCGTCGCGAAAACGTTGCCGTAGACCTCCTGATGCAACCAGCTCGATACGAGTTTTTCGATCACGACCGCGTACATGCTGTTCAGCGCGGTGAGGGTCAACAGACGCTGCGTGACCTGGCCTTCCGCGCGCAACTCGGTTTTCAGCTGGATCACCATGGCCGGCGACGTCGCCATCGCGATTGCAGCGAGCACCGTAGCGACCATCAGCGGCACGTTCAGGAACAGCAGAACCGGCAGGACGAGCGCGAAAGTGAGCGTGGCTTCAGCGACGCTCGACAGAATCAGCCACGGATTGCGGCGGATCCAGCGCAAATCGAGCCGGCTGCCGAGTTCGAATAGCAACAGCCCGAGCGCGACATCGAGCAACGGACGCGCGGCGCTCGCGGAATCCGCGTCGATCACGCCAAAACCCGCTGCGCCGGCGACCAGCCCGATCACCGCATAACCGGAAATGCGCGGCAGACGCCACGCGCGGTAGCAGAGTTCCCCGCACAAACCGGCCGCGAGCAGTGCTAGACCAGCCCAAAAAATGGCGTCAGGCGAGAGCGGCCACGCTGGAAAAAATGAAAACGCCGACTTCATCGTGGTGGGTTCTCCTTTGCAGCAACGGCGGACGACAGAGACGACACGAACCGGCGCAAACACCGGCGAACGGACAAGCGCGTGAGGCGCTCACCGTCGCGATCGTTTCGCGTGAACCGCGTTGCGATGTTTTAACGATCGGATGATCTGAATGCGCCGTTGCCGCCTGGAGCGCGACGCATTCCGGGTACGGCCGTAGACACCGGCACCGCACGGTGAAAGAACGCCGTCGACTTTGAATCAGAGTCTGATTGAGCGGCACCGTTCCGTTGGTGCGTGTACCGCCGCTAGACGCGAGGCACGACGCGGAAAGAACGGCGATTGTGCCATAGCTTTTTCTGCCTTAAGCGAAAAGACACGAACATGCAGGTAAAACGGTAAAAACGTACGTTATCTTCGTTGGATGAGGAAAAAGCGACCGTTTTACGAGGTGAACCGGCTCCCGTGGCCCCTAGTTTGAACCACGCACATGTGCTTTTCGGGGCAACGGTCTGGAAGGTTTCGGCGAGGTTGGAAGCGGTTTTGCTGCGCCGATGAGCGTCGATCCACCTCGGGCCTTTCTGTTTACAGGTTTACTGTATGTATACGTAGTAACAGTTA
Source organism: Paraburkholderia xenovorans (assembly GCF_046030735.1). GTDB lineage: Bacteria > Pseudomonadota > Gammaproteobacteria > Burkholderiales > Burkholderiaceae > Paraburkholderia > Paraburkholderia xenovorans_A. The sequence continues at coordinate 15,275 of NZ_JAQQBV010000054.1, forward strand.
ACAAGCTGCCTCGGTTTCTGTGGATAACCTTGGTTTACCGAGGCAAATCATCCACTTGCGGACGGCATAACCGGATGCACAGCATGTGCGGGAGCCGCGGGTATACAAGGGTAACTTTTCGCGATTTTCGACGACGCAAGAGTTACCCCGTTTACGTCCACAGCGGTTCCACACGACTTGCGCCGGTTAACTGCCGGCTTATCCACAAGTTAGGGTGGATAACTCTGGCGCGGGTATACGTCGGTTAACGGCGGCGGTCGTGGCGGTTAACCTGCTGTGCCTTGTCGCAATGCGCGCAACAGGAAGCGGGCAGGATCGATGTCTTCGGCCAGATTGCGTTCGAGCGGCCACGGCTCGCCCTCGATCTGCGACGCGATCAACTCGGCGCCAAGCGCGGCCCACACCAGACCGCGCGATCCATACGCGAACGCGCCGTACAGGCCTTCGGTGCGCGGCAGATCCAGAGGCCATGCGCCACGCAACCGCTGGGCGTCGTGCGTCGCGGCGGCTTCGTCGGCGAAATTGCCGATCATCGGCATGCGGTCGCTGGTCACGCAGCGAAACGCGACACGTCCGGCGAGCGTCGCCGTTTGCTCTGGACCTGCGACGCCGCCGAGCGCGGGCAGCATTCGTGCGACGCGCTCCAGGTTTTCCAGATGACCGGCGGGCCGCAGTGAGGTGTCGAGGTCGTCGAGTTCGTAGGTGGCGCCGGTCAGCGTGACGCCGTCGGCGAGCGGCACCGCATAGCCTTCACCGATGACCGGCAGCGCGAGCGGCGCCACGCTGCCGGGCGGCAACAAGCTCAACTGGCCGCGAATACTGCGAGTCGGCGCATGCCGCAAACCGGCGATGCGCGCGGCGTCGTGCGCGGTCGCAACGATCACGACCGGCGCGCGCGCCACGGCCTGCCCGCTCGTATCGAAGACCGTCCATTGACCGTCCTGCCCGGACCGTTCGACTCGCGCGACGTCGACGCCGAAACGCCGCTCGAGCTGCGCTCCCGCCGCTGCGCATTGGGCGGCACACAGCGAAGCCGGGTCGATCCAGCCACCGTGGGGAAACAGCCAGCCGCCGCGCGCGAGCGGCTGGCCCGCGAGCCGTTCTGCTTCGTGCAGCGAGACCGGCGTCACGTAATCGGCGGGATAAGCGAATGCAGCGATGGCTTCGCTCATCGAGCGCGCTTCGTCGTCGTCCGCGGGGATCTGCAGCAGGCCCGGCACACCGCGCAGCGGCCGATGACCGAGCTGCTCCAGCGCTGCCCAGCGCCTCAACGTATAGAGAAAGCCCGCGCGCGTGATGCGCGACGCGACGCTGTCGTCGCGCGAGATCATCGGGTGGAATACGCCGGCAGGATTGCCCGACGCGTCCTGCGCGACGCCTGCATGTCGTTCCAGCGACGTGATCCGCCAGCCGCGCGCGGCCAGCCGTTCGATCGCCGCGCATCCGGCAAGCCCGGTGCCGATGACGATCGCGTGTCGTTCGTCGACCGCGAGCGGCGCCGGCGGCTCATAGCGGCGTACGCGCCAGCGCGGTTCGAAGTGGCCGACCAGCATCGCCCGCTTCCAGCCGAAACCGGCGATTTTTTGGTACACAAAGCCGTTTTGCGTGAGGGCGCGCTTGATGTCGCCAGCGCTGCTGTACGTTGCGACGGTTGCGCCCTCGCCGGCCACTCTCGCGAGCGACTTGACGATTGCGGGCGTCCACAATTCCGGATTTCTGGCCGGCGCGAAGCCGTCGAGATAGAACGCGTCGGCGCGCAACCTCAATGCCGGCAAGCTTTCCGTGGCGTCGGCAAAGATTAGTGTGAGCGTGACGCGGCCGCCTTCGAATTCGAGCCGGTGCGTGCCAGGAACCAGCATCGGCCAGGCCGCAGCCAGCGTTTGTGCGAGTTCTGCAATGTGTGGATCGGAGATCGTCGCCGCGTAGACACTGCGCAAATCGGCTTGAGTAAACGGATGCTTCTCGATCGAAACGAAATGCAGACGCTCGCAGCGTGCCGGATCGGCGCGCCAGGCAGCCCACGTCACGAGGAAATTGATGCCCATGCCGAAGCCGGTTTCAAGCACGGTGAAAATGCGGCGGTTCTGCCAGCGTCCGGGCAACGCATTGCCTTGCAGAAACACGTATCGAGCCTGCTCCAGACCGCCGACGGCGCTGTGATAGATGTCGTCGTAACGAGGGGAATACGGGGTGCCGTTGTCGCGAAACGCGAGGACAGCGGGGATCAGCGGATCGGTCATGCGCAACTGAAGCGACGGAAGCGACGGAAAAATGACGCTCGCAAGAGCCGCTCTGGCGTTGTCATCCGCGCGCGCGGCTCGTGAGGCGGCGAAAAAGACGCGCCGAACGTTGGCAAAAAACCAACGTGAGGCCCCGTCCATGCTGGGTTTCAGCGCCTGGTCAGAGCAAGCAAACGGCAAAAATGGCAGTTTCCTCGCTGGATCGGCCCTGGAACCGCGTAATTCTTCGAAACCCTTATCCTGATTGGGTTTGCGCTGCGCTATCATAGCAAGCGCCGCGAAGGGAGCGGCAGCACGGCCGCCAGGTGGTCAACCGCCCGGCGCTATTTGTCCGGAGGGGATCCGGAGCCGCCGCTGCTCGACGGCGCGGCCCGCGCACGTATAATCGGCGCGTTCGCGCTGTTCGTGTCAACCTAAACTCAGAAAGGAACCTTAATGAACAAACAGGAACTGATCGACGCCGTCGCAGGTCAGACGGGCGCCAGCAAGGCTCAAACCGGTGAAACGCTGGACACGTTGCTTGAAGTGATCAAGAAGTCTGTGTCGAAGGGTGACGCGGTACAGTTGATCGGCTTCGGTAGCTTCGGTTCGGGCAAGCGCGCAGCACGTACGGGTCGTAATCCCAAGACCGGCGAAACCATCAAGATCCCGGCTGCCAAGACCGTCAAGTTCACGGCTGGCAAGGCGTTCAAGGACGCAGTCAACAAGCGCTAAGCAGATTACTGCCCGGCAGTTGACACCCGCCAATGGCGGGTTTTTTTTCGTCCGCGAGTTTTGAATTCAGCCGCGCGGAAGCTCGCGGCCGAAGCGCTTACTGGCTAATCGTGGCGATGCAGGATTTCGCCGTGACCGTGGTCATGATGATCGTGGCCGTGATCCTGATGATCGTGATCTTCCTCGTCGAAGTCCCATGCCGGGAACGGGTCGGCGAACTGCTTCCACCCGTGTGGCCCCAGCGCGTACTCGTCATCGGTCAGCAGGCACGCGTCGAACCTGGCCTGCCACAGCGCCGGCTCGATGCCGACGCCGATCATCACCAGCTCCTGACGACGGTCGCCGATGCTCAGATCGTCCGGGTCGCCATGCCAGTCGGCGGCGATTTCGGCGGACAGTTCGTCGTCGCCGTCCGGCCATTCGCTGCGCTCCTGCGCCGCCCACCACATGCCCGCCGGACCATGCCGGCAAGCGCCGCCCGCCTGCGACAGCGAACCGGCGATATCGTTACGCGTGGCCAGCCAGAAAAACCCCTTGCTGCGCAGCACGCCCTTCCACTCCTGATGCAGCAATGCCCATAGACGTTCCGGATGAAACGGCCGGCGCGCGCGGTAAATGAAATTGCCGATGCCGAACTCGTCGGCTTCGCCGTGATGCGCGTGAGCGTCGCCGTGTTCATGATCGTGGTCGTGATTGAGCGACGCCAGCCAGCCCGGCGCGCTCGACGCCTCGTCGAAATCGAAGCGGCCGGTGTTCAGCACCTCGGCGAGCGGCACCGCGCCGAAGCGCGCCACCACCTGCGCCGCGCGCGGATTGATGCGGGCAAGAATGCGCTGCAAACGTGTCAGTTCGTCCGCACTGACCAGATCGGCCTTGTTGACGACCAGCACGTCGCAGAATTCGATCTGCTCGATCAGCAATTCGACCAGCGTGCGGTCGTCTTCGTCGGTTGCCGCAATGCCCCGTTCGGCGAGCGCGTCGGCCGAACCGTAATCGCGCAGAAAGTTGAACGCGTCGACCACGGTGACCATCGTGTCGAGCCGCGCGACGTCGGAGAGCGACACGCCGTCGTCGTCGACGAAGGTGAAGGTTTCGGCGATCGGCATCGGCTCGGCCACACCGGTCGATTCGATCAGGATCGCGTCGAAGCGCCTTTCCGCGGCGAGCCGCTTCACTTCGATCAGCAGATCGTCGCGCAACGTGCAGCAGATGCAGCCGTTCGACAACTCGACGAGCTGCTCTTCGACATGCGAAAGCTCGGCGGCGTCGCGCACGAGGGCGGCGTCGATATTGACGGCGGCCAGATCGTTGACGATCACGGCCACCCGCAAGCCGGCGCGGTTCGCGAGGATATGGTTCAGGAGCGTGGTCTTGCCGGCGCCCAGAAAACCGGAGAGCACGGTGACGGGCAATAGCGGCTGGTTCATCGCGGTACGGAAAAGCTAGAGGAATGGAAGGCGTGCCGGGCTTGGGGCGACATAACGACCGAATGCCGGTCGCGCGCCGACGGCAGCACGAAGCCGCATTGTGCACCAAACGGGCAATCGCTATATGAATGCGCGCAGAACGACGCTCAGCGTGCAGCCGGCATCAGATTCCATTTGCGCAGGATCGCGGCGATCTGCTGCGCGTATTTATCGCGCAGCGCCGGCGTTTCGGAGTGGTACGCGCCGACCGCCTGCCAGGTGTTGCCGTACTTGTTCATCTGGCGACGCAGATGCCAGGCGGCGATATAGACGTTCTTGCAGGGTTCCATCAGCGTGCCCTGCGAGATGCCGTATTGGGCAAGCGTGGACAGATGAACCGAATTGATCTGCATCACGCCGTAGTCGGTCGAGCCGTTGGCGTTCTTATGCACGGCGTCCGGCCGGTTGTGCGACTCCTGCCACGCAATCGCGCGCAGAATCAACGGGTTGACCTTCTGATAGCCGGCCGCCTGATCGAAACAGTCGGCGCGTGCGGACCCTGCTGCAATCAGCAACGCAAGTCCAGCGGCGACGGTGACGAAGGTTTGGTTCATCGGTCCGGATCGGTCAAGATCACTAAACAAGGACGCAGGGTAAGGTTTGGTAAGCCAGCGCATCGGCCATAGTTCAGCCGCTGTCGGCCCGTCGCGTATGCTGGGCGGGCATGGCTCACGCACTGGGGGAAAACCCGCGTCGGCAAGCTGCGGCCAGCGCCTCGAACGGCTCGTATCATACCGTCAGGCAAAGCAGCGTCAAGCTGGCTAATCGGCATAATCTCGCACGAGCCGTTTTATGTATGCGGCGTTTCGCACAGAAGCGTGCTTGCTTTCAATTCCTTGACAGTTATTTTCGACGGCGATAACGCGATCCCTGTACTTCTTTAAATCGCTCGGGGTCTTTCCATTTGTGACAAATCCGACATGAAAAACTGGTACTGTTCTTTTTTTTCGGATCTTGAGTGGCCGGCATTCGGGGTTATGAACGTCCGTGAGGCCCGCAGGTGGGGCGCTACGGCGGCGGCCTGCTCATATGTCCGTACTGCATGACCGTCGGTGGCAGGAGCCATCGGCACCGATCCTACTTTCCATGAGAAGAAATCGTATGGCATTGCGTCGCGTCGCAACGGCGCTGCTGGTGGCTGGGTTGATCACCGCGCAGACAGCACAGGCTCAGGTGACACTCAACTTCGTCAACGCCGATATCGACCAGGTCGCCAAGGCGATCGGCGCGGCAACCGGCAAAACGATCATCGTCGACCCGCGTGTGAAGGGTCAGTTGAATCTCGTGTCGGAAAACGCGGTACCTGAAGACCAGGCGCTCAAAACCTTGCAGTCCGCATTGCGGATGCAGGGCTTCGCGCTGGTGCAGGACCACGGCGTTCTGAAGGTCGTGCCCGAAGCCGACGCCAAGCTGCAGGGCGTGCCGACCTACATTGGCAATGCGCCGGTCGCGCGCGGCGATCAGGTGGTCACGCAGGTGTTCATGCTGAAGAACGAGTCGGCGAATAACCTGCTGCCGGTGTTGCGTCCGCTGATCTCGCCGAACAATACCGTGGCGGCCTATCCGGCCAACAATACGATCGTCGTCACCGATTACGCGGACAACGTGCGGCGTATCGCGCAGATCATCGCGGGTGTGGACACGGCCGCGGGCCAGTCGGTGTCGGTCGTGCAGTTGAAGAACGCCAACGCGATCGACATCGCCACGCAACTGAACAAGATGCTCGACCCCGGCGCGATCGGCAGCACCGACGCCACGCTGAAAGTGTCGATTACCGCCGACCCGCGCACCAACTCGCTGCTGATCCGCGCGTCGAACGGATCGAGGCTGGCGGCGGCGAAGCAGTTGGCGAAGGAACTCGACGCGCCGACCACGATGCCCGGCAACATGCACGTCGTACCACTGCGCAACGCCGACGCGACGAAACTCGCGAAGACCCTGCGCGGAATGCTCGGCAAGGGCGGTGACAGCGGTTCGTCGGGCGGCTCGGGCGATGCGAATTCGTTCAACCAGAACGGCAGTGGCGGCGGTGGTGGTTTGGGCAGCAACTCGACCGGTAGCTCGGGCACACCGCCCTTGCCTTCCGGCGGACTGAACGGCAGCTCCGGCTCGTCGCCGTTGGGCGGCGGCAGCGGCGGTGGCTACGGCTCGAACGGCAACTCCGGCTCGGCCGGCCTGCTCGGCGGCGACAAGGACAAGAGCGACGACAACCAGCCGGGCGGCATGATCCAGGCGGACTCCGCGACCAACTCACTGATCATTACGGCATCCGAACCGGTTTACCGCAATCTGCGCGCGGTGATCGACCAGCTCGACGCGCGCCGTGCGCAGGTCTATATCGAGGCGCTGATCGTCGAGCTGAATTCGAACACGAACGCCAATCTGGGCATCCAGTGGCAGGTCGCGAACAATTCGGTGTTCGCCGGCACCAACCTCACGGCGGGAGGTACCGGCAACAGCATTGTCAATCTGACCGGCGCGGCGGCTGCTGCTGCGGCGGCGGGCACAGGCGGCCTTGCCGCTGCACTCGCGAACCCGAGCACGGGTATCCAGCAGGGCCTGAACGTCGGCTGGATTCACAACATTTTCGGCGTGCAGGGACTCGGCGCGTTGTTGCAGGCGCTCTCGCAGACGGCCGATGCGAACGTGCTGTCCACGCCTAACCTGATCACGCTCGACAACGAGGAAGCGAAAATCGTCGTCGGGACCAACGTGCCGATCCAGACCGGTTCGTATTCGAACCTGACAAGCTCCACGGCGAGTTCGGCATTCAATACGTTCGATCGCGTCGACGTCGGTCTGACGCTGCACATCAAACCGCAGATCACCGACGGCGGCATTCTCAAGCTGCAGCTCTACACTGAAGACTCGGCGATCGTGAACGGTACGACCAACGTGACGACCAACCCGTCCGGCCCTGAGTTCACCAAGCGTTCGATCCAGTCGACCGTGCTCGCCGACAACGGCGAGATCATCGTGCTGGGTGGCCTGATGCAGGACAACTATCAGGTCAGCAACAGCAAGGTGCCGCTGCTCGGCGACATCCCGTGGATCGGCCAGTTGTTCCGTTCGGAACAGAAAACGCGTCAGAAGACCAACCTGATGGTGTTCCTGCGCCCGGTGATCATCACCGATCGCGCTACGGCGCAGGCCGTGACGTCGAACCGTTACGACTATGTGCAAGGCGTGACGGGCGCGTACAAGTCGGACAACAACCTGATCAAGGACAAGGACGATCCGGTGGTGCCCCCGATGCCGCTCGGCCCGAGCCAGGGTGGTTCGCCGGCAATGAACCTGTTCGATCTCGACTCAATGCGCCGTCAGCAGCTGGCGCCGCCGCCGGCTCGGGCACCCGCGCCGGCCACCAATGGCGGCGCCGTGCAGACGAACCCGGTACCCACCGCGCCGTCCACGTCGGCGCCTGGAGCGCAGCCGTGAGCACGCCGTCCACGCCGCCGTCAGCAGCCACGACACCGGCAGCGGCGCTGGCGGCCGCAGTGCCGCCGGCGGTCGTGACGGAGCACGCCGAGCGCAGCGTGCCGTCGACGGTGGCCGCACGGCTCGTGCCGTACGGCTTTGCACGCAGCGGCCAGATTCTGATCGCGCATCAGCACGCCGATAGCCTCGAAGTGTGGATCAGCGAGCGCACGAGCGGCGCTGCATTGGCCGAGGTCGCGCGCAATTTCGGCGCGTTGTCGGTGGTACGCGTGCCGGCCGACGAACTCGCGCAGGCGATCAACGTTGCGTATGCGCGCCAGGACGGCAGCGCCGCGCAGGTGGTCGGTGAAGTGGAAGGCGAAGTCGATCTGTCGCGCCTGATGCAGGACATTCCCGAGGTCGAGGACCTGCTGGAATCGGAAGACGACGCGCCGATCATCCGCATGATCAACGCGCTGCTCACGCAAGCCGCGCGCGAGCAGGCTTCGGATATTCATATCGAGCCGTTCGAGACTTCCTCGGTGGTGCGCTTTCGCGTCGACGGCACATTGCGCGACGTCGTGCGGCCAAAGAAGGCGCTGCACGGCGCGCTGATCTCGCGGATCAAGATCATGGCGCAGCTCGATATCGCGGAGAAACGTTTGCCGCAAGACGGCCGCATCACGCTGCGCGTGGGCGGCCGGCCGGTGGATGTACGCGTGTCCACATTGCCGACCGGCCACGGCGAGCGCGCGGTGCTGCGTCTGCTGGAAAAAGACGCGTCGCGCCTGAACCTCGAAGCGCTCGGCATGGCGGCCGATACGCTTGTCAAATTCGACAAGCTGATCGGCAAACCGCACGGCATCGTGCTCGTGACCGGCCCGACCGGTTCGGGCAAGACGACCACGCTGTATGCGTCGATGTCGCGGCTCGAAACGGCCACGACCAACATCATGACGGTTGAAGACCCGATCGAATACGACCTGTCCGGTATCGGCCAGACGCAGGTCAACGAGCGGATCGGTATGACCTTTGCGCGGGCGCTGCGCTCGATTCTGCGGCAGGACCCGGACGTCATCATGATCGGCGAAATCCGCGATCTGGAAACCGCGCAGATCGCGGTGCAGGCGTCGCTGACCGGTCACCTCGTGTTGGCGACGCTGCACACGAACGACGCGGCCTCGGCCGTGACACGTCTGACCGACATGGGCGTCGAACCGTATCTGCTGGCTTCGTCGCTGCTCGGCGTGCTGGCGCAACGGCTGGTGCGTCGCCTGTGTCCGGTGTGCCGCGAAGAGCGGGTCGAAGAAGACGGCAGCGTGCGCTGGCATCCGGTGGGTTGCGACAAGTGCGGCCAATCCGGTTATGCGGGACGGCGCGGCGTGTACGAACTGCTGCTGATCGACGACGAGATCCGCACGCTGGTTCACCGCAATGCTTCAGACGCGGAGATTCTTGCTTCCGGCCGTGCGCAAGGCATGCGCACGTTGCGTGAAGACTCGGACCGCTGGCTCGAGTCCGGGCTGACGTCGCTCGAAGAAGTCATCCGCGTGACGGGCGGAGCATAAGCGCATGCCGGCATTTCGTTTCGAAGCGATCGACGCCGCGGGCAAGGCGCAAAAAGGCGTACTCGACGCGGATAGCGCGCGCGGTGCGCGGACCCATCTGCGTTCGCAAGGACTGACGCCGCTCGTCGTCGAACCGGCCGCCACGCGTACGCGCGGCGAGCGCAATCAGCGTCTGTCGCTCGGGCGGCGACTGTCGCAGCGCGAGCAGGCGATTCTCACGCGGCAGCTCGCCAGCCTGCTGATCGCCGGTTTGCCGCTCGACGAAGCGCTCTCCGTGCTGACCGAGCAATCGGAGCGCGACTACATTCGCGAACTGATGGCGTCGATTCGCGCGGAAGTGCTCGGCGGCCATTCGTTGGCGAATGCGCTGACGCAGCATCCGAAAGACTTCCCCGAGATTTATCGCGCGCTGGTCGCGGCCGGCGAACATACCGGCAAGCTCGGCCTCGTGCTGTCGCGGCTCGCCGACTACATCGAGCAACGCAACGCGCTCAAGCAGAAGATCGTGCTCGCGTTCACCTACCCCGCGATCGTCACGCTGATCGCGTTCGGCATCGTCACGTTTTTGCTGAGTTATGTGGTGCCGCAGGTGGTGAACGTGTTCGCCAGCACCAAGCAGCAATTGCCCATCCTCACGATCATGATGATGGCGCTGTCGGGCTTCGTGCGGCACTGGTGGTGGGCGATGCTGATCGGCGTGGTGGTGCTGGTGTATCTGGTGCGTTCGATCCTGAAGCAGCCGGGGCCGCGGCTCGCGTTCGACCGCTGGCTGCTCACCGCGCCGCTGCTCGGCAAGCTCGTGCGCGGCTACAACACGGTGCGTTTCGCGAGTACGCTCGGCATTCTGACGGCCGCCGGCGTGCCGATCCTGCGCGCGCTGCAAGCCGCTGCCGAAACGCTCAGCAACAACGCGATGCGCGAGAACATCGACGATGCGATCGTGCGCGTGCGCGAGGGTACGTCGTTATCGCGCGCGCTCGGCAATACGAAGACGTTTCCGCCGGTGCTGGTGCACCTGATCCGCTCCGGCGAAGCGACCGGCGACGTGACCACGATGCTCGACCGCGCGGCCGACGGTGAAGCTCGCGAACTCGAGCGCCGCACGATGTTCCTGACGAGCCTGCTCGAGCCGCTGCTGATTCTGGCGATGGGGGGCGTGGTGCTGGTGATCGTGCTGGCGGTGATGCTGCCGATCATCGAGTTGAACAATCTGGTGCAGTAGATCGCGCGGCGAAACGTGCCGCGCGATCGCGCAGTCGATTGTGTAGTCAGGCGAGCGCAGTGATACGAATCACCGCACGTAGATCGTGGGGCCCGCCGGGTTGGCCGGCAGGAACACTTCGGAATGCGCGCCATTGCGATCGATGATGATCGAACGCGGGCGGACTTCGGAGAGTTTGGCGCCTTGCATCAGCGCGCTGCCGAGCGAGACCGCATGCGGCGGTTCGCCACCGACGCTGACGATGGCCGCGGCGCCCTGGCTCAGCGACAGGATGCCGAACAGATGCACGTCCTGGTTCGCGCTGCGCGTGAGCTGGCCGCCGAACAGCGTGGCGGCCTGGTCGGTCGAGACCTGGTTGTGTGCGGCGGCGGCAGGCAATGGTGCGCCTGACATCGTGGTGAGCGTGATGACCCAGTAGGTCAGGGTCGCGCAGAACACGGCGAACAGCGCGAGCGACAGCAGGCGGATTTGGATGGCGTTCATGCGCATCATTGTACGGACTAATGTGAAATTTGCGTTGTGTAGAAAGAGCCTTCTGAAGCACCCCGGCGTTTTCTTACGGCCCTTCAACTCCATGACATTAAAATGACCGGCCGGGCGTGTTCAATAGCAACCCTGATCGTTGCACGCGAATCTCGCCCGATCGAATATTCACCTGAAAAGAGGTAGCAAGCTATGCAATTGTCGACCCTTCGCCGTCGTGACATCGCGGGTCAACGCAGCCGTCGTCAACGTGGTTTCACGCTGATCGAAATCATGGTCGTGATCGCGATTCTGGGCATTCTCGCCGCGCTGATCGTGCCGAAAATCATGAGCCGTCCGGACGAGGCGCGCCGCGTTGCCGCCAAGCAGGACATCGGCACCATGATGCAGGCGCTCAAACTTTACCGTCTCGACAACGGCCGCTATCCGACGCAGGAGCAAGGCTTGCGCGCGCTGATCGAAAAGCCGGGTACCGATCCGGTGCCGAACAACTGGAAGGACGGCGGTTACCTCGAGCGTCTGCCGAACGATCCGTGGGGCAATAGCTACCAGTATCTGAATCCGGGCGTGCACGGCGAGATCGACGTCTTCAGCTATGGCGCCGACGGCAAGGCCGGCGGTGAAGGCAACGATGCCGACGTCGGCTCGTGGCAATAAGCGCACCTTAACTCATTGAACGGCGCTGATCGCGGATCGAACCGGTTCAGCGCCTCATCGCACGGTTTATCGACTCGTCGCTCCATCGTCGTTTTTTCTGATCGTTTCTGGCCGGCACTATGCGCATGTCCGCTTGCAAGTCCCGTGTGGACACTCCGTGCACGGCCTCGGCGCCGCGCGAGGCGCGTTCCGGCGCGCGCCGGACGTTGAGCGGCGCGAAGCGCATGGCCGGCTTTACGTTGCTGGAAATGATGGTGGTGCTGGTGATCGCGGGCATTCTGGTGTCGCTCACTGCCGTGACGATGACCCGCAATCCGCGCACCGATCTGAATGAGGAAGCGCAGCGTCTCGCGCTGCTGTTCGAATCCGCGGGCGACGAAGCGCAGGTGCGCGCACGGCCGATCGCGTGGCAACCGCTCGACGGCGGCTTTCGTTTCGACCAGCGCACGGCTGACGGCTGGCGTCCGTTGCGCGACGACCTGCTTGGACCCCGTCAATGGGAAGGCGGCGTGACCGGTGTGACGATCGATTATCCCGGCTCGGATACGCATCCGAGCCGCCTTGTGTTCGGCACTGAGGCGATCGACGTGCCGGTGCAGGTCACGCTGTTTTCGGCGGCGGGGCGCGCGACGATCGTCGGCACCGGCAATGGCCGCTATGAGGTGCACTGAGATGCGTCGTTGCAGGGGCAAGGGGCGCCGCGCTTCGCAGCGCGGTTTCACGATGATCGAAGTGCTGGTGGCGCTGGCGATCATCGCGATCGCGTTGGCGGCGTCGCTGCGCGCGGTCGGCAGTCTCGCGAGTGGCGAAGCCGATTTGCATCGGCGTTTGCTGGCCGGCTGGAGTGCGGATAACGCGCTGGCGCAATTGCGTCTCACGCATGGCTGGCCGAATGTCGGCGAGACGAGTTTTGATTGTTCGCAGGGCAATTTGCAATTGATTTGCACCGAGCATGTAACGGCGACGCCGAACCCGGTGTTTCGTCGTGTGGAAGTGATGGTGAGGACGCCTGGGAATTCCGGCAATCTTGCGCAGATGGTGACGGTGGTGGCGAATGAAAACAACCGTTCGCTCTGAGCGCCGGCGCCGTTCGGGCGCGCGGGGTTTCACGCTGATCGAGCTGCTGGTCGCGATTGCGATCATGGCGGTGATTGCGGTGTTGTCGTGGCGAGGGCTGGACCAGATTATCCGGGGGCGGCAGACCATTACGAACGCGATGGAAGAGGAGCGCGTGTTTGCGCAGCTTTTCGACCAGATGCGGATCGACGCACGGCAGGCCGCGTCGGACGACGAGGCGGGACAGGCGGCGATATCGGTGAGCGGCAACGTGTTGCAGATCGTGCGGGAGCTGCAGTTGCCGGGCGCGGCGCCGCGATTGCAGGTGGTGCGGTATCGGGTGTCCGAGGGGCGCGTGGTGCGGTATGCGTCGCCGCCGCTCGGGACGGTGGGTGATTTGAGGCGCGCGTTGCGTGGCGGCGAAGGCGATGGATGGAGTGCGTTGCCGTTGATGAGCGGGGTTGGGGCGATATCTGCGCGGATGTATGTGCCCAGAGTTGGGTGGACCATCCAGATGAAAGATGTGCAGGGCGCCATTACTGAGGCGGACAATAATCTCAAGGTGCCCCAACTGGGGAGTGCGCCGCTGCCGCGGTCTGTGACTGGGCTTGAGGTTAGTGTCGGGGCTAAGTCGTTGGCGCGGCCTGTTGTGCGGGTTTTTCTCGTCGGAGAGTGAAATGGGTTCTTTTTTGTCTCCGCGATGCTTGTTGGGTGGCGCTTTTTGCGGTTTTGATTTTGGGTTTGGTTTTGGTTTGCCTATGGCGTTGGGTGTTTCTTTTCTTTTCGGTCTATTCGTGTTGCCCCTGTGCGGGGCGGCACTTACTTTCTTTGCCGCGGCAAAGAAAGATAAGC
>NZ_JAQQBV010000055.1:0-28841 GCF_046030735.1 Paraburkholderia xenovorans
AGAAACACCCCAAGCGCCGCAGGCAACAAAACCTAGGAGACAGAAGAGAATGACCAAACAAACACCCCCCCGCCTGGAAGGCGAATTCGACTACATAATCGTAGGCGCGGGCACAGCCGGTTGCGTGCTCGCCAACCGCCTGACCCAGGACCCAGAAATACAAGTACTGCTATTGGAAGCCGGCGGCAAAGACGACTACCACTGGATCCACGTGCCGGTAGGCTACCTCTACTGCATAGGCAATCCCCGCACAGACTGGCTCTACAAAACGGAGCAGGAACCCGGCCTGAACGGCCGAACCCTCTCATACCCCCGCGGACGCGTACTAGGCGGCAGCTCGTCAATCAACGGCATGATCTACATGCGCGGCCAACGCGAAGACTACGACGAGTGGGCCCGCGTCACCAACGACACCGCCTGGTCCTGGAACTCGGTTCTCCCCATCTTCAAGCGCAGTGAAGACCACCACGCCGGCGCCAGCGAATCGCACGGAGCGGGCGGACCCTGGCGCGTCGAAAAGCAACGTCTCAAATGGAAGATCCTCGAGGAGTTTTCAAAGGCCGCGCAACAAACCGGCATCCCCGCTACCGACGATTTCAATCGCGGCGACAACACCGGCGTCGGCTACTTCGACGTCAATCAGAAACGCGGCATTCGCTGGAACGCATCAAAGGCATTCCTGCGCCCAGCATTAAGGCGTCCGAATCTCACCGTCATCACGGGCGCACACACTCAACGTGTCGTCTTCGATGGACGCCGCTGCACCGGCGTCGAATATCGCGGCGATAACATCGACTATTTCGCCAAAGCCCGTTGTGAAGTCATCCTCAGCTCGGGCGCGGTCAATTCGCCGCAATTGCTGGAACTCTCCGGTGTCGGCAACGGCGCGCGTCTGCAAAATCTCGGCATTGAAGTCGTCAACGATCTGCGTGGCGTCGGTGAAAATCTGCAAGACCATTTGCAGTTGCGTATGGCCTATAAAGTCGACGGCGTGCGCACCCTCAACACCGCGTCGGCGCACTGGTGGGGCAAGCTGTTGATCGGCATGCAATACGCGTTCTTTCAAAGCGGTCCGATGTCCATGTCGCCGTCGCAACTCGGCGCGTTCGCCAAGTCCAATCCCAATGATCGTTCGCTCACGCGTCCCGATCTCGAGTACCACGTGCAGCCGCTCTCGCTCGATCGCTTCGGCGAACCGCTGCATCGCTTCAATGCGTTCACGGCTTCCGTGTGCCAGTTGCGGCCCACGTCGCGCGGCAGTATTCATATCGGATCGGCCGATCCCACCGCCGCACCGTTGATCGCGCCGAATTATCTCTCCACCGATTACGACCGGCATGTCGCCGCGAACGCGCTGCGTCTCACGCGTCGTATTGCCGCGGCGCCGGCGTTGTCGCGCTATCGTCCGCAAGAGATCCTGCCCGGCATCCAGTATCAGACCGAAGAAGAGCTTCAGCAGGCCGCGGGCGCGGTCGGCACGACGATCTTTCATCCGGTCGGCACGTGCCGCATGGGTACCACCGACGACCCCGGCGCGGTCGTCGACAATCGTCTACGAGTAATCGGAGTGGAAGGGCTGCGCGTCGTCGATGCATCCGTCATGCCCAACATCACGTCGGGCAACACCAATTCGCCGACGCTGATGATCGCCGAACGCGCGAGCGAAATGATCCGCGAAGATCGACGCGCGCGCGTGGGCGGCAGCGTCGCGGCGCAAACGGGCGTTGCGCGTCCTGTGTCCGCTGTGTGACAGCGATGCCTTCCTAAGCCGGGTTCGATGCCCCATCGCGCGCATCGGACCCGGCTTGCGCACGTTGAGCAACAGCACATGTAAACCCGACTGCACCCACGCTGTACCGGCGTCATCCACTAAGTGCAAATCCCAATGAATGCGCTGCATCATTGGCGCGACAATGGCAGCCATGCTGCGTGTCGCGCCATGGATTACCGTCCGGATTGGTGCAGCACGCCAACGAGCGGCCAAGGGGTGCCGCCGTCATAACAAGTCGCGCAGCGGTTCGCGCGGAAGATCGTAGTGCTTCGCCTTACTCCGTATGGAAGGGAACATGATTCTCGGCGATACGATTCTCGAAACGCGCGGCCTCACCCGTGAGTTCAAAGGCTTTATCGCCGTGAACGGGGTGAACCTGCGCGTGCGCCGCGGTTCGATCCATGCGCTGATCGGCCCCAACGGAGCAGGCAAGACCACCTGCTTCAATCTGCTCACCAAATTTCTCGAACCCACCGCGGGTCAGATCGTCTTCAACGGTATCGACATCACGAAGGAACGCCCGGCGCAAATCGCGCGGCGCGGCATCATCCGTTCGTTCCAGATTTCCGCTGTGTTCCCACATCTGACGGCATTGCAGAACGTGCGTATCGGTCTGCAACGTCAACTCGGCACCGCTTTTCATTTCTGGAAGAGCGAACGCACGCTGCACCAACTCGACGATCGCGCGATGGACCTGCTCACCCAGGTCGGTTTGACCGATTTCGCCGATGTGTTGACGGTAGAACTCTCATACGGCCGCAAGCGCGCGCTCGAAATCGCCACCACGCTCGCGATGGAACCGGAGCTGATGCTGCTCGACGAACCGACGCAAGGGATGGGCCATGAAGACGTCGATCGCGTCACCGCGTTAATCAAGAAAGTATCGAGCGGCCGCACGATTCTGATGGTCGAGCACAACATGAATGTGATCGCCGGCATCTCCGACACGATCACGGTATTGCAGCGTGGCGAAGTGCTCGCCGAAGGCAACTACGCCGAAGTGTCGAAGAATCCGCTCGTGATGCAAGCCTATATGGGCAGCGCCGACGCGGCGCTCGCCGGAGCCCACGCATGAATACGACCGCCGAGCGGGAAAGCCTCGAAGTCAGCGACACGATGGGGAGTGCCCCCGCGCTGGAGATCGCGGGTTTGCAGGCATGGTACGGGGAGTCCCATATCCTGCATGGCGTCGATCTGACGGTGAACCGCGGCGAAGTCGTCACGCTGCTGGGCCGTAACGGCGCGGGGCGCACCACCACGCTGCGCGCGATCATGGGACTCACCGGCCGGCGCACCGGCTCGATCCGCATCGGCGGACGCGAAACCATCAACCTGCCCACGCATCGCATCGCGCATTGCGGCATCGGTTATTGCCCGGAAGAGCGCGGGATTTTTTCGAGCCTCTCGTGCGAGGAAAATCTGCTGCTGCCGCCGCCCGTCGGCGACAAGGCGCACATGATGTCGCTCGAAGAAATCTATGCGATGTTCCCGAATCTGCACGAACGTCGGATGAGCCAGGGCACCCGTCTGTCGGGCGGCGAGCAACAGATGCTGGCTGTTGCGCGCATCTTGCGCACCGGCGCGAGCCTGCTGTTGCTCGACGAAATCTCGGAAGGGCTCGCACCGGTCATCGTGCAGGCGCTCGCGCGCATGATCGTCACACTGAAGGAACGCGGCTATACGGTCGTGATGGTCGAGCAGAATTTCCGCTTTGCCGCGCCGCTTGCGGACCGCTTCTATGTGATGGAGCACGGCGGCATCGTCGAACATTTCGGGGCGAGTGAGCTCAACAGCAAGATGCCGGTATTGCACGATCTACTGGGCGTATAGCCGTAACCGCGAGCCCATGCAAGCGGAAGCGCCCCATTGCCTCTGATAACCACAAGCGAAGAAACCAGGAGACAGGAATGAAAAAGAACCCACTCGCGCGGCTTACCTCACTTTGTTTCGCGGTCGCCGCCGGCGCCGCCTTCACGATGACGAGCGCGCAAGCGGCCGACGATGCGGTGAAGATCGGCTTCATCACCGACATGTCGGGTCTGTACGCGGACATCGACGGCCAGGGCGGCCTCGAAGCGATCCGTATGGCAGTGGCGGACTTCGGCGGCAAGGTCAATGGCAAGCCGATCACGGTGGTCTATGCCGATCACCAGAACAAGGCGGATATCGCGGCCTCGCGCGCACGCGAGTGGTTCGATCGCGACGGCGTGGATTTGCTGATCGGCGGCACGAACTCGGCGACGGGTTTGTCGATGAATACCGTGGCCGGTGAAAAGAAGAAGGTGTACATCAGCATCGGCGCGGGTGCCGACACGCTGACCAACGAGCAGTGCACGCCGTACACGGTGCACTACGCGTACGACACGACGGCGCTTGCCAAAGGCACCGGTTCGGCGGTGACGAAGCAGGGCGGCAAGACGTGGTACTTCCTGACGGCCGATTACGCGTTCGGCAAGGCGCTCGAAAAGAACACGTCGGAGGTGGTGAAGGCAAACGGCGGCCAGGTGCTGGGCGCGGTGCGTCATCCGCTGTCGGCTTCGGATTTCTCGTCGTTCCTGTTGCAGGCGCAAGCGTCGAAGGCGCAGATTCTCGGCCTCGCCAACGCGGGCGGCGACACGATTAACTCGATCAAGGCAGCCAAGGAATTCGGTATCACGAAGACGATGAAACTCGCGGCGCTGCTGGTGTTCATCGACGACATCCACAGCCTCGGTCTGGAAACCACCCAGGGTCTCGTGCTGACGGACAGCTGGTACTGGAACAAGGACGCCACCACGCGCAAGTGGGCGCAACGCTACTTCGACAAGATGAAGAAGATGCCGTCGAGCCTGCAGGCCGCCGACTACTCCGCGACCATGACGTACCTGAACGCGGTGAAGGCGGTGGGCTCGACCGACTCCGACAAGGTGATGGCGCAACTGAAGAAGACCAGGATCGACGACTTCTACGCGAAGGGTTACATCCGTCAGGACGGCAGCATGATCCACGACATGTACCTGATGCAGGTGAAGACGCCGGCGGAATCCAAAGAGCCGTGGGACTACTACAAGATCACCGCGACGATCCCAGGCGAACAGGCGTTCACGACCAAAGCGGAAACGCGCTGCGCGCTGTGGAAGTAAGCGTGGTTTCATAACCAGCAAGCCGTCGACTGTTCAGGCGTGGCGTGCTTTGAGAGACGTCACGTTGGTACACAAACCGATGGCGGACCGTTTCACGTGCCGCGCGCGCCGGGGCAGTTCGAACCGCTCGCGCGCCGGCCGGATCGTGTGTCACCCGATCTCACCTTGGCAACGGGTTAAAGGGTTAAGGCTTCAATGGATATCTTTGGCATTCCGCTTCCGGCGATGCTGAGCCAACTGCTGCTAGGGCTCGTGAACGGCTCGTTCTACGCAATTCTGAGCCTCGGCCTCGCGGTGATCTTCGGCCTGCTCAACGTGATCAACTTCGCGCACGGCGCGTTGTTCATGCTCGGCGCAATGCTCGCGTGGATGGGCTTCTCGTATTTCGGTCTGCCGTACTGGGTGATGCTCGTGCTGGCGCCGCTGATCGTCGGGCTGTTCGGCATGGCGATCGAACGCTCGATGCTGCGCTGGCTGTACAAGCTCGATCATCTGTATGGGCTGCTGCTCACTTTCGGCCTGACGCTCGTCGTGGAGGGCGTGTTCCGCTCGATCTACGGATCGTCGGGCCAGCCGTACGACGTGCCGTCGGCGCTGTCCGGCGCAACCAATCTCGGCTTCATGTTCCTGCCGAACTATCGCGCGTGGGTGGTGGTCGCGTCGCTGGTGGTGTGTTTCGCGACGTGGTTCGTGATCGAGAAGACGCGTCTGGGCGCCTATCTGCGCGCCGGCACTGAGAACCCGAAGCTCGTGGAAGCGTTCGGCATCAACGTACCGCTGATGATCACGCTCACCTATGGCTTCGGCGTCGCGCTCGCGGCGTTTGCCGGCGTGCTCGCCGCGCCGGTCATTCAGGTGTCGCCGCTGATGGGCCAGCCGATGATCATCACCGTGTTCGCCGTAGTCGTGATCGGCGGCATGGGTTCGATCATGGGCTCGATCCTCACCGGTCTGCTGCTCGGCGTGATCGAAGGGTTGACGCGTGTGTTCTATCCGGAAGCGTCGGCCACCGTCGTTTTCGTGATCATGGCGCTCGTGTTGCTGGTGCGCCCGGCGGGTCTTTTCGGCAAGGAAAAATGATGCAGAGAAAAGCGCTCTACGGTCTGTTGCTGATCGTGCTTCTCGCGGTGCCGGTGCTTGGCATCTATCCGTTATTCGTGATGAAGGTGCTGTGCTTCGCGCTGTTCGCCGCGGCGTTCAACCTGCTGATCGGCTACACGGGTTTGCTGTCGTTCGGTCATGCGATGTTTCTTGCGTCGGCGGGCTACATCACCGGTTATGCGATGCAGACGCTCGGCGCCTCGCCTGAACTCGGCGTGCTCGCCGGCACCGCGGCGGCAACGTTGCTCGGTCTGATCGTGGGACTGTTCGCGATTCGCCGCCAGGGCATTTACTTCGCAATGGTGACGCTGGCGCTCGCGCAGATGGTGTACTTCGTGTTCCTGCAAGCGCCGTTCACGCACGGTGAAGACGGCCTGCAAGGCGTGCCGCGCGGCAAGCTGTTCGGTCTGCTGGATCTGTCTTCCGACGTGACGCTGTATTTCGTCGTGCTCGCGGTGATGGTGCTGGCGTTCCTGTTGATCGTGCGGATCGTGCATTCGCCGTTCGGGCAGGTGCTCGTGGCGATCAAGGAAAACGAGCCGCGTGCGGTGTCGCTCGGTTACGATACCGATCGCTTCAAGCTGCTGGCGTTCATTCTGTCGGCCGGGCTCGCGGGCCTCGCGGGCTCGCTGAAAGTGGTGGTGCAGGGCTTCGAGACCTTGAGCGACGCTTATTGGACCATGTCGGGTCTCGTGATCCTGATGACGCTGGTCGGCGGCATGGGCACGCTGTTCGGGCCGCTGCTCGGCGCGGCGCTGATCGTCGCGCTGGAAGACCGGCTCGGCGATATCGGCGGCGCGTTGGCTTCGTCGACGGGTGTCGAATGGTTCCGCTCGCTGGGCGAGTCGGTCACCATCGTTACCGGCGTGATTTTCATTGCTTGCGTGCTGGCGTTCCGGCGCGGCATTGTCGGGGAAATCATCGCGCGGGTGCGGCCGCTGCGGGCGTGAATAGGGAGTGTCTGAAATCGATTCGGTATCCGATCTATATCGGATCGATCCGGATGCTTTAAATTGCGTTACCTGCGACGATCCAAAAGGGGAATAAATACGCCCCAATTCGGTGCCGCAGTGCACCACTAGGGTAATTGCTAGTTGTAGTGCGCCAGGTGCTCGTTTAATCTTCATGCAGTTCTGATGCAGCACGAAATTTGCAGGTGGAGAACGAGGAGACAATGAGGCACTCAGTGCCCACCCGAAAGCGCTGTTGGATTGATATCCAACAGCGCTTTTTATTTGTGCCCGCGCTAAAGCCCTATTCGAATTTCTCCCGAATTCCTCAGTCCTTTTTTATTCATCGCAAAGGCTTGATTTTCACGCCTGAGCAGCCTTCAAAACGCTTGCCGCACGGGGGCTAGCTCCGCTAAACTCGCTATTCACCGACCGCTGGGTCGGGATTTAAATCTACAGATTTAAATTCAAACGGATCACGGGGCAGATAGAGGAGCGGGATGAAGTCGGCATTGCGTTGGATGAGCGCGGCGTTGGTCGCCACCGGGGTTTGCGCAGCATGGAGCAGCCATGCATTCGCGGATGTGAAAATCGGCGTCACCGTTTCGGCAACGGGGCCGGCTGCGTCGCTCGGTATTCCGGAAAAGAACACGATCGCGTTGCTGCCGAAAGAAGTGGCGGGGCAGAAGATCGACTACATCGTTCTCGACGACGCCACGGACTCGACCCAGGCCGTCAAGAACGCACGCAAGCTCACGAGCGAAGATCACGTAGACGCGCTGATCGGCTCGACCGTCGTGCCGAACTCGCTTGCAATGATCGACGTGGCCGCCGAAACCACCACGCCGATGATCTCGATGGCCGCCGCGGCCACCATCGTCGAACCGATGGATGCGAAGCGCGCATGGGTCTTCAAAACGCCGCAGAACGACATCCTGATGGCCACCGCCATTGCGCAGCACATGTCTAATCATGGCGTGAAGACGGTCGCGTTCATCGGCTTCGCGGATGCGTACGGCGAGAGCTGGTTTAAGGAATTCGGCAAGGCCGCCGAGCTCGCGAAGATCAAGATCGTCGCGAACGAGCGCTTTGCGCGTAACGATGCATCGGTGACCGGCCAGGTGCTGAAGATGATGTCGCAGAACCCGGATGCGGTGCTGATCGCGGGCGCGGGCACGCCGGCCGCATTGCCGCAGAAAACCCTCAGGGAACGCGGCTACAAGGGCAAGTACTATCAGACGCACGGCGTCGCGAATAACGACTTCCTGCGCGTGTGCGGCAAGGATTGCGACGGCACGTATCTGCCGGCCGGCCCGATTCTCGTCGCAGATCAACTGCCGGATTCAAATCCGGTCAAGAAGAGCGCGCTTGCGTATAAGCATGCGTACGAAACCGCGTACGGCGCCGGTTCGGTGTCGACGTTCGGCGGTCATGCATGGGATGCCGGCTTGCTGCTGCAACGTGCGATTCCGCTTGCGCTGAAAAAAGGCGAGCCCGGCACGCCGGCGTTCCGCGAGGCGCTGCGCGCCGCGCTGGAAAGCACCAAAGATTTGCCCGCTGCCCACGGCATCTTCAACATGAGCGCGAACGATCACGCTGGCCTCGACCAGCGGGCGCGTGTGATGGTGGAGATTGTCGGCGGCAAGTGGAAGTTGGCCGGCGACTGAGCGAAGGCGAAGCGATACGGAACCTCACCTGAAAAAGACGCGTGCAAATGACGCGTCTTTTTTATTGCGCGCGCGGCGTGAAAAGTGTGGTTCAGCCGCTTCAGGACAAACCCGCATTGGGGCGACAGTCTATTGACCGTCGTCGATGCAGAACGCAATACTACTAACATGTTAGTAGTTTATTGAACACCCGATCGACGAGCGGAATTCGCAGTAGCAGTACGGAGCAGGTAGTGACACTAAAGCGGCGAGGGTATTCACGCTGAGCAGGGAAAACCATGCTTGGCACACCTGAACCCAATAACTAGATTCAGACACCCGGCCCATGAGCCGGATTCAGATACGCGTTTCAAAGCGTTTGGAGACTTGCAATGAAAAACACAAAGCAATGGGTTCGCACCGGCATCGCGATGGCGCTGATGTGCGGCGCGGGCGCCGCTCTCGCGCAGGTGAAAATCGGCGTTACGTTGTCCACTACCGGGCCGGCTGCATCGCTCGGGATTCCTGAAAAGAACACGATTGCACTGCTGCCGAAAGAGATCGGCGGCAAGACCGTGCAATACATCGTGCTCGACGATGCATCGGATACCGGCAAGGCCGTGCAGAACACGCGCAAGCTGATTGACGAAGACCACGTCGACGCGATCATCGGTTCGACCGTCACGCCGAACTCGCTGGCGATGCTCGACGCCGCGTCCGAAGGCAAGACGCCGGTGATCTCGCTGGCCGCTTCGGCCGCGATCATTTCGCCGATGGACGCGAAGCGCGCATGGGCGTTCAAACCGCCGCAAAACGACAGCCTGATGGCGGATGCGATCGCCGACTACATGGAGCGCCACGGCGTGAAGACGGTGGGCTTCATCGGTTTCGCGGATGCGTACGGCGACGGCTGGAACAACGTGTTCACCGCCGCGGCCGCCGCGCACCATCTGAAGATCGTGTCCAACGAGCGCTTCAACCGCACCGACGCGTCGGTGACCGGCCAGGTGCTGAAGACGATCGGCGCGAATCCGGATGCGGTGCTGATCGCCGGCGCGGGCACGCCGTCCGCGCTGCCGGCCAAGACGCTGAAGGAGCGCGGCTACAAGGGCAAGGTCTATCAGACGCACGGTGTCGCCAACAACGACTTCCTGCGCGTGTGCGCGAAGGATTGCGAAGGCGAGTTCCTGCCGGCCGGCCCGATTCTCGTGGCGGATCAGTTGCCGGATTCGAATCCGGTGAAGAAGTCGTCGCTGGCGTACAAGGCGGCCTATGAGAAAGCGTACGGCGCGGGCTCGGTGGCGACATTCGGCGGCCATGCATGGGATGCCGGCCAGATGCTGCAAGTGGCGATTCCGGAGGCGCTGAAGACCGCTCAACCGGGCACCGAGGCTTTCCGTGTCGCGCTGCGTGGCGCGCTCGAAAGCATCAAGGAGCTGCCGGTTTCGCACGGCATCATGAACACGACGACGACCGACCACAACGGCCTCGACAAGCGTGCACGCGTGATCGTGCAGATCGTCGACGGCAAGTGGAAGCTGCAGAACGACTAACAAAAAGAGCGGTACGCGCCTCTCGCGCAAACGTGCGGCATATCACGCCGCATTGCCATTCTGTTCGATGACAATGGCATCGACCGCCGCGCCGTGTTCCGGTGCGGCGGTCGCTTTTTCTGGCATTGCAGGTCGGCGGCCGGCCTGGGGTTTTGCCGCCGCGACTGTCTCCCGGTTTCGATTTCGACGCTTCAGGACGAGGAAGTATGGATCTATCAATTGCGGCGATCCTCGCGCAGGACGGCATCACCACCGGCGCGATCTACGCGCTGCTCGCACTCGCGCTGGTGCTGGTGTTCTCCGTGACGCGGGTGATCTTCATCCCGCAGGGTGAGTTTGTTTCGTATGGCGCGCTGACGCTCGCCGCACTCCAGACACAGAAATTTCCGGCGACATGCTGGCTGCTGATGGCGATGGGCGCGGCGTGTTTTGTTGTCGAGATAGCGGGGCTGGTGCGGCATGCCGAGCGGCGTCGGCATGCGGCGCGTACGCTCGTGATGCTGGCCGGCAAATATCTGCTGTTTCCGGTCGCCGTTTATGCGCTCACGCAAGGCGTCTTCCAGCATCCGTTGCCGATGCTCGCGCAGATCGCGCTGACCTTGCTGATCGTGATTCCGATGGGGCCGTTCGTGTACCGGCTCGCGTACGAACCGATCGCCGAAGCAACCACGCTGCTGCTGCTGATCGTCGCGGTGGCGGTGCACTTCGCGATGGTCGGTCTCGGGCTCGTGATGTTCGGCGCGGAAGGTTCGCGCACCACCGCATTTTCGGACGCGACCTTCAACCTCGGCAGCCTGTCGATTTCCGGGCAGAGCCTGTGGGTGGTCGGCACGGCCGTCGTGTTGATCGGCGCGCTGTATCTGTACTTCGATCGCTCGATCTCCGGCAAGGCATTGCGCGCGACTTCGGTGAACCGGCTCGGCGCGCGGCTCGTCGGCATCGGCACAACGCAGGCGGGGCGCCTCGCGTTCACGCTCGCTGCGGGCCTCGGCGCGCTGTGCGGCATCCTTGTCGCGCCCTTGACCACCATCTACTACGACTCGGGCTTCCTGATCGGTCTGAAGGGCTTCGTGGGCGCGATCATCGGCGGTCTGGTCAGTTATCCGCTGGCGGCCGCGGGCTCGATTCTGGTCGGCTTGCTGGAATCATATTCGTCGTTCTGGGCGAGCGCTTACAAGGAAGTGATCGTGTTCACGCTGATCATCCCGGTGCTGCTGTGGCGCAGTTTGGCCAGCCCGCACTCGGAAGAAGAAGAGGAGTGACACGATGAAACGGATCATGCAAAACAAGTTCTTCTGGCTGTTCCTCGTCGTGCTGTTCGCGCTGCCTGTGCTGCCGCAGCCGATTCATGTGCCCGAGTATTGGGTGACGCTGCTCAATTACATCGGCCTGTATTCGATCGTCGCGATCGGCCTAGTACTGCTGACGGGCATCGGCGGAATGACGAGCTTCGGGCAGGCGGCGTTCGTCGGCATCGGTGCGTATGCGACCGCGTATCTGACGACTGCGTATGGCGTCTCGCCGTGGCTCGCGCTGATCGCCGGGGTAGTCGTGACGGCGTTGATCGCGCTGATGCTCGGACTTGTGACGATGCGTCTGTCCGGGCACTTCCTGCCGCTCGGCACGATCGCGTGGGGCCTCGCGCTGTTTTATCTGTTCGGCAATCTGGAGATGCTCGGCAAGTACGACGGCATCAACGGCATTCCCGTGCTGAATGTTTTCGGCATCAATCTCGAGTCCGGCCGCCATATTTATTACCTGATCTGGCTGGTCGTCCTCGGGGCGGTGATTTCTGTTCAGAATCTGCTTAATAGCCGGCCGGGAAGGGCGATCCGCGCGTTGCGCGGCGGCGGCATGATGGCCGAGGCGATGGGCGTGAACACCGGCTGGATGCGTGTGGTGATCTTTGTGTATGCGGCTGTGCTGGCGTCGATTTCGGGCTTTCTCTACGCGCATCTGCAACGTGCGGTGAATCCGACGCCGTTTGGTTTGAATCACGGCATCGAGTTTCTGTTCATGGCGGTAGTCGGTGGGGTGTCGCATGTGTGGGGCGCGGTGCTCGGCGCGGCGATCCTGACCGTGTTGCAGGACTATCTGCAGACGCTGCTGCCGAAGCTGCTCGGTGAAAACGGCAACTTCGAAGTGATCGTGTTCGGCATCCTGATGGTGCTGTTGCTGCAATACGCTCGCCAGGGCGTATGGCCGTTCGTCGCTCGGTTTTTCCCGAAGGGCCCACGTGCGCATCTGTCGGATCATGCGGAGCCGTTGCCGCAACGTAGCAAGCCGGCCACCGGCGAAAATCTGCTGACGGTCAACAAGGCGCGCAAGCAATTCGGCGGGCTGGTCGCGGTGAACGATGTCAGTTTTGAAGTGAAGGCAGGGCAGATCATCGGCTTGATCGGTCCGAACGGCGCAGGCAAATCGACGACCTTCAATCTGGTCACCGGCGTGTTGCAGGCGACCAGCGGCGAAATCACGTTCCGCGGCGAACGGATTGACGCGCTCAATTCACGTGAAATCGTCAAACGCGGGATCGGGCGCACGTTTCAGCACGTCAAGCTGCTGCCCGGAATGACGGTGCTGGAGAACGTGGCAATCGGCGCGCATCTGCGAGGTCAGGCGGGTGTCTGGCGCAGCGTCGTTCGGCTGAATGGTGCGGAAGAGGCGCGCTTGATGGCGGAAGCCGCGCGGCAGATTCGTCGCGTCGGCCTCGAACAGCACATGTACGACGAAGCGGGCAGCCTGGCGTTGGGGCAGCAGCGGATTCTCGAAATCGCACGGGCGCTGTGCTGCGATCCCACTTTGTTGTTGCTGGACGAACCGGCTGCAGGGCTGCGTTATCAGGAAAAGCTGCAACTCGCCGACTTGCTGCGTCGGCTGAAGGCCGAGGGGATGAGCGTGTTGCTGGTCGAACACGATATGGACTTCGTGATGAATCTCACCGACCGGCTGGTGGTGATGGAGTTCGGCACGCGCATCGCCGAAGGTTTGCCGCAGGAAGTTCAGCAGGATCCGGCCGTGCTCGAAGCGTATCTCGGCGGGGTGGAATGATGGAGAACACGATGAATACCGCTGCACCGATTCTCGAAGTGGATGGCTTGTCGGTCCGCTATGGCAAGGTCGAAGCGCTGCACGGCGCGGCGCTCAAGGTGCGTGCTGGGCAGATCGTATCGGTGATCGGACCGAACGGCGCCGGTAAGTCCACGCTGCTTAACGCCATCATGGGTGCGCTGCCGACGACGGGTCATGCGAAAGGTGCGATTCGCTATCAGGGCGAAGAGGTGAGCGCGGTTCCTGTGGAAAAGCGCGTCGCGCGTGGTATGTGTCTGGTGCCGGAAAAGCGCGAGCTGTTTGCATCGATGACGGTCGAGGACAACCTGGTCCTCGGCGCCTATCGGCGCAAGCGGGCAGGGGAGCGTAATTTCCTCGATCAGCTTGAACCGGTCTTTACGCTGTTTCCGCGCTTGAAGGAGCGGCGGAAGCAGGCGGCCGGGACATTGTCGGGTGGTGAGCGGCAGATGCTGGCGGTGGGACGTGCGTTGATGGGCAAGCCTGATCTGTTGATGCTCGATGAGCCGAGCTTGGGTCTCGCGCCGCTGATCGTCAAAGAAATCTTCCACATCATCAGCGCGCTACGGCAGACCGGCGTTGCGACGTTGCTGATCGAGCAGAACGCGCGTGCTGCGCTGCAAATTTCCGACTACGGTTATGTGCTCGAAACCGGTGAACTCGCGCTAGAAGGGCCAGCCGCCGATCTCGCGCAGAACCCGCGTGTGATCGAAACCTATCTGGGGCTGGCAAAAAAAGTGGCTTAGCCTCGCCGTCTGTTTTCGGTTCTCGTTGCAATTTAAGGCGGTGTGTTTCACGTGAAACACACCGCTTTTTTCATGGTTAGCCATTCGGACGAAATTCGGGCCGAAACCGAACCCGTTATAATTCGCCCATACATTTTCCTCTGAAAGGCTCACGCGACGATCTGGCGTGAGATCCGCGATGCTTTTTCCCACAGAATTTGACGTAATCGTCGTCGGCGGCGGGCATGCCGGCACGGAAGCCGCATTGGCTTCTGCGCGCATGGGCAATAAAACGCTCCTGCTGACACACAACATCGAAACGCTCGGTCAGATGAGCTGCAACCCGTCCATTGGCGGGATTGGCAAGGGCCATCTGGTGAAAGAAGTCGATGCGCTCGGCGGGGCGATGGCCGCCGCGACGGACGAGGGCGGAATCCAGTTCCGCATCCTCAATTCGTCGAAAGGGCCGGCCGTGCGCGCGACGCGCGCGCAGGCCGACCGTCTGCTGTACAAGCAGGCGATCCGGCATCGGCTGGAAAATCAGCCGAACCTGTGGCTATTTCAGCAAGCGGTCGATGATTTGATGGTGGAAGGCGATCGCGTGGTCGGCGCGGTGACGCAAGTCGGGATTCGATTCCGGTCGCGCGCGGTCGTGCTGACAGCCGGCACTTTCCTCGACGGCAAGATCCACGTGGGCTTGAACAACTACACCGGCGGACGGGCGGGCGATCCGGCGTCGGTGTCGCTGTCCGCGCGTCTGAAGGAACTGAAACTGCCGCAAGGGCGCCTGAAGACCGGGACGCCGCCGCGTATCGACGGTCGCACGATCGATTTTTCGAAGCTGGAAGAGCAGCCGGGCGATCTGGATCCGGTGCCGGTGTTCTCGTTTCTTGGCCGTGTGGAACAGCATCCGCGGCAAGTGCCTTGCTGGGTCACGCATACCAATCAGCGCACGCACGACATTATTCGCGGTGGGCTGGATCGGTCGCCGATGTACACCGGCGTGATCGAGGGAGTGGGGCCGCGCTATTGCCCGTCGATTGAGGACAAGATTCACCGATTTGCTTCGAAGGAATCGCATCAGATCTTTCTCGAACCGGAAGGGCTGACCACGAACGAGTTCTATCCGAATGGAATCTCGACCAGTCTGCCTTTTGATGTGCAACTGGAATTGGTTCGTTCGATGCAAGGTCTCGAGCACGCGCATATCCTGCGTCCGGGCTACGCGATCGAATACGACTACTTCGATCCGCGCGGATTAAAGGCTTCGCTGGAAACCAAGGTGATTACCGGGCTGTTCTTTGCGGGACAGATCAATGGGACCACTGGTTACGAGGAGGCGGCAGCGCAAGGTTTGCTTGCCGGCATCAACGCCGGGCTGTTCGTTCAAGGCAAGGATGCGTGGTGTCCGCGCCGTGATCAGGCCTATCTTGGCGTACTGGTCGACGACCTGGTGACCCGTGGCGTGTCTGAACCCTATCGGATGTTCACAAGCCGTGCCGAATACCGTTTGAGCCTGCGCGAAGACAATGCTGATATGCGTCTGACGGAAATCGGTCGCGAACTCGGCGTTGTGGATGACATTCGCTGGGACGCGTTCAGCCGCAAACGTGACGCTGTTTCACGTGAAACAGAGCGCCTTCGGACAACGTGGGTCAATCCTAAGACATTACCCGCAGACGAAGCCACCGCTTTGCTGGGCAAACCGATTGACCACGAATACAGCCTCGCTGACTTGCTGCGCCGTCCGGGCGTGACCTACGACGGCGTTTGCGGTCTGCGTGGAGGCGAGTGTGCTGCGCCCGAAACGCTCGCCGAAGACGACGTGTTGCTCGCTCAGATCAGGGAGCAGATCGAGATCGGCATCAAATACCAAGGTTATATCGACCGTCAGGCCGGTGAGATTGAGCGCAACGAAGCTCACGAGAGCACCCGTTTGCCGGAAGGTCTGGATTACGCCGAAGTAAGAGGGCTGTCGTTCGAAGCACGCCAGAAATTGACGCAATTCCGTCCTGAAACCATCGGTCAGGCGTCGCGTATCTCGGGCATTACGCCAGCGGCGATTTCACTGCTGATGGTTCACCTGAAGCGCGGCCTCGGGCGCCGGTCGACGAAACCCGCCGGGCCCGGCACTGACAGCACGCCGGTGGCGCAATGACGGTGAGCCAGAAGGGAAGTGGCCGGGAAGCATTAGCGCCGTTGTTGACGGACGGCGTTCGCGAGCTAGGGCTTAAGCTGAGCGACGCGCAACTCGGCAAGCTGCTGGATTACGTCGCGTTGCTCTCGAAGTGGAATGCGGTCTACAACCTCACGGCGATCCGCGATCCGCGGCAAATGCTGATTCAGCACATCCTGGATTCGCTGTCGATCGTGCCGCATCTCGCACCGCGGGGTCCTTCGTCGGTGCTCGATGTGGGGTCCGGTGGCGGCTTGCCTGGCATCGTGCTGGCGATCGTTTTGCCGGAATGGACTGTCGCCACCAACGACATCGTCCATAAGAAGACCGCGTTCCAGGCGCAGGCGAAGGCCGAACTCGGTCTGGCGAATCTGTCGGTGGTCACGGGACGAGTCGAGACTTTGCAATCGGGCGCCGAAGTACCCGCAAAGTTCGACGTAATCGTCTCGCGCGCATTCGCAGAACTCGCGGATTTCGTTACACTGGCCCGTCATCTGGTTGCGGAGCAGGGCGCGATCTGGGCGATGAAGGGAGTACGTCCGGAAGGCGAGATCGAACGCTTGCCGTCCGGCGCCCACGTGGAACAGATCATCCGGCTGAACGTGCCGTCGCTCGACGCTGAACGGCATCTGATCAAGGTTCTCGTCGACGCCGACAGCTAACCGTTACGGCAGATCCGGCAACCGTAGCAAACCGCTTTTAATTTTCATTCCAGGCAGCAAAAGGGACACACCAACGATGGCAAAAATCTTCTGCGTTGCGAACCAGAAAGGCGGCGTCGGAAAGACGACGACCACAGTCAATCTGGCCGCGAGCTTGGCAGCGCAGGGACAGCGGGTCCTTCTCATCGACCTGGACCCGCAAGGCAATGCCACGATGGGCAGCGGCATCGACAAGGCGGCGTGCGCGAATACAGTCTACGAAGTACTCGTAGACGGCGTTGCGGTGGCGGATGCGCGCGTGCGTCCGGAAGCGGTGGGCTACGATGTCGTGCCTGCGAACCGCGAGCTGGCGGGCGCCGAAGTCGAACTGGTCAGCGTGCAGAATCGCGAGCGTCAGCTGAAAGCGGCGCTGGCGAGCGTCGAAGGCGAATACGATTTCGTGCTGATCGATTGCCCGCCGGCTTTGTCGCTACTGACGCTCAACGGCCTGTGCGCCGCGCATGGGGTGGTGATCCCGATGCAGTGCGAGTACTTCGCGCTCGAGGGGTTGTCGGACCTCGTCAACACGATCAAGCAGGTGCATGCGAACCTGAATCGCGACCTGAAGGTGATCGGTCTGTTGCGCGTGATGTTCGATCCGCGCATTACGCTGCAACAGCAAGTGTCGGATCAATTGAAAGAGCATTTCGGCGACAAGGTGTTCGACGCGGTGATTCCACGCAACGTGCGTCTCGCGGAAGCGCCGAGTTATGGTTTGCCGGGCGTGGTGTTCGACAGAGCGTCGCGCGGCGCGCAGGCCTATGTGCAGTTCGGCGCGGAAATGATTGAGCGGGTGCGCGCATTGAACGATGCGCCGCTGGCATCCTAAGCGGATCGAGGAAGCACGATGAATGCAGTAGCAAGAAAGAAGGGATTGGGCCGTGGTCTGGAGGCATTGCTTGGCGGTAGCGCGGACATCACCGAAGCAGTGACGATCGAGGGCGCGCCGAACGTGCTGCCGCTCAGCAAGCTGCAGGCCGGTAAATACCAGCCGCGCACGCGCATGGACGAAGGCGCGTTGCAGGAGCTCGCTGCGAGTATCCGTGCGCAGGGTCTGATGCAGCCGATCCTCGTGCGGCCGGTGTCAGCGGACAAGTACGAAATCATTGCCGGCGAACGGCGGTTTCGCGCCGCGCGCCTCGCCGGCCTCGACGAAGTGCCTGTGCTGGTGAAGGACGTGCCGGACCAGGCCGCCGCAGCGATGGCGCTGATTGAGAACATTCAGCGCGAAGATCTGAATCCTCTGGAAGAAGCGCAGGGCATCCAGCGCTTGCTCGACGAATTCAACTTCACGCACGAGCAGGCGGCTGAGTCGGTCGGCCGTTCGCGCAGCGCGGTGTCGAACCTGTTGCGCCTGCTGAATCTGGCATCGCCCGTTCAGACGATGTTGCTCGCCGGCGATCTCGACATGGGCCACGCGCGCGCGCTGCTGGCCGTCGACGCCGCCACGCAGATCACGCTGGCGAACCAGGTCGTCAACAAGCGGATGTCGGTACGCGAAACCGAAAAGCTGGTGACGACGATCACCAAGGCAGCGCCCGCGGTGAAAGCGCGCGCGAACCAGGATGGCGGGCGCGATACGCGACGCCTCGAAGAGGAATTGTCGGATCTGCTCGCGGCAACCGTGAAAATCAAACTGGGTCGCCGTGGGCGTGGACAGGTGCTGGTGGATTTCGGCGATCTCGACGCGTTGGAAGGTATTCTTGTTCGCTTGCGGGGCA
Organism: Paraburkholderia xenovorans; assembly: GCF_046030735.1. Taxonomy (GTDB): domain Bacteria; phylum Pseudomonadota; class Gammaproteobacteria; order Burkholderiales; family Burkholderiaceae; genus Paraburkholderia; species Paraburkholderia xenovorans_A. Next base: position 18,536 of record NZ_JAQQBV010000055.1, read on the forward strand.
ACGCAACAGCTTGATGTCTGACGCGCAACGCTTGCGATGTGTCGGAACGACATTCGCAAGCGGCTCCCGCGCGCGTCGCGTCGCGGTAAAGGGGATTGGAAGCGTATTTCCGAAGAATGCGTCAAAGCGTCGCAGAGGGTTCGCGAGCCGCTTGCATTTAACGGGGATTCCTAACTAAATCCTCGCGACTTGTCGATACCCTGGGCTGGCGTCATCTGTCTATCAATCCGGCAAGAAATCCACGTCTGTTGCATTTTTGACACGTCCGCCACAGCGTCTCACCGATATCGATCGAGGCGCGGACGCGTGCAATCCGCGAGGCATGAATTGCCGTCCCCCGACCGCCTTACATTTGCCGTCCATCAACCCACGAACACGCGGTTCCCGCATGGCGAGGAGCCTTTTCACGCAGGTTATTGAGCGGCCTAAAGTCTTGAATTGCCTGCAACTATCGCTTACAATCGCCCGGATTTAATTGCACGGCAACCCCGTAAGCGCAGCGTAAGCTGGCGGGCAGGAACAAGACTTTCGGAACACTGCGATGGCGGTCAAAACGTCGAATCAAGCGCCGAAGAATGGGCACGACGAACACCGCTCTGAACGCTCCGGTTCCGGTGTGTCCACCGGTCAGCACGTTACAAATGATGATGCGTGGGATGTCGAGCAAAACGATAACAATATCGTTCCGCTTACGCGGGCTGAAGCTGAAAAGCTGTTTGGTCCGAATGTAAGTCGTCCATCGCGCGTTACGCCGTTCAAGGTCGTGGCGGCGCAAATGGTTTTGTCCCTGGTTGCTACGCTGGTGTGGTGGCTGTTCTACAAGCCGCCGGGCGCTGCTGCGCTGTCCGCGTTCCTGGGGGGCGCGATCTGCTGGGTGCCGGGCGCGTTGTTCGCGGCACGACTTAGAACGCTGAGCGGCGCCGAAACGGTGATGAGCTGGATGATCGGCGAAGCGCTCAAGATGGGGACAACGATCGCGATGTTTGTAGCCATCGCCTTCTGGTATCACGACGTACGCTGGGTGCCGCTGCTCGTGACCTACCTCATCGCGCTCAAGACGTACTGGATTGCGTTGGCCTGGCGCTAACGCAACAAGGTAGCAACACAGCGGCATTAAGGTAGCAGCAAAAAATTCAGGCCGGCGCGCAGCGCTGGTACAAGGAGTGCGGATATGACACGATCCGCACCCGGCGTGTTCCCGCAATACAGTATTGCGGCGGGAACGGCCTCAGACGATTTTCGACAATTTGGGTGGCTTTAACGATATGGCAGCTAGCGAAGGCACGCGCGCAATGGATCCGTCCGAGTACATCGCGCACCACTTGCAGAACTTTTCCACCGCGCACCAGACGTCGATTTTCGACATTCACGTGTGGAATCTGGACACCCTTTTCTGGTCGATCGTTTGCGGTCTGGCCACGATCCTGATTCTGCATCTCGCTGCCCGCAAGGCGACGTCCGGCGTGCCCGGCCGTTTCCAGTGCGCGATCGAAATGCTGGTCGAAATGGTCGAGGATCAATCGAAGTCGATGATCCACGGCTCGCGCACTTTCATCGCGCCGCTGGCCCTGACCGTGTTCGTCTGGGTCGCGCTGATGAACTCGCTCGACTTTATCCCCGTCGATTTGCCCGGCCGCGTGATCGGCTGGCTCGGCCTGTCGGAAGTCATCCCCCATCATCGCATCGTGCCGACCGCCGACCTGAACGGCACGTTGGGCATCGCACTCGGCGTGTTCGCGCTGATGATCTACTACAACTTCAAGATCAAGGGCGCCGGCGGCTTCGTGCATGAACTGCTGTCGGCTCCGTTCGGCGCGCATCCGCTGCTGTGGATCCCGAACCTTGCACTGAATATCATCGAGTTCGTCGCCAAGACGGTTTCGCTCGGCATGCGGCTGTTCGGCAACATGTACGCGGGCGAGCTGCTGTTCCTGCTGATTGCCCTGCTCGGCAGCATGTGGGGTTTCGGCGCGGACGCGTCAGTGCTCGGCTTTATCGGCCACGTCATCGCAGGCACGGTTTGGGCGATCTTCCACATCCTGATCGTTCTGCTGCAAGCATTCATTTTCATGATGCTGACGCTGGTGTACATCGGACAGGCACACGACACCCACTAATCGCGGTGTGTCGAACGACGAATCGTTTTAGTTTTTTGTTTTATCAAATCCCAGTTCCAACCAGTTCTAAAAGACTTTTCACAAAGGAGTGATCATGCAAGCTTTCATCGCCAACATCCAGGGTCTGACCGCCATCGGTATCGGCATCATCATCGGCCTGGGTGCAATCGGCGCCTGTATCGGTATCGGCCTGATGGGCGGCAAGTACATCGAAGCATGTGCTCGTCAACCGGAATTGATGAACCCGCTGCAAACCAAGATGTTCCTGCTGGCTGGTCTGATCGATGCGGCATTCCTGATTGGCGTTGGTGTGGCAATGCTGTTTGCGTTCGCGAACCCGCTGCTGTCGAAGCTGGCAGGCTGAGGTTCCTCGGAAGTTTGCGCCTGAGCTATAACTGGTGAAGGCGCAGGGCGGAACGGGCACTTGGGCGCTGATCGAATACAGAATCGATGAGCGCCTTGCCGTTTCACTTTCCGAACTAGCAACGTTTAAGGAAACACCGTGAATCTCAACGCAACCCTGTTTGCGCAAATGGTCGTGTTCCTGATCCTCGCGTGGTTCACGATGAAGTTCGTGTGGCCGCCGCTGATCAACGCCCTCGACGAGCGCTCCAAGAAGATTGCTGACGGTTTGTCTGCCGCTGAAAAGGGCAAGGCTGAACTTGAAGCCGCTCACAAGCGCGTCGACCAGGAACTGGCTCAGGCTCGCACCGACGGTCAGCAACGCATTGCTGACGCAGAAAAGCGGGCTGTGGCAGTCGCTGACGAAATCAAGGCTCAAGCACAAGCTGAAGCCGCTCGCATCATCGCGCAAGCGAAGGCCGACGCGGACCAGCAAGTCGTGAAGGCGCGCGAAACGCTGCGCGGTGAAGTCGCCGCACTGGCAGTGAAGGGCGCCGAACAGATCCTGAAGCGCGAAGTCGACCAGGCAGCGCATGCTGACCTGCTGAATCAACTGAAAGCCGAGCTCTGATCATGGCCGAACTTGCAACCATCGCCCGTCCGTACGCAGAAGCGCTGTTTGGCGTGGCCGAAGCTGGTGACATCGCCGCCTGGTCCACGCTCGTGCAGGAGCTGGCACAGGTTGCGCGTCTGCCCGAAGTGCTGTCGATCGCCTCGAGCCCGAAAGTAAGCCGCGCCCAGGTCAGCGAACTGCTGCTGGCCGCGGTCAAGTCGCCGCTCAAGGACAACGCGCAAGCGAAGAATCTGGTGCAAATGCTGGTCGATAACCATCGCCTGCCGTTGCTGCCGGAAATCGCTGTGCAGTTCGAAGAGTTGAAGAACGCCCGCGAAGGGGCGGCAGATGTGCTGGTCGTTAGCGCATTCCCGCTCGAAGGCGCGCAGTTGAACGAACTCGTCGCAAGCCTCGAACGCAAATTCAAGCGCAAGCTGAAGCCGACGGTCGAAGTCGACTCGTCGCTGATCGGCGGCGTGCGCGTGACAGTTGGCGACGAAGTGCTCGATACCTCGGTCCGCGCGCGGCTTGCCAGCATGCAGACGGCTCTGACGGCCTGAAGCGCGTAACGCGCTGAAGCGGCTGGCACGCAACAGAATTGACTATCAGGAGCGAATAATGCAACTCAATCCCTCTGAGATCAGCGAGCTGATCAAGAGCCGGATCCAGGGCCTTGAAGCGAGCGCAGACGTTCGCAATCAGGGCACCGTGATCTCCGTGACCGACGGTATCGTGCGCATCCACGGCCTGTCGGAAGTGATGCAGGGCGAAATGCTCGAATTCCCGGGCAACACCTTCGGTCTCGCACTGAACCTCGAGCGCGACTCGGTCGGCGCCGTGATTCTGGGCGAGTACGAACACATTTCGGAAGGCGACATCGTCAAGACGACGGGCCGCATTCTCGAAGTGCCGGTGGGCCCGGAGCTGCTCGGCCGCGTGGTCGACGCACTCGGCAACCCGATCGACGGCAAAGGCCCGATCAACGCGAAGAAAACCGACGCAATCGAAAAGATCGCACCGGGCGTGATCTGGCGTAAGTCGGTTTCGGAGCCGGTCCAGACCGGTCTGAAGTCGATCGACGCGATGGTGCCGGTCGGCCGTGGCCAGCGCGAGCTGATCATCGGCGACCGCCAGTGCGGCAAGACCGCAGTCGCAGTCGACGCGATCATCAACCAGAAGGGCAAGAACCTCTTCTGTATCTACGTCGCGATCGGCCAGAAGGCTTCGTCGATCATGAACGTGGTCCGCAAGCTGGAAGAAACCGGCGCGCTGGAATACACGATCGTCGTCGCGGCTTCGGCTTCGGAATCGGCTGCAATGCAATACCTCGCACCGTACGCCGGCTGCACGATGGGCGAATACTTCCGCGACCGCGGCCAGGACGCGCTGATCGTTTATGACGATTTGACCAAGCAGGCTTGGGCATACCGTCAGATCTCGCTGCTGCTGCGCCGCCCGCCGGGCCGCGAAGCTTATCCGGGCGACGTGTTCTATCTGCACTCGCGTCTGCTGGAGCGTGCTGCTCGCGTCTCGGAAGAGTACGTCGAGAAGTTCACGAACGGCGAAGTGAAGGGCAAGAGCGGTTCGCTGACGGCACTGCCGGTCATCGAAACGCAAGCAGGCGACGTGACCGCATTCGTTCCGACGAACGTGATCTCGATTACCGACGGCCAGATCTTCCTGGAAACCGACCTCTTCAACGCAGGTATCCGCCCGGCAATCAACGCCGGCGTGTCGGTGTCGCGCGTCGGCGGTGCGGCTCAAACCAAGGTCGTGAAGAAGCTGTCGGGCGGTATCCGTACCGACCTCGCGCAGTACCGTGAACTGGCTGCGTTCGCGCAGTTCGCATCGGACCTCGACGAAGCAACCCGCAAGCAACTGGAGCGCGGCCGCCGCGTGACGGAACTGCTGAAGCAGCCGCAATATCAGCCGCTGCAAGTGTGGGAACTGGCTGTCGCGCTGTTCGCCGCGAACAACGGCTACCTCGACGATCTGGAAGTGCCGCAAGTGCTGCCGTTCGAAAAGGGTCTGCGCGAATATCTGAAGGCGAGCCACGCTGACCTGGTCAAGCGCATCGAAGATACCAAGGAACTCTCGAAGGACGATGAAGGCCTGCTGCACACGGCCGTCAAAGACTTCAAGAAGTCCGGCGCTTATTGATCCGCGAGTGATCCGCAAGGCATAAACGGACCTTGAAGCGGCGCGGGCCGCAGGCAACTGAACCCGCGCTGCTTCGATCATGGAGCAAGCAATGGCTGGAATGAAGGAAATTCGCGGCAAGATCAAGAGCGTGCAAAACACGCGCAAGATCACGAAAGCGATGGAGATGGTGGCCGCATCGAAGATGCGCCGCGCTCAGGAGCGCATGCGCGCTGCTCGCCCGTATGCCGACAAGGTCCGCGATATCGCTGCGCACATGAGCCGTGCGAACCCCGAGTATCGTCACCCGTTCATGGTGTCGAACGAAGGCGCGAAGACGGCCGGCATCATCCTCGTCACGACCGATAAGGGTCTGTGCGGCGGGATGAACACCAACGTGCTGCGCGCGTCGCTGCAGAAGTTCAAGGAACTGGAAGGCCAGGGCAAGACGGTCGAGGCAACGGCGATCGGCACCAAGGGTCTGGGTTTCCTGAACCGTCTGCGCGCGAAGGTGGTGTCGAATGTCGTGCATCTGGGCGACACGCCGCATCTGGAAAAGCTGATCGGCGCGGTGAAGGTGCAGCTCGACCTGTACTCGGAAGGCAAGGTTTCGGCGGTGTACCTGGCGTACACGCGCTTCGTCAACACGATGAAGCAGGAGCCGGTGATCGAGCAACTGCTGCCGCTGTCGGCAGACCAGTTCGAGCGCAAGGACGAAGACGGCACGACTCCGACCACGCAGTGGGACTACATCTACGAGCCGGATGCACAGGCCGTGGTGGACGAACTGCTGGTGCGTTATGTCGAAGCGCTGGTCTATCAGGCCGTCGCGGAAAACATGGCATCGGAGCAGTCGGCACGGATGGTCGCGATGAAGGCCGCTTCGGACAACGCGAAGACGGTCATCAACGAACTGCAGCTCGTGTACAACAAGAGCCGTCAGGCCGCGATCACGAAAGAACTGTCGGAAATCGTCGGTGGCGCGGCGGCGGTCTGACCTTGACGGTCAGGCAAGCCGCTTCGTGTGCGCCCGTGTGGCGCACCCATCGAAACTGCGCCTTTGCGCGAGTGAAGAATTGAGTATCTAAAGGAAAAGCGATGAGTACTACTGCTTTGGTAGAAGGCAAGATCGTACAGTGCATCGGCGCAGTGATCGACGTGGAATTCCCGCGTGACCACATGCCGAAGATTTACGACGCGCTCATTCTCGAAGGTTCGGAACTGACCCTCGAAGTCCAGCAACAGCTGGGCGACGGCGTTGTCCGTACCATCTGTCTGGGTGCATCGGACGGCCTGCGTCGAGGCACGGTCGTGAAGAACACGGGCAAGCCGATCAGCGTGCCGGTCGGCAAGCCGACCCTCGGCCGGATCATGGACGTGCTGGGTCGCCCGATCGACGAAGCCGGCCCGATCAACTCGGACGTGGTTCGCGGCATTCACCAGAAGGCTCCGGCGTTCGACGAACTGTCGCCGTCGACGGAACTGCTCGAAACCGGCATCAAGGTTATCGATCTGATCTGCCCGTTCGCGAAGGGCGGCAAGGTCGGCCTGTTCGGCGGCGCCGGCGTGGGCAAGACCGTGAACATGATGGAACTGATCAACAACATCGCGAAGGAACACGGTGGTTACTCCGTGTTCGCCGGTGTCGGCGAGCGTACCCGCGAAGGGAACGACTTCTATCATGAAATGAAGGACTCGAACGTTCTCGACAAGGTCGCGCTGGTGTACGGCCAGATGAACGAGCCGCCGGGCAACCGTCTGCGCGTCGCGCTGACCGGTCTGACGATGGCCGAGCACTTCCGTGACGAAGGCCTTGACGTGCTGTTCTTCGTCGACAACATCTACCGTTTCACGCTGGCAGGCACGGAAGTGTCGGCACTGCTCGGCCGTATGCCGTCGGCAGTGGGCTATCAGCCGACGCTGGCTGAAGAAATGGGCAAGCTGCAAGAGCGTATTACGTCGACCAAGACCGGCTCGATCACGTCGGTTCAGGCCGTGTACGTCCCTGCGGATGACTTGACCGACCCGTCGCCGGCTACGACTTTCGGCCACCTGGACGCAACCGTCGTGTTGTCGCGTGACATCGCTTCGCTGGGTATCTACCCGGCAGTCGATCCGCTCGATTCGACCTCGCGTCAGATCGACCCGAACGTGATCGGCGAAGAGCACTACTCGATCACGCGCGGCGTGCAGCAAACGCTGCAGCGCTACAAGGAATTGCGCGACATTATCGCGATTCTGGGCATGGACGAACTGGCGCCGGAAGACAAGCTCGCCGTCGCGCGCGCTCGTAAGATCCAGCGTTTCCTGTCGCAGCCGTTCCACGTCGCTGAAGTGTTCACGGGCTCGCCGGGCAAGTACGTGCCGCTGAAGGAAACGATCCGCGGCTTCAAGATGATCGTTGAAGGTGAGTGCGACCATCTGCCGGAACAAGCGTTCTACATGGTCGGCACGATCGACGAAGCCTTCGAAAAGGCCAAGAAGATCCAGTAAAGGTCGGGTGTGACGAAGCGGGCGCCGGCCTCGCGCGGTGTGGTACGTGTCTTGTATCGAAAACGCAAAACCGGCGCCTCTTACTACACTCAATCCAGCCTTGCATGGGACCCGAGTCGGCGCGAAAGCGCTAACCCGGTTCGCCACAGGAGTCGATATGGCAACCATTAAAGTAGACGTCGTCAGCGCGGAAGAGCAGATCTTCTCGGGCCAGGCGAAGTTCGTCGCGCTGCCGGGCGAAGCAGGTGAACTCGGCATTCTGCCGGGCCACACGCCGCTCATCACGCGGATTCGTCCGGGTGCGGTGCGCATCGAAGCTGAAAACGGCGACGAAGAATTTGTGTTCGTCGCCGGCGGCATTCTCGAAATCCAGCCGGGCGCCGTGACGGTTCTGGCCGACACCGCGATTCGCGGCAAGGATCTCGACGAAGCCAAAGCTGAAGATGCACGCAAGCGTGCGGAGGAAGCGCTGCAAAACACGGGCTCGAACCTCGAATACGCCACCGCGCAAGCGGAACTGGCGTACGCGACGGCTCAGCTCGCTGCGATCCAGCGTCTGCGCAAGCTGCGCGGTCAGAACTAGGCATCACGTATCAGAGAGAAAGCAGCCTTCCCGGCTGCTTTTTTTTGACCTCTACTTGACGTTTACGGAAGGGTAATGGAAATTCAAGCCTTGGCCCGGCGTCCGTCGATACGCTGCGGGTAAGACTTGATGCCGTCGCGGCCAGCGCCGGTGGCACAATCGGTTTCAAATTCATTTCAATAGAGCAAGCTTCAGCTCACGGAGACAGCACCATGGCAACGCACGTGTCAGGCGAAGGCGCACTCATCGAACCCAAGGACGGCTTGTCGTACGTTCGCGGTTCGACCGATATCCCACTGAGCGAGGCCACCGTCGGCCAGTTTCTGGGCGATACGGCGCAACGCTTTCCCGACCGGCCGGCCGTGGTGTTTCGCGAGCAGCGCATCCGCTGGACATGGCGGGAGTTTGCGGACGAGGTCGACGTGCTGGCCGCCGGGCTGCTTGCACTCGGTATCGTGAAGGGCGATCGGGTCGGCATCTGGTCGCCGAATCGGGTCGAGTGGCTGCTCACGCAGTTCGCGACCGCGCGCATCGGCGCGGTGCTGGTCAACATCAATCCGGCGTACCGGCTCGCCGAACTCGAATACGCGTTGAACAAGGTCGGCTGCAAGGCAATCATCGCCGCGGAGCGCTTCAAGACCTCGATGTACCTCGACATGCTGCAGGAGCTCGCGCCTGAACTGGCCGCGCACGCGCCCGGTGAGTTGCACGCGGCGCGTCTGCCCGAGCTTCGTTACGTGATCCGCATGTGCGACACGGAGACGCCGGGCATGCTGAGCTTCTCCGACGTGATCGAGCAAGGCCGCGCGACGCTCGATGTCGCGAAGCTGAACGACATCGGCGCGACGCTGTCCTGCCACGATCCGATCAACATCCAGTTCACCAGCGGGACGACCGGCAACCCGAAGGGCGCGACGCTCACGCACAGCAACGTGGTCAACAACGCGCGCTATATCGCGATGGCGATGCGTCTGACGGAGCAGGACGCACTGTGCATTCCTGTGCCGCTCTACCACTGTTTCGGCATGGTGCTCGCTGTGCTGGCGTGCGTGTCGGTCGGCGCGAATATGGTGTTTCCGGGCGAAGGCTTCGACCCGGCGGCGACGCTGGCCGCGGTCGCCGAGGAGCAATGCACCGCACTGCACGGCGTGCCGACGATGTTCATCGCGGAACTCGACCATCCGGACTTCGCCGGCTACGACTTCTCGCGCCTGCGCACCGGCATCATGGCCGGCTCACCATGCCCGATCGAGACGATGAAGAAAGTCGTCGCGAAGATGCATCTGAGCGAGATCACGATTGCCTACGGGATGACGGAAACCAGCCCTGTGTCGTTCCAGAGTTCGACCGCCGATCCGCTCGACAAACGCACCACGACGGTCGGCCGCATCCAGCCGCATCTGGAGGTGAAAATCGTCGATTCGCTCGGCGAGATCGTGCCGGTGGGTGAGACCGGCGAGTTGTGCACGCGCGGCTATTCGGTGATGCAAGGCTATTGGGGCGATGAAGCGAAAACGCGCGAAAGCATCGTCGACGGCTGGATGCATACCGGCGACCTCGCGACGCTCGATGCCGAAGGCTATTGCAACATCGTTGGCCGCCTGAAGGACATGCTGATACGCGGCGGTGAAAACATCTATCCGCGGGAGATCGAGGAGTTTCTGTTCCGCCATCCGAAGATCCAGAGCGTGCAGGTGTTCGGCGTGCCGGATTCGAAGTATGGCGAAGAGGTGTGCGCATGGGTCGTGCTGCGCTCAGGCGAACAGGCGACTGCCGACGAAATCCAGCAGTTTTGCCACGGCCAGATCGCGCACTACAAGGTGCCGAAGTACATCCGTTTCGTCGACGAACTGCCGATGACCGTCACCGGCAAAGTGCAGAAGTTCGTCATGCGTGAACGGATGATCGCCGAATTGAAAGTGCAGGAAGATAAAACAGCCTGACAGCCGTGGGGGCGCCCCCAGAAAGGCGCCCCCCCCGTTTTTGTTGGGGGAAACCCGTTTGCGCCGGGACCCGCGC
>NZ_JAQQBV010000056.1:0-28083 GCF_046030735.1 Paraburkholderia xenovorans
TTTGGTAAAGAACGTGAAGCAGCTTAATAACGCTGCTGGGTACGTTCTTCGTCTGCGCCACGGTGACGCGATGATCTATTGTGTCAAGAAGGCAAATGCGGACTGGGGAACCCGAAAGAAGAAGGGCATGATGAATATCTTCTTCACTGAGGCGGGCCTCGATATCATGGATAACCCGTCATTTAGCATTTCCCGAAGTTTTGACTTCTTCGTTGTGAGAGAAAGCGTTCTCATGAGCAGCAAACCTGCGTTTGAATCTTTGCTGAATCACAAAGATACCTACGAAGAGGCATATGCAGAACTGAAGCAAGAGCAAGGCTTTTCAGCCGCTATCGCCGATTTCGCCGTTTTTGACGCCTTCATCGGCCAAAACGCTACGCACTTGCGCCGCATGGCGGTGATCAAGGCTCGTGGCTACTACCAGAATCCTGATTACATGGCCCGTCTTCGCGAGATCAACGGACTCCGTGATTGGGGTATCCAGTTTGACACCCAAGGGCGAATCGTCGCTACCCAGCAAAAAATGCGCGACATCTTGCACGTTCTGCTCGATCATCGCCTGAGATCGGAGCTATCTGACAACCAATACGACGTGCCTTCGACCACACCTGTTGGTCAGTGAGTCAGTGTTCCCCGCACACGTCCGGGCGATCGGGCGCGCGTATGTGCATGTTCGATGTGCCCCAGGCGTGGTGGATAAGTTGGGGCAGCGAGACATAGTTGGGGGCACTTTTGGGGGCATCTTCGGCTCCTCTATTCGGGGATGGTCACTAATATTGCGGTCCGGAGTTCGATCCTCCGCTTTTATTGCAGCCCCGAAGAACATTATGGCAACCTCGGGGCGTAGCGTATCCGAGGTGTGCCTCTTCACCTCGGAAACAGTGGCTGGAAAGGCGAACCGTGCAGTGCTTCAAGGCTGAAACTTGATCTTCGCCTGCTCGAGCATCCACACCTCAATCTTGTCATGCCACATGCGTAGCAGGTCGAGAGGGCGACGGCGGTAGTGTTTCTCCGCAATTGCGGACGGCCTATGCCCTTGGATTTGGGCGACAACGCCGACCGGAACCTCCACCCACTCCGACAGTGTGCCGAATGATCGGCGCAGGCCATGCAGCGAAAGGTGCGGCAAACCTGTCGGCGCCAACGCGCGATTATGCGCATGACGCGGCTCAGCAATCTTCCCATCCGACGAGGTCTTGCTGGCGAACACCCACTCGGACGGTTCCCACTGCTCGCCCCTCTGTGCGAGACGCACGATCTGGCGTTTGTTGGGAGGGATCTCGTTCAGTCGTTGAAGGTTCAACAATAGGCTTGCTAAGTATGGAGTGAGCGGAATAGTCCGACCGCCGGTACCTTCCACTTTGTCGTTCATCGTCAGGCTCCGCCACCGGAAGTCCACGTCTTCCCACCGCAATGCGGCTAGCTCCTCCCGACGGGCTCCAGTGATCAGAAGGCCTTGTAGGTATGTGCCGATGACTGGATTCGCGATACCACGTACCGCGCTAAACCAAACGGGCAGCTGCTCGCGCTGCAGGCAGTCGTCCTTTGCGGCGCTGCGAGGGAGAATGCCCTTGACCTTTGGCGAAGCATACGCGTCTTGGGGGATGATCCCCGCGTACGTCTCGTGAGTGTCGCACCACCGGATGAACGCCTTGAAAAGACCGAAGGCATGGCCGGCATTCGTTGGTCCCCGGGGTATTTCGGCCTCAAGCCATTCGGCCATTGTCGTTACAGTGATCTCGGTCAACCTGCGCGTCATTAGCGGTGCTAGCGGGCCGCGTACTTTTTCTTTACCGCCCCTTTTGGCGATGCCGCCGCCAAGAGACGAAAGGTTGATATGGTCGATGATGTATCGCTCCGACCGCGGCTTTTTCGTTTTCGGCGAAATCTTCGTGCGAAGATGCTCGAGGTAGTGTTCCCAAGCTTCGCCGACCGTTACATCCTGGCGGTGCCTGGCAGCCTGCCGAGCTTCATGCGCTGCCTTCTGCTCTGCCTGGTGCTCTCGCGGATCGATGCCGCTGTCGATAAGCGTTTGGAGGCTTCGTGCTCGCTCCTGCGCCTGATCGATAGTCCAACTTTTCGGATCGCCGATTCTGATCCGCACCGTCGAGCCAAAAATCCTCCCTTGGAAGATGTAGGCCTTGGTGCCCCCCGGAGTGGCACGCAAACCCAGCCCTGGCGTCTTGCTGTCCCAGAGGAACGACTGCGATTTACCCTCGCCGCAGCGATGTGCATCGACGCGAGCCGCAGTGAAATTTACCTTCGCCACCTGACCTCCTTATCTTGGCCGACAATCCCGTGTAACTGCTGTGTAACCAGATTATGCGGCAGAGAGGATATGTCGATCAATATCGACTGGGCGAGTCGTGGCTGTATAATCGTTTAAATTCAGATATTTGCAGGATTCAATCAATGCCAATTCATCTCAAGAAACATCGACTTGTTCGTATTCGCAATGCGAAGGTCGGGAGTTCGATCCTCCTCCTCCCACCACGAAATATGAAAGGGTTACAGGTGTTTTGCCTGTAACCCTTTTCCGTTTCCGTGGGTCGTGTAACCGCTGTCAGATTTAGTCTGGTTCAATACGGATAAAGCAAACTGCGCGAAAACCGGCTCCCCACCGGTTTTCGCATTTCCTGCATAAGCACCCGCACCCGCACCCGCACCCGCATCAAAACTTATCCCACCCCTCTTCGCCGCTCGCCGCGGCAGTCGCCAGCACAGGCACCGGCGCAACCCGACCAACGTTCGCAACCCGCTTCGCAACAGAGGAGGCAGAAGCCGAACCAGCTCCCCCCACCCCCTCACGCCGCGCGCCCGCACTTCTCACCGCCGCAGCCTCACTCCTCCCATCCACAATCTGAAAAAACGCCACCGCCTGATTCAACTGCTCGCCCTGATCTTCCATCGACCTCGAAGCCGCCGCCGCTTCCTCCACCAGCGCCGCATTCTGCTGCGTGACGTTGTCCATCTGCGTAATGGCCTGATTGACCTGCTCGATCCCGCGGCTCTGTTCATTCGATGCCGCCGCGATCTCCGCCATGATGTCGGTCACGCGCGCAACGGCCTGCGTCACTTCGGCCATTGTCTTGCCTGCTTCACCCGCCAGCGCCGATCCGTCGCGAATCTTGCCGACCGAATTCGCGATCAGATCCTTGATCTCCTTCGCCGCGCTCGACGACCGTTGCGCAAGGCTTCGCACTTCGCTCGCCACGACCGCAAAACCACGCCCCTGCTCACCGGCGCGAGCCGCTTCCACCGCCGCGTTCAACGCGAGGATGTTCGTCTGAAAAGCGATCCCTTCGATGATCCCGGTGATGTCCGCGATCTTCGTCGAGCTGTCGCTGATCTCGTGCATGGTGTCGACCACCTGACCCACCACCTGGCTGCCCTTTTGCGCAACCGACGAAGCATTCGCCGCGAGCGTGCTGCCTTGCTGGGCGTTGTCGGCGTTCTGTTTCACCGTCGACGTGAGTTCCTCCATGCTGGCCGCGGTTTCCTGCAGCGATGCGGCCTGCTGCTCGGTGCGCTGACTCAAGTCCATATTGCCCGCAGCGATCTGACGCGCGGCACCGGCGATGCTGGTGCTGCTGTCGCGTACGCGTCCGACGATCACGGTCAGCCGTTCGTTCATCTCGCGTAACGCGCCCAGCAGCCTGCTGGTTTCGTCGCTGCCTTCGACGGTGATGCGCGTGCGCAGATCGCCCTCCGACACCGTACGTGCGACGTCGATCGCGAAACGAAGCGGCCCGGTCACCGCACGCGTGATCAGCACGCAGGCGCCGACCGCGACGCCCAACGCGATCAGGCAAATGGCGATCAGCAGATTGCGCTGGTTCTCGTAATGCGCGGCGTAATCGTTGATCATCTGCTCCTGGCGCGAATGCGTGTAGTCGACATACGCGTTGGTCGCGCGAATCAGCGCGGCGAGCAGCGGCCGGCACTGGTCGTCCATTTTGACGATCGCTTCGTCACGCTTGTTGGTGAGCGCGAGATTGACGATGTCGAGCGCAACCGGTCCATAAGCCGATTCCACCCGATTGATCTCGGCAACGAGGCTGCGCGCCTTTTCCGACGTGTCGGTTGCGCTCGCAATCATGTCGTTGAGTTTTTTCAAATCGGCTTGCACGTCCTCGTGCGCGCGCGTCACGTCGGCCTTTTCTATTTCGAGGTCCTGAGGTTTGGTGACGAGCACGAGATTGCGCGCGGCGATCGCGCGTCTGTCGACAGCGGTGCGTACCAGCGCAGCCGTGTCGGCGCGCGCGTTGATCCCATGCACGAAGTTCGAAAAGCCATCGGTCGAATCGCTCAGCGCTTTCAGCGAAAGGCCGGAAACCGCGACGACGATGACCGACAGGGTGCCGAAGCCGGCAATGAGCTTGGTCTTGATGGTGAGTTGCTTAAATGTCACGATTTTCTCCAATAACGAAACGTGATTGCGTTCGCAATGGACTCTCAGGTCCGGGCATGGGAGCGTCTGTATGACCGCCAACACCCGGGCGGCCCCGCGCAGTTCGACCCGCAATGTTTCGAAACGCGACATCAAAACTGCTCGACTCGCGCTGCGCACAAAATGGGTATCCCATTTACCGGATAACGGACCCGAGTTGCCGTGACTTAAGCCAACTCGGGGTATGTCTCTACGAAGCTTGCACACGATGAACGCGGAAAATGCAAATTTGCGCGTAGATCGATGTAATTAAGCGCTAGATGGCAAATTGTTTCGAATCAAATTATTACAAATATCTAACAATGACTTGAATCAGATGGCATAAACGACACCGCCAGCTGCAAAAAAACGCTTGAACATTTCCGCGTCGCACAATATGATTGAGCAATCACTCATTAATCGCATCTCGTCGAACCGATTCATCTGTATGGCCCGTCCTAAAAGCGAAGACAAACGCAACGCCATTCTTGCCGCCGCCACCGAGGTGATCGCGGAGCAGGGCCTGGGCGCGCCCACGTCGCGCATCGCGAAACTGGCGGGTGTCGCGGAAGGCACGTTGTTCACGTACTTCGACAACAAGGATGCGTTGCTAAACGAGCTGTATCTCGACATCAAGGCTGACTTACGGGAAGTGATGATGGCGACCTATCCGATGCGCGCGAGCACGCGTGAGCGCGCGCAGCACGTGTGGAATCAGTTCGTCGACTGGGGCGTGGCGCAGCCGCAAAAACGCCGCGCGATGGCGCAACTGGTGGTCTCGGACCGCCTGACGGAAAGCGCGCGCGCGACCGGCATGCAGTCGTTCGCGGACATCAACGCGATGATCGAGGAGAGTGTCGCGAGCGGCACGTTGCGCGACCATCCGCCGGCTTTCGTGTCGGCGATCATGGCGGCGCTCGCTGAAACCACGATGGATTTCATCGCGCGCGAACCGGCGCACGCAGAACGTTATCGGCGTGCCGGATTCGAGGCTTTCTGGAACGCGATCGCCCAGCATTAGCAAAGCTTTTGGTCCGCCCATTTTTTTGCGCGGTTAATGAGTGATTACTTGCTCAATAAACTCTGAAGGAGAGCAGCATGGCAAAAGTCTGGTTGGTAACGGGTAGCGCACGTGGACTCGGGCGCGATATCGCCGAAGCGGCGCTGCGCGCTGGCGAGCGTGTGGTGGCAACGGCGCGCGATCCGGGGCGTCTCGCGGATCTGGTCGCGCAGTACGGCGAGCAGATTCGAGCTGTCGCGCTGGACGTCACGGATCCTGCGGCGGCGCGCAACGCGGTGCAGAGCGCGGTCGATGCATTCGGCCGTCTCGACGTGGTCGTCAACAATGCGGGTTTCGGTCACCTCGTGCCGTTCGAGCAAACAACCGAAGACGATTTTCGCGCACAGATCGATACCAACTTCTATGGTGTCGTCAACGTGACGCGTGCGGCGCTGCCGGTTCTGCGCCAGCAGCGCTCGGGGCACATCATCCAGATTTCGTCCGTCGGTGGGCGGCTCGGGATGGCCGGGTTGAGCGCCTATCAGGCGGCGAAGTGGGCGGTCGGCGGTTTCACCGAAGTGATCCGGCAGGAACTCGCGCCATTCGGCGTGCAGGTTACGGCGCTCGAACCGGGCGGCATGAAGACGGAATGGGGCAACGAGGCGTCCGGCGCCACGCCGGAACTGCTGCCGGATTACGTGCCGTCGGTCGGCGCAATCGTGGAACTGCTGTCCCAGCATGTCGGCCAGGAAGCGAGCGACCCGGCGAAAGTCGCGCAAGTCGTCCTGAAGCTCGCCTACCATGACGCAGTGCCCGCGCATCTGCTGCTCGGCACGGACGCATTGCATTATTGCGGCGAAGCCGACAAGGCGCGCGCGGCGAGTGAAGAAGCGTGGCGCGCGGTCAGCGCCTCGACCGATTTCACCGCGCCGTCGCCGCTGCCGGCTTTCCCCGGCGTCGACGCGAAAGCCTGATGCGCGCTCGCGGGTCAGGCTGAAGGCCGACCCGCGAGCTAACTGACGATCAACCCATGGAGCATGCAGCATGAAGGTTCTGATATTCGGCGCGACCGGGATGGTCGGCCACGGTGTCTTGCGCGAATGTCTGCGCGCGGCGGACGTCGAAGCGGTCCAGACCGTCGGCCGTACTCGCACCGGCCAGCTCGATCCGCGTCTCACCGAACTGGTCCTGCCGGATTTGATGGACTATCGCGAGGTCGAATCGTCGCTGCAGGGCTTCGACGCGTGTTTCTTCTGCCTCGGGGTGTCGTCGGCGGGCATGAGCGAGGCCGCCTACACGCGCGTCACGTACGATCTGACGCTGGCCGCCGCGCAAACGCTCGCGCGCCTGAATCCGCAGATGACTTTCGTCTACGTGTCGGGCGCGAGTACGGATAGCTCGGAACGTGGCCGCAGCATGTGGGCGCGCGTCAAAGGTCGCACCGAAAACGCGTTGCAGCGCCTGCCGTTCAAGGCGGTCTACCTGTTCCGTCCCGGTGTGATCCAGCCGCTCTACGGCGCGCGTTCGAAAACGCGCGCGTACCAGCTCTTCTATA
The DNA here is from genome assembly GCF_046030735.1 of Paraburkholderia xenovorans. Classification (GTDB taxonomy): domain Bacteria; phylum Pseudomonadota; class Gammaproteobacteria; order Burkholderiales; family Burkholderiaceae; genus Paraburkholderia; species Paraburkholderia xenovorans_A. The sequence goes on from NZ_JAQQBV010000056.1 coordinate 6,985, forward strand.
CGGCGGCAAAGCCTTTCCTGTCGACGCTGCGCGCGCTGTTCCCCAGACAGATCCTGAGTACCGAGGACATCGGCATCGCGATGCTGGCCGCTGCGCGTCACGGCGCCCCGAAGGCGGTGCTCGAAGTGGCCGATATCCATGCGCTCAGCCGCGAGGCCACGGCGCCGGCAACCGGTCTGCACGTCGGCTGAGCACCCTGCGGTCGGGCTGCGTCGCGAAAATCGGTCTGTTCAAGCCATTGAGGCGCGGTGGCGTCTGGTACGCTACCGTCTAGCGGGCGAGCGTTCCGGACGCCGCCATCTTCCTCACGCGCGTAGCCCCGCGCATGGTTGACCGACAAGCCCATGGTGACGCACCGACCGAACATCGTGATTGCGATCAGTATCGTGCTAGCCAGCGCGATACTCGCGATCGCAGTGTGGGTGCTCGCGCAGATGCGCGACGACGCGTTGCGGCGTGCTCAGGATTCCGTCTTCAACGTGTCGCTGCTGGTCGAGCGCGACGTGTCGCGCAATCTGGAAATCTACGATCTGTCGCTGCGCGCGGCGATCGACGGCCTCAAACAACCCGGCATCCGCGATCTGCCGCCCACGCTTCGTCAAATGGTGTTATTCGACGGCGCGGCCAGTGCGAAAGACATGGGCTCGATCCTCGTGCTCGACGAAACGGGCACCATCCAGTACGACTCGCAGGCCTATCCGGCGCGCCGTCTCAATCTCGCCGATCGGGAATACTTCAAGGTTCAACGTGACTCGCCGAATGTGGGCTTGTATGTGAGCCGGCCGTTCATTCCGAGAGTGAGCGGAACGGAAATCAGCATCGCGCTGAGCCGGCGCATCACACGCGCTGACGGCAGCTTCGGCGGCGTGGTGGTCGGCACGTTGCGCCTTGCGTACTTCCGCCGCCTGTTCGCGGGGATGAATCTCGGCGCGGGCGGCTCGATGGCGCTGATGCTGAGCGACGGCACGATGTTGATGCGGCGTCCTTATGATCCACAGGTTATCGGCCGCAGTCTGACCGGCACGGCGAACTATTCGCGCTTTACCCAGCAGCCGAGCGGCGACTTCTTCGGCACGGCGGCGATCGACGGCGTCGAGCGTTGGTATGCGTTTCGCCATATCGACATGTATCCGCTGATTCTGGACGTCGCGCTTTCCACGCACGATATCTACGTCGAATGGCGGCATCGCGCATGGCTCATCGGTTCGCTGATCGGCGCGCTGGACGTGACGATCATCGCGCTTGCCGTGCTGTTCTCGCAGCAGTTGCGCCAGCGCCGCGCGGCCGAGGAAGAGTTGCGCGAACTGGCGCGTACCGACGGGCTCACCGGCCTGAACAACCGGCGCACCTTCGAGGAACATGCGGAAAACGAGTGGCGCCGCGCGCAGCGCAACGCATGGCCGCTGTCGATGCTGCTGATCGATGTGGACAGCTTCAAGGGTTTCAACGACCTGTACGGCCATTCCGCCGGCGACGATGCGCTTATCGCCGTCGCGCGTTGTATTTCGCAAAGCGTGCGCCGGCCGGGTGACACGGCGGCGCGCTACGGCGGCGAGGAATTCGCGGTGCTGCTGCCGGATACCGATGCGGCGGCCGCGGCGGTCGTCGCCGAGACGATTCGCGCGGCGATTCAGGCGCTCGAGTTGCGGCACGTGGCGAGTTCGCATCATGTGCTGACCGTGAGCATCGGTCTGGCGTGCACCGGCGGGCAAGTGTTCGCCACCAGTCGCGCGCTGGTCAACGCCGCCGACGAGGCGCTCTACGAAGCCAAGGACGCCGGCCGCAATCGCGTGTTGTGTTATCCGGTGGCGGCGCGTGCGGACTCCAATGTGCCGCGAGTCGTGCCGCAGCATTGAGCCGGTCGGCCGTCTATTCCTAAGGCGCCGCGATCGGAGTGCATTATTTTATCCGGGTAATATATTGCTTTTAATTTATACCCGGATATAATTCAGGCAAATTCTCACCTTTGGAGTTTGCCATGACCTCGTCCGCCGCTACCTGCATCGCCTTCGAAGGACATCGACGCATCGCCTCGGGCACGTTGTCTGACGTCGCGCTCGCAGTCCGCGACCTGCTGGCGCGCGGCGAACAGGCGCCGGTTCTGATTTTCGACGACGTCACCAGCCGTCCGATTGAATTCGATCTGCGCGGCACGCCGGAACAGATCGTCGAACGCATTGCCGCAACCGAACGCGCTGCTGAACCTGCGGAGCAATCCCCGCAATCACCCGCTGCCCTCGACGACGAGGCTCCGCGCGGCCGCGGTCGTCCGAAACTCGGCGTGGTGGCGAGAGAGGTCACGTTGCTGCCGCGTCATTGGGACTGGTTGAACGCGCAGTCCGGCGGCGCTTCGGTCGCGCTGCGCAAGCTGGTCGAAACGGCGCGTCTTGCCGGCGACGACAAGGCGCGCAAGCGGGCGGCACAGGAATCGGTGTATCGCTTCATGACCGCACTGGCCGGCAACCTGCCGAACTACGAGGACGCCACCCGCGCGTTGTATGCCGACGACCGGACGCGCTTCGACACGATCGTCGCGACATGGCCCGACGACGTGTGCGATCACTCATTGCAGTTGGCGGCCAGTGCTTTCGCAACTCACCCCTCAATCCCAGCGCCAAACGCCTAGGCGAAAAAAAACCGCTCACGCCGGAAAGCGTGAGCGGTGAATCGGAGAGTTACAACATTGACAAACATCGCTTGCGCCATAAGCAGGGATGAGCGCGCAGCAAAGAAAGTCTAAAAGCGCACCTCACGCGCATCCATCAGACAAATCCCAATCGCCCGAGCGCTAAGCATTGCTTACATCATCCTGTCCCGGTTATGCCCGGCATTGAGCGCATCAAGTCTGAGTTGCGACAGCCGTAAAAGAAGTGGGAGCGTCGCTGCGGATTCGACGAGTCGCGAACTAGGTCGCGATGGCGCAGCGGGAAAGCGTCCAGCCTGGACTCGTGAAGGATGATGAAATGAAGTGGTTCGACCGCATGACCGTATTCAGGAAATTGCTGCTGGCGTTTGCCGTCGTGATCGGCTTTTGCATCGTGATCGGCGGCACTGCGCTGACTACGCTTTCGTCGATGCACGACATCGCCGACACAATCTCGGAGCGCCACATGAACGGCCTCTACTGGATGGAAGAGGCGAATCGCCACAAGATCGACTCCGACCTCGCCGCCGCGAATCTCGGCTACGCAGCCGACGACGCCGGCCGTCAGACGCTGAAGGACAGCATCGTCGGCTCGTTGAAGGAGATGCACGGCGCGTACGACCACTACCGCGCGACCATCGCGACCAGCAAGGGGCGCGAGATGTTCGACGCGGTGCTGAGCAAATCGGCGGTGTGGGAAGGCATCGTGCGCCAGCAGATCGGACTCGAGCCGATTCCAGCCGGCGTCGACAACAACGAACTGGTACGCCGCGCGATTGCGTCGAGCGAGGCGCTACGCGATCGCATCACGGCGCTGATCGACTATCGACGCCAGCAAGCGACTAACGCGCAGCACGAAGCCAGCGCCGACTATCAGCAGATGCGTATCGCGATGCTGGTGCTGGTGCTGGGCGCGATCGTCGCGGGCACGTTGCTCGCCACGGTGATCGCGCGGCGTCTGTCGCGCCAACTCGGCGGCGAACCGGATTACGCGATGCACATCGCGAACCGGATTGCCGGCGGCGATCTCGGCGTGCGCGTCGAAACCCGCGCGGGTGACAGCGGCAGCATGCTGTTCGCACTGCGCAACATGCGCGAGCGGCTGGCCGGCATCGTGTCGGGCATCAGCGAGTCGAGCGAATCGATCCTGACGGCGTCGGGCGAAATCGCGCAGGGCAACACCGATCTGTCGCAACGCACCGAGGAGCAGGCCGCCGCGTTGCAGGAAACCGCGTCGAGCATGCAGGAACTCACGTCGACGGTGAAGATGAACGCCGAGAACGCGCAGCAGGCGGGCGGCGTCGCGCACGGCGCATCGGAAGTGGCGGCGCGAGGCAGCGCGCTCGTCGGCGATGTGGTTGAAACGATGCGCGAGCTGGCTGCGGGTTCGAAGCGCATGACCGACATCATCGCGGTGATCGAAGGGATCGCGTTTCAGACCAACATTCTCGCGCTGAACGCGGCGGTCGAAGCGGCGCGCGCCGGCGAACAGGGGCGCGGCTTCGCGGTGGTGGCGGGCGAAGTGCGTTCGCTCGCGCAGCGCAGCGCGATTTCGGCGAAGGAGATCAAGGAACTGATCGAGAGCTCGACCGCGCGCGTGGGCAGCGGCGCCGAACTGGCCGAACGGGCCGGGCAGACGATGGCCGAGGTCACGCATGCGGTTCGTCGCGTGACCGACATCATGGGTGAGATTTCGTCGGCGTCGCAGGAGCAAAGCACCGGCATCGAGGAAGTGAACCGGGCGGTCGCGCAGATGGACGACGTGACCCAGCAGAACGCGGCGCTGGTCGAACAGGCGGCGGCCGCGGCGGCGTCGATGGCGGATCAGGCGCGGCAGTTGCAAGCCGCGGTCACGGTGTTCTCGCTGGAAGCGCGTCGTGCCGCGGTCTCGTGAAATCCATGCTGCGCCGCATCCTTGCCACGCCTCATGCGTCTCCGTACACTCGCGCCTGATTCGCAGACGGCTTTATAGCCGGCTTCATAGCCGACTTCGGCGGCCGAGGCCCGCTCGCCATGCCGTCCACTAAAACGCCGACAGAGGAGAACCCCCGACATGGCCGATTCCTACTTCCCCCGCTGGCGCGTCCAGCCTACCGCCGCAGAGGGCCGCGTGGTCGGCACCGACGAACGGCTCGCGTGGCCGCAGATGGTCGCGATGGGCGTGCAACACGTCGTCGCGATGTTCGGTTCGACGGTGCTCGCGCCGTTGCTGATGGGCTTCGATCCGAATCTGTGCATCTTCATGTCGGGGATCGGCACGCTGTTGTTCTTCGTGCTGGTGGGCGGCCGGGTGCCGAGCTATCTCGGTTCGAGCTTCGCGTTCATCGGTCTCGTGATCGCGGTGACCGGCTACGGCGGCCACGGTCCGAATCTGAACATTCCTGTCGCGTTGGGCGGGATCATCGCGTGCGGGGTGGTGTACGCGATCATCGGGCTGATCGTGTCGGCGGTCGGCACGCGGTGGATCGAAACGTTGATGCCGCCGGTCGTGACGGGCGCGATCGTCTGCGTGATCGGGCTGAATCTCGCGCCGATTGCGGTGCACGGCGTGAGCGGCAGCAACTTCGATTCGTGGATGGCGCTCGTCACCGTGCTGTGCGTCGGCGCGGTGGCGGTATTCGCGCGCGGGATGCTGCAGCGCCTGCTGATTCTCGTCGGTTTGCTGATGGCCTATGTGATCTACGCGATCGTCACGAACGGTCTCGGCATGGGCAAGCCGATCGACTTTTCGATCGTCGCGAACGCCGCGTGGTTCGGCATGCCGCATTTCACGGCGCCGGTCTTCAATATGCAGGCGATGACGCTGCTCGCGCCGATCGCCGTGATCCTGGTGGCTGAAAACCTCGGCCATATCAAGGCGGTGAGCGCGATGACCGGGCAGAACCTGGACCGCTACGTCGGCCGCGCTTTTCTCGGCGACGGCCTCGCCACAGTCCTCTCCGGATTTGCCGGCGGCACGGGTGTGACGACGTACGCCGAAAACATCGGCGTGATGGCCGTGACCAAAATCTATTCGACGCTGGTGTTCGTGATCGCCGCGCTGATCGCGCTGGTGCTCGGCTTTTCGCCGAAGTTCGGCGCGGTGATTCAGACTATTCCGGGGCCGGTGCTGGGCGGCGTGTCGATCGTCGTGTTCGGCCTGATCGCGGTGACCGGCGCGCGCATCTGGGTCGTCAACAAGGTCGATTTCTCCGACAACCGCAACCTGATCGTTGCCGCCGTGACGCTCGTGCTGGGAGCCGGCGATTTCTCGTTGAAGCTCGGCGGCTTCGGGTTGGGCGGCATCGGCACCGCCACGTTCGGCGCGATCATTCTTTACGCGCTGCTGAGAAGAAAGCCGGTACAAGGGCCGGTGGCCTGATCGGCGAGGGGTGCCACGATCGCGCGCCGCGTCGTGGCGTGTCGAGCTGGTGACGGCGCGTTATTTGCGCCGCGCAGTTAGCGCCGTCTCCGACAGATCCACTTCGCGCATCAGCTTGTTCAAGGTCTCGTCGTTGATCTGCTGACTCGTGCGCAACGCGATCAGCGCCTTACGTTCGGCGCGCATCGCCGCCAGCTTCATGCGGAATTCCAGCGCGTCCGCGCGGCGTGCGAGCTCGCGCGGCTCCTGCTCGTCGTCGAGTGCGGCGAGCCGGCGCCGATACAGATCCATCACGCGCGCGGTGACGTCCGCTGCATACGCGGACTCGGACTCGTCCAGATTCTCGCATTCGATATCGTGCACCTCGTCGACGGCGCGAATCGCCGCTTGCGCGGCCAGCGTGCGCGCCATCGCTTCTTCCGCCGCGTGCGGGTCCTTGCCGCGCCGCCAGCCGCGCAGCAACAGCGGCAACGCGACGACCGCGATCAGCAGCGACAGCAGGATCACGCCCGACGCGATGAAAATCGCGATATCGCGCCCCGGCAGCGGCGCGCCGCCCGGCAACGCTTCCGGCAACGACAATACGCCCGCGAGCGTCACCGCGCCGCGCACGCCGGCGACCGTCGTGACCGTCACCGTGCGCAGACCGGGCACCGCGTTCGCCACGCCATGCTTCGCCGCGCCGCGGCTCGCAAACCAGCGCAGCAGCCAGACCCACACGAAGCGCATCGCGTACAACGCGGCCGCCACCGCGGCGATATAGCCGATCAGTATCCACTCCTGCGCGTGGCCGCTTTCGTGCGCGTCGAGCAGCGCGCGGCCGAGGATATGCGGAAACTGCAAGCCCAGCAAAATGAACACCATGCCGTTGAAGACGAACTCGATCATCGTCCACGTGCTGCTCGCGCGCACGCGTGACTGCACGGAGCCGGCGTTCGCGATGCTCGCGTAGTTCATCATCATGCCGGCCGACACGGCGGCCAGGATGCCCGACAGTTCGAAACGTTCGGCGATCAGATACGCGGCGAACGGGATCAGCAGTGTCATCACGACGCCGGGCGCCGGATCGCCTTCATCGGTGAGACTCAGAAAGCGCGTCGCGATGCTGAACAGCCAGCTCACCGCCGCGCCCGTCGCGAGTCCGCCCACCGCGATGATCACGAAGCTGATCGACGCGTCGCGCAGCGAGAACACGCCGGTCAGCGCGGCCGCGACCGCGAACTTGAGCGCGACGAGGCCGGACGCGTCGTTCATCAACGCTTCGCCTTCGAGGATGTGCATCAGGCGTCCGGGAATCTTGCCCTTGCCGACGATGCCGCTGAGCGCGACCGCGTCGGTGGGTGACAGGACCGCGGCCAATGCAAACGCGACCGGCAGCGAGATCGACGGCACCAGTTCATGCACGAAATAGCCGACCACCAGCACCGTCATGAAGACGAGCCCGAGTGCGAGCATCAGCACGGAGCGGCGCGCCATGAACAGTTCGCGCTTGGGAATACGCCAGCCGTCCGCGAACAGCAGCGGCGGAATGAACAGCACCATGAAAATTTCCGGATCGAACGTGACGTGCAGTTCGAGCTTCGGCCACGCGAGCAACGCACCGATCGCGATCTGCACGAGCGGCAACGGCAACGCAAACGGCAAGCTGCGAGTCACGACGCCGGACGCGGCGACGGCCAGCAAAAGAATCAATACGGTGAAGACAATTTCCATCGGTCTGTCGGTCTATTCCTGTGGATATAACGGTGTTGCCTTGGCCGTTCTCGACGATGAAGCGACGATTCGTTCATCAGGCCACACGCCAGCACGAGGCGAAGGCATGAGGCCGAAGTTTAGCCCGATGACACGAGATGCCTACGTCAGCCTTGCAAAACTGCTGCATCGCGCTTGCGCACCTCGATGGTGCGCAAGCGCCCTCGCGCGGCGCATTGGCCCTATAGCCGGTCGCATCCCGCATACAAACTTCATTCGAATGTGTGCCAGCGTGCGCATGGAGCTTGCTTAAGCAATACCGATGACGCACATTTTGAGAAACGGCGCCGAGGTTGTTCGCTTCCGCGTTCGGACCGGCCCGGCTCTCGCGTGAGAGGATTGCATGACGATTGCGCAACAGGAAAGAACGGCCGGCGCGCCGCATGGCTTCGATGTCGAGGTGACGTCGGGGCTCGAACGTTTTTCGGTGCAGCATGGCGAACTCACGCTGACCAGCGTGTTTCAGCCGATTTTCAGCCTGTCGCATATGCGCGCGGTCGGCTACGAAGGGCTGTTGCGCGCGCATGATGCGCTCGACCGGCCCGTGTCGCCGCTCGACGTGTTCGGCGAAGCCGCCCGTATCGGCGATGTGCTGCAAGTCGACCGGCTCGCGCAGACCTTGCATCTGGAGAACTTCAAGGTGCTCGGTGCCGAGCGCGAATGGCTGTTCCTCAACATTCATCCCGGCGCGCTCACCGATCCCTATCTGTCGGCCGCGTTGCTGGCGACGCTGCGGCGCCTCGATATCTCGCCGCGGCGCATCGTGCTCGAAGTGCTCGAGCATCGCGCGGAAGATCTCGAACGTCTTGCCGAAGCGGTGCGCCAGTTCCGCGAGCGCGGCTTCCTGATCGCACTCGACGACTTCGGTGCAGGTCATTCGAACGTCGAACGGATCTGGCAATTGAATCCCGATATCGTGAAGCTCGACCGCATCATGCTGTCGCATGCCGCGCATCGCGCCGATATGGCGACGATTCTGCCGGGCCTCGTGACGCTGCTGCACGAGGCCGGCAAGCTGGTGCTGATCGAAGGCGTCGAGACGGAACACGAGGCGCAGATGGCGCTCGCCTGCGACGCCGACTTCGTGCAGGGCTTTTTCTTCGGCCGGCCGAATCCGGGCGCGGCCGATGCGGTGCAGGCGAGCGCCTGCATCGGCGAACTCACCGACCGTTATCGCGACCACGCCGAAGCGCGCGAGCGTCGCAACACGGCTCGCCTCGCGCCGTATCTGCGCGCGTTCGAGCGCGCGGCGGAACGACTGGCCGCCGGCGAACCGCTCGAGGAAGTGTGCTGGAATTTTCTCGCGCTCGACCACGCCGCGCGTTGTTTTCTGCTCGACGCGAAGGGCAAACAGGCGGGCCGCAACTTCGTGTTGCGCGCCGATCGCGCGGCGCACGAAACGCGCTTTCTGCCGCTCGCCGACGCGCAAGGGGCGAACTGGTTGCGTCGACCGTATTTCCGCGCGGCGATCAATGCGCCGGAGCGCGTGCACGTGACGCGTCCGTATCTGTCGATCAACGAGGCATTGCCGTGCGTGACGCTTTCGGTCGCGACGCATGTCGGCGAGCAGACCTGCGTGCTGTGCGGCGATATCGATTGGGTCGAAGAATCGGGCGATGCTTAGGCGTTTCTGATTGTTGTCGGGGCGCGGAAGCCCGCAATGCGGCGCTTCTGCGATCATGTCGTTTTTGACGACATCCTTGCGCCCTCATGTCCGTACTTCTCGAAGTGATCGCCACGACTGTGGCCGACGCGCGCATCGCCGCGCAGGCCGGCGCGAACCGTCTCGAACTCGTCACTGCGATGGGTGAGGGCGGGCTCACGCCGAGCGTCGGTCTGATCGACGCAGTGGTCGACGCCGTGTCGATTCCGGTCAACGTGATCGTGCGGCCGCACAGCCGCTCGTTCGTCTACGATGCCGACGATTACGCGGTCATGCTGCGCGACGTGCGGGCGGTCAAGGCCGTGGGCGCGCACGGCGTAGTGATCGGCATGCTGAACCCAGACGGCGAGATCGACCGCGAAGGGCTCGCGCGCGCGATCGATGCCGCCGATGGCTTGGCGATCACTTTCCATCGCGCGTTCGATGAAACGCACGATCTGCACAAAGCGCTCGATGTATTGCTCGGTTTTGCAGCGGTGACGAATGTGCTGACTTCGGGCGGGAAGCCGTCGGTGTTGCAGGCGCAGAGCGTTGTGCGTGACTTGGTGCGGCAAGCGTCCGGTTCGCATTGCACGGTGCTGGCGGGCGCGGGATTGACGGTCGATGCGGTCGCGGGTTTTGTCGGCGTGACGCAGGTTCGGGCGGTGCATTTCGGTTCGGGCGTGCGTGTTGGCGGTAACGGCCTTGCGCCTGTCGATGCGGATAAGGTCGCGAAGGTTCGGGCGCTGCTCGGTGCGGCATAGCCAGCAACAATGCTGGTTCGATCCCCGATGAACTGATCGAAACGATTCTCCGCAACCGCGCCATTTCAATTTTTGTCAATCATCTACCCAGATAGGTTTTTGATATGGCAATCGGCGCTTCAATGCTTACTCGGCACTTTATTTAGGCATCTTTAATTTAACGATCAACGCCGTAATCCGGTGTTCGTTCAGTTAAGTCAACACGCTTGGAAATCGCTTGGATTTTTCCCGGGTTAAGCGATGTCTCGGGTATCTCGCGCCGCAGTAGTCTGTTTAACCGTCACTCAATCGATAAAAATATGAAAATTCTGCACATCAATTCTTCGCCCCGTAACGTCGACAGTCAGTCTTTGCAAATCGCCGATTTTCTGATTCATCAACTCAAGAAAAGGCGTTCGCTAGAGGTGGATCGTTATGATTTGTTCACAGACGAACTTCCTGCGTTTGATCAAACGGCAGTCGGCGCCAAGATGGCGCTCTTTACTGGCGCCCAGGCAACGGCTGAACAGGAACGTGCATGGGGGCGCATGCGGCAGGTGTTCGATAGATTTGCTTCCGCCGACGCCTACGTAATCAACGTTCCGCTGTGGAATAACGGTCTGCCATACATCCTGAAACAGTTCATTGACGTTGTGACGCAGCCAGGCTGGGCTTTCGGCTTCGACATGGAGAAAGGCTACAGCGGCCTGCTTAAAAGCAAGAAGGCCTGTGTCATTCATGCGAGTGGCGTCTATCGTCAGGGTATTCCTGCCAGTTTTGGTTCGGATTTTTCGACACCTTATGTCGGCGACTGGCTCAAGTTCATCGGCGTCGAACACGTCGAGCAGATTCATTTCGCGCCGACTGTTGTCAATCCCGATCTGGCTGCAACCCGATCGGCGGTCGAACAGAAGGCGATTGAGATCGCTGAACGACTTTAGTCGCAGGTTCACTAGCGCCGCACTTCCCAAGATTGAATGATATGCGTCCCCGCCCGCGTTCAACTCGAACGGGCGGAGGTGGGCAATCGTGTTGATCGATTATTCACGAAGCTCCACGCTCTGATCACTATTACTACGGACCCTACAGCATGCGCATCGGGATCACCGGTACCTATTCTTCTGGCAAGACACTAACCTCTTTGATGTTGAGTCATTACTTCGGTATGCCGAGGACGGAAGCTCGCACGATGAGGGAGATTCTGCCGGAAGCCGCGCCCGGAAAAGACTTGCATCAATGCACGTCGCCCGAGCTAATTCAGATGATTGTTGTACGTCACACAGAACGCGTTCTTCACGAGTCTGTTTTGTCGTCCGGCTTCGTCTCGGATGGGTGCTCTTTGCAGGAATGGATTTACGGCAGTGTGCGGGTCAAATACGGGATCAACCCGAATCAATCGGTTAGCCTGAAGCCGGGCGAGAGTGTGGAAAAAAACGCTGAACTTGTTTATTTCGAGCAGATCATGGTCGAGCTTGGAAAAGCGTTCAAGCGTCACGTAAAGCGTTCGTTCGACTTGTTCATTCATTTACCCAACGAACTTCCACTCGCCAAGGATGGGCACAGACCCGTAAATGAACTATTCAGATCGGCCTCGGACCTTTTGTTGAAGGAAACCTTTGCTGAACTCGCCATTCCCTATCACATTGTTGGCGGTACGCTTGAAGAGCGTGCACACAGAATAGCTTCCCTGTTGGACTTGCGACCTGTCGTGCCAATCGCCGAAGCTATTTCCCTGGCCCAGAAGCAATATAGCCATTTGATCATGTAATTCCTCCATTCTTGCCGGGTGAGTATGTCGCTGAGCTACTTCCAGAGCATTGACGAGATTTTAGGTTCATCGCAATCCCGCTATTTTGGAAGCGGGTTTCTAAACACCGCGTACGCGTTTTCCGACTTCACAGGAGTCCAACAGGACGCCGAAATTCAATTTTCCTGTCAAGCGGGGGTGCGGCTCCCGCAAACATGGTCTGTCAAAGGCGATAGCAAACAGAAGCCTCATTTGAGTAGCATTGATGCAGTCGAGCTATCCATTCAAGCTCTGAAAGCGCTGTCCGACTGCACTGTTCCGATCGAGGGTCTTCGAACTTGTTCGATTACGGGAATGACGGTTGTCGCAGGCCGCGACCCAGTGGAGGAGAACCTTCATGCGTTGGCTCTGCACGGACGCCTGGCTAATCAATTGGATGGATCGATGGTAGTAACGCTCGGCATCGCCAACATGAAAATAGGTCTCACGCTTTCGAAAGCATCATCCTATGATGAGTTACTGACTAGAAGTAAAAGGCACCCAATCGTTATCGGCGAGCTGATGCTCAATCTGGATGAGCTGAACGCGTCGGGGATGGTGTCGCCAACGCGCTGCGACGAGTCTTGCTATTGGTCGTTATCAAGCTGTTTTGCCGCTGCCCTTCAGGTTGGACAAGCATTGCTTTACGGGCACGACAAGATAGCCCGCGCGGAGAGCAACACGCTATGGATGCGGAAGATGGCAATCAGAGTCCTTCGCCGATCCCGTCGCTGAATTCGCCACAGCCGATTTACACGCAACTGAACAACGTTAAAAAACTGACGATGGACGACGCCGACTGGCGGTGCGCAGATGTTGTCACGTATTTGAGCAATACCAACATTGTTTGTAGCGTGGCACACAGGCTTTCATGACGACAAAGCTGGATGGATTGGAGGGTGGCATGACAGACTTCACAACACTAACGAATCCTTGCAGCGGGGTAGCATTTTCCGCAGGCATCACGGGCGTGGGCGGTTACTTGCCGGAAGGCGTTGTCACCAATCAGATGCTGGCGTCGCGACTCGATACGGATCACGACTGGATTACATCCCGTACCGGTATTCTGGAGCGACGCATCGCCGATGAGTCGCAAAGTACGAGCGATCTCGCGGTAGAGGCCGGATCACGAGCGCTTCGTTCAGCCGCCAATCCTGAAGTCCAGGCGCTAGTACTTGCGACAACCACGCCGGACTTCCGTTGTCCGGCCACGGCTCCCTATGTTGCTGCGCGAATGGGCTTGGGGAAGATTCCTGCATTCGACGTAAGTGCCGTGTGTTCCGGATTTCTCTACGCGACTTCGGTTGCGGTCGCCTATGTCAATTCCGGACATTTCGATTCGGTACTTGTCATTGCCGCGGAAAAATTCAGCACACTGATCGACCCGAATGACAGGAACACGGCGTGCCTCTTTGGCGACGGTGCGGGTTCGGTTGTTATTAGCAAAGTTCCAGTCGGTACAGGCGGCCAGATACTTGCCCACGCCATTCATTCGGATGGCGAACTAGAAAGTTTGATCAAGGTAAAAGGTGGTGGGAGCAGGTATCCCCTCTCCCCACACGAAACCGTCAATCGGCCACGATCGGATTATTTTCTTGGCATGCAGGGTAGGGAGGTCTTTGCCGCCGCGACCGCGTCGATGTCGGCTTCTGTCAGCGACATTATTTCAACGGCTGGATGGGAACTCGACGACCTTGACTGGCTAATCGCCCATCAGGCTAACAGGCGAATATTAAACCTTGTGTGTAAGTCGCTCGATATCCCACCAGAAAAAGCCTGCGTTCATCTGGACGAAGTTGGCAATACGGCTGGCGCTTCAATTCCGCTTCTGCTCGCAGCCAAAAGTCGGCAATTCAAACCGGGAGATAAGCTTGTTCTTACTTCTTTTGGGGCGGGGGCAACCTGGGGGGCGCTGGCCATGACGTGGCCTGCGCTCGGCACGATAGAAGCTCCATAAAATCACAGGAAGAAACCATGTTGAGCGAGATTTCGAACATCGCGAAAGAGGTATTGGGCGAATATGTCGATGTCAATCAAATCGGTGTGGATACCGGATTTGATTCACTTGATATCGACTCGCTACTTCTCGTCGAACTGGCCGTCATGTTGAATAAACGCCTTGGCTTTATCGTGACCGAGTTTGAGATCAAGCAGGGGAACTCAATCCGCTCGATCGCCGAGCTCTATGACCGAACCCGGCATTTGCCGTTTTCTCATGGAGACACCCAGCCTGTATAGGCCAAGCCAGGGCAAGCAGATTAGCCGGCTTCGTTGGCCGGCTTTCTAAAGAAACTGTGGCGCTGAGTTTGTCATTCGATGGAAGTCAAAAAGATATGAAAGCAATCGGACTTTACAAGGCATTGCCGGCCGATCATCCGGAAAGTCTGGTAGATCTGGACATTCCCTATCCTCGACCCGGCGTAGGTGATTTGCTTGTTCGGGTCGAGGCCATTTCAGTCAATCCTGCGGATTGCAGGGCGCGGCGTCGCAAAGTGGACGATGGACAACATGCGATTCTGGGCTGGGATGTAGCGGGTACGGTCGTTGAAATAGGACCGGGCGTGGCCGGCAATTTTTCGGTTGGCGATGCCGTCTACTATGCCGGAGATCTGAATCGAGCCGGGGGTAATTGCCAATTTCATGCGGTCGACGCGCGCCTCGTAGGGCGGCGGCCTCAAACGCTTCCCGTCGAAGATGCCGCTGCGATACCGTTGGTGGCGTTGACGGCGTGGGAGGCGCTTTTCGAACGCATGGGGTTCAAGAGGTCGGGCAAAAACCGTCTGCACAGCCTGCTTATTGTCGGCGCCGCAGGAGGCGTCGGATCGATGGCGATCCAGTTGGCCAAACTGGTTCCGGATCTCGTCGTCATTGCCACCGCTTCACGCGCTGAATCGCGGGCCTGGTGCCTGAAATTGGGCGCCGATGCGGTGATCGATCATGCCACTGACTTGCAACACGGACTGGCTGACATAGGATCGCCGAAAGTAGACGCTGTGTTGCTTCTGGGAGAGCCAGATGTCCATTTTCCGAACCTCGCGCAACTCATCGAGCCGCACGGCCATTTGTGCTCCGTTGTCCCTTTCGAAAGACCGATCGATTTGAACCTGCTTATGCGAAAGAGCGTGACTTTTACATGGGAATTCATGTTTACACGTTCAATGTTCAATACCGACGATGTCAGCGTGCAAGCGGATATCCTGAATGAAATGTCAATGCTCATTGACAAGGGACTGATTGCACCCATTGCGACGCAGACCCTCGCCCCAATCAACGCGCCCAATCTGCGGTTGTCTCATCAACTTCTGGATACACGCCGTACTATTGGAAAAATTACGCTGAAGGATTTTTGAGGTGAAGTTCGCAAAGGTCCGGTCGTATGAGGTTTAAATGACGCATCGGGACACCCCCGTACACCTGGTTTTATCAGGTCGAGTGAGGGTATCCCGCAACCATAGCAAACGCGCGCCCGCTTACTTCGCCACCACCACCGGAATTCCGCGCAGCTGCCCGGCGCCCTTCATTTCCTCCAGCGATTTCTTCACCGACTCGCTGGTCGCCGCGTCGATCTGCAAGCGTGCCGCGAGATCGCGTTCGCCGCGTTTCACGCCGGCCAGGTTCGCCAGCTTCACATGACCGTAGCCGCGTACGCGAGCATGCAGGTCAGCGAGCTTCGCGACGTCTTCCAGATTGCTCGCCTCCAGTTTGCCGAGCGCGCGTTGCAGCGTGATTTCGTAGTCGTCGGCGAGATGGCGTTCCATCCTGCGTTCGAGTGTGCGGCCAAACGGATCGAACACCGTGCCGCGCAAGCCGCTGAATTTCGCCATCACGCCGAGTACCGGCCACATCCATTGACCGAAGGTCTTCTTGGTCGGATTCACGCCGGCATGTGCGCGGGTGAGCGTCGGCGGCGCGAGGTTGAACTTGATCCCGAAGTCCTTGCCCGCCACGCCTTCGAACTGCGCTTCGAGTGCTTCGCGGAATGCGCTGTCCGTATGCAGGCGCGCGACTTCGTATTCGTCCTTGACCGCGAGCAGCCGATAGAACGTCGTCGCCACCGCGCGCGTCACGCGTTCGCTGGGTGCATCGACGGTGCGTTCCGCACGGCGCGCCGCATCCACCAACGCGCGATAACGCTTCACGTAAGCGGCGCCGCCATAAGTGTGCAGACGGCCCTCGCGATGTGCGATCAGTTCGTCGAGCGTATCGACGCGCACCGCCTGCTTCGCCAGATGGCGCGCTTGCCACAGCGATTCGAGCGCGGCCGGGTCGACGGCCGCGACACGGCCGATCGAAAATGCCAACTGATTCATCTGCACGGCGACGTTGTTCAGTTCGATCGCGCGCATCATCGCTTCGAACGAAACCGGCACGAGGCCCTGCTGCCACGCGTAGCCGAGCATCAGAATGTTCGCGCCGATCGTGTCGCCGAGAAAGCGTGTGGCGAGCGCCTGCGCATCGCAGGTCGACATGCGCTCAGCACCCGCGGCGTGACGCATCTTGTCGAGCAGCGCATCCGCATGCAGCGTCGCATCCGGATTCGTCACGAAGGTCGCGTTCGGAATCGCGTGCGTGTTGACGACGATCCGCGTGCGGCCATGACGCACCGTTTGCAGCGCATCGGCGCTCGCGCCCACCACCATGTCGCAGGCGAGCAGCACGTCGGCTTGCTGCGTGTCGATGCGCACCTGATTGAGCCACTCGTCGCGCGCCGCGAAGCGCACGAACGACAGCACCGAGCCGCCCTTTTGCGCGAAGCCCATGAAGTCGAGCACCGACGCGCTCTTGCCTTCCAGATGCGCGGCCATGCTGATCAACGCGCCGACCGTCACGACGCCGGTGCCGCCGACGCCTGTCACCAGGATGTCGAACGGCGCGGCGTCGAGGTGCGTCGACGGAATCGGCAACGCTTCGACGCGCGCGGCGAGCGCCGCCGGATCGAATGCGGCGCCGGCGGCTTTCTTGAGCTTGCCGCCTTCCACCGTGACGAAGCTCGGGCAGAAGCCGTTCACGCACGAATAGTCTTTATTGCACGACGATTGATCGATGCGGCGCTTGCGTCCTAGCGCGGTTTCGACCGGTTCCACAGACAAGCAATTCGACTGCACGCCGCAATCGCCGCAGCCTTCGCAGACTTCTTCGTTGATGAAGAGGCGCTTGTCCGGATCGGGAAACTCGCCTTTTTTCCGGCGACGCCGTTTCTCGGCCGCGCAGGTCTGGTCGTAGATCAGCACGGTGACGCCGTCGGTATCGCGCAGCTCGCGCTGCACGGTATCCATTTCGCTGCGATGGTGGAACGTGGTGCCCTTCGGGAACAGGTCGTGATGGCCGTCGTATTTTTCCGGCTCGTCGCTGACCACGACAAAGCGCGACACGCCTTCCGCTTCCACCTGGCGCGCGATCTGCGGCACGGAGATGCTGCCGTCGACCGGCTGGCCGCCGGTCATCGCGACCGCGTCGTTATAGAGAATCTTGTAGGTGATCGTGGCTTTCGCGGCGACCGCCTGACGGATCGCGAGAATGCCCGAGTGAAAGTAGGTGCCGTCGCCGAGATTCTGGAACACATGTCGCGTTTTCGTGAACATCGAATGCGACGCCCAGTCGACGCCTTCGCCGCCCATCTGGATCAGGCCGGTGGTGTCGCGCTCCATCCACGACGCCATGAAGTGGCAGCCGATCCCCGCATGCGCGATCGAACCGTCGGGTACTTTGGTCGACGTGTTGTGCGGGCAGCCCGAGCAGAAGTACGGCGTGCGCTTCACGCTATCCGCGGCGTTCGACAGCATTTGCGGCGCGACCAGATCGACCACCCGTTCGCGGCGATCGAGCGCGGGCTTGTGTTTCGCGAGCCAGTTCGCGAACACCGGCAGGATCCGTGACGGCCGCAATTCGCCGAGCGACGACAACAGCAGCGTGCCGTCTTCGGCGTTCTTGCCGATCACGACCGGCCGCGTGCCTTGCGTGCGGTTGTAGAGATAGTCCTTGATCTGCTGCTCGATGACCGGGCCTTTCTCTTCGATCACCAGCACTTCGGACAAACCCGACACGAATGCGTCGATGCGCGTCATTTCCAGCGGAAACGACAGCCCGACCTTGTAGATCCGCACGCCTGCCGCTTCGAGATCGGCCACCGTCAGATCGAGCCGGCGCAAGCTTTCCATCAGATCCAGATGCGCTTTGCCGCAGGTCACGATGCCCACGTTCGCGTGCGGACTCGGCGCGATCCATTTGTCGATGCTATTGGTGCGCGCGAAGTGGCGCACCGCGTCGAGCTTCGCGTGCATCCGCGCTTCGATCGTCAGGCTCGGCAGATCGGGCCAGCGGTTGTGCAGGCCGCCGGCCGGTGCCTGAAAGTCTTGCGGAGCAGCCCATTCGGTTTGCAGCGCGTCGAGGTCGACCGTGGTGCCGGACTCCACCGTCTCCGAGATCGCCTTGTAGCCGACCCATGCCCCCGAGAAGCGCGACAGAGCCCAGCCGTACAGGCCGAATTCGAGCATGTCCGCGATATTCGACGGATTCACCACCGGCATATGCCACGCCATCAGCGCAAAGTCGCTCTGATGCGGCATCGACGACGACACGCAACCATGATCGTCACCCGCCACCACCAGCACGCCGCCGTGCGGCGAAGAACCGTACGCGTTGCCGTGCTTCAGCGCGTCGCCTGCGCGGTCGACGCCGGGACCCTTGCCGTACCACATCGCGAACACGCCTTCGACGGTGCGCTCCGGATCCGATTCGACCCGTTGCGTGCCGAGCACTGCGGTGCCGCCGAGTTCTTCGTTGATCGCGGGCAAGAAGCGGATTTCACTCGCGCTGAGCAGTTTTTTTGCTTTCCACAATTGCTGGTCGACCATGCCCAGCGGCGAGCCGCGATAGCCGCTGATAAAACCGGCCGTGTTCATTCCGTGCGATTTGTCGAGGGCGCGCTGCATCAGTGCGAGCCGCACCAGCGCCTGCGTGCCGGTCAGGAAGATCCGGCCGCGCGTCGCGGTGAGGTTGTCGGACAGCTTGTAGTCGGCGAGAGCGGGCGTGCCGTCGATGGGCAGGCGAGCGGTCATGGGTGAGTCTCCAGAATTTTGCATTCGCGCGCCGTGGGTGGGGACCACGAAGGTGACGCGGCGAAAGAGACTCTATTTTTTAGCGCCGATTAGAGTGAATTTTTTCTAGTTACGGACGCGAACTCCGAAACCGCGCGACGGGCCGCGCGTTTTAATGAAGTTTTGAGGTGGATCTGCCAGGCGGCGGGCGCCTTCGGGTATGCCCTGGGGCGTTCACGTGTGTCGATCGACGTGAAGGTGCTCACGTCTCCCGAAGCCCGGCGCCCTTCGGAACCGGCCGGCGGAGCGACTTACGATGCCGACGGTTTTTGCACGGGCGTGACCGACGCGGAAGGTGTGGAAGGTGTGGCATGGGCGCCATCGAGCGGCACGATCTCGTCGAAATGCGAATAGTCGATGTAGCTCACGCCATCCACCTCACGCATGATGTCGGCGAAACGATACTGCCAGTGGATCTTGTCGCAGCCCCACGTGTAGCGTGCCTGCATGGTTTGCGAGGTCGATTCGTCGACGCCTTCCAGCGTGAGCAGCAGCATCGTGTCGACGTGTTTGAGCGTCTCGGCGGTTTCGCCGAACAGCGGGCTGCTTTCGTCGATCACGTGCATCAGGATCCAGCCGAGCTTGAATACCGGATGCTGTTCGCGCACGAGCGTGAGGTCGTACAGCTTGCGCAGCGAGAAGCCTTCGACCGTGGTTTCCTGGCGCATGATGCGCAATTTCGCGCGCGCTTCGGCGATCACGTTCTGACGCGCGTTGGCCGCGCGCACCATCAGCGTCATGCGACCATCGAGCGGCCGGACGACAGCGTGGCGGGCGAACATGATCTTCGCGTGCGGCCGCGAGAAGCGCGCGAAGATGAGCCCCGTGGCCAACGCGATGCTCGACATGCCGACGAAGATCTCCAGCGTCGCGATCCAATGCGCGTAGAGGGTTTGCGGATGCATGTCGCCATAGCCGACGGTCGCGAGCGTCTCGACGCTGAAGAAGAATGCGCCGCCGAAGCCTTTGGGAAACTGATTGGCGATGGGTGCGTCGCCGAGCAGGTAGAGCGTGGCGAAGAGGGTGTTGAGCAGCAGGAACAGCACTGCGAGCGACACGAAAAACGTCGGCCAGCGCACCACCAGCGCGCGGTGATAGAAGTCTTGCCAGAGAGGCGTGGGCAGGCCGTGCGTGATGATCACGCGGTCGTCGAGACGCAATTCGCGGCTGCCGCGCGCGCGACGTCGCGGCGCGCCGGCCTCGGCGTTGTCGATGCCAGAGAGGCGGTCTGACGGTTCGGTTGCCATCGCGGGCTCGCGGAGATGAAAACGCGCAAAGGTTAGCACGCTGCCTCGCGCGCCGTCGTACCTCGTGGCGCCGGTTTTCGGCGTGTGTGGCGAAGCTGCGGTGACTTACGGAAAAGCGCGCGGTTTGGGAATGCCGGCGCCGTGTTCGATGTCGTCGACGGCTTGCCGGTGGGCTGCGGCGATCGCTTCGGCTTCGTCTGCGTAGCCGGCATCACCGCCGATGGTGGTCCACGGTTTGACGGCTTTTTCCCGATGACGGATTTCGTACTCCGCGTCCCAGCGCGCGCCGTTCAATTCGATGGGGCGTACGTGAATCGAGTACACGCCGTAGAGGAAGAGCTGTTCAGCCATGATTGCCTCCGGCTGGTTGGATCGATGGCGCGCGGCGCCGGATTGCCTAAAGTTCGATTTCGCCGAGGATGCGGTGGGCGAGGGCTTTGGCTTCCTCGAGCGCTTCTTCGGGTGTCGATGAGGTTGCTTCGACTTCGTAGACGGTGGTTTCCTGATCGGCGGTTGCGTCGCCTTCGTCGCGGGAGAGAATGACTACGCCTTGCCAGGTGTCGGGTTTGGTTTCTTTTGTCGACGCGGTGGCTGTGTAGAGGCCTTTGGTGTAGGTGATGTCCTCCATGGTGTGGCTCCTTCCTTTTTCCAAAGGGTCATTGGTTTTTTTATCGTAGCACGGTGGTGGGTTTCTGCCTTGCCGGGGGCTGGGGTTTGGTTTTTGGGTTTTTGGTTTGCCTACGGCGGTGGGGTTTTTTCATTTCTTATCTTTATCTTATTGGTCTATTAGTGTTGCCCCTGTGCGGGGCGGCACTTACTTTCTTTGC
>NZ_JAQQBV010000057.1:0-27135 GCF_046030735.1 Paraburkholderia xenovorans
ATGTCCTGACTGGAGAGGAATATCGCCAGAAAGGCGGTGGCAATTTTGCAAGGTGGCAGCAACACATCACCGAGTGGCACTGAAACCTCTACAGCGATATCGGCCTTACGCCAGCGGTCAATGCTGACGAACTCCTCGTGCTATGTGCAAGCGGTCCCGAACCTTTGATCCGGATGGGCCTCACGCCGTTGGCCATGCGAGCAGTCGCGCTGGAGATATTTCCAGAACACCGTTGGCTCGCAAAAATGCCTCGCGGAAACGCTCATCTTGTCAGGAGCATGTCTGAAGGCGTCCACCTTTACTCGCCGATGACGGATCAACTGATGAGCTCCCGCATCGTTTCGACCGGACAGGAGAAATAGGCCCGCGATGCCCAATGTCACTATCTATATTCCTACGGGGCATATGCCGTCTGATGAGAGGCTTGCCGAGCTTTCCTGCGATTGCATCAAATTCTGTACGAATGTGCTTGGAGCGGCGCTCGAAAACGTTCATGTTATCTATGTAGAAGTTCGGCATGGGCACGGACATCCCGTCTTCGCGGAAGTCCAATATCGCCTTGAGACGTTTCGCACGCCCCCGGTAATGAACCAGTTTATGGAAGCCTTGGACAACGCCATCGAGCGCTGCACGGGGCGCACAGCGCGCGTCCGTTGTTTTGGTTAGGCCGCATCGAATATTCACGCCCGAAATTAGGAAGTCTTCTGGAGAAGAATTGTGTCCACCATTACCTTTCCAAGTCAGCGAGCCGGGGATTTCACGATCACCGCAATCAGCGACGGCTACCTTACCGCGAGCCTGGACTTCCTCTCGAATATCGACCAGTCCGAGGCCTCCAGAATGCAAAACGATGCAGGCCTGCAGGAGCCTTCCGCAGTGCATATCAACTGCTACGTGGTACGCGGAGCGGGCCGCACAATTCTCATTGACGGTGGGGCTGGAGGCATAAAGCAATGGGGCGGTCGCCTGAGAACCAATTTATCGCTTGCTGGCGTCGAACTATCCGAGATCGACACAATCCTGCTCACGCACGCCCATCCCGACCATGTCGGAGGGCTGGTGGACGCGGTCGGACAAATCACCTTTCCGAATGCGGAGCTTGTTGCCCATCATCGAGAGGTTGGATTTTGGCAGGATGACGGAAATCTAAGTCGCGCCAGCGAGCGTGCCCGCGGTAATTTCCTGATAGCGCGTCATGTGTTCGATGGCTACCGCGACAAGCTCCGTACTTTCGACGAGGGAGAAGTGCTTCCTGGTATCAAAGCCTTGCCGCTACCAGGATACACAGATGGACACTCCGGGTATCTTGTCGAATCCCATGATCAGGGCCTGCTTGTCTGGGGGGATATTGTTCATTTTCCTCACATCCAGATTGAACGCCCGGACGTATCGATTGCATTCGATCAAGACCCCTCCCTGGAAGCCACTAGACGATCACGGCTTCTGGACATGGTTAGTTCGGAGGGACTTTTGGTCGCCGGTATGCATTTGGGGGAACTCGGCTTTGCACGAATAAAACGAACGAGCGGGAATTACGGTCTGCTTTAAGAGACCGAAGCATGAGGCCGCGTGCAGAAGTAGCTATGTCTGAATCCCGCGAGCGCCCTTACGCTCGGCGCGCAGCCGGAAAATCGTCGCCCGATCAGCTTCGGAGACCTTCCGGTTGGACTGTTGAGAGGGCTGCGACTTTGAGAGCAAAGACCTTCTTCTCCAGCATCCCCGTAGCGTTGTAACCATTTGCGGAGTGTCGGTCTCGTGATACATCAGCACCCAACATAATCGAGTCGCAATCTCGCGGCCCATCGCTTCATTTTAGTTGAAGCGATGTGTGTGAATCACACAATTCATGGATGCCCCCGGAGCGAATTATTGTGATCGTTTACCGGAAAAAATTTCATCCGTGTTCAGCATCATGCGTGCCTAATGTGGTCCGGCAGTTCAGCGAAACCATATCGCTCGCCAACGACGTGTAAGGAGCTTGGTACTGGCCCGAGCATCATTTCATTATTGAGCCCGGCGCAATGACGCCGGTCAATGGAGCCGTTTCATGCGCGCGCGGAAAACATGAGCCGGCAGCAACAGGTAACCCACCACACGGGTGCTCGGATTCATCAGGTCATCGACGGTCGTTGCCCAGATCCGATTGCACAATCTTGCCGAATCGGATGCAGAAGCCTGCCGGGACATATTTCGGTATGGACACCGTGCTTCCAGGTAAGTTGCCCGTTAGCCACGACGTACTCGATGCCGACCGCCGTCCGGGTGGGATGATCATAGTCCGCCCGGTCAATCACCTGTCCCGCATCGAAGACGACGAGATCCGCCGCCATTCCGACCGAGATCGTTCCGCGATTCTCGATGCCGAAGTTACGCGCGGTCAGTCCGGTCATCTTCCATATCGCGGTCTCGAGCGGGAACAGCCCTAGCTCCCGGCAGTATCGCCCAAGTACTCTGGGGAACGTTCCCCACAAACGCGGGTGAGGCTTGCTGGTTCCGGGCAAACCGTCAGACCCAATCATCGTCGGCGGGAATTCAAGAATGCGCTGCACATCGGTTTCCGACAAAAGGAAGTAAATCGCCGAGCCGGGCTGCAAACGCTGTGCCGCTTCCTCTTTCGACACCCCCCATTCCAGGGCAATGTCGCCGAGATCTCGCCCCGCACATTCGGGATGCGGGTCACTCGCCACAACGAGGACACGCCCGTCCAGCAGGTTGGGGTCCGTGCTGATCATCGTCGAGCCGGCGTCGTAGGGGTAGCAATCGAGACATACGGCCTGCTGCTTCATCGTTTTCTGGATAAATGCGAGTGTCTGAGCCGAACGTCCATGGTTACGCCGGTTGCCGACCTTATGGTGCGAAATGATGACCTTCACGTCAAGCTCGCGACCGATCTGAAACGTCTCGGCCAAAGATGTCATGACATCGTCGGATTCGTCACGCATATGGGTGACATACAGGGCATTTCGCGAACTCAAGGCTCGGCCTACCTCGATGACTTCCGAGGTCAACGCCCGCTTCGCAGTCGGATAGAACAGCCCCGTCGACAGCCCAAACGCGCCGGCGTCCAGCGCGTCGGACAGAAGTGAACGCATGTCATCGATTTCGGTCTCGGTCGCGGGGCGATTCATATCGGTCATCGTGCACGCGCGTAGACTTGAATGACCCACGAGTGGGACAACATTGACTGCTGGGGGGCTGCGCCGAATACTATCGAGGAACGCACCGAACGCAGCAAAGCGCAATTCGTCGCGATCGAGTAGGCTCAGGGGCATCGGCAAAGGAGCACCTAGGGGAAGCGGCGCCGCACTCACGCCGCAATTGCCGGTCACGACGGTGGTCACGCCTTGCGAAACTTTGGCGGTCATCTGCGGCTCGACGAGTATCGCCTGGTCGTCGTGCGTATGCGCATCGATGAAGCCCGGCGCGACAATCTTTCCTCGAGCATCGATGACCTTGGGTGCTCGAGCCTTGCTAAGGTCGCCGATGACGGCAATGGTGTCGCCCAATATTCCCACGTCAGCGTCATATCGGGGAATTTTGGTGCCGTCGATGACAGTGCCACCAAGAATCAACAAATCAAACTCGTACGAGTCAGGCATACATTCTCCGTTCTTGTGCATGGCAACGTTCAGTCTTCAAGGGCTTTGCCGGTCCGATCGGCAATGAAGAGCAGCGCAATCGTGGACACCGCGGTGCACGCCACCGTGTAATAGGCAGCGGCAAGGTGGCTGTTGAAGGTGTGGGTAAGCCAGACCGCAGCGGTCAACGAGAACCCTCCGAATATCGAAACGCCTACGCTGTAGACAATGGACATTCCAGTGGCCCGGACCGCTTTCGGAAACATCTCGGGGACGACAGTAATGCTTGGTGCAGTACTCATGGCCATGAGAATACTAAGCACGCCAACCGAGATAAGGAGGCGGGCGGCCGATGGCGAGACGGACATCCAATGAAAGAGCGGAAGAAGAACCAGGATGAGCGAGATGCGTGCCCATATGACAACCGTCTTTCGACTGAATCTGTCGGACAGAAAACCAGCCAGCGGCGAGGCAAGCACAATCGTGATTCCCGACGTCAGCGCCGCAGCAATGGCGTAGCTCGGTGCAATGTGCAGTTCGCTGATCGCATAGGTCGGCACGTAGAAGGTGATGATATTCGAGCAGACGGTGCTGCCGATAATGAGCAGCGTCGCGGCGCAAAGTGTACGCCAGTGGTGGCTGAAAATTTCCGCTATCGGATTGTGGCGCGAGGGTTCATTGATTGCATTGCCCGTTGGCGCAACGGCTGCGCGCGGCACCTCATGAAGGCGCGCCCGGAACACCAGCGCGAGCGGTGCGATCGCTACGCCGATCAGAAACGGAACGCGCCATCCCCACTGTTCAATTTCCGCTTGCGACAAGCACGCCGTCAGAGTTAGCGATAACGCGGCGCCGAAGACGACGCCGAGGCCTTGACTGGCGAACTGCAAACTGCCGAAGAACCCGCGATGCCGTGCCTGCGCGTGCTCGACCAGCACCGTGGTGGAGGTTCCCACTTCCCCGCCCGCAGAAAATCCCTGCAAAATGCGGGCGAATACGATAATCGCCGGTGCCAGTAGTCCGGCCTGAGCATACGTCGGGGCTAGACCGATCAACGCGCAGCCCGTCGCCATCAGCAAAATGGTGGCCGTCAGCGCTGACTTGCGACCGTGTTTGTCTGCGTACGCACCGAAAAAGAACCCACCCAGTGGGCGTGCCACGTACCCGATGCCGTATGTCGCAACGGACGTCAGCAACTGGAGATACGGCGAGAGGGAAGGGAAGAAGAGTTTCCCGATGACAATGGCGAAGAAGCTGTAAGCCGTGAAGTCGAAGAACTCAAGCGCGTTGCCGACGGTTGTCGCGACAACAAGCGTTGGCGTACCATGTCTGAGTGCAGCAGGCCGCTTCGCAGCGGCGGTGATTTTGGGCAAGATAGTCTCCTGGAAAATTTTTGTGTTGAAGATGAAGTTTCAATGTGCCAGTTGAATTTTGATGAGATCAAAATTTTCGGGAAAGACAACTCTTCATGCTGAAACGAGGCAAAAAGTTATCCCATGCGAACGGCGCATGACGTAGGAGCGAGTATGAGATTTCACCAACTGACGATGTTTCTGGCGATGGCGGAACACGGGAGCATTCGCGGCGCGGCACGAGCGCTCGGTATAACGCAGCCCGCCGTGACCAAGGCCATTCGAATGCTTGAGCTGGAAGTTGGATTGCCGCTGGTTCAGCGCAATGTCAACGGGGTGGTGCTGACCTTGCATGGAGAGGCGCTGATCAAACACGCGCAAATCCTCCGAAATCAGATGTTTCATGCCGACGAGGCCATGCGCGCTCGTCGCGAAGGCGGCGGTGGAGTGGTACGCATTGCCGTGAGCGCGTCGGCGGCGATAACCCTGTTGCCCGCAGTACTCACTCGCTTTCAGGCGATTTTGCCGCGCTCGCGGGTGACGGTGCTTGAGGCGTCCGTCAAGAACACCATCGACGGGTTATCGGATGGCAGTCTCGACTTTGCCGTTCTGCCCATGGGCGACGACCAATTGCCACAGCACATTCAATTGCAACCGTTATTCGATATTTGCCAATGTGTTGTCGCGAGCGCGGGTCATCCGCTGAAAGATGCACGGTCGCTGGCTGAATTGCGTGAATGTACTTGGGTAACGCCACAATATCCTGGATGGGGTTCGGGGTCGTCTGTGCCGTGGTTTTGGCCTGCAACCATCGCACCGCCCACGACCGTCGTCGAATGCGGCTCGCTGGCGATCGCCCAGAGCCTGCTTCGCTCGCTTGATTGCATGACAATCCTTCCTGAGCCGACGCTAAACGAATGCCGGCATTCGACCGGGATTGTGGAAGTCCCCGTTCAGGAATCCATGCCGCATCTGAGCATGGCTATCCTTGTCAACAGCGAGCGCGCGTCTACGGAGACAGCGGCATCTTTGATGACGTGCTTTGTCGCGTCATCGGAAATGTATATGGAACAGCGTGAAGTACGTTGACGTCCGTTGGTCTCGGACAAATCCGGATTAGGCTGACTCTGCCTGTCGAGTCAAGTGCTGCTGTCTACAGATAGGCTATTTAGCAGGCGGCAGCGAAAAGCTCCCAATCGCTTCGCGCAATACATCGACCTGATCCTTCAGCGAATGTGCCGCCGCTGCCGCTTCTTCCACCAGCGCTGAGTTCTGCTGTGTCACCTGATCCATTTCACCCACGGCGCGGTTCACCTGTTCAATACCCGCGCTTTGCTCATTCGAAGCGTGGCTGATTTCATCAAGGATCTTGTTCACGCGGCGCACCGACCTCACGATTTCGCTCATCGTCGCGCCGGCGTTCGACACCAGCGACGCGCCTTCTTTCACCGTCTCGGTCGATGTCCCGATCAGCGCCTTGATCTCCTTCGCCGCCGTGGCAGATCGCTGTGCGAGGCTGCGCACTTCCGCTGCCACCACGGCAAACCCGCGCCCTTGTTCGCCGGCACGCGCTGCTTCCACGGCCGCGTTCAGCGCGAGGATGTTGGTCTGGAACGCAATGCCGTCGATCACGCCTATGATGTCGCCAATCTGCTCCGAGCTTTCTGTAATGCGCGTCATGGTGTGAATGACCTGCTCGACCACGCCGCTGCCGCGCTGAGCCACATCGGCGGCTTCGCCGGCGAGCCTGGCAGCTTGCGTCGCGCTGTCGGCGTTCTGCTTCACGTTGGCCGTCATCTCTTCCATGCTTGACGCAGTCTGCACCAGCGCGGCGGCTTGTTGCTCGGTGCGTTGCGACAGGTCGGTATTCCCCGCTGCAATCTCCGATGCCCCCACGTTGATGTTCTCGGCTCCGATGCGTACGCGCGTGACGGTTTCCACGAGACCGCTCTGCATCTCGCTCAACGCGAACATCAAGCTATGCGAGTCGCCGGTGGCAAGTGGCACGTGCGTGGTGAGGTCGCCGCGCGCAATGCGTTGCGCTGCGTCCACGGCAATGGAAGGATCGCCGCCGAGTTCACGCTTGATGCTGCGCAACACCAGCAGCATGACAAGCGAAGCGAGCACGCCGAGCACCGTGGTGATGGCAAACCAGCGCAGTGCGCTTGCGTAGAACGCGGCGTCGATGTCGTCCGTGTACATACCAGTAACAACGAACCAGTCCCACGGTACGAAGTGCATCGCGAAGCTCATCTTCGGCACGATGGTATCGCTGCCGGGCCTTGACCACAAATAGTTGACGAAACAGCCATCAGCCGCCGACCCGGCTCCGCTAACAATTTTGACAAAGAGCTTGGTGCCCGCCGCGTCGCTAACGTTCGCTACGTTTTGCCCGTTCAGGGCCGGACTGATCGGATGCATAATCATCGTGGGCTGCGAGTCGATTACGGTGATGTAGCCATCCTTGCCGTAGCGCATCGAAGCAAGCACTTCAAGTGCGCGCTTTTTCGCTTCGTCTTCGGAGATCGTCTTGTTTGCGGCGAGACTCTGGAGATGAGCCGTGGCGGTGATACCTTCGGCAACCAGCGCTTTCAATTGTTCGCGGCGATCGTCCATGGTGGCTGAGCGGCTTTGCCACGCCCCAATAAATCCGATCGCGACCAGTCCGAGCCATAGCACGGCAATCACCGATCCGAGCTTCTTATTCAATGTCATTTTCTTCATGGCTCCGCTGGCGCCAAGTGACGGCGCTCTTCCTCAAATAGCTAGGACAACTGTTGTTTAAAGATTGCGAAATCGCAGATCGCGCAACCGCACCGTCGCCTGACACTCTGCTCTTTCGTCAACCCGAACTTCGGCAGACTGGCCGAGATGCTTTCCACGAATGTGCGAGTCTGTTCTTCAATAGGACCGCTGTGTGGACGCGCTTCGACGATCCAGCACAAAAGAGCAGCGAAGTTGCCATGTCAATATTCCTGGGGTAAGCATGGCACGTCACCAGTCAGTGGTGACGTGCATTCGCTGAGCCACTAGGAGAATCTGTCCAGGCGATACGGAGTAACGTCGATTTGCGGGATCCTGCCCCCGATGAGGTCAGCGATAATTCGCGCAGAGCCGCACGCCATCGTCCAACCCATCGCGCCGTGACCACAGTTCAGCCAAAGATTTTCGTGTTTTCCCCGTCCGAGGAATGGAAGGTTGTCCGGCGTCATGGGTCGTTGGCCGACCCACTTGCTGGGTTCGAATCTTTTGACATCTGGTAGGACACTCGACGCAAACCTCGTGAGTGCATCGAATTGCTGTTCGATGCGTTTGCGATGAGGAATTCCAATGTCAGCAAAGCCCGTGAACCGTATGCGATCCTCGCCGAAGGCGGTCCACGCAATCTTGTGCGGAATGGAGACGGCTCCTGCCTTGGGAACCCCGCTAAACGGCCCTTTATAGGTGACGGAATAACCTGTAACACCGTGGATCGGCAAGTTGTAACCAATACGAGACAGCAAGCCGCGAGACCACAAACCAGACGCGATGACAACGGCGTCAGTATCGTATCTACGCTTGTTCGAAACGACCGCAGTGATCCGAGATCCAGACTGTTCAAGGCAAACGGCTGGCTCCGAAAGGTGTACCTGGGCTCCGAGTTTGACTGCCTCCTTGAGCGCCGCCGCCGCATAACGGGCAGCATCCCCCGTACCGTCGTTCGGACTATATATTGCCCTGTCGAACCGGATTGTAGAGGACTGAAACATCGGTTCGCATTCCAGAACTTCATCGGCATTAAGACTTTGAAAAGCCTCGCCCGCCTGGCTAAGAAGCTCGGCATCATCTGCGCCGAGCGATTCGTCCGACCCGTAAAGATAGAGGATCCCCGTGTGCTTACCGTCATATGAATCACGCGGAATCGTGCTTTGGCCAAACAGCTGATCACGAGAGTACGCTGACAATGCAAGCGCCGCACGCGAGTTCGCGAGCCATCGCTCCCGCTTGCTTTGCCGATTAAACATCAAACCCCATTTGATCAGTGCTGGACTCCAAGGCTGGTAGATCCCGATGCCGTCACCGATACCCAGCGCGGATTTGACCACCATCTTCATGACGCCGGGCTCGGCCCAACTGAAGCAGTGGCCCGGCGAGACCAGGCCCGCGTTGGCATGACTTGCGCCGCAGGCAGCCGCGTCGGCGCCTTCAAGAATATGAACTTCGTGCCCTTCACGTAGGAGGGCAAGCCCAGTCACGGTTCCCGCGATACCCGCGCCGACGACCACAATTCTCATGTCAATTAGTTCCCGTGAAAACGTATACTCAGAAGCGCAAATTCGCGACGGCAGATGTCGTGATGCAATCCTACCATATTTTGCGTTTACGCAAAATTCAGTCGACGCAATTGGCGTATTTTTGATGGTAAGTCCCGGTCGCCGGGCATCATCTGTGACGCAACCTGGCCGCAGGGCTGGAGGTTTCATGAAGGCAGTGCCAGAAAAGACAGAAACGGCTGCGCCGCTCGCGCCGACGGAGCTGGGGCAACGATTGCGTACGGCCCGGAAGCGGCTCGGGTGGACATTGATGCAACTGGCCGAGAAATGCGGAGTGTCCATAACCACGATCTCGCGAGCCGAGCGCGGCCAGCTTGCGCTGGGATATGAGAATCTCGCGGCACTCGGGCGCGCCCTGGAAATCGATCTCAGCACGCTGTTCTCGCGAGACCCACGAGAAGTCGCGTCGATGAGCGGACCGATCGTTACAAGGTCAGGAGGAGGCGTGGCCTATCGGGGCCTATCTTTCACTTATGAGTTTCTCGCCTCCGGAGTCGCGGACAAGCCATTCGAACCCTTGCTAGGAACAATTCATGCGCGCCAGTTCAATGGTCCGCAAGACTACGCGCGACATGCTGGTCATGAGTTTATATATGTCCTGAGCGGGGAGGTCGACGTCTATTTCGAAGCGATGGAAAAGGTTCGACTTCGCAAAGGAGACACGCTCTACTTTGACAGCCGAATAGGGCACGCGTACGTGACTGCGAGCAAGCAGCTTGCGAAGGTGGTCGGCGTGGTCACCGACGAGAGCAATCACATGGCATTTGCTCGACAAGGTCACGTCCGGGGCGTGGTCTGAAATGAAATAGAAATCGCATCAACCCAACTCCACATGTAGGCCCAGCCACATACCTGCGTCTACAACGCTTCTACTTCCAATAAATTTGCTTATCAGCAACATGCCGAAATTCTGGCGCATAGAAGTGTTTACCATAATTTGCGTATACGCAAATTATGTTTTAAATTTTGACCTATGCTCGGTCGCATCCAGTTCGCGATAAGCCGAGGGTGGTCTCATGGAACTCACGGTTTCGTGATGCAAACGCTCAGCGTCGGCCATGGATCCTTGCGATTGGCTCGGCAATATTCCTGTTTGAATGCTGTGAGCATGGCCCCTTCTTGCCGACGTAGAAAAAGTTGGCCAACGCGTTGTGCAAGTCGCAAGCGCGCCGCGGCAAAGACTTGCTCGGTGATTATTGACTAGTCCGCGCCGTCGTAATAAGGCTGTACTGGCCGCTACGGGATGTCCAGACGTCAACCGAGAGATGCGGACGGAGTGCATTGCAGCGCTCCTACATATAGGCATCAACTCTGCATCATCAGCATCGGGGAGAAAAAAGCACGCAAAGATGCCGAGCGTACTCAATGAGTAGTCGAACACTCAAATTTGCTCGATATCGCGGCGTGCTCAACGGCGATTCTTGCATCCTGATTAACATATCAAATAGTTTGGATACCTTAATGAAAGAGAAAATTTTCGTTGCGGCCCTGTGCTGTAGTGGTTCAGTATTCGCTCAATCAAGCGTTACGCTCTACGGGCTCATCGACGCGGGCGTTACCTACACAAACAACGTAGCTACGCCTATCGGCCACGGTTCAGAAATCCAGTTGTTGTCCGGGTCGAGTCAGGGGAATCGTTGGGGGATGACGGGCGTTGAGGATCTGGGTGGCGGACTGAAAGCTATTTTCACATTGGAAAACGGCTTCAACATTGGCACCGGAGCGCTCGGCCAAGGAGGTCTTCTGTTTGGACGTCAGGCGTTTGTCGGTCTGGACGGAAACTGGGGCACGCTAACAATTGGTCGTCAATACGATTTCATTGGCAGTGTCTTCCCGGCATACGCGATCGCATCAAACACACCGGCCGGACTGCTGGCATTCAGCCTGCCAGCTTATGCAGCCGGGGCCTACTCACTTGACAACCGGATATGGGGTGACGACGTCAACAATTCCGTAAAGTATCGATCTGCTTCGATGGCGGGGTTCTCATTGGGTGCGATGTACGGCTTCGGGAATGTAGCTGGTTCTATTGGGACCAACAGTTCGAGCAACTTTATCCTGAACTACGACAATGGCACATTCAGCACGTCACTCGCCTACATGTCTATCCACAACGCTACCGGAACGGCCAACTCAAGTGAGTTCGCTGGAGGTACTGCGTACAACCTCGGTAAGGTACGGATTTTTGCACTGGTGACCGACGTGCAGTTATCGAGCGGCACAAAGGCGCGTGCGTCCACCTATGAAGGCGGTATTGCGTATCTCGTCGAGCCGAGTGTTTCACTCGGGGGCGGGTATCAGTTCCAGCGGCGAAACAATGGGCTGGGCAGCGCGAATCAGGTGGTGCTCAGTGCGGACTATTTCCTATCGAAGCGTACTGATGTATATGTGGTCGGCGCACTCGCGCACGATCATGGTTTTGGCGCACAGACTCAGGCAGCGCTCGGTGCCCCATCGAGTACGGACGTCCAAACGGCGATACGCACAGGGATTCGTCATAAGTTCTGATTGAGTCTTCGTGCATGCCGACATAAGGGAGGCGACTAAAATATTGGACCGGTTTATGCCGCAATTCCCAGACTCTCCCGCTATTCGAGAGGGCTGAGAAAGTCAAGCGAGACCTTGATCAGCGTTGCTTTGTACCACGGGATGTAAGCACTGCCCAAACGCGTAGCCAGCAGACAAATCGAGGCGCAATTCGAACTACCGGTGCTAGCTCTTCAGAGCAATCTTGGCCGGATAGCCCAGTTGTCGAATGGTCGCAGCCACTCGTCGGCCCAGTTTGATGTACAGCACTGACGGCGTGGATACGGTCTTCGTACGCGTACATGAACTACCCCCACGTAGTCCAAGTTTTTATCCGCACCTCCGTGTCGATTGCCTCCAGATGATCGAGCAGGACGTGGAAGAGTGCCGGGTTCTGAACGGTGGCGTCAGCCGCGACAACGGCATTGATGGAAATACATCGTGTTAACTGAGCGGAAGCGCCGCGTCATGCTGTTTATCCAGCGTTTTTGACAACCGACCAGCGCGTGCATGACTTGCATGCCGGGGAGCTGGGGGAGGTGTCATGAGCCTCGCCCACTGGACGATTGCATTCCATACGGGTCAGCTTACTGAACTGCTGACCGTACTTTTGACCTTTACGCCTGTAGCGAAACTCTATACGAATCGATACGGCAATGCGTTTGTCGTCCGCTTCCTGGCTACGGCAGGTGACGCCTATTCGCACGCAAGTCATTACCGCCTCCCTTATATCGAGCACATCGTGACGGGCGCTATTCCAGCTCTTCTGGCGTTGGTTGCCTCGTATCTTTTCGAAGATCGCTCGCTTCGCCTTCGTGCAGCATGGACCCGGGTTTTCGGATAGGTTGTCCACCGACATTCTGAACCTCTTGGGGCGAATCGAACGAGGACTCTCAGATAAATTGCACGCCATTGCCGGGGCACCTGCAAGGCGCCGCGGGAACTCGGATCCGGTAGATGCCCTGATACGGTGGGCACAGTAAATAGCACTCTGCTGTCGTTCGTCGGAAAGGCTAATGCAAGTTAGCGAAAAATAAACTCTGACTCTGGAAACGCTACACTTTGCGTACCTACCCAAGCAAAGTTCCCTCCCAGCGATGTCATCCCAATGCCTACAGCCGACTCATTAAAAATATTTTCCAGTCGGCCTGACCTGAAGATCCTTGACCGGCTCGCCTCCATGCAGATGGTGTCCCTCGTGCTCGTTACACTAACCGCGGGAACCGTGCTTTGTGCCTGGCTGATTCCCGCGCTGGCTAAGCTTCTCCCCCATGGCTGGTCGTTGATGAAGATCAATACCGCCCTGTGCCTGCTGCTTGGAGCGGGCAGTCTGGCGCTGTCCCGAAACAGGCAGACGTCCCGTCATCTGATGTTGGGCCGCGTTTTCGCCGGGGCGATTGTCGTTATCTCCGGATCGGTGTTGCTTGAGCATCTGACCGGATGGACGAGCGGCATCGACACACTGCTGGCTGCCGACCCGACATCGAGTATGTCCGGACGCATGGCCCTGCAGACGTCGGTGTTTTTTATCCTGCTTGGCACGACATTGCTGTTTGTCCGAGCTCGCAAAAGCCAAATCTCCAACATGGTCGACATGCTCACCGTCGCGATGGTGGTTCTGACGCTGGTGATACTCGCCGGGTACTGTTTTGGGGCAGCCAGGTTTTTCGGCGAATCAGCCGACACGCGGACCTCGCCTCATACCCTCGCCTGTATGGCGCTACTGGTCTTCGTCAAAGTTGGGCGCCGGGCAGAGAGCGGCCATTTTTCTGTTCTTTTGGGAATCGGAATCGGCAGCCGCATTGCACGAACCGTTATGCCATTCGCGCTTCTGTTGCCGTTCCTGATGGTGAGCGGCAGCGCGTACACCACCCGGCAGGGCTGGCTATCCGCACCCTACGCAGCGGCACTCAGCGCGTCCGTAATCTCAATCGCGTTGTTCGGCCTGGTCATCCTGATGGCGGGGCGGATCAATGAGCTCGAATGCGATCTTCGCGACATGTCGCTGACCGACGAACTGACAGGGGTACTGAACCGCCGTGGATTCAATCTGCTCGGCGAGCAAGCTGTGCTGCAGGCGCGACGAGACCGGTCCCCTCTGACTGTTCTGTTCTTCGATCTCGACGGTCTGAAGCAGGTCAACGATAGTTTCGGTCACGAAGCCGGATCGTGTTTCCTGGTGGATGTAGCGACGTTGCTTCGCAACACATTTCGCGGTTCCGATATCGTTGCGCGGATTGGTGGGGACGAATTTGCTGTTGTCATGCACGACGATCTGGCCAAAGCAAGAATTGCCATGTCGCGCATGGATGAAAGCACCGTGGCCATGAACCGGAACGGCGGCAGGTGCTACCCGATCAGCTACAGCGTCGGTGAAGCAAGCCGCGATCTGGCCGAAGATGAATCGTTCGACCAACTTGTCGCGCGAGCCGACTCCATGATGTATGCGGAAAAGCACTCGAAGCGGTGGCACGCTAGACACCGTACAACCGTTAGAGAGATCCGGGTTTGATCGGGGGCCGAACATCTATATTGAAGATATTCTCGATATGACAACGAGCCACGTGCAGATGAGTGCGCACGACCTTATGGGCCTGCGATTGAAAGCGCGACCCTGTTGCCGATCTTCAATCCCCTAAAGGACGTTGGGTCGTAAAGTCCATCATACCGCGGTGGGTTTGAATGAGGTCGTGAGCTAAGCCTGCAAACGACGAGATCCTCTCGCGGCTCCGTCGACATCAGCTTTGCTGCTTCCCAGATAGGCGTCCCGCAAAGTGTCGAGGCCGAGCAGTGTTTGTGCGGTGCCTTGCGCGACCACCCGGCCGCTTTCCAGCACATAGCCGAACTGTGCATAGCGCAATGCAATCGCCGCGTTCTGTTCCGCCAGCAGAAAACTCACGCCGTCGTCTCGATTGAGGGCCGCCACGGTCTCGAAGATTTCTTCGACTACTTGCGGAGCGAGCCCCATGGAAGGCTCGTCCAGCAAGACCAGCGCAGGCCGCGCCATTAGCGCACGGCCGATCGCGACCATTTGCTGTTCTCCACCCGACGTGTATCCCGCGAGCGCCAGGCGGCGCTCCTTCAGGCGCGGAAAGATTTCGTAGATTCGATCGAGATCCGCCGAGAGATCGCCGCGTGTCGGCCGTCGCACGAATGATCCGAGCCGCAGGTTGTCTTCAACCGACAAATGCGCGAAACAGCGGCGTCCCTCCAGAACCTGAACGAGACCACGCGCCGCGAGCGTCCACGGATCGGCGTTGCCGATCGAGTCGCCGCGATACGTGATATGGCCCGACGTCAGCTCGCCCCGTTCTGCGCGTATTAGGCTCGAGATGGCCTTCAGCGTGGTGGTTTTGCCCGCGCCATTGCCGCCCAGCAGCGCGACGATGGCGCCGGCGGGCACCGTCAGCGAAACGCCGCGCAAAGCCGGAATGAGCTGGCTATAGGTGACGGCGATGTCGTCGACCTGCAGAATCGGGGCGGCGCTCATGCTCAGAGATCCTTGCTGCAATCGCGCGGGGTAATGCCTTTTTCCCTGGCGTACGCATTCGCCGACTTCTCGATGATCGGCCGCAGCAGCGCACGATCCGCCTGCACCCAGCCGCTGATGACCTTCCATTGCTGGCCGTCCCACTGCTGGAAGCGGACCGCGCCGCCGCCTTCGTGATCGGAGCACGAGAGTTTCAGCGGCTGAACCAGCCCGTAAGCGCCCAATTGTTTGAGACGTGCGTCGTCGAGATTCAGATGTTCGAAGCCCCAGCGCACCTGTTCGCCGGTAAGCGGTTTGTTGCCGAATCTGGCTTGCGCCACGCGCACCGCCTCAACATTGAGAATGCCGTTGACCACACCGAGGTTGTAGTAGACCGTGCCGAAGCGCGCGGGGTCTTTGAGGTTGCCGTTACCCGGTTTGATCACATACTGGTTGATCGCCTGAATGACGGGGAAGTCGGTGCCCGAAGGATGCGTGGTGATCGAGATGAAACCCTTCGCGGCGTCGCCTGCCGGGCGGGCATCCTCCTCGGAATTGCTCCAGATGTTGCCGATGATGTGATTGGCCGGAAAGCCCACTTTCTGCGCTGACTTCAACGCCACCGGATTCATCACGCCCCAACCGCGCAGGATGACCCAATCGGGATTGATCCGGTGAATGGTGAGCCACTGCGAGCCCTGCTCGTTACCGGGATGCGGCACTTCGATCTGCGTGAGTTCGAAGCCGTATTTTTTCGACAGCGTGTCCAGCACGGGAATCGTTTCGCGGCCGTAAGGAGAACCGTGGTAGAGCACCACGATCTTCTTGCCCTTGAGCTGATTCAACCCGCCGGATTGCTGGCCGATGTAGTTGACGATCGCGGAGACTTCGCTGTACGGGTTGAGTTGCAGCGGGAAGACGTACGGAAAGACCGCGCCGTCGGTCGAATCCGTGCGGCCGTGGTTGATCGTGATCAGCGGAATTTTATCGGCGGTGGAGCGGTCGAGCGTCGCGTAGGCGATGCCGACCGAAAGCGGATTGGTAGCCGCCGCGGGCGCACCGTTCAGGCCGCCTTTGAGCCGTTCGTAGCATTCCACGCCCTTTTCCACGACGTATTCGGTTTCGCACTCGCTCCACGTCAGCTTGACGCCGTTGACTCCGCCGTCGCGTTTGTTGATGAGGTTCATGTAGTCGATGAAACCGCCAAAGAAGCCGCTGCCGCCGGCCGCATACGGGCCGACGCGATAACTTTGCAGCGGGAAGTATTCTTCGCCGGCGGCCCGCGCGGTGGGCGCCGACGCGGCGGTCAGAGCAAGCATCAAACTGGCGATAGCCGCCACGCGCGATACCGTCCCGCGTCGTTTGAGGGAGTCGATGAAATTCATACTGAGCGAACCTTGAATAGATAAGTGGAGTTGCGAAGGAGGAGGGAAGAACCCGGCGTCACGCACGCAACGGCCAGTCGCGCAGACGATTCCACGCGGTCTGAACCAGTCTTGCGAGGCCGTCGGGCTCCTTGATGAGAAAAACGATAATCAGCGTGCCGAAGAGGATTTTTTGCAGGTTCTGCAACTGGCCGGCTTCGATACCGACGGCAGCGAGTGCACCGGCCGCGTGCGAGAGAAGAATGGGGAGCAGCACGATAAACGCCGCCCCCAGAAAATTTCCGCCGATACTGCCCATGCCGCCGATGATGATGATGAACAGCACCTGAAACGACAGATCGAGGTCGAAGCCGTGCGGCTCGACGGTGCCCAGATAAGCGAACGCCCACAGCGCGCCTGCCACGCCGATCACGAACGAACTCAGCGCGAAGGCGAGCAGCTTGGTGCGGCCGACCGGAATGCCGATCACGTGCGCCGCCGTGTCCATGTCGCGCACGGCCATCCAGCGTCGGCCGAGTTCGCTGCGCGCGAGGCGCGCCGCCAGCACGAACAGCACCGAAGCGACACCGAGTACGAGCAGATAGCGGGCGGCGGGCGTGTCGATTTTCCAGCCGAATGCCGTGAGACGCGGCGCGCTCAGGACGCCCGAGGTATCGTCGTTGGAAAACCAGCTGACCCGCGTGAAGATCCATTCCACGAAAAACTGCGCGGCGAGGGTCGAGACGATCAGGTAGAAGCCCTTGATGCGCAGACTCGGCAAGCCGAACAGCGCGCCGGCAACGGCGGTGATCAGTCCGCCGAGCAGCAGGTCGACGGCCAGCGGCAGCGCCGGCACGCGCACGACCAGGTTGTAAGTGGCGTAGGCGCCGATCGACATGAACGCGGCTGACCCGAGCGAGAGTTGTCCCGCATAGCCGGTGACAAGGTTCAACCCCAGGCCGGCGAGCGACAGCACGAGAAACGGAATCAGAATCGCGTTGAGCCAATAGTCGTTGCCGAATACCGGTACGACGACGAACGCGATCGACGCGAGCATGGCCGTGAGCCCGATCTTCAGCAGCAACGAGCGCCGCGAATAGGGTTTGAAACCGCGGGGTTTGAAACTGCGCGGTTTTAACTCGCGCGGCGCGTTCACAGGGCGGGGAGCGGATGACATCGGCGACCTCACACGCGTTCGACGGCGGGTTCGCCGAATAAGCCGACCGGCCGCGCGAGCAGGAACAGCATCGCGAGCAGGTAGGGAAACCAGTTTTCGATGCCGCCGCCAAGCAGGCTGCCGACATACACCTCGGCGAGTTTCTCCGACGCGCCGATCAGCAGACCGCCGACAATCGCCCCGCCAATCGACGAAAATCCGCCGATGATCAGCACCGGCAGCGCCTTCAGCACCACCAGCGACAACGAGAACTGCACGCCGAGCCGGGCACCCCACAGGAGCCCCGCCACGAGGCTGACGAAGCCTGCCAGCGCCCATACGATCGCCCACACGCGCGGCAGCCGCACGCCGATCGCCAGTGCCGCGAGCGGGTCGTCGGCGACGGCGCGCAACGACAGGCCGAGCCGTGTGCGGCTAGTCAGCAGCGACAAGCCGATCACGAGCACGCCGGCGGTCGCCGCGGCGAAGATGTCGAACTGACTGATCATGACGCCGCCGACGTTCAGCGGCTTGTCGTCGATGCCCAGATCCAGGCCGTGCACCTGAGCGCCCCAGAACAACTGGGCCGCGCCTTCGAGAATGAAGCTCAGACCCAGCGTCGCCATGAACAGAACAATGGGCGGGCGATTGACCAGCGGCCTTAACACAAGACGTCCGATCAGCAACGCAATCACCACGAGTGCCGCGAGCGTCGCGCCGAACGCGAGCACCGGGTTCACATGCCGCTCGACCAGACTCACGTAGGTGAGCGCGCCGAACAGCACCATCGACCCCTGCGCGAAATTGAATACACCGGACGCTTTGTAGATCAGCACGAAGCCGATCGCGACCATCGAGTACATCACGCCCGCCAGCAAGCCGCCGACGA
The DNA here is from genome assembly GCF_046030735.1 of Paraburkholderia xenovorans. GTDB lineage: Bacteria > Pseudomonadota > Gammaproteobacteria > Burkholderiales > Burkholderiaceae > Paraburkholderia > Paraburkholderia xenovorans_A. Next base: position 18,648 of record NZ_JAQQBV010000057.1, read on the forward strand.
GTACTTCGAGGAAAAATCCCATGTTGTCCGGTCTCTCAATGACGGGTGCCGAGATAGGCGGCTAGCACGTCCGGGTTGCTGCGCACGTCGGCGGGGGCGCCGTCGGCAATTTTCCTGCCGTAGTCGAGCACGACCACGTGATCCGACAGGTCCATCACCACGCCGATGTCGTGCTCGATGAGCACGACCGTCACGCCGAATTGCGTATTGGCGTCGAGCACGTAGCCGGCCATCGCACGTTTCTCGTCGCCGTTCATGCCGGCCATCGGTTCGTCGAGCAGCAGCAGGCGCGGCTCGGCGGCGAGCGCGCGAGCCAGTTCGACGCGCTTTTGCACGCCGTACGGCAATGTGCCGACGGTGGTATGGCGATAACGTTGCAGGTCGAGCGCGTCGAGCACGACCTCGGCATAGCGGCGCTGCGCCCTTTCATCGCTGCGCGCGCGGCCGATGTTCAGCGTCTGTTCGAGCCACGTGCTGCGCCGATGCAGATTGCGGCCGGTGAGCACGTTGTCCAGCACGCTCATCCGGCGAAACAGCGCGATGTTCTGAAACGTGCGGGCGATGCCGTTGTGCGCCGCGTGATAGGGATTCATCCGCCGATAGGTGCGGCCGTCGAAATGCACACTGCCATGCTGCGGCTGATAGACCCCGTTGATGACGTTGAGCAACGAGCTTTTGCCCGCGCCGTTCGGTCCGATCAATGCGCAGATTTCACCCGTGCGCACCGCGAAGCTGATGTCGGTGACCGCTTTCACGCCCTTGAACGACAGCGAAATGTGATCGAGTGACAGCAGCGCATTGGAAGACGTCGTGATCGAATGTTGGGTCATGCCTCAATACGCCGGTTGTTGCGCCACACCGTCCGTCCCGTAGCGCGGGCCGGTCGCAGTTTCATGCGGCTGGTCGACGCGTCGCCACTCGCCGCTATCGGGCCACGCGCGCACGTCAACATGTAACGCTGCGAACAGCGCGCCGGTCGCCTCGTCGAGCGGCGGCCCAATGACGAGCGCGGCACGCGTGCGCGAAAAGCCGATCACTTCACGCAATGGACGCGTGATGAACCACCACGTCAACATGAGCGCGAGCGGACCACCTTGCTGGCTCTGGCCCCTGTTGATCAGGCGACGACGCCATGAGCGTGCGCCCGGCAGGCGGTCGTCGACGAGCTGGGCCACCCGGGCGTAGGTTTCGCGCGTGCCGGCAACCAGCGTCGGCGCGAGTTCGCGGCGATCGTTGTCGCGGGTAGCAAGCGACTCCGGAAAATTCAGACGGAAGCCGCCCAGCACCCATGGCGCAATCAGATAGCGCGCCTGGGAAGCCGCGGCGAATGCGCGTGCGGCAAACGCTTCGTCGTCGGCAGTCAATTGCTCCGCAGCGACGAGTTGCCGTGCCTCTTTGACCAGAGTCGCATGAGTGAAACGCTGGGCAACGAGCTGTCCAGCGGTATCAATACGCACGAAGGCAAAGGCGTCATCGTGCGGGCTAGCGGTGGCGGAGAAGCTGCCTTCATGTCCGATCGACAAGGCGCGATAGTCGGTCACTGCGGGATGCGGGTGAGGCGTCAGATTGCGCGGATTGGCGTCGATCACGCGCAATCCTTCATGAGCGAGCAGACTGTCCACCTGGCTGTCGTTTTCGGCGAACACGAAGCGCGGGGCGAGGTGCGTGAGGATGGCTCGCAACGCGTCGCCAGCGGTTTGCGGATCGAGCGGTATGGCCACACCGCCGTTCCATTGCGCGGCAAGCGACAGCAACAGCGCCTCCTCGCGCGGATGACTGACGAGCAACAGCGCGTCGCCTGCCGTAAAGCCGCGTTGTGCGAGGCCGGCGGCCAGTTGCTCGACCGCAACTGTCACGTCGTGCCACAACAAGGTGTGCCATGCGCCCAACTGTTTGTGGCGCAACGCAATGGCATGCGGCCTCTGCTGCGCCTGATGGCGCAGCCAGTCCGGTAGTGTCGACGGCTGAGCGCTTGTCATGATCAGGCCGCCTTGGCCTGCTGTTTGCGTTCGAGCTCGCGCACCAACGGCAACACCCGTTTGCCGAAGTATTCGACTTCTTCGATGAAATGGAGAAAGCCGGTCAGCACGAGATCCACCCCCACCGATTTCAATTCGACGATGCGCTCGGCGATCTGCTGCGGCGTACCGATGAGATTGGTGCGGAAGCCGTCGTTGTATTGCACGAGGTCTTCGAAACTCGACTTGGCCCAATTGCCTTCGCCTTCAGGCGAAGCCTTGCCGGCCTGCTTGACGGCGTCGCCGAAGGCATGCACGGCTTCGACATGCGCATGCTTGATGATGTCGGCGAGCACGGCCCTAGCCTCTTCTTCGGTATCGCGTGCGATCACGAAGGCGTTCACACCAATGCGCACCTTGTGATTGTTCTTCGCTGCCTTGGCCTGGATGTCGTCGATCTGCGTTTTAAGGTTCTCCGGCGTATTGCCGTTGGTGAAGTACCAGTCGGACACGCTGGCCGCGTTGTCGCGCGCGGCGCGTGAACTCCCCCCCTGGAAGATCTCCGGATGGGGCTTCTGGACCGGCTTAGGACTCAGCGTGTAATCGTTGAAGCGATAGAAGTCACCCCTGAAGGTGAAGTTGTCCTGCGTCCAGATGCCTTTGAGCGCCTGAATGAATTCTTTCGAGCGGCGATAGCGCTCGTCGTGTTCGAGCCACGGCTCGCCGATCGCGGTGAACTCGCCCTTGAACCAGCCGCTCACGACGTTGATCGCAATGCGCCCGTTCGAAATATGGTCGATCGTCGCCAGTTGTTTGGCCACCACGGCGGGATGCCACGGACCCGGCAGAATCGCAGCCAGGACTTTGAGCCGGGTCGTCGCATGCAACAGGGCCTGACTGAACGACACTGATTCGTGCTGATATTCGGCGCCGTAGCCGGCGGTGAAGCGAATCTGGCTCAGTGCATAGTCGAACCCAGCCTGCTCCGCGGTCTGCGCGAGCTTCTGGTTGTACTCGAGACTCCAGTCGGTGCGCTGTTCGATCGTGCTGACGACCAATCCGCCGCTGACGTTGGGCACCCAGTAGGCGAACTTGACGGCGTTGTCGTGAGATGGATTCTGGCTCATGGTGTTCCTGATAGTGGAGTGAAAGGTCTATGCAGCCGCTGCGGAAGCTTGCGGAAGCGAAACGGGAAGTCGGCCCGCATGCAGCCAAGGCAACGCGCGTGATACCGCGAGAGCAATGCGCTCCTCCAGTACTGGGTTAGAAATGGCGTAGCCGCTGAAATCCGCCTCGGACGCATATACGCCGATCGGCAGCGTGCGCGCCTGAAAGAAGCTGAACAGCGGACGCAGTTGATGATCGATGACGAGCGCGTGACGATCGCTGCCGCCGGTCGCGGCGAGCAGAACGGGCACATCGAACAGCGCCTCGTGATGCACGAGATCGAATAAATGCTTGAAGAGCCCCGTGTACGACGCCCGATAAACCGGGCTCGCCACTACTAGCAGATCGGCCGATTCAATAGCCGCTATGTGGGCTTCCACGTCGGCCGGAACCTGCGTGCGATGAACCGCGCCCGCGAGACGCGAGGCGATCTGCCCCAGCTCGACGAGATGCGTATCAACCGGTATCGCGTCACCGAGCTCGGCGAGCACGCGTTCCACCACGACGAGAGTTCGTGACGGCCTCTGCAATCCTCCCGAGACGGCGACGACTTTCAATCTGTTGCTCATTCGGACAATCCTTTCAATTGGCTGCGAATTAATCTGGAGTGCAATCTGTTTAGCGAGGACCATGCCATCCTGCTTTTTTGGGAAAACCTCAGACTGACGCTGAAGGTGCCAATCGACGCGATCGAGCGCCGAGTCAAATGGCATAACCGTTTGCGCCGAATTCGCCGACGTATATCGCGGTGGCATGGAACCATTGCAGGCTGACGTATGAAGCTGGCGAAGCAGGGTGGACGCGGCGCTGCTGCTCCAGCAGCAGCGCCGCGTATTGGAGAGGCGCGCACAGGCTTTCAGTATTCCGAGACGTCTGCGCTGGGAAGCGTCGGGTGATTGGGTGCTGGCGCAGAGGCAGCGCCGATAACGATGCTGCTGCGTAATCAGCAATTCGGCTTTGCATACCACAACAAAATGCATCGAACCTTGTGCCGGATCGTCAGAATATGTCGCTGACGAAGCAACTCGGATCGACGTCGTTCAACGTCCGTCGGCCGATAAATAATGATTCACGCCAGCACGGAGCGCAGTGAGTGTCTTTATTCCTATGAGTTCGACCTACGTACTGCCGGACACGGAGGCATCCCGCGTCGCCGATACGCCGCTGCAGATCGCGCAGCGCCTGGCCGTGGAGTTTGCGACGACCGCCGCGGAACGCGATGCACAGGGCGGAACGCCCAAGGCCGAACGGGACGCATTGCGCGCCAGCGGTCTTCTGGCGATGAGCATTCCTGAGGCGCATGGCGGCCTCGGCGCCAACTGGCGGCACACCCTTGACGTGGTGCGCACGCTGGGCCGGGCTGACAGCTCACTCGGGCATGTATTCGGTTTTCACCATCTGATGCTGGCTACAGTACGCCTGTTCGGTTCGCCGCCGCAGTGGCAGGCCTGGTTTGAACAGACGGCACGCCGCCAATGGTTCTGGGGCAATGCGTTGAACCCGCTCGACGAACGGGCGGTAAGCCACTCGTACGGCGACTGGTGGGAGTTCAGCGGACAGAAAAGCTTTTGTTCCGGCGCGCTCGACTCCGAAATGCTGATTGCGTCCGCGCGAGACGTGGACAGCGGGACCTTGCTGGTCGCCGCCATACCGACCGGGCGAACAGGTATCTCGGTGGGGGAGGATTGGAACAACATCGGCCAGCGTCAGACGGATAGCGGCACCGTGACGCTGGAAAAAGTGCGGGTGGAAACACATGAAATTCTGACCGAGCCCGGGCCGCTGTCGACGCCTTTCGCGTGCCTTCGTCCTTTGCTCGCACAACTGATTCTGACGAATATCTATCTGGGTATCGCAGAAAGCGCATTTAACGATGCGCGGCACTATACGCTGCATGAAGCGAGGCCATGGCATACGTCGGGAGTGCAAACTACGTCTGCGGATCCTTATATTCTTGGGCAGTACGGCGAGTTCTGGGCGGGGCTCGAGGCGGCGCGGCTATTGACCGACCGCGCGGCAGACCGGTTCGACGCCGCTTGGGCCCGCGAAGACGCGCTGACCGAAACCGAGCGTGGCGAAGTGGCATTGGCAGTGGCCACCGCCAAAGTCGCCGCCACCGAAATCGGCTTCAGTATCTGTACCCGCATGTTCGACGTGGCGGGAGCGCGCGCGACGCACGGCGCTCTGCGGCTGGATCGCCATTGGCGAAATCTGCGCACCCATACTCTCCATGATCCACTCGCCTACAAGCTTCGCGAAATTGGCGAATGGACGCTGACGCAACGATATCCGACGCCGAGTTTCTATTCATGAACTATTCACTCAATCCCATGTTATCGGACCTGTCGGCCCTCGCGCGATCGGAAGCGCCGCCCTTGCTGACCTTGCCCGACAAGCGCACGCTCACCACCTCCATTCGTGCCACCGCGCAGATCTTTTCGGACTCTAAATCAGTCGCATTGCTGGAGCGTATTCGCATGGTGGCGCCGAGTGAAGCCAATGTGCTGGTGATCGGCGAAACAGGAACCGGCAAGGAACTGATCGCTCGCCACGTGCATAACCTCAGCGTCCGTAAGGACGGCCCATTCGTGGCTGTCAATTGCGGAGCGTTTTCCGAGTCGCTGGTAGAAAGCGAGTTGTTCGGTCACGAAAAGGGCGCATTCACCGGCGCGTTCTGCGCGAAACCCGGCTGGTTCGAAGCGGCTAACGGTGGAACACTGTTTCTCGATGAGATCGGCGATTTGCCGCTGTCGATGCAGGTCAAGCTGCTGCGTGTGCTGCAGGAACGGGAAATCGTGCGGCTCGGCTCGCGCAGGAGTGTTCCAATCGACGTGCGTGTGCTGGCCGCCACCAATGTGCATCTGCAGGACGCCGTCGCCGCGGGCCATTTCCGCGAGGACCTGTTCTACCGTCTGAATGTTGTGCATCTTGCCGTGCCGACGCTACGCGAGCGGCCAGGAGACATCCTGCCGCTCGCCCGGTACTTTATCGATGAGTACCGGAATCGGTTGGGCTACGGCCCGGTCGGTATCGATGCGCGCGCGGAACGAAAGTTACTGGCACATAGTTGGCCCGGTAACATCCGTGAACTCGAGAATGTCATCCACTACGCGTTGCTGGTGTGCCGCGACGATTCACTGGGTGAGGGCGATCTGCAGATGTCGTCGTTCGGGATGCATGCGTCGCGGCGAACGGGCGACAAGCCAGCGTCGACAGCGCCGATCGAAGGGCTGGAGGAAGCGCTGCGTCAGCTGTTCGATCATGCCGAAGGCAACCTGTTCGAACAGATCGAAGATACTGTGATGCGCGTGGCATTCGACTTCTGCTATCGAAATCAGATTCAGGCTGCGAGGTTACTGGGTATCAGCCGTAATGTGTTGCGGGCACGCTTGATCCGGGCGAAACAGATTTCGGCGCAAAAGTAGTCAGCCGGCGTGTTGTGAAAGGCGTGTCCACGATAAGTCGAAGCCGACTGGCCTCGTGGCCAGTCCGCGTCACGCTGAGTGGCGAGGCGGCGGACTAAGCGGCCGTTCGGCTGTTTCCGATCTGCCAGACAAAAGGCGGCTCTTTACCGTTGATTTCCCAGTCGCCCACGATCCGTTCCTTGTAGATCAGTGGATTGTGCGATGCCGCGGTGCGCGCGTTGCGCCAGTGACGGTCCAATAGTTTGTTTTGACTGACACCCGACGCGCCGAGCGCGTTGAACAGGTCGGTCGTCGCTTGCAGAATCAGTCCCGCGACAGCCACTTGTGCCTTCGCCGATTCAATTTCGGCTGCTACGTTGGCGTTCTGTTCGGTGTCCGGGGCCGTACCGAAGCGCGCTTCGTATGCCTGCTGCGCGGGTTCCGCCGCGCGCAGCGCTGTGGCCTCCGCAGCGTATACACGTGCCGCGATTTGTCCCACTACCTGCTGCACCTGGGCGTCATCGCTGACACGTGGGGCGTTGCCGTGGCTATACACTCGGGTGCGTTGGCGTACTTCCTGCGAAATATCGCGCAATGCCGCGCGCCCCGTGCCCGCGATCACGGCGATCAGTACGAGTTGATAGAACGCCGTCTGATATTTGAAGCGCGTGGAGAAGTCGATGATGTTCTCTTCATCCACCACAGCGTTTTCGAATACCGAGGTACCACTGCCCGTAGTGCGCTGACCAAAGCCGTCCCAGTCGTCGCTTTGCCTGACACCCAACTGATGCGTGCTCACTGCGGCGATAACGTCTGCGCCGTTGTCATCGCGCTGAGCATACACGTCGATCCAGTCGGCAAAGATGCTCCCCGTGCTGTAGTACTTGGTGCCGTTGAGGACCCATTGATTGTTGTAGCGCGACACACGCGTGATCACATCACCGATCTTCACTGCGCCCACTTCCGTCCAGGCGTTGCCGACTATTTCGCCGGCGACGAAGCGTTTGAACCATTTTTCCCTGGTGTCACCGGGTGCCGCGTTAAGCCTGTCCTCGACGAAGGCGAAGTGGCCGCGCAACGCTTGCGGCAAGCTCGAGTCGGCCTCCGCCAGTTCGATCAGGAGTTGCACGAGTTGCGGCAAGGACGCGCCAGCGCCACCGTACTCGACTGGTACTCTCACCGCGCCGAACCCGGCTTCCTTTAGCCATACGATCTGCTCGTAGGGCAGTGCGCGTGTGCGCTCGCGTTCAAGGGCGCCTTGTTCGATCCGCTCAAAGATCGGCCTGAATCTCGATGCCAGTCGTTGATAGTCGGTGCCGCGTGAAAGCGGGGATGCTTCGTGGTGGTTTCTTGCTGTCATGCGGCTGCTCTAAGGTCGAGTTTTGGAATGAGGCAGAGCAATTTGGCTCTCGCCGCCACAGTTGACAGCACAAGGCATGCCATAGTGCCGCCCGTCTACTTATCCCAATGAATCACTCTGGCAGGGAGATGCCGCTGCTGGCGTCGAAGCAGTGTGCTGATGAACTGCTTGGCTGGGAGCAGTTGACAGCGCCGTGTCCCCCTGTCCATCCGGTGGAGATGAAAGTCTTTTTTGGACGGACTGGAGTGTCCCACATCGGTTTAGAAGGCTATAGCCAATATGTCGGGCGGTTCGGCGAAACGCAGCAATGGCCGACGACTTAACGGACGACAAAAAGAGAAAAGGCCGCTGTACGTCCGAAGCTGCCATTTGGAACGGAGGGTGTCGGATGACCGAATGGGGTTGTGCGCGGTGACCACCCTCAGGCAGAGTTCGGCCATGAAGGGACGGTCGCGATACCGCTTTGAACGGCTGAAGTTCGGTCGATATAGCCGTTCGCGATCAATGCATAGCGGGCCTCCGCGGTCTTCAGCTTCCACACGTCGCGAACGGTCACTGCGGCCCTCAGCGGACCTTGGCTACGAGAAAGAAGCTGACAC
>NZ_JAQQBV010000058.1:0-26104 GCF_046030735.1 Paraburkholderia xenovorans
AAGCACGCATGCGTTGAGTGGGGAGGCGACATTCGGGGCGGGTGGTTGATGAATGGCCGGTTAGCTGTCTTCAACTGACTCCCCTGGCCCGTGTATCAATGACTGAAATGGCCGAATACCTGCCTCAATCAACCAAAATCATCACCCACGCAGCGCGCACACCCTAGCGTGACTTCCCCTGCAAAACCCTCTCCCGCCCCCCACCACCCAAAACCCGCCCAACCCACCGCTCCCCCGAAATCGGCACCCCAAGCCTCTCCAACGCTTCCCCAAAATACTTCCTCTCCCCCCACAACGAAGCATCGCCCACCACAAACACCCGATGCTGCGCCCGCGTTACCGCGACATTCAAAAGATTCGGCTTAGCCGCAGCCCAATCCGCCGACCCAGCATGATCATGATCAGCACCAAGCACAAACACCACCACACTTTCCTCTTTCCCCTGGAAAGTATGCACAGTACCAATCCGCTCCTCACACCACCGCCGAAAATTCTTCTTTGACGGCGGCTGCACATCAGCCAAACCTCTCCAATCAAGCGCTTGCAATCGCGCCAGAAGATTCCGCTTAACCGCCTTAAACGGCGAGATAACATACATCGCGGGAAGCTCACCAGACTTCGCATAGAGTCGCGCAATCATCGATACGACAACATCAATCTGTGCCGGCACAACCTGTTTCTCCGACGTCTTTCCTCGCACATCGACCCACGCGCTATCCCCGAGTCCGAGACGATCGTCAGGCGGCAAATGGGAAACAAGCCCATACACCATCTTGTCGTGATAAGCGATCCGGTTCGCGATAGGGAACATCGGATAAACACAACGTCGATGCACTCTTAGCGGACTCCCAATCCACAACGGATCTTCTCCGTCGACCGCAACATAAGTGCCGTATGGATTAGCATCGTCCGCGAGACGTTGCACCGACACTTTCGCAGGAGAGCACCCGCCATCCGCCGTATGAGGCGAAAGATTCGCCAACGCGGTGATCAACCTGGCGGGCACCGTGAACACCGGTTCGATTTGCAGCGGATCGCCCACCACCATCGCGCGGCGAGCACGCCACAGCGCACCAACGGCCGCTTGGGGCACAGCCTGGCCGGCTTCGTCGATGAACAGCCAGCCGATCGAGCCCGGACCCATTCCGCGGAACTGCCGCGCGAACGAAGCAAACGTAGTGGAGACGACCGGTACGACCATGAACAGACTTTGCCAAATCAACGCGGCGTCGGTCGCATGTTCCGGTCGCTTACCGTCGATCATTTTTCCGATCGCAAACAGGTTGCCGCCAAAACCTGCGCCGCCTGTTTTAGCAACTTCGGCGAGCCACGCTTCATGCAGACCCAGCGCGGTCACGAACAACTTCGAGCGCAAACCCGCCAACTCTACGTCTTGCCAAAAACCGTCGCGCTGAACGTCGTCTGTTTCGATTGCTTCCAGCGGACCCGGCAAATCGGTATCACCGAATCGCTGTCGATAGTCGGCGAGATGCGCCTGATTTTTATGCCACGTAATCTGCGCGTCGGACAACGCGGTTTTAGCGAGTTCAACCCGTGATGCCGCATGCTTTAAAGTTTTTTCCGCGGCAGTCGCCGCTGCACGGAATTGGCTATGTTGCCGTCGCGTATCGATCTGCGCACGCGCGTTCTGCGCAACTTGATTCGCGTGCTGACACGCAGCTTCCGTGCGGAACAGCTTGGCAAGAGCCCCCGGACGCGCACGGTCAAGAAGGCGCTCTTCCTCCTTCAGGTCCGCGAGCAACGCTTCCACGTTTTTCAGCGCGACATCATTCTGCGCCTTCGTGACTACCATCTGCTGTACGGCGCGCTCGGCTTCAGTCAACGCGTCCGCAGTGAGGCGAGTGAACTGCTCAACCGATACGCCGGACCACGTGGCGTGCAATTCGCCGTAACTCAAGCGTTCGCTGATTGCAGTCTGCACGGCTGCGTCAGCATCGAGAAACGCGCGTCGCGCGGACTCATAAGTCGGTCCCGAGTACTGCTTGATCCAATCCCAAACAGCGTGTGGATCGTCCCGACCGCCCTTTTCATCCTCCTTGCGCTTGTCTTCAAAGAACCGCTCGTGGAAACGCCGCTGGTTCTTCCTGTTGCCGAGCGCGCACGAAATCAAACCCCACGGTACGTCCTGTGGCGGGAGTTTTGTAAAACGCTTCTTCCCCGTTTGCGCAGCTACCTTGTGCGCGATCGGCTGGAGATACCGCACTCCCTGCCACGCATCGCCCAATTGTTTGCGCTTCGGCAAATCGCGGGAAATGTTTTCGACCGCTGCGTTATTCGATGAAACCACCACCATTTCGAATCCCGTCAGTTCGGGGCGCAGGCGATGAACGTATGCCTGATTTCCATCCGTAAAGGGGACTTTGATCTTCGCGCCAGTGAACGCATCGGCTGCATTCTTCAACGCAGCTAATTGCCGGGCACGCCGCACGACGTTCTCGGAGATCATGTCTCGCAGCAACGTTGTTTTGCCGGTTCCGGGCGGTCCATTGACGGAGAATAAGCCCTCCTTTTTCAATAAGTCGAAAGCGGTATTGATCGCGAACTGTTGCATCAGGCTCATCTTTCGCGATGAGTCTTCAGGCCAATGGCCCACATTCATTTTCGCTGGATGCAAAGCCTGAACAATGGCTGCGCGGCCTGAATCGCTGTACAGATCGATGCGCCGCTGCGGATCCCCCGGCGACAAGTACCCACGTAAGGTGGCCGGCAACTCGCCCTGTCGAGCGGATGCCATGCATTGTTCGATGTCACCGATATAGAAGCTATTGAGGATATCGATGGTCGGCTCATCGGCGGCGATGTCGTCTTCATCTTCGTCTTCCTCGTCGTTCGAGTCGGAGGCAATAGATGAATCCACTGGCGACGATGCCGTAGCCGTCGTCTGCGTTTCCTGTGTGGGCCGTTTGCTTTCTTTCTTCTCCCTCGTGACGATTTCCAGCAGCGCTACAGGCAAATCCGCCGAAAGCTCAAAACCAGACCAGGCAACGAGCAACTCCCGCAAATCCAACAATTCCTCGCCCGTCATCGGCATGGACTTCAACGAGTCCTCCGAATCAGATCGACTTCTTAGTCGCTCGAATTCGTAGTTGAATAGCAGGTCGGACAGTCTCTGCCGCGCAGTGTTGAACGCGGACTCGCTCAGCGCGTCCAGTCCCAATTTCGATGCTGTTCCCAGCGCCCAGGGCACAGTGGACACAGAGAGTGGATCGAACGTAGGTTGCCCCTGGGCGCTCAGATTGACTTTGGCAATACACGATCGCCCGTCGAGCTGTGTGCGCTCATCATCCTCGATCGCGTTCGTCTCGCCGCTTGCGGGCAGCGTGTTAGCAAACTTCGCAATTGCCTGTTTTTCGAAGATACCGATATACAGCCTGAAGCAGACAAGTTCGCGCCCCTCAGGCACTTTGACCTGCAACGGGGAAGGAGCGCCCGAGGCAAGATCGGCCGGCAGCAACCATTTGAGCGCGTCCTCGTCAGCCGTGTCGAACACTTGCTGCAAATCGAATGGGATGAAGAATTCGACTTTGTGCCAGTAGTCGAGAACATCGTGAAAGCGCTGAGATTCGTCCATGCCGATTTCTGTTTCCGTTTGCCGCAAATAGCTTTCTATCATATGCCCCCAGGAGAAACAAAATCTATCTCTTGCCAGCGGATTAGCTTGCAATATGTCAGTTTTTTATGACTATGCGATATGGATTAACTTGTGCCATGCAGGAATTCCGAGTGTTATCGCGTTAGCAAACGTTTGTTCTTCAGGAAAGGTGCGCCGGAGAGTCATATTTTAAGAATCGCGACTCAGATACCGCCAATCGACGCGCAGGTAAATTCCTAAAGACTTGCATGCCGGTTGCCGTTACACAGCGATCGCCTGAGAATGCGGCTCTGTACAAGAAACATCTTTCAAAACAGAAAAACCGACAATAACGATGAAAGCGCTAACCCAATTCCTCCTTTGCCTGTGCTGTATTGCAATGACCACAACGGGCTTCGCTCAAACGGAAGCGGCCAAGGCAGAACTCAAGGCCGCGGTGGACGAAGCTAATACGTCGCTGATCCACGGGCCCAGCAAAATCGCGCTTCTCGACGAGGCCAGTTTCGCTCTGCCGGCAAATCGGGGTTTCGTGCCTGCGGCGGCGGCCATCCGTTACCTGCGCGCGCTCGGCAACAACGTCACGGAAAAGTCGCTTATTGGAATCATCGTGCCGCTGACCGACGAGGCCGGATGGATGACGGTCGTTACTTTCGAGAAAGCGGGCTATGTTAAAGACGACGACGCGCGGGACTGGAATGCCGACGATCTTCTGAAGAACCTTCGCGATGGGACCGAGCAGTCCAATGCGTCGCGCAAGAGCCGGGGATTGCCTGAGCTGGAAGTAACCGGGTGGGCCGAGCCGCCGAAATACGATGCAACGACGCATCGTCTCGTCTGGTCAGCTATCGTGCGAGACAAGGCACAGCGTGCGGCCTCGCCGAACGCTGTCAACTATCGAACGCTTGTGCTTGGGCGAAACGGTTATCTTTCGCTAACGATGGCGACACAACTTTCGGCGTTGGCGGCGAATAAGCCGGCAACTGACGCTTTGGTCGCCGATATCGCCTTCCTCGACGGTAAGCGATACGCAGATTTCAATTCGAGTACCGATCATGTCGCGGAATACGGACTGGCCGCGTTAGTTGCCGGCGTCGCCGTGAAGAAGCTCGGCTTGTTTGCGATTATCGCGGCGTTCGCGGCAAAGTTCTTCAAAGTGGGATTGGTCGCGTTCCTCGCATTTGGCGCGTCGATCAGGCGGTTTTTCAAGCGTAAGCCCAAGACTGGTCAGCCGGTAGCGGCTAGTTCGGCAGCGCTTGAGCCTCTCGCCGAGACGCCGCCCGTTGCGCCGCCTCCGGCGGACGACGCAACGTCGCCGAAAGCGGGAACGGACGAGTACCGCTGAGCGATCCATCGTGACGAAACTGCTGATTCTGCTGCTGGGCGGACTAAAGCTCGGCAAGGTTCTGACCACGACCGGCACGATGTTGCTGTCGATTGCGGTCTATGCGATCTTTTATGGCTGGCGGTTCGCCGCGGGATTCGTGCTGTTGCTGTTCATACACGAAGGCGGACACTACGTAGCCGCGCGGCAACGCGGACTTGACGTTGGACTACCCACCTTTGTCCCGTTTGTCGGTGCGTGGATTCAGATGAAAGCCATGCCGCACGATGCGGAAACGGAAGCGTATGTCGGTCTCGCGGGGCCATTCACGGGGACGCTGGGTGCGCTTGTCTGCTACTTTCTCGCGCGCCACTTCGATAGCACCTGGCTGCTGGCGTTGTCGTATTCCGGCTTCTTTTTGAACCTGTTCAATATGATCCCGCTGTCGCCATTCGATGGCGGGCGCATCACGGCCGTACTCTCGCCGCGAATCTGGTTCGCGGGTGTTCCCGTGCTTGTTGGGCTATTTGCGTGGCATCCGAGTCCGCTGCTGATCGTCATGGCCATCCTTGCGATGCCGCAACTCAAGCGTGCATGGCATTACGATCCGACTAGTCCGGAGAACGTTCGATACTACGGGATTGCGCCGTCGGTGAAGGTCACGTACGCGTTCTATTATCTGGCGCTGCTGGCGTTTCTCTCGATGATGACGTTTGGTGTTCACGACATGCTGGGGTTGGTGCGTAGTGGGATGGGTTGACGTGCATTGCATTTTTTTGCACTTCACCGACCTGAATACATTTCTGAAAAGCTGAAAGGCCTGAAAAATTTCATAGTCTCAATGACATATGCCGAGGCGAGGGTGCTCGCCCTTTCAAATCACGGCCTCATCTGCGGCTGCCTTTTCCCCCGATAACCCGCCGCTTTTCTGAAGCAAGACAATACTTATTACTCCAGCTCCATCCCCATTCCCGACTTCAATAAGTCAAAAATATTCCTAAAGTTGACCAAGCCCCTGCCGATATCGATATGTGAGTGCTTGTTTTCAACATCAGCACCACGCGCCGCTACAAGCGCCGGCGCAATTAAAAAATAAACTGACCGAGGGGCTTCTCAGTGAGAGGAATAGGAAAAGCGAGGCCGCTTTGGCTCGCCACAATTACCGTTTTTGCATTATCCGGATGTGCCAATCCAGGCGGTTTCCAGCAGACCAACGGAGCGCCCGCGGATCCCGACAAGGCCGGGGACTTGAATATATTCGAGAGTACGTTTGCAAATCCCGATCCCTGCGAGAACAGCAATCGAAACATTGGTATCGCGGTCGGGGTGGGGCTCGGTGCTGTTCTAGGCGCAGTGATTGCCAAAAAGAACAAAGTTGCAGTCGCGGCTATCGCTGGCGCCGCAGGTGGCCTGGCAGGCGGCCTCATCGGACATGCAGTCGACAGCCGACGCTGCGCTTTGTCCAGGATTGCAGCAAAGCACGACCTCACCTACACAGCAACTGCGCTGGAGGTACGCGCTTCCGATACAGGCAAGACCGAGGAGGTCGGCAGTTCTTTCGCGATCGTCGACACCGCGCGACACACTCAGTTCGAAACCGGATCCGCCGAATTGACGCCAGATGCAGCGATCTACTTTGCTGAGATTGCCGAACAATATCGCACGTCCAGCCGCGTGGCCGACGCGTCAAGTGCGAGCGACAAGGCTGCTGCAGCTCAAGCGAAAATCTTGCTTATCGGCCACACAGACGACACGGGCAGCTCAGAGCTGAACGCGGACCTGTCAGAGCGTCGCGCCCGCGCTGTAGCGCGCCTATTTGCAAACCACGGCATTGCACCGGAAAACGTGTTCTATCAGGGCGCCGGTGAAACGCTGCCTATTGCTGATAATCATACGGAACAGGGGCGTTCGGCTAACCGTCGAGTCGAGATTGTCGACCTCACGGGTGCCAGGCCCGACATCCTGCAAAGCTACGCAAGCAGTCGAGTACCGAAATACCAGTACTACCGGGCGGTGACTGCTCAGTCCAGTCAGGCAGCGGAAGGCGCGATGCCCGCAAAGTCTGGCAGTCCGGCTAACAAAGCGGCGCGTCGAACGGCTTCGAAAGATCGCACGGCAACTGAGACCGCTGTGGCAGGCGTTTCGCCCGCGCACGCCGCATCAGTCTCCGGTTCAAAAAACACGGCCGCTACATCGAGCTCAACATCCGCTACACCGGTTGCTTCCGCTCGTACCCCTCAATCCGAAGGCATCGATTTTGGATGGCAAGAGGCGCTTCCTGCGACGCTCGGTCTTCGATTTGCAGCAGCACCGGCATCGCCCTCGACGCTCTCGTTTCTCTCTTCGGCAGTAGCCGATGAGGCGCCTGTGGCGAAGAGCTGCATGAACGACCGGCCGCGTGTTTCACGGGCGTTGAAGTCCGTGGCCGATGACCGGGCAGTCCCTGTGCGCGACCACTTGCCGAATCTGTATGGAAGCAGTTGGGGCGCGTCGCTGAATGGACAGTACCTGGCGCTAAAAGACGTATCGGTTCTTCGAAACGGCGCCACGGCGGGTGCCAAGCCGACGCTGCTCGTATGGAAAGACTATGAACATAACGCTGGACTGAACGGGTCACCGCAGATCACGTTGTCTCCGGACGTGAATGCTTATGCGGTAAATGGCGGCGTTCTGTATCGGGTCTTCGTAAACAACAGCGGCGTGTTCGACTGCGCGGACATCATTTTCTCCAACGGCAAGGCGACATCCGGTGAGCTCGTTCGTCGCAAGAGCAGTCAGTATTTCACGGTGAATTACGTGCCCGTGATTGCACGCACCTAACAAGAGGCTATAACGAACATGATGGATTTTATTCAGGCTAATTTGGGCCCTGCTATCTGGTGCGTCGTCGCGGTACTGCTTGCGGTGGGTGCATTTTCTTTTCGGTCGACGCTTGAGTTCTGGTTGAACCACTGGAAGTACACGTTTCCTTTGCTTGGGAAAACCGCGCGTCTGTCGCGCCACGGCATACACGGCAAGGACGGATGGACCGATTCCGAGCGCACGCTGTGCGGTGATTACAACAAGTTCATCTCTTACCTGTCGAAAGCGGAGTTCAGCAAGCGCAATGAATATCTCGCGAAGTCGGACGACAGTGGACGCTCGCCGACGCCGTTGTGGCTTCTAACGCTGCTGAGTGTGCTCGTGATTGCAGAGGGTCTCGGGTTCTCGTATTTGCTCGGTAGCTGGATGGCGCGCGATGGCAGCGCAAATACGCATACGTTGCTGATGGTAGCCATCGTGTTCGTGCTGTGCGTGATCATGGTGTTTCTGACGCACGTCGCCGGGCATCAGTTGTATCGTTCGAATCTGGTTGCACGATGCCGGAAACAGTGGAAGCAAGATAAATCACAGGAGCGCTTTTCGAGCCGAAAGGTCAAACTCGACGATGATCAGTCAGTCGACGATCGCGAGCCGGACTACACGCAAGTTGCAAACCGCGTCGGTACGAGCCATAGCTATTTCATGGTCGCTTTAACGGTCGCCGTCATTCTTGTGATTGCAGGAACGTCGACCTGGATGCGCTGGAGCAATCTCAACGCGGAGCAGACGCGCGAAGCGATGGGCGTGAGCCAGGGCGCCGATGCCGGCAATCCATTCGCGACTACCAACGCGATGCCGGCCGAACTCGTCGCCGGTCAGAAAGCCGCGGACGACCGCGCGAAAGCAGAAGAATCGTCGTCGACGCGAAGCGAAGGCGCGGCGGCCTTCATCACGCTGGCTGTGATTTTCGTTGTTACCCAGATTGTGGGGATTTTTGGTGGCTTCGCTTGGGGTTTCGGCGGTCGGGAGAGTTTGGCAGCATGGAAGACGACCAAAGGCTTCAAGACCTTCGAGGACTACAACAACTACTACGCGCCGTTTCGAGCCATCGCGCAATCGCAGCTGGAGAATCTACAGAAGCAGATGGCTGAGAACGCGGATATTTCGGGCAAGACGTTCTCGAAGACCTTCAGAGACTACGTGCTCGAGCACCGCAATTTCACGGACCTGGAAAGCGGCCTGATTCGCCCGACCGCCGAATCCGCTGATATCGGCGTACGGACGCCACCAGCGACCGCGCAGCAAACTGCACCCGAACGCGGCGCGACCGATACGCCCGTAAAAATAGTCGCGGCACCGTCAAAACCGTCTGACGAAGTATTGACGAGCTCGGCTATCGACGAGCTCGTCGCGAAGGTCGAGGCCGAGTCTGACGTGGCACGCAAGAAGGAACTGATATACGGCCTCGATGAATCGGTGCGAGCCGAAGTGGTCAATGCGATCAGGCTCCGTAAAGAGCGTGCTGAGAAAGCGAAGCTCGCGCTTGAGTCCGAACTGGACGATCTCTTTAAGGCTTGATCGGAAGCAATGATGAAACATCTTATCCGTGTAGCGGTGGCAGCGTGTGCGACCGCGACCGCTGTGTCGGCACATGCCGGCGTCACGAACGATATTCCGAGTTGTTACGCCGCCAATCACATCAAGCCGGCGACAAGCAACGCCGACCACGAGCTTTTTATCGCAATCGATCAGACGACGGTCTTCGACGATAAATTGCAGGCCCAGATCGCGGAGATGGCCGGGAAGGCGATCCGGCCCGCAGGCGCTTACACGCTGTTCGATTTCTCGGCTTTCTCGCAAGGACACTACACGGAGGTTGTGACGCGCGGTGTCATCGAGTCGCCGATACCTGAGAAGCTGCGCGACGATATCAGTGAACGCGCGTTGCGCAGCTTCGACGCGTGTATGGCGGGGCAGTCCGGCTATGCGAAGAAGGCGTTGCTTGCGTCGATTGCGCGGGTGGAGTCGGTAGCCACGAACGATCTGGCGAAGTCGGATATTTTAGCGGCGCTAAAGAACATCAGCGATAAGGTTCGGGCTTCGCCGGCATCCGATAAGGTTGTGCTGATTGCGTCGGATATGCTTGAGAACAGCTCGGTGTCGAGCTTCTATTCACACAACGCCGTCCGCCGTATCGACCCTCAGGTGGAGATGAAGAAAGCGACGACGGCGGGGCTGATCGGCGACTTCGGCGGCGCGCGAATATACGTGATTGGCGCGGGTCTGCTATCCGGAGATGCGAAGGTCAAGAACGTCTACCGGGATCCGCAGACGATGAGCGCGTTGAAACAGTTCTGGACGCTTTACTTCGAGCGGTCGAATGCGTCGATTGGGGAGTTTGGGGCGCCGGCGCTGCTTGGGACGTTGGGTTATTGAGCGGTAGCATGTGTGGACGCGGTGCTGCTATTTTTTATTTAGCTTCGGGCTTACGGATCTTGCGACTGCGTTCCTTCAACTATTGAACTGCTATGTCGAAGGAAACGAACTACATGTGGTGATCGGACCGAATGGCGCGGGCAAGACGACGCTATTCGACATGAGCAGCAATTGGCTATCGCGCGGGCGCTGGTGTCGGAGCCGAAGGTGCTGATTCTCGATGAACCGACAGAGGGTATTCAACCGTCGATCATCAAGGACATCGCGCGTGGATTAAACCGGCTGAAGAAGGAACGCAATTTCGCGTTAATCGTTTCGGAGCAGGTGCTGTCGTTCACGATGGAAATTGCAGATCGGTTTTCGATTATCGAGAAGGGCGCTTCGTGCATAGTGCGCCGGCTGAAAATGTGGATGCGGATCGGACTATGCAGTACCTGACTATTTGACGGGCGCGGAGTGTTGTCGCATCTACGCGCGGTATCTGACGTGCGTGTACGTGTGATCCTACGCACTACGTCAGGGCTGTTGGAAAGACGGTTGAGAAAGCGAAAAGAAGCCACGGTTTTGGGAATTTTCGGATTCCGCGTTCATTGCTGTCCCCTTAGGGTACTTGTTCTTCAGACAAGTACAACCAAGAGGGATGACAGTGAAAGAGTACCGATCTCGTGGAGGGACAACGGGCTTTGCGTTCCGTTTGCTAGCTGCGTTCGTGCTGCTCGTGGTCGCGCTTGGGGCAAGTGCGGACGATTGCTTCACGCTCTACTCAAAATCCGGTGCAACGCCGGGTTCAAAGACTTGCAAGCTTGACGTAGTTAGCAATACTCCTGGTGGTATGGGGAACTACGCCTGCATTAACGACGTGGCTCTGATCGACCAGTGGTGCAACGCAACCGAATCCCCGCCTGACGAATCCTGCCCAGTTGCGGATCCTGTATTTCCAGCAAACGGAAACGTCATGGTTTCCGAATCTGACTTTGCTAGCGGCGACACATCTCCACTCGTCTTTA
Source organism: Paraburkholderia xenovorans (assembly GCF_046030735.1). Lineage (GTDB taxonomy): Bacteria > Pseudomonadota > Gammaproteobacteria > Burkholderiales > Burkholderiaceae > Paraburkholderia > Paraburkholderia xenovorans_A. The sequence continues at coordinate 11,180 of NZ_JAQQBV010000058.1, forward strand.
ACCGTACTTATCTCTCGAAGCCCTACGACAAAACGCAGACGGCGATGGGCGGCTACTGGATCAACAACTGGCAGCGACGACTTGATCTGACATCGGTTAATGCAAGTACGCCGAAAATCATTGCATATAGAGGTCATGGTGTACCGCTGATATTCAAGCGGATAGGCGGACGGTGGGCTGTGCCCGGCACGTCCGGTCTTTCGCTAACTAACGCGAGCGACGGATATTTCTACCTGAAAAACGAACTGCTCGGTACGACAGAAGCCTACTCGGATATCAGCGGCAAGTTCTATTCCGAAACAACCCGTACGGGTGTACTTCGCAAAGCGATATATGACGGGAAGCAGCGGCTGTCGGTGATCGTTCAGTGGCCCGTCGACAACGTCGTAACAGGCACAGCGATATCAGTTAGCCTGGTGTACGACAGCAGCGATCGTATCGTTGGCGCCGTCGATCCTTTGGGAATGGCCACATACTATGCGTACGACAAAAATGGCAATCTTGCTTCCGTAACCGCACCCTATGGTTACGTCCGTCAGTATCTGTACGAAGATGCCCGCTTTCCCAACGCATTGACAGGCATAAAAGACGAATCCGGTTCGCGCGTCGCAACGTGGACCTACGATTCCAGCGGACGTGCGGTCTCGGTTACCCATCCCGACACGACACGAAATGTCTCGCTGAGCTACCTTTCCGGAACGACGAAGCTCAGCGACATGTCCGGTGTCAGCACATACGCATTCGATGTCGGAGACACGGTGCGTCCTCGCTCAATCGGTACGCCCGGCGGCACGGTATCGCGGACATGGGATACAGCAGGGAACCTGAAGCAGCGGCAGACGCCCGACGGCGGTGTTCAGTACACGTGGGACAACGTCAACCGGCCAACGAAAGCAGTTGCGACTGTCGCCGGCAAGAAGACGGTAACGACGATCGAATACAGCGACGGCAGTTCGTTGCGGCCGCATCTGGTCGCTACGCCTGGCAAAATCCGCGCGTTCGTTTATGACGTGCGAGGCAACGCTACGGGATACGCGGAGCTTCAAACGACTGACCTGACTGGCGAACAGGGGATGCAGGCGGTCGGCACGGGCAGCAAGCTGACAGTCGGCGCTACTTACGACGGGGCAAACCGTCTGCTGTCTGCGACGGTCGTTCAGGATGGGCAGAAGCTTGAAGATTGGACTTATACCTACGACACAAGAGGCAACATCGCGACGACGAGCGATGCCGTGTCGGGGTGGGCAATGCGAACACTCGAGCGTAATGCCGCGAATCGTGCGACACGGATAGCAGGTAATAGCGGTCAGGCAGGCATCGCGTACGACGAACGCGGTCGTGTCAAGTCGTTCCAGTACAACGAGCCGGCAAGTTCGGTAAATGGTGGGGTTTCTCGTGTCCTCGCGGTCGACTATCAGTACGCTGCGAATGGCGCGGTGTTGTCGCATTCAGCAAAGGTTTCGACGAACGGCGCGTGGTGGAAGCCGATCACCGATGCTGAACTGGGCGTGTGGCTGACCAACTGGGAGTTGGGTAATGATCCGGTTGCGCCGTCGTCTGCGCTCACGGGGATCAACGTTGATACCCAGGCCTTTGTGCCTGATATCTGCGTTGAATGCTATGTGGCGTGGAAAGCCAAGTTGACGGCGAAGCTTTTTGGTAGTGAACTGGGGGAACCGCTTCCGGAGTGGGGTGAAACGACGGAGTTGATGCTGGGCGATCAGGCGCAGGTTCCGTATCCCGCGCTTGTACCGGATCTGACTGGGGCTGCGAAGAGGGCGATGCTTTATGGGGCTCTTTTTGGAGGAAGTCAGAGTAACGGTGGGATGGTTAAGTGCGGGGGGTAGGGAGGCTCACGAAAACAAATGTTTTTCGCAGTATGAGTTCGACCAGGATGTATGCACAACACTTGCCGGACCACGGAACAGGCGGTTTCTCGCGCTGTGCAGAGAGACAGCATTTAATAGATATCAAACATGCTTGGGGTATTGATGGTCAATCATCCAAAGTATTCTGTAGTTCTGACCTACGATGAAGAACTGCAACAGTTGATCGCTTACACCGTTGATCCAAACGTGCTTGCAGAGCTGGTAGCAGAGAGAATGGGTGTGGTACTGGCCGACGAACACGATTTCAAGCTCGACGACGAGTTTGCGCGACAGCTTGGAGTTGGGATGCTTAATACAATTGCATTAGGCCAGCCGGGTATCAAGCAATACATGAGTGTTACTCAGGACCCGATTGACAAACCATCTGAAGATTAACTTACAAAAGACGAGCGGCGCTACAGGCTGATGTTGGTCTTTGCTCTGGGGGCCGCAATGCTTCGAACGCCAAAGAGGTTTGAAGGATCGATCACGCAACCAAGATTATTAACGATGTCGAAGGGTATGAATGGCTATTGATGCGCCGCGTTCTGTGGTCCTGACTTACGATCAGGACAGTCAGAGATTGAATGTGCAACTAGTTGAACCGGCTGAGCTTGCTTCGATTCTGGTGGGGAAGTTCACGGTTCCGATCCTGCTAGACGAACATGAATTCACGCTCGACGACGAGTTCGCGCGGCGTCTTGGGGTCGCAATGCTCAATGCGGTTGCGCTGGGTCAGCCGGAAATCAAGAGATATATGACCGAGATTACACAGCACTCCATCGACAAGCCTTCGGAAGAATAAGTCGGAGAGGCGAGTTGGGCTGTACGCAAGTGAACGGTCATTGCTCGGCGGACAGGAGTTGCGCAGAGACCCGGAGACGTTCGACACCAGGATCTATCGCGACCACTCGACGACGACGCGGGCTGCGAGACGCCAAGGATTCATAGTGCAAGTAAGTGATGCAGAATGAAATCACTATGCCCGTGTGCATAAAGGCGACCCGTATTTTTTGGCATGAGACGTTAGCCCTGTGCAGACTGAATGGTTTCAGAAACGACTGCAGTACATGGAGGAGATATTGATGGCTAAACATCCACCGTATTCCGTGGTTCTAACCTACATCGAAGAGCGTCAAGAGCTTGCCTTGCAGGCGATTGATCGAGCCAAATTGGCTCCGATCGTGGCCGGCACGCTCGAGGCGCCGATTTTGCTGGACGAGCACAACTTTAGACTTGACGACGCGTTCGCGCGGCGGCTTGGCGCCGCGATGCTTAGTCTGATTGCACTGGGACAGCCGGACATCATGCAATACATGAGCGTTACGCAGGATCCCATCGATCCGCCGTCAGAAGAGTAATCGGCGAGGAAACCCAGCATCGTGATCGAACAACGCTCAGATTGTTGCAAAGGCTTGGCCGGCCAGCAGTTGCCATGCGCGGTGGCTTCTACCTGCGGACTCCGTTGCCGCGGGAACGACCAGAAGGTTTGGAATTCGCAGGGCATGCTAACGGGCGACAGATGAGGCCGCAAGCTGTGCAAACAGCTTGCATTCAAAATTATCAACAGCGTAGAGTTTATCGATGGCCAAGTATCCACCACGTTCCGTGGTTGTAACCTACGACGAGGACAGTCAGCAACTGATTTTGCAACTAGCCGACCCGATGAAGTTGGCGCCGCTGTTGGCCGGAACGCTTAAAGCACCTATCCTGCTAGACGAATTCGATTTCAAACTCAACGATGAATTCGCGCGTCGATTTGGGGGAGGTGTGCTCAATCTTATAGCTCTGGGTCAGCCGGATATCAATCAATACATGACGGTCACGCAGCACCCAATCGACCAACCATCGGAAGAACGCAATCCTAATTGATAAATACTGCAGAGGGTATTGATGGCCATGCATACGCCGTATTCCTTGATTGTGACCTATGCCGAAGATCGCCAACAATTGATCGTGCAAGCAGTTGACCCAGTCAAGGTGACTTCGATCATTGCCGGAAAACTCGAAATGCCGATCTTGCTGGAAGCATTCGACTTCAGGCTTGATGACGAATTCGCACGTCGGCTCGGGGTTGCAATGCTCAACCTGATTGCGTTGGGGCAGCCCAATATTGAGCAGTACATGAACGTTACTCAACAGCCGATCGAATAGATTTCGTTGAGGCAGGCTCGTAGGGCACAAGAAGAGCGACTTGAATCTATCGCCCGAAATGGTTAGCTGCATTTCCCCCATTTCTGGTGTCAACATTTAAGCGTGGCAGCCACGATGACAGGTAATCCAAGATTATTAACGGTGTCGAGGGTATGAATGGCTATTGATACGCCGCGTTCTGTGGTCCTGACTTACGATCAGGACAGTCAGAGATTGAATGTGCAGCTAGTTGAACCGGCTGAGCTTGCTCCGATTCTGGTGGGGAAGTTCACGGTTCCGATCCTGCTTGACGAATATGAATTCACGCTCGACGACGAGTTTGCGCGGCGTCTTGGGGTCGCAATGCTCAATGCGGTTGCGCTGGGTCAGCCGGAAATCAAGAGATATATGACGGTTACACCGGACCCCATCGATAGACCGAGAGAAGGGTAATTGGCGAATGGTCTGTTCTGTCAGTTGCATTGATCGTCGCGATAGCACCAGGCATCGTGATCAAGTGCGAGCCGTTCTATTGCCAGACGGACATGATCGCCATTCACCACACCACGACGGACGGCCGCCAGTTCATCACAATTTATGGCGAAGTCGATCCTCATTCGATCACGGTCAAAGTGGGCGACACCGTCAATCAGGGGGATCTGCTTGCAAAGAGCGGTGTGTTGATGAAAGCGGGAAATATTCCGCTGAGCGTTGTGAACGGCCACAACGTTTCCATGCTCCACTTCGAAGCCTATTCCGGCGCAGCGGGTTTCAATGCCACTTCGAAATTGAACGGTAGCGTGCTGCCCGCACCTTTCCATCGGCGCGCCGATCTGATGGATTCGCTGACGATCCTGCAGGAGGGCTATCACGCAACCTTCCTCGATGCGCTGCCCCTGCCGCCGGTGGGCGATCGGATTCCGATTGCGCAATTGCACGCTTCGTCGGCGGGGAAGAGCTTTATTCAAACGTGGGAAGGAGTGAAATACGACCACACCAAACAGAACACTTTCTACTACGACGACAATAAGGGCTATTGCACGGTCGGCTGGGGCCATTTGATCGACAAGAAAAGTTGTACGACCTTGGGATTCACGCCACTGGTCAGCAAGATATCCTTGGCGGAAGCTCAGGCCTATTTCGAGCAGGACGTGCTGGTGCACGAGGCGTATGTGAAGGAGACGATTTCCGTGCCTCTCTATCAGTACGAGTTCGATGCGCTTCTTTCGCTCGCCTTCAACGTCGGTCACATCTCAAAGATTGCGCCGAAGTTCTGCAGCAAATTGAACGCGCAGGACTACATCGGCGCGCCCGTTGAGTTTCTGGACATGGAAAATGCGACGCGCAGACAGAGCGAACACAACCTGTTCTGCAATAATATCTACGACGCTAGCCATTAACGAGTTGAGAAAACAAATGATCGGGAAGATTTTTAGATTGACGGTAGCGGCTGCATTGCTTGCTCACTCCTTCGGAGCGTTTGCGGATAATGCTTATCGGCTGGTGGGTGTAACGCGGGTATACAGCACGAGTCCTTCCGCGGCCCCGGATCTGGAATTGCCGGTGAACCCCGCGTTTTCGAGTGTGCTGACGCGCAGGGCGGATTCCTTCTCGCTGAATTACGACGGCACCACGCCTGAAGAATGCAGCGTCAAGGTACAGAAACAGAGTCCATTTTCGTTCGATTCCGCGCCGCTCGGTAATGCTGATAAGTTGAACACATTCCTTCAGGCGACATTCCACACCAGTTCGAATGACTGGACGACGATGTATCTGTTGCAGGACGTGACCGCGCCGAATTGCGCCGCGTTGCGCTTTGCGAAGATCTATGCCTCGAAATCCGAACTCTTTCTGCTGAAAGAGCCGTTCTTGTATATGTTCAGGCTCCAGGAGCATCCGTTTAAGGACGCGAACAAGGGCTTTGATTGCGGATTGGCAAAAAGCAATGTCGAACACCTGATTTGCGGCGATCCGAAGTTGAAGAAACTGGACGCTCAGGTGAGTTATGGATACGTGCTTTTGCAGAGAAAGTACTCGAAGGAAATCTCGTACCAGGACCCGGTGAGAATCGGTCAGATCGATTGGGTAGTCAATGTCCGGAACAAATGCACGACGGCGGATTGTCTGGCGAAGGCCTATTCGTCGCGCGTTAATTATATAAAAACGAAGGTGTCTGACAGTTACCCGTCGTATCCGGAAGAAGAGAACGACTGAAGCGGAATTCCTCAAAGGAGGCGCGGAAATGGGGCTGAAGATTATCGTTGTTGGTGATTCGACCTCGCATGGGGGAAGGGTCACGACGGGTTCGGAGATACATACTATCGGCGGCAAGCCGATCGCCCGACTCAACGATCTGGTCGATTGTCCGGAGAAGTATCCGGATGGGCGCGCGCATGGTGTCAACAAGATCGTGGAGGCGCATCCGACTTTCACGATCGGCGGCGAGCGGGTGGCGCTGCATGGTCACCATACCGAATGCGGTTGTACGCTGATCGGTAGTACGGCTTCGGAAGTGGAGTGAGCGGCTTGCTTCGGGTTTGCTCTTCATCGAAGTCGCGCTGCGTTGCTCTGAACGACGGTTGCGGATTCGATCTTGTTGTCTCCGCAGTCAATTTTCTCCGGCGATGGTCATGTCGCTATGCCTGGATGTGACTCAATCACGAAGTCGATGGCGCGATTGGCAAAATCCGCAATGCGTGAGACTCACGAGCTATCGGATGTTTACTTCTGAAGTCGACCGCAGATCAATCGATTGACTGCCTGACGGATGATTGCCCATAGCTGACGTTGAAACGACCTCAGTTCCACGTCAGCTACATGGCATATCGCGACACAGCTCCCAGACTAACTACCCTGATAGATATCGCACGACAAACCCACCACGCACGGTTGACCGTCTCGGCCTTTACCGTAGCCATTCCGTCCACCCGGCAGGGCACCATAATCCCCCGTACTATCGCCGTCGGTTGCATGGTCGCGCGGGTCAGATCGTTGTTAGCTCCCTCCAAAAAAGACGTTGCATTGTGGATCCACCCGGCACGGTCTGACATGTTTTGCACCGCTTTGTACCTGTGTGTCGGGCGTACCGCCGTATGCTTCCATCCCCGCGCTTGAGTCAGGGGCTTGTGTTGCGGCATTCTCCTGCGGGGCGGGTTGAGAGGCTTGCGGTGTGTCTTGCGAATGCGCAACGCCAGCCACGACAAACAGCACGACAGTGGATGCGACTATCAGTGGTGATTTCATGTTGGTTCCTTTATTTACGTTGATTTTTCCATTCATGCGATCCGTTATTCGCGCGCGCTGAGCTCGATATCGACGGGCATCGAAGCGTGTCGCGCGCGACATCACGACATCACGAAGGCCAACCGCTGCGGGTACATTCGACGAATGCCGCCGCAGCGTTGCTGCCATACTCATTTTTGGTCAGGTGAAAGGCCGTGCGCAACGCACATGCGTAGGCGGTGGACAGCAATCGTCGGCGAAAGATGTATGCACCGTCGTCGTCCGATTTTGGTGGCATGTCAGATACGAGCGTCCGACGACACCGCTTCCCGAACTATCCAGGTGCAGCGCGAACGCATGCCCCGTCGCCGTATCGAATGCGATCGATCGAAAGCACGCAGGCTGAAGTCAGTCGGTTGATTGTGGCCCAGCATCCGGCAGGTTTCGGTCAAGCGCCGGATCCGTAACCGGCGGGACGCCGAGCTTGATCCCGCTATTCGCCAGCATGACGATGAGTTCCGTACGGCGTCGCAGATTGAAATGCGCAAGCAGATGACTGACGTATTTCCGCACCGTAATGTCCTCGAGCCCCATTCTCAGCGCAATGGCCTTGGACGGAAGTCCGCGCACCAGCCACGCCAAAGTTTCGAACTCTCTCGGCGTGAGTCCCAGCTCGAATGCATTGCTCGTTTCCGACTTAACGCGCGGCTGTCTATCCTCTCGCCCATTTGCAGCAGCCTTGTCAGCGTCCATATCACGACTGAGGCTGGCGATGCTCGAGGCCGGCAGGAACACGCCCCCGGCGAGCACCGCGCTTATCGCCGCACGAAGCGCCTCAGGCGGCGACGATTTGGGCACGTATCCCATCGCGCGAAGTTGGATGCATCGACTGATGGTTTCCACTCGCTCATCGGCCGATATCACGATCACCGGTAGCGACGGTCGCGACTCTTTCAATTCGGCAAGCGCGCTGAAACCGTTGCCATCGGGCAGGTCGAGATCGAGAAAAACGATGTTCAGGAGTTCGCCAAGCGCATGATTCACCCCCTGCGACAATGTGCTCGCGTGCAGCAACTCGACGTTCGGAAAAAGCTCCGTCAGCAGAAGCGCCAATCCGGCTCTGAACAGTTCATGGTCGTCGACGATCAGTACGCGCATCCCATCGTCTCCCAGAACTGTCTTCGAGCCGAGCTGCGGTTAGACCGCGGAGGAGGGTTAAATCGGTAGTGACCGTCCGCTGTCATCAGATCAAATAGTACACAGCGGCGGCTGATCTATAAGGCGTCGCCTGAAAAGTGGCGGTTTTCACCCATCATTAGACGAATCAGGCGTACCCAAAGGACCACATCCGCTCGGGACGCTTTCCGTCACTGATTGTTCGCGAGATCGAGATTCATCTTCCGCTGGGCGGCCACGTACCGGCTGATCTCCGCCAGCAGGTTTTTGGGGGCGGAAGACTTGCGCAATAGTACGCACGGTTCGGGGAAGTCGCGAAGGACGCGATCGGACAGCAGCTCGCCAGTGATGAAGGCGACCGGAATCACGCCTGCCCACGCGAAATGGCGCCTGATTCGATTGGCGACCTCCTTGCCGGCGGCTCCGTCGCGCAGACGGATATCGGCGACGATGAGATCGGGAATGCGGCTGTCATCGGCGAGGATGGCTTCGAATCCTGCCATCGACTCGGCGGCGTACACAAGCGCGCCCGCGCTTGAGAAAAGACGCCGCAGGCCTTCGAGGACGGTAGGTTCGTCGTCGCACAGGAGCATGAACGTGCCGGTGAGATCGGGCGTGTAGACGTCGCCATCCTGAGCATGTGCGCCGACGGCCGGCGTGGATGCCGAAACCGTCGCGTAAAGGGAAAAGCGCGATCCGCGCCCTTCCACGGAGGCGAAACTCATGCTGTGTCCAGGCAGAATATGGATCGCCCGATGCACAATCGAGAGCCCCAGTCCCAGCCCTTTCGAACGGTCGCGCCCCGGATTGTTGATCTGATAGTACTCGGAGAAGATCGCGTCCCGATGGGCGGGCGCAATGCCGATGCCGGTATCCCTTACATCGACGCGCACCCGTTCATTCAGCCGCACCCAGCCAAGCACCACGCCGCCCGACGACGTGTTCTTGATCGCGTTCGAGACGAGATTGGATACGGACCGCTTGAACAGCGATCGGTCGGTCTCGATGGACGGCGGGTACCGTCGCCGCCCCGCGATTCTTAGATCGATGCCACGCAATCGGGCCGTCTCCCGGTATTGCTCGAAGACTTCGGTCATTAGGCCGTGGGTATCGACCGGTACGACATGGGGAACATATGAGCCCAGCTCGCTGTAGTCCTGAATGTCCTTGAACATGTCGAGGATGTCGGACGCGGTCTCTTCGATGACATCGAGCTCGCGATCCACGGCGTATCCGTCCCTGATCCTCGTCCGGGCGCTTCGAATGAAAAGGTTGATGGCGGCGAGCGGCTGCTGGATGTCGTGATACGCCGATGAAAAGAATCGCTCTTTCTCCCTGACGAGTTCTTGCATGCGTCTGTTCTGTTCGTAGACCGCGCGCGACGCCGCTTCGACGCGCGCCTTGGCCGCGCGCAACGTGCGCCGGTACATGAATTCGCGCCTCGCGGCACGTTCCAGCGGGATACTGAGCAGCACGCCGACGACAGACATGAGCGGCACCATCGTGGCGTGCGCCGCCACCGACTCCACGCGCAGCTCGACACTCCCGCCGACGGGTTTGAAATAAAGCATGATCAGATAACTGACGACGCATATTCCGATTAGCCAGGCCGCCGTGATCACGCGAAGCCGGAAGGCCATGAATATCACGAAAAGGGAAAACATCAACACCGGATAGACTTCCCGCCAGCCAAGGTCGCCCGGATAGAACTGCAGCATTCGCAGCGCGGCGAACCAGCAACTGATCGTCCAGACACTGAGCAGCCCGACGGCCCAACGTTCATCGAGTGCGCGCGGGGTCCAGAACAGCACGGGAATCGTCATTCCGATCGCGCCGGCGACTCTCAGGAGAATCAGTTCGGTGTGGTGCAGATGAGCGGGATCGAGTACGTTTAACCGGCAGAAGTCGCGGATGGAAAATACGACCCACAACGCGGTGAAGATTGCGATGGCGAGTCTCCGCTGTCCGAAGAAGCGTCGCGCGTAGTCCCACCGGAACGCGCGCTCCTGAGCCGCGGAGCTGAACCTGCGCACCCTGAGGCCCGACGATCTCATGACGACGCTCGATCAGGAAATTCGCCGCTTGCGGGGAGGGCAGCGTGCAATTCAATCAGGATAGCAGGGGGATATTCAAAGTTGTAGGTACAAATGTAGTGGTGTGGATGCGGTTGGTGGGGCAGGGGTGGCTACGTTTTTCTGGATTTGAGCGGGTTGGACGTTTGGACGTGTTTCGGTTTAGACGATGCCTGCCCACATCTGGTTGTGGTGCTTGCTCATGGTCGTGACTGAGGGCAGGCATCGTGCAAATATGAACGACCGAAGTCGCTCACCTTCCTGATGGTTAGTGCTGCGTGGGAATCGACTGTTGGGTAGCTTCTGCTGCTACGCTCGTCGCGGGTTTGGTTGACGTTTGTTTGCGCGTACCGGGCTTCGTGGTTGCCGATGTTTCTGTCGTTGCTATTTGTGATGCCTCAGCAAGAAGGCGCGCTGCACGGTTCGCGGTGATGCGGCTTTGAGGGATGCCCTTCGCATCGAGTGCGATCACCTGGTACAGCTCGCGGTCACACTCGAGATCTCGCTGATATTGCTCCGCTGTGTCGACAAGCAATTCAAGCATGGTCTGCTGACGTCGTCTTTCGTCACTCGTGATGGCAGGATTCCTACACATTGAGGACGCAAGTGTGATCAGTGTGTTGAGTTGGCTCAACTGGCGGTTGCAGAGATCGAAGGTCTGTAAGGCCAGCTTCTCGTATTGGAGCGCGTCGACTGGCGGGCGTGATGCGGGGTGAGTTTGTTTTGTAGGTTTGCTGCTCATGGTGCGACCTCCCTGGTACTTCCTGGATCGCCCGACACTCGCTTGCTTGGGAAGTGGGTGAGCGGGCACGAAGCGAGTTTGAGAGACCGGGATAGAAACGGACCGGCGAGCCTCACGGCTCCCTCGCGACGACCCGCCCATTGACAAACGGACGTGCAGCAGCAGACGCACCCCCGCCTGAGCGGGGCTGCGGTTTCTATCAACGGGCTCTCACACCCGGCCGTCGCTGTTTTGATGGCACGAGAATTATAAAGCAGTCGCCATTGAATCTTTCAACTGCGCAGGCTAAGTGGTAAATTTTGGCTGATTGGATAAGGCGTGAGCTACCTTGAGCGAAATACTCGCGAGCGTGGAGTGCCGCGTGAGAGCTTGCATTTGGTTGCTGCGCGGATCGTAGCGACATCGTCGAAGCTCGATTCTCTTTTGTCTATCACTGCGTGCCGACCGTGGGGATCGTCTATAGTGATCGTTCGCGGTTGCGCGGTGTCGCCGGTGAATGCGTGCTTCAGGGGATTTCCACGTAGAGCAGAGTACGGCCGACGCTGTTGAAAAGTTGCTGCGTGACGTTTCCAATCCATCGACGAAAAAATCGACCGCTCAGATCGGCCTTCAGGCCGCTCGCGAACATCGGTTAATGATAAGAAGACCTCTCCAAACCCTGAGATCAAGACAGTTAGCGACTTTTCAACAACATCGGCCAGAAGCAATCGGTCGACGTACAGACTTGGATCGTTGACAATTGCTTGCCGTGCCTGTCAGTCAACGACCACGCGCGAACATAAGGAGATGTGCGAGGGGTGAATTGGTCAATGCTAAACAGGCGCTGCACCGGGAGCAGATCGCCTTCTGTGTTACATGGGACCCTGATGGAGTTCATGTAATCTGGCGGCACGGGACTGTTATCAAGGGCAAACAATCGCGATAGTCTTGGCCTTGACGAAGTAATCGTTGTCCCGAAGGGGCATACCAGATCAGTTACGGAAGCCAAGCTGCTTGGTTGGAGCAAGCTTCTGACTCCGGCACACCTTAGGTGAGAAGCGCCGTAACAGCAGCAGTAATACCCGACGCGACAAGATTGCCCGTCGTCCCCTCGCATACCGTCCTCAGCGACGTGAGGGCCACACGCAGCTTGCCTTCGTTCGGCGTAGGACAATGGGACTCGCGGTCAATCTCGTTGAGAATTTCACTGGCTTTGGCTGCCATTTCACTTGGTAAGCCTGAAAGCGCGGACTTTGCTTGGCTCACCAGATCAAATACGCGGTCTACGGATAGAGAGCCATGCACGGTCTGATTATTTGTCACGGTCGCATTGTCGGTTACGTTTCCGACTACTCCTGCATTCTGGATGAAGAATTGTTGGCTCACAGGTTTTGCCTCTTGCTTTTCGTTGAGCGTGAAAGACATGTTTTCCCCCAATACACCAGCTTGTTCAAGTCTGAGACTCCAATCCAAAACTAGGTTCCTCACGGCGTCGAAAATGCCCTCAAGCTGACCCTTGGTTACACGGATGGCAAACTTTGTCTGCTCCTGAAATAGTTTTTGGAGAATTTGCTGCTGCTCGTAAGCGAAATTCAGGAAAGCATGGCCAGCATCTCCAACGAGGATGGACTCCATTGATCCCAGAGACTGGCCCACTCGACCTTCAGAACAGATTCTTTGAAACTGCGCGTCGGGAAACTGGACGTGCATCCAGAAACCATTGAATGGGTTGAATGCTCGGCATTCCCCCGTTAGTATTCTGTAGCTAGGCAAATTAGAAAGGTTGTCGTATCCATTGAGTTCTTGGTCGATCCATTCGGAGGCGTCCGTCAATCCGAGCTTTACCGCAACCAGCTTTGCAGTACGGACAAGTTGAAGCACCGAGGTATCTCGGCTTATAGCTAACTTTTGCAGTTCGATAACGAGCGGAAACGGCATATGGGCGCGAAGGTTGTCTAGGGTATACCCATGGGGGTGTAGAAACTCATTATATCTGGGCACCCACGTGTTAAGGCGTGCAGGCACGCCAAAATCGAACTGACTCGATCGCGTTGTCGGATTGCAGTCGGGCTGTTCGGTCCCATATGGGTTATGGCCTCGTCCGGACATAAAAAATCCGTTCCCGAAGTTGGTCGTTGCATGACCAGAAGCTTGAAGATCGCCCATCGTCATATACAGGTCGAAGTGTGACGCTCGAAGTTGTTTTGTCGGAACGCTAGTCAGGTTGGGAGAGACTTACAAGGTCTTGCAAGCTGGCGCATTTTCACGTTAATCATCCAATCACGAAAAATCTACTCGAAATAGCTATTCGCGCGATCGCAGCAATAGTTCGGCAACCTATTTGCGTCCCGCTTCACTCTGCATAGAACTGACGCGCCCTGTAACGAAACGAATGGCCTTTCATTTAATTTGAGGTTCCTCATCTAACCTGAGATATCTGACAACCACCCCACCGTCACGCAGAATTCGTAACGCAGCGCGCTGAGAAGGCAACCACCTTTTTTCACCCGCAAATCCACCAAGAAATACGGCTCTTTTAATTCCGGAGAACAAAATCGCCCGCGCGCAATCACTGCACGGAAACCGGGTGCAATAAATTGTCGCATTTGAAAGTTGCGTGCGACTTCGAAGCGCTTTGAATATCGCAGCGCGCTCTGCATGCTCGATGAAATGATAGCGGTCGACATCACTGACCTGCCGGACCCCTGTGTCAAAGAGGTCGCGGAATATTGGTGGTAACACATTTGCTGACCGTGCAATTTCGCCTTCCCGATCAGCGATGACCGAGCCAACTGCCGACTGCGGTACAATTTTCGCCTTTGGATCGTCTGTGGCGGAACGTTCGGCAAGAGCTTCGCGCATGTAGTGCCGGTCAGCTTCCGTTTGGCTTGTGAAAGTAGCTATTTTTAACCTCTATCAAAGGATTGCGCGGATGCTGCTCACGAAAGCCGATATTGCAAACAATAAAATAGTCTACGCGCCAACGTCGAACGGGCAACGCGAAACTACATACGACGCTACCGTCGGCGAAATCATCTACGGCGGCACAGTCATAAAAGACGACGAGTTTACCTTAGCTAGTCGAGGCGTGGTCTGGGTCGTCTCGGAAGAGGAGTTCCATCTGCCAGAGGATGTTACCGGGCTGGCAACGTTGAAGACTACTTGGACTCACGATGGCGTGCTTGCGCTGAACGTCGGTGTGATTGACCCAGGTTGGCAAGGTCCCGTTGCTACCGCCCTTGTCAACTTCGGAAAGAACGATGTTCTAGTAAAAAAGGGCAAGCCGTTCTTCCGCATCCTGTTTCACGAACATGCCGTCACAGGCGCAGCACCGAAACCTTATCCCAAGCAAGAATACGTCGAAGATATTGTCCGTAAATCCCGATCGTTCTCACCGGAATTTCTAAATATGAACTCCCTCGCGGATGAGGTTTCCACGAAAATCTTGAAGTTACCGCGATGGGCCTACCTCCTAACGATCATTGCTATCGTGATTTCGGTTTTAGCGATCTATATGCCGATATCGTGGAGTGTAGGAACAGAACACTATCTTGGCCAAGCTCGCATCGAAAACTTGGAAAAAGAGATTCAAGACCTCAAACAGAGACAAGAAGAACTGAAGAACAAAGAAGATGCTCGCGCGACAAGACAGGCACCCATTGACCATAAAAAGGCGAGCAACGGGTAACCAAAAATATTCCTAAAGTTAACCAAACCGTTGCCGTGATCGATA
>NZ_JAQQBV010000059.1:0-25978 GCF_046030735.1 Paraburkholderia xenovorans
AACCCTTCCCTTGCGGCAGCTCGCCACCTGTCTCGACCTTGGCGCCGGCTTCGATTGCACGCTGGACCATCGCGTGAATAGACTGGCGCGCAGTGGCGTTGACGAGCGGCCCCATCAGAGACGGGTTGCTAGCGCGGTCCCCCGACTTTATCCCGCTCATCCGCGTCTTGAGCAGCGAGACAAAACGGTCATGCACGCTCTCGTGGACATACACGCGTTCGATCGCCGTGCAGAGCTGCCCGCAGTGCGTGGTCTTCGAGCCGACCAGTTCACGCGCGGCCTTGTCGAGGTCGGCATCCGGTTCGATGATCGCGGGTGTCTTGCCGCCCAGTTCAAGCGACGGCTTCGCGATGTTCGCCTTGCAATATTCGAGCACCTGGCGCCCTGCCGCGACGCTGCCCGTGAGCGTGATCATGCCGACCGCCGGATGCGTGCAGACCGCTTCAGCGCTCGCGTGATTCATCGCGAGGATGTTCACAACGCCAGCGGGCAAACCAGCGCGTTCGATAGCCCTCGCAATCTCGAACGCGCACATCGGCGTATGGTTACTCGGCCGGACCACCACGGTATTGCCGGTAATCAACGCCGGCGCCACCTTGCGCATGAGCGTGTAGACCGGGTAGTTGAACGGAATCAGGCACGCGACAACACCAAACGGTTCGCGATGCAGCACGATATTTTCGTCGGGTGTGTCGCTCGGAATGAGTTCGCCTTCAATGCGGCGTGCCCATTCGGCGTGATAGCGGGTGATCTCACTGGCGTATATCGCTTCGGCGGTGGCGTCTTCGACGCTCTTACCGGACTCCGCCGCGAGTGCTGCGCCAATGGCCGGCCCGCATTCGGCCAGTACGTCTGCGAGTTTATGCAAATACCCGGCGCGTGCTGCCGAAGGCAGTTTCCCCCAGGTCTTTTGCGCTGCGGCCGCCGCTTCCACCGCGGTTACCGCTTCCTCGCTCGAGGCAGACGATACGTGCCCGATCAGTTCTTCAGTAGCGGGGTTATAGACGGCAATCTGCTCACTGCTACCAGGTTCGATGAAACGCCCGTGAACAAAATTTCGCTCGAGTCTCATGGTTCTTGCCTGTTCGGAAAACATAAAAATAACCTGACCTCGAGCATTCGAACTCCGAACCGACGACGGACTGCACCGAGTCTGCTAACACCAGTCATACTTCGTTCACACCTACTTGACCGTCAGCGTGGAAAATGACTGGAATTTGCCGTCCTGTACTCGATAGAGCGATACGGCAACGGCGCGAAGATCACCCTTCGAATCAAACGCAATGGGGCCGGTAACGCCGTCGAATGAGATCTTTTTCATGAACGGCAAATAGTCGGCGGGGACTGTCGAGTTGGCGAGCTTCATCGCATTGATAAGGGCCCACGCCGCATCGTACGCATACGGTGCGTAAATCAAGACGGGGCCGAACCTCTTCCTGAACTTCTCGTCGAACGTTTTGCCGTTAGCCATTTTGGCGAGCGGCTGCCCCGACTCTGCCGAAACCGTACCTTCAGCCGCCGCGGCGCCCGCAAGCGTGACAAACTGCTCGGTCTCGATGGCCGCCCCGATCAGCGGCGTGGTCATCCCAAGGCCCGTCATCTGTTTGCGCAACGACCCGGCTTGCGTGTCCACGCCACCGAAAACGACAGCCTGCGGATCCTTCGATTTGATTGCCGTGAGAATTCCCCGGAAGTCGATTGTCTTGTCCGAAACAAACTCTCGATCGACAACGTCGACACCCGCTGCCTTCAGGCTTTTTACAACGATGTCTGCGAGGCCTTGCCCATAAGCCGTACGATCGTCGATGACCGCAACACGCTTGTAGTGCTTCTCGTCGGCCAGATAACGGGCAACGACTACGCCAACATAGCTGTCGTCACCGATCACACGAAACGCCGTCGCAAATCCTTGCCGCGTGAATTCCGGATTGGTCGCCGACGGAGAAACTTCAGGAATGCCGGCGGCCGCGTAGATCTTCGATGCGGGGATCGTCGCACCCGACGTAATGTGCCCGACGACGCCATTCACGTTTGCATCGACTAGTTTTTGCGCTACCGTGACCGCGGTCTTAGGTTCCCCCGCGTCGTCTTCCGACAAAAGGGCGAAATGGGTCGGTTGGCCTTTGATCGTGATGCCTGCGGCGTTCGCCTCATCGATCGCAAGCTTCACGCCATTCTCGGCATCCTTTCCGGTTTGCGCGATCTGACCTGTCAATGGCCCGACATATCCGATCGTAACGTTTTGATCCGCGTTCGCCGAAGTGAGCGTGCCCGCCAGACAGGTCAGCAACAGCACCGGCATAAGCACATTTCGAGTTGCACATTTCATTTAAATCACCTTTTTAAATACTGCACAGACAGTCTATTGGTTTGAAATAAATTTATGAAACTTAAAATCAGATACTCGAATTTCGCTCGCGGATATGCAAAATTTCTATAGTCCGGTTTGCACCTGACGCGCCCAACGCTCCTCCATCTGCGATTCCCGGCGCCTGCTCACACCGGCAATCTGGACTATTCCTGTCTCCGCAGACAGCCCATGAAACAACTTTTCCTCACATCAATCCGATTTACTTTTTTCCCGTGTTGATCAGGATCGGAATGACGTAAAACCGGACTGGAAATGAGCTTATAAAGCCAAATTCGCGATCACAAGCGACATTGCGGCATCGGCAATTCCTGATGGGAATGCATGATGAAATTCGGGCACACGCGCCCAGGGTTTCCTACAGTGGTTTCAGGATTCCAGAGGAAGTAGCAAGCGGGATGAAGGGCGGAATTTGCACCCTTCGGTCGATTACGGCTCGGCGGATTTATCGACGAGACAGGACAAGACGAAGCAGGTGGTGGTGTTCTGGACGCCCTCCATCGCGCTGATCTGATTCCAGATCTCGCTGACCCGCTCGTTCGAGATTGCGTCGATATGCACCAACAGGTCGACCTCGCCGCTCATCACCGCGCAATAGGTCACCTCCGGAATGCGGGAGATCGCCGTAATCACATCGGCCCCTCGCATGCGATCTTTCCGGTACACGAGGATTACTGCCCTCGCCGTACTGTTCTCCGGGGGACGGCCCAGGCGGACCGTGTATCCCTTGATGACCTTGAGACCCTCCAGCCTGTCGATTCGATTTCTAACCGATTGCCGGGACAAGTGCACCTTTTCCGCGAGCGCCGCAAGCGGGGTGCGGGCATCACGAACCAGTTCGTCGATCAACATCTGGTCGATTGCGTCGATTTTCAAAGGACACCACACATTAGAAGTGACATGGCGAATTCTCTTTGTGTCTCATTCTGCCAGACGTTGTCCGCTCTTCGGCCGTACTCCCGTCATATCCACCGATGAGGGTGGCGCCGAGAGGCAACCATTGATCGATGCGATCGTCCCAGGATGGGCAATCGGCGGTGCCGCGAATTCTACTCCCACCCGTCTTCGCCCCGGGATCGAAGTCTCGCAGCAGGACGCCGAGCGGTACGTCCACGTCCTCTCGTCTGAGCACGTTACGCGCTTCCGTGAGTGCGCAGGCCAGTGCGTCCGGACAATGCCCTTCCAGCAGAATCGCCGTTACACCTGAAGACAGTGAAGCAATGACGGCGTCTTCCACCGCTTCACCGGATTGCAAGGTTGCTCGAAGCTCATCGTCATGATGGCGACGAACGCCGAAAGACGCCCAGCGTGGTTTGCCGTCCCCGCGCAACGCCAGCTCGAAGCCAAGCAGATCTTCCGTGTTTGCCAGATGCTCGGCCATCCACATGTCGACATAAGGCGACAATCCCTTTACCAGCAACGATAACGTCCGATCCCGGTCCTTCGACGAACCGCGCGCCGAATAGTCAGCTCGCGCATTCACAGGCAGCGGTCCCGCCACACGTATCGCACGTGCGCAGTTCCGGGCCGCCTGCCGCGCCAATTCCCCGGCCAGTGACGCAAGCTGGTCCACATTCAGTCCGAAGCGCTTCTCGCCAACGTACTTTGACAGCGGTTCGTGGCTGTTCGCCCGAATAATGCCGACGCCTGCATTGATCGATCTGGCGTGAACACGACAGATCAGATCCGGATCTTCGACAAGCGCGAGCGCGGTGGTTCGAGGCGGCATGAACGGCGCGCTGATCTGTTTGAGGGCCAGCCTCATGCCTGCGTCCAATAGAGTGAATCCGCTCATTGCATCGTTGAAACATTGAACGCCAGGTCAAGGGTGCCGCGTTCGTGCATAGGCGTGACCAGGGCGACGATGCAGCCGGCAATCGATGTTTTATTCATCACATCCGCTAGACGTCACGCGTAGTTTGCTGTGTTCCGTTTGAAGCAGATCACCTTTGGCTGGGTCATTTCCATCATGGAGAACCGCACGCCCTCGCGCCCGAGCGAGCCGTACTTGAAACCGCCGAAGGGCATGCCGTCAAAACGATAATCGGACGAGTCGTTGATCATCACGCCGCCTGCCTGAAGCGAGCCGGCCGCCGCCAAAGCGGCTTCGAGGTTGTTCGTGAAGATGCCGGCCTGCAAACTACTTTCCGACGCGTTGGCGGCAGCCACCGCATCTTTAAGGTTGGCGAAGCTGCTGATCGACACAACCGGAGCGAAAGCCTCGTCGGCCCACAAATGGCAGTGAGAGGGGACATCCACGAGCACGGTCGGATAGTAGAGCGCGCCTTCCCGGCGATGACCCGTCAGCACTCGCGCGCCCATCGACACCGCTTCGTCGACCCATCGTTCAATACGTTCCGCCTGACTTTCGGTGATCATCGGGCCCATATCCGACGCCTCATCCAGCGGATTACCCACGACCATCTTCTTCGTTAGTTCGACAAAATACTCGACGAACTGGTTGAAGGCGGACGCAGCAACGAATATGCGTTGCGTGCCAATGCAGTTCTGCCCCGCCGCCCAGAACGATCCGGAAACGCAGGACTCTGCTGCGTCCCGTAGATCGCAATCCGCCATCACAATGACAGGGGCGTTTCCACCCAGATCCATCGCCATCTTTTTCAGGCCGCCATCACGCGTGATGGCCTCGCCAGTGGCCGGGCCGCCGGTAAATGTCACCATACGGATGCTCTTTTCCCGCACCAGCGCGGACGCAACGTCCGGTCCACCATGGACGATCTGCAGCACATCGGCAGGAACGCCAGACTCCCACAGACATTCGGTGAGAGCCTGCGCCGACAGTGGAGCGAGCAATGATGGTTTCAGGATCACCCCGTTCCCCGCTGCGATTGCCGGCCCGAGCTTGTGAGCGACGAGGTTCAGCGGATCGTTGAATGGCGTAATGGCGAGAATCACGCCAAGCGGTTCCAGCGTGTAATACCCCGACCGGTTCTCGGATCCGGCATAGGAATCGAACGGAATGATCTCTCCGGCGAGCCGCTTCGCCTCTTCCGCACATAGCCTGAGCGTATTCACGCAACGCGCGGTCTCTTTACGGGCCTGTCGTATTGTCTTGCCCGCTTCCGACGCAATGGTTACGGCGAAGTTTTCCGCACGTTGCTCGACCAGATCCGCCGCCTTGAACAGCATCTCGGCCCGCCTGCCGCGAGTCAGCGCGGCAGCCTGCAACGCCCCATGTTGCGCGCGCGCGATCACGTCCTGCGTGTCTGCCACCTGCGACAGAGGCACGGTGCCGACCACTGATCGATCGAACGGGGACAACACATCGAACAAACTGCTGCGCGATACGCCCTCCCCCTGTTTCAAAGACGAATTCATGCTGCAGCCTCCGTCGCATCGGCGACGACTTTCTCGCCAATTTCGATGAGATCGGAAAGGATCGCAAATGCGGTTTCGACGCGACCGGCACCCGGTCCGGTCACGGTGACCAGGCCCAGAACATCCGTGTCGAAACTGATCGCGTTCGTGACGCCCGTCGCTGCGAGCAGCGGATGACCGGCCGGCAATTCCTTGGGCTCCACGCTTGCCACGATAGTGCCGTCCGGTGAGCGCCGCGCCGAACCGACCAGACGCCATGCGCCACCTTCAGTCATCGCACGCCGGATCTCGTGCTCGGTCAGCCGGGTAATTCCCTGACAAGACACGTCGTCCCGACAAAGACCTGCACCCCACAGCGCGTTCGCCATGATCATGACCTTGAGCTGCACGTCGGAACCTTCAATGTCAGCAGCGGGATTGGCTTCCGCATAGCCCAATACCTGCGCCTCCTTAATAGCGGTATCGAATGTCTTGCCGGCCGCAACTTCGCCCAGAACAAAGTTTGATGTGCCGTTGAGAATGCCGGAAAAACCCGTGACTTCGCACCCGCGCAGCGTCGTGCTTATCTGCCGAAGGACGGGCGTGCCGCTCATGACCGTTCCTTCATATTTAAGGAGAACGCCATGTCTGTTCGCAATGCTGACGAGCTCTTTCTGCGCAAGCGCGATTGGGCCTTTGTTCGTCGTGATCACATGCTTGCCGCTTTCCAGCGCGGTACGACAATGCGACAGTGCCGGTTCGCCGGTTTGCGGATCGGTAAACGTTGCCTCGACAACGACATCGACAAAGTCGGATGCGACCAGCTTCAGCGTTGCATCGAGGTCGGCATCGGGCGTGACGGTGGTACCGGGATCGGCCTCGAGGGGTACAGATGAAAGTCCCGCCTGAATACTTGCGCGAAGCGCCCCGGTGTCAATACCGGCCGGATTGATGACCGTGCCTAGCCGCAGATCCGTTACCGCGGTGATCTTCGCGTCGATCCCGTACTTCCGGAGGTCGTCCTGTTTCGTCAGCAACAGCTCGAACAGACCCTGGTTGACACCGCCGAATCCAATCAATGCCAGTCTTAGTTCCATGTTCTCCACCGTGTCGATTTAGTAACCAGGCACGAATTCTAAACATGCGAACTGATCTACAAATTCAGCCTTTTGCTCATAAAGAAGCACGTCTGACTGCACTCGGTTAAGTCCTATTGGCGCAATGCAATGCGCTCGCGCGGCACCTGTTACTTCGAGAAAAAACGAGTACTCATTCAAGCGCGTGTTGATGTTGACATTGAAGTTTTCGAGTTAAACAATAGCGGCTCCTTTAACGAAGGCATCGGTTGGTAGTGCTTCGATATGACGAGTGCGGACAGGGCGCCGAGTACGCGCACAAATTGGGCTGGAGAGAAGCAGATGAACAAGTCAAGTCCGATGGAGCAGTTGGCTCACGATCGCACTGCCGCAGTGAGCCACGGTTTGGCGCACTTGCCGCTCGCTGATGGGCCGAAGGTCGTCACCCAGATCCAGGCGCACGAAACCGCCGCTTTGGGTCGACGCAAGCCGCTATCGGAAGAAGATATCCATCCGCTTCTTAGCTTCATGCCGTCGCATATCGAGCAACTACAAGTCCAGTCTCGCGGTGATACATGGTTGGCGTCGTCCGCCCCCGACCGCGGCGGACGGCACAGTCAATACATCCATGTCGCGGCGGACAGATCGATAGAGCTCGTCAGTGTGCTCGCGGCAGGCGGCTGGGGCAATGAAGCCCGAACGTGGTGGCCCGGCGCGTACGAACTGCCGTTGCTTAAAGCGCTCTCCGCCAATGCGATACCCATTCTCAAGCAGTTGGGAACTGGCCTGCCCGCTCGTGTATTTATCAGTCTCACGGACATAGCGGGAACAGCCATCGTCACGGAGTCGGACCTGGGCATTGAGTGCCCGTTTCCACTCCCGGCAGGCATCGATAGTCTTCATTTCGCACCGGTCGATCTTGGCGAAACAGAATCCTGCCGGGAGGCGCTTTCAACATCGTTCAATACAATACGGGAGATCGTCGGACTGAAAAACACCATGCCGTTTTACTTCTGACATCGCTTCAGGATGAAAGCCATGTCGACGCGCAACGATCATCGTCGTGGTGTACCGGCCGATTCCGCAACGCGCGGCCGTTTTCCGCATGCTACTCGCTCTATTTCACATCGAACGAATAATCGCCGTGCGTGCGATGGCCGTCCGAGGCGACCGCGGCCCAATGCACCGTATAGTGCCCCGCGGCCAGCGTCGGCAGCGGCACCGCGATCGCCGCGCGTTGCTGCGCGTCGACTGCGGACTTCTCCGTGTTCACCTGCTTGCCGCTCGCGTCGGTGACCGTCAACGAGCTGAACGCCGGTTCGAGCGGACCGTCGAAAACGATCCGCACCTGCGCGGGCGACGCGACCGTCGCGCCCGCACCCGGTTCCTGCTTCTGCGGAAAGACATGCGCGAATACGGCGGTGCTCAGCGCCAGTCCCGCGACGAGCAACGACAGGTTTGCCGCAGCGAGGCGCGGCCGGTTAATCAGAGCGTTTTTCATCATGTGTTCCTTCGTTACTGGAAGAGGGGTTTGCCGATCGTGGTGGGCGCCACGTCGTCGAAGAAGATATGCGCTTGCACCAGAATCCCCACGTGCGACCCGCTCGCGTGGTTGACCGGGATTTGCGCTTCGAGCCCGAACTGGCCATAGCGATTGATCCAGATAAAGCCCGGATTGACCGTGCCGGTCGTCTGCCCCTGGCTTCTCGACAACGGAATTTCCACCAGCGGGATCACATTGGCAAGCGGTTGCGGCAAGCCGACGTCACGCACATGCTGTTGCAGATACGGCAAGCTGTACTGCACCGTAATGCCGTAGTTGAACGCATTTGGCTGGCCCGCGCCCGTGGTGAGCGCCGGGCCGGCTTCACCGGTGATCGCGATCGGCCGCAGGTATTTGAGCGCGTCCGGCAGATCGCCCATGCCCTTGCCCGCATAGACGGTCGGCGAGATCGTCGAGAAGTTGTCGCCGATCGCACGGCTGCCCGTGCCGCCGAGTTCCGCATCGACGCCGACCGACGTCATGAACTCGTGCGCGTCGTTCACATACAGCAGGTACTTCAGGCCGACCCCGAAGTTGTCGAAGCCGCGTGCCTTCGGATTATTTTGCATCACGTAGGTGCCGTCGACCGACACCGCGAGGCGCGGCGTAAGCAGCTTGTCGTATTCGAAGTCGAACGTGTTGATGCTCTGATCGCCGTTGTCGCCCGGCACGCGTTGATGGCCGTACTGCAGGTTGGCTTCGTCGCCGACACCTGGATCGTCGACGGCCATCGTCGAAGGAAAGACGCGGTCGCCTGCAATTGCATGGGCGCTCGCCAGCGTCGGCGCGAGAAGTAATGCGCTTGCCACAGCCGTGGCGAGCGCTGCCACGCGCAGCGGCAGCGCGCGGCGCGTCGAAGAGTTGTGCATGGTTCATCCTGCTCTGGAGTCGTGAAAAGGCCACCACGCGGCTTCGAATGGGCGCGCGGCGGCATCGCGATGCACGCATGGCATCGCAGCGATATGGCTTCGGATCAGGCGCTGAACGGCGGCGCGCGGGGCTGCGCGAAGGTGAGCGGTTCGACACGGCGAACGCTCTCGAAACGGACGGCGACGCGTTGCTGGATCGCCCGCACGGTGATGAAGAACAGCGCCTCGACGCTCGGCACCACCGGCATGTGCGCGAGCAGGCTGCAATAGCCGCATGCGTCGCCGTCGGACAGGGAGGCGTGCTTGTGGTCGGAGCCGAACGAGGCAGGGTTCGCGGCGGGGGGTTGCAGCAGATGCATGGACTGCATGCTCGCGACCGCCGGCATGTCGTCCATCGACATCATCCCGCTCATCGACGGCATCGAACAATGCTCGCCTTGCATCCCGCTTTCACCGCGACGGGCGGCAAGCGTATGCGAGATCGTCGGCGCGAGCGTGGCCATCAGGATCGCGAGCAATCCCAACCAACTGCCGATCTTCTGCTGGAGACGACTCAAGATGCGCCCGACGACCCGTGACAAACTGGGCCCGATTATGCCACCCGTCACGCATTTTTTGCGCGTCGGTCGTCGACAGTAGACAATGCGTCATCCCCGCTACCGGCATGGAGTGTCGATGAAAGCGCCTCGCCCCCCTCGTCCACCTCTCCCGCAGTTTCCCGGCGATCATACGCATGCCGAGTGGCGCGATCACACGCTGGCCTATGTGATCGTCGCCGCGCTGGTGGTCGCCGTGGTGGCGCTGGTGGTCTGGGTGATCGATCCGGCGCCGCCGAGAACCATCACGATGAGCGCCGGCTCACGCGACAGTTCCTTTTTCGTCGCCGCCGAACAGTACCGCAAGATCCTGGCGAAAAACGGCATCACGTTGAAGGTGCTGGAGTCAGACGGCTCGGTGCAGAACCTGCAGCGTCTGCTGGACCCGAAACAGCATGTCGATCTGGCGCTGGTGCAAGGCGGCATCGCGGACGGTCTCGATACGTCGTCGCTGATGTCGCTCGGCAGCGTGTTTTACAGCCCGGTGGTGGTGTTCTATCGCGGCACGAACGTGAACCAGCTTTCGCAACTGGAAGGCAAGCGGATCGCGATCGGCCGCGAAGGCAGCGGCACGCGGCTGCTCGCGCTGAAGCTGCTCGAAGCGAACGGCATCGGACCCGGCGGCAGCACGACGCTGGTGCCGAGCGACGGCTTGCAGGCTGCCACGCAACTCGTCTCGGGCGAAGTCGACGCGGCGATTCTGAACGGCGACTCCGCGACTCGCGGGCTGATGCTGCGCGTGCTCAAAGTGCCCGGCATCTCGGTGATGAACTTCGACGAAGCGAGCGCCTATACGCGCCTCTTTCCGTATCTCGATCAGATCGATTTGCCGCCCGGCGTGCTGGATTTGCGGCACAGGATTCCGCCGGACACCGTGCATCTGATCAGTCCGACGGTTGAAATCGTCGCGCGGACCAATCTGCATCCGGCGATCTCCGACCTGCTGATCGAAGCCGCGCAGGAGGTGCACGGGATGCCCGGTCTGCTGCAACGCGCAGGGGAGTTTCCGAGTCCGGTCGCGCGGGAATATCAGATCAGCGAGGACGCACAGCGCTACTACAAGACCGGCAAGAGTTTTCTATATCGCACGCTGCCGTTCTGGCTTGCGAGCATCGGCGATCGCACGCTCGTGCTGTTGCTGCCGGTCGCGGTGCTGCTGTTTCCGGCGATGCGGCTGATCCCCGCGTTGTACCGGTGGCGAGTGCGCTCACGCATCTATCGCTATTACGGCGCGCTGATCGCGATCGAACGCGGCGCGCTCGCGAACTCGACGGAGGACGAGCGCAAGAAGCTGGTGGAGGAACTCGATCAGATCGAAGCGTCGTTGAATCGGCTGCGCATGCCGCTCGCTTATGCCGACGCGTTCTATGTGTTGCGGGAACACGTCGGCTTCGTGCGCGACCGGCTCGGAGCGGTTTCGTGGCAGCGCAGCCACCCCTGACGCGGGGCGGCGTTGCTTCAGGCTTGCGGATTGATTTGCTGGTCGGCTTGTTGATCGGCCTGTTGATCAGCTTGTGAAGCCGCCGCCGGGGTGGCGGCTTCGCTTGCTTCAGGCGCGGCGGTCTGCGCGTCGTCTTTCAGCTGCGCTGCTGCCTGGGTCGAGACGCCGGCGTTAGCCTCGCTTGAAGCATGTGCCGCCGCATCCGTCGCAGCGTTCGCCGCTGCTTCAGCCGCTGCATTTGTTGCTGCTTCCGCCACCGCACTCCCGGCCGCATTCGCAGAACCATTGGCGGATTTCGCCGAAGCCTTGCCCGCGCGATGCGCCTGCAAACGCTGCGCGCCGGCTGCTTCCTGCGCGGTCACCTCGCCTGCCGCGCCGCCCGTCAGATCGACGCGCGCGGCGCCTTCGACGAGACACGCCCAGTAACGGCTGCCGCGGCACCACGTCTTGATCGCGTCGCGCAGTTCGGCTTCGCTCAGCGACAGTTCCTTCGCATGCGCGACGAGGTCTTCGAAAATGCCGACCTTCAACGGCAGCTTCGGCGCCGGGTTCTTCGGAAACACATTCGGGAAGCGCTTTTGCAGACGTCCGATCGAGCGGACCACCGGGTCCACCGGCTTCGCGTCCGGCTTTGCATTCGACCCGGCATTCGGCCTCGCGTCGTGCCGTGCATGTGGCTTCGCATCGCGCTTTGCGTCGTGCCTGGCATGCGGCTTTGCATCTTGCCTTGCATCCGGCCGGGCATCCTGCTTCGCATCGTGCGCAGCGCCAGGCGCCCCGCGGCGCGGCGGCCCCGGTTTGCGCGGGGGCCTCGCACCCGCTTTCGCGGCAGGCTTGGCGGCGGGGACGGCTTCGGCCCGAGCCGCGGCCAGTTGCTTCTTCAGTTCAGCGAGTTGTTCGAAACCCATAGCGCAAAAGTCAAAATTCAAACAGGAAAGATCGGGATTGTAGCAGCGTGTGGATACAGGCTCGTGACGCCGTGTGGACGGCCGCCGCGCCACGTTTCCGCAATAGCGCTCAAACTGCTTTCATTGTGAGTTTTTATTGGTTCAGTTCGCCATGCGCATTGACTACATTGACCGGTCACAACTAAACGACACCACAGGACCATCCGATGAAAGTCTCGCGGGGCACGGCGCGCTTTTCGCTTTCTTCCTTCTCTTCACGCACACAGCACGCGAGGCGTCTGCATGCGGGCTTCGCCGCGCTGCTGCTGGCCGCCGCCGGCACCTTCGCGCTGCTCGCGCCGGGTGCCGCGCGCGCTGCGCCCCCCGCTGAGCTGAAGCTCGACTACGCGTACTACTCGCCCGAAAGCCTCGTGATCAAGCGCAACGGCTGGCTCGAGCAGGCGCTCGCGCCGCAACATACGCAGGTCAAGTGGGTGCTGAGCCTGGGCAGCAACCGCGCGCTCGAGTATCTGAACAGCGGCGCGATCGATATCGGCTCGACCGCCGGCCTCGCCGCCGTGCTCGCAAAAGCGAACGGCAATCCGATTCGTGCGGTGTACATCTTCTCGCGCCCGGAGTGGACCGCGTTGGTGGTGCGCAAGGACTCGCCGATCAAAACGCTCGCCGATCTCAAGGGCAAGAAGATCGCTGCGACCAAGGGCACCGATCCATTCCTGTTCACGCTGCGCGCGTTGCACACGGCGGGCCTGTCGCGCGACGACGTCGAAATCGTCAACCTGCAACATCCGGACGGCCGCACCGCGCTCGCGAACGGCCAGGTCGATGCGTGGGCCGGGCTCGATCCGCACATGGCGGCCGCGCAGATCGACGACGGCGCGAAGCTGCTGTATCGCAACGTCGAGTTCAATACGTGGGGCTTTCTCGATGCGCGCGAGGATTTCGTTCGCGATCATCCGGAAACGCTCGCGCAGGTGCTGAAGGTCTACGAGAAAGCGCGCGTGTGGATCGCCGCGCATCCGAACGAAACCGCGCAGATCGTCGCGGAGGAATCGAAGCTGTCGCTGCCGGTCGCGAAACTGCAATTGAGCCGCAACGATTTTAGCCATCCGCAACCCGGCCCGCAGCAACTCGCCGCGCTCAAGGCCGCCGCGCCGATTCTCGTGCAGGAACAACTGGTGAAACCCGGCACCGATCTGAACCAGGTAATCGACGCGCTGATCGACGAGAAGTCGGCACAGCCGGTGATCGCCGCGAACGGCAAGTAACGCGGGCCTTCGACCTACATGGCTACCGACAACTCGCTCGCGCTTCATCGCCCCGCATCGCAAGCCGCGGACGATGACACCGTGCGGGCGGAACCCGCAGCAGCGGCATCAGGAGCAGCACGCGCCGTAAGACCGTCGGGCGATCCGCTCCGGCGCTGGCGCATCGCCGGACTGATTCTGCCGCTCGCGTTTCTCGCGGCGATCGAGGTGCTGGTGCGCACGTCGATCTTGCCCGAGCATCTGGTGCCCGCACCGAGCAGCATCGTCGACACGCTGTGGCAACTGGGCGGCGCGCGGCTCGGCCGGCATATCGGCGCGAGCACGCTGCGCGTGCTCGTGGGCTTCGGGACCGGCTCGGCGCTCGCGCTGCTGATCGGCGCGGCGATGGGCTTGAGCCGCCGGCTCGACGCGCTCCTCGACCCCGCATTCCAGGCGTTGCGCGCGATCCCGTCGCTCGCGTGGGTGCCGATCCTGCTGCTGTGGCTCGGCATCGACGAAGCGCCGAAAATCACCCTCGTCGCAATCGGCGCGTTTTTTCCGGTGCAGTTGAGCGTGGTGGCGGGCATTCGCGGCGTCGACAGAAAACTGATCGAACTCGGCGAAGTCAACCGTTTGAGCCGGCGCGCGCTGTTCACGCGGATTCTGCTGCCCGCGTCGTTGCCGCACATTTTCACGGGCTTGCGCACGGGCCTGAGTCTCGCGTGGATGTTCATGGTCGCGGCCGAACTGATCGCGGCGACGCGCGGCCTCGGTTATCTGCTGAGCGACGGCCGCGAAACCGGCCGCCCCGACCTCGTATTCGGCGCGATCCTGCTGCTGGCGCTGCTCGGCAAGCTCAGCGACAGCCTGCTCAAAGCGCTCGAAGCGCGCGTGCTGGCATGGCGCGACACGGCAAGCGGCGAGCCCGCGCCGAAAGCCGCGAACAAGGGATGAAATGAACCGATGAGCGCACGCAATCTTTCCCTCCAACCGCCGCTGCTCGAGGTTCGTGCGGTCGGCAAGCGCTACGCGACGCGTGCCGTGCTGGAAAACATCACGTTCGGCATTGCACGCGGCGAAATTGTGAGCCTGGTCGGCCCGAGCGGTTGCGGCAAAAGCACGCTGCTGCGCGTGCTGGCCGGACTCGACCGCGGCTTCGACGGCGAGGTGCGGCTCGACGGGCTCGCGCAGCGTGGACCGTCGGCACGGCTCGGCGTGATTTTTCAGGAGCCGCGTTTGCTGCCGTGGCTGAGCGTCGCCGACAACGTCGCGTTTTCCGCCGGTCCGCGGCAAGGCGGCGACCCGCGCGTCGCGCGATTGCTCGACGAAGTCGGCCTCGCGAGCACGGGCGCGACGCTGCCCAAACAACTGTCGGGCGGCATGGCGCAGCGCGTGGCGCTCGCGCGCGGCCTGTTTCCCCAGCCGGATCTGCTGCTGCTCGACGAGCCGTTCAGCGCCGTCGATGCAATGACTCGCATGCGTCTGCAAGACCTTTTATTGTCGTTGACGCGCGCGCACGGCACGGCCGCGCTGATCGTCACCCATGATCTCGACGAAGCGCTGTATTTGTCCGACCGCGTATTGCTGCTGAATACCGCAGGCCCGCATGGCGCGGGTCGTCTCGTGCGCGAGACGGCGGTCACCGCACGGCATCCGCGCGACCGGCGCGACACCGCGCTCGCGGAACTGCGCAATACCTTGCTCGACGGAATCAGCGCGACGCCGCCCGCTTACGCATA
This sequence comes from Paraburkholderia xenovorans, assembly GCF_046030735.1. Taxonomy (GTDB): domain Bacteria; phylum Pseudomonadota; class Gammaproteobacteria; order Burkholderiales; family Burkholderiaceae; genus Paraburkholderia; species Paraburkholderia xenovorans_A. The sequence goes on from NZ_JAQQBV010000059.1 coordinate 15,103, forward strand.
ACTTCGCGCCGGCCGCGCACGGGGATGCGCGAGCCGGCCACCCCCTTCATACGGGCTTGATGTCCGCCGCCTGCTTACCCTTCGGTCCCTGCTTGATTTCAAAGCTGACCTTCTGGTTTTCCTGCAACGACTTGAAACCGTCGCTGCGAATTTCCGAGAAATGGGCAAACAGATCTTCGCCACCGTCGTCCGGTGTAATAAAACCAAAGCCCTTCGCGTCGTTGAACCACTTCACTGTACCGGTTGGCATGTCGATTCCTTGTGCATCTGGTTGATTGACTGCATTCGCCTGCTTCAGCCTGGTCTGGCCTGGTCTGGCCTGGTTCGGCCTGCTTTGCGCGGGTCGCATCGCGTGTCGGCTTAGGTCCGCTTGGCTCAGCTTATGCCGGCTCCTGCTGCCGCGACCTGACTTTGCGCCTCCCGACTCTACGCCTCTTCATCCGACGGCGCTTCAGCCGGCTTTTCCTCCGCTGCGACAATCCGTGTAGCAACCCGCGTGCCGCGTATTGCGGTCCGTCGGCGCATGGGCAGCCGGAGGTACGATCTTTCACAATCAGATAAGATGATTGGTATCGGCAGTCCATCCCTGGACGCACAGGTCCACCCGCTTCGCGAGACCGCGCGTCCTGTCGTTTTCCCTTTTACAGGAACCCAAGCATGGCCACCTCGAGCTATACCGATACCCGACTTCTGATCAATGGCGAATGGTGCGACGCCGCCAGCGGTAAAACCCTCGACGTCGTCAATCCCGCTACCGGCCAGCCGATCGGCAAGGTCGCCCACGCCGGCATCGCCGACCTCGATCGGGCGCTGGCTGCCGCGCAACGCGGCTTCGAAGCCTGGCGCAAGATTCCCGCCAACGAACGTGCGGCCACGATGCGCAAGGCCGCCGCGCTGGTGCGCGAACGCGCATCGGACATCGCGCGCCTGATGACTCAGGAACAAGGCAAGCCGTTTGCCGAAGCACGCGTCGAAATGCTGTCCGCCGCCGACATCATCGAATGGTTCGCCGACGAAGGCCGCCGCGTCTACGGCCGCGTCGTGCCGCCGCGCAACCTCGCCGTGCAGCAACTGGTGCTGAAAGAGCCGATCGGCCCGGTCGCGGCGTTCACGCCGTGGAACTTCCCGGTCAATCAGGTCGTGCGCAAGCTGAGCGCGGCGCTGGCAAGCGGCTGCTCGTTCCTCGTCAAGGCGCCGGAAGAAACGCCGGCGTCGCCGGCCGCGTTGTTGCAGGCCTTCGTGGAAGCCGGCGTGCCGGCCGGTACGGTCGGCCTCGTGTTCGGCGATCCGGCCGAGATTTCGAGCTACCTGATCCCGCATCCGGTGATCCGCAAGGTAACGTTCACCGGTTCGACGCCGGTCGGCAAGCAACTGGCCGCGCTGGCCGGTTCGCATATGAAGCGCGCCACGATGGAACTGGGCGGCCACGCGCCGGTGATCATCGCGGAAGACGCCGACGTGGCGCTCGCCGTGAGAGCGGCCGGCGCCGCGAAGTTCCGCAATGCCGGCCAGGTCTGCATCTCGCCGACGCGTTTTCTCGTGCACAACAGCATCCGTGAAGAATTCGCGGCGGCCCTCGTCAAGCATGCGGAAAGCCTCAAGCTCGGCGACGGTCTCGCCGAAGGCACCACGCTCGGGCCGCTCGCCAACGCACGCCGCCTGAGCGCAATGAGCAAGGTGCTCGACGACGCGCGCAAAACCGGCGCGAAGGTCGAGACCGGCGGCGAACGCGTGGGCACGGAAGGCAACTTCTTCGCGCCGACCGTGTTGAGCAACGTGTCGCTCGAATCCGACGTGTTCAACAACGAACCGTTCGGCCCGATCGCCGCGATCCGCGGTTTCGACACGCTCGAGGACGCGATCGCCGAAGCCAACCGCCTGCCGTTCGGCCTCGCCGGTTATGCGTTCACGAAGTCGTTCAAGAACGTGCATCTGCTGTCGCAGCAACTCGAAGTCGGCATGCTGTGGATCAACCAGCCGGCTACGCCGTGGCCGGAAATGCCGTTCGGCGGCGTGAAGGATTCGGGCTACGGCTCGGAAGGCGGTCCGGAAGCGATGGAAGCGTATCTGGTCACCAAGTCGGTCTCGGTGACGGCCGCTTAAGGTTGGTGAGGGTGGCTGACGGCGGCTGAAGGCGGCCACCTCGTCCCGTTGAACGGAAAAGGTCCGCGAACCCTGGTTCGCGGACCTTTTTCTTTTTCATTGCGATGAGTTCGGCAATTTTCGCGGATGTGCGCCAGCCGCCGCCCTCTTCGCTTTATGATGATGCGCTGCCAACCACGCAGCAACCGCCCCCCCATGAACGACACCTCGCGTCACCTCATCCAGCCCACGCTGAGCGGGCACCGCGTCGAACTCGTGCCGCTGCGGCAAGACCACGCGCAGGCGCTGCTCGATGCCGCCGCGGACGGCGAACTATGGGACATGAAGCTCACCGTCGTACCCGGCCCCGCGACGATCGACGCCTACATCGCAACAGCGCTTGCCGGCCGCGACGCCGGCACCGTGATGCCGTTCGCGATCGCGAGACGCGATACGGGGACCATTGTCGGCAGCACACGGTTCTGGAAGATCGACCGCACGAACCGCAAGCTGGAAATCGGCCATACGTGGCTCGCGAAATCGGCGCAACGCTCGGCGATCAACACGGAAGCGAAGTACCTGCTGCTGAGCCATGCATTCGAAACGATGCGATGCGTGCGCGTGCAGTTCACCACCGACGAGCTCAACGAGCGATCGCGCGCGGCGATTCTGCGCATCGGTGCGAAACAGGAAGGGATTGTCCGGCATGAACGGATCATGCCGGACGGGCGCAAACGCAACTCGGTGCGCTTTAGCATCATCGACGACGAATGGCCCGACGTGAAGGCCATGCTGGAAGCGAAGCTTTAGTCGCTTCGTTTAGCCGCTTCGTTTAGCCGCTTCGTTTAGCCACTTCATTTAGCCGCTTCATTCGGCAGCTTCATGCAGCGGCGGCCTCACGCCGCACGCTGCATCGAAAACGGCTCTCACCAAGCTGCATCAAACGTGTACGTCGCGCTCCTTGAGCGGCGGCGCTGGCGTTGTGGTTGCCCCAGCCGCGCCGGCCTCCTCACGCGACGCATGGCCCGCATTAAACCTGCGCACCCACAGCGAGACGAGAATCGGCACCAGAATCGCCGTGATCAGACACGCGGTGGCGACCATCGCAGTCGCGGCCGGCACGAGCGGCTTGAAGCGCGGAATCATCTCGCCGATGATCGCCGGATTGGCCACCGCGGCCCCCGCCGTCGACGACGCGGCCAGCCCCGCCGCCCCGTTGCCGCCCGCGATCCAGCGATCCGCGAGAATCAGCGGAATGCCGGTCACGACGATCACGCCGAGGCCGAGCAGCACGCCCGGCAAACCGCTTGTCGCGATCACGTTCAGATCGATGCCGTTACCGAGCGCGAAACCGAAAAACGGAATCAGCGGATGCACGCAGCGGCCGAAGAATTCGCGCAACTCGCTATCGAGATTGCCGAGCGCAAAACCCACGAGGAACGGCAGCACCGCGCCGACGAACAGCCGCGGCTCGAAGAACGCGACGCCGGTTGCGCCGAGAATGATCATGCTGACGAGCGGGCCAGATTCCATCGACATCAGCACGAACGCGCCCGCCTCCTCCTTGCTGCCGTACTGCTGCATCACCGCGGCGTACAGACCGCCGTTGGTCATGTCCATCGACGTGGTGATCGCGAGCACCGACAGGCCCGCGAATAGCCCGGCCTTGACGCCGTCGATCGGCAGGAAGTGCGCCGCAATGATCGTCGCGAGCCACGCCACCAGCATCTTCGTGATCAGCAGCGTGCCCGATTTGCGCAGCACCACGCCGGTCGCGCGCAAGTCGATCGTCGCGCCCATGCAGAAGAACCACACCGCCAGAATCGGCACGGTGCCGCTAATCAATCCATTCGTGAACGAGCCGAAATACTTCCCCGCACCCGGCGCGAACGTGTGAACACAGGCGCCGAGCAGCAACGGCACCAGCATCAGACCGCCAGGAACGCGGTCGATGGCCTTTTTGATCTTCATGCCTCCTCCAGGGACTATCCGTCCAGTTATCAGGTAAATCGGCCCTGGAGCGATGCCCTATGCATCGCGCCGGTCTCGAATCCCGTTCGGCGCAATATATCACCGAGCAAGGAACGCCGTTCCGGTTTTGACAGAGTTCTCGCCTATCGTTTACCCTTCCATCCCCTGAAACCCTTGCCAGTCGCAATGCGGCGATGCAATATTTTCGGATCGACGTTCCGAAAATGAAAATTTACGCTACAGTCCAGAGCAGAACGGCGCCACCCCACGATCAACTTGCGCGCCTCGAACCGACCGGAGAATCAAGCAATGGAAGTGAGACAGAGCATCAATAGCGAATACGCGAAAACGCTGGATACCGAGGGGCTGCGCAAGCAGTTTCTGGTCGAACAGGTTTTCGAGCAGGACGCGTTGAAACTCACCTATAGCCACATCGACCGCATCATCGTCGGCGGCGTATGGCCGGTTTCGCGCGCCGTCGAGGTGCCCAGCTCGCTCGGCAAGGCGATCGGCGTCGGCCACCTGCTGGAGCGGCGCGAGCTCGGCGCGATCAACATCGGCGGCGACGGCTGGGTCGACGTGGACGGCCAGCGTTACACCGTGCGCAACGAAGAGGCGATCTATATCGGCAAGGGCGCGCAGGCGATCGCTTTCGGCAGCGACGATGCGAGCCGCCCGGCCAGGTTCTATCTGAACTGCGCACCCGCGCACGAAACCTATCCGACCCGCACGATCACGCTCGCGCAGGCGTCGCCGCAAACGCTCGGCGACCCCGCCACCAGCAATCGCCGCACGATCTACAAGTTCATCGTCCCCGAGGTGCTGCCCACCTGCCAGCTTTCGATGGGCATGACGAAGCTCGAACCCGGCAATCTGTGGAACACCATGCCTTGCCACACGCACGAGCGCCGCATGGAGGTGTATTTCTATTTCAACATCGCCGACGACGCCGCCGTGTTCCACATGCTCGGCGAGCCGACCCAGACGCGCCATATCCTCGTGCACAACGAACAGGCGGTGATCTCGCCGAGCTGGTCGATTCACTCGGGCGTCGGCACGCGCGCCTATACGTTCATCTGGGGGATGGTCGGCGAGAACCAGGTGTTCGGCGACATGGATCACCTCGCGGTCCGCGATCTGCGTTGATGGCCGGCCTGCTCTACATCTACGCACACTCGCTTTAATACCGGACCACGAATAAGGATTCTCACACTGTGAACAGCTTCGATCTGACCGGCAAGGTCGCCATCGTCACCGGCAGCAATACGGGCCTCGGCGCGGGCATGGCGGTGGCGCTCGCCGCGGCGGGCTGCGACATCGTCGGCGTGAGCCGCTCGGACCCCGGCGACACGGCAGCACGCGTCGCCGCCGCCGGCCGCCGTTTTGCGGACGTGCGCGCGGACCTCGCGTCGATCGCGCCCGTCGACGATATCGTGCGCGCCGCGCTCGAGGCGTTCGGCCGCGTCGACGTGCTGGTGAACAACGCCGGCATCATCCGTCGCGAGGACGCGCTCGACTTCAGCGAAGACGATTGGGACGCCGTCATCGACGTCAATCTGAAGAGCGTGTTTTTTCTGTCGCAAGCGGTCGCGCGGCAGTTCGTGCTGCAGCAAGGCGGCGGCAAAATCATCAACGTCGCGTCGATGCTGTCGTTTCAGGGCGGCATTCGCGTCGCGTCGTACACGGCGTCGAAGAGCGGCGTGCTCGGCCTCACGCGCATCCTCGCGAACGAATGGGCCGCACGCGGCATCAACGTGAACGCGATCGCGCCAGGCTACATGGCGACTGCGAACACCGCGGCATTGCGCGCGGACGAGCAGCGCAACGAGGAAATCGTCGGGCGGATTCCGGCGGCTCGCTGGGGCGCGCCGGAAGATCTGGCGGGGCCTGTCGTGTTTCTGGCGTCGAACGCGTCGGACTATGTGCACGGTCATACGCTCGCAGTGGACGGCGGCTGGCTCGCACGCTAGGTTGCACTGGAAGCGGGACACGGTATGCTCTTGCGCTTTACGTGCTTGAGAAGCGCTTGAGACGTGCTTGAGACCTGCGCGTGGCCCACTCCGGAGCGAGGTCGAGTACGGGTCGCAATCGATTGGGAATGAAGGAAATGACAGCAACAGGCAGACAGCGCAAGGACGACGCCGCGACCGGCATGCAGGATGCGGAATGCGCGGACAAGGGCGAATCGGCTTCGTCGATCGGCCGCGTGTTCGGGATTCTCGGCGCGATCGGCGACAGCGGACAGATCGGCATCAGCGAATTGTCGCAGCGCCTCGGCATGTCGAAGACCACCGTGCATCGCGTGATCCAGACGCTGAAGGCGCTCGGCTACGTGACCCAGGAAGTCGAGACCGAGCGCTACCGTTTGACGATCCGTCTGTTCGAACTCGGCGCGAAGGCGCTGGAGAGCGTCGATCTGGTGCGCGAGGCCGATATCGAAATGCGCCACATCGGCGCGGTCACTCGCGAGGCGGTCCACCTCGGCGCATTCGACGAAGACGCGATCATCTACATCCACAAGATCGACGCCGATTACGGGCTGCGCATGCAGTCGCGGATCGGCCGGCGCAATCCGCTGCATAGCACGGCGATCGGCAAGGTGTTGCTCGCGTGGATGGACCCGGCGGAAGCGCGCGAAGTGCTCTCGCACGTCGAATTTCGCAAGTCGACGCAAAAGACGCTCGCCTCCGCCGAAGCGATGCTGAGCATCCTGCCGCGCGTGCGCGAACAAGGTTATGGCGAAGACAACGAAGAGCAGGAAGAAGGCTTGCAGTGTCTCGCGGTGCCGGTGTTCGACCGTTTCGGCCGCGTGATCGCCGGCCTGTCGATTTCATTTCCGACCATGCGCTGCGGCGCCGATACCAAATCGCACTACGCGGCACTGCTCAAGCAATCGGGTCTCGCGATTTCGGCGCGGCTCGGTTATCGCGAGGCGGCTGCGCCGGAGCAGGCGGTGGTCGAACAAGGCTGACACGCGTACTCCGGCGGAATATACGGACTCTTAACGATCGAGTCCGCACGTCTATTAGTGAAAGCCTTGGCGCGCGAGCAGCTTCCATGCGCCGTGCTGCTTCTGCCAGACCATCACGACCTTGAAGTCGACCTCATTCACCTTGCCGTCCGAATCGACGGTGCCGGAGAAATGATCGCGAACGACGGCGGCGTCGCCTGTGATCGCCGTCGTGCTGTCCGTCAGATCGATTCGCCGATATTTCGTTTGTCCGCTTGCGATCGTCGTGACGAACTCCGTCTGGGTTTGCACGTGACCGTCCGAGTGTCCGTAAGACAGCGTCTTTGCAGTCAGATCCGTCATCTGTTGCGCGTTGCCGGAGATCATTGCGGTGCTGAGGCGTTGCACTGCGGCGTTGACCGCACCTTCGTCCCCGCTCGCGGCGAATGCATTGGAACTGAGCAGCAAACCAGCGGCGACGGATAACACGAGTCTCTTCATGGGCGAACTCCTTCTTCTGGATTAGAAAGCACGATCGACGGGCACGGTGGCCTATGCCTGACGCGGCCGAAGATATGCGATGTCGTACGCTCCCGAGCAGCTTGCGGGCGCGTGTGAAAATCCTGGACCTTTTGCGATTGCGGTGCGTTCTACATCGCGCGATCACTGTTTGACGCAATATAGCACTGTGAATAGGAACGCTGTTCCGATTTGTGCGGACTTATTGCCTATCGTTTACCCGGTCGATTGCACGACCTACACTGGCTCATGTCGTACGACATCTTAGCTTTGGACCCCTGTTCCGCAATTGAAGAGACGGCAATCCCGAACATCCGCATCGACCGCGAAATAAACGAAGGGAAACAGACAGAACGCCCAGGGCGTGCGGGACGATCACGATATCGGTCGATCTGAAACCGAATGTATCCGTCGTGCATGGATGAGAGGTCATCCCGTGCCACACGCAGTGCGTTTTTTCGCAGACAGAAAAGCCGTGCACGCAGGCGTTCCGCCGAGCGTCGGCGTTCGACGTTTTTCGTAGCGTGCTCAACGGTTTGCGCGGCATGTGAACCGCCGGCATAGCGCCTCCCCGTGCGTCCTTCCGATCGAATAACACACGGCACGCACATGCACTGGAATCGACACGTCCTGTTACACACAAACACACCGGTAATTCAGGCACTCAGTAGAGTTCGTTCAAACCTGAACCAGAAGGCAACGTCATGAAACGAACTCTCGCAATGCTCCTGTTGGCCGTCATGCTCGGCAGTACGCTCGGCGGTTGCATCATCGTCCCCGATGGCGGCGGCTATCACGATCACTATCACCGCTATTGAACGCCGACATTCGCAGGAGTAACGATTTGGTACGCAACGACCCACGACGCGTGACCGCGCAACTCGACGGCATGCTCGTGTGCGCCGAATACAGCGAACAGACTGGTCAATTGTGTTTGCGTCAGAACGGCATCACGCTGCGCGAATGGTTTCCACCGCATTCGTGGATGGCGATCGCTTCGGCGGCAGGCGCGCGGCATTGGGGCACACGTCCCACTGACGAAGACCTCATCGCATTGCTGCGCAATGAACTGACCTTGTTGCGCACGCCCTAGCGGGCCAACTTATTGACATGCGTAAATGACAAAACGACAAAACGACAAAAGCCGACTATCGGATCATTCCGCTAGTCGGCTTTTGTCTTGAGAGGTACGCCCTTGCGCGACGTCAGTCAGACGCACGTTTAACGCATGTTGTAGATCGGCGGCGAGTAGGAGCTCACCGTCGTATCGCTGGAATTGCCTGCTTGCCACGAACCGTGACCGTTCGGCCCGTAACCGCTGCTGTCCGCGTTGCCTTTTTGCGCGGCGACGCGACCTTGCGAAACCTGAGCATTGTCCGCACGGGTCCGCGCGGGCGGCGCATATTGATCCATCGCTTGAGCGAACGAAGCAAGCGGAGCGCCGAGCACCAGCGCGACAGCAACAGCCTTGATAAGCGAATTCATGATGCGACCTCCAGAGGTTGTCTTGTACGCGCTGCATGTACGACGCCTGATGCACCGCGAGTGAAGACAGTCTATGGGGCTAGCCGATCCGGATAAATGCTCTGATCATGAATTCACTGTTGCCTTTGGCACCACAATGCTCGCCGCCACGTTCACACCGCTGCCACACCCACATAGTTCTCCGCCATCGCGGTGGCCGCCGCGCGCGAGGTCGTCACGTATTCGAGTTCCGCCACCTGAAGCCGTTGCTCGAACGCGGACGCGCCTTCGATACGGTGCATCATGCTCGTCATCCAGTATGAGAAATGCTCTGCGCGCCAGATGCGTTTGAGCGCGGTTTCACTGTAACCGTCGAGCAGATCGCTACGATTTTCCGTGTAAAAAGCCGCGAGCGCCTGGGTCAGCACACGCACGTCGGCGACAGCGAGGTTCATGCCCTTGGCGCCGGTCGGCGGCACGATGTGCGCGGCGTCGCCGGCGAGAAAGAGCCGGCCATGCTGCATCGTCGCGGACACGAAACTGCGCATGCCGACAATATTCTTCTGGAAAATCTTGCCGTCGACGACCTTCTGTCCGTCGTGCGAATCGACCCGCGCGTGCAACTCGGCCCAGATCCGATCGTCCGACCAGTTGTCGACCGAGTCTTTCGGATCGCATTGAAAGTACATGCGCTGCACGTTCGGCGAGCGCGTGCTGACCAGCGCAAAGCCGCGGTCGTGGCGCGCGTAGATCAATTCGTCCGACGAAGGCGGCCCTTCGCACAGAATGCCGAACCAGCCGAACGGATAGACACGCTCATAGTCGTTGCGCAACGCCTGCGGGATCGCCGCGCGCGACACGCCTTGCGAGCCGTCGCAACCGATCACGAAGTCGCAATGCAGTTCGCGCTCTTCGCCGTCGTGGCGATAGCGGATCGAAGGCGTCGCGGTGTCGATGCCGTGTATCGATGTATCGGTCACACCGAAGCGCAATTCGCCACGAGCCGCGATGCGGGCCGCGACGAGATCCTTGATGACTTCGTGCTGCGCATAGACGGTGATCGAATGACCGGTGAGTCCTGTCAGATCGATGCGACGGCGTTTGCCTTCGAAAGCGAGTTCGAAGCCGTGATGCAGCGCGCCTTCGGCTTTCATCCGCGCGCCGACGCCGGCTTCGGTGAGCAGGTCCATCGTCCCCTGTTCGAGTACGCCGGCGCGGATCGTCGATTCGATCTGTTCGCGAGTGCGCGATTCGAGCACGACGGAATCGATACCGCGCAAATGAAGAAGGTGGGAAAGAAGCAGGCCCGCGGGCCCGGCACCGATGATGCCGACTTGGGTGCGCATGAGTTGTCTCCTGAATGCAGCGATTGATTTGCACGCAGTTTGACGATCAGGGCTTGTATCGCGCAACGCGATATCGTAGATACGCTGTATCTAGTTTTGAGATAGCGAGTGACCGAAGTCGAAGTGCCTATGCTGGTGAAAATGCCCAAGGACCCTGTGGGGCAAGCACTTGCGGCTATTTAGCAGTGGTGGATGCCTAAGCGTGATTCAAACGTGGTCTTAAGGTAAACCCCGACGCAATTGGGAATGGGAAACCGAGCCGTTGAGCGCGTCAACGCGTAACGTGCGGCACATATTGCAACGTGCCGCACGTCGCTTCAAATGCTAGGCAAGGAACAATCGATAAACCGGGTTCTGCGTCTCTTCCCAGTACGGATAACCGAGCGTCGCGAGAAAACGTTCGAACTCGCTGTTCTCGCTGGCCGGCACCTGGACGCCGACCAGAATCGAGCTGTAGTCCGCGCCCTGGTTGCGATAGTGGAACAGGCTGATATTCCAGTTCGGCGCCATCGACGACAGGAATTTCATCAACGCGCCCGGCCGC
>NZ_JAQQBV010000060.1:0-24573 GCF_046030735.1 Paraburkholderia xenovorans
TTTGATCTGCATGGATCGCGCCAGAATTGGCACGAAGACGACGACACAGCGCGACGACACAGCGCAAACCAGAAGCATGCGAATCAAGCGGCCGCGCGCTGGATCATCACTCGCTCGACGACGCCCAAAAAGTGGTCGAGGTCAGGTGTCGCCCGGTCCTGTACCTTCGCGAGGTCGTCCCATCTGCGCAATTGCAACGCGTCTTCCGCGTAGGGCTTTTGCAGGAACGTCGCAGCCTCTTCCCTGCTGAAGATGCCACCCTGCAACTCCAGACTACGCACCGAATCGACCGAAAGCTGGCCGAAGTAAGTATCGTCGATTGCGCAGAGGCAGCGCTTGGCGTCGACGTGCAAGCGGATCGGCTCCAACACCGCATCCGACAAAACCGGCCGCAAGAACGGCAACGCGAAGTACTGATGCAAATCGTCGATGCCCCGCTTCGTCGGCGTTTCGCCTTGCAGGTTCAACAGATGGCCGAGGTCGTGCAAAAAAGCAGCGGCGACGAGTTCGTCGTCAGCGCCCGAGGCTTCGGCCAGCGCGCCGCTTTGCAACGCATGCTCGAGTTGCGTAACCGGCTCGCCGCTATAGGCGAGTTTGCCGTACTGCTCGAATAACGACCGGATGTCGTTCAAACTCAGTGCCACGCTTTCACTCCCAAGGTAATGAAAAGGTCTTCAGATTGGTGAAGCTTTTCATCGCTTCCTGAACGCCTTCTTTATAGCCAAGCCCGGAATCCTTGATGCCGCCGAACGGCGTCAACTCGATGCGATAACCAGGTACGTCCCATACGTTGACCGTCCCCACACGCAATTCGTTGATGAAGCGCGTGATCGCGTCCTGCCGATTCGTGCACACACCCGACGACAACCCGAACGGCGTGCCGTTACTGATACGGATCGCATCGTCGAGCGTGTCGAACGCGATGATCGGCGACACCGGGCCGAAGGTCTCTTCGCGCACGAGCGTCATCGACGGGTCGACGCCATCCAGCACCGTCGGCGAATAAAGCGCACCGTTGCGCCGGTTGCCGAAGCGCAAGCGCGCCCCGCACGCCACTGCCTCGTTCACCCGCGCTTCGAACAGTTCGGCCGCGGCGGCATCGATCACGGTGCCCATCTGATTCGACACATCGAACGGATCGCCGAACGACCACGCGCGCGTTTTCTCGACAACGAGATCCGTGAAATCCGCCGCGACACTCTTCTGCACCAGCATCCGCTTGACCGCGGTGCAACGCTGCCCGGAGTTCTTGTACGAGCCCTGCACGGCAAGCGTCGCCGCACGTTCGAGATCGGCGTCGTCGAGCACGATCAGCGGATCGTTGCCGCCCAGTTCCAGTACGACGCGCCGGTATGCCGCTTTCGACGCGATATATTTGCCGATCGCCACGCCGCCGGTGAAAGTCACGAGATCGACTAGCGGATGCGTGATCAGTTCGTCGGCGATTTCGCACGGGTTCCCGGTCAGCACCTGCAACATCGGCGCGGGCAAGCCGGCTTCATAGAGAATGTCCGCGAGATAGAACGCCGACAGCGGCACCTTCTCCGACGGCTTCAGCACTACCCGATTATTCGTCGCGATCGCGGGCGCCACTTTGTGCGCGACCTGGTTCATCGGATGGTTGAACGGCGTGATCGCGACGATCACCCCGCCAAGCGGCTCCCGCTGCGAGAAAACGCGCCGCTTTTTTCCGTGCGGCGTCAGATCGCAGGAAAAACTCTGGCCGTCGTCACGCAACGCTTCGATCGACGCGAACTTGAATACGTCGGCAACGCGGCCGATCTCGTAACGCGAGTCCTGCTTCGACAACCCTGCTTCGAGCGAAATCAGATCCGATGCTTCTTCGGTGCGCTCACGCAGCAAAGCCGCCGCGCGCTCGAGAATCTGCGAACGCTCATAACGCGTGAGCGTTGCCTGATAAGCCGCGGCGTATTCGAGCGCGGCCCGCACGTCGTCGACGCTCGCAAGCGGCGCCGTTCCCACGCGCGTGCCGGTAAAAGGATCGAATACGTCGAGCGTACGTTCGCGGATTGCCCGCTCGCCTTTGAGCCGCAGTGCTTCCGCGCGAAATGCCGGATGGTCCTGCAGCGGCGCGTTCATGATGCCGACACGTGGTTCAGCGCGACATCGAAGATATCGAAGTTGCGCAGTCTTTTGCCTGCCGCCAGACCTTCGATACACCGGTTGAACAGCAACGGCACCTCCTGCTCCGACATTCCGCCATGCGAGCGCAGCGGCACGGTCAGCCCGGACAAATCGTGTTCGTCGCGACGCGTGCCGAGCACCACATGCTTCGTACTCACGACGACAATATCGCCGACGCGGTCGTTCGGCAGCTCGAAACGCTCGCACGCCGAGCGATTATCGAGCACGACTTCGATACCTTGCAGTCCGCCGAGCCGCTCGATCACCTGCGCGACGCTCACGTCGCGCGGCAGATAAATCGTCGCGAACGAACCGAGCGCGCCGTGATGCACCACATAGGGATCGGTGATAGGCAAAATCACGCGCGCTTTGCCGTGTCCGAGCCAATCGTCCAGCACGTCCTGCAGATAGATCACGTTCGGCTCGCCGGTTTGCGGATCGTGCTTGGCATTCATACCGTGATCGGCTGTGAGGCCGATCACCCAGCCGAGCGCGTCGAGTTGCGCGAGATAGCCGTCCATCATCGCGTAGAAGTCGTTCGCGCCTTGCGTGCCGGGCGCCCATTTGTGCTGGATGTAGTCGGTGGTCGACAGATACATCAGATCGAGCTGGCGCGTTTGCGCGAGCCGCACGCCGGCGGCGAACACAAATTCGGAGAGCCCTGCGCTATAAACATCCGGCACCGGCAAGCCGACCAGCTCGAGCACTTCGTCGATGCCGTTTTCTTCGCGCGTCACCTTGTCGGCTTTTTCCGCGGAGAAACAGATGCCGTTCAATTGCCAGCCGAGCAGCCGGCGCAACTTGTCTTTCGCGGTGACCACCGCGACCTTCGCACCGGCGTCGGCCGCCGCGGCCAGCAACGTGCCGGCGCGCAGATAGGTGGGATCGTTCATCATCACTTCCGCGCCCTCGCCGCCGTTCGCGTCCGGGTCCCAGAAGTAGTTGCCGCAAATGCCGTGTACCGACGGCGGCACGCCGCAGACGATCGACAGGTTATTCGGGTTCGTGAACGACGGAATCACACAGTCGCCCTTGAAGGCCGCGCCGCCCGCGAGCATCTTGCCGATGAACGGCGCGACACCCGCCGCGACCGCGGCTTCGAGATAGTCGTATTCGCAACCGTCGACGCACACCACCACCGTGGGTTGCGATGGAAGCCGGTAGCCTCGGCCATTGACTTCGATCGTACGTTCGCCTGAATTTGCCATCGTTACCTTCCGTGCGTGCGGGGCACGCGTGCTTGCATCCACATCAATCGTTCACATCAATCGTCGACATTGGCCTCGCCCGCCGATTTCGCCGGCTTCCGCGCCGCGCCCAACGGGCCGGCCGGATCGCACGCCTCGTGCGCGCGCTGCAAGCCGCCGTTCACATGCGCCTGCATCAGCGCGGCCGCCTGTTCTGCATCGCGCGACGCTAGTGCCGTCAGAATCGCGCGATGCTCGGCCAGCGAGCGTTCCATCGCGTCGGCATGCACCACCAGCGCGGCACGGCGAAACAGGCTCAATTCGCTCACCAGCCTGCGATACGTGTCATACAGCTTCACATTGCCCGCCGCCGCGACCAGTGCGTCGTGAAATGCCACGTTCGCGCGTGCATAGGCGTCGTGATCCCGCGCTTCGAGCGCGCCGCGCATTGCGTCGAGCCACTCGCGCAATATCGCGAGCCGCGGCGCGTCGATGTTCGATGCCAGCATCCGGCACGCCGCTTCCTCAAGTACCGCGCGCACTGCGTAAATTTCGTCAGCCTCCGCCAGCGACACCGTCCGCACGAACACGCCGCGATTCTTCTCGGTGCGCACGAGACCCGCCTGCTCGAGCGCGCGAAACGCCTCGCGCACCGGCCCGCGCGACACTTGCAGCCGCGCCGCCCAATCGGCCTCGTTGAGCTTGTCGCCCGGCGTGAGCGCCCCTTCTACGATGTGCCGTTCGATCTCGTCGCGGACCAGTGTCGTCAGCGAATGCCTGCGCACAACCTCGATCGGATCGACAGAAGCAGTTTGCATATATTCGGTCATTTTGACAAATTTTGCCACATCTATGTTTCTACGGGCTGGCGTGCGGTCATGGCACGCCAGCCCAGCCATCAGAGATCGCGCGTCGGCGTCAGTCCGTCCGACGGCGCGGGACCCGCGCGGCGATCAGCAGCAGCGCGGCAAGCGAGACCAGCAGCAGAATCAGCGACAAAGCGGAAGCCGGCAGGTAATAGCCGCGCTCCACCTGTCCGACGACGACAATCGGTACCGTCGCGAAACCCGGCGGATAGACGGTGAGCGTCGCGCCCAGCTCGCCGAGCGACAGCGCGAAGCCGAGCGCGAGACTCGCGCGGATCGCCGGCACCAGTTGCGGCAGCACCACGCGGCGCAGCACCATCGCGGGCGGCGCACCCAGACTTGCCGCTGCTTCGCGCAGGATCGTCAACTCGGGACGCAACGCGGCGGCCGCGCAGCGGTAGCAGAACGGCAGCACCAGCGCGAGCTGCACGAACACGACGATCGCCGCCGAGCTCGACAGATCGAGCGGCCGCTTGTGATACGCGATCAGCACAGCGAGTCCGAGCACCACGCTCGGCACGCCGTTGGGCATCATCGCGATGGTGTCGACGAAAGCGCCGAGACCGCGGCGGTCGCGCCCTTCGAGCGCCAACGCGAGCCACAAACCGAGAATCGTGCCGAGCACGGCGACGCCCATGCCGATTTCGAGGCTGGTGGTGAGCGCGTCGAAATCGCTCGAACCGAGACGCTCGAACCAGCGCGTGCTGAAGCCGTCCGGCAGAATCGTGCCGGACCAATGCGCGGCCACGCTCGAAAGCGCCACCACCAGCACCGGCAGCACGAACAGCCAGAAGCACAGCAGCGCGGCGAAGCCCAGAAACAGGCTGCCGAGCATGCGCACCAGCAGACTGCGGCGCACCGGCCGCGCTTTCTTATGCATGACCGGCAACACGGTCGGGTCGAGTTCAACGGCCATGGCCCGCTCCTTTCACCTTGCGACGGTTGACCTGGCGGTACAACGCATACAGCGACAAAGACATCAGCAACATCACGACGGCGCCGGCAGCGGCGGTCGGCAGATCGAGGTCGACGGTCGCGGAACTGTAGATCGCGACCGGCAGCGTGATCAGATGCGCGCTGCCCAGCACGAGCAGAATGCCGAACTCGTTAAGCGTCAGCAGAAAGCACAGGATCGTGCCCGCGGCGATGCCCGGCCACGCGAGCGGCAGGATCACCTTGTACGCGACCATCCAGCCGCTCGCGCCGAGGCTGCGAGCGGCTTCGATCAGGCGCATGTCGAGCGTGGCGAAAGAAGCCAGCGTAGGACGCACGACGAAGGGCGCGTAGAACACCACTTCCGCGAGAATCACGCCGCCCACGCCGAACAGGAAGTCGAGCGGCGGCGTCTGCAGATGGAACAACCGTTGCAAGCCGATGCTGACCGAGCCTTGCGAGCCGTACAAAAAGATCAACGTGAAAGCGACCAGGAACGACGGAAACGCGACGAACAGTTCAAGGAACCGCGTGACCATGCGCGCGCCGGGAAACGGTTTGAAGAACAACAACGAGGCCAGTGCGACGCCTAGCAGCGACGCGAGTCCCGCGCTGGCAAACAGAATCCACAACGTCGTGCCGAGCACGCCGCGCGTTTCGGGATTGCCGAAGAACGTCGAATACGCCTGCACACTCAAACCGTGCGGACCGGTGAGGCTCAGCAGCACGAGACGCACGAGCGGATAGATCACCAGCGGTCCGAGTATCACCACCGCGATGAACAGCAGATGCCACTGCGCGGCGCGTTCGCGGCGCTTCACCGAGGCGGTGTGCGCGGCCGCGCTGGCGCTGCGGCGCGCGTCGGCGGCGGCAGTTGCCGAGGGTCCGCCAGGCGGATTGGGCGTATCAGGGCTGGATAAGGACGACATCGTCTGCCTCGTAACGCAGGGAAACTCGCGCGCCCTTCTCCGGCATCATGCCGTGGCCGCGCTGCATCGTGACGAGTACGGGTTCGTTCGGCATCGCGTCCAACGCGACCGACACCGACAACACCGCGCCATACCATTCCACCGACGCAATCGCGCCATGCAACTGGCCTTCGCCGAGCGGCACGATGCGCAGCGCTTCTGGACGCAGACACGCGACGCGTTCGCGCTCGTTGTAGCGCACGTCGCTCATGCTGAAAGCGACCTGCGGCGACAGCAGATTGGCCGCGCCCAGATAACGCGCGACAAAACCGTCGTTCGGCGTGTCGTACAACTGCTGCGGCGTGCCGAGCTGCGCGATACGGCCTTCGCGCATCAGCAGCGTGCGATCGGACAGCACCAGCGCGTCGTCCTGATCGTGAGTCACGCAGACGATCGTCAGATTCGGCAGCCGCTCGTGCAGTGCCTTCAATTCGGAACGCACCGACGCGCGCAGATTGGCGTCGAGTGCGGAAAGTGGTTCGTCGAGCAGCAGGACGTCCGGCTCGATCACGAGCGCGCGCGCCAGCGCGACACGCTGCTGCATGCCGCCGGACAGTTGCGCGGGCATCACGTGGCCGGCGTCGCCGAGTTGCACGAGCTTGAGCGCGTCGGCTACGCGCCGCGCGACATCTTTCGACGGCGTGCGTCGCGCGCGCAGCCCGAACGCCACGTTGTCGAACACGGACAGATGCGGGAACAGCGCATAGCTTTGAAACAGCAAGCCGAGATTGCGCTTGTGCGGCGGCACATGAGTGAGATCGTGACCGGCGACGGTGAGTGTGCCGGACAGGCCGTCCGCTTCGATGAACCCGGCGATGAAGCGCAACAGCGTCGTCTTGCCGCAACCGCTGCGGCCGAGCACGGTGAGCAATTCACCGCGCTGGATGGTCAACGACAGATCGTCGAGCACGGTGCGCGAACCGAAACGCACGGTCAGATGATCGATCTGCACGCCGCCCGGCGTATTCGAACGCGCGGCATCGAGCGCGTCCGGTGAGGCGCCGAGCGCGCCAGGGTGAGCAAGACTGGCCGTATTCACCGGGTTCATCCTCCGACTGGATTAATGCTGACGCGGCGCCGCGCGCGAGGGCCGGGGCGCCGCCTGATTCCACGACAAGGTGCGACGTATTGCCGAAGCGGCTTACCTCGGGTTCACTTCGCACTTACTTCATGCTTACTTCGCACTCACTTTGCACTCACTTCGGCTTGACGACTTCGATCTGCTTGCCCGACGAACCGATCACGTCGTTTTTCCAGCGCGCGGTCCAGTCGGCCTTCTTCGCCATCACCTGGTTCCAGTCCACCGGAATCAGCTTCACGCCGGCAATCGCCTGCTTGACCGCTTCGCCGTTCTTGCCCGCGAGCGGCACGTCGGTGCGGCCCGGAATACCGAAGATGTCCGGCACCTTGGCCTGCACGTCCTTCGACATCAGATAGTCGATCAGCTTCTTGCCTTCCGCCTGGTTCGGACCGTTCTTGATCAGGCCGATCGCGTACGGCAACTGGAACGTGGTCGGCTGGCCGCCTTCGTGCGCGAGGAAAATCGGCTTGAGCGACAGGCCGCCGTTCGCGGCGTCGTCGAGATCCATCTGCAGGTCGCCATTGGCGACCGCGATTTCGTTACGCGAGAGCAGCACGTCCAGATAGCCGGTGCCCTTGGTGTGGAACTTGGCGCTCTGTTCGAGCTTCTTCAGGTAGTCGAATGCCTTGTCTTCGCCCATCAGCGACGACGTCAGGATGATCACGGCCATCCCGTCGCCTGCCGTCGCCGGGTTCGAGTACGCGATCTTGCCGCTGTAATCGGGGTGCAGCAGATCGGCGAAGGTTTTCGGCTGGTTCTTCGTGACTTCCGGGTTGATCGCGAACGAGAAATAGTTGTTCACGAACGTCGCCCATGCGCCGTTCGACGCCTTCGCGATGGCCGGCACGTTCTTGTAATTGGCGCTCTGATACGCCTGCAGCAGGCCGGCCTGGTCGGCTTGCTGGATGAACGGCGGCAACGTGACGAGCACGTCGGCCTTCGGCTGGTCTTTTTCGATGGTGGCGCGGTTCACCACTTCGCCGCTGCCTGCCGTGACGATGTTGACCTTCACGCCTTCCTTCTTCTCGAAGGCCGGCAGCACATCCTTATAGAGGTTTTCGAGGCCGTCGGCGGTGTACAGCACGACCGCGTCGGCCGCGTGAGCCTGAACGGCCACGCCGCCGAACGCCACTGCGGCAACCAGCGCCGGCAACAGTTTGCGTGCGAAGCCGGTCATGGCTCGAGGGGAATTCGTCGTTGTCATC
Organism: Paraburkholderia xenovorans; assembly: GCF_046030735.1. Classification (GTDB taxonomy): domain Bacteria; phylum Pseudomonadota; class Gammaproteobacteria; order Burkholderiales; family Burkholderiaceae; genus Paraburkholderia; species Paraburkholderia xenovorans_A. The sequence continues at coordinate 8,386 of NZ_JAQQBV010000060.1, forward strand.
TCTCTCTCCGAAAGGCAGAAACCAGACGGTCGGGATATCCCGATACCTGTTGTGATTGAACGGCGGCAGCGCCGCACCGTTTGCGTGTTGCCCGCAGTGAGTCGTCGCGCGATGCTGTCCGCCTCGCGCGGATTGCAGATTGCCGACAACTTTGCCGCATCTTCTCCGGCCTGGCTGACAGCCCGGTTACGACCTTCGCGCTGTCAGCCATACCTGAAAGGGCACAGCAAGGATCACAGGTTTCCGTGACAACGCCATGACGATTCTGTCGAATTCCAAAAAATTACACAATTCGCCAATAATATCCAACATCAAAAAATTTTCTGACGTGGCTTGGGCGAGGGAATTTGCCGGATTTCGTCGGATGGTCGTGCTCGAAGCGGCACTCGGCGGATAGGAATTCAGAGGGAATGAGGTGGAGTGGCGCACGCATTGGCGTGTCGCCCGTGAAACCGGCGTTGCGACCTTACGCGACCAGAATTTCCGGCCCGTGTGCGGTAATCGCCTTGCCCAGCGCTTTCTCAGGCGCGAGTTCGGTGACCAGATAACGCGCCGATTCGATACCGTTGATGCGCACCGGCGTCACGCGCCCGAACTTCGAATGGTCGGCGACCACGATCACCGTGTCGGCGGCCGCGATCATCCGGCTGCGCACCTCGGCGGCCATCCGGCTGTAGTCGGTCAGATAGCCGTCCGGCGAAATGCCGCCCGCGCCGATGAACGCGAAGTCCGCATGGTACTGGGTCAGTTGATGGACGGTGTCGAGGCCGAAGGTGGCGTCTTCGATATCCGACAATTCGCCGCCGAGCAGCGTGACGCGATTGTCGTTGCGGCGGCCGAGCAGCAGCGCGATGCGCCAGTCGTTCGTATAGACCGCGAGGCGATGCCGGTCGAGCAGCGCGCGCGCCACCGCCTGCGTGGTGCTGCCCGAATCGATGATCAGCGAAGCGCCGTCCGGCACGAACTCCGCCGCACGCTCGCCGATCGCGCGCTTCGCGCCTGCGTTGGCGGCCTCACGCGTGTCGAGATCGGGCTCGCGGCGATCGCTCGACAGCGCGCCGCCATGCGTGGTGACCAGCAAACCGCGCCCGGCCAGCGCATTCAGGTCCCGGCGGATCGTCTCGCGCGAGACGTTCAGTTCGCGCACCAGTTCCGCTACGGAAAGCGCGCCGGTTTTGGCGACTTGCGCCAGGATGTATTGGTGACGTTGTTCTGCGAGCATCTGTTGAGGGCCGGGAGCCGGCACGCCTGGGTTTCGCCACGGTTTTGAGAAGGCCGGCGTATTGTATTACGCGAGGCGCGCGGATGCTCCATCCAGTTAGGTGCGCTTCCTGCTAACCTGAGTGCCCCGGCCGTGCTTCGCCGTCGCGGGATCTTACCGATCCCGTGGCCGCGCGGCGCAGCCCGTCAACCGAACTGCCGATGCCGCCACTGTTTCGCCGCTTATTACTGCTCTCCCACGCGTTGCGTTACGGCGCGCGCCTGATCTGGCTAGCCGCGCCGCCCGATCACAAACTGCACTGGATGATCGAGCTGGTCGGACGCGTGCATGCGTCCGCGCGCAGCCGCGACAGCCTGCACGGCGTGCTGCCCGCGCTCGGGCCGCTGGCGACCCGTTTCGCGCAAACGCTCGTCGAACGGCCCGAACTCGCGAGCGGCACCTTGCACGATGCGATCGACGCGATCGATCACCTCGAAACTCCGCTACCGCCGAACGAATCCGCGACGGCGCTCGCGCATGCGTTCGGCCGGCCGCTCGCGACGCTCTTCAGCGCGGTCGATCTGGTCGCGGTGCGCGGCGGCTTCGCGGAACAGACGCATTTCGCGCGGCTTCTCGTGCCAGTCAACGGCCATTACGAAGTGGCGATCAAACTGGTGCGCGCCGATCAGTTGCAGCAGATCGGCGACGAACTCGCGCTGTTGCGCTGGGTCGCGCGCTGGCTCGAAAAGCTTTCCGGCAGCGCGCGCCGCTTGCAGTTGCGCGCGCTCGCACAAAGTTTTACCGACGACGTATTGCGCCGTTTCGATCTGCGCGCCGAGGCGGCCAACCTGAGTCAGACCGGCCATCATTTCGACGACGACAAGCGCATTGCGGTGCCTGACGTGATCTGGGACCTGTGCACGAACCACACGCTGACGATGCAGCGCATCAGCACGTTGCCGGCCGACGACCTGCCCGGCCTGCACGCGCATCACATCAAACTCGCGCCGCTCGCCGCGCACATCGTCGAGGTGGTGACCGAGCAGGCGTTCGAGCACGGCTTCTTTCACGCGACGCTCGATGCGCGCCGGGTCCGCGTGAGCATCGAGCCGGACACGCTGGGGCGTCTCGTGCTCGCGGAATTCTCGATCATGTCGAGCCTGTCGACCGATGAGCGCGAATTTTTCGTTCACGGTGCGACCGCGCTGTTCGACCAGGATTACGGACGACTTGCGCAATTGCATCGGGACGCCGGTCATGTGCCGCACGACACGCGCCCGGAAATGCTCGAAGCCGAGTTGCGCACGCGCGCCGAAGCGCATTTCGCCGCCGAGCCTGAAGATCGTTCGGCGGGCTCGCTGTTCCATCATCTGCTGCATGCGGTGCATCCGTTCGAGGGCGCCGTGCCCGGCCGACTCGCCAACGCGCAGCGCTCGTTCCAGCAGGCGGAGATGCTGGCGCGCGCGCTGCATCCCGGCGTCGATACATGGAATATCGCGCGCGATGTGCTCGCGGGCATTGCACGGCGCGATATCGATCATCGCGGCTGGATCAAGCGCATCGCGCGTGAGTTGCCGCATCTCGCGCATATGTTGCCGCGTGTGCCGCAACTGGCGGTGCGCTATCTGCAGCATGAGCATGATCGCGCTCGCACGCCTCGGCAGAATGCGCAATTGATGCAGGATGTCAGCCGCGAGTATCGGCGCACGCGAGTGTTGCTGTGGGCGTGTGCCGCGTGCGGAGGGGTGTTGGGGGCGGGGACGGTTTTGCTTTTGTGGTGAAGCGCTGCGCTGCTCTCCCGCGCTATTGCAGCTCATTGCAGCTTCAAACAAGACACACATCGCACGCGTCGGCATGATGGCGCTTTTTTCAACCTTGGCCTTCCATGCTGGTAGCGCTCTCCGCCATCGTATTCGTCGTGCTGTGGTCGACCGGATTCGTGGTCGCCCGTGCGATCACGCCGTATGCCGATCCCAATCTGTTCCTGCTCGCGCGCTTTGGCGGCACGGCTTTGCTGTTCGCGCTTGCCGCGCTGGTCGCCCGAGCCGCGTGGCCGCGCGGACGCGATATCGGCAAGCACCTGCTGGCAGGCGCGCTGCTGCAAGGCGTCTATCTCGGCGCCGGCTATTGGGCGGTGGCGCAGGGCCTGAGCGCCGGCGTAATGGCGCTGCTCGGCGCGCTGCAACCGCTCGCGACCGCCGCAGTCGCCGCACCGCTGTTCGGCGAACGGTTGTCACGGCGCGGCTGGGCCGGGATGGCGCTCGGGCTCGCAGGCGTCGCTCTGGTTCTCGAACCGAAACTGGCCGCGGCCGCGCCCGCGACGCCGCATGGCAACGCGCCGCCGTGGCTGGTCGTGCTGATCTCGATCGTCGCAGTCGGTGCGATCACGGCGGGCACGCTGTTTCAGAAGACGTCGCTTGCGAAAGCCGACATCCGCACGGCGAGCGCGGTGCAGAATTTCGGCGCGGCGCTGGTCGCGGCGGTTTTCGTGCTGGCGCTCGGCGAACATCGCTGGATTGCGTCGGCGACTCTGTGGGGTTCGCTGGCGTGGGGCATCGTCATGCTGTCCGGGATCAGCGTCACGTTGCTCGTGTGGATGGTCAGGCGCGGCGATGCGGCGCGCGCCACCGCGCTGGTGTTTCTCGCGCCGCCGCTAGCCGCGCTCGAAGGCTATGTCGGCTTCGGCGAAACGCTGCTGCCGGTGCAGATAGCCGGCTTTGCGCTGGCACTGGTGGGCGTGGTGCTGGTGCGCTCGTAAACGATGCAGCACCACGCCGCTCGCTCAATCCGCCGTGTCCGCGCCGGGCGGCACTTTTGCCCGCGCCTTGCTGCCCGGCGCCGGCGACCACGCTGGCCGGCTCTTACGCCCGGAATCCACAACGACGATGTAATGCCCCGCCCACGGCGTGACCTGCCGATCGCTCTTCAACACCCACAGCGATTTGCCCGACTCGACCAGCGCGACGTAATCGGCATCGAGAATGCCGTAGTGATCCAGAAACGCGTTCAGCGACGCCGGAATCCGCACACAGCCCTTCGAATGACGGATACCGAGCAAGGGTTCGAGACGATCGGGGTCGGTCGCGTGCATCTGGAAACGCATCTGCGAGATACCGCCCTTGCCCCAGCCGCGCTCGCCCTGCGCCCAGCCGAGATCGAAGATTCGCATGTCGCGCTTGCCGTATCCGCGGATGCGGTTTTCGTTCAGCGTGCCTTCGGAGCGGAAGTCCATGTTCGCGGTCGTATGTTCGAAAACACCGAGCGGCGTGATGAAGTGGTCGTACTCGCCGGGCCGCCCCGTCGACACCGGCGACGCGCCGATCATCTCCCAGTTGTCGGACGGCGTCGCGCGAAAATAGATGAACAACGCCTGCACATTCGCGTTGCGATCCACCATCACCACGTATTCACCCGACAGATTGCCCAGCGCGTGCTCGCCGAGCGCGGCCTGCAAGCGATCGCCGTAAGCACGCTGGTCGGCGGCCGGCACTTTCAGACGGCGCGTCACGTCGTGCGCGAATACGTCACGCAGCATGAACGCGCGCCGCGGATCGACTACGCCGGCTGCGTCGGGGGCGGCGACGGCTGAGGCGTCGATGGCGGCGATTGGACGCGCGGCTGATGCAGGCTTTGGACGACTTGCTGCCGTGGCAGCGGGCGCAGCCTGTGAGGTTGCAGCCTGTGAGACAGTGACAGCCGCGACCGCGCCGCCGCACGACAACGCGAAGACGACAAAACCCATCGCACACACGCAACGACGCAATGAAGGAAGGACCCGCGCAAATTGCGCTGACGATGGTAAATACAACACATGCGAACGTTCGCGTCGACAATCTCCCGACGCGGATGTGACGCGCTCCGCACCATGCTGGCCAGGCTGATAGGGGTAGTTCATCGCGTAATTGAGCAAACCTGCTTATTATTGACTTTTCGCCGGCTCATGCGGCGCTCGGAAAGAGGATGTTACTCAGCGCATTGCGATCTGTCGATAAAGAATCGGCCAACGAACACCTATTTTTAGCGCCAAAAATATCTGAACTTTTGCAACATGAAAAAAATGCTTGCGAAGCAAACAATGCAAAGTGGATTTAAAAGCCGATATCGGCAAATAATCTTGTGAAACGAATACGCATTGCCAATCCCATTTCATTTGCCGACAGGCACTTACTGTGCGCATCGGCATCAACGTTACGGAGGAAATTTTCATGACGCAATCCGATCCGCTCATCCGCCAAACGCGGATTGCCGCCGAAATGCACGTTGGCGCGGACTTCGACGCCGCTCAGGAAATCGAACGCCGGATAGCGTTTCTGGCGAATTATCTGCGCAGCAGCGGCCTGAAAACGTATGTGCTCGGAATCAGCGGCGGAGTCGATTCAACTACTGCCGGACGGCTTGCGCAACTCGCGGTCGAACGCCTGCGCGGCGAAAATTACAATGCCAGATTTATTGCAATACGTCTTCCCTACGGCGTGCAAAAAGACGAAGCCGACGCTCAGCAGGCATTGGGATTTATTCGCGCGGACGAAAATCTCGCGATCGATATAAAACCCGCGGCCGACGCCATGCTTGCGGCACTGGATAACAGCGGCGTTCAATTCACCGACGATTCGCAGCAGGATTTCGTTCACGGCAATATCAAGGCGCGGCAACGCATGATCGCGCAATACGCGGTGGCCGGCGCTCGTGGCGGCGTCGTGATCGGTACGGATCACGCGGCCGAATCGATAATGGGATTTTTCACGAAGTTCGGCGACGGGGGCGCCGATGTACTGCCGCTCGCGGGCCTGAACAAACGCCGGGTGCGGGCGCTCGCGAAGGCGCTCGGCGCGCCCGAAGCGCTCGCGCACAAGGTGCCGACCGCCGATCTCGAGATGTTGCGCCCGCAACGGCCGGACGAAGACGCGTACGGCATTCCGTACGACGACATCGACGACTTCCTGGAAGACAAACCGGTCAGCGACGCTGCGCGTCGAACGATCCTGCGCTTTTACGACATCACCCGGCACAAGCGGGCGCTGCCGTACACGCCGTTTGATTGGCCGGTGCCGTCAGACACCGAGCACAGCTGACGCAGGACAAAAAGGCTCCCGTCGAACACGCGGCGTCGCGGCGTATCAGTCGCGACACAAACACTCAACGCACAAGCACTCAACGCAATCGCGCGCGGGCCGCACAGCGGCCCATACAGTCCAGCCAGAATCAGTCCGCAGCCGGCGGTTCGTCCGAAAACAGATCCGCGCTCGCCTCCAGCGTCGAACCGCCCAGTTGCTTGCCGTGAATCTGCCGCGCAATCACATCGCCGACATACGGCACGTTCGCATCGAGTTCGACGGTGGCGTAAGCCTCGGGCTTGCCGGCATCCACCACGTCGATATTTTTCGCGTAATGCCCCAATTCGTGTTTGAGGAAATCACGCACTTCCTGCTCGCTGCACGACTGCCCTATGTTGCGCACGATCAGGTTCATGCGGCCTACCCGCGGCGCGCGTGACGGCTCGCCTCGCGATCCTGCACACGCACCGGACGCAGCGCGACACGCTGCTTTTCCTGAGCGACAGCAAGCTGGCGGATCAATGCAGCACCGGCGGCGGCCAAAGCGGCCAATGACAGATAGAAGGCAATCATTTAAATCTCCCCTTCGAATTTCGTCCTGTTTTCAGGATATCCGCGATCAACAACGAAAGCGATGCGACACATTGTCTAAAACAACAACGGAGTTGAATCTGCCGTTAATGCACTGTACCTGAATAAGCGCAAGAAAAAATCGCAAAACCACTTGTGCGTTCAATCTGCAAACCCGGTGCGGACCGCCAAACTCCGCTCGGGCGATTCGTATTACGCAAAAAACGGGCCGCGGTGCATCAGCCCGGAGATCGTAGGGGCATCCTCAGGGGGACGTGTGCGAAAGGCGGGCTGATCGTGCGATCAGTCCGCCGCTTGCACGTTGGCTGCGCTCACCCACCACGCATTCTTGCCTTTGGGCACCGAGACCAGCACGGCGGACGGATCGTTGACGCCGTCGTCGGCAATTTCACAGACAGCAAGGCCGTCGGGTAGACGCTTGACCTCGCCGGCCGCCTGAAACAACGCGATCCGCTGTGCATTCAACGGCCGCAATTGCTGGTACACGTCGAAGCTGATTGCTGCGGGCACGTCGCCGCGGATTTGCAGCGCCTCGGCGCTGCCGCAGCGTGCCGGCTCGGCGGCGTGTGCGGAGGCGCTACCGCACAGGCCGGCGAAAGTGAGCGCCAGGGCGGCGAAGCGTGAATGAATCATGAGGGTTCTCCGAAATTAAATGGGGGCAGCGGGCGACGTGCCCGAACAGATGCGTGGAAGCAGAAACCGCAATGATGGACGACGTCTCGTGGCCTCACGGCGCGCCGTCGTGTCCTGCGCGGCCACTGTCGCCTGCAACGTCGAGACGGCTGATGTCGCAAGTCGTCTGACTGAAACCCGAATATACGATCGACCAGTTGCCGACGATCGCGCCTTGCGCTTCCGCGAGACTCAGTTGGCCTTCGCACACGCAACGCTTGAGCATGACCGCCGCGCGGGCCTTGCGGCGCTCGCCCTGGCGACCCGCCCACGGCAGAAGATCGAGGTTGGCCGGCGCATCCGGCGAACCGCCGAGCAGGACGGGTACGCGCCGGTCGAGCGCGAGCGCGATGCCCTCCTCACTATCGATACCGCGCGCCGCCAGCAGCCGTTCCTTGTGCGCCATCAGTTCGTCGAGCGGCGGAGCGACCGTGTCCGCGTAGCCTGGCCGGCAAATCGTCTCGCCGATCGATTGCTGGGTCACGCGCTCGTCGAGCATCGACGCATCTTGCGCGCGAGCCTGGCCGACGTGTAAAGCGAGCAGCGCCGGGAGGCCGAACAGAAACGCCGCACGCGCCACTTGCACAGCGCGCGCGCGATTGCGCCGACGTATCACCGTCGGCGCACCTACGCCCTCTCGACCACTGTTTGCGCCGCGTCCGAACCGGCCGCGACCTCTATCTGCAATACCTGCGTTCATTCTTCGGCGCACCCGAAACGGCGCGCAATAGTTCAATTCGCAGACCAATTAAAACACATTCAATATTGATCGGTAAAAAAGGCGGCCTTTGCGCAGTGCTACTTCCTGGCTACACGGGCCTGCAATGCACGGATCCGCACCAATGCGTGAGTATCCGCCACGGTCGATTCATACATGCTGGCCAGATCGGCCTTGAGCGCAGTGCGCGAACCTGCGTCCAGATAAACCATGTGCCCGGACGGATAGAAACGCGCGGACAGATTCTGCCGAACCTGCTGGCTGACGAGCGGCATCTGCTGCAGATCCAGCACGGTTTGATAGAACGGCGTGACCCAATCGTAGAAACCGTTGGCCGACAGCACCTTCAGGTCGGGATTGAGCGCCATCACGGCCGCCAGGTCGCCCGCGGTGTAGAGAACGACGTTGCCCTTCGCATCCACGCCCTTCTGCGCGCCGGTTGGGTCGATGTGGCTGAAGTCCCAGTACTGGAACGCCTGATCGTTCAAATCCGTGAACGACGAATTCGACGTGTATTTCAACTGCTCGTTCAGATACACGTTCCACATGGTCGTGTACACGCCAGTGACCGCCGTCATGGTCGGATCGTTGCCACCGGAATTCGGATCGATCTTTCCCGCGATGCCGGTGTCGATCGCCGTCACGCGACCGTCGTACTCGCCGAGCGCGACGCCTTTCGACTTCAGCAATGTGGTCAGAAAAAGCGCATTGCCGCGGCTGTCGTACGACGTGATATCGAGGCTCCACGCGAGCAACGTGGTTTTGTCGATGCCCGTGTATTCGCTGAGCTTTTCGACCGTCGCGGAATCGGTGGTCGGAAACTTGCGCAATGCGGCGAGATAATCGGTGCGCGCGAACTGCGCGACTTCTTCGGCGAACGTGCCCAGGTCGGTCGGGCGCGGCGCGATGCCGAGCTTCTTGTGATACCACGCGTCCGCTGCGGCGGTGGGCAGCGCGCCGACCGGATTGCCTGATTGCGTGTAATCGAGAATCGACGATTGCAGCGTGATGCCATTCAGGTCGACGCCGTCTTCGTGCAGGCGGTAAGCCAGCACGCAGCTACGCGCCGTGCCGTACGACTCGCCGTACAGGTACTTCGGCGAATTCCAGCGGTTGTTCTTCGTCAGAAAACGCTTGATGAACTGCTTGATCGAGTCTGCGTCCTGATCGACGCCCCAGAAGTCGCGGTTCTTCTTCGGCGCGACGGCGGCCGAATAGCCGGTGCCGACCGGATTGATAAAAACTAGGTCGCTCCTGTCCAGCAGACTGTCGGGGTTGTCTTCCATCGCGTACGGTGCGGGCGGCGTGAAACCCGGCATCGACGTCCTGATCCGGCGCGGCGCGAACGAACCCAGCAGCACGAACACCGACGACGAACCCGGGCCGCCGTTATAAAAAAACGTTAGCGGCCGGGTCTCCTCTTTCTGCTTGTCCTGCGTGAAGGCCACGTAGAACATTTTCGCCTCGGGCTGCGAACTGCTCGGATCGACGATCACAAGGTGGCCGACGGTGGCCGTGTAGTTGATCTTGTGGCCGCCGATGGTCGCCGAATGGTGTGTGATCGCGGCGGCCTCGGTGATGTCGGTCACGGAATCGTCCGGGCCGTTGCCGTAAGCCACCGGATCGAAGAACGCCTGGTCGCCGGCGCGGTGCGGCTCGCTTGCCGGCGACGCCTTCGAAACGGACGAAGGATCGGAAGGGCTCGACGACTGCGGACTAACGGAAGCTGATGCGGTGTTCGTCATGATCGCTCCTGAGTTCGTTAATTTCTTATGCGTTCGTTCGTGTATGCGATGCCTGGTGCTGCGCCTATGGGTTCGCGCTTATGGGTTCGCGCCTGTGCGTTTTGCATGCCGTCGGTGACTCTTCTGACTATAGTGCCGCGGCCACCTTCTGGCCAATCGGACTACCGAGCCCCGTGCACGCGTCCCAACCGGGCGACGCCGCGAAGCTGCCGTTGTTGCCCTGAGTGATGTCGTTGCAAGCGCCCGGCGCCTTGTACAACCTGGGGTTGATGAAACCGACCGGCTGCCCTTTCGCCGCGTTGATCCGCGCGATCAGCGCGGCCCATAGCGGCGCTACCGCGCTCGTGCCGCCGACTACCGTCTGCTCGCCGTCGATCAACACGTCGTAGCCGGTGACGGGCGACGCATCGCCCGCCACGTCCGGCACGCCGCGCCCGCTGAGCGGCGTTTTTGCGCCGCCGGTCGATGTGGCCGACAGGCCTTGCTGCCATACGGGCACCGGGAACGCGCGGCTCACGCCTCCGCCGCCCGCGCCGCCCTGCGCGCCATCGTTCCACACCACTTCGCGCGAGATCGACGTGCCCGACGCCGTCAGATTCGTACCGCCGCATGCCAGCACATAGGGACTCGAGGCCGGGAAGTCGACCTGGTCGCCACCACCCGCGCCGTCGCTCGAACCACTATCGCCCGAGGCCGCGCAGATCGTCACGCCGAGCGCCGCCGCCGCTTGCAGCACGCTGTTGAAGGCGTTCAACGACTGGCTGGTCCAGTTCGACTCCGGGCCGCCCCAACTGATCGAGATCACCGAAGGCTTGTTGGCGGTGTCGTGCACCGCTCGGCTCACTGCGTCGATGAAACCGGCATCGCTGTTCTGCGTGAAATACACCGCTACAGTCGCGCCCGGCACGATCGCGCCGACGATCTCGATGTCCAGCGTGACCTCGCCGTCCGGCCCGTTCGGGTCGCCGCTCGGCTGGTTGCTGCCCTGATCGACGCCGACCGCCTTCACCGTGGGTGACGCGACGCCGAGACTGGCGAAGTAGCTCTTGAGATCGCTGGAGTTGTAACCGCCGCCCAGTTCGATGATGCCGACGCACTGGCCGCTGCCGTCGCCTTGCGGAAACTGGTAGAGCGCGGCGAGTTGCAGCGGTGTGAACGAAACCTGGTGGCCGCGGGCCGGCTGGAACGGCGGCCGGATGCGAAAATGCGGACGCGCCTGTGGCCGGTTGTCGAGCCCGAGCACCGCTTCCACGACGCCGCGCAGATCGTCCGGCACGCTGATCGAACCCGTGCGGCCGCGAAACTGGGCCGCCGTGTGATGCTGATAGTGTTCGAGTTTCACCGTGAAGGCCGACTCGAACTGCGCGATCGTGCCGCTCAGCACGACCGAGCGCGCCGCCGGATCTTCGCGCACCACCGTCAAGCCGTGCGCGCCGGCGAACGCCTTGACCTTCGCGACGTCGTCGGGCGCCGCGCCGTAGTCTTTCGCGAAAGCCTCGCGCGACAGCGGTTTGACGCTCGGGTCGCCAGCGTCGATCCGGCTCATCAAGGCGTCGAACTGCGCCTGCTTCTCGCGGCGCAGCACCACGAAAACCTCGATCCGCTCCGCCGGATCACATTGCCCCACCACTTTCGTACCTTGTTCTACCGTTCGCTCGCTTCCTGGCAGCACGTGCTTGTTGGCCATGGTGTCGACTCTCCTGTTGGGGCGTTACCGCACAAGTGCCCAATGAACCCACCGGACCCGCGCGCCACGCACCTGCGCAATCCCGATGCCTGACAAGCCACACGAGACCGCTGTTTCAAGGACTACGTCAAACCGTCCGACCCATGCATTCGAACACAGTTCCGATACAGACGGGAGTCGTCCGAATGGCTAACGCGAGCCCTATCCGTGCCGCATGAGCAGCGCGACATGCGCCGCTCGCGCTATGATGCTGCAGCGGCAATCCAGCCGTTGCATTGCCTCGCGCGCCGCCCGCGCGCACGATCCAAGAATCAGAGGAACCCCATGTCTATTTCGATGTATCAAGCATCAGTGCCCGTGCTGGTGCGCGGTTTGACCAACCTGCAAGCGATCCTCGGCAAGGCCGAAGTACACGCTGCCGAAAAGCAGATCGACCCGTCCGTGTTCACGAATGCCCGGCTCGCACCGGACATGCTGCCGCTGGTGCGCCAGATCTATATCGCGAGCGACACCGCCAAGGGCTGCGCCGCGCGCCTTGCCGGCGTCGAAGCGCCGAAATACGAAGACGTCGAGCAGACTTTCGACGAGCTGCAAGCCCGCCTTCAAAAGACGATCGATTACCTGAAGGAATTCAACGCGCCGCAGATCGACGGCTCCGAAGAGCACAGCATCACGCTGAAAATGCGCAGCGGCCCGATCGAGTTCACCGGCCTGTCGTATCTGCTGGGTTTCGTGTTGCCGAATTTTTATTTTCACGTGACCACTGCGTACGACATTCTGCGTCACAACGGCGTCGAACTCGGCAAGCTGGACTATCTGGGCGGCATCAAGTAACAGAGCGGCTTGCCTGGGTGTGAGCGCAGGACGGGCGGCGCGGCGAACCGCACCGCCCGTTCAAGTCACACGCGCGGCTGGAACGAGATGATCGCCATGCCGGCGAGCGTGAAAGCGACGCCGGCGGCGTCCCACAGCGAGGGCCGCACCTGGTCGACGCACCACAGCCACAAGATCGCCACCGCCACATACACGCCGCCGTAGGCCGCATACACGCGGCCAGCGGCGGAACCGTGCAGCGTCAGCAGCCACGCAAATAGTGCGAGGCTAAGCGCGCCGGGCACCAGCAGCCAGATTGAGCCGCCCTCTTTCAACCAGCGCCACGGCAAATAGCAACCGACGATTTCAGCAACAGCGGTCACGACATAAAGCAAAAAGGTTTTCATCGACAGAACGAGCGTGTAGTGGTTGTGTCCCCGCACGCTGCGCGCGGCGGTCTATTGGCTTTATTAACACAATCACTTGGCATGCGGGCATGGCGCATGCGAGAGTCCTCGCGTTCTGAACTCATTTGCTATCCGACATGAGCGTCGCTTCGCCCTGTATCGACATCTGCAAGTTCGACAGCAAAACCGGCTTTTGCATGGGTTGCATGCGCACACGCGAAGAATGCAAAAGCTGGAAGAAGATGAAAGACAAGCATCGCCGGAAAATCATCGAGGATCGTTCGCGGCGCGAGCATAAGTTGAACAAGTGAGCGGCGCAGACATACAAAAAAGCCGTGTGCGCGTCGCTCGGCCGCAATCGCAACCGCAACCGCAATCGCAACGCGGCAAGTCAATCCAGCGACAGCCGCAACGCAAAACCGATCAGCGCCGCTGAAAAGGTCCAACGCTGCAGCGTTTGCGCCAGCGGATGGGCACGCATCCAACCCGCGATACGTGCCGCGCCGATCGCATACATTGCGTCGAAACATGCGCCGATCACAAGCAGCACCGCACCCAGCTCGATCATCTGGAGCGCGACCGGCCCCGCCTCCGGTCGCACGAACTGCGGCAGCAGCACCGAGCAGAACAACAGCGCCTTCGGGTTCAGCAGGTTGGTCAGCAATCCCTTGACGAACGCCGCACGCAGCGGCCGCGATTCCGCAGCGCCTGCTCCGCCTTCGGGTAGCGCAAACACCGGCGAGCGGAAAATCTGAATGCCGATCCACGCGAGATAAACCGCGCCGCCATAGCGTACGACTTCGTAGAGCCACGGCGCACTACGCAATAGCGCGGCCACCCCGCAAGCGGACAGCGTGACTTGAACCGCGCGCGCGAGACCTAGCCCGCCCGCGGCGGCGAAGCCGGCGCGCACGCCACGGCCGATGCTGGTTTGCAGGACCAGCGCCATGTCCGGTCCAGGTACGGCGTAGACGACGGCCAGCGCGGCAACAAAGACAATCAGAAGATGAGCGGAAATCATGGAAAACCTCGCGTTTCGACGGCTCTATCTTGCTATTGTCGATGGAGGGTTTGCTGGCGAGTTTCGACCTTCTTCGATTACAGATTGGTGGAATGCGCTAACATCCAGCACTTAATACAAGATTTCCGCTCGACACCCAAACGCGACTCCCAACCATGTCAACCGAGCTCGACAAAACCGACCGTGCGATCCTCGCCGCGCTGCAAAATGACGGCCGCATCTCGAATGCGCGCCTTGCCGAAATGGTCGGTCTAAGCGAAACACCTTGCGCGCGCCGCCTCAAGCGTCTCGAGAACGACGGCTACATCGACCAGTACCGCGCGATGCTGTCGCGCTCGGCGCTCGGCTTCGGCGTGGTCGCGTTTGTTTATGTGCGCTTTGCCGTGCACGACCGGGCGGTCGCGACGCGCTTCGAGCGCGAGGTGCAGGCGATCCCGCGCATCCTCACGTGCCACAACGTATCGGGCAGCGCCGATTACATCCTGCAAGTGGTCGCGCGCGATCTGGACGACTACGGCACCTTCATGCGCGACGAAATGCGCAGTCTGCCGGGCGTGACCTCGGTGGAATCGTCGCTGTCGTTGCGCGAAATAAAGGCCAACGGCGGCTTGCCGCTGTCGTGAGTGCAGCCATGAATACAGTCGTGGCATAGTCTCACCCAATCGATACGGCGCGAGCCGACCGACAACACCAGACCAGCACGGAGTTTTCATGGAACACGAAAAAGCACGCGCCGAAGAATCGGCCGCGATGGAGCGGGTATTGACCGCAACCCAACGGGTGCAAACGGCGTTCGCGTCGTTACAGTCGCAATTTCCGCCGGCCGGCGAAGGCAAGCCGTCGCAATTCGCGCTGCAAACCTTCGACGCCGCGTTACAGGAACTCGAAGACGCCCAAGCCGCTTTCGACGAATTGCTCGGCGATCTGCTTGACGGCAATCGCTGAGTGACATAGCGGGGTTTCTTTCTGCGTAACACGCGGCGTGTTACGCGAGCGGCGACCGTTTCGAATGCCCGGAAACGGTCGCCGCGTTATGTGTGGAGGCGGCTTGGGCTTGACCGTTAGTTGCGTAATGAAAATGCGCGCCCAGCCTCCCCCGCACAGTCAGAAAACGATATTGGTCCGCAATCCGACGATCGTTTCGTTCCCGATCCGCTGCGACGGATTAGCCGGATCGGGAATGCCGCCCGCCGGCCGGAACACATACTGGAAGTCGGCCTGCAACTGCCACCACGGTGTGACCTGATACTGGTAAGTCGCCTCGACGACCGTCTCCGCACTGCGCGACGGGTAGCCAGGCGTGGTCAGCGCAGCGGTATCGTTCGCGAGCGACTGGGCATGCGAGCCGATCTTCGCGTAGCCGATGGCGAGCCCGGCCACATCGTTGTCGCGTCCTTTGAACGGCGCCTTCAGCGTCACGCCCGCGTTCACGCCGAGGTCGACCAGATTGCGGTCGCCCGGCGCGCCCATGACCCGCGCGAAAACGCCTACCGACTGCGGGCTATCCGCGCCGCGTTGCCAGACGGTCTGATCGGCGACCGCGTAGAAACTGTAGTCACCGCGATGCTGCGCCGGCACGCCACTGCTCGCGGGGTTCGCGAGCGACAAGCCGGTGTTGTCGAAACGCTGATCCGCGAAGCGCTGCGTGTTGTACCAGAAGCCCAGCTTGTAGGTGCCGGGCAGACCGGACGCGGGGGCGTTCGCGGCATCCGTCGACGGCGCGTTGAGCGCGTACTGCACCTCGCCGATCAGCAACGCGCCGCCGCGCAGATTGAAGTTCGTGCCATTGCGATTCTGCTGTTGCGGATCGCCTGTATTGCTGCCCGCGGGATTGCTGTTGAACACGCCGCCCATCACGGTCCATGCGTCCGCGGGCTTGACACGCAAACGCACGCCCAGCGACGACAGCGGATAAGCAGGACCGCCGCCCGGCAGATCGACAGACGGCAACGCGGCCCAGCCGAACGTCCCGTTGACGAACGGTGTAGCGAACTGGCTCACCATGAATTCCTGATCGGCGCTTTGCTGGCCGATCTTGACGTCCACCTTGCCGCTGAACAGCGACTGCTGATACCAGAGTTCCCAGAGCCGCGTCGTGGCATCGGCCTCGATACCGCTCGCGCTTTGCAGCGTTTGCAGATCGCGTTGCGTCAGATTGCTGCCGTGAATCTGCAACGCAGAGACATTGAACGTGCCACCCGGCAAACCGAGCGCTTTCTCCGTATCCACGACGACACCCAGTTGGGTCAGGCCATCGTATGCGCCGCCGCGTCGCGTGC
>NZ_JAQQBV010000061.1:0-20777 GCF_046030735.1 Paraburkholderia xenovorans
GAGCTTGCGCAAATATTGTTCGCCGACCAGCTCGCCGAAAGCGCAGGATAGTAAGCTGCGGCGTACTCGGCCGCATCGAATCCGATCGAAGAACTACCATCGGGTTTCAAACTGCCGTCTGTTTGCAGCGCGCTCGGCGGCACGTCGAGAATGGCGAATCGGCCTGAGCCTGCGCCGCAGATACTACTGATTGCCGCAGTCGTGATGGTCGTGTCTCCCGCAGCGACAATCAACGTAATGTCGCGATACATCGGCACCGAGGCAATCAGATCAGCGCTTTTTGAAACGTAACACGGGCCGCCACCGCACTCGAAATAGGCCTTGATGTCTGCATATTTATCGACAACGGTACTGTCGCCACCAACGTAGCTGCTGAATTCAAAGTAGCTATTGAATTTCATGACCCCGTCAGTCCAGTTCGCTAACGAAATAATCGGTACGGCGGTTGCCCCGGCAGCAACGGAGAGTGCCGGCGATGCATCTTCCTCGATGTAGACACCGGGATAAGTGGTAGTAGTCGCCACGAAATACTCCTTGCGAATAGGCAATAGTTAGCGTTTCAGGATTGAAAACGAGTCAGCACCAATTAACCCTGCCCCACATCCTGGGTGAACTGAACGATGATGAATTCCGCGGGACGTACCGCGGCCATACCCACGTTGACGATCATTTTTCCCTGTGCGATGTCGTCTGAAGTCATCGTGACGCCTTCGTCGATATCCACAAAAAAGGCGTCTTTCTCCGTTGTTCCGACCAGCGCACCGGCACTCCACAATCCCCGCAGGTAGTTGGTTATCGCAGTCCGTACTTTTTCCCACGTCGGTTGACTGTTCGGCTCGAACACCATTGCTTGCAGAGATGTTTTGATATCGCGCTCGGCGGAATCGAATAGACGGCGCACGGATATGTAGCGCCAGTCATCGCTGTCCTGCGAGGTGCGTGCACCCCAGACAATCGGTGGATCGCTTCCGAATACGCGAATCATGTTGATTGGCGATGATCCCTGGTTGAACTGTCCCTGCAAATCGTCGCTCGTTCTGTATAAGACCTGATAATTGGACGGAAGGTATACGTTAGCGGGCGCCTTCCATACGCCACGTGCGCGATCGACCGAACAGTAAATGCCTGCCGCAACCACGCTTGGAGGTATATGATTTGCGGTCCAATCGACGGTAAGCCACGGATAATAGACTGCTGCGTAAGATGCACTTAGCCAATCCGGCGTATAACTAGAGTCTATTTCCGTCTTTGGACCATCCAATATTACAAATCGACCGGAGCCGGGTTGGCAAAATTGCGTGACATCGGTCCAGCCAGAATGAACAATATTTTGCCCTGCGGCAACCACTAGCGTGATGTCGTCTAACAGCGGGATTGACTTGCTGCCATAGTCCACCGTTACGACGTAACAATAACCGCCTCCACTTTCAAAGTACGCACGAATAACGGTATCCCGTAGACCGTTTTCGCTATCATCGAACTTCAATGAATACGTCTGACTAATATGAATTTTCAATTTAGAAAGATAATCCATCCACGAATCTATTCTTAGCATCTGCTTCGGATAACCTATGCCCTCGACAAGAGGATCGTTATCCCCAAGCACAAACACTGGAACCGCCGTTGGGGATCTAAAAATAGATAGCGAAATAGAGCTATCCTCCTCAACATACACGCCCGGATAAGTCGTAGTCACAGTCATGAAGAAGTCCCCAGATGGAACAGAACCAGAAACCTCAATGCGTCTGAATCGTTATCCTGTCAGCCATCAAGGTCAGCTCCTCCACCGCCGCTTCATTACTGGCAGCGTCCAGCGAAGGCGAGCTCAGCGCCGTGGGGAACGCGTTGGAAACATTCCACGTAATGAGAAGCGTCGTACCCGCGTCATCGGTCAAACTGATGGTGATATCTTTCTTCTCCACCTGATTAAGCGAGATCGAGTTGATCCAGTCGTACAGTTCCGAATCACCAGGAAATACGCCCTTACGGAGCGTGATATTGACGGCCTGCCGTTGCCCCGGCATTTTGAACCAGTTACCCGTACCATCACGATATTCGATCGTATCGTAGTTAATATTCAGCCCGGAGACGTTATTGAAAGCGATATTTTCACTTCCCAACGAAACCACAAACCGGTAAGTCGGAATCGGATATGATCCAGCGATCTGATCGGTAGTCGTAGCCATTTCACATGCTCCTTGATCTGATTTTCAGTTCGAAAAAAATAGTTCGGAATGACAGGCCCACCGACGCAATCCTGCGCGATGACGGGCGACCGGGATAGACCTGATTGCCCCTACAACCGCCTCAGACCCAATCTTATAAAATCGCCATTTTTTTACAATGAGATTTCCGGAAATCAAGGAAAATCCTCTCATCTTGTTTCTTCATCCCGATCAATCGAACAAACACTCCCCATTATCGAAATGGTCCCGCGAGTGTGCTTATATACCCCCCTTGATTAGCCACGACCAATTACGCAATTAGTGTTATTGATTCATAAATTAGAATTGTTCGCATGGAAACCCGGGCAACAACCGGCACATAGAATCGCAGCGCACATAAAAAAGCGCGCTGTCTCCCGACAGCGCGCTCGCCAACTCGCCCAACTAAAAAGCAAAAACCTCAGCGTGGCCGTTAAGGCCGCTCCCCCCTCGCCAACCTTGCATCGATCTCCCGAACCACCGGCATCAGATCGGCCACGCTATCGATCACATAATGCGCACCCGCGGCCTGCAACTTCTGGATCGCCGCTTTGCGCCGCCACGCGAACTCATCCGGCGCCAGCGCTTTCACGTCGTGCTCCGCCATGCCGAACGCGTTGCCGCTCACCGCGACGCCCACTGTCCAGGTGCCGCCGTTGATCCCTTCTTCGATACCGACTTCCGTATCGTCGACCTTGATCGCATCTTGCGCGCGCCACACACCCAGCTCAGGCAAGGTTTTGTAGATCATGTACGGCGACGGCCGTCCTTCCGGCGTATCGCCGGTACACACGATACTGTCCGGTGAGAAGCCCTGCGCCGCTGCGCCGGGCACGATTTCGGCCATGATCTCGCGCGTATAGCCAGTAGTCGTGCCGATCTTGATCTGGTCGCTACGCAACGCGCTCGCGACTTCCGCGACACCCGGGATCACCGAGCTATAACTCGCGGCCACCGCGATGTTCTTCGGCACGAATACGTCGTACACCGCATCGATATCGCCGTCATCCGGCGTGTGGCCGTACTTGTCGGCCCATGCCTGCGCGACGCGCGGCAACGCCATCAACGCGGCGATATGCGGGCGTTTGGCCATGCCCATCGGCCCCCGCGCTTCGTCGATCGTGATCGACACGCCGAACTGTTCGAACGTTTCGACAAACGCACCCATCGGCGCTAACGAACCGTAGTCGACCACGGTGCCGGCCCAGTCGAAAATCACTGCTTTAACGTGTTTCATTGATCGCGATTCCAGGAATGTCTCAGACGGCTTCGGCGAGCATCTTGCGTTCGTCGAGCGCGGCTTGCGGCGGTGCCGCGTGTCCGACGCCAAGCGCCTCGAGCGATCGCGCACATGCGTCGACCACGTTGCGCATCACATGCTCATCCACCTGACCGATGCAGCCGATGCGGAAACTGTCCACCACCGTCAACTTGCCCGGATAGATGATGAAGCCCTCTTGTTTCATCAATTCATAAAAGCGTTCGAACCTGAACGCCGGATGCGCGGGCGAGAAGAACGTCACGATGATCGGCGAGCGCCAGCGCGCGCTCAACAACGGTTCGAAGCCGAGTTTCTGCATGCCGGCCACCAGCACGTCGCGATTGTTCGCGTAGCGCGCGAGGCGTCCGGCCTGCCCGCCTTCCTGCTGGTGGAGACGCAGCGCTTCCACAAACGCGGCGACGGTATGCGTAGGCGGCGTAAAGCGCCACTGCCCCGTTCGGTTCATCACGTCCCACTGGTCGTACACGTCGAGCGCGAGCGAATGACTGCGACCCTTTGCCTGCTGCAACGCGCTCTTCTTCGCGATGACGAAGCCAAAACCCGGCACGCCCTCGATGCATTTATTCGCCGACGACACGAATGCCTCGCAGGCAATCTCGCGCACGTCGAGCGGCACCGCGCCGAACGCGCTCATCGAATCGATCAGCAGTTTGCGGCCCTTCTTCGCGGTGGCCGCGGCGATTTCTTCGAGTGGATTGAGAATCCCGGAGCTGGTCTCGCAGTGCACCGCGACCACGTGCGTGATGCGCGGGTCGGCGTCGAGCATGCGTTCCACTTCCTCCCCACGCGGCGGTAGATAGTCGCCCTTGTCGAGCACCGTAGCGGCGCGGCCGAGATAAACGAGCGTAGTGGCGATGCGCTTGCCGTACGCGCCGTTGGCCAGCACCAGCGCGTGCCCGTCGCGCGGAATCAGACTGCCCAGCATCGCTTCGACGCAGTAACTGCCGCTGCCTTGCAGCGGCACGCA
Source organism: Paraburkholderia xenovorans (assembly GCF_046030735.1). Lineage (GTDB taxonomy): Bacteria > Pseudomonadota > Gammaproteobacteria > Burkholderiales > Burkholderiaceae > Paraburkholderia > Paraburkholderia xenovorans_A. The sequence continues at coordinate 4,454 of NZ_JAQQBV010000061.1, forward strand.
GTCGTAGTCGCCTGCCGTATCGCCGGCGATCTCCAGCAGACTGCTGCGCATCAGCGCGGTCATCGCGCGGAAATCGCCGTCCCACGAGCCCCAGTCGCGCAGCATCGCCTCCTTCGTCGAAAAGGCGGTGGTGAGCGGGCCGGGGGTGAGCAGATACGGCTCGCCCTTGGCGGGCGCGGCACAGGCTGCAGCGGCAAGCACGGCGGACTTCGCCGAAGAACGGTCTGGCGCGCTTTCCATAGTGACACTCTCCGACAATCGCTGTTTCGATGCGTGACACGGTACCCTAACGCTGCCCATCGGTAAAATCGATATAATCGATGACTACATCGTAAAAACTTATGGCATCGCGAGGCACATATGCAATACGCGCAGTTGAAGGCGTTTCATGCGGTCGCGGAACATGGCGGTTTCTCCAAAGCGGCGCAGGCGTTGTCGCTTACGCAGCCTGCCGTGTCCGACCACGTACGGCGGCTCGAGCAGGACTACGGCGTGAAGCTGTTCGAGCGCGGGCCGCGCGGCGTCGAGACGACCGAACTCGGTTTGCGCCTGTTCAGCGTGACGCGGCAGATGCTCAGTTGCGAGCGCGACGCCCGGCACCTGCTCGAATCGGCGGGCGGGCTCGAATCCGGCTCGCTGTCGCTGGCCGCGGATGCGCCGGATCTCGCCGTCGCGTTGATCGGCGCGTTTCGCAAGCTGCATCCGGGAATCGTGGTGACGCTATCGATCGCCAATGCCGCGGATTGCATGCAGCGTGTGCTGTCGAGCGCAGTCGACGCTGCGATCACCGCCGCGCCGCAAGTGCACAGTCGGCTCGAAGCGCGCGTGCTGCGACGCGATCCGCTGGTAGCGATGGTTCCGGCGAGCCATCCTGCTGCGAAGAAACGCAAGCTGAGTTATGCGGAACTCGTGCGTCAGCCGATGATTTTTCGCGAGGCGCAATCGGTTACGCAGCAGTTGCTTGAAATCGAACTGGTGCGCGAATCGTTGCAGGTCGAACCGGTGATGTACGTGGACGGACGCGAAGCGCTGGAAGAAGCGGTCGCGCAAGGCATGGGAGTGGGCGTGATCGCGCGCGCGGAATTCAACGAATCGCGGCGAATCAGAATGATCCCGCTACAGGATTGCCGCGTGCAGATGATCGAATCGCTGACGCGGCTCGCGGAGCGGCCGGGATCGAATCTGCTGGACGCGTTGTTTGCGGTGGAGCTTCCTGACGCGGCGCCCGGCAAAGCTCAACTCAGGAGTCGATAAAACACAACCACCCAGCGAAATCCGCCAGGTGGCTGCGCTTCAATTCAAATACTCACAACAGACTCACGACAAACGGCTTAGCGTGCGCCGCCGCTCGCGATCAAAGCCTCGCCGGTCAACCAGCGCGCGTCGTCCGACGCGAGGAACGTCACCACGTCGGCGATATCGTCGGGCTGGCCGACTCGGCCAAGCGGCGTCGTGCTGACCATCTGAGCCTCCAGATCGGAGCCGATGATGCCGCCGGCGTGCGTGCCTTCGGTCGCCACCATCCCAGGATTCACCGAGTTGACGCGAATCTTGCGCGGCCCGAGTTCGCGTGCGAGCACACCGGTAATACCGTCGACCGCGCCCTTGGTTGCCGTGTAAACCGCGCTTCCCGGCGGCGTAATGCGGCTCACCACCGAGCTGATATTGACGATGCTGCCGCCTTCGCCGAGGTGTTTCGCCGCCGCTTGCGTGACCAGCAGCAAGCCCAGCACGTTCACATTGAAATGCTTATGGAAGTGCTCTTCGGTGATCTCTTCGATCGGTGCGAACTCATACACGCCCGAGTTGTTCACGAGAATATCGAGCTTGCCATACGTTTCAACCGCGGTATCGATGATGCCTTTTGCGTCCGCGGCTTTCGAAACGTCGCCGCCTACCGCCACCGCCTTGCCGCCCGCCGCGGTAATCTCGGCGACCACCGCATCCGCGCCCGCCTTGCTGGACGCGTAGTTCACCACCACCGATGCGCCCTGTGCTGCGAGTGCCTTCGAAATCGCGGCACCAATGCCTTTCGATCCGCCTGTTACTACCGCAACCTTACCTGTGAGCTTGCTCATGATCGTTTCCTTTAAATGGGATTCGCGCCGACGTTCCTTCGCGGAGGGTCGCGAGGCTGACGCCGATGAAGCCGGGCAATGCAGTGGCGCTGTCACTGGACACAATGTAGGCAGATACGCTGCGAGGATAAAGCGGCTGGCGGCGAACAGATAGGACGGATGATCCGAACAATCGGACAATCTGGCGAAGCGGATGGTATGAAGAAAGGGACGATGCAGAGAATGAACGGACGTTATCGAAAATAGGCGGTACAGGTCAGCACTTCGTGCGTTTGCGCCATAACGCGATTTTTGCGGCTACGCTCGCGAGCACCGCCAACGCACCGAGGGTGTCCAGAATGCACGACCACATGATACGGCCCTCCCTCGCTCGCCTTATTCATTTGATCAAACGAATGCACGCGCGATCAGTTGAATTCCCAGACCCAGCAGACAGATAAAGAACCAGCGTCGAAACGTCTGCGGGCTGATATGCCCCCGCAAGCGCTGCCCGATCCACATGCCGATCAACGCAGGCACCACGGCGAACAGCGACGTGCGCAGATCGCCCAGTGCAAATGCATGTTCGCGCGCGAGACCGATCGCGAGCGCGATGGTGGAAACCGTGAACGCAAGCCCAAGCGCCTGCACCAGATCTTCTTTTGTTAAACCGAGTCCCTGCAGATACGGCACAGCCGGCATCACGAATACGCCGGTACCGCCGCTGATCACGCCAGTCACCGCGCCGATCAACGGCGACAGCCAGCGCTCATGACGCGGCGCGACGGACACGCGCCATGCAAACAGCCCTGCTGCGGCATAGAGCGTCAACGCAACGCCGAGACCGACGACGGCCCAACCGCCGCCTCCGCCCGCGATAAACGAAGCCGCGGCCACCGTTCCCGCGACGATCCCCACCATCATCAGCCAGAACCGCTTGAGTAGCGCACTCACGCTCGGCCCCGCGAACAACTGCCACACGTTCGTGACGAACGACGGCAACAGCAGCATCGACGCCGCCTGCACCGGCAGCATCAGCGTGCCGAGCACGCCCATCGCGACAGTCGGCAGGCCCATGCCGGTCACACCCTTGACGAAGCCCGCGACAACGAACGTCGCGGCCACGGCGCTCACGCGCATTGCAAGCGAGGAGATCATCAGTGGAAATTGATAGGAGTCGTGCAGGCAATTTTCTGCTGCCGCGATGCCGGCCACAATGCGTAAGATACGAACTGTGACTTAGGCTGTAACATAGGCTGACGCGCGTCGTACAACCCCCTTGTACAACCCCCTCGCACAACCCCACTCCATCCATTCCATGCGCTTCGATCTGATCGACCTTCGCCTCTTTCTGTACATCCTCGAGACCGGCAGCATCACGCATGGCGCCGCCCGCGCGAATCTTTCGCTACCGTCGGCAAGCGCGCGGCTGCGCGGGATGGAAGAAACACTCGGTGAGCCGCTGCTCGAACGCGGACGGCGCGGCGTCGAGTCCACCGCGACCGGCGACACGCTCGCGCATCATGCCCGCCTCGTACTCGGCCAGATCGACCGGATGCAGGGCGAACTCGGCGAGCATCAGCAAGGACGCAAGGCCTGCATCCGCCTGTGGACCAATACCGCCGCGATCACCGAATTCCTGCCGGCCGCCGTCGGCCTGTTCCTGCGCGATCACCCGAACGTGCAGATCGATCTGAAGGAGCGGCAAAGCAGCGAAACGATCAAAGCGGTGCTGACCGGCGCGGCAGAGATCGGCATCATCTCCGATGCGGTCGAACATGGCGCGTTGCAGACGCTGCCTTTCGCCGTCGACAAACTCGTGCTGGTGACGAGCCGCGACGATCCGCTCGCCACGCGCCGGCGTCTCACGCTCGCCGAGGTGGCCGAACGCGACTTCATCGGCCTCAGTACCGGCAGCGCGTTGCACGCCTACCTGGGCGAACGCGCGCTGCTGTCCGGCAAGCCGCTGAACGTTCGCGCGCACATGCGGAACTTCGAAAGCGTGTGTTGCATGGTCGAGCAAGGCGCGGGGATCGCGATCGTGCCCGCTACCGCGGCGCAGCGTTATCGCGGCAAGCCGGGGATACGCACGATCGAATTAACCGATAGCTGGGCCACACGGCAGTTGCTGATCTGCATGCGCGACCTGAACGCGCTGAGACGACCGGAAAAGGCACTGGTGCGGCATCTTGCCGGGGTTTAAGGCCTGTCCAGGTGCGCCTCTAACGCAATGCATCATCAGCCTGACTTATCTAACGTCTAATGTTTAATCGCTTTGCCTGATCGAAGCACACGGCGTGCGCTCGTTCAGCGTGTCGCGCCAACGCGCTAATAGAACCGCACTGGGCTCACTCATGTAGCTGCCTGGAGATGGGAGCGCCGATCGTCAGGTTGCGGAACACCACTTCGAACCCTTCACGCTCGGGGGAGCAACACATCACGCCGACATCGATGGACGTAGACGGTGGCAGATACGCAAGCCGGGCCATTTGCCAGATATTGTTCGCAACGTCGAAGTACTGAACCCGAATTGCCTCGCCATGACGCGTCAAGCGCACGCGCAGTTCCGACCCGGCGTGGGGTAATGTCAGCACGGACCAGTCAGACGTATCGTTGGTCACGACCACCGAGAAGCACAAATTCCCGTCGGTATATTCGATTCCCGCCTTGACCCAATGTGTTTCGCTTAGACGGACCATCAGTCCAGCCTGATCGTACAGCGCCTCATAGCGGCCGTCGATCGTCACTTCCGCCGTGAAATCTCCGTCAACCGACTGATAGGCGAAATGCCCGCTGTCGCGCCGAAATCCATAGAAGGTCTCGCGCCAGAAGTCGGTCCTGGCATCGGTACGCACGAATAGATCGCCTCCGCGAACTTCCGATTTCGCGGGCGCATTCAGCCACTTGAGTTCAGCGATATTCAGCATCCTGCTTTCTCTCCAACCGGATTAGAACATTCAAGAAAATGCGAAAGCCCGCTGTAAAACGCAGCCTACGCTACACGAGCCAATCGTGGAAAATTTGCGCGGGTTCAGTGAGGGGTCGATGTTTCGCATGGACCAGGTAGTCCCACCGGCCGGTCTCATAGGCGAACCCTCCGAGTTGCCGAAGCTTGCCCGAATCAATCGCCTGCCGCGCCATATAGTCCCAACCGAGACTCACCCCGAGCCCCTCCAACGCGGCATTGAACACCAGCGTTACCTGATTGAATGTGATTGCATTGCGTGGGGTATCGTAGATCAGGCCGAAGTGCTTGAACCAATCCTGCCAGTCCATGCAGTCCCATGCGCGCGAATCAAGCTGTATCAGCGGTAACGAGCAAAGGTCGGCTACCGTTTCGGGCTGCGGAAGCGAGAGCTCCGTGCTGCAAACCGGATAGACGATTTCCGGAAACAGGCGGGTGCCTTCCAGTGAGGGCCAATCGCCGTCGCCGTACAGGATTCCGAAATCGCTGTCGTTGCAGCTTCGCTCATTGATCGTATTCGACGAGATGATGTTGACGGCAATGTCCGGATACATCTGGTTGAACCGAACGACCCGAGGGAATAGCCAGAAATGCGCGACGGCCTGAGTACACGCAATCGAGATCGCTTGCGTGTCATGCTCATGCTGAACTCGCAAAACGGCACGGTGCAATTTATACAGCAGTGGTTCCAGCTCCTCCAGAAAACTCGCGCCTGCCGCGCTCAGTTGAATTCCCCGCACGTGCCGATCAAAAAGAGCGCAGCGCAATGCCTCTTCAAGCCCCTTGATCTGTTTGCTGACCGCGCTTTGAGTGATCGACAACTCACGAGCCGCACGCGTGAAGCTCCCGCACCGCGCGACTGCCTCAAAAGACACGAGCGCTTCGAGCGGCGGAAGCGTGTTCAACAAACGAAGGCTCTGGGTATTCATTCCGGTATGTCATCCTCAGCGAGAACTAGACGAGCGCATCGTCATTATATGCGGTGCATCCCGGAAATTCGACATTCCTCGGCGGAATTGCCCATGCGCCAATATCGCTTGTGAGTCGAGAACTGGCTTTGTAGTCTTGCTCTTGAGCCGGAGCCCGGCTACCGGCAGATCAGAAGGCCGTGCTTACGCGGCGATTGCCCATTTCCCTGCTCGCTGCAGTACCCGATCGATCCGACCCTGCTGCCAAATCCAAGAGATTGACGCTTATGACGAAAATTGTATTGAAGCTGTCTTGCACCGATCAGCGTGGCATCGTGGGTGCCGTGGGTCAGTGCATTGCGAAGCAGGACGGAAACATCACCGAAAGCGGTCAATTCGTCGACCCTGACAACGGCCGGCTTTTCATGCGAATCTGCTTTCGCGCAGGTCCCCATTCGGATGTGGAGTCTTTTAGGGCCGCTTTTGCACTGGTTGCCGAGCGCTACGACATGACGTGGGGCGCGTTCGACCTGAGCATCAAACCGCGCGTGTTGATCATGGTGTCTCAATTGGGGCACTGTCTTAACGACCTCCTGTATCGACACAGCACCGGACAGCTTCCCATGGAGATCGTCGGGATCGTCTCGAACCACGAGGCCTTTCGACAACGCGCGGAACACGAGGGGATCCGGTTTCATTATCTGCCCGTCACGCCGGCCAATAAGGCCGAACAGGAGCTGCGTCTTTTAGATCTGGTCGCCTCCGAATCCGTTGATCTGGTGATCCTCGCGCGCTACATGCAGATTCTTACCGATGAACTATCGCATCGGTTGTCCGGGCGAATGATCAACATTCATCACTCGTTTCTGCCTAGCTTCAAAGGTGCGCGCCCCTATCATCAGGCGCATAAACGCGGTGTCAAACTCATTGGCGCCACAGCGCACTACGTCACTCCTGAACTTGACGAAGGCCCGATCATCGAGCAGGACATTCGCCGGGTCGATCATACGGCGAGCGCCGACACGATGGTAGCAATCGGCCGCGACACCGAATGCCAGGTGCTTGCAAAAGCAGTCAAGTCTCATCTCGAACACCGGATCCTGCTCAATGACGACCGAACCATTGTTTTCGCGTGACGCGGAAGTTATCGACGGCAAGGCTGCGGCGGCCGTCATTGTCGAAGAAATCCGAAACGCGGTCCTGCTGGAGCAGGTAACGCCGGGATTAGCCGTGGTCCTCGTAGGATCGGACCCGGCCAGTGCGGTGTACGTGCGCAATAAGGCAAATCGTGCACGAGAGTGTGGATTTTTTTCCCGGCAAATCGTTTTGGCCGCAACGACTTCGGAGGACGAACTCCTGAAGATCGTGAGCGAGCTCAATTTGGATCGCGCCATTCATGGAATTCTGGTGCAGTTTCCGTTGCCTCCGCAAATTAATTCGCAGCACGTGATAGACGCGATTGATCCGGAGAAGGACGTCGACGGCTTTCATTACGCAAACGCAGGGCGTCTGGCGGTTGGGGCAGCTGCCGATGCGCTCGTGCCGTGCACGCCACTGGGTGCGCTCAGACTGATTAAACAGGCGTGTGGGCCAGATCTTGGCGGCCTTCATGCCGTGATACTCGGGCGCTCGAACATCGTCGGCAAGCAGCTGGCGAACCTGCTGCTACTGGAACACTGCACGGTGTCGGTCGTTCACAGCCGCACGATCAATCCCGAGAACATTTGCCGGCAAGCGGACATTCTGGTTGCGGCCGTCGGCGTCCCCAGACTCGTGAAGGGTAGCTGGATAAAACCCGGCGCGGTAGTGATCGACGTAGGGATCAACCGCGTTGCAGACGATACCCGGCCGGGTCAGTCCCATCTCGTTGGAGACGTCGACTTCGACGAAGCCAGAACAGTTGCAGCGGCGATCACACCGGTGCCCGGCGGAGTCGGCCCGATGACGATTGCGATGCTCTTGAAGAACACCCTGAGCGTCGCGCTTCGATCGAGACCCTGAAGAGTTTGTCCTGTGCAGTTTCAAACCGACTGGACATGGACTCCGCCATATTTTTGAAGGATAGCGGCAATGAGTAGGCATTCGATTTTCAGCCTGATTCGAAACGGATTGAGTTATCACCAGAATTGGGAGCGCCAGTGGAGAAGTCCGGACCCACGGCGAGAATATGATGTAGTTATCGTCGGCGGCGGTGGCCACGGCCTCGCGACCGCCTACTATCTGGCCAAAGAGCACGGCATCACCAATGTGGCGGTTCTGGAAAAGGACTGGATTGGCGGCGGCAACACCGCTCGCAATACAACGATCGTTCGCTCGAATTATTTGTGGGACGAGTCGTCGGCCCTTTTCGAGAAATCGATGCAGTTATGGGAAGGACTCTCCCAGGACCTGAACTACAACGTGATGTTCAGTCAGCGCGGCGTGATCAGTCTCGCGCATTCGTTGCAGGAAGTACGGGATATGCAACGGCGTATCGGTGCCAACAGGCTCAATGATATCGATGCGGAATTCCTGACTCGCGAGCAGCTTAAAGAAATCGAACCGTCGATCAATCTCGACTGCCGTTATCCGGTTCTCGGCGGCGCCATTCAGCGTCGCGCAGGCGTCGCGCGTCACGACGCGGTTGCGTGGGGCTTCGCTCGCGGCGCGGACCAGGCAGGTGTCGATATCATTCAGAACTGCCGGGTAATCGGAATCAAACGAAGCAACGGTTCTGTGTCCGGCGTCGATACGACCCGAGGTTTCATCAAGGCGAAGAAGGTTGCAGTAGCGGTCGCAGGCAACACCACGTCGATCGCCGATATGGCGGGACTGCGCCTGCCGATCGAGAGTTATCCGCTTCAGGCTTTGGTCTCGGAACCTATCAAACCCGTGCTCAACACGGTCATTACGTCCAACGCGGTACATGCGTACATCAGCCAGTCCGACAAGGGCGATCTCGTGATTGGCGCAGGCCGCAATCAATACGTCGGATATGGTCAGCGCGGCAGTTTTCAGACCATCGAGGCAACCGTTGGCGCGGTCATCGAAATGTTCCCGATCTTTTCCCGCGTGCGGATGAACCGGCAGTGGGGAGGCATCGTCGACGTCACGCCGGATGCGTGTCCGATCATCACCAAAACGTACATCAACGGGCTGTATTTCAACTGTGGATGGGGTACGGGTGGCTTTAAAGCGACCCCGGGCTCCGGGTGGGTATTCGCTCATACCATTGCGAATGATCGCCCCCACCCTCTTGCAGCGCCCTTCGCGCTAGATCGTTTCCATACCGGCCATCTGATTGACGAGCACGGCGCAGCCGGCGTCGCCCACTGAGCCTCGCACTCGTCCGGAGATAGATTACATGCTGCTTATTAATTGTCCGTGGTGCGGCCCGCGCGCGGAAACCGAATTCCTGTGCGGCGGTGAAGCCGGTATAGCACGCCCGCTGAATCCGGAAAACATCACCGATCAGGAATGGGGCGACTACCTGTTCATGCGCACGAACCCTCGTGGAAACAGCTACGAGCAGTGGTTGCATGCTGCGGGATGCCGACGCTGGTTCAAGGCCAATCGCGACACCGTCACGTACCGATTCACGAGCTTCGAGACCTTCGGTCACGAAGCTGACGCTACCTCAGGTCAGGAGTAGACATGGCCCAGGAATTCCGTCTCCCATCCGGCGGGCGCATCAATCGCGCGGTACCGTTGACGTTTACGTTCAATGGCGTCTCATATCAAGGGTTCGAGGGCGACACGCTCGCGTCGGCGCTTCTCGCCAATGGTGTTCACTTCGTGGCTCGTAGCTGGAAGTATCATCGCCCGCGCGGGGTCATGACCGCAGGTGTCGAGGAGCCAAACGCCATTGTTCAGCTTGAAACCGGTGCGTTCACCGTGCCTAACGCCCGCGCGACCGAGGTCGAGTTGTATCAGGGCCTCACGGCCAGCAGCGTCAATGCATCGCCTTCGATCGACAACGATCGGATGGCCATTAATCAGCGGATTTCGAGGTTCATCCCTGCGGGTTTCTATTACAAGACCTTCATGTGGCCGCGAAAACTATGGCCGAAATACGAACAGGTCATCCGGAACGCGGCAGGTCTGGGTAAATCCCCCGATGTTCCTGACGCGGACCGCTACGACAAGCGCTTTGCGCACTGCGACATCCTGATTGTGGGCGCAGGACCTGCGGGGCTTTCCGCTGCGCGCACCGCGGGGCTTTCGCGTGCACGGGTCATTCTTGTCGATGACCAGCGGGAGCCCGGTGGAACGCTGCTCTCGAGCGAATCGGAAATAGACGGCCAGCCTGGTCTGCAGTGGGTCGACAAAATTCGCAAGGAGCTCGCAGCACTCCCTAACGTGACCGTGCTGACGCGTTCGACCGCGTTCGGTTATCAGGACCATAACCTGGTAACCGTGACTCAACGATTGACGGACCATTTGCCGATCACACAACGAAAAGGCTCCCGTGAAATGTTGTGGAAAATCCGGGCGCAACAGGTGATTCTGGCGACCGGCGCGCATGAGCGTCCGATCGTGTTCGGCAACAACGACCTGCCTGGCGTCATGCTGGCGTCGGCGGTGTCGGCGTATCTGCACAAATATGCGGTACTCCCCGGCCGTCGCGCGGTCATCTTCACCAATAACGACCGGGGCTATCGATGCGCGCTTGCGTTGAGCGCCGCTGGATCAAAGGTGGTAGTGGTCGATGCTCGCCCGAAGAGCGACAGCGCACTGTTCTCGGCTGCACGCATGGCAGGCATAGAGGTACTTGCGAGTTCAGTGGTAGTCGCGGCTCACGGCAAGAAAAGAGTGAGCTCCGTCACGGTGGCCGGCTACACGGACGGCTCCGTCACCGATGCGCGCAAAGTACTGAATTGCGATCTTCTGGCCGTCTCTGGCGGATTCAACCCGGTATTGCATCTGTTTGCTCAATCCGGCGGAAAAGCCAAATGGGATGACCTCAAGTCTTGCTTCGTCCCTGGACCGGGCGTACAGGCCGAAGCATCCGTCGGCGCCGCAAACGGTGAATTCTCTCTTGGCGGTTCAATCGCGGCGGGATCAACAGCTGCTTCGCGCGCATTGCAGCATTGCGGGATCGATCGGGTAGCGGCATCGGGCGCCTCGACTACCGAGCCGATCGAATCGCCGTTGTTGCCGCTGTGGATGGTGGGGACGAAGGACGTTGCAATTCGCGGGCCCAAGCAGTTTGTCGACTTCCAGAACGATGTCGCATCCGCCGACATTTTCCTCGCAGCGCGGGAAGGCTTTGAGTCGGTCGAGCATGTCAAGCGCTATACGGCGATGGGCTTTGGAACAGACCAGGGCAAGCTGGGCAACATCAACGGAATGGCGATCCTCGCGTCAGCGCTCGGCAAGTCCATTCCCGAAACCGGCACGACGACGTTTCGCCCAAACTACACGCCCGTCACGTTCGGCGCGTTTGCCGGGCGAGAACTGGCAGACAGGTTCGAGCCGGTAAGAAAGACCTGTATTCATGAGTGGCATGTCGAACATGGTGCGATCTTTGAAGACGTGGGGCAATGGAAGCGCCCGTGGTATTTCCCCCGGCACGGAGAAGACCTGCATGCTGCGGTGAATCGGGAATGCCTCGCTGTACGACATGGCGTCGGCATCATGGATGCGTCCACGCTGGGCAAGATCGACATACAAGGACCCGACGCCGCGACGCTCCTGAACTGGCTCTACACGAACGCCTGGAGCAAGCTGGAAGTCGGCCGCGCGCGGTACGGTCTGATGCTCACCGAAAACGGAATGGTATTTGACGACGGTGTCACCGTGCGCCTCGGCGAGCAGCATTATTTAATGACGACAACCACCGGCGGCGCCGCGGGTGTGATGACGTGGATCGAACAATGGCTCCAGACCGAATGGCGGGATCTGCGTGTACGGTTGACATCGGTGACGGACCACTGGGCGACTATTGTCGTTGCCGGTCCCGATAGCCGCCGTGTGCTGCAAAAAGTCTGCACCGACATCGACTTCGATGGCGCGCGATTTCCATTCATGAGCTATCGATCCGGCACAGTGGCCGGCGTGTCGGCGCGTGTGATGCGAATCAGCTTCTCCGGAGAACTTGCCTACGAGGTCAATGTCCCTGCCAATCTGGGCCGGTCTGTCTGGGAGGCTTTGATGAAGGCGGGCCAGGAATACGCGATCACGCCATACGGTACGGAAGCACTGCACGTGCTACGAGCCGAAAAGGGATTCATTATCGTCGGACAGGATACCGACGGTTCCATGACACCGATTGATCTCGGAATGAGCGGCCTGGTATCCAAGGTGAAAGATTTTCTCGGCAAACGCTCGCTTGACCGGTCCGATACATCGACGCCTGGCCGCAAGCAGCTTGTCGGATTGCTCGGCCTGGGCGATACACAGGAAGTGATTCCCGAGGGCAGCCAGATCGTTGCATCGTCGAACAGCACAGCGATGCTCGGACACGTAACGTCGAGTTACTACAGCCCTATTCTCAAGCGTTCCATTGCAATGGCCGTCGTGAAGGGCGGCCTCGGCAAGATGGGCGAAACAGTGACCATACCGCTCGCGCACGGAAAGTTCGTTCAGGCGCAGATCACAAGTCCGGTGTTTTACGATAAAGAAGGGGCGAGGCAGAATGTCGAATGATCGGAATCAGGAAGCCGGCAGCGTGGGAGCCGGCTCTGTTGTCGCCGAACGCTGGACCACCCGGCTGGAATCACCACTTGTCGCTTTGCAGGGAAAGCATGCGCGATGGGAGGCTCGTCCCGCTGCGGGACTGAGCCTGACAGAGCAGCCGTTTCTTGAACTCGTCAACCTTCGTGGGAACGCGCAGGCGCCCGCCTTTGTCGATGCGCTCAACGGTGTCGTGGGATGTTCGATCCCGGTGGCGCCGAACACGTTCGTCGAAGGCACGACTCATCGAATCCTGTGGCTGGGACCCGATGAATGGCTCGCTCAGTCAAAGCTTCCGCAATCGAAGTCTTGTGTACCGGATCTACTGACTGCACTCGCGGGCTTGTTCGCGTCTGCCGTCGACGTCGGTAGCGGCTATACGGTGATCCGGATTTCAGGTGTCCGCGCACAGGAGATACTTGCACGAGGATGTCCGCTGGATTTGCATCCGACTGCGTTTAAAGTCGGGCAATGCGCGCAAAGCCTTTTCTTTAAAGCGTCTATTCTGATCGCAGCCGTTGAACTGAATACTTTCGATATTATCGTTAGAAGAAGCTTCGCGGAATATGTCGTGCATATGCTCGTGGATGCTGCTGAAACGATGTTCTGACTGATTGGCCGAGCGCGGGTTCGGAGTTGATCGTTCACGCGCTTGTCGAAGAATGAGCCCGTGTTGGGCTCGACGCACAAAAAAGGGCCGCCCCTTCACATCGGGCGGCCCTTTCTTCGTTACGTGACGCTCACTAGCTCGCCATCAACGCCGGCTGGTTTGCTTCTGCTGCCAGGTCTTCCAGAATCATCGCTGCACCTTTCTCAGCTATCATCATCGTCGGCGCGTTGATATTGCCGGACGTGATGTTGGGAAAGATCGATGCATCGACAACACGCAAACCCGTCACGCCGTGCACACTCAAGCGCTCGTTCACCACCGACGTTTGCGGATCCGCGCCCATCGCGCACGAACCGCACAGGTGATAGATCGAGCCGGACTGCTCACGGAAATACCGCAGGAAACCGTCGCGATCCTTGACCTGCGGCCCCGGCGAGACCTCTTCTACAGTAATGCCCCGCAATGCCGGCGATGCCATCACCTTACGCACCAGCTCACAACCCTGAATGACTTCGTCGATGTCTTTCTGCGTAGTCAGCGCATTGATGCGAATCCTGGCGGCATCTTCAGCACGATTCGACGCGATTTCTATCGAGCCTCGGCTCGTCGGCCGGCACGGATTGAATGCCAGCAAAAAACCCGAGTAAGGTTCGGGTTCGAGACTCGCGTTGCTGTTCTTCGGAACGCGATAAGACAGCGGATTAAAATAGAGCTGGATGTTCGGATGCGCTTCCTGGTCGTTGCCCTTAAAGAAACCGCCAGACTGATTGACGCTCATTGCGAGCGGCCCCTTGCGCGTCAGCAGATATTGCAAACCCAGCTTCAGCTTGCCGAGCAGTGGACGCATCTCGTCATTCAACGTCTTCACGTTCGCGCGATAATAAAAGTTCGCGCACAGATGATCCTGCAGGTTCTGTCCGACGGCCGGCAAATGCTTCACGAGCGGAATCCGATGCTTCGCGAGCAATGCCTTGTCGCCGATACCCGACAGTTGCAATAGCTTGGGCGTGTCGACCGCGCCCGCCGCCAGAATCACCATGCGATTCGCGATGAACTGCCGCACGTCGCCGTTCTGTTTGGCGACGACGCCGGTCGCGCGTTTGTTATCGTCGAACAGCACCTGATTCACCAGCAATTCGCGCTCGACCGTCAGGTTTTTTCGGCTCAGCACGGGGTGCAAGTACTCGAAGCTGCTCGACGAACGCCGTCCGTTGCGCGTGTTCACATCATAGATACCCGCGCCTTCGAACTGGCCGCCGTTGAAATCCTGCGTGCGCTTGTAACCCACCTGCTGGCAACCTTTAAGGAACACCTGACAGATCGGATGCGCGGCGTCCTTCATCGGCGAAATGCGGATCGGGCCATCCGCGCCGTGATAGCGAGTGTTGCCGAGCGGGTGTGATTCGAGCTTGCGGAAATACGGCAGCACGTCGCTAAACGACCAGCCCTTGTTGCCCGCTGCGGCCCAGTCGTCGAAATCCTGTGGCTGACCGCGCACGTAGATCATCGCGTTGATCGACCCGGAGCCGCCCTGCACCTTGCCACGCGGGCAGTATAGTGAGCGGTTGTCGAGTTCCTTCTCCGGCTCGCTGTAGTACATCCAGTTGTAGGTTTCGTTGTAGTACGTCCTGGTGAAACCAATGGGAATCCTGAACCAGTAGGAACTGTCCTTGCCTCCCGCTTCCAGAAGCAATACTGAATACTGCCCCGACTCAGACAAGCGATTGGCGAGAATACATCCCGCCGACCCCGCTCCGACGATGACGTAATCGTAGGTCTCACTACTCATCGCTTTAAACCCCTCCATCGACGATTGCAAATACGTGGGCCACTCACCCTCTTGCCGGATTAAGGTCCCTGACGTCGACGGGTTTCGTGGCCATCTGAAGATGCATTCGTTCGCCGGTATAGGGCGAGTGCGCGCGCACGACATCCATATCCAGCTCGACGCCCAAACCGGGTTCCTGCGAAGGAATGATGTACCCGTTTTCCCACTGGATCGGTTTCTTCAGGATCTTTGCATGGAAACCGTCCCACGTGCCGATGCTTTCCTGGATAAGGAAGTTCGGTGTGCATATGGCCAGTTGAATGCTGGCGGCCGCGCCGATCGGGCCGTTGTATAGGTGCGGCGCGATCTGCGCGTAATACACCTCGGCAAGGCTCGCGATTTTCTTCGCTTCAAGCAGGCCGCCCACCCGCGCCACATTCAATTGTATGATCGACGCCGCGCCTGATTCGAGCAGTCTGAAGAATTCGTACTTGGTGGTGAGGCGCTCGCCCGCTGCGATTGGAATGCTCGTGTGCGAAGCAACCTGCGCCATTGCACTTTCCTGCCCCGGCGGCACTGGCTCTTCGAACCATAGCGGATCGAACTTTTCGAGCCGCTTGGCAAGCCGTCTTGCCGACGACGGCACCATCTGCCCGTGCGTGCCGAACAGCAGGTCGGCTTTGCTACCCACTGCCTCACGCACTTTGCGGCAGAACGTCTCGCAACGGTCCAGCACCTCAAGCGAAAGCTGATGGCCCGAGTACGCCGAGTACGGGCCTGCGGGATCGAACTTCACTGCGGTAAAGCCGAGCTTCACATTCTGCGCCGCGCATTCGGCGGCAAGATCCGGATCGTCGAAGTCGAGCTCTCCTGCATCGTTCTTCGGATACAGATAAGTGTACGAACGCACCCGCTCATGAACCTTGCCGCCCAGCAGCTCGTAAACGGGTTTTCCGGCAGCCTTGCCGATAATGTCCCAGCACGCCATTTCCAGGCCGCTCACCACGCCCATCATCGTCAGGTCGGGGCGTTGCGTGAAGCCGCTCGAATAAGCCTCGCGCCAGAAGCGTTCAATATGATGCGGATCGTGATCGAGCAAAAATCGGCTGAATACGTCGTCGACAATGTGTGTCATCGCCTTCGGATGGAACGTCGCCGCATAGATTTCGCCCACGCCCTCGATCCCGCAATCGGTTTTGAGCTTGACCAGAATCCAGTACATGCCGCCAAGATGAGGCGGCGGCACGGCCACGATATGTGTTTCCAGCGAGACAATTTTCATTGCGATACTCCTTTTCTATTGGGCGTGTTGCCCGAGAGCTTGACCCTGCGATGTCGCAGAGCGTAGTCGTGTGGTGCAGG
>NZ_JAQQBV010000062.1:0-19380 GCF_046030735.1 Paraburkholderia xenovorans
CTATTCACAAACAATTTATTGTTCAATATAATATAGATGCGTAAATTATGGGATATTGAGATGAGGAAGAAGTCCGCCCCAATCGACCTTGCAGTGATGCAGGCCGCGGCAGAGAGAGCCTGTGCGTTACTGAAGGTTCTGGCCAATCCTGACCGGTTGCTGCTGATGTGCCAGCTATCTCAGGGCGAGTTGTGTGTGAGCGACCTGGAGGAACAGTTAGGCATACGTCAGCCCACGCTCTCGCAGCAACTCGGCGTCCTTCGTGATAACGAACTCGTCGAGACACGCCGGGAAGGGAAAAGCATCTTTTATTCCATCGCGAGCAAGGAAGCAATTGCAGTCATGAACGTGCTGTACGACCAGTTTTGTGCCCAATGAAGATGAGGAGCGGCCATGTCAATTGATATCGCGAGTTTCACGCCTGGCCTGTCACTAACTGGCGGCCTTGTGATTGGCGCCGCGGCCGCCGTGTTCGTTCTTTTCAACGGGCGTATTGCCGGCATCAGCGGTATTCTCGGCGGCCTGCTGGGCTCGCCACAGAACGATGCGGGATGGCCTATCGCTTTTATTGCAGGGCTTGTAGGGGCACCTGTGCTGGCAGGTTTTCTGGGTAATCCGATAGCGCCCGATATCCAGGCTAGATGGAGCGAAATACTCATAGCAGGCTTTCTGGTAGGAATCGGCACGCGTTACGCCAGCGGTTGCACAAGCGGCCATGGTGTCTGCGGCATCTCGCGCGGGTCCATCCGTTCGCTTGTCGCGACGGCAACATTCATGGCAAGCGGTTTTGTGACCGTGTTCGTGTTCAGACATCTGCTGGGAGGCTGAAATGGGTTTGATCACTGCTTTAATTTCCGGGCTTCTGTTCGGCGTCGGTCTGATGGTGTCTGGCATGGCCAATCCGGCGAAGGTGCTGGGATTTCTCGACATCGCGGGGCGCTGGGACCCGTCTCTTGCATTGGTGATGGCCGGGGCGATAACCGTCGGCTCTATCACGTTCCTGTTTGCAAAACGCCGCAGAAAATCACTGCTAGGTCTGCCGATGCAGATTCCCGCCAACTCATCCGTGACCTTGAGACTGGTCCTGGGAAGCGCGGTGTTCGGCGTCGGCTGGGGGCTTGCAGGATTTTGCCCGGGACCCGCGCTGGTCGCGTTGGGCGCTGGTTTTCCGAAGGCATGGGGCTTTGTGGTCGCGATGCTGGCCGGCATGGCTGCGTTCGAGTTCCTTGAGCGCGCGAAGCTGAGCCGTCAGCGTGCCTGACCTGTTGCGCATACGTTCAGGAGGTGTTTAATGAAAGCGGCTACATTGCTTACGTCCGCTACGGTGATAGCTGGGCTGAACACACCGTTGCTGGCATTCGCCGCAGACGCAGAACGCCAATCTGAGGTGCAGCAGCGCGGGGCAGAGGTTATGCCCTTCAACCTCAAGGCGACAACTCACATTTTCACGAAATTGGACAGTGGCGGGAGCCAGCGCGTCATTGCGAAGGATCCATCCGATGTAGTCCAGACCAGACTGATCCGAATGCACCTGCGTGAAATCCAGGCCGAGTTTCGGCGTGGCAACTTTTCGGTGCCAGCCCGGATTCACGGTTCGGACATGCCGGGTTTATCGCAGCTCGGAGCGGCAAAGCCTGGTCAGATATCGATTGCATACAGGGACGTGGACGGCGGGGGCGAACTTATCTTGCGCAGCGGTGACCCCGGACTGGTGTCCGCGCTTCACGTGTGGTTCGATGCACAGCTCTCGGACCACGGCACCGATGCGATGGACGGGCATATGGCGCATCACCCCGGTATGGTGCCGCCGGGATCTGAATAGCACCGCGCGCTCCGGGCGAACGAGTCTTGAGAAAGCAGATACGCTGGGGCCTGTTCAGGACGAAAACTGCTCAAACGCTCCAGGCGCATGAGTGGCGTACATCATCGACGGGCCGGCGCCCATATAGACGGCGGTGCCGAGCACATCCTCGACCTCGGCTCTCGTCGCGCCGAGCTTCATAAGAGTTTGCACGTGAAAACCGATGCAATCATCGCAACGACTGGCAATCGCAATCCCGAGCGCCACTAACTCCCGCGTTTTCCTGTCCAGTGCACCGTCTTTCGTACCTTCAGCGGCAAGCTGTCTGAATGCATTCATCAGATCAGGTTGCGAAGTGCGCATCGCCCGCATTTGAGAAGCAACTGCGTTCGTGAGTTCCTTGTAGTCCGGAATGCCGCTCATCTATGCTCCTGTAGCGCTGGCTAGCGCTGGAAACCGGCCGTTCGCCGGCAGGCGATGCTTCGGCACCTCCTGGCAACCAAGGTTTCGCTCGACGTCAATACATTTACTGCGTTCCAGCAGGTGGCGGTCCCATCCGGTACTGTTCCAGTACATCTTCGTGCTCCCATCTTCGAATGCGGCGATAGTCGCTGGGTGACCATCGCTCCTTCATAGGGTAAAGCGGGCAGGCGCTAGACCCAGTCGGGTTCGTATGCAACTTCTCACTCTGCATCGGAAGCCGCCAACACCGCCAGGACCATTGCCGTAACACCGACGCGGCGCCGATGATTCGTCAGTGGCGAGCTATCAGGTGATGCGGAAATGTCCGGTCGCGCGTTGCGTTTCGCGACAGGCGCCGGCCAGTTTTCCGGTAATTGAGCTTTATGAAGGTTCGCGACGTGATGTCTGTAGTGTTCCTCTCCCGCTTGTAGTTTTGCCAAAGATGCGAGCAGTCGTGGTCGCGCCGGGGCGATCACCATCCTGTACTGCTTCCGGTCGGGCTCTGAGTCCAACACAACCCAGTCCCGCTCAGGATAATCGATCGCTGGAAACGGCATCCATAAAGGCCCCGATCGCGCGCCTCCGTCGCTGGCCGCCTCAAGGAACCAGGAAAAACTGTCGAGGCAAGCCAGTGCAAAAACACGCAGGATTGTCCAGCGCTCGACCGACGAGGTCCATCCGGGCAAGCCCACTGGCGCGAAGAGCGAAAGCCAGACAAGGACACCAAGCAACCCATGTTCGCATCGGCCGAAAAGATGCGCCGGTACGCCGACGCCCTCCCATTTTGTCCGCCATCGCAGTACCGCTTGAGCGACCGGACAGAACGATGTCGTTGTACATGCATCGAGCCGCCATGTGAGATAGCGGCCAGCGGTACAGACACACCTGCGATGCCTTTGCACGACATGGCGTATGAGATATCGTCGAATCGACTTGTAACACGCGATGGCGTCAGGCAGCACGTCATCGGAAGTGCGTACCGCTAGCGAACGGGGCAAATCGCCGACGCACTTACGGCGATGGTCAACATCTGTTTCTAACGAATCGCGAGCAAAAGCCACCGGATGGACCAAGACGTTCGAAACCCTTTCAGTCTGCCCCTGCACGACACGCGCGCAGAAGCTGCTGAGCCCATCCGCTCCGCTGACCCTTGGCGGCGCCGATGCCAACCAGGCCTCACAAACGTCCGACTGGCCTACGTTAGCCAGCAGTCGCCGAAGATTTGATGAACGGCGGCCGAACCAATCCCGCGCAAGGCCTTGCGCGACCTTGGACCGGTACGCAGGCGATATCCGGGTCGCGGGATCTCCTGCCGCGCCGGGCGATCGCACCCAGTTGTGACCGCACGTCGGACAACATAGGGGCAGCCGGAAATTGCACGCCTGCAGCCGGTAGGTCATCAATGCCTCGCCACAATGGGTGCAACGGTCACGGAGTGGACTGCCGTGGACCGGGCATGTCTTGCACCCGTCAGACTGAAAGACGGCGAGATGAATGCCGCGCGCCGCACATTGCATGCACCACATCAATTGTCGCGGTCCGGCACTCCGCGAAACGTCGCCAACCGGCAAAAACGCAGCCGCAGCGTCGCAAAGCGGAATGCACATCAGAGCGGACATCCGGAGGAGATCGAACTGTCGCATGTCGCGCAGGTCAATGCCGTGCTTCAAAGGCCAGCGACTCGGCTTTCGCAAGAAGAGTTCCGCCAATGCTGTACACGACAACGCGTTCAATTGCTGGAACCTGGCGAACAGCATAAACGCAGACTGACCGGGCAGATTCCAGTCGTCGCGCCAGCACCAGTCGCCGGCTTGCCAGGTGTCAGCGCCGGAGAGCAGAATTCCGAAGCGACTTTTCATGGTCCAGCAGATACGTCGTCAACGAATACAATGCGCAGATCTTCCAGTGCCGCAACGTAGTTGGATTCGTCTACCGCTTGTGCCCACAATGCCGAGTTGAGCCCAAAATCCATCGCATCGCGGTTCATGTTCTCGATGAGCGCGATCTCGATAGTGCGCGCGACATACTCCATCGGTACCTCCATCGTGAAATCGAACCTCGCGCGCCGGTGGGCAGCATCGAAAGCATCCCACAACGCGAGGTGCTGCTTCTCAAGGCGGAAGCCGGTGTCGAATGCGCGTTGCAGAAAATAGCGCGTGTAAGGCCAGTCACTGCCGTCTGGAAAGGTCGACGTGTCGTAAGCAGCGAGCGACATTTTCAGATCGTCGGGGGCACGAAAGCCGTCGAAGCGCAGCTCATCGACCATGAAACGGGACACGATCTGCGAGGTGTCCACGCTCTGTCGGAACGAACTCTTGCGGTTCAGGATGCCAGGTTGACCGACCAGGAATGTGAACATCCGCACGCCCCGACGCTCAAGTTCGTCCTGCACGTCGCGCAGCCATTCGTAGTGTTCGAGCTCGAGCCGCTGCGCCTCGTCGACGAATACGATCAGTTTGTTGCCGGCGGCACGTTCGACCAGTTCAGCCAGCTTATGGTAGAGGCGTAGTCGGCGCTGCAATGCCGTGCCGCTATCCGGGCGCCCATGTCGTGCCGCCTCGAGCATCATGCCGAAAAACAGTGCTTCCGAGCGTGAAGGATTGCGCGGCATTCCGATTGTCAGGACCGCCGCGCGAGGCAGCTCCAGATGCAGCAGCCGGACACAGTATCGGATCGCATATGTCTTGCCCCAGCGAGTATGCCCATAGATGACAGCGCCAGCAACGCCGCGCCGGATGCACTGACGCACGCGTGAGTACATCGCGGCGATTGCCGGAGTGGGGACCATATACGCCTGGTTCACGAGAGGATGCGCCGATGGATCGACGGGGCGTTTCAGCGAATCAGGCATCGTTCACCCGAACGTAAAAATCTGCGTGAGCCATGGTGCGTCCGGCGTCTTTCGGGCAGGTGTTTCTGCTGCCGGCGCTTCGCTTTTCACAGCCGGGCCCGCGTGTGCGACATCAGGCGACGGTTGTGCCTGATGCGACCTCGCCCGGTCTGTCAGCCTGCGCGCCAGGTCATTGGCGTCGCGTGTATGGCTTCGCGCCTGTTCCTTCTTGTAGGCAAACCACGCGCCAACAGGATCGCTGCCTTCGCGCACCGACAGCTTTCGCTGATGGATCAGCGAGAAGATTTCCTGTCGCACGCGCAGCGAATGTGGCGTAAAGCACCAGGGACGGGCGGCAGTCAACACCCCCAGTTCTGACCCGTCCATATGGAACGCGTGCAGATGGCGGATGTCCTTGATGTTGAAATAGACGCGAAGCTGCTTGCCGATCAGCCCTGCGATGCCCGACAGCACCCGGCTGTCGTAACGCACGTGTTCGAAATTGATATGCGGGCGCTCGCCGCGGCTCACGTTGCCGCGGATCGTGACAACGCGGGCCTCCTGAAGCAGGCACAGCGTGCTGCACCGGGCTACAGGTAGCGTACGCAGGAGGCCGTCCTGTTTTTCGAGCAGGAAATGCATTGCCTCCAGCGGCGTACGCCCGCCCAGTCTCCCATGCGGCTCGCCATTGTAGTTGCGAGGACCACGTCGATCACGTCTTCGAGTTCGTCAAGCGTCATCATCAGCGAAGCTTTCTCGCCGACATCATTGAGCACACGTTCGACTGCGCGAGGATCGCTGCCCGTGGTGGCCGGCAATCTGTGCGCGAAATGCGACGCGAGCTGATCGAAGAAGCGCTCGATCAGCGCGCGTTCGTTCTTCTGGCCCAGTGGCCCGTTGTTGGCTGTGCAGCCGATGACCTGGGTCAGGCGCTCAAGGGTCGCCTTCGCGAAATGTGCCTTCGCTGCGTCAAAGCGGAATGTGCCCCAGCACGCCCACGCGGTACCGGGAATCGCCTCGGACGGGAAGCCTCCGCCGGGTCTGACCGCCAGCGCCGGAATCTTCGAAGCACGGGCTGTGTGTTGCATCAGGCTCGCCTGCAAGGCCGCGGCAATGTCGTCCTTGTTGTACTCGTGGCCCAGCGCGAGCGCATAGCCAATCACTGCACGGGTTACCACATCGAGCACCAGCAGGATCCAGATCCTGTGCAGCACGAGCAATGTTTCGAAACCGAACGGATCGTCGATGCGCAGCGTCAGGCGCACGTCGATCTTGTGACCGTCGAATTCGACCGCCTCAAATGGACGGGTTGCGGGTTTGCGAATGGCATCAGGATCGTCGTTCCAGCGATGGCTGATCTGCTGGGCGCCTGCGGCGCGAGCCGCCGCGTCGACATACGGTTCGACAGCGCGCGAGCGTGACTCGCAAGCGATCGCTCACCAAGATATTTCTGGTTGAAAGGATATTCGTGCGCCTGAATGCCCGCCTGCCGGCATTGTGCAAGAAAGCCTCCGTGGAGTCGCCACAGGTGCCGATGCACTTCGGTGAGCGCTGCATGCTTCCTGCTGCGTTCGGCGACCTTGCGTTCGATCCAGCGTGCGATGTCTGGATAACGCTGCAGCAACTGGCTGAAGGCGCCGCTGGCGTTGCTTGCGATGCCCTCGCGGGATGGCTTGACCGGCGACCGGCGATCGTACGACCCCGTGTGCTGATAAGGGATCAATGCGCGGCAACCGAAGATCCGGCCGTCCTCGTGCTGCGTGATGCACCGCTCGAAAACGCGATAAAGGTCGTTGAAACCAACGCCCGTTTCCCGGCTGATTTCGCGAAGGGGAGTATGTCCATCCACAAACAAGGTCATCGCCCGGATGCGGCGCTTCAGCAGATCGCGCTCCTCGTCAGACAGCGCGCTGTCGTCGGCGCCCGGCCATTGCCCAATATCTGTCAGATCCGGAGGAATGGAGCGGCGGTCGAACCGCAACGCCCCAAAAGCGATCTTCTTCATGGCCGCTCCAGACGGGTACGCAGCCCGAGTGGTTCCAGTGCAAGCGTTGGACATCGAACCTGTCCATCAAGCACCAGTCTGAACGCCGCGGAACGGACCAGCATCGGATCGGCCGCCGGGAATTGCCGTTCGAGTTCTGCCAACGTGGTGCCATTGCCGCACGCAATGAGCACGCCGTGCATCAATCGGTCAACCGGGAGGGCGTGACCGCTCACGAGGTAACGGAGCATCATGATCCGGTTCTCGCGTAGCACATTTGGGTCGTCGAGATCTTGCGGATGAATCATCTGCAACTGCATCGAAGACGCCCGGCTCCACGACTGAAAAGCCGGGAACAGGGAATGTCCTCGCTCCACAGAGGTCCATTCCGCCATCCGCAGCACGACACACAATCTCTCGTCGTGATGCGTGCGGACCCAGAAGTCGACAAACCGGGACGGCTTCGCGTCCGGGATACACAAGGGCCGCTCGCAGTAAGTGACCACGTGCGGGTCTGATTCGAGACGAACCCGGAGATCGAAGGCAAGCCGCCCGAACAGGGTCAGCTGGCGCCCGATCTTCGGACCGAAGAGGTCATATCGATGCGCGCCGTGCGGACGCGCGTTGTTGACTGCCCGCAAGAAACGTGGTGGTATCATCGACGGCACTCCGGTTTGCCCGACCATCATGTTTTAGTACAGAACGACCCGGACATCGGCCCTTCTGGCAGCGACGTGATTGCGGTTTTGCACGCCAATTCATTCACTACAAAATACGTGTCATTCGCTACATTTTTTCATGCCTTTAAATGTGCGTATGCACATTATTCGGATTTCGGCGACCCGACTGCTCGTTCACCGCGTCCAGCCGTGAAACAATCCGACGGAAAGCCGGCAAAATTGGCCGCAAAGCCCTGCCGCCATTGCTTCTTCGGTTGCTGAAGTAGACCAGCCCTCTGTTTCACGGACATGCCGCCCGGGCAGTACCAGGGCATGTGACATTTCAGACATTCTCTTCCTTCGTGTGGCGTTTTCGACTTTCGCTTCTTCACCCGCAGAAGCAAAAGTGGTTACGACACAGACAGCAACCCAACCCTCGCCCATTGCGGGCTGACCGGAGGTGCTGCAATTTTCCCTTCAACCGACGGTTGCAGAGCGAGATAACAGTACTCGAAGCCAAAGTGCGGCGTTATAACGAAAAAAATAGCGCCTCCCCCTTTGCGCGCTCGTCAATAGCGCCAGCGAATTCTACTCACGCAACTCGCGCGCCAATGAGCCGATCGCCACGGCCGAAATCCGAAATGTCTCCCTGATGGCAACTCGCCGGCCGAATGCAAAGAGGTTCCGCGATCGGCGGCTCGATGCGTTGCTGTCCGATGCGGGCCCGTCCTGATGCCAACCGCTCGACTGTTCATCGCGTCTGCTGTGCCGCTGTAGGCGGTCACGCGGCGGCAGATGCTTACGGTCGAGGATCTTCCGTCTATCAGCCTGCAGACTTAGCATGTGGACTTACCAGCGGCCGTTGTCGCCCCGCTCGTCGTTATTTGGGCGACGGGGCTGGGACCACCAAACAGGAGTCCCCTCGACTACATTAGGACGTCTGCGCCGCATGCGATGATAGAACTACGACTTGGCGCGTTGACTGTCGCGGACCTTCGGACGTGCTATCAGATAGCTGCCCGGCGCCGCACTCTCTTTCTTCGTGATCACAGCAGTTCTCAGCCAGCCCACGTCGGACTCACCTCCGCCCTCCCCTCTAGCGCACGTACAGCCGGAGCGACACGGCCCCCACCACTGAAAAATTCCGCGGGGGGCCGGGAACCGGGGCACGCAACCTCCCCTGCGCGGCTGATCATCGCAATTTCGCTAGGACGATCACTCTCGTCGGACCCCTCCGCCGACTCTCGCCCATTGCTTGTACAGTCGAACGCCCTTCGGCCGCCCTTTCGCTCTGCTCTCACAATTGGCGCGTATGCGCCGTGCTAACGACCTACACAAATTCAGTATATAAGGCGCTCCCTCAGACGGCCCAACGGTTCTGATGCGAAACATCTAAGTCGGCACGCAAGAGCAGTGGATGAAGAGCTTTTTTATTTTTAAAATATCATAATCAAAAAACTCCTAACAATTTCAGCTTACGGAGACATTCCTGTCTGCTTTGGCGAGACAGCGTCGAAAGGCGAATATGGAGAGAAAAGACCTTACCGACGTTCAAAACAGCGTTGCTCGGCCCAGTTTCCACGTGGAAACTGGCTACGGACCATCGGCCGCAAGGGAATTCAAGATCACACGACCGCGTAAAGGAACAGCGGTTGAAGGACAGTCTTGCCCATGTCGAGGAATTTCCGGTGACCGCCCAAGTTGTCAGATCTAATGCTAGGCCTACGCATGATGTCTTCGCGATCGGCTCACCGTGCGGAAAAACGCCGGCCACCAATCGTCCAGTTAAGTTGATCGACGCGCGCGGATTGCAACGCGGTCAGCAAGGTGGCACAAAAAGCCATCAGGGAATCCCGTCGCTGCGTACCAGCTCTGGGTCCCGTTAGGTCGCTGACGCAGCGTTGGCGACGGATGGCTCTCGTCCGTGTCGATAGATATGACAAAGCAACGCGAGTTGAGACGCGAGGACCTTTTCCCGCAACCGACCCGCTTCTGGAAGGCAGGAAACCCTTATAGAGATCGCTCGACGCGAGCCAAGTAAAAGCATCCAGAGGCACGGAGGCATGCCTTTCACGTCATCAGCGGCAGCGAGCCTTGATTCGGACCTCTTGTATGGACCGGAGACGTGGGTAACACATAATCCGCTCAGAGGATTCAGGTTGATGATTCCGAAACGGTGATGCGCAAAAACAGGTCGTAGCAATTCTCTTCAGCGACACGCTCGCGGAGGGCCACCGGCAGGTTCTGCAATGCGCTCGATATCTTGAATCGCTGGTTCCTGAAGCGTAGGCCACCGTTTCACTTTACGCGCTGCACGTGGTCGTTCGCGCCGTACTCGATCGGCGGTAGGGTCTCGGATAGGCGCGCGGACTCCGTCGATAGCGCGCGACCGGGGTCGCCATGTCCAGCGCCTGATGCGGGCGCCGATGGTTTTAGACCAGGCGCCACTCATCGAACGCCTGTTGGGCGCTGGGCAGGTCCCTGAAATGACGCCCGGCACTCACCTCGGCCTTCAGCGTGCGGTGAAAGCGTTTCTCCTTGTCGATGGTCTCCGGATCCGCCACGCGGCTGTGCGACAGTCGCACGCCCAGCCGCATGAGCCAGATCGCCAGTTCGGTCAACTAGCCCGGCTGGCTGGGGCTTGCACCACGTTGAACCATCGTCCGCGTTGTTGCGCCGGCAGCCCATAGCGGCGGAACGTGCGCTCCAGTTGATGCTACGTGATGCCGGTGTCGGTGCAGATGCAGGCATCGAGTGTCACGTTGTAGCGCGAATGATCGTCCAGCATGGTCAGTGGCGAACAGTGCCGTCCGTCCTGCAGGTCGAACCAGCCCTTGAAATCCATCAGAGATCGTTGGGCTGCGTGTGCTCGAAGTGCTGCCAAGCCGTGGAGGCGTCGGAAGCGGCCGGTCGGTCGCCGGTGGCGATGCAGGATATCGGTCACCGTACTGGGGGCGGGCGCGTCCGTGTGACCCAGATCGCACAGACGTCGGCTGATCTTGCGTCCCCCTCGGGCCGGATGCGCGCCGCAGTTCGACCACCCGCTGCTCGACCGACTGTGTCGTGCGTGCCAGACTCTGTTGGGGCCGTCGCGAATGATCCGTCAGCGCGGTGTCGCCTCCCTGCGCGTGGCGATCGAGCCACTTGTAGCCGGACTTCGGGCTGATGCCAAAACGCCGACACCGTTCACGACGGTTGGCGCCTTCCTGCGAGGCTAGGCTGACGAATTCCAGACGCAGATCCATGGTGTCTCTCGGGTTCCGGACATGAGCGGCTCCAGGCGATTCGCTCGCCCAGAGTGTTGCCCACGTCTCCGCACACCCGCTACCCATGTCACCGGTCCTACAACCTCTCAAAGAAAAGGCATCAGCCGCGTTGACACCGGCATTCCAGAGAAGCGCAGTCGACTTTGCGGCCGCAATGACGACCCAGTCACTAGCCGACGCTCCTCCCCAAAAATTGAGTTTGGGCGCGCCCAGTCACACGGACGAGATAAGAGCAGACCCACGTGCGCAATGTGCAAGTCGAACTGCGTGAAACACACGCTATGCCGACGCCGCAAACGTCGGGGCGGAGCACTTTAACGGTTTCAACTGTCGCATCGTTTCGCCACACTTTAGCGTCGTATTTTTGACAACATTCGTTGGTCCCTGCCGCACTCTGCCCCGCCATACAAAAATGCCAACAACGACACGTCAGGCATCGACAGGCGCAATTGACGAACTCTGCTCGCTCTGATACATCGGATCGCCCACCACATTAACAACCTGTTCAGAGAAATCCTCTGACAGATCGGAATAAGAGTGCACGCCGCAGCGATGGACGCTCCCGGTCAACGAGCAGTTTCCACGTGGAAACTGCTCGGCAGACTACCGGGCGGGAAGTCTGACTGGTCGCACCTGCCGGGCTAGCGACGCTCGCGTTATTTGCGCTGAACCTTGTTGCGTCGTATGCCCGAAACGAATTTTTGACAAATCCCAAGACGAAAGCGACGACCCGCTCTTAACCGAGGAGATCGGAACCGGCGGTCGCTGCGCGGTTTCCACGTGGAAACCAACTTCTGTTCGAAAAATTTCGTTCGCCGCCCAACCGCAGAGAAAGCGACGGCGCCGTCGCGACAAGCCCAATTTCCGAGAGAAAAGATCAGTCGGCACGGAAACGACAATTCAAACGGTTCTTTACGACCATCTGTCCCGAGTTACCACCTGACAGCCTTGGGCGAGACATCCGCTTTTCTGTAAAAATATTTGCATCCCTTCCGCACTGAACCTAGCATTTACCAAATTCGTGAAAGAAGCTTCGTCAACCTCAATTCAAAAATAGATATTATTTAAATAACATGTTATTGCGAAAAATATAAATTTAATTTATGCTTAATTTCTTGTTATTCGGAGTACGGATATGGGAATAGTCATCGCGGTCGCAAACCAGAAGGGCGGAAGCGGGAAAACCACGATTACCCTCAATCTCGCGGGTGCGTACTGCGACGATGAACCAGACCTGCGCGTTCTCGTCGTTGACGCCGACTCGCAGAGTTCATCGGTTCGAGCAACGGGAGCGGGGGAGGTGCCCTATCCCTTCACGGTGGTTAACTTGGCGGCGGCGGGCTCGAATCTAGGGCGTGAAATCAAACGGATGGCTGAGAACTACGATCTTGTCATTGTCGACTGCCCGCCAAGCGTGCACGACAAAAACACTGAAATCGCCATCGCCGCCTCTGACTTTGTTCTCGTTCCGATGGACGCGTCCGCACTCGATGCGTGGAGTACGACCGGCATGCTTCAACTCGTCCGCCGAACAATCGGAAGCGATCCTAGGAGTTGCGGAATCGTGTTCAATCGTGTGAACACGAAAACCACGGGGTATGCCGAGGTACGAGCCGCAATGGCGGAGGACAATCCCTATCCAATCCTTGAGAGCACGATAGCTTTACGCGAAATCTACAAAACTTCCATCGGCGTGGGAGCGACTGTATTCACGGTGAAAGGACAACGTACAGCGAAGCAGGCCCGCGACGAAATTACGGCTGTGGCCAAAGAAATCCTCGCTATTAAAGGCTTGCTGGAGGCGTGATGACAAACAAGAATCAAGTAGCGAAAGTGAAGATCGGCTTGGGTGCATCCATTCGGAAAGGCATCGCCAACGAAAGAGCAGATGTCGACGGACGCCTCGACGCAACTGGCGTTTTGCACGCAAAAGATCAACCGACAAATCATGTAGGAGCCGGCGTTGCCGGGGATCCGCTCGCGAACACGTACGGTAACCGTACGAACGCCTCAGCAGTCTTGCCTCGGGTCCGAATACTATTGAACGAGCTTGTTTCGAACCCGTTCAACCCGCGCGAGTTCTACAGCCCGATGGCTATTGATGATTTGGCGGTTCGTCTGAAGCGGGAGGGGCAACACGTACCGATCACTGTTACGCGCAATCATCGATATCCTGGAAAGTACGTCATTGTCGACGGGGAATTCCGCTTCCGCGCGAAGAAGAGTCTTGGCGAGCCGTCGATCGACGCGGAGATCGTCCCAGATCTAAGTGACCAAGACCTTTACCTCCGCGCCAGTAGCATTAACAAAAATCGGACCAAGCAAACAGTATTCGACGATGCTGTGGCGTGGAGTCGTGTACTCTCAGAAGGGATTTTTGCAAGTCAAGACGCTTTAGCCGAAAGCCTCGGCGTAGGCAAGGCTCTAGTATCCAAAACTTTGCTTATCGGCAAATTACAAAAACACTATCTTCAACAGATGGCGGACGCCGATGGCATTGGCCTGGCACACGCATACAATGTCAAACTTATCTTTGACCGCGTCCGTGTCGATGTGGCGGAGTCCATACTCGAGCGCGTCGTGCAGGGCGAGATGTCCGTTCGACGGCTTGAAGAATACGTGAAGAAACTAGATGGAGCCTCGCCAGCCCGCGCGACGAAAACGCATTACAGCGGCAACATGCCTTTCCACACCCCAGACGGCCGCGACATCGGCGCACTTAAGCGTTACCGCGACGGACGAACCGAATTGAAACTGACAGGTCTCAGCGAAGATCAGCAAACGATCCTCGTCTCCAAACTTGAGGGCGTGGTGCGCGAGTTTATCGCGTCGCAACTATCTAGCGCAGCACCTACTGTGCCGCACGAGAGTGCCGAGTAACAGAGCGCTGCTAGCAGCCTATCCTTAAGTCATTTCAGGTGGAAGCAGTGCGTCGTGAGTGTTGGTTTGCACTGAATCCTGACCCAGGTTTTGCATCGAATATTGACCCACCCTTTGGACCGGTTTTCGGGGTTAGGTAGTGGGTGTTTGGGTCTTTTTTCTCTCCTTTTTAGGTTGTGTCGTGCTGTTCTTGAAACGATAGCTATCGTTTCCGGTTTCCACAATGTGGCAGTGATGCGTGAGCCTATCTAACAAGGCGGTCGTCATCTTCGCGTCGCCAAAGACACTTGCCCATTCCGAGAAGCTCAGATTGGTCGTGATGATGACGCTCGTGCGCTCGTAGAGTTTGCTAAGCAGGTGGAACAGCAAGGCGCCACCGTTCTGGCTGAATGGCAAATAGCCGAGCTCGTCGAGGATCACGACGTCGGCATACATCAGACGCAATGCCAGTTGACCCGGCTTTCCCACCAGCTTCTCTTGCTCAAGGGCGTTGACGAGCTCAATGGTCGAGAAGAAACGCACACGGCTTCGATCATGTTCGATCGCCTGTACCCCGATCGCTGTCGCCAGATGCGTTTTACCAGTGCCAGGTCCGCCGACCAGGACTACGTTCTGAGCTGGTGCCACGAACTCACATCGGTGCAACTGACGCACGGTCGCTTCGTTGACGTCGCTGCATTTGAAGTCGAAACCGTTCAGATCCCGATATGCAGGGAAGCGAGCGACCTTCATCTGATACGCCAGTGAGCGCACCTCGCGAGCGGCCATTTCCGCTTTGAGCAGTCCGGCCAGCACCAGAGACGCGGACTTGTAGGCAGGCGAATCCTGCGCAGCCAACTCGCCAAGCGCCTGGGCCATGCCGTGCAGCTTCAGTGACTTGAGCATCTCCATCATGGCATCAGGCTGCATGATGATCCTCCCGGTCTCTCAGGCGGTCATAGCGGCTGACGTTGGCTTCGGGCTCGACCCGCAGGGCGAAGGCTTGTGGTGCCTGTAGCGGCGGCACTGGTGCCCCGTCAAGCAGCCGGCTCAGGAAGTTCAGAACTGTTTGCTTGGAGGGCGCTCCTGCTTCGAGGGCCAGTTCGACGGCGGTTAGCACGGCCTGCTCGTCGTGAAGCAGAACCAGCGCCAGTATCTCGACCATCTCCCGATCGCCGCCCGGGTGCTTCAAGAGGATTGCTTGCAACCGCTTAAAGCCCGCCGGGAACTCAGCGAACGGTGCGCCGTTGCGCAATGCACCGGGTTTGCGCTGCAAGACCGCCAGATAATGACGCCAGTCGTAAATGGTTTCGCCACGATCATGGCTGCGGTTGATGCACCGGACGTGTTCGGCGATCACCTGCCCTTCGGCGACGAAGACGAGCTGGGCCGCATACACATGCAAGCTGATAGGTCGGTTGGCAAAGGCAGCAGGCACGCTATAACGGTTGCGATCGAAACTCACCAGGCAGGTTGGCGAGACGAGCTTGGTGTGCTCGACAAAGCCGTCAAAGGCTTGTCCCACCGGCATGAGATGAGGGCGCTCGATCGACCATGCATCCCAGATCGTTGTGTCCTGCTCGGGATGCTTGGTCTGCTGCCAAAGCAAGACACATTGGTCGGCCAGCCAGTCGTTCAATGCAGCAAGCGAACCAAACGCCGGCACGCGTTGCCACAGCCGGTGACGGCTATCCTGAACGTTCTTCTCGATTTGCCCCTTCTCCCAACCCGAAGCCGGGTTGCAGAACTCGGCGTCAAACAGATAGTGACTGACCATGGCGCTAAAGCGCGCATTGACGTCCCTAAGCTTGCCGCGGCGGACCTTATCCACGGCGGTCTTCATATTGTCGTAGATGCCTCGGCGCGGAATACCGCCCCACGCCACGAACGCGTGGTGGTGCGCGTCGAACAGCATCTCGTGCGTCTGCAGTAAATAGGCGCGTAGGAAGAACGCTCGGCTATGACTGAGCTTGAACTGCGCGACCTGCAACTTGGTGCGCTCGCCGTTGATGACGGCCCAGTCCTCGCTCCAATCGAACTGGAAGGCTTCACCGAGCGCAAAGGTCAGCGGCACAAAGGTGCCTCGCCCAGCGGTTCGTGCGTGCTCCTGCTGCTCCTGGCGCCAGCGCCTCGCGAATGCGGCGACCCGATCATAAGAGCCGGTGAAACCCAGCGCGCTCAAGTCAGTGTGGATCTGCTTGAGCGTTCTGCGCTGTTTGCGCGGTCGCTTAGCTTCTGTGTTTAGCCAATCGGCGAGCTTCGCCGCGAAACCGTCGAGCTTGCTAGGGCTCTGGCGTTCGGGATAAGTCGGCAGCACAGTGCCGGCGCGAATATAGCGCCTGACCGTGTTTCTCGATACGCCGAGGCGTTTGGCGATCTCGCGCAACGAGACATGATCGCGATAGTGCCAGCGTCGAATGATGCTCAATATTGCCATGTCGATCACTCCGTTCTCCCGCTCGTCGCTTGAGCGGGCCAGTGTGTTCTACGTGGGTCAATATTCGATGCAAATTACCGCGTCAGGTGGGTCAGAATTCGGTGCAAATCAACATCGTGAGTCCTAATCAGAGTTCTAGGCAGCGAGGACGAATTCAAGAAGTTCGTCCGCGCTGGGTTCGCCCCAAGTATCGAGCACCAGCCATCGAAAGAAGCCTGTCTCAGCAAGCTTGGAGGGCTTCTTTGGAGGGGAGAGCTTGAGATTTTTTGCTTCAACAGTCTCGTTGTAACGCTCAATTAAACGCGTCTGATCATCGATCTCCAGCTCTCTGAAATATTCGCGCGCCTCTGACATTTTCTGAACCAAGTATCTGTCACGAACCTGGGCCTGTCTGCCTTGAGGCGGTGCCGCGGGTTCTTTCCGCTGCTTAGGTGTTGGTTCTTCTGGCAAAGCATAGCCGTGTGATAGAGCCTTTCTGAAATACGCAGCAACGTTGTCGACCGGAGCAGCATTCTTCTTTGTCGAACGATTGACTACGTAGGCTAACGCAGATCGTACACGCTGATCTCCGTACTGCGCGAGCAGTTTTCGGGCTTCGGAGCGGGGAACTCCCAGTTTAATAACTTCCTCTACAAGTGCCTCGTTTCTTCCATCAGAGTCGTCCTTAACTTCAACATCCATCTTTCTGGTCACCTTGAACTGCACAGCCTCCACGCTGCGTCCGGCCTTATGTTCGACGAGCTCAAGCACGTGATCAGATATCTCGTTGACCTCACGTATGCAAGGCATCAGTACTTTGCTCTTAAACAGCTTGTACTCTTGGTACGACTGCGCGCTCCGATCCTGACCAAGTATCAGATCTCGGAACTTGGACAGAGGAATCTTTGCAGTGAGTCCAACGCCCTCATACCGCACGGTGTTTTCCCAGAGGGCCAAGGAATGCGCGCGCCTGAATTCTCGCGCGATCCGCATATCGATAAGCGCATAAATTTCGGGGCTAAGCAGTTCACCGCGAATCTGTTCGGAAAAGCTATATTTGAGAACCGCGTGCTGCAATTCCGCGCCGGCGAGCAACCCTGATGCCCGCCAAACAGCCGTTTTATCCGCCGCAAGGTAGTCCCAGTTCACTACGGTACTGATCAGAGAATTGACCGTTTCCTTGACGTACTGAGTGTTGTTACTGTTCAAACCACTGTCTTGGGACAGTGCGCCGATCGTGATCGAGTAGCTAGTACGACCCGGTTCAATCGCGTCCTGCTTGATAGCGTTTTTGATAAGCGAGCTGAACATTTTCCGTTGCTGCAAACCAAGTTTTCCCGACTTAGGAGCGATATGGATTGCTTGAACTGCCTTGCGCAGGATGTCCGGAGGCTCGTTAGCTTGAAACAACGACACTTGCTTGTCCGCTGGGTCACCGGCTCGTTTGCGTGCCATCGTCATGCCTTAGGTAGCCATCAATTGGCATGACTTTATACCTATGGGTTTTCCCGCGCAAGCCGGTCACGTATCGACTGGAAGCAATACGCGAAGTTGGCACGATAAGTGTTTGATTGTACGCACTTCCAAAATCTGAACGCGCGTGGATTTTTGTCCCATAAGTGGCAACCATTAGCAACGAAAGCCCCCCATAGAAGGTCACCTTTCCACATCTAGCCCAGCGGCGGTTGGTGTAAACACTTATCGGCAGGTAGCCAGTTGTGGGAACCGAAGTGCTGAGTCTAGGAAACACTGCGGCGAATCGGGCTTTGAGGCTTGTCGTAGATGGTAATTTACCCATAGAAGGCTACCTTGTCGTTTCCCACAAACAGCTACCTTTTCACTGCTTGGCAGCGGCTATGTTCGAGACGGGTTTCCCATAAACGGCTACCTGAAGTGAACCCCATAGCTGGCTACCTTCTCAAACGTGAGGTTGATCTATAAAGAGTTTGCTGGAGCAGTTCGTAAAGCCTATGTTTGAAAAACAGGCTCGTACTCCCCATGACAGGCTACCTTCGAGTGGCCCCA
Source organism: Paraburkholderia xenovorans (assembly GCF_046030735.1). Lineage (GTDB taxonomy): Bacteria > Pseudomonadota > Gammaproteobacteria > Burkholderiales > Burkholderiaceae > Paraburkholderia > Paraburkholderia xenovorans_A. The sequence goes on from NZ_JAQQBV010000062.1 coordinate 18,303, forward strand.
TAAATAGCTACCTAAGGCGTTCACCGTCAATGACATCGGGTCCCCCCTGCGTTCCGGGTCTCACCATAAGTGGCTACCAATATAACTTCCCATAGAAGGCTACCTAGGCAGTGAGAGACCGCTTTCCCAGAGACGGCAACCTATATCCCATATCCACAACCTGGTAGCCCCATCTGTGGCTACCCCTCATCCCATATCCACAACCTGTTTGCCCCATCAGTGACTACCACCTTACCCATAGTCGGCTACCTATCGTCCTGCAAACCCCCGCCCAGTAAGGGTTTAGAGCTTCTAAAGGTTTGTAAACGGTTAAAGGGTCTTCTAAATCTGTAAACACACGCGAGTCTCTGTAGAAAAATAACCTCACCCCCGGCACCTTACTTACCGAACTAACAAGGCCAGCTCTCATGGCAACCATCCCCAGCCCCGGAACACGCCTCCCTAGGATCCCCTCCCTTTGAAAGCAAAACGTCGGCGCCGATTTGCACAAAGCATTCAAGTTGGCGCAAGTACGGCCGCAATTGCTCAAACATGCCAGATTCGATCCGAATCGATCTTGATCGCTCCTCGATCACCAAAGATATTTTTTGGTCACTCGAACCCATAGACGGCTCCCCGACGACGGCCACAACGAACTGTTCGACGGTCAAGGCGCACAGCTTGGGCAGCAAAGTGGCCTTTCGTCTAATGACATCCTCACCGAAAGCGCTGATCAATAAACTGATCGCGTGAGCCCGTCGATACGTAATGGCCTCGCCGCCATGGAACGCAGTTACAACCACGTCTGGCAGACGAGCAGCCATCAACGCTCGTGAAATTTTCGCCGCAGATACGCTTAAATCTCGCGACAACGAAGCTTGGGAAGTCCACAGACCAGACTCGAGCAAACTTGAATAGAAGTGACCTAGCCGGACTGCCGAGCGCGTTTGTCTTTGAAGTGCGACGTGGGCTTCTGTTGCCACGTTCTTACAACACCAATTTTTGTCCATATATTGATTCGTCATCCTGATTTACCAAACGGTCCAGTTTCGAGATTGCAGGCTATCGCACTTGAAAGCGCTGTCAATGTGATTGCATC
>NZ_JAQQBV010000063.1:0-19312 GCF_046030735.1 Paraburkholderia xenovorans
GCGCGACGAACATCAGAATGTCGGGGCTCGCCTTGGCCACCACGACGCCCTGCTGCGTCACCTGAGCGGGCAGTAACGGCTGGGCCAGACTGACCTTGTTCTGCACCTGCACTTCAGCCGTATCGGCATTCGTGCCGGTCGCGAAACTCAGTGTGATGACGGCCGTGCCGTTCGAATTGGAGGTCGAGCTGAAGTACAGCAGGTTGTCGATACCGGTGAGCTGCTGCTCGATCACCTGGGTGACCGTTGCTTCCATGGTCGCCGCGCTCGCGCCGGGATAGGTCGCCGTCACGGTGACTTGCGGCGGTGCGATTTCCGGGTACGAATCGACACCGAGATTCTGCATCGAGATATACCCGATCAGGCAGATCAGGATCGGGATCACCCACGCGAATACCGGGCGATCGATAAAAAAACCAGGCATGAGAAGACGTCCTTATTGTAGGTTGCCGGGCACCGCGGCCGATGCGCGTTGCAGCGAGCCCGCCGCGGGCGCTTTCCACTGGCTGGCCTTGACCTGGCCGCCCTCGTGCGCGCCCTGCAATCCCGTGACGATCACCCGGTCTCCGCCCGTCAGGCCACTGGTGACGATCCAGTTATTGCCCGAGTTATCCGTTGCCGTCACGTCCTTGCGGGCCACCTTGCCGCTCGGGTCGACCACCAGTGCGAAAGCGCCGACGGTGTCGCGTTGAATCGCCTGCTGCGGAACCAGAAAGACGTTGTTCTCCTCGCCGAGATCGACGCTCAGATTCACGTACATGCCCGGCAACAGTTCGCCCTGCGCGTTCGGCAACGTGGCGCGCAGATTGACCGCGCCCGTGGTGGGATTCACCGCGACGTCGGCGAAATCGAGCGTGCCGGCCTGGCCGTACTTCGTGCCGTCGGGTAGAACGATCTGCACGCTGACCTTGTCCTGCTGCGAGAGCGCGACGGTGCCCCGGCTCGCGGATTCACGCAGCGTCAACAGGTCGGCGGAACTCATCGTGAAGTTCACATAGAGCGGGTCGATCTGATTGACGGTCGTCAACAACGTGCCGCTCGAACCTACGTCGGCCGTGCCGTTCCCCACTACCGCGCCCACCGTCACCTGCTGCTGGCCCGCAATGCCGCTGATCGGCGAGGTCACTTTGGTGTACCCGAGATTGATGCGCGCGCTCGCGACGAGCGCCTCGTCGGCTTTGACCTTCGCGGCATCGACCCGGACCGTGGCGTCGGCGTTATCCACCGTTTGCTGCGACACAGAGCCGGCCGGCAGCAACTTGCGATAGCGCTCCGCATTGATGCGATCGTTCAGGTAAGTCGCGTTGTCTTCGCCTAGCACGCCGAGGTCGTTGTCGAGTTGCGCCTGGTAGTAGGTCGGGTCGATTTCGAACAGCACCTGACCCGCCTTGACCTTGCCGCCCTCCTTATAGTCGCGCCTGATCAGCACGCCCGACACGCGCGCCGTCACATTGGAGCTGAGATACGCCGACAGGCGTCCGACCAGCGGCCGCGTCAGCGCAACGCTCTGCGGCTGGACCGTCACGACATCGACAGCCGGAGGAGGCGGCGCGGGCGGCTGACTCTGCCCGCTACAACCGACAAGCGCAAAAACGCCGAGACACAGCAAGGGTATGGCCTTCATGAAGACTCCGTTGTTTCCCGATTCACGACGCAAGCGCACACGCGTGGCTCGTCGTTTCGTCGTTCGTCGTTTTGTCGTTGCACGCGAAGGGCAAACGGTCGCTGCTCCGCGCTGGTGAAGTTGGATGGGGCGCCCGTCTCGCCGGCGCGCGCGATCATGGCGACGGCGATCCTGAAGCGGTGGATAGCGCCGCGTGACCCGACGACGACGCATCGACGTTCACCGCCGCGCCTTTTGCGTCGTCCCATTGCCAGCCGCCGCCGAGGTTTCTGATCAGCGCGACGCTGCTCTCGACCAATAACGCCTGCGTGTCTTTCGCGCTCTGCTCCGCTTGCAGAAGCGTGAGCTGCTGCGTCAACAGACTCTGCTGACTGGCCGTTCCCGCGATCAACTGCGCCTGTTCGCTGGCAAAGAGCTGGCGGTTGCGCTCAAAGACTCGCGTCAACGCCTGCTCCTGTTGCTGCAGGTGGTTATACGAAGACAGGCTGTCCTCGACATTCTGAAAAGCGGTCAGCACCGTTGCGCGGTAGTTCGCGACGTCTTCGTCATAGGTGGCTTGTGCCTGATGGACCGCCGCGGTACGCGCGCCGCCGTCGAAGATCGTGCCGGCGAGATCCGGGCCCAGCGTCCAGAAGCGACTCGGCAGCGAGAACAGATGCGCGAGCGTGTTGTGCTCGAAACCGCCTTGGGCAGACAGCGTCAGGTCGGGGAAGAACGCCGCCTCGGCCGCGCCGATCTTCGCGTTGGCCGCAGCGGCCGTGCGCTCCGCACTGACCACGTCATAGCGCCGTTCGAGCAATTGCGACGGCACGCCGAGCGGCACCGCCGGCGTGACGAACGCATAGTCCTGCCGCGGCGGCAATGTGAAGCTGGCGGGCGGCACGCCGATCAGCACCGCGATCGCGTGCTCATACTGCTCGCGCGAGGTCTCGGTGGTCTGCAGATCGGCGATCACGACTTCCAGCGTGTCCTGCGCGGTGAGTACGTCATCGTTGGTCTGGGTGCCTTGCAGAAAACCGGCGCGGGTCATCTCGAGGATCCGGCTGTCGATCTGTTGCTGCTGCGTCAGAAAAGCGATATCGATATCCGCCTCGCGCAGTTCGAAATAATCGGTAGCAACACTCGTGGCAATGGAAAGGCGCTCGCCGGCAAGTTGCGCGTCGCTCGCCTGGGCGCTCGCTTTCGCCGACTCGATCTGACGCCGCACCGCGCCCCACAGGTCGAGTTCCCAACTGGCCGACACACTCGCACTGGCAAGGTTCGTCGGCGCGCCGCCGGCGCCTGCGGAACTCGTCGCCGCCGACGCGCCGTTGCCGCTGCGCGATCCCGAGATGCCCGCCGTTACGGTCGGAAACAGAGACGCGGTGTCGGCCTCGACGGTGGCCCGCGCGAGCCGGTAGGCCGCTTCCGCAGCGACGATCGACTGGTTGGCCTGGAGAGACTGATCGATCAGATGAGACAGCGTGTCGTCGTGATAGTCGAGCCACCAGGTGCTGGACAACGAGCCTTGGGGATTCGCTTTCGCGCGTTGCCAGTCGGCGCCCTCCTTGAAGCTGTCGGGCACCGTCAGCGGCGCTTTGCGATAACCGGGGCCGACCGCACAGGCCGCGAGACAGAGCAGGCTCACAGCCGCGCCGACGGATCGCAGCGCGCGGTGCGGATGACGCAATAACGCAGTCGATCGGGCAAGCCGATCGAGTGGAGACAGGACGTTCAAGAACACTCCGTTTAGCCTCGTGCAAGACTTCGATGTCACCGGGAGAGACGCGCACCGCGAGTACTTTCATACCCGTATCGGTGAACTGCGACGGCGCAATGTGCGGCAAAACAGGTGGCGGCATAAGCGCTGCTCATGCTCCCCGTACCGGCCGCGAAATGAACGTTAAATGAATTCGCTTCCGCGTAAATTTCAGTTTGAAATATTCGGAAAAATTGGAAAATGTCGATGCAACACAAGCGTCGCTATGATCCGGCCATGTGAGCTACTCAGCGGTCGATGTATCGCGGAGCATCGAGGCACGACAGGCATCGGCTGAAGCATATGAAGCGGACGAAAGCACAAGCGTGGGATACGCGGGCAAAGATTCTCGACGCGGCCGAGGCGGTTTTTTTCAGTCATGGCGTCACCCAGACCACCCTCGACGAGATCGCCGACGCCGCGGGCGTCACACGTGGCGCGATCTACGGGCATTTCAGAAACAAGGACGCTGTCTTCGACGCCATTTTTGAGCGCTTCGCGTTACCGCTGGACCCGTTTACGATCCCTCTACCCGAGGACGAATCCGATCCGCTTGGCACGCTCAAGGTCGAACTGGAAGCGCGGCTGTCGCGCGCATTGCGCGATACGAGAACGCGCCGCCTCTATGGCATTGTGTTTTCCCGATGCGAAGCCACCGAATCGACCGCGCTCTTTTTTCACCGCGTACGCTCGGCGAGCCGTCTTGCCGAAGCGCAGATCGAAAGGGTGCTATGTCATGCTGTCGCACGCGAGCAGTTGTCCGCGGATTTCAACGCTTATGAAGCGGCGTTGTTTATTCATGCCACGCTGACAGGTGTCTTTCGCAAGGATTTGCTGCGACGCAGGCGTGACACCAGGCTGGACCCCGGCAGAATCGTCAGCGTGACGTTTCGGTGCCTGACGCAGCACTGAACGCGGTTCCCGCAATTCATGCGGGCGTGCGTGCATGCGTCAACCCGGCCTGACAGGAGTAAGTGCATGGAGATGGAAACCATTCAGGTTCTGCTGGTCGACGACGACGCCGGCTTGCGCGATCTTCTCAGAACTTTTTTTCAACGGCGCGGAATCGGGTTTTCGGTTCTGCACAATGCGAACAATCTTGCGAATCGACTCGCGCTCGAACGGCCGTCGATTGTGATTCTCGATGTGATGATGCCTGGCGTCGACGGCTTGAGCGCGCTCAAGAAACTGCGCGATGCCGGCGACGAGATTCCCGTCATCATGCTGACCGCGCTGGCGGAAGATCTCGACCGCGTGGTGGGCCTGGAACTCGGCGCCGACGATTACATCGGCAAGCCCTTTACGCCGCTGGAACTGCTCGCGCGCATCAAGGCCGTGCTCCGTCATCATTCGAAACCGTTGGCAGGCGCCGCAGCCGATCACCAGGGCATTTATCGTTTTGGAAAGTTTCGTCTCGATACAGTGGCGCGCGCACTCTATTGCGACGACGCGCGTATCAAACTGACCACCACGAATTACGCGCTGCTTGAAGTGTTTGTCGCGCGTCCGATGGAATCCCTGTCGCGCGCACGCCTGCTCGATCTGCTTTACGGCGTCGATGCGGACATCACCGAGCGCGGCATGGATCTGGCCGTGTGGCGCCTGCGCAGACTGCTGGAGGACGACCCCGCTCAACCGTGCGTGATCCAGACGGTGCGCGGCATCGGCTACATGTTCGTGCCAGGTCATAGCTACGATGAAAAATCCCATTAATACGATTTTCGGCCGCGTCGCGCTGTTGATGACCGCCCTGCTCATCCTGGCCTTCGCGGTGTCGTTATTCGTGTTCGGCCGTGAGGCGACCACCCGGCACGCGGCCCAGGAGTATCGCGATCTGTTGATGGTCGAGCAGGCCCGGCATGACGGGCGCGACGCAGGACGCGTTGCGCTGTCGCTCGGCATCAGCTATCTGGACACGCGCGATGCGACGCCCGACGGTGTGCGGCCTCCGCGAGCCGAAACGTACGGACTGTTCGAAAATGCGTTGCGCGAAGATTTGCCCGCAGGCAGCCAGGTTGCGCGGGCCGGCAGCACCGGCACGATCTGGGTGCGCTATGCAGGCGACAAAGACTGGATGCGGATACCGGATGCGACCTTTTCGCAGGATCGCGTGCGTAGCGCGCTGGCGTTGATGCTCGCGCTTGCCATCATGGTGGCGTCGATCGGCGCGTGGACCGCTCAAGGTCCGCTGCGACGTCTCGCCAAGGCGGCACGCGATTTCCGTATCGGAGTCAGCACGCCTGTCGTTCGCGTAAGCGGTCCGCGTGAAGTGGCGGACCTGATCACCAGCTTCAACGACATGGTTCGTCAGATCAGCGAATACGAACAGGAGCGCGCGTTGATGCTCGCGGGCGTCGCGCACGACCTGCGAACGCCGCTCACGCGAATGCAGGTACGCGCGGATCTGCTACCCGATGGCGCAGAACGCACCGGCTTTCTCGGCGATGTCGAATCGCTCGGAAGGATCGTGACGCAGTTCCTCGATTTCGTCCGCGATCGTGCGGACGGCTCGCCACTCGTTTCGGTCGATGCTTTCTGTCTGAGCCAGTACGGCAGCGTGCCGGACGATGAAGACGCGGAAAACCCGCTGGTCAAGCTGGACCTTCGCGCCGGCAGCCACTTCAGATTGCCGCTGGTCGATCTCGACCGCATCCTCGTCAATCTGCTGGAAAACGCAATGACTTATGGCGAACCGCCGGTCGAGATCAGCACGTCCGCACAACAAGGCCATTTCACGATGACGCTGCGCGATCATGGCCCCGGCATTCTGGAAGAGCAGCTCGATCGCGCGATGCAACCGTTCGTGCGCCTCGATGCCGCTCGCGGCGGCGACGCACACGCGGGGTTGGGGCTCGCGATCGTGCGAAGGCTCGTGCGTCGCAACAGCGGCACGCTTTCGGCGGCTAATGCGGTGGGGGGTGGGTTGCAGCTCACGCTGGTTTTTTCTGAGCGTGGCGGGTGAAGGAAAATAAATGTGACTTCTGGGTTCGGCCGGAAGCCGCCCTTCAGACGCCGACGTATTGCAGATGAATGATTGGGTAAGGCCGACCTTGGCCGTCAAGCGATGAGCGACCTGTGCGCCTGAAACCCATTTTTTCGTAGAAGCCCACTGCTTGAGCGTTTTGCTCATTCACATCGGTTGTCATTTTGGGGTGAAGCGAAAGGCCTTCACGGACGAGTGCGGCACCGATACCCTTCCCTCGGCAAGCGGGGTCAACGAACAAGGCCTCCAGATGTCCGTTGTCGATGAACATCAATGCCAATGGGTTATCGTTGGCGTCCACAGCGAACCTGAGCGGCACTTTTGGCAGAAAGTCGCAAACCATTTTATCAATGGCTTGACGGTCCTCGCGGGACAGAAAGTTATGAGTAGCATCAACCGCGTTGCGCCAAATTTCAATAGCACGCTCGCCCTCACCGGAACGGGAATCTCGAATAGCAGTCATCTTTTGATTATAAGCGCTGCTGTCATTCCAGTGCCCGCTCAGGATCGACCTCAACTGGTCGCGAGCGGTCGAATCGGCCGCTTACGCGATGTCCGCTGCCGCGCTCCGATCATCGGAGCGCGTGCCCGACCCGACGCTTGCGCGAATCAGGTCACTCATACTCTTTGCATGATGCTATGCGCGACAACATGTCAATTTTGGCTTGCGAAAACCGGGGGCTCAGTGCAGCCAACAACGGGCATTAGACCGCACAGTCGGGCGGACGTTAGAAAGTCCGCTTCGTTCAGGTACCGGACAGAGTCCCTCAACGATCATGTTCGTCTCTCCGGCCTGAAAACGCTCGCTACGTCTTGCTCACAGCGTCAAACAGCTGAACTGCAAAGCGTCCCGAAAGCCGGTCGAAGAGCGCTTGAGCGTTGCTTCGCAACGCCCGGAATTCGTCGCTCGATGTCGCGCCGAAGTCGATCTCATACGGCGGTACGTCGGACACGCTCGCGATCAACGCATCGCAAAACGCATCGACATCGGCACCGTGGCCCTGCGGCGTACCCGACAAGTGCGTATTGATTGCAGGCGGAATGACCTCCACCACGCGGCAGTTGGTGTGCTGGAGTGCATGGCGCAGGTTCACGGTGTAGCTGTGCAGCGCGGCCTTGCACGCGCTGTAGAGTGGCGCGAAGGGCTGCGGCACGTACGCGCCCCCCGAAGTCACGTTGACGACCGTCGCGGGCTTGCCGTGCTCAAGCATTGGCGGAATCAACAAATGCGTGAGATGAACCGGGGCGCTCAGCAACGTGTCGATTTCGGTTTGCCTGCTTGACCATGGCGCGTCGTCGGCGGCGAGCGATACGCGCCGCTGTATGCCGGCATTGTTGATGAGCACCGTCAGTTCTGGAAGCGTCTGGCAAACCTGCGTCGCCAGTCGCTCACGTGCTTGTGGATCGGCGATGTCGCTCACGATAAACGACAAGCCCGGAAGTGCGCGCGCCGCGTGCTCGAGGCGTTCGCGGTTGCGTCCCGTGATGCAGACCCGGGCACCGGTGGCGAGATACCGTTGCGCCAGGCCGAGCCCGATACCCGAACCACCTCCAGTGATGAGCACCTGAGCGTGTTCGAGTGACGGTGTAGTTGACATAGGTGTTCGTGTCCTGCTGTTAGATTGGCTGTTGGAAGCAGGCGCGAAGTTCGCGCCTGCACGGACATCAGCGTTGCGGCGTAATACCCATCTTCTCCATCGTCAGAGTTTCGTCGGCGCGCCCCCAACCGCCGTCGGCGACTTCATCCACGAGAACCATCGAGTACGGCCGCACGCCCTCACCGAAGTACTCGACGAACATGGCCGTCGTGCGATGGATGATTTCTTCTTTCTTCGCGGCATCCAGCGTGCCTTGCGGAAATTTGTAATTGGCAAATGGCATTAAAGACTCCTTCATTGGGGATTGAAAGCGAGGTGTCGATATTCGACACCTGAAAAATGCGAATGTGATTCGCAAAACGGGGGTTATCTGAGGCGGCGCAGTGGTGCCCAGCTCTCGACCAGCGGGGCGCCGGCTGGGACGTAATACGACCGTGAAATGCCTTTGTTGAAGTCGTCAATATGCATCACAGTTCCGCCGTCGGCCTCGGTCCAGCGGATCACATACAGGTGCGGTGCAATGGCGCTCCAGCGGTAGTGCACGGTGCCGGAGCGACCCGGAGTGGGCGGCGAGAGCACGGTGAACCTGAGTTCGTCCGACGTCACGAATTCATCAACGACACGAAAACCGTTGCTGTACGCGAGAACGAAGCGCTGGCCGACGAACGGCGGCGCGTCGTGATCGCCGCCAGGCGTCGCTTGGGTGATGGATGGGCCCAGCCATGCGCAAGCGAACAGCATGTTCAGAATGAGCCGCGCGCAGTGTGTGAGCGGCCGGGTTCTTGTCGCGTTGAATCCGTCTGAGTTGCTGGTTAGTAGCATGACTGACGGCATGAGACCGATACCTCCTGAAAAATTGACGAAATAGGCTTCACTGGTGGCTCAGGGCTCTCGGCTCAGGCGAATCCGCCATTGGCGCGCAGGACCTGACCGTTGATCCAACTGCCGTCGGAGCCGACCAGGAACGACACAGCCTGAGCGATGTCTTCCGGTTGTCCGAGACGTTCAAGTGGCGCCTGCCTGGCGATCTCGTCGATCAACGCTTCCGACTTGCCGGCGAGGAACAGATCGGTTGCAACGGGGCCGGGCGCAACGGCGTTCACGGTGATGCCGCGGCCGCGCAACTCATTGGCGAAGACGCGCACGAGTCCTTCGACGGCCGCCTTGCTGGCGATATACGGGCCGTAGCCGGGGAAGTTCTTCGCAATAACACTTGACGAAAGCGCGACGAAGCGGCCGCCTTCGGGCAGCACTTGAGCCGCATGGGACATCATCAGGAACGTGCCGCGCAGATTGACGGCGATCATGGCGTCGAAGGCGGTGAGATCGCTGTCCGAGATAGCGCTGGGAGACATCACGCCGGCGCTGTTGACCACCACGTCAACGCGCCCGAACGCATGGAGAGCGTTGCTAAAGATACGCTCGACGTCCTCCGGCGCGCCGACATCCCCGCGCGACGCAACCGCTTCACCGCCAGCGGCGCGGATCGTTTCCACCGTCTCCTGGGCGGCAGCTTCGTTGACCGCGTAATTGACAACGAGCGCGAGGCCGTCCTGAGCGAGGCGCAAGGCGATTGCGCGCCCAATCCCGCGTGACCCGCCGGTCACGATGGCGACGCGTGAAAAACCAGTTCCCATTTTTCGCTCCTTTGCAGAGTGGCAGTCATACGAGCGACCGCCTTCAGAGCAATTATTCCTGCCAGGGTCACCTGGATAAATGGTGGTAAATTGCCATGACTATTCAATGGGCGTAACTAATCAGGGCACGGGAGATGGATCGTTTTGACACGTTGCAATTGTTCGTGCGGATCGTCGAACAGGGCAGTTTCACCAAAGGGGCGAGCATGGTGGACATCCCCCGCGCGACGGCGACCTATGCCATCAAGGCGCTCGAAGAGCGGCTCGGCACGCGGCTGCTCGAACGAACCACGCGGCACGTGCGACCGACGCTCGATGGCCACGCGTTTTACGAGCGTTGTGTGCGCATCCTGAGCGAGATCGACGATGCCGAGTCTTCGTTGTCGCATCAACCCAGTAATCCGCGCGGAGTGCTGAGGATCGACCTGCATGGCACGCACGCCACACGAATTGTGCTGCCGCGCATTGACAAGTTTCGTTCGCGCTATCCCGGCATACAACTGGTGGTGAGTAGCGGCGACCGCCTCGTCGACCTGGTGCGCGAAGGCGTCGATTGCGTGATTCGCGGGGGGCGTCCGCGCGATTCGTCGCTGATCGCGCGGCCCTTGGCTGTCGTGCCGCAGATCATTTGCGCGAGCCCTGCGTATCTGCAGCGGCTGGGCATGCCGTCGACACCCGATGATCTAGCCTCGCACGAAGCGGTCGGTTTTTTTTCTCCGACGAGTGAGTCCTCTTATGCGATCGAGTTGCGCATCGACCGAAAAGTCACCGAATTCAAGTTGCAGGAATGGATCTCGGTAAGCGATGCAGAGAATTATGTCGTCTGCGCCTTGCGGGGGGCAGGCCTTATTCAACTTCCCCGTTTCCACGTGGAGGACGAGCTTGCTGATGGACGTCTTGTCGAGGTACTCAATGGGTGGGAGAGCCCGGGGCTACCCATCAATATTCTGTATCCCCAGCATCGGCAACTCGCGCCGAGAGTTCGTGCGTTTGTGGATTGGGCGAGTCAGGTGTACGCAGCGAAATTCGGCGGCCAGAACGGGCTGAATGAGAGGGCAGGATAGGCCGTCACGAAAAGGGCGAATAGCTGCTACGGTCGGTCAGCCGCCGAACAACGTGGTCGTGTAGACGGCCGTTGTAAGTTGAAAGCTGCCGTCGAGGCAACGCTCATTCGTGCGGCAACTATGGGTCGGATACGGAACTTAGGCGCCAGGTGGCAACGGCCACCCATCGCGCTGACGTTGTGCTTCCGGGTACGGCCACTAGCGCCGTTCACATGCTTCACCGGACGAACGCTCAGGCGTCAGCTTTGCTCCTGCAAATCGCCATTTGTCCTGATGCCGTCCGACGTACATCCGCGCATATGCCGGGATTGAATTCGTCCCGACGCAATCGTTCCTTACTTCGTGGTGTATCCGCCATTGATCAATATCGTCTGGCCAGTGATCCACCAGCCATCGCTAACGAGATGGCGAATGAACGGCACGACGTCCTCGATGTCAGTCAACCCCGTCTTCGAAAACTTCGACAGTGCCGCCGCCGTTTTGTGATACGAAACCGCGTCGGCACCTTCAGCGGGATAGAAGAACGGCGTATCCATCGGGCCGGGTCCGACCGCCGTGACCGAAATTCCGCGCGCGCCGAACTCCTGGGCGGCCGCGCGTGTGAAGTGCTCGACCGGTGCCTTCGTGCCGGCATAAGCCGCATAGAAGGGGGTGAATGCGCCGAGCAGCGATGTCACGAGCGTGACAATCTTGCCGTTGTCGTTCACGTGGCGGCCGGCTTCGCGCAAAAAGAAAAACGCGGATTTCGAATTGACGGCCGTCATCTCATCGTATTCCGCTTCGCTGATCTCCGTGAAAGCCTTTTTCAGCACCTTCCCAACCGTGTTGATCGCGATATCCGGACGCCCGACCGCCGCGACCGCATCGGCAAACAGCTTCTCCACGGCTGCCGCACTCGTCAGGTCCGCCTGCAGTGCAATGGCCTCGGCACCGGCTTGCTTGATCGCCGCAACAGTTTCGTCCGCAGCCTCCTTCGTGCTGGCACTGTTGTAATGAATCACGACCGCCGTCGCACCGTGCCTGGCCAGGTCTCGCGCAATAAGGCCACCGAGGTTCTTTGCGCCACCTGCAACGAGCACCGTTTTGCCCTGGATGTCATGGTTTGCCATCGTTTCGCTCCAATCCGCGTGACCGCCCAATGCCGTCACCAGATTGCCAATGCTATAGTTCGGCTTATCGTCTAAAAAGACCCTATTTATGGACAGATCCGTCAGGATTCACGACCAATTGGGGCGTCAATCCCATCGAATGAGCTTTGGCTGATCGGCAAGCATGGACCGCATCGACCTGTTCCGTGTATTCGCTCGCGTCGTGGAATGCGCAAATTTTACGCGCGCCGCGGATACGCTCGGCATGCCCCGCTCGTCCGTATCGGCCGCCATTCAGGAGCTGGAGAACCGTGTCGGCACGCGTTTGCTGAACCGCACTACGCGTAAGGTGACGACCACCCAGGACGGCGCAGCCTTCTACGAACGTTGTCAGCGACTGATCGCCGACGTGGAGGAAGCGGAGAATCTGTTCCGTTCAGCGGACGTCGCCTCTGCGGGTACGTTGCGCGTCGATATGCCCGGCCGGATTGGGCGCTTGATCGTCGCGCCGGCACTTCCCGCGTTTCTCGATGCGTATCCGCAGATCGACGTTGAAATTGGCGCAACTGATCGGCCGGTCGATTTGATCGAGGAGCGGATCGACTGCGCGCTGCGCGTTGGCACCCTTAACGAATCTGAGCTCATCGCGCGTCCGATTGGCACGCTCACGCTCATCAACGTCGTCAGTCCTGCCTATCTTGCCCGGCACGGCGCCCCGCGCAATCCCGGCGACCTCGCCCACCACATACCGATCGGTTATGCATCCCCATCCAGCGGCCGGCTCGCGCCGTGGGAATGGGTCGACGATGACGTGACCAGAACACTCACGATCAAGGGGCGCGTCACCGTCAACAATGCAGAAACGTATATTGCTTGTTGCCTGTCGGGCCTTGGGCTCATACAGATCCCTTCCTATGACGTCGAAGCCCATATCCGTGCTGGAGAACTTGTTGAGGTTCTGCCGGAATATCGTGCCGCACCCATGCCGGTCACGCTGCTTTATCCGCATCGGCAACACCTCTCTCGCCGCTTTCAGGTGTTTGCCGACTGGCTTGTCGAACTCGTGAGGAGACGGTGCTGCGAACAGGTGCAGACGATTGATTCGCGGTAAGTGGGCGCGATTGCCTGACGACGCCGAGCAGCCTTACGCAGCCATCTATACCTCGAGCAATGTTAGGTGCTCAGGTCTCGGTCAGACGGTGGCAACGGCAGAGATACGCATTTGAGTTGATGACGCTACGGCTTGAAAGATGCTGAGCCTGCTACTCAAGTGGATTTCGCCCGATGCATACGTCGGAATGACCGCATGGCGCGTGTAGCGCTCGCTACCCCCTCACTGCTGACTACACCGCAGTACCTTCTGCGACTATCGGCTGGCTGTTTGCTGGCAGTCGAGAGCACGCAATCCATCTGGCCCTGCCGACTGCCCGTATTCACTCCGGCTTCTTGCCGTACAGTAACGTTAAACTCGTGACGGCGATTTCGCGCCGCTCTGCCCGCTCTTCATTGTCTCTTCTTTGCCATGACCATTCATCTTGTTCTGGAAACTGCCGATTCGCTTCTATACAGCTACGAGCACCTTGCCCTCAAGCATCGAAAGAACGAGGGCGGCAAGCAGAACTACAAGACCACGTTCCCCCTTCTCATCCTCAATGCCTCCATTGTTGAAGGCATTCTTCGCTATTGGCTCGCGAACTCAATCAAGGAAACAATGGAGGACATGATCAAGCAGGGCACGGCCGCCGGACAAACCCGGAAGAATAAAGCTGAGCTGTTGCTTGAGGAGTACCTCATCGAGGTTGAAGGCAACGGCGGCTTCGAGAAGCTGAAGGCACAATACAATTTCTTCTTCACCGTACCCCTCGATGCTAAATCTTCCACATATGACCAAGATGCGATTCGAGCCTTGTTCACCCTGCGCAATGTTCTAGCTCACGGCACTGCTCTGGTGGCACCGAAGGTCCCAGCAAGCAGCCCCAACAAGCAGAACTATGTGGATAGCTGGCAAAGCAAACTGCAGGTGGTGACGGTCTTGTTGAAGAAGCTGACCGGTGCTGCAGACATCTTTCACGCGCTCGACGACTACTCGATCCCCTTGCATTTTTTCGAGCAAAGCAAGCTGTTTCTACAGGAGATCCGGAGCAAGCTGCCGGCAACGATGAAGGAGAGCGAGGCTCACAAGGCGATGCAGGCGTTGCGGTTTGGATACCGTCACCGTCTTCTCAGGTGAGCTGAGCGAGACTTCGCATCTTCCCGACCATAAAGCCCACTCTTGAGCGCTATGCTGGCTCACGGTAATCTGCCCGCTTTCGTATTGAGGCGAAGTGTTCCATGATTGAATAGCGGTCGGGCTCGCGCCTTTAAGTCACTGTCCGCTCTGCCGCCCCTAGCTGCCGTCTGCGGCCGTGGTCCAAACGGCAGCACCGGGTCGGGTGCAGTCGATCGCCCACTCGCGGGTTTCAAGTCGCGTATGCTGCCTGCGTGAGGCAGTACCCCGCCATTAAGGGTCGCCCACGCCTTGACGTGGAATGACCGAAGCTAGTTGACAAGTGGACGTTGTAGAGTAGGTGACCGTGACCCGCAATTCGGTCGCACCAGTCCGGGTGCATTTTCCGGAATTTTTTCGGCACTCGCGCGGGTGATTTACCGATGGGCGTTGGATATCGTTCGTTTCGTTGCCACGCTGGCAACGAAACTCCAACCTCAGAAAGGGAAAATCATGGCTAAATCACATGCGAAATCTGCTGCTCCTTCAGCCCAGACGGGCCGTGTCCCGATGACTCAGACCGCTGCATCACGAATTCAAAGCGCCACGGCGCGAGCGCATGGCGGCCAAGTACCTGCCGGTTCCTTCTCGACGCGAGCGAGCAGCACGGCGGCCGCGAACGCGCAATCGGCATCAGGCGGCAAAAAGTAACGCAGTCTGTTTTACCCAAATATCGCGCGCCGGAGAGCACTCGACAGCGTCGACGTGGGTAATGACCGCGATGGAATGCGCGCGCTCTTCTCTCGGGTAGGTATTCTGAGGTGGAGTGCGTGTCAGCTTGCGGAGGCAGGTATTAAATAGAAAGCGTCGTTCGACGCATACCAAACAAGAATCCAGTATGACGACCAAAAAGACAACTCGGCCGCCCTTTCCTCGTCTCGGCGAGGTGTACCGTGCGATGGCTGTGGCGCTCGGCACGAAAGGGAGCAATCCGCAAGTTGACGAGCTCGCAAGTCGCGGCGATTTCGACTGGTCCTTGTTGCCAGCACTTACTCGAGAGTTATTTGTCGCGCCGCTGGCGAAGTACGTTGACGCAGACTTGGTCGAATTTGTTCAACCCTGGTTCGAGCACATGCACACCAGCTACATCGGCATGGTCTCAAGACTCGCGATCGAGAGTCTGACACGCGAAGAGGCCTTGCCTATCCTCATCGAACACTACTTTGTGCCGCACGGCTTGAAAGTGATCTATGCAATTCAGCGGGAATTGGGTGGTCCGGATCCGATGACGTTCCTTGACCCGGATAGACACCCGGTCGCCGCGGTGATGGAGTGGTTAGAGACGGGCGAAGCCAACTCGCTTGCGCGGCTCGCATATGACCCGGGGAACAGCGACATCGATCGGAACGAGACTGAGAAATGCAGAAAGTGGAGCAAGGGCCTTGACCTGCCGGATCTGCCAAGCATCGTCCGGTTGGGCGCAGCGCTGAAGAAAAAGGGAGCCATGCGTGAAGGGAAAATCAATCATGTCCGTCGATGGCTGTTGCTCGCGCGCGCAGTCGCTCATTTTGAGCGCGCCTCGGGTATGCCGATCAGGAACATGATGCGGCGACATCTCCTACTGGGGATGCCGGACGGCGAAATTCTCAAAGCCATAGAGGAGGCTGTTGTCCCAAGTCTCGATCGTTTCTCGAAATCGATCGAACTGGGACAAAGCTTGCACAACCGTCTCTTGCGAACATCAACCAAGCAATCCGGTGAGAAGGAGAAGACGAGAGCCGACCTCGATCAGCTTGAGCAGATGCTTCGCGAGTCTCCGGGAGATGGTCGATTCGACTTTCAGGTCAACTGGTTGAAGGCCAGGTGGCACATGCTCTCGGCCGAATTCGAATCGGCGCTTTCTGACTACGAGACGGCGGTGCAGGGCTCGAGCTATCGAGCCGGGGAAAAACAGCAGCCACTGTTAGCGGAGGCGCTTGTCGTAGCAGCGTTATTGGGAAAGAAGGCCGCGCTTAAAAGGCTCAAACACCTCGGGGTGGTCTTTGGGCTGTTTACGGACCCGCGCACGGAAATTCTCGAGAACTGGGAGATCGAGCAACTCCGTCAACAGTTCGGGCAAATGTTTCCGGCAACCGGTCGATTCCTGGAAGCATCGAGAGAAGAGAAAATCACTTTTCCATTTTTGATGTTGGACACTAGTGAGACGAAGAAGCCGGATCTTCGCAATCCGGACCGGATCGTCACGATGCGGGCGGCGGACGGCCAGATCAGGCGTTGGACGCAACTGCGGCGCTTTGTTTCCGAGGGAAAGTACGACTCAGTTGAAGCCTTGCTCAATGCGGGAGCGTCAGTCGATTTCCTTGATGACAGTGGAGCGTCCGCGTTGCTGGTCGCAATTCAGACCGCAATGAACAGTACAGACTGGCGTGTATTGTCTGCATTGCTAAGGCGTCCCCATTCGTCTGCCACGATCGACAGCGTGACCGCCAAAAAGCGCTTCACGCCTCTTTTTTGCGCTGTCGATCTAGGTGACCCGGTCGTCGTCGAAACTCTGTTGTCCATGGGGGCAACGGCTGATCTGAGAGCCGACATTGCTGACCAAACGCCCCTTTACTATGCGCTTAGCAAAATCGCTATTGTAAAAAAACCGGATGCCCTGCGCGCCAAGCTGGATCGGTCCTTCCTGGAACATCCGGACGAAATGCAGCGCGAGGTTTTCCGGCGGTACAACATCAGCTTAGCCGGCGCTTTCGGTGACGGAGACGATATTCGGACGCTGTGCAATGATCCGCACTACGCTGAACTTTTCGAAAAGGTGATGGACGTACAGGTAGCGGAACAGGTAGGGCGGCATACCCTGCCAAAGCTACTACGCATCATTGAACTGTTGCTCATCCATAAGGCAGACCCTAACGCATCCCACACATATCCGGCACCAGGTCGGACGCCGCTAATGCTTGCTGTCGAGAACGATTGCACGGAGGCGTTCGAACTGATGCATCGATTCGGTGGGGATCCGCTTCAATGTGACGCGGAGGGGATGAATTGCCTGAGGATGGCTCTCACGTTTGCTTCGGCAGACGTATTGGCGACTGTGCGCGCCGCCTCGCGGTGAACCGAAGCCTGCGTAGCGGGTATCTATTCTAAGTTTGACAGGGTGGCCGGTAAAGGCTGCTGACCGGTCACTCGATTTACTCAGGTTGATCGGCTGTAATGGGTCGGCTTGAGCCGATCGCCGTCGGCGGTAGGTCCGACCATGAGTGGACGTTCGACACTAAGGCGAGAACCGTCGACAATCGAAGCACGAAAAAATCAACGACCAGTTAACTTCCGCGCTTGCGTCGTCAACATTACTAATTCTGCAGAATTGCTATGAAGCAATTCGTGATGCTTTTCAAGTATGGGGAGAAATTGAATGGGACTCGACTGGAACCCAATTGGTAGGCCTAAGCCAGGGCACGAAGAAGATTTTGAACGTCTCTTTCTGCTTCTCGTTGGCGGAGACGCCACAGTCGACAAAGACCAGCTCGCAAAACAATGGCAGAAAATTCAGCTATCACCGTTCGAAACGATCAAAGCACCGCGTGTCGGCTCTGATCCGAGAGCTGATGCATGGGCGCGGGATCGCTATCAGACGATCCAGCACCCAACGACTTCCGAAGCGGAATTTGTGCGCTCCATGGTTGGCTACTACGTCGCTGCATTGGCCGCACCTTGTGATGGTATTCCGGTCTATTCTAATGGACCCCTTGACTATGTCGAACTTTACAGCTTTCGCGCTCAGTTTCTCGTGGACCGTCAGGAAATTTTAGGGCATGACCTCACTTTGAGCCTCTACAAGTCATGTCTTGCGAAGGATCTCGCAGTTCTAGGCGGGAAAATTCACGACGCGGCTACTCTCTTCGCACACCGGGAGAAGGTGTCAAATATAGAACATGTACGGTCTCCGGACGGAATCGCGCCTGACAGTTCTGGAGCCACGACACATATACTGTTTTCGGCCGCTAGGTGGTGCGAGTACTGGGCTCGTCACGGCCATGGAATGGAAGCGTACTGGTAGGGCGATGCGGCGGGGCAAGGTCTGCGCCTGACTCTTCCGCAGACGGTACCAAGACCTTGGGCGCGGTCGGCATTACCCACTGGTGCCCCTGCCGGGTGTCTTTCCCCCGCCGCGACGACAGTATGTCGACCTTGCTGAGCTAACCAAATAATTGACCGGCGCGAACGAACGATTCGAATCGTTGCTCGCGACTGTCCGCGAACGAGAAAACTGAAGGTCTCGTCAGGGTCGTGTGTCGCCGGTCGTGACCACGTGAGATTCGGGCATCAATGATGGTTGCATGGGTCAGCGATCGGTCACTTTCAGCCATTCGCGGTTGATATCTAGGTCGCTGACAATCGATGCAACTGATAGGAACCTGCGTCGCGGTGTCAAAGGCGAGCGCCGTCCGGAACTCGAGCCGAGGCGCGAAGCCACTTCCGCTTAACGAAGCGATCGAGCGGCGTCGCATAGCCTCGCGCGATCAGTGTGCTCACGGCAGCCGACAGCACCAGATAGACGCCGAGCAACAGCAGTTTCTCATTACCGTGCGCCGCCGACGGTGGATACAGCGTGCGAAGCCCGCCGAGCACCACGAGATGGAACAGATAAAGCTCGTAGCTAAGTTTGCCGCTCCAGCGTAGCGGCGCCAGCAGGCGAGCGCTTCCGGGAACACCGCTGGCGTGCGCGTTGATCAGCAGCATGGCTGTGCCGAGTGCGATGCCGGTCACGCCGAAGACGTGGCTTTGCGCGATGGGCCACGCAAGATAGAGAACGGTCATTCCGGCGACCGTCAGCCATTGCGTGGTGCGCATCGCGACTGCGCGCCACAGAGGTCGGCCGGCCAGCAGCGCTGTACAGCAGCCGATGGCGATTCCGTCGAAGCACGCGAAGTACGCGTAGAGAAAGCCGCCTTCGTCGCTAGAATGTGTCGCCCGATATAACGGGCCCATCGCGACGACGAACGCCCAGAACGCGAGCAGTCGCCCCTCGCGGCGCAGCGCGATGCCAAGCAGTGGAAACGACAGGTAGAACACCTCTTCGACCGACAGCGACCACAGCACGCCGAGCGCGTAATTGACCCAGCCGTATGAACCGATCAGCACGTTCATCCAGAAAGTCAACGATGCAAAATTGACGAGCCAGAACGACACAGGCACGCCAAGCGGCGCACGATTGCTAAATATCGGCATGCCGGCCGCCGCGAGCCCATTGACGAGAACGAGCAACAGCAGCAGGCACGGCATGATGCGCGCGATGCGCGACACATAAAAAGTTCGCGCATCGATTTCACCGAGACAGCCCCATCGGCGCCGTGCGTTTGACGTAATCAGG
>NZ_JAQQBV010000064.1:0-16814 GCF_046030735.1 Paraburkholderia xenovorans
TGCGAAGGGCTCAAAAAAGACCCGCATCACTCGGTACGTATTCCGGAAGGCACCGATAACGGCTTGTAAAATCCGCCGCAATTTTGATGGTTGATTTGTAGGTCGTAAAAAACAAAAACCCCGTAGAACGTTGATTCTACGGGGTTTTTAACCATCGACTGGCGGAGACGGAGGACTCGAACGCGCGCCCCTGCGTGACAGCCAAATTTATATATCCGCTCGTGTTCGACCTTACATTCCATGCCACCGAGTACAAGAGCGAACAGGCTAAATCGGAAAAATCAGGCTAAGATTTCTTAGTTTTCTTGGTATCGTACTCACCGTCATACAGGCCATCAAATGTGTGGAACAAACGGGTATTTACCCGCTCAATCCAGTCCATCGTACCTTTGAAATTATCATCATATAAGTCGATACGCTGGAGCCACAGCCGGAAAGACTTGATCGTAAAATTTACAATCGGCGTCACGTACCTGATGTCAGCGGGATGGTAGTCGGTGAAGGCGGAGAATGTCCCGTCATCATTGCGCACCAATCCCCAATCCATAGACTCGTTCCAAGAGCCGTGGATTGATTCAGACATCATCCCATAGGTGGCTGGATAGAGCTCGTCGTGTTCGATCTCAGCGAAAATGTCCCGGAAGCTTTTGCCCTGAAGCTGCCATTTATTTTTCTTCTGTTCCGCAAAGTCGTCCTTGGTCAGGCCTTCAAAATCCATCTTATCTTTGACGGCGGCGAGCAAACGCTTCCCCGCCTTCGTGTAAAAGAAGGCTGATCCGCTCTCCAATTCCCTGAGAACCCTGAGTCGATCCTTATAAGAACACTTGCGGTAATCCTCGATCGCGGCGACGCCGCTCAGCATCAGATAGCTGGCGATCGTCGTCGCTTCGATGAGAGGGCGCTCGAAGATCGCAATAACCTCGGCGTTATCCTGTTCGTGATACTTCACGCATTCTTTGAGGAGCTTGCAGATGCGGACGAGGAGCCCGAGGATAGGCGCGTCATCGATCGAATATCCGGTTGGATTACGCTCGACGTTGCGCATCCGTGTGAGCACATCATAAATCTCTGCGACGTCTTTGAAGAATTGGACCGAGAACATGTGTAGCCCTTCAAGAGAGCTGAAATGCTTCTCGATATAGGGTGGCTGATATTTTTCGGTAATCTGGGTGAATTCGATCATGCCG
This sequence comes from Paraburkholderia xenovorans, assembly GCF_046030735.1. Classification (GTDB taxonomy): domain Bacteria; phylum Pseudomonadota; class Gammaproteobacteria; order Burkholderiales; family Burkholderiaceae; genus Paraburkholderia; species Paraburkholderia xenovorans_A. The sequence goes on from NZ_JAQQBV010000064.1 coordinate 1,188, forward strand.
CAGTCAACCCTCTTCAAACTTCGACGAAATCGGCTGTCATCTTGCCAAATTTTCTGACAAGAGCGGGAACCTTCCCTTCTGCCAACGCGTCGAGCAAGTCCGCCCAAGCCTGGACCATATATCTCCGTTGCTCCAAGAGCGTCGCCCTGTCGTAACTATCTCCCAGTTCTTCGTCCGAACCATGCGCAAGGTGCCGTTCGATTACGTCCGGGTCCCAACCGAGATACTCGCGAATCAGGGTTCGCGCCGTCGCCCGAAACCCATGGCCAGTGATGTCTTCTTGCGTGTCATAGCCCAGCGCACGTAGTGCGCTGTTGACCGTATTCTCGCTCATATAGCGAGAGCCTTCAGAACGCCTTGCCATATTGCGAAAGATCGGCCCAATCGGTCCGGTCAAAGGTTGGATATCTCGCAAAAGGTCCACCGCCTGACTCGGCAAGGGGACTAAATGAGGTGGCGTCCGGGTATCTTGCTTTCTCCACTCACGGATCTTCATTTTTTCTGGTGGGCAAGTCCAGATCGCTGCATCAAGATCCATATCCTCCCAATGGGCAAAACGGAGCTGACCGGGCCGCTGGAATACGATCGGAGCAAGCTGCAGGGCTGCGCGCGTAATGATGTTTCCGTTATATGCCCGGATGTCTCTTACCAGTTGGCCCAAGCGCTTGGGGTCGGTGATAGCGGCATAGCTGCGCCCCCGCGATGCAGGCAATCCACCTGTAGCACCCGTCATGAAATTCTGCCCACGCTCAAGTACACCGGTATCCGCGGCGTACTGGTACACGTCCACCACATACCCTTTTACGCGCTGTGCGGTCTCCAAATTCCCGCGATCCTTGATACGGTGCAGGCACCGCACAATCTCGGTCTGGAGAATCGATGGTATCGGATGTCTCCCGATCCACGGAAACACGTGTAGCGCCAGCGCTCGAATGACCTTGTCGGCATAGTGCTTAGACCAGGTCCGGTCCTTGTTCGCCTGCGCGTGCCAGATGCGCGCGACTGCCTCGAACGTATTCAACCGCTGAATCCGCTCGCGCTCCTGCGCCGCCCGACGATCCTGCTTGGGGTCAACGCCATTGGCCCTCTTCTCGGCCAGTTGGCGCGCCTTCTGGCGGGCCACGGCCAGGGAAACTACGGGATACCGCCCCAAACCGAGTTTGACCTCCCGGCCATCCTGCTTGTAGCGGTAGATCCATACCTTACGAGTCGGACGTACCCTAAGGAACAGCCCTTCCCCGTCAGAAAGGAAATATTCTGTGGGACGATGCGAAGCGGACTGGATCTGACGATCAGTGAGTAGGCCCATGGCGGTGTACCCCGAAATCGAGAATGGCGGCAAACCCATTTTGGGGTACGCCGTCGGGTACACGCAAATGCAGGAACACGCCGGAACGAGGCGGAAGAAAGAGGACAGCGGAAAAAGATAAAGCCCTGATTTCTCAGGGCTTTTCGGACTTCAGTGGCTGTCTGCGGCACATCAATAATGTTCTGATGGTGGAGGTAAGCGGGATCGAACCGCTGACCTCTTGCATGCCATGCAAGCGCTCTCCCAGCTGAGCTATACCCCCCTTGCAGAACAGAAACGAGATGATAGAGGCCAATTTGCGCTTTGTAAAGACCCTTTGAGCAATTGCATGCGACTTTTTTCACAAGTCGCATGCAAACCCTCTCAAGGTCCACAGGAACACGCTCAGCTCAACGCTTTTTCGATACGGCTCACGACAACCTCGCGACCGAACAGCATCAGCACGCTATCGATCGACGGCGTATGCGTGGTGCCCGCCACGACGAGCCGCACCGGCATCGCGAGTTGCGGCATTTTCAGCTTGTGCGCGCCGAGCGTCGCCTTCAATGCTGCGGCGATCGCTTCCTTGGTCCATTCGACCGTTTTCAATGCGACGGCCAGATCGGCCAGCGCGGGCCGGACAACGTCGGTAATGTGCTGCGCGAGCGCTTCGGCTTCCGGCGCCGGCGTGCGATAGAACATCGCCGCATTTTCAGCGATTTCCTTCACCGTCGACGCACGATCCTTCAGCAACGCCACCACCGCCGTCAGATCGGCGCCCTGCGCGATCGCGGCGTCGTCGATATTCAATTCCGCGAAGAACGGCTTGGCCAGTTCCGCGAGACGCGCGTTGTCGGCTTCCTTGATGTAGTGCGCGTTGAGCCAGTTCAGTTTGTCGTGGTCGTATTGCGCCGGCGATTTGCCGAGATGGTCCAGATCGAACCATTCGACGAATTGCTCGCGCGTGAAGACCTCCGCATCGCCATGCGACCAGCCCAGACGCGCCAGATAGTTGACCACCGCTTCCGGCAGAAAACCCGCGTCGCGATAGCCGGTCACGCTCATTGCGCCATGACGCTTGCTCATCTTCTCGCCCTGCTCGTTCAGCACGGTCGGCAAGTGCGCATACACCGGCGGCTCGCCGCCGAGCGCGCGCAGGATGTTGATCTGACGCGGCGTGTTGTTCACGTGGTCGTCGCCGCGAATCACGTGCGTGATACGCATGTCGAGATCGTCTACCACCACGCAGAAGTTATAGGTCGGTGTGCCGTCCGGGCGGGCGATCACGAGGTCGTCGAGTTCTTCGTTCGAGATCTCGATGCGGCCCTTCACCGCGTCGTCCCACGCGACCACGCCGGTCAGCGGGTTACGGAAACGCAGCACCGGCTGCACGCCCGCCGGCGGCTCCGGCAGAACCTTGCCCGGTTCCGGGCGCCATGTACCGTCGTAGCGCGGCTTTTCGCCGGCTTCGCGCTGACGTTCGCGCAGCGCGTCCAGCTCTTCCGTCGACATGTAGCACGGATACACGAGGCCCGCATCCTGCATCTGCTTGAGCACTTCGCGATAACGGTCCATGCGCTGCATCTGGTAGAACGGGCCTTCGTCGAAATCGAGGCCGAGCCACGCCATGCCTTCCAGAATCGCGTCCACGGATTCGGACGTGGAACGCTCCAGGTCGGTGTCCTCGATCCGCAGTACGAAGGTCCCTTTCATCTTGCGCGCGAACGCCCACGGATAGAGCGCGGAGCGAATGTTGCCGAGGTGGATGAAGCCGGTGGGACTCGGTGCGAAACGGGTACGAACGGAGGTGGTCATTAGCGGTTACTCGGAAAACAGGCGCCGGCGCCGTGGCGAACATAACCAGCGAAGCGCGGCAGCGGACCGCGCCCGTGCGGCAGACAGACGCCATGCACGGACACGAGGGAAATAAATAAGAGAGCCGAATTATACCTTCCGGGAGCGTATCGCCCGCCCTCGTCCGAATGGCCAGGGGCGCGGCTGATGCGCGGCAACGCGAGGCCCAGGCAACGGCCGGGGAGCACCCGAACGCTTCCTCTGCAACGATTCGTTACCGGGCTCTCGTGTGCGCGACGCTTTGATTTATGATGTGCGCGCGCCGCGGCTCGGATAGAACCGCAGCGCATGCCCCGATAAACGGCGCTCGCCGCCGGGCGCCTCCCCGTTTGACTATCCGCCTGATCGCGGCACGGCGCGCACGTCGATCGCGCCGCCTGCGCCGTTGCTGGAGAACCCGTTGAAACCGTCATCCCCTCGCCTTGCCCGCCGCAACTTTTCGCTGGCCGCCGCCTCCGCCGTGCTGGCCGCCTGCACCACGACGGGCAGCAAAACCGACAACACGCCGATCGCCACCGCGCCGCCGTCCTCGACCACCCCGCCGCTCGACAAACCGCAGCGGCCGGTGCGCGTCGCGCTGGCACTCGGCGGTGGCGCCGCGCGCGGCTTCGCGCATATCGGCGTGATCAAGGCGCTCGAGGCGCGCAACATCCAGGTCGACCTGGTGGCCGGCACGAGCGCCGGCTCGGTGGTCGGCGCGCTGTACGCATCGGGGATGAACGGTTTTGCGCTGAACAAACTCGCGTTGACGATGGACGAAGCGTCGATCAGCGACTGGGCGATGCCGTTTCGCACGCGCGGTTTCCTGCAAGGGGTTGCGCTGCAGAACTACCTGAACACGACACTCAACAACCGGCCGATCGAAAAGATGGTGAAACCGCTCGGCGTGGTCGCAACCGACCTGAAGACCGGTCAGCCGATCCTGTTCCAGCGCGGCAACACCGGCATCGCGGTGCGTGCGTCGTGCAGTGTGCCGTCGATTTTCGAGCCGGTGAAGATCGGCGGACACGAGTACGTGGACGGCGGTCTGGTGAGTCCGGTGCCCGCCTCGTTCGCGCGCAAGATGGGCGCGGATTTCGTGATTGCCGTCGACATCTCGCAGCGCCCGGAAAGCGGCCTCACGGCCAGCTCGTTCGACGTGCTGATGCAGACCTTCACGATCATGGGCCAGACCATCAAGGCCTATGAACTCGACAAGTACGCCGACATCGTGATCCGTCCGAATCTGGCCGCGATGAGCGGCAGCGATTTCTCGCAGCGCAACGCGGCGATTCTCGCGGGCGAGGAAGCAGTCGCGAAGATGATGCCGGAGTTGCAACGCAAGCTGGCGGCGAGCCGCGTGGCGGCGTAAGCACCACGCCGCAGTTGCGTCAGCAAACACACCACCAAACGCAAAAAGCCTGCTTCGAAACCGAAGCAGGCTTTTTTGTCGCGCCCGTCGGAACGGACGCGCCGCAGATCAATTACTGATTGCCGCCGAGCGTCGCATTCACGCGCTTGCGCAAATCTTCACCTTCCTGGTACGAGGTTTCGATCCGGCGTGCGCCGGTGAAGCGCTTTTCCCAGTAGCCGCTATCCATGTCGTCGACGCGGATCGTGCTGCCCGTGGAAGGCGAATGCACGAACTTGTTGTCGCCGATATAGATGCCGACGTGCGAGAACGTACGGCGCATCGTGTTGAAGAACACCAGATCGCCCGGCTTCAGGTCGCTCACGCGAACCTTTTCGCCGACGCGGCTCATTTCCTCAGCGCGACGCGGCAGCGCCATACCGAGCGTGTCCTGGAACACATAGCGCACGAAGCCGCTGCAATCGAGCCCCGAATCCGGCGTGTTGCCACCCCAACGGTAGCGCACGCCGATCATGTTCAGCGCGCCGACCACCACGTCGCCCGCTTTGCCGGCCATGCCGGACAGGAACGATTTGGCGCCGCCGCTGCTATCGGGCGCGGCTGCTTGCGGGTTCAGGAGGGACAACGAACTCGACCCGCTGGAGGTCGAGAGTGACGCATTCTGATTCGAACTGCTGACTTCGTCGGCGAAAGCGCCGGGTGCTGCTGCGATCAAGACGCCAATGAACATCCCGGCGACGACGCGCGTGCAAGCCTGGGTGAGATTTCTGTGCTGCATTGGTCGGTAGTTTTTGCCTAAAAATCAGTGGGATACGGAAAAAGTTTGGTCGATACTAGCCAGTAAGTATTCACGTGTCAAAACAAATAGAAAAATACAATCGCCGCACGCACCCAATTGGTGAAAGGGTGAAAAATCAATGGTCCAGCGCCGCTTCCAGCAGCTTTCGAGTGTAAGGGTGGGACGGGGTCGCAAAAATTTTCTCGACTTCGCCGCTTTCGACAATGGAACCGTTTTGCATGACCGCCACGCGATGCGCCATCGCCCCGATCACGGCCAGGTCGTGGCTGATGAACACGAAGCCGAGGTTGTACTTCTGTTGCAACCCGGCGAGCAGTTTGAGCACCTGCTGCTGGATCGACACGTCGAGCGCGCTGGTGGGTTCGTCGAGGATCAGGATGCGCGGCTCCAGCACCAGCGCGCGGGCGATCGCGATCCGCTGCCGCTGGCCGCCGGAAAACTCGTGCGGGTAGCGATACAGCACCGTGCGGTCGAGTCCGACTTCGCGCAATACCGACACCACCTTGTCGCGCCGTGCCTGTGGCGTCATCTGCGGCCGGTGCAGCGCGAGTCCTTCGCCGACGATCCGCTCGATTGTCTGGCGCGGCGACAGCGAACTGAACGGATCCTGGAAGACCACTTGCAGATTCGAGCGCAACGCGGTCTGTTCGGCGCCCCGATAGCTGCCGAGCGCCCTGCCCTGAAACTCGATCTCGCCGTGCGCAGTGCGTTGCAGACCGAGCAGCGCCATCGCGAGCGTCGACTTACCCGAACCCGATTCGCCGACGATGCCGAGCGTCTCCCCCTGGCGCACCGAAATGCTCGCATCCGCGACCGCGCGAAAACGCCCGGCGCCAAACCAGCCGCTGAAGCCCGGCAGCCGCGTCCTGAAATCGACCGATACGTCGCGCGCTTCGAGCAGCACCGGCGAGATCGGCAGCACCGGCACCACCGTACGCTCCGGCCGGCTCGCGAGCAGCCGCTGCGTGTACGGATGCTGCGGCGACTCGAACACCTGCTCGACCGGGCCGCTCTCGACCAGCACGCCCTTCTCCATCACCGCGATGCGCTGCGCGAAATGGCGCACCAGATTCAGATCGTGCGTGATCAGCAGCACGGCCATCCCGCGCGTCTCGGCTTCGTCGCGCTGCAATTCGAGCAGCAACTCGACGATCTGCGCGCGAATGGTCACGTCGAGCGCCGTGGTGGGCTCGTCGGCGAGCAGAAGACGCGGGCGGCATGCGAGCGCCATCGCGATCATCGCGCGTTGCCGCTGACCGCCCGAGAGCTGATGCGGATAGCTGTTCACGCGCTTGCCGGGCTCGGGGATGCCGGTACGCCCCAACAGCGCCACCGCGCGCTTGCGGGCCTCGCTCGCGCTCACGCCGTCATGCACGACGATGGTTTCCGCAATCTGGTCGCCGATCGTGTAGAGCGGATTGAGCGCGGTCATCGGCTCCTGGAAGATCATCGCGATATCCGAGCCGCGCAGGCCGCGCATCTCGCGCTCGCTTTTCGCGAGCAGATCTTCGCCGTCGAAACGGATCGCCCCGCTCACCTGCGCGTCGCTCAAGAGGCGCAGGATCGATAGCGCGGTCACGCTCTTGCCCGAACCCGATTCGCCGACCAGCGCGACCCGCTCGCCGCGCTGGATCGCGAGCGTGACGTCCTTCACCGCGACGGTGTCGCCGAACGTCACGTGAAGGCGATCGAGTTCCAGCAATGGCTGCGCGACTTTCATGCTCGCGTCGTTTTTCAGGCTGGCGCTCACTGGTTGCCTCCGGCACGCATCGCATCGGAGATGCGGGTATCGAGCGCGTTGCGCAGCGCGTCGCCCATGAAGGTCAGCAGCAACAGCATCGCCACCAGCACGCCGAACGTGGACAGCGAGATCCACCATGCGTCGAGATTCGCTTTGCCTTGCGCGAGCAACTCGCCGAGGCTCGGCGTAGGCGGCGGCACGCCCAGTCCGAGAAAATCGAGGCTCGTCAGCGCGAGAATCGCGCCGCTCATGCGAAACGGCAGGAACGTGATGACCGGCGTCAGACTGTTTGGCAACACGTGGCGCCACATGATCTGCCAGTTCGACAGACCCATCGCCCGTGCGGCGCGCACGTAGTCCTGATTGCGGTTGCGCAGAAATTCGGCGCGCACGTAGTCGGATAAACCGATCCACCCGAAGAGCGACAACAGCACGATCAGCAGGATGAAACCCGGCTCGAAGATCGACGAGAAAATGATCAGCAGATAGAGCTCAGGCAACGCGCTCCAGATTTCGATCAGCCGCTGGCCCAGGATATCGGTCCGTCCGCCGAAGAAGCCTTGCACCGCGCCCGCCGCGATCCCGAGCACGGTGCCGATCAGCGTCAGCACCAGCGCGAATTCCACCGACACGCGAAAGCCGTACAGCAAACGCGCGAGCAGATCGCGGCCGCGGTCGTCGGTGCCGAGCCAGTTGTCGCGCGACGGCGGCGCCGGATTCGGCGCCTTCGAAAAGTAGTTCAGCGTGTCGTAGTAGTACGGGTTCGGCGGGTACAGCGCGAAATTGCCGGGCGCGTCGAAACGATGCTTGATGTACGGGTCGAGGTAATCGGCGGGCGTCGGAAAATCGCCGCCGAACGTGGTCTCCGAATAGGTCTTGAAGAGCGGGAAATACAGTTGCCCTTCGTAACGCACCACGAGCGGTTTGTCGTTCGACCACAGCGGACCGGCAAGACTCACCGCGAACGCGACGACGAAAACGATCAGACTCCAGTAGCCGAGACGCTGCTGGCGAAAACGCCGCCACACGCGGCGCGCGGGCGAAGGCGAGACGAACGCGCGGGCCGGTTCGGTGCGCGGCGCCGCATCGGCTGGGAGACGGGCTCGATTCATCAGCGGTCCAGTTGTTCGAATTGGATGCGGGGATCGACCCACACGTAGCAAAGGTCGGAGATCAGCTTGGTCGCAAGACCGATCAGCGTGAACAGATACAGCGTGCCGAGCACCACCGGATAGTCGCGCCTCACCACCGATTCATACGACAGCAGTCCGAGCCCGTCGAGTGAAAACAGCGTCTCGATCAGCAGACTGCCGGTGAAGAACGCGCCGATGAACGCGGCCGGGAAACCGACGATCAACGGCAGCAACGCGTTGCGGAACACATGCTTCCAGAGCACGCGCTTTTCGGACAGACCTTTGGCGCGCGCGGTCAGCACGTATTGTTTGCGGATTTCGTCGAGGAACGCGTTTTTGGTGAGCATCGTGACGACCGCGAAGCTGCCCACCACCGACGCCGTGATCGGCAACGCGATATGCCACAGGTAGTCGAGAATCTTGCCGGCCACACTCAACTGCGCCCAGTTATCCGACGTGAGATTGCGCAGCGGAAACAGTTGCAGGAAAGTGCCGCCGCCGAACAGCACGAGCAGCAGCACGCCGAGCACGAAACCGGGAATCGCGTAACCGATCAGCACGACGAGACTCGTCGCCACGTCGAAACGCGAACCGTTGCGCACGGCTTTCGCGATGCCCAGCGGCACCGATATCAGATACGTGAGAAAGAAGGTCCATAAGCCGATGCTGATCGACACCGGCAGCTTCGACACGATCAACGCCCACACGCTCTGGTGGCGGAAGTAGCTCTGGCCGAGGTCGAAGGTGGCGAAACGCTTCAACATCAAACCGTAGCGCTCGAGCGGTGGCTTGTCGAAACCGTACAGCGCTTTCAGTTGCGCGATCTGCTGCGCGTCGACGCCGCTATGCGCGCGCAGGCCGAACGGCGAGCCGCCTTCCGCGCCTTTGCGCAGTTCGTGCTGCATCTGCTCGACCGGTCCGCCCGGCACGAACTGGATCACGACGAAGGTCAGCGTCAGTACGCCGAGCAGCGTCGGAATCATCAACAGCAGGCGTTTGAGGATGTAACTCCACATGGGCGGCGTTCCGGTGCGAAGGCAGTGAGTGAATGGACGTTACGGCTTGTGCGTTTGCTTGAGCGCTGGCGGTTGCGACGCGGCCTGCGTCTGCGTCTGCGGATCGGCGAACCACCACGTCGACGTGATCCAGCCCTCCGCCGCATAGTACAGAGGCAGCGTTTTCGGCCACGCAAGCCCGCGCTTGAAAGCGATCCGGTGCGATGCGCTGTACCAGTGCGGAATCACATAGTAGCCATGCATCAGCAGACGGTCGAGCGCGTGGGTCGCGTCCACCAGTTGTTCGCGCGTCTGTGCCTGCACGAGCGCGCGCAGCACCGCGTCGACCACCGGCGACTTCAGGCCGATCACGTTATCGGAGCCCTGCGTATCGGCAGCCTTGCTGCCGAAGCGATCGATCTGCTCGGTGCCCGGCACCTGCACGTCGGGCATGCGGATCGTCGTGGTGTCGAAGTCGAAACTGTCGAGGCGCTTCTGATACACCGCGAAATCGGACACACGGAAGGTGGCCGTGATGCCGAGCTTCTGCAAATTGCGCGTGAGCGTCGCGACGATCGGCGCCATCGTGGCCTCGGAGCCGGAATCGTCGAGAATCTCGAACTGGAACGGCTCGCCTTTCGCGTTACGCAACGCGCCGTCGCGATAGGTCCAGCCGGCCTGCTGCAACAGCGCGCGCGCCTGCAACAGATTGGCGCGCAACGAACCCGGCGGATTCGTGTCCGGTTGCTTCGGCGGCTCGCCGAACACGGCCGGATCGAGTTGCGCGCGCCACGGGTTAAGCAAAGCCAGTTCGCCCGCCGACGGCAAACCCTTCGCCTGCAAATCCGTGTTGGCGAAGAAACTGTCGATGCGCGTGTACTGGTTGAAGAACAGTTGACGATTGAGCCACTGGAAATCCAGCGCGAGATCGAGCGCCTTGCGCACCCGCACGTCCTGAAACAACGGCCGGCGCAAATTGAGCATGAAGCCCTGCATGCCGGTGCCGTTATGTTGCGGAAATTCGCGCTTGATCAACTCGCCGCTGTCGAATTTCTTGCCGACGTCGCGCCGCACCCAGTTACGCGCGACGTACTCGACCATCGCGTCGTACTCGCCTGCCTTGAACGCCTCGAGACGCGCGACGCTATCCGAGTAGAGCTTGTAGACGATGCGCTCGAAGTTGTTCGTGCCGACGCGAACCGGCAGCGCGGCGCCCCAGTAATTCGGGTCGCGCCGGAAGCTGATCGTGCGGCCATTGTCGTATTGATCGATCAGATACGGGCCGCTGCCGATCGGCTTTTCGAACGCCAGTTGATCGAACGGAATTCGGCTGCCGTCCGGCCGCAAACCCCACTTGTGCGAAAACACCGGCATGCTGCCGGCCAGCAACGGCAGCTCGCGATTGCGCTGACGAAACTCGAAGCGAATCGTATGCGCATCGACCACCACCGCGCCCTTGATCTCGGCGAAGATCGACGCGAATTGCGGCGCGGCTTGAGGGCTTTTCAGCGTGTCGAGCGAGTACTTCACGTCGTCCGCGGTGACGGGATCGCCGTTCGAAAAACGCGCGCGCGGATTGATGTGGAACGTGGTGGACAGGCCGTCGGGCGCGATGGCGATGTCGTCGGCGAGCAGGCAATACGCCGACGCGACTTCGTCGCTACTGCCGACGGTCAGGCTTTCGAACAGGTCGCCCACGCCGGGCGCGGTGTTGCCGCGCAACGTGAACGGATTGAATTTATCGAAGCTGGTGAGGCGGCTCGGGTTGGCCAGCACAAGCGTGCCGCCCTTCGGCGCATCGGGATTGACGTAGTCGAAGTGCTTGAAATCCGCCGGGTATTTGGGCTCGCCGTATTGCGCGATCGCGTAGACCGCGTGAGCCTGCGGGGCGGCCAGCAGACTGCCTAGCGCTGCGGCGGCGTAGACCGCGCCGACGCCGGCACGCGCGGAGCGACTTGAGCGCTGGATGAATCCGGAACCGACACGCGAGAGTGTATGAAGCACGCTGCAGCGAAGTGCATGAGGCGTTGGAACCCGTCGCGAGCCAGTTGTCATGGAGGCCTTGTTGTCAGAGGATGAAAACCGAGTGAAGGAATTCTACCCAATAACCTTGCGAAAACCTCAGTGGACGTGGCACCGCGCGACGCAATCGCCGGCAAACGCGCAATAAAAAACCGCCCTCTTCGGACGGTTCGGGCGGCTTCTTTTCCTGCAACTACATCGACCAACGCGTGAGACGCTCAGTGCCAGCCGCGATGATTGTCGTAGTGGTCACGGCCGTAGTCGTAACGACCCGGCGGATGATGGCGATACCAGTCATCACGCCCCCAGTAGCGGCGGCCGTCCCAGTAACGGTCGCCATGCCAGCCGATCACGATGGCGGGGCCGCCGTAGTAAACCGGAGCCGGCTGATACACGACGGGCGGCGGCGGGGGGGGCGGCGGTGCATAGACCGGAGCCGGTGCGACGTAGACGGGCGCGGGAATGCCGATATTGACACCGATGTTGAGCCCGCCGGCCATTGCAGCACCTGACGCGCCCAGCGCGAGAACCCCGATCACAAGTGGGACAAGACGAGCGGACTTCATGGATCACCCTTTTGAAGAATGTGTTGTGGCCGAAATATAGCGCAAGGGAGTGTCGCGCGTATTTCAAGTTTGTAATAACTGATGCATAAGATCGCGTGTAGGGCCCCCACGTTACGTCTCGTTACATCGGACAAAGACTGGGTGAGAAAGTCATGGGGTTGTAATGGCGTTGAGCGGGCGCGCGAATAATGAGTCGACTGGGTGTCGATCGCGCGGCCGAATTTATAGGAGCCGACAGCAGGATAAAATTAGTAGGATGACGAATCATTTGGCGCACGTGCATGCGAGCTAATCAGTGCATCCATCACCCGCTTCGTCGGACGCACGCGACAATCCGACAGTCCATCAGTACGGCCAACGCCACGACATGCTGCCCTCTGTCGAAAAGAGCGCATTTCACCGCAGAAAAAACAAAACCCCGCAGAGCCTAGACTCTGCGGGGTTCTCTCTACCACTTCTGGCGGAGACGGAGGGATTCGAACCCTCGATCCAGGTTTTGGCCCAGATGCTCCCTTAGCAGGGGAGTGCCTTCGACCTCTCGGCCACGTCTCCCAAACTTTCGGTTGCGCAGGGAGTCAGCGCAACGAAGCCAAGATAATAGCGGGCCGAACCGCACAGGTCAATGTCCAGGACACACTTTTTGTGCCAGTTCTGTCATCGCCGCGCAATTTATTCAACTACGGTATTCAACTGCGGTCGCCGAAATACAAACGGGGCGCACATGTGCGCCCCGTTGTTCGTCGACCAAACGCGTCGAAGGGCGAATTACGCGTTACGCCTGATCCAGTTCGAACGCCTTATGCAGCGCGCGCACCGCGAGCTCCATATACTTTTCGTCGATCAGCACGGAAATCTTGATTTCGGAGGTCGAGATCATCTGAATGTTGATGCCCTCTTCCGACAGCGTGCGGAACATCGTGCTCGCGATACCCACGTGCGAACGCATGCCGACGCCGACCACCGACACCTTCGACACCTTCGGATCGCCCAGCACCTGTTCGGCCTGCACGTGACCCTTCACCTGGCCCGTGAGAATGTCCATCGCGCGCTGATAGTCGCCGCGGCCGACCGTGAACGTGAACGCCGTTTTACCTTCGACGCTCTGGTTCTGGATGATCATGTCGACGTCGATATTCGCGTCCGCCACCGGGCCGAGAATCTGATACGCGATGCCCGGCTTGTCGGGCACACCCATCACGGCGATACGAGCTTCATCGCGCTGGAACGCGATGCCCGAGATGACTGCTTTTTCCATGGTCTCGTCTTCTTCAAAAGTAATCAGGGTGCCCGACGTCATTTCGGTGTCGAGCGGGATGAGCGGATCGGTCAGGCTCGACAGCACGCGCGTCTTCACCTGATATTTGCCGGCGAATTCCACCGAGCGGATCTGCAGCACCTTGGAACCCAGGCTTGCCATTTCCAGCATTTCTTCGAACGTCACACGATCGAGGCGGCGCGCTTCTTCCACCACGCGCGGGTCGGTCGTGTAGACGCCGTCGACGTCCGTATAGATCAGGCACTCGTCGGCTTTCAGCGCAGCGGCCACTGCCACAGCGGACGTATCCGAACCGCCGCGGCCGAGCGTGGTGATGTTGCCTTCGGGGTCGATGCCCTGGAAGCCTGTAATCACGACGACTTTACCCGCGTCGAGATCGCGCAGCACGCGCTCGCCGTCGATTTCGCTGATGCGCGCTTTCGTGAACGCGCTATCCGTTTTGACCGGCACTTGCCAGCCCGCGTAGCTGACCGCGTCGACACCGGCGTCTTGCAGCGCGATCGCCAGCAGGCCGGAGCTGACCTGCTCGCCGGTCGCGGCGATCATGTCGAGTTCGCGCGGGCTCGGCTGACCCGTGATTTCTTTCGCGAGACCAAGCAAACGGTTGGTTTCGCCTGACATCGCCGACGGCACGACCACCAACTTGTGGCCAGCCTTGTGCCATTTCGCGACGCGCTTGGCGACGTTCTTGATGCGCTCGACCGAGCCCATCGAGGTGCCGCCGTATTTATGTACGATGAGTGCCATTGTCGTTCTGAACTGGAGGATAAACCGCGCTGGCGCGCTGGAGACGACCGCACAAAAGCACAGGAGCGCAACGTCTTGTGAACGACGGCAAAGTGTGTGGCGGCGTAAATGCAGCACGCGTAGAAACGCGCGGATTTGCCCGGGAATGATCGCTAGTGGCTACCGGAACACGACGGATCACGCTCGAAAAACCGGCAGCGGCGACGGCAGCGACGGCGAAATCGGGTCGGGCAAACAAGTTAAATTACCCGATCGGGCGTAAAAAGACAAGCCAGAAGGCCCGGCAAATGATGCAGTTCACGTGCCGCAAACGCTTGTCCGCTCAGCTTGTGCGCATTATTTCGGAATTCACCGGCTGGATCATTCAGACGTCCGACCGGCCGGTCAGGCGATCAGCAGATCTTCGCGCCAGAGAATCCGGATGCGGGGTTCGGCGGCATCGTGCAATTCGGGTAGCGCCGCACGATTTACGCCGAGAAGCGGCACGAACAGCAACGCGTCGCCAATATAAAGCAGCGGCACGTCGCGCTTCCAGGCGGGCACCGCGCGCTCCTGGAACAGGTTTTTCAGCGTACGGCTCGGGGCGTTCGGTGCCGCGCCGATTCGCATGCGCTCGCCGCCGCTGCGCGAACGTGCGCTCAGCACTGCCGCACGCAACACGCTGACGGGGATCGTGTCGGTATCGTTCGACGATGCGGCGCCTTCATCCGACACACCAGCATCAGGATCTGTATCGACGTCGGCGAAAACGAAGGTCCCGCGCCATTGCGGCAAACGCCAGATCGATTCGCCCTGCCACGCGAGTTCGCTGACCGCGCGCGCGCGCGGCGCCGTTTCGTCGGCGGGTTCGCTGCTGTCGCCTGCTTCCCAGTAGACGAGGTCGCGGTAACTGCGCAGCGCCTGCCCCGCATGATCGACACGCAGATGATGGCCCTCGCCTGCCGCGCCTATTTCGCGCAACTGGCGCAACGCATCGGTCAAACGCGCAGTCGATGCCGTGGCGAGACCCAACGTGCGCATCCAGTAGCGCAACAGGTTTAGCGCACGCTCGTCGTCGAGTGCCAGCAGCAAGTCGTGCGATAGCGCACGGCCTTCATCACGCGCTATCGCATTCATATCGATACGCGCGAGCTCGTCGAGCAGACGCTGCGCCGAAGCCGCATGCGCAGCCGTGCGCGCGAGCGCATCGCGAAAACCAGGAAAGTGGACCGCTAACGCCGGCGTCACCTCGTGACGCAATGCGTTGCGAGCATAGCGTGTATCGGCGTTCGATTCGTCGTCGATATAGCGTAGATCGCGAGCGTTCGCATACTGCTCGAGTTGCGCGCGCAACACATGCAGCAGCGGCCGCACACGCAGCGCCGAAGTGCCCGCCGGCAGATACTCGGGCGCCATCGCCGCCAGACCCGCCAGACCCGCGCCACGCAGCAACTGCAACAGCACGGTTTCGGCCTGATCGTCTGCATGTTGCGCGAGCCATAACGCGTGAACGCCGTGCGCCGCGCACATCGCATCCAGCGCGCGATAACGCGCATCGCGCGCGGCCGCTTCGACACTCATGCCCTGCCCGCGCGACACGTCGACACGTTGCGCTGCGAATTCAATACCGCGTTCTTGCGCAAACGCCTCGCAGTGCGCGAGCCATTCGTCGGCGTGAGCGCTGAGGCCGTGATGCACATGCAACGCAATGCAACGCGACGCACCCGCGACACGCACCGCCGCATCGAGCAGCACGCTCGAATCGACGCCGCCGCTCAACGCCACCGCGAAGCGCGCATTCACCGGCAACGCGGACAGGGCCACGCCGACCGCCTCGAAAACCCGGGGGGGGGCGGGGGGCTTATGGGGGGTTGGG
>NZ_JAQQBV010000065.1:0-16160 GCF_046030735.1 Paraburkholderia xenovorans
TGCCGAACAACGCATCGGCTTCATCGAAAAACAGCACGCCCGCATCGGCTTCCGCCAGATCGAAAATACGGGAGAGGTTCTTTTCCGTTTCGCCGATGTATTTGTTGACCACGGCGGACAGATCGACCTTGATCAGATCGACACCCTCGTGAGCGGCCAGCACTTCCGCAGCCATGGTCTTTCCGGTACCTGACGGGCCGTAAAACAACGCACTGATACCTGTTCCGTAAGCGATTTTGTCGGCAAAGCCTTTGTTCAGAATCGCCTCACGATAGTGGAAAGCCAGCGTGATTTCCTTGAGTTGCTGGCGCACTTCATCCGATACGATCAGATCTTCAAGCTGGCGCTTAGGCTCCATGCGCTGCGCCAGCTTGCCGAAATGCTGTTGCGAGCGCAGCCGGAGTGCTCTACGGAGATCCTGTTCGTCTGCTTGCCGGTTATGGAGTTGACCGTAAAGCCGCGCCTCCTCGACGATCTGAGGTAACGTTTGCGCAGTGAAGTCAAAACAACGGCTGAGCGCGTCGACATCGATTGGTGAATTGCCAAGCGGCTCGATTGATTCACGCAATAGCCACGCTTTATCTTCGACCCCAAGCATGGGCATGTTCAACAATAGCTGTGGGATGCTGCCCACCCATGCCAAAGGAGAGTACGGCTCGAGCAGACACACTACCGCCAACCCAGGTTGCTCGAATTGTCGGGAAAGACAGGGGATCAACGCCTTGCGAGCTTCGGCCAGATCGCCGAAGTTGCGCAACACGACGCAGGCCCCTCGCATGCGCGCATAGCGAAAAGCCTGAGACAGTATCTCTTCAGCGTCACCAACATGTTCCGGCAACCTTGCGATGTCCAACGCCAGTGTTGTGCGTCCTGCGAATTGAGCGACTCTGGCTACGGTCGCGGCTCGCCCACTGCCCTCCCTGCCACGCAGAATGATGAGCGGGCGGACCGAGTGCTGCGGCGCAAACAGAATTGACTGGAGGTTCACGCGGAACGAGGCGAACTCTCCGTCGCGCTCTTTCTCGCTTGTGTCGTCAATCGACAGAACTTCCGCGCAGGCGCGCAATTCGGACGTCAGATACTCATTGCCTAATAGATAATGAAATACATCGCTGGTCGTGACGAATGCTTTATGAACCCAACTTTCCGTGTCAGCGGACGCGTTGTCGCGTATTCCAAGCAGGCGGCATGCAAGCAATGGAGACTGCGGCAGCAAACAGATCTGGTGCGCACTTCGTTCTTCCACCGTGTCGCAAAACAGCCCCAACGCAAGCTCGAATGTCGGAAACTTTCTCTGCTTGTCACCCGATATGCCGGAAAACAGTGAAAGATAGCGAGTGTCGATGTGAGGTAATAAACCTAGCAGCAAGACGTTGCTCTCGAACTCAGTCAAGTCGAAACGTTCAATCAATCGCGAAAAGACATCGGCATTCTGCAACGGCAGACTCATCTCTGCGTTGGTATTGGACCGGCTCCTCTCTCGCATCAGCCACGCGGGCGCACCTTGCGGTTCGTCTAGAAGAGCGTCGACCTCCTCCTCCGGGAGAACGAAATCGTCTAGAACATAACCTTTGCTCTGCCGATGATAGCGTCTTTGCAAGAGCAAATCGACACGCTCGATGCGACGCATCAATTGATCGAAGTACTCTCCATCATCCGGGAGAAACATTCCAGACTTGTCGAAAGGCTCGATAATTTTCACTATTCATCCTGATCAGGATTTCAAAAAACCGGCTGTGAGCAGATGGGGGCACGCTATGTCGAGAATAACTGCCAATGCACGGTGAGCGGCTGCTCCAGCCACGGCAACATGATTGTTTCCAACGGCCATGGCCATTCGGTTATAAGCACGTCGAACGGCTCTGGCTGCACGACGAGTGTCATCGCGCTACCGGCGGGGTCGGCATGTTCGAGACAACCGGGTCGTTGCAGGAACAGTGTTCGAATATCAACTTCTTTGAGTATCCGCCATGCGGGTAGCTGGAGGGCAAGCGACGGAAGCCATTGCTGCAATTGTTCGGCCTGGGCCTGGTCGGGAGCTTGCCAGTCAATTTCGCTCTCCAGCGGCAAACCACAAAGCCACTTGGTCAACGTCATACGCCACTCACGCGCACAATCGTCCGCCCAGATCGTGAGGTCCAGCCAGCACGCAGCGTTTATCTGAGCCTGCGCGCTAACGAAGTGGTCTTTCTCCCATAGGCCCAGACGCGCAAACAAATCGGCTAGCAGCGGCCACAGGAGAACCAGCCCGGCGTTTGCGACGGGGATGGAGGTCAAATCAAGTGCCGCGCTTCGATAAGCGATGTTCTGTCCATCTGTACGCTGAGGATTTTCCGTTGGTATTGATCTATCTTGTGAACGTAATTGCTCCGGTTCTTGCCGTGTTAGCCCTGCGGCAGACTCGTGCTCGCCTACCTGTCCCAACAGTTGCTGAAGGACCTCGACCTGTCGAACAGGCAGGCGACTTTCCAACCAGGCACGAACTGCCGGTCGCATCCAGATCGCCCGTAACCAGGGAATTGAGGGCGAAGGCGGCGTATCGGAGAATAAAGCGATCAGAAGTTCTTCATTGCCTGATACCGACACCTCGAGCGCGTCCAGGTCGACTTTCGCAAGTGGCAAACGTTGTTGCGGATTTCGCTGAAAATAGTGTAATGCTTTAATTAGCATCGCAAATGGACTGACCGGCCCAGCCGGCGGCAGACATTGACCTAAAGTACCCTGCGTCAGCAGCCGCAGCAGCCTGCGTCGTCTCTGGGGAAAAAGGCAAGCACGGGCGATCAACGCGTGCCAGCGATCGGGGTCGGTTTCCCGCACGGCGAGCACCCATTCGTCTGCGCCGTTCTCTCCTATCCACGCGCGAGGCCGCGGCCAATACCCCAGATCAAGATAACGATCGAACGAGGCAAGCTCGTCTGCATCTGCGTTCTGCCGGGCTGGCAAATCGGTGACTTCCCGCGCATTCGCAAGTACCGGCGGATGCCGCTCGGAACATGTCGCGCCATGATCGTCCAGACAATGCCGAAATTCAACGGAAAAACGTTGGCAAAACTCTTCTTCGAATTGCAGTAAGGGAATTTCCCCGATGTCGACACTCGCCTGATGAATCTCGCCAAGCAACGGATAACGCTGGTGTGCACGGCCAAGCTCGGTTTCGACAATATTCCGCAGGCGCTGATGAAACAGACGACTACATTTCTCCACCGTCAACTGCTGAACATCGGCGCCACAGCATAGCGAAATCGTCATGCGATCAACCGTGTTCTTTGTATTGGATGTGTCGCCATTCATCGGTAAATCCCGCAGAAAACTAAATTTAAAAATATGAAAACGGATTCGGCATCGTCACTGGATTTCCGCGCCCGCCCGAACTTCTGCGGCACGCTACTACGACGGCGTATATTCCTTTGGTACAAAAAATAAATTATCTTCGACAATGACGGAGACATTCCATTCATCCCCGCTGCTACCGATCACATCAGTCTGCTGACCCTGGGTGGCAACGATCATCGCGCCGATACCGATAAGTCTCGACGGCAGCCTGCCCAAAGAAAGCATCCACAGTAACTGGTACGTCGAGGTGGACGGTGCGGTTTCGGCGTCTTGCCAGCTCGCATAGCTCTGAGCAAAGCTTTGGAATGAAAAGTAGTTCGATGGAGTGGTACTCTTATCGTCCAGCCAATGGATCACTATTGAAACATGGGCCGGAAGCTCAGCTTGCACACATTGTTTTATCCACAATTCGGTGGTGTAAGGATCACCGCTTGTCGGCAAAGTTGCTTTATTCAGTACGAGACTCACGATGAACGAGAAGCGGTCAACGGTGTTCTGATCGATCCAGTAGTAGTTAGTTTCATCGGCTTCGTCCGGAAAATCATTCGTCTCACCGCCGGCTTTGGCAACGGTAAGCGTGCCCGCGATATCATCGATGCCTTGAACAACCACCTTCAATGACCATACTGTGTTCGTGATCCCCGGTGGATGAATCGCGTTAATCAGCAGCGTGTCGCCTTGTCGCACAAGCGCGGGGAAGGGAAAAGACGCGGGAACAGTCAGAATTTTCCCATCCGAGGGCGCGCCGGTTTGATCGGATGCGTACTGCAATGGGTATTCGATCTCATGCAACCAGACCTGGCAATTTTGCCAATACAATTTGCCGGCGCTTTGCGCGGCAATAATCTGATCTGTGTACATCCCGATTTGTGGATTATTCTGGATATCCAGGTTAAATGTCTTTGCACCAGCATCGACTTGATCGACGATCAGTGCCTGAAGCGTAAAGTCGTCATCGCCATTGTCCGGGCTCAAGCCACCTACAAGTACCATGTCGATCAATTGGCCGACCAGCAAATTGCTCAGATCCTGGCTCGATGCCGCGGTTATAACGAGAGATTGCCCGTCTGCCGACAGCGCCGCCGAAGTCGGATAGCTCGGAGCGTCATAGTCGCTGGATGGTTGCTCCGGCAGCAATGCCCGGTGTTCTACCAGGTAAAAAGGCAGATTTCCCATGTCCGCCTTGTCGGCGAAAAGGCCTTCGCCAAAACCCAGGCGCGCGGCAATACGTTTTTGCAGTGACGAAACCTGATCGACGCGAATGTTGGCGCGGTTATAAGCCAGTGTCGTAATTTCCGCCAGATAGTCATGCTCTACGGCCAGAAACTCGTCTGTGGAAGTATCGAGCATGCGAGAAGCGCGTTGGGTACCAAAATAGCCCAACAAATAATTCAGGATTGCCAATTCCTGGTTGTAGTCCGCGGAGTTGTTTTTTATCTGGTTTATCAGGGAATCTGAATAAGTAGCATGCACTCTATCGCCGATGCTGTCCGTCGCATAAGGCCACTGAGCGCCCCAAACCGTGTACCCATTACGCGTAAATGAGAGAAGCTGCGGCAGCATGCTCAATTGCTGGCAGCCATTGGCAATAGCCTGCTCGAAGGGAAGCAGGTATTGATAGAGTTGCGATTCCGCGGCCGAGGCCGGAAACTGCTGCAATCCGTAACAGGGCGGAATCTTGTCGCTTACGGGGTGATACTGGGCGACATTGCGGCTTTGGCCATACGGCAACACGACCGCTGAATTTGTGACTATGGTTTCGGGAGATAAATTCGCCTGGATGTCGTCAGGGCTTACGCTTACATACACACCACCGGCGGTCACGAGTTGCACAGAATTAACTAACACACTCAGCGGATCGCTGCCCCATAACTGCACATAGGTCTGGTTAGCTTTGCTCGTCCACGTCCACACATTATCGGCATTCGCATGTTCCCTAAGCGAAACGATAGACTTAATGCCATCGATAGCCAGCCAGACTTTTGCCAAACCACCGAGATTCACCGACACCTGCTGCGTGTAATCAACCTCTGTGGGCAACTCGGGAATCCAGCCGTATTGCAGATAAGGTCCGACGCAAATGTCTTCCGACCTCAGGCCTTGCTCCTCGCACGCCTCGGTCGTATACCGCGCAGCCTTCGGTGAGATAAACTCTCCCGTTGCTTCGTATATGGCGGCATATATCGAAACAAAATCCTGTACGTTATCATCGAGTTCGATCAGCGCTACCGGGTTGATCATTTGCGGCTTTGTCCAGACCACCTGACTGACCGACTCCCCAATGTTTCGATTGTCAGTCAGGAAAGCATCGAGCGCCGCCTGCGCCGCTGTATTGTTCGCTTGTGTATCTCTGGAGGGCTCCACATAAAGCGTGTAATTCCCCCGTAACTCAAATTCCATAGGAGTACTCCCGTCAATCGGCGTCGGCTTCTGAAAACTGAACTGAGTCGCGTAAGTGTCGTACCAGTACGTGTAATCGTCTGTCTCGCACACCAGTTGTACGTTTCGAAAGTAGAAGTACTGACCTTCCGTATCGTAAAGATCAAGCAGTGCGCGACGATAGTCATCAGGCGTGACAGGACCACTTGTCAACGCCATCTGTGGGCCAAAATCAGCGGGAAAAACGCCATCTCCGACGATTTGATTTTCGACCGGTGGCGTGAGCAGATCGGTCAGCGGCAACGTGTTGCGGTATGCCAGATCGGAGACGCTATAGCTGAATCCCTCCAGAAATGTAATTCCAGGGTCATGTTCGCCCTTGTCCGTCCATGTCTGGGCGGCATAGGTCGCAATAGCGTCTTTCGCTCGCGATAGCAGATTGTCGAAATAGATGCTGTCCCGTACAACAGATAGAAGACTGACAGAATCACTCATTCTTTGCCCCTTCAGACGATTCCAATGCCGGCGATTGCCATGTCAATATCAACACGTCCTGTTCGCCTCCTTGAACCGAGGCTTTGCCCCCATCGAGCGTCAGGCTGTTCACCTGAACGACGAAGGGAAGTTGCTGGATCCACGCAATAATCCCGTAGTAATCCAACGTGTTTCCGAGCGTAACGCCGCTCTGACGATCCCACATCCAAGGCATATAGTTCACCGTCAGCAATTCCTGCAACTTGTGGTAGCCGTAATCGGGGTTGACGTTGAACGTGACGTCATAGGCAATCGCAACATTGGTGTAGGTCGGATTAATCAAAGTAATCGACGCCCAGGCTGAACCCAGGCTATCGAGGTAGTCAGTCATTTCGCTCAGATGCGCCTGACTGAACTTCGGGCGCAGGGGATCCGCATTATCTTTCTTCGAATTCACCGGGATCACGAGCAGCGTCTGCGTCGACGATGCGGGGATACGAGTCAGGACATCCACTGGCGGAATGGCCACGTCGAACACACTCGAATACCGGGCCTTTAGCAACGAAGCCATGTCTTGCCAGGTCAGTGCTCGCTCCCGGTGAGAAAGCCGCTGAGCGACACGGCTGAAGAACGCAGTGGGCGCCTCGGGCGGCTCACCGCCGCTCGACGGCCAAGGTTGCGTCACCGTTTGAATGCCGGCAATTGCTGCCACGGGTCGGGTTACCGTACCGGCCGGCAACGGACGGAGAAAATGCGCGGCATCCACGGTATCCGGTGCGTTGAGTGTGGCCGTCATACTGTTTGCGGCAATGCCGATTAACCAAGGATAACGGCTCGTATTGTCCGAGGGCAACTCAGGTGGATCGATGATGGCGCGCAGCCAGCATCGGCCCGTCGGCATCTGCGATACATCGTCGGCTGCGTCGTCAGGCAGAACAGTCGACCATAGCCCACTAGTCAACATGCCATCCGTACCGTCTACTACCGTTTCGCTCAATGAACTCCATTGGTTATCCTGATTAAGATACTCCCAACTCGGCACTAATGTTTGCGGGCTTTGCAGTTGCCAATAAAGCGAAATGGTTTCACCAGGCTGCCCACCGGTCAAACCGAGATAGAGCTGCGATTGAATGGGATCGTCCGGTACGGTAGTGTCCGCGACGTAGCCGAAAGGGGTGAGCAGATATTGATTGAAATCTGAAGTCGTGGCCGACATGGTGTAGTCGACCGTCATCGAATTCAGCTGCGGTGTATAGGGAGGGTTGAGCGACTTCGTCCCCGCTAGCTTCTGATAGTCCGCATGCCCAAAATCCCGACCGACCAACTCCAGCCGCAGCCACTGCGGCCAGTCGCAGGGATTGCTCGGATCGATGGTTGATGGCTGTAGCAATGGCGGAAGCACAATGGTCAACGTGGTGGGAATCGGGGCGTCCGTTCCCAATTTGAACAGAGACAGATAACTCGTGCCGAGGTCCGTAGCGGAAGTTTTATAATCGGTCTTTGCTTCAAGTACTGTCTTGCCAGTGGCGGATACCAGCATCGCCTGTACCGTGAATTGATCGTTGTCGGCCGGTATACTGGCTGCATCGTAACCGGCGTACCACGTCGGAAAACCCACAGTGGGCAAGCCACTCCAGGGTAGCGCCAGTGTTAGCGTGACGGATTCAGTCCGACTACACCAGCCGGGATCTATCAGATTGAACCCGGAACCCACCACAGGTGAGGTGCCGAAAGGGTAACTGACATTGTCAGTGTCGAGTTGGCCCACACCGTAGTCAGTGCTGTAGTGCACCTCGCTGCTGCCAGACGCGTCAGTCGTGAACGACAAGATTTCAGGCACCGCACCGCCATCGTTGCGTCCAATTTTCATCAGGGGCACGGAGGATGTGATGCCATCGAGATCTTGAGGTGACGCAATCGCAGCGGCGTCGGCTGGAAGCGTGAACGTGAACACGGTGGCCGACGTTGATGACACTGCAAGATCTAGCCAGCTATCTCCGCTGCTCACCTGCGCAATCGTCAAAGTGGACGCATCCAGATCGTCGCTAAACGTCACCGTAATGGTGCGCAATCCCGCTGGCATCGCAAGCAAAGCAGACTCCACCATGCGGCCGGTTACCACCGTATTCTGATCGGCAGCGGAATCGTCGAACAACCTCATGCCATACTCGGGCCAAACCTGGTCATTTTGCAGATTGAATGGCGCACTCGCGAGTTGAGTCCTAGCGGTTCCGGGTTGTACCCAGCGCAGGTCGCTCCATTGCCCCTGGTTGACCAGCAACGACTGATCCAGCGCATAACGCAGCGCCACGCCGCGCTGGTCCTGCCCCGCATCAAACAATTTTCCAGCCGGCAGAAAAAGCTGCTCGGTCGTTGGCTTCAGCTGGAATGAAAGCGCGACGCTGTCAGGCATCGCGTCCTTTTCACTCATGCCGAGGAGATCGCGATAATAGAGTTCCCGATGCGCGGCGGGAAAATAATTCAATAGCGTTCTCGGCGTCTTGAGCAGATCGATAAACGCCAGAAGAAAGGCCTGCTGCGGCAAAAGCGTGCCGTCAGCCTGGGAACTGCTGGCATGAAGCTGTGCTAACGCTGCCGGCGAGTTATTGGCCATGAAGAAAAAATCCGCCCAGCTATGACCGTCGGTATCGAATGGGATGAGCGCGGCGTAATTCTGAAAAGCAGTGAGGATCGATTCGTCCGATCTACTATCCAATACAAATCCGTTCCCGACGGCGATGCCGTCCAGCGTGTTCTTCAACTCAGTCAGGTCAGCCATGAAAACTTCCCCTTATTTCAAAGCAATGTATCTTTCTTTCACAATTAGATTGGATACCTGATATTTTCGGTGTCGCAAAGACCCGATTGAATCTACCTGCCACCCGAATCATGCCGCGGCAACGAAAACTTGCTGTGTCACAAACCGTCCGCGCCCTATGCCCGGCTCCATCAGGTCGGGCGTGTTCGGGGGACTGCTCATTACTGCCGGCACAGTTGGTGTAAAACGGGCAGTAAACTGCTGGCCCATCAGAATGAGTGGTGCACCGCTGCTAACGCACGGCGCCATCTGGCTGCCGTCCAGGATCTCCACGCTGACAATGCCGGCTCCTGGCGAATATCCCGGGATAGAGTACTCCGCTTGCAGTTCAACACGTTTCTCGTCGCCCATTACGCAAATGCGGCGCCCTTCGATCGTTGCCTCGCCGCTACCCGACATGAACGCAGGCTCAAGAAGCACGACTTGACGGCTACCAAACGTCGGTTCGATTACGATGGTATCGCCCTCCGCGACTACAAGTGAACTCATGTGATGCGCCCTCCCAAGGCTTCACCCACGTCCAGCATCCCGGAAATCTTCTGTTCTATTTCACTTCCGCGTAGGTAATACGTGACCTCGACCTGCAATTGACTCGATCGGGAAGAAGGCTGATAAAGCCGCACATTTTTCAGATTGGCACGCTGCTCGAAACGCAGCATGCTATCCACGATACGCACTTCGATTTCAGCAAGCAGATCGCTATTGATGTTTTCAAACATCACGTCATAGAGCGCACAGCCGTAGTTTTCCCGCATGATGCGCTCGCCTGGCTCAGTACTGAACAGGATGCGCAGGCTTTGCTGAACGTCACCCTCGCCTTCCGCCATCGCTACGCCTGTGTCCAGCGAAAATTCGGGTGGGAAAGCCCAACCACGTCCGAAGATCTTTGTCAGAATGTCGTTCGCCATACTATCCTCTCGTCAACCGTCAACGCGCGGGCCGCGGAATTCACTGAGACAGGTCGATTTTCGCGCCAGTGATATTGACCATGCTCTTACCAGAAAGCGCGGCTTCTTCGCCCTCAATCGAAATACTGCTCGCCTTGATCAACACAGACTCTTCGCTCTGCAGCGTTATGCCGCTCTGCAACGTCAATTCATTACCGGGCGTGGCAAGTTGGACAGAAGGCTCCATCGCATCGAAAGCGAGTTGGAGCTGCTGACCGTGCCGGTTGATCACCAGCGCCTTGTTATAATTCTCCAGACTGGGCTCAACCGGTGCGCGATTTATCAGACTGTGCATGGCGCCAAGAATGACCGGATAAGACGGATCTTCGTCGAAAAAACCTATAACCAGTTCATCCCCTGGTTCAGGGTAAAAACAGAAGCCACTCAAGTTGCTCGCGTAAGGCGAGGCGAAACGCGCCCAGAGCACGTTGTCGACCTCACCCAACACCGGCAAGCGAACGCGCAGCCGATTCATCCCCGTCATGTCTTCAGAGAAAGTTTCGGCTACGCCGATATGCAGGCCACTCACGCGCGGAATGGTCTGCATGTCGGCGAGTACGTCGTCCGTCCCCAACGACAAAGTGGTGCGCCAACCCTCTTCCATGTGAATTCGCTGACGCACGCCTGTGATGATCCCCATTCCGTCGAACGATTGGCCAAAGTCGGCCACGGCCAGCGTTTGTCCGAGCTCGTAAGTCACCGCCCCATTGACCACAAATTCTCCCTGAGCACCGGAAGATTGCAGATTCATCAACAGGCTCGATGCGAGCGTAGCCGTTTGTTCAATGCCAAGCGGTGTGCTGTAGTTGAACTCCCACGTGGTCACATTCAGCGTCGTCCCACCTGCAGAATCGAAGGCCCCGGTGCCAAGCGGCGTTGCTGCTGCTATGGCCACATCGTTAATCTGGGTTTCGTCGTCCCACGCCGCAACCGTCAATTTGTCTGTCTGGTACTGCTTGCTGAACGACCAGTCACTTTCCTCGATCAGCACATCGTCTTCAACTAGCAACGCATGTTGGTGCAACGTGTGATCCGCAATCGCCGAAAGTCTCGGACGCGTGAGGGTCACGCCATCTGGCGAAGGAAACAGCCACACGCCGTTTGCGTTAAGGCGATAACGTATAAATTTCCAGTCGGAACAGCGAAACTGAACTAACTGCTCGTGCACCAACTCCATGCCCGTTACTCCCAGCAATGGAATAGCTTGCTCAAGAAACAAACTGCCAATTATCGCTGCATCGTTCTGCACTTCGAAAATCTGTGAACGATGTGTGTTCACCAGTCTTTGCAGGCTATGACGCAGTATTAACGTGAGTTCGACGCAGCTGCGACGCAATCTCAATGATTGTTGCACGATGACGCCGCGAAAGATGCAGCTCTCAACGCCACTTTCAAGCAGAGTAATCACCGCCGTTCGCCCGGGCTTGCAGCGAACCATATCGTCACATGACGACAGCATTGTCAAAGCATCGCCGGGCACCGACAGAACCAGCCTGGCTGTGGGAATACCATTCACTTTGTGATGCGTTTCCACCCAGAGGGGCTTTAACACGGTCAATGGCAGAGCCGGTTCGCCAGTTCTCAACACGATTAGAGGAACAGGACGCATCAAGCCCTCCCTCTACTTCCGGCCGAAACCTGCAGGGTCTGCCCTGGCGAGATGGCATCGAGACTATCGAGACTGTTTTCCGCCGCGAGTGCAAGATAATCCGTGCCGCCAGCGAGACCACTCCCGGCGCTCTTCGCGATTTGCGAAAGCGAGGTGACATCCGGCACGTTCACCACGGCGGCCGCCGGCGACTTCAACTGTTCCTCCGCGCCTTGTAGCGTCAAACTGCCGTCGGCCGTTATCACAAGTGTCGCCGTTGCTCGCAACGGCGTGGCGTCGCGTTCGAATAGCGTGTACCTCACGGACAATGAACTCATGCGGCCTGCGAAATAGCCCTTGCCACTCCATCGCATTTTTCCCCACTTCACCTGCAAATAATGCGGCTCGCTGTTGGCAGGGTCGACGTTATAACAAAGTTCCCGCAAACCGGCGAGTTGTACATTGATCGGCACTCTGTTCCCGGGCATTCTCGCGTCGAAAAGCAACTCCAGGCTCAGGTTTCCCGGCCGTGTCTGGACATAGCGATTACTCTGCCGCGTCGTGTTGATGAACGCATCCGGAATGTAATCGGTGTGATAATCCAGCGACACGGAATCCGGGTTGTACATGACGGACATGTTGCCGGATTGCTGCGTCATCTCGCGATCGCTATACGCAGTGAGCGTCATTTTCGTCGGCTTTCTATGCAACACGTTCATCTTGGCCCCCACCCTTCATCGCGAAGCTGCTCGAGCACACGTCGAACTACCGTCTGAATCCAGCGTTCGTCCCGGACAGTTTCCAGACCGTATTCCGTTCGCTGCCTGGATATTCCATCATGATCAGGCACGCTAACTTTTGCATGAATGACAAGTTCCCGGATTTCAACAGTCATAATTTAAGACCCAACGGAATCATTTCCTGATAGCGCAATTCCAATGTGTTGATCAGTACGGTATTGCTATTGGCATCCAGAGTACCCGTCTGCCAGCCCACCGGCAGCGCCTTCACAATCAACCAGTTGCATAGGGGTAGCGGGCCTAGATCGAACAGCGTAATCACCGCATGAAGGTACATGAGCTTGCCGGTTGTCAACTGCCAGTTGAACATAGCGCTCAACGGGGTGAGCACCATGACCCCGCGCTCGAGCCGCAAAGATCCATGTTGAAGCTTTCCGGCAAAATACTGATTGCGAATATTTTCACCGCCCTCGCTGTGGACCGAAACGTCTAGTTCACGACTCAGACCTGAAATACTCTGAAATGCACAGTCCAGGATATTGGGAACCAGAAGCCTTCCGAAGAAGAACGTGACCGAAAAACGATGCGCCGCCGCTGGCTGATATACAACTGAATTGTTCATCATCGCGCTCCTGCAGATACGCTTTCCGGCTGCTGCATCAGATTCAGGCGCGTATCGAATGCCAGACTGACAACAATGAACTCTGCCGGATAAGTCATGGCCAGCCCAACGGTCATAATCATTTTCCCCTGTGTGATATCGTCTTCAGTCATGGTCTCGTTCAGACCTATCTGGATATAGAACGCATCCTTCTCCTCCGTTCCATATAGTCCGCCATCGAGCCAGAATTCACGTAACCAGATATGCGCGAGCCCCTTGAATTTGATCCACGTCAGCGCGTTGTTGTTCTCGAACATGAAATGGCGCCCGATCTGGCTGAGTTCCGCTTCGATATAGGCGACCGCGCGCCGAATCTGCACATAAAGCCACGGAGAATTAATATCGGATGTCAGCGTGCGACAACCCCAGACACGCGTGCCTCGTCCCGCGAAGCTTCGGATCAGGTTGATCGATGCACCGTCCGTCTGGAACAGGCCTTCCGATTGCAACCATGACTGGCTCGGCTTGACGACCTGCGCCAGTGCCACATTGGCAGGCGCCTTCCATACGCCGGTTGTCTGGTCGGTGTATTCGATCGTTGCCGCCAGTGCCGCCGATGGCGGTACGACTACCGGGTTCTGGTCGTCCGTACCGTAGCCGGTTACGAGACGCGGCCAGTAAGCGGCGCCCCACTCCGGGTTCGACGGATAATTGCCCGTAAAGCTCGCGAGACATGCGCTAGCGTTGTCCGCGGTATCCGGCGTATCGATCAATCCGAATACACCGCGCCGCGCCGCACAGATAGTCAGCAATGCTAGCCATGCCTGCGCCCAGTGCGTACTGTCGTCGTCGGCCAGCAAGACCATGTCCGGAATCGCCGCGAGCGTGATGCTATCCTCTTGCGCTACCACTTCCGAAATCCTGCTATCGCTAAACGCGGCAATCAGTGCATCGGGTGTGATGCCATCCAGCGCGCTATAAGTGCCCAGTGAAAGCACGAAGCCGCTGGTGCCGCCGTTGTCGAAGTAATGTTTCACCGCGTAGTAGAGAACACTGGATCCTGTGGATACCTCGCCGAATTCGTCTTCGAAATCGGAAAAGCTGCTGATCTGAACAAGCGAATACGTGGAACCTTTTTCCGTGTAGCCGATAAACAAAGGCACCGCGCTGGCAATTTCGTCAACTTGGTTCGGAACGACTTCTTCACTGAAAGTGATGTCCGGCTGGCTTATTCCCATCATGAAAGCAGTCCTCCTCTATCTTTTCAATGCGTGGCGCGTTGCCGGAATATCTCGTTCCAATGACAAGCTGTCATGAAGACATGTTCTGCGTAAATTGCAGAATGATGAATTCCGCAGGACGAACTGCCGCCATACCCACGGTTGCG
This sequence comes from Paraburkholderia xenovorans, assembly GCF_046030735.1. Taxonomy (GTDB): domain Bacteria; phylum Pseudomonadota; class Gammaproteobacteria; order Burkholderiales; family Burkholderiaceae; genus Paraburkholderia; species Paraburkholderia xenovorans_A. The sequence continues at coordinate 14,268 of NZ_JAQQBV010000065.1, forward strand.
ATCATCTGGCCCGCGTCGATCTGATCTTGCGTCATGGTCACGTTCAAGCCGATGTTCACAAAATAAGCGTCTTTGGGCGTGGCGCCTGCCAGAGCTCCTTGCTTCCACAAGCTGTTCAAGTAGTTTTCGATCGCGCTACGAACCTTCTCCCAGGTGGGTGCGTTATTCGGTTCGAATACCATCGTCTGCATCGACTTTTTGATATCCCGCTCCGCGCTGTTGAACAAGCGCCTTACAGGTATATATCGCCAGCTCGTGTCCCCGTCCGACGTGCCGGCGAGAGTCCGTGCACCCCATACCACGACGCCGCGACTGGCAAAATTGCGAATGACGTTGATACCCGCGTTATTCATCGTCCCTTGCTGATCGTCCGTCACCAGTGCGCTAACACCGGTAATACCGCTCACAGTGACGTTGGCCGGCGCCTTCCATACACCACGGCTTGCATCCGTACTGCAATAGATGCCGGCCATTGCCGCTACCGAGGAAAGGCGAAGCGGCACAGCCAGAGCGGTATCGACCGCCGCGGATGCCACACTGTATGCACCAGTGCTCACTGTTTGCAACTGAGCCATGGTGCTGGCAGTTTTTCCGGCGGCGTCGGTATAACCAGTCACAGCAATAGCGGTATCGAGAGGACGCGGAGAACAATACGACGTGTTCAAATCTGGGTAATAAACTGCTGTTTGGTCAGCTTGCGTACCCGGTGTCGTCGCACCATCGCTACTCGATGCAATCAGAAAGTATCCCTTGTTTGATGCGAGCAAAGTATTCAGATCGCTATACACAGTAGTGGGCGCTCCGGTCGCAAGGCACAACAAAGTGATATCAACAACGCTTTCGATTGCAGCGGACATTGCAGCCAACTCAGTCGCGCTGCTGGGATCCAGCAACGGTAGAACGTAACAGGCGCCACCGCCGTTCTGGAAATAGTGTTTGACATCGAACGCCGGATTGACTGCTTTCACACTTGCGGTTGCAGTGTACGTATAGCTGTCTGCCTGAACGGGGGTGGCCCCCTCGCGTTGGATCGGCGACGGCTCGGGATCGGAAGGTGGGGCGGTAGACACGATAGCAACGGCAACAGTAGGATTCGACGAAAACTGGGAAGTAAACTCGAGCCAATTGGCGACCCTGATACATTGACTCGGTGTAACCGCAGCACCAGAAGCAAGAGTGAACGGGCCAATGAATACAGGCACTGCAGTCGGCGCGCTGCTCACGGAAAGGGATGGCGAAGCATCCTCTTCAATATAGACGCCCGGATAACTCGTGGTAACTGACATGGCATGTCCTTCCAGATAGATGTAGTTGCAGACGCGACGTCATGGAATACCTGCGATCTAGGCCTGCGTCATATTTTGCGTAAATTGCAGGACAATGAATTCCGCCGGGCGTACGGCCGCCATCCCGACTTGCGCGATCATTTTTCCGTCGGCGATATCCTGGGCTGTCATCGTTACGTTTTCGCCAATCGCCACGAAATAGGCATCTGTTTCGGTTGCTCCGGCCAATGCGCCGTTTCGCCACAAGTTGTGTAGATAATTCGTAATCGCGGTCCGCACCTTTTCCCACGTCGGCTGATTATTGGGTTCGAACATCATCGTCTGCATCGACGTACTGATATCCCGTTCCGCGCTATCGAACAGTCGGCGCACGGGAACGTATCGCCAATCGGTGGTGTCGCTAAGCGTGCGTGCGCCCCAGACCACCGGGCCACGGCTATCCACCGCGCGAATCATGTTAATGGCCTTGCCGGTGTTATAGGTCCCTTGCAGATCATCCGTGACGTAAGTTACCGGCACATAGTTCGACGGAATCGCAACATTCGCAGGCGCCTTCCACACACCCCGTGTTCGATCCACCATGCAGTAGATGCCAGCAACCACGGAG
>NZ_JAQQBV010000066.1:0-15316 GCF_046030735.1 Paraburkholderia xenovorans
TAGCTGTTAGTCCAAAGTTCAGATGTCGTGTTTCCGCTAAATTGAAATGTCGTGTTTGCGGGTTCAGGCTGGTGGCCAGCATGCCTTGAGGAGCGCTGGCCATGAATGCATCCGGGACGATCACCATGTCGATGACCGAGCTGGACCGGTTGAAGGTGGTACAGGCCGTTTGCGAGCGGCGTCTGAAGCCAGGTCAGGCTGCGGACCGGCTTGCGCTGGGCGTGCGGCAAGTCGAGCGCCTGTGCAGCGCTATCAGGCCGCGGGCGTTGCCGGACTGGTGTCAGGCAAACGCGGTCGGCCGGGCAACCATCAGTTGTCCGATGGCGTGGCGCGACGCGCGCTGGCGATCATTCGTGAGCGCTACGCGGATTTCGGGCCGACACTGGCGTGCGAGAAGCTTCGGGAATGTCACGGCATCGGTCTGTCGGTCGAGACGGTGCGTGCGCTGATGATCGCCGCGGGCCTGTGGATTCCTCGCAGGGATCGTCCCGCCAAGGTTTACCAGCCCCGAAACCGTCGTGCGTGTCAGGGTGAACTGATCCAGATTGACGGCAGCGATCACCGCTGGTTCGAGGACCGCGCGCCGGCCTGCACGCTGCTGGTATTCATCGACGATGCGACCAGCCGGCTGATGGCGCTGCATTTCACGGCGACGGAGTCGACGTTCAGCTATTTCGAGGCGATGCGCGGCTATCTGGAACAGCATGGCAAGCCGGTGTCGCTGTACAGCGACAAGGCGAGTGTGTTTCATTGCAACAGCCATTCCGTGACGCCTGGCAAGGGCGTCACGCAGTTTGGCCGGGCGCTGTACGAGCTGAATGTGGATACGTTCTGTGCGAACAGCAGCCAGGCCAAGGGGCGTGTCGAGCGGGCCAATCTGACGTTGCAGGACCGGCTCGTCAAGGAACTCAGGTTGCGTAACATCAGCACGCGCGAAGCGGCCCAACGCGTATGCTCCCTCCTTCATCGCCGACTTCAACCGGCGCTTCGGCAAGCCACCGAAGAGCGACCACAACGCACACCGGTCGTTGCGTGATGACGAGGATCTGAGGCAGATCCTGGCCTATCGCGTGGCGCGCAGGGTCTCCAATGCGCTGACGGTGCAGTACGACCGGGTGATGTACCTGTTGCAGGACACCGAGGCCAGCCGGCGCCTCATCCACGAGTACATTGAAGTGGTCGAATACCTGGATGGTGCGATCGAGATTCAGGCCACTGGCCGCGTCTTGCCGTATCGCGAATATGACCGGATCACACAGATTGGTCAGGGCGCAGAGGTCGAGAACAAGCGGCTGTCCGCGGCATTGGAACATCATTGTAGACGCGCGCGGCATTCCACCGGCCATCACGGTCACGGGCGCCAACCGACACGACTCGATGGCATTCGAGCCCGCGCTCGATGCCATTCCTCCCGTCTCGGGCCTGAATGGCCAGCCCCGAAACGCCCGGGCAAGTTGCATCCGGACAAGGGCTATGACTTCGCCCGTTGTCGGCGTTATCTGAAACAGCGCGGCATCACGGCCCGTATTGCCCGCCGCGGTGTCGAAAGCAAGGAGCGGCTCGGGCGGCATCGCTGGGTGGTTGAGCGCACGCATGCCTGGTTTCCCGGTTTCGGCAAACTGCGCATTCGCGTCGAGCGCCGTCTCGACATTCATGTCGCTTTGCTCTCTCTGGCTGCTGCCGTTATCTGTTCAAATTTCGTGGATGACTTGTGTTAGCGACTCTTAGTGTACTGGCACGCACCGGGAAACACGCCCCCTCGCCGTTATCGCGACATGGCTTCCTTAAGCAATGTCATCTGCACACCGGAAGGCGAAGCCAGATCGTCCAGTATCGAAAAATGATCACGATCAGGTAGTGCGTGATACGTGACCGCCTCGCCTGCCAGGCGACAGGCATCCGCATACTCCCTGGAATGACGAACAAGTTCTGGCAACTCGGCAGCACCGACAGTTACAGTCATTGGAGCACCCGTCCCGATGTCATACAGCGGGCTGTAATCGTTGATCTCGCCTGACGTCAACCTGAGCTTCTCGTTCAGCCAGCACAGGCTGATCGGCTCCAGATCGACCAGTGCACTGATCGGCATGACGTGTGTCACGGCAGGATGACTGCGATATACCGCCGAGAGTTGACCACCCGCCGAATGACCGCTCAGACAGACACGCCGCCCGCCGACGCCGAATTCATTCCCGGCACCCGACAGATAATCCAGCAGCCGTCCGATTTCCTGGACGATCAGGGTCATCGATGCTTCAGGCGCCAGCGTGTATTCGACCAGCGCGACATCGAAACCACACCCAAGCGGCCCGCTCGCCACGAAGGAAAAATCTTCCTTGGTGCCGTTTTGCCAGTAACCACCGTGGATGAAGACAAAGACAGGTGCGTTTTCGACACCACAGCTAAACCAGTCGAGACGCTCGCGCTTTCCCGGGCCGTATGCAATGTCGCGACGGCAGGACACACTTCGGTACAGGTCCGCGCTGCGAGCCTGAAACTGACTGAATATCTCGGGGAAATGGGCGACTGCCTTCGTGTTGTTATATCCGCGATCAAGGGCGGCACGGTCCATTCCGCGGTACACCGATTCCATACGATTGCTCCAGGGTTGTGGCGTCCGCGCCGATCCGATCGGTCGCGATGGCCAAAGGAATGATGGCTCTGGCTGATCAATAGTCGGCGCATCGGCCGACGCATGGGTCACGTCGCAACAAGCAGCCAGCAATGCGCTCCATGCGGAAGCATGGAGCCGTCGAAACATCTTAGAACGCCTGCTGAATACCTACAGCGACACCAAGCTGATTCATGCCGGTTCCGACCGTTCCACCGACGGCAATCGCCTTGGCTGAAGTGGCACTGTTAAACACATATCCGACCGAAGAATAGAGGGTGGTGCGAGGGCTCAGGTGATAGTTGGCGCGGCCAACCAGCATCGTAGCGTTCGAATCCTCTCCTGAGCCTCGTTGCACGTATCGGGCGGCCTGTGTGTCAAAGGATAACGCCGGCGTCAAAAAATACGTCCCGTTGACAAAGAAAATATCCGACTGCAGATGCACCGCAGCTGCTACGTTATCTCTCACCCACCCAATACCAAATTTCGCCTTATCTGTTTTGAAATACGCGTCGACGATATTGTGGGTATTCGTGTATGAGCTGATGGTCAAGGGTGCCGAAGCCCCAGCGCCGCCCCGCATCGTGTCATACGACGCGGCTACGCCAAAATTCTTTTCGTCATAGGCCAGCATCGCAGTGTATTGCTTGCAGGCCTGGAAGTTTCCTGCAATCTCCCCCGCACAATTGGTCGCTGACGGCCCCGCCGGCCCGGCGGCATCGCGGCCAAAGCTATAGGTACCGCCCACTGTCCAGCCTGAGAATGTGCCCATATACCCGATCGCGTTGTCACTTCGCGCGTTCGGCAGATAGGGATCGAGATTGCTGAGCGCATGCACCGACGGCCCAATGAGATCCGCCTTTGCAATGGTATATATCGTCATATTGATCTGACGACCGAGCGTGATCGAACCGTAACCACTACTGCTGACGCCGACGTTCGCCTGACGACCGAAGAGTCGGCCGCCATAGCCCAAAGCACCCGAGTTCGGCAAAAATCCGTTTTCGAGAACAAAAAACGCCTTGTATCCGTGGCCCAGATCCTCGCTACCTTTGAGGCCCCAGCGCGATGGCACTTCTCCCGTCAGAGACGACATTGCATACACGGAGCCACCCTTACTGGTGGCGTTGTTGTAATAGGACAGCCCAGTGTCGACTATCCCGTACAAAGTGACACTGCTCTGACCATAGGCAACACCGGAAATAGTGGTGAGCAGCACGGTTGCCACCATTTTAATATCCATTAAATTCTCCAATCGAATGCAAGGTCAATATGTTTAGTATGACTATTTAATTATTACGTTTGTATTCTAGTGACATACCGCATTCGTACGCGTACCCAATACCTTCGCATACCTGCTCATTGCATCATGCCTTCTGAACTTTCAAACCCGCCTCATTATTCACTTCGTCTTCTGAAATATATAATTAGTATGACTTATGAAATAATTAGAAATTCCACGCAAAATACACATCTGGAACGCTACCATCGACGGCGTCGTATCGCCTGTTGAAACTGCCGCCCCACATCCGTGTCGAGGACGCGGGATCGTCCTTGCGGGAAATACAGTTAGGCTGGCGCCGGATTAGTACCTTCCGGAGAGCAACGCGCCGCACCCCTCAACCCGGGACGTCAAATTCAGCCGGCGCAACAACTGCCACGTCGTCGCAACGGCGGCCGATATCGTCGGGATACCGGCTTCGTTTTCGACCTTCTGGATCGACGGAAGCGACTGCATCTGCACACAGGCCGAGAGCACCAATGCGTCTGTGTTGGCCGTGTTCAGCCGCTTGTATATTTCCGTCAGCCTTGCCGGGTCCTGGGCCGCGACCTCCAGATTGTCGGGGATCTCGAGGGCGATGTAATCCTGGACCTCGATACCCTCGCTTTCAATGTATTCGACCACCAGCTTCGTGAGCGGCTTCATGTAGGGGCACACGACCGACACCCGCTTTGCCCCCATCGCGTGAAGCCCGTCCACCAATGCCCCAGCGCTTGTCACCACGGGAGCCGGGGCGCCGTTACGCTCCGTCTGCCCGGTCAACCGCGCTTCTGCGGTCCGGTGATAACCCTTACCCATACTCATGATCGCGACAAGGCAGGCATAGCCAAGCACATCCACCCGCGCATCCGACAGTTCGATCGCACAGCGATCACTGTCGCGGTCCATCGCCTCGAGTTCTTCCTTGACGACTTTCTTCATCCGCATTCGGCTGGAGTGAAAAGAAAAGCGCTCGGGAAACTCGTACTCCCGCATGCGGAACATGGCTGGGACCTCGGTTTCCATCGTGGTATTCGACGACGGCACGATCTGGCCGACGCGAAGAAGGCGTTGCTGCGTCATTGGTTGAACTCCGTGGTTTCAAGCGATCTGGCTTCTGCAGGCTGATATGCGGTGTCCCGCTCCGCCGGCACGGCGGCGTCGATGAACCGGGTTGGCGTGAGCGGACGCCGGTTCACCTGCAGATCAAAGATATCGAAGCGGTTGTAGTGCCCCGTGATGTCGTGCATCTGCCGTGGCTGAATACAGCGCGACAGATCAATATCGGCATACACAATACCTTCCGTATCGATGAGCGGCTCTCCGATCAACCGGCCGTCCGGGCCGAGAATGCCCGAGAACGCGCTATTCTTCCTTGCGAGGACCGAACGCGACTGCGGATGCGATGCCGCCATTGCCTCAACAATCTCCGGTGAGATCGTCGAGCACGAGACAACCGTGAACACCTTGCCCTCGAAGGAATGGGCGGCAGCCCGCACGCGGATGGCGTCAGCCATGTCGTAATCTTCAGGGGCGACAGGCAACGCGATGTAGCTCGCCACATGCACAAGTTCACCTTGCGCAAGAAGACTGAAACGGGCGAGCGTATTTGTGTTTTCCCCACACGCGAGCGACCCGAGTGGCCCCACGCTCGTGTCGTGCACGCGCAGCGCTGAAGCGTCGCCGTTCGCCCATGTGAGCTTTTCGGCCCAGGTGGGCACGAGCTTTCGATGGCGGCCGAGTATCCGACCGTCGTCGGCGATCGTGACAAGGGTGTTGTACAGGGTGCCCACGCCCGTGTGGCTGCGCTCGTTCACGCCGACCACGACATTGATGCTGTTGGCTTTCGCTGCGGAGGCAATCGTCTGGATTTCGGGTCCGGGAATCTCGATGGCTGAGCGGCACAGTTTTTCGAACCACGGACTGCCTTCGACCGGATTCATGATCCAGTTCCAGTACGGGTAGCCTGCTACGAAAACCTCTGGAAAGGCGACCAGTTTCGCGCCATTGTCAGCCGCTTCCTTGATCAGCCTGCAAACCTTGTCGATGGTTGCATCAGTATCCAGGAACGAGGGAGCAGCCTGGACTGCTGCTGCCTTGAATTGAGGAAGATTTAACATCAGATTTTCTCGTTTAGTGTTTCAGCACCGCGCCCCCAAACAGGCACGGTGGCAAAGCAGATCGGTTCAGACCGCGACTACCGGGTGACGCAGTTCGCCGATCGACTGAAGCCTCGCGTCCACGATGTCACCAGGCCACAGCCATTCCTGAGGATTGCGGCCCGCACCCACGCCGTCGGGCGTACCGGTCGCGATGATGTCTCCCGGTTCAAGCGTGATCCCCTTGCTGATGTCCGCGATGAGCGTGGGAATCTTGAACAGCATGTGGCGCGTATTGGACGATTGCTTGACCACGCCGTTGACCGTCAGGCTCAGATCGAGTGCGTGCGGGTCCGGGATTTCATCAGCCGTGACAATGCATGGACCGAACGGCGCGTAGGTATCCTGCCCTTTCGAATAGATCCATTGGCCGGCGCGGCGGCAGTCGCGTGCGCTCAGGTCAATCATCAGGCTGTAGCCAAACACGTAGTTCATCGCGTCGTCTTCCGAAACACGTTTGGCACGGGTACCGATGATCACGGCGAGCTCGACTTCCCAGTCGAGCTGCTGCGTGATTTTTGCGTTGTGCTCAATCGCATCACCGGGACCAATCACGGTCGTCGGCGGCTTCGAGAAGATCACCGGCTCTTTCGGCAGATCCTTCGAGGTATCCAGCGACCGGCTCGATTCCGCCACGTGTTCGACATAGTTCAACCCAATGCCGAAAATGTTTTTGCGCGGACGCGGAATCGGAGCAAGCAGTTTGACGTTCGACAACGGCGTCGCGACGCCGGGCGGCCAATCCGCACGACGCGCTTCGATCAGTTTGCTGGCGAACCTGACCGCGTCCGTGCCAACATCAATGAAATCGAGCATGTTGTCCGGCAGTGAGTGACCCGACGCACTCGCCAGACGGGCAACATCTACAACGAGTCCGTCTACGATCGCGCCAAGACGGGCGGCAGCAGAAGTTTCGGGACGGTAGGTAACAAGACGCATCATTTACTCCGAAAGTGCAAAATCAAAAAGCAGCATTAGCCGCAGGCAATGAAGTGACGAAGTGACGGACGGCGGTCAATCGACCTTCTGCCGGCCGCCGTTCTCGGCAAGCGCCTCTTCGCGATAGAGACCGAGCGCCTGCATCACCGGCAGGTCGCTGAAACAGAAGAGGCAAGCGTCCTCGCTCGCAGACGCGTTCGCGTGTTCGTGAAAAGCCCAGGACGGCACGCAGAAAATGTCGCGCTCGGTCCAGTCGAAGCGCTGTCCATTGATGACCGAGTAGCCACTCCCCTTCGCCACCTGATAGAGATAGCTGCCCGTGTGCCGATGCGCGAGCGTATGCTCGCCCGGGCGCAGCAGTTGCATGCTTGCACCGATCGTCTGCATCACGGGGCCGCCCGTGATGGGGTTGATGTAGTGCATCAGGACGCCGTCGAAGGGACTGCCGTCGGTGACCTTCGCGTAGCGTGTGAGCGATTCATAGGTCGCCTGCCATTCATATTTGAAGAGTGGCGAATATTGCTTGTTCCAATCTCCGATCTGCGGACGCAGGGCTGTCCCACCCCAGGTTGCAGTCGAATCGTTTACGGTATGCGTCACTGCCTGCCGCAGATCCGGGTGCACGGCATAGAAGCCCGCTTCCAGTGCGTTGACGAGCGGAATATCAAGGCCGTCCTGCCAGATGCAAGGAGTACCCTCCGAGGACACACCATGTTCGTGCCAGGTGCCATTCGGTGTGAGGACAAAGTCGTTTGCGCCGAGCGTCATCTTGTGGCCGTCGACGATCGTGTAAGCGCCCGAACCTTCCATGATGAAGCGCAATGCCGACGCCGAATGCGCGTGCGCCGAAGCCGCTTCGCCAGGATTCATGACCTGGAGCCCGGAGTACAGCCACCCTACCGCGGCAGATACGTCACGCCGCCCCGGATTGTTCAGATACACGACACGCCGGCCCGCGCGCTCGGGGATCACGAGATCGACCGATCGAAGCACGTGTTCGCGCAGATCGCGATAGCGCCACAGCACAGGTAGGGAATCGCTTTTGGGCTGCCACGGTTCGATCTTGTTGGCTACCGTCCACAGCGCCCCCGCCTTGAGCTGATCCAGTTCCTGGTAGTACGCAATCAGTTCCGGTGTATCGGTAACGTCAGCGCGTCCTGGGACGTTTTCACGATACTTGTCGTAGGCGTTTTGTGACATGGTGTGCTCCAGATGTTCGTTGTATCCATCAACGGTATGTGTTGCCAGGTCTTTCCTGAACTGCCGGCGTAACTGCTGGTTCGGTCCGGGATCTGCCCCGGATTCAGGAGCTGAAACTCGAAGGAGATATCTCCTGGTGCTCACCGGGTATTTGCACCCGGTTGCGCCATCGGCCGAGGCCGAACATCGAGACGCCGGCAATTGCAGCGGGAACGCCGACAATCAGAAATAGCGTGGGAAACAACAGGCCTGCACCCAGCATCACGCCACCCGCCAGAGAACCGACGACCGAGCCCATACGGCCGATTCCGTTAGCCCAGCTCACTCCGGTGGCACGGCAGTCGGTTGGGTAAAACGATGCGGCAAATGCGTTCACGCCGACCTGGCAACCGGAAACGCAAAATCCTGCGCAGAACACGGTCGTAGCGGCAAGCCACGGTGTACTCACCAGGTCTCCAATCGCAGCGATGAATACGGCCGCCGCGAGGTAGCTGAGAGCCAGTACATAAGAAGGGTTGAAGCGATCCATAAGCCAGCCCAGCGAAATCGCGCCGATCGTTCCACCCACCTGGAACATGGCAGTGACGAGCGCAGCAGTTTCAAGCGTTGCACCGGTTGAGCGCAGCAGTGTGGGTAACCAGCTCGAAAGCAGATAGATCACGAGGAGGCTCATGAAGAACGTGAACCACAGCAGCAGCGTACCGCGGAGCAAATCAGGCCGGAAAAGATGACTGACGGGTGAACCCGTCACCGCTTCGCACGACACCGTGAATGAGCTGGCTGAAATATCGTCGCGGTCGGAAATTCGCGCTAGAACGCGGGCAATCTCCTGCATGCGTTTTCCGGTCGTAACAAGGTAACGCACCGATTCTGGAAGCAGCCACGCAAAGACAGGCAACAAGATCAACGGAGCTACGCCACCCGCTAGCAACACAGATCGCCAGCCGTAATGCGTGGTCAGTGCTGCGGCGACAAAGCCACCCAGCGCAGATCCGAGCGTGAATCCACAGGCCATCGTGGTGACAATAAACATGCGGCGTGCCGACGGACAATATTCCGAGGTCAAGGTGATCGCGTTGGGCATCGCACCGCCTAGGCCCAAGCCTGTCAGGAAACGCAGGACCACCAGATCGCTGAATGAGGTGGCTTGAGCACAGGCAACACTCGCAATCCCAAAGAAGAGCACGCACAGCAAAAGCACCCGCCTGCGCCCGAACCGGTCGGCCAGGGGACCCGTCACTAGCGCGCCAAGCGTCAAACCCGCCAATCCGGCGCCGAAAACCGCACCAAACTGCGCCGCACCGACGTGCCACACCGAGCGGATTGCCGGTGCGATAAAACCAATAGCGGCTGTATCGAACCCGTCAATGGCGATGATCAGAAAGCACAAGGCGACGATCATCATCTGAAACGGAGATACCCCGTTGCGATCAATCAATTCCGTGACATTGACTGACGCGGATCGGTTTGCTGCCATTCGACATCTCCTAAGAGCTATTTGTTTGCCGGCGCACAGGATCGAGGTCGATCGGAAAGCAGTTCGAGGTCGAGATCAGTTCGTGGCACCGCACATCGTTGTCGTCACGCAGGGTCCAACCAAACCGCGCAACCAGACGTTTGATGATGTTTATATAATGGTACATTATCAAAAAGACGTGCATACTCGGGTTAACCCGTTCAGCTGCCTGGGAAACGGAATGCGTTGATCCCGTCCCACCCTTCGGTGCCGTAGAATCAGGCGGCTGTTTCAATCTCAATCTGATTTCGCGGTGGAACATTCCAGCCACTCAAACCTATGCCACGACAACGCGCCGACCGATCCTCGAACCTTGCAACAATGGAAAATGAAGCTCCCCTCATTGCCCAACAGGAAAATGCATCCGACGCGACAGTCCCATCGGCCGCGCGCAAAGCGCGACGTGGGATTCAGTCAATCGAGATAGGATTCGGCATCCTGGACGTACTTTGCAGGGCTGACGGACCGCTTCCTTTGCGCGTGATTGCCGAACGCTCAGGCCTATCAGTGGCCAACGTTCACTACTACCTGGTTAGCTTCCAGCACGTAGGAGTTGTATTGCAGGATGTGGAGACCGGCCTTTATGGATTGGGGAGCTATGCACTCAAGCTTGGCGTAGCAGCACTGCAGCAGTTCGATATCTACAAGGTTGCGCGTCCGATGATGTCGCAGCTTTCCGCGCAATTGGGGTACACGGTTTTTCTGGGCGTATGGGGCAACCACGGGCCAACGATCGTCTACAGAGTCGAGGGCGGAAAGAGTTCGCCTCTCCTCGAATTGCGCATAGGCAGTGTGCTTCCACTGCTGTCGTCTGCGTTGGGTCGTAATTTTCTTTCGTTCCTTCCGGACCACGTTACGCAGGACATGGTCGAACAGGAGCTGGCCATGCTCGAAGACAACGCCACTGTGAAATATGCCGGTGAGGTCCCCAAATCAATCGAGGAAGTGCAGGAACTGAAGCAACGTGTGCGGCAAAACGGCTTGAGCCATTGCAAGGACGCGCTGCTACCGCACTATACGTCCCTCTCCGCACCTGTCTTCGACCAGGCCGGCATGATTGTGGCGGGCATCACCGTCATGGGAGCGAGCTCTCTGCTCGACCCGATCGTCGAAACAGACATTGTCCCGAGTCTGCTGAAGTGCAGCGCAGAGATTTCCGGAGCCGCGGGCTGGTATGGATAAGGCTGCGCGATCCGAGTCCTAGCCGCGCGCGTTTGTGTCGATCGCATTCGAACACGGCGGAGGGTTCTCGTCTAACTGAACTAGTGAATACGTTTTCAGGCGTGAGTTACGAACGCCACATTCGAAGAAAGCTGACCACGTGTCAGAAGGCGCTCCGCAAGTCGCCAACGCACGACACACGATGGATGAAGTGGTGCGCTCGGTCAAACAGGTAACGGACATCATCGGGGAGATTTCGTCCGCTTCGTCCGAACAGAACACTGGAATCGAGCAGGTCAACGTGGCGGTCGGCCAGAGGGATGAGGTGACACAGCAAAATGCAGCCCTCGTGGAGCAGGCGTCGGCTGCGGCGCAAGCGATGGCCGAACAGGTAAGCAGCCTGCGCGATGCCATCGCGATATTCAACGTCGGTAAGTAAGAGGCGTACTCGTAGAGAGCTTCTGCCGACGCGCGATCTGTCATAGGTCGAAAGCGGTCTGCGCGCCGCCGGATTACTGCTCGGCGCAAACCCGCAAGCTCTCAAGGGCAACCGCTACTGCGGTCCGATTGAGAGTATCTGGGCGCCAGTAGATCGACACTGAGCCGATCCCGGCAAGGTGCATTGGAAGAATCCGCAGCGCGTTCAATTGCTCGAAATGTCGCGCGCCCCGATGCGACGCTACGCCAATCAGATTGGTTTGGTTGAGCAACGTCATGTTCAGGATCGTCGAGTTCGATTCCACGCAGCGGTTCGGCATCGTCTGCCCCGCCGCGGCAAGCGCAGTCTCGAGCGCATTGCGCACCGGCGTGCCGTGTGGCCATACGATCCACTGATAGGCCAGCAGGTCATCCCAGTCGAGCGTGCTCCTGGAAACTAAAGGATGCTGAGGCCCTGAGACGAAGTGAATCGGTTCCTTGTAGAGCGTTTCGGCTTGAATCTGTGGGTTCCGATTTTCTGGAGTCGACCGGCCAACGACTATATCCAGGTCGCCGCGGATCAGTTGCGGCATCAACAAGTTCATCGTGCTTTCGAGCAGCCGTACCTGCGCCCGAGGCATCTTCTGCAACAGATGCGCTACGGCGAGCGGCACCGTGTCAGCCGCCGTAACGCCGGACGTCCCGATCGTGACGAGCCCGCTGCCGCCATCGCGCAAAGCCTGCATATCGTCGCGCGCGCTATCGAGATGAGCGTCGATGCGTCGCGCGTGCTCGATCAACGCGCCATACGGCGTCGGCCGCAGTCCTCGAGCATGCCGCTCGAAAAGCGGCAGCTCCACATCCGCCTCCAATTCCTTGAGCCATTTCGACAGCGCAGGCTGAGTTGTATTCAACGCCGTCGCGGACTGACTCAGGTTACCGGTCTCAGCAAGACTCAGCAGCACCTGAAGGTGCCTCAGACGCAGTCGGTAGGTCCAGTCCATTTGAGGCACCAGCCAAGTATATAAAAAAAATATATGAATCAGATGAATTCACTATTTTACAAGGTATGGCTCGGCGTCCTATAAATGCGGCGCACACCCGAACTCTCCATTTTTGAATGAGTCGCCCACCATGGCTTTTATTTTCCCTCCCGAAGCGCCAGTCGGCGTTCCCGTCATCGGCACCAGCGATCGGTTTGCAGTGCGCCGCGTCTACTGCGTCGGCCGCAACTATGTGGCGCATGCGCGCGAGATGGGCTTCGATCCTGATCGAGAGCCACCGTTCTTTTTCTGCAAGCCCGCTGACGCGATCGTGCCGATCGACTCCGGTGGAACGCTCGAACTCGCCTATCCGTCTCAGACGCAGAATTACCACTACGAAGCGGAATTGGTCGCGGTGATCGGCAAGGGCGGCTCGGACATTGCCGTCGAGCACGCACTCGATCATGTATGGGGCTATGCAGTCGGTCTCGACATGACACGGCGCGATCTACAGATGAAGATGCGCGAGATGGGTCGCCCGTGGGAAATCGGCAAGGCGTTCGATCGCTCGGCGCCGCTCGGTCCGATTCACCCCGCAAGCGCGGTGGGGCATCTCAATAGCGGCGCTGTATGGCTCACCGTCAACGGCGTCACAAAACAGAAGAGCGACGTGTCATATCTGATCTGGTCGGTAGCGGAGACCGTTGCCGATTTGTCGAAGTATTTCGGTCTCGAACCCGGCGACGTCATCTATACCGGCACGCCGGAAGGCGTCGGCGCGGTCAAGGCCGGTGACGTGATCGCCGTCGGCGTCGAGCGTCTCGGCGAATTGAAAGTGCTGGTCGTCTGAAGGCAAACGAAAAAGGCCATATCGTGCAGCTTCATAGCTTTTTCAACAGTTCGGCGTCGTACCGCGTGCGCATCGTTCTCGCCCTCAAAGGCCTCGATTGCGACTATCAGGCGGTCAATATTCGTACGGGCGAGCATCTCGACACGCAGTACATCGAACGCGTCAATCCGTCTGCAACCGTACCCGCCCTTGTCGAAAGCGAGTTGCGTCTCGGGCAGTCGCTTGCAATCATCGACTATCTGGATGCGCGCTACCCGGAGCCGCGTATGATTCCGCTCGACCCGGAGAACCGTGCGCGTGTGCTCGAGCTGTCGTATCTAATTTCATCCGACATCCACCCGGTCAACAATCTGCGCGTCCTGAAGTATCTGCAAGAAGTGATGGGCATCTCGTCCGAGCAGAGGAACAAGTGGTACCGGCACTGGACGGCGGAGGGTATGGCGGGCGTCGAACGGCTGTTGGCGTGTTATGGCCAGGGCCCCTGGTGTTTCGGCGCGCAGCCAACGCTCGCCGATTGTTGCCTCGTACCGCAAATCGCTAACGCGCAGCGGATGGGTTGCCATCTGAGCGCTTACCCGCGCAGCCTCGCGGTCTTCGGGCACGCGGTCGAACACCCGGCATTCAAGGCAGCTCAACCACTGCGCCAACCGGACTACGTCGTCTGATTCGAATATTCCCTTCCGTTCACCTAGTCTGTATACCCTGCGCATTGAACCTGATCAGATACAGCGAACTGGACGCCACGATATGCATCTCGTCATGATGCTCACCGCCAAAGATCAGATTCGCGATCTTCTCGGGCACTGGAATCAACGAGCACTTCGTTCCGCCCGGATAGAACACTTGGATGCCGATCGCACTGCTTGCGGAGACCCTCCCCCGGCTACCCAGACCTGAGGCTAATATATGAAATTCATGTCCATCGAGAGCATCGATCAACAAGCAGAGCCGTTCGTCCATCGCGCACGTCCGGCATACGTCGAAGAACGCACTGTCGGGTTACAGAGCGCTCGCCCTGCTCAAACTTCTCTGCACCATTGCCGCATCGATCGCGGGTATGCTCTTTTCGTTGAATCAAGCTTACGCCAAAATGAATGCCTGATACGCTGGTCGATGCCGTACAGAATCGATGGCGGAATAGGACACAGCTTGCCGCCGACCGACTACGCGTGGATCTGCGTCATGCAAGCCACTCCGAAGAAGTACATCGACACAAATGCTTCCGCGGGCGTCGCGCCGACAACCAGTAAGCCGTGGTTGCGCCGACTTAGGTACGTGTTGCATCCGAGATTGCCGACAAGACGCGGCTTCTCGTCGTCGTTGAGCGCAATGACTTCGTAATCGTGGTAACCGGGTCGTCACTCAACCATGAGTCTGGCTCGTTCAAACTCCATGTAAAGAATGGTTCGTTCGGTAGGCGACGCGTTGAAGGCGAAGTGATCCAGTGAACCATCGAAGACGATAGCGTTTCCGACTGCGTTCTGATTGAATATGCCCGCGACGGCATAGTCAGCGGGAAGCGCCTTCGGGCGCATCCCGCACCGATTTTTCCTTTTTTGGCTAGAACCAGTCACCGGACGCTCGCTTACGGCATATAGTCATGCACCTAGGGAACACGTCCGCAAGTTGCTTGCGAAAACTCGGGGATTTGCCCGTTGTACTTCGAGACCGAAACTAAACTATTGTCGAGGTGCCGCGTCTGGACACCCGCGGGAATGTTCCTGCAAGCACCATCGTCGACATACTCGGTACGCGCGCGAGAACATTCGCTGGCAATTCGTATCGCTGAAGCACAGAAATTGCCGGCTCAGGAAGCTTTGCCAAGCCGATGGCGATGAACATCAAGCCGACTGGCGATAACATTGCAACTCGTCGATCGAGTGGGAGTGCCTATGAGCTTCAGTGCCGTACTTACCTTTCTCCAGCAAAGTCATCTCGCCACCGTCGTATCCATACTCAGCGCACCAATCGTTGGTGCCGTAACCTGGATAAGGTTTCGACACGGCACGCTGCGTTTCTCGCAGGGACGTACGAAGCGCCTCTACGCGCTCCTGAAGGGTAAGCAGGGTTGGCGCACTGCATCGTCTGGGGCGTTACAAGTGGCTGTGCGGGATGCCCTACGTATCGAACTATCCGGCGACGACATCCGGTTTGCACTCGAGCGCGACAACCCGATGCTCGTGTTAAGAACAATCGGACAGGCTCGTGGGTTTGTAAGG
>NZ_JAQQBV010000067.1:0-15294 GCF_046030735.1 Paraburkholderia xenovorans
GGATTCGACCAGGGAAGCATTCCATCGAACGGTTTTCCGCGCGCGGGGAATTTCGCTGGCACGCAAGGTTGGACGTTTGTACAGAATGGAGCGAAGGTTGACGCCTGGCATAGGGGGCTGACTATTGTCCGGCGTCAGACGCCCGCCCTCTGGACCGGCTGCATGTACCGCTGGCCGCCCCGCCTGGACTAGCCATTCGGCGGTGTCCGATGCGTCAAAAAATTCATCGATATCCGTTTCGTCCAGATCGCCTGGCACTCCGGATGTCTCCACCACCGGCGCACGATTGCGAATAAGGGAGTGGGCCGGAAGCGCTTTGCCATTTACCACTGCGCTGTACCGGTTGTTTTTCAATCTGATTCTGATAGCACTGCCGGCAACATCTCCCACTTTCGACGATTTGCACTCCGGCTGGGCGTCTGGTTGGCGCAAACCGGGTGGGCATCGCGGCGCACTCCAGGGATCGGCCGGACGTTCGACGTCACCCAGCAATCTCACCTCGAGCTCCGGGTGATCGAACGCGTAGCGCCGGATCTCACGACGGAAGTAATCGGAGGCCTCCCGCTCGTTGGCCGGCACGTTGCCCCGAAAAATCCGCCTGACCGCATCCATATCCCCGCAAGCCTGCAGCGACTTCCAGATGGCGTTGAAAAAACAGTTGCCGTCAGGCGAAACCCAGACTCTTACACCGTTGATTACCGCCCAATAGTGGTTTCCCTCCACCTCGATAGATATCTCGTTAGCGCTGGGCCCCGTTGCACCAAAAAATTCATGGTGCTGACCGATCCTGACGTGAAGTGCCAGCCCGCCGATCTTCCAGCAAGGAAGTTCCGAAATTAAAAAGGGCATGGAGTCGGCCAGTTCGAAGTTCCACTCGCCATTGCGGCCGATGCGCTCCGCCTGGTCGAACCACCTCGATTCCGCAATATCGGGCTGTTCACTCAATTCATCTTCACGGCTTGAATCCGTTCGGGTCGTCGAATCTTTCTCTGCGTAACTGTGCATAAGCCGCCTCGGAATCGGACAGTTGCTTTTGAGCGGAACCGTGTGGTGCCCGGTCGCAACGTGCGCCGTTCTTGCAACTGGTCACCACTACGCAATGACACTTGCTCTAACAAAATCAATGCAAGAACGCCCGGCTCCTCAGGATGCAATTCATTCTGCTCCCCCTGATTCTCCCGTCGCTCCCTGGTGCTCGTTCCGGCACACTGGCTTCCGGCACCCTTCTCAACGCATGTTTCTATCAAAGGCCGCCAACGCAAACACGTTCGTACGCAGCATCAGAAATTAGACTTAACAATCAAGCGACCATGTTAAGAGCGCCACTTCCTTACCCACAATCTGGCCATTCATTTTTTTAAAAATAAATTCGAGTACCTGAATATATAAGTAGATAGTTTCACTAACAGACCGCACGCCTGGTACCTTTACCTTCCCGAACTGCCGGTGAGCGATCCGCGTCCGTGGTCGAGAAAAATCGCCGACACTCTTTCCCGGAAGTTTTATTGTTGATATCAAATCAAGAATGATTTGCGACCACAGCTGTTTTTGCAATGACCCGAGGCGAGGATACTGGTCACCTGTCGTTGCCTTTCCACCAACAGGAGAACGTCTTGAAGATTTTCATTACTGGCGCAAGCGGGTTTATCGGCGGTTCGATCGCGGCCCATCTGGTGCGCGCCGGCCATCAGGTCCGCGGCTTGATCCGCAAACCTGAACATAGCGCCGAGTTACAACGCCTCGGCATCGAGCCAGTCATCGGCACGCTCGACGACCGCGACCTGCTGATCACCGAAGCAAAAGCCGCGGACGCCGTCATCAATGCCGCGAGCAGCGATCACGAAGGCGCGGTGAACGCGCTGATCGAAGGTCTGGCCGGCTCTGGCAAACCGTTCCTGCACACGAGCGGCTCGAGTATCGTCGGCGATGCCTCGGGCGGCGAAGCGGGAGAAGCGCGCATCTATCACGAAGACGCCTTGCCCACGCCGACCGCGGACAAAGCGGCCCGCGTCGCGATCGATCAACTCGTGCTCGGCGCCGCGCAGCAGAACATCCGCTCGGCGGTGTTGTGCAACACGCTGATCTACGGCAACGGCGCGGTGGCCGGCAGCGCGAGCGTGCAGCTACCGCGGCTCGTGCGTCAGGCGCAAAAAAGCGGTGTCGTGCGTCATGTGGGCAGCGGCGGCAACATCTGGTCGAACGTGCATATCGACGACGTCGCCGAGCTTTATCGCCTCGCGCTGGAGAAAACGCCTGCGGGCACCTTCTACTTCGTAGAAAGCGGCGAAGCATCGTTTCGCGACATGAGCGCGGCTATCGCGCATGTGATGAAGTTGGGCGAGCCGCAAGACTGGCCGCTCGCAGAAGCGCGGAAGGAATGGGGTGATGAAATGGCCTCGTACGGCCTTGGATCGAACAGCCGGGTGCGCGGTGATCGCGCACGTAAGCTGCTCGCCTGGCAGCCGAAGCGCACGTCCGTGATCGACTGGATCGAGCACGAGATGATGTAATTACTGTAAGCGCCGCCGTTGCGAATCCGTAAGCTCGACTCGCTAGAATCGCTCTCACCTGAGAGAGTGATTTGAACAATACGAGTCGCACACAAGCCCGGATTTTATCGATGAACTTGGCGCTGAATTTCGACTGGCTGACCAACCTGATGGCGATTCTTTTCGTCGTAGCGTGCCTTTACGATGCTCGCTACGACGAATACGGTACGTTGACGCTGTCAGCAGCCGTGATGGGCCTGATCGTGATGGCAATCGAATTTTTCATCAAACCCGCGTTCGACATGTCGCTTTGAACACCTGAGCAACAACACCGTCAGACCGCCACTTCAGGCGGCGCCTGACGGAACCCACGCGTGATCCAGCCGAGATAGCACAGGCCCGCCACGAACCACGCCGCGCCGAGCACGAGCGCTGTTTTCTCCAGACTCACCAGCAACCATACATCGGCGATCGCACCGGCGAGCGGGAACAGCAGGCCGCCGATCACGCCCATCGCATTCGCGCCGCCCTTCGCGTTGAAGAACTGACGGATCACGCACAGATTGACCGCAGTGAACGCGAGAAACGCACCGAAGTTGATGAACGATGTCGACGTCGCCACATCCAGCTTCAACGCAACCAGTCCGATGGCGCCCGCGATCGCGATGTTCAGCGCCGGTGTCTTGAACTTCGGATGCACGAATCCGAAAATCCGCTTGGGCAGCACTTCGTCGCGTCCCATCGCATACAACAGGCGCCCGACGCTCGCCTGCGCCGAGATGCCCGACGCGAATTGTGCGAGGATCAGCCCGGCGAGAAACACCGTCACGAAGATATCGCCGCCCACTTTGCGCGCGACTTCGAACGCGGCCGAATCCGGATCCTTGAAAACCGCACCGGGATGCGCAAGCTGGACCGTGTACGCCGCGATCACGAAGATCGCGCCGCCGATCAGCGCAATCAGCACGATCGCACGCGGCATCGTCTTTTCAGGGGCAATCGTTTCTTCGGTGAGCGTCGAAACCGCGTCGAAGCCGAGATACGAATATGCGGCAATCGCAGCGCCGGCCATCGTTGCCGAGAACGGCACATGCGGCTTGAAGAACGGCTCCGCGGAAATCAGACCGCCGGGACCGGCGGCGGCCGTCACGTAATGGCAGCACAGCACGACGAACAACGCGACGATCGCCAGTTGCACCACCATCAGCACGATGTTGAAGCGATTTGCAAGTTCGATGCCGAGAATGTTCAACGCGCTCGTCAGTACGATGAACGCGACGATCCAGATCCATGCCGGAATATGCGGAAATGCCGCGCTCAGATATGCCGCGCCGATCAGCCAGATCACCATCGGCAGAAAGAAATAGTCGAGCAATGTGGCCCAGCCGATCATGAAGCCGAGATGCGGGTTGAAGCTTTTGC
This sequence comes from Paraburkholderia xenovorans, assembly GCF_046030735.1. Taxonomy (GTDB): domain Bacteria; phylum Pseudomonadota; class Gammaproteobacteria; order Burkholderiales; family Burkholderiaceae; genus Paraburkholderia; species Paraburkholderia xenovorans_A. The sequence goes on from NZ_JAQQBV010000067.1 coordinate 3,912, forward strand.
GCGTGTACGTATAAGCCGAGCCCGCGACCGGAAACAGTCGCGCGAGTTTTCCGTAGCTGAGCGCGGTGAAAACGATCGCGATCAATGCGATCAGATACGCGAGCGCGGCGGTGTCGCCGCTCGCGCTCGCGAGCACGCCGTATGTGCCGTACACGATCAGCGGCGCCATGTACGCGAGACCGAACAGCAGGACCGAAGGCAAGCCCAGCGTGCGTTTCAGATGCGTGGTCCGCGCCGCGGTTTTATGCTCGGCAGGCTCTGCGTTGGAAGAGGGATTCATGCGGTGTCTCCTGAGGCGAATGGACGAGCATCGGCCTGGGATGCGGCGCACGCTGCGCCGCTCCGGTCGAGTTCGATCAGACTTGCTGGATGCGCGTGTTCCGCGCGGTACGTGTTGGGGTTGTTAGCCGGCGCGCGTCGGTGACGAAAAAGCCGACGCGCCGCGCTCAACGTGCGCGAATCACACGTGAGCGCTGGCCGTTTTCACCGTCGACGGTCGCGAGGTCGAGTGCGATGCGCGCGTCGTGCAGATAGCGATAGTGCTCGCGCGCTCCTTCGAGCCGCGCCGGGTCGAGCGTCGCGCGCAGTACGTTCTGTTCGTGCCCCGCGTCGCCTACCACGTCGCCGAACGGATCGATCAGCGCGGATTCGCCGGGGAACGTGAGATTGTCGTCGCCGGGACCGATGCGATTCACGAGTGCCGCGAACATCTGGTTCTCCATCGCGCGCGCGACGATCGCACGGCGATGCACCGGCCCGAACGGATCCATGTTGCCGTTCGTCACGATCAGCAGATCGGCGCCGAGCGACGCGACCGCGCGCGCGGTTTCGGGAAATTCGATGTCGTAGCAGATCAGCAGGCCGACCGTCATCCCTTTGAAGCTGCATACGTCGTAACGGTCGCCCGCTTCGAACACGCCGACATCCGACGCCCACAGGTGCGTCTTGCGATAACGCAACGCGATGTCACCGTGTTCGTCGACCAGTACTGTGGTATTGAAAAAGCGGCTGCCGTCGCGCTCGGCGAACCCCACCGCGACGGCCACGCGCGCTTCACGCGCCGCGTTGCGCACGGCGGTGAGCGACGGGCCGTCGAGCGGTTCCGCGACGTCGCGGATGTTGTCGCGCGTCGGAAAGCCCGACAGCGTGGTCTCGGGAAATACGATCAGATCGGTGTCGGCCGAGCGTTGGCCGATGGTGTGCAGCACACGTTGTACGTTCGCGCCGTCCACGCCTGCGGCGCCGTCGACGATCGGTATTTGTGCCAGTTCGAGTTGCAGCATGCTGTCTCCGGTCCCATGCAAATTTGACTGCTGTTCCTGCCTGTCCGCTTCGCGTCTAATAGCGGCTGTTGCCAGGCCGCCCGCGTTCAAGGTTGAGCCTATTATTACCAGACATATTTTTGTTCGTAATTACCCAGCAGGGTTACCCTCAACGGAGCAGGCATGGAACTCGAATGGCGCGACCTCGCCTTTCATCGGGAGATCGGCGCGGTCGTCGAAGCACTCGACAGCGCTCAATTCTGGACCCGCCTGACCCGCGCGCTCGAACGCTATGTGGTGTTCGACAACTGGGTCGCCCTGCGCTTCACCGCCGGCGAGGCGCCGCTCGTCTGCGCGGAATCGCCGATGCCGGACGGCACCGTGGACGCGATGTTCCAGGATTATCTGGCCGCGCTCTACCAACTCGATCCGTTCTACATCGCCGCGACCGAACGGCCCGCGTCGGGCTTCGTCACGCTCGCGGACGTCGCGCCCGACAACTTCACGATGACCGATTACTACCAGCGGTACTTCAGGAAAAACATCGTCGGCGACGAGGTGCATTTCAACTACATGATCGACGCGCGGCATACGCTGGCATTCTCGCTCGGCGCGACGCAGCGCTATGGCGAGCGCGATCTCGCGGTTCTCGCACTGTGCGCGCCCTGGGTGATCGCGTTGTTGCGGCAGCGGTTGCCGTATGAATCGTTCGACACGTCGTCGTCGCGCGTACTGTCAAGCGATGCAACGATGGCAACCGGCGTGGAAACCGGCATGGAAACCGAAGCCCCTGCGTATGCCGCGCGTTTTGAACAGGTGTCGTCGGCGGGTGGCCGTTCATCGCTCACCGCGCGCGAGGTGGAAGTGGCCATGCTCACGTTGAGCGGATTCTCCACGCGCGCAATCGCGGAGAAACTCACGATCTCGTTCGAGACGGTGCGCGCGCACAAGAAGCATATCTACACGAAGCTGAACGTGAACTCGCAGTCGGAACTGTTCGCGCTGTTTTACGAAACGGGACGTAAAGGCGCATGAAGATGCGACAGCGATCAAGCAAAAAGAAACGCGGCGCATCGCAGTCAAAACCCTGCAAACACGCCGCGCCAAAATTGGAGAACAACCGACTACCCGCTCGAGCGAGCCAACCCAGGCCGCCCCGCTCTCACGCTACAACATATAAAACCACCGCCGCTCAGATCGCCCAGCCGCCGAGATAGAACGCGACCAGCACGACCGCGATCGCCACCGTACCGACATTCAGCTTGCGATACTCCCCGCTCACCACGCGGCCGATTACGAGCGTCGCAAAGCCGAGCATGATGCCCGTCACGATATTCGCGGTCAGCACGATAAACACCGCGCACATCAACCCCGACATCGCGTCGACCATATCGTCCATATGCAGCTTGCTGACATTCGACAACATTAGCAGCCCGACATACATCAAAGCCGGCGCAGTCGCATACGACGGCACTAAACCCGCAAGCGGCGAGAAGAACATCACGACGAGAAACAGCAGCCCGACCACCGCGGCAGCCATCCCCGTCTTCGCGCCGGCGGCAACGCCGACCGTCGATTCGATATAAGCCGCGGCCGGCGCGCCGCCGAGCAGCCCCGAGAAAACCGAGCTCAGCGAATCGGCCGTCAGCGCACGGCCGCCGTTGACGATCCGGCCGTTCTCGTCGAGTTGCCCCGCCTGTCCCGCGACGGCGCGGATCGTGCCGGTCGCGTCGAACACAGCGGTCATCACGAGCGCCAGCACGCTAGGCAGCACTGCCATCGACAACGCGCCCTTGATATCCATCGCGCCGATCGACGAAGCATGCCCCGGCGCGCTCAGCGAAGGCAGCGCGAACACGCCGTGAAACGCGACCGCCGGATCGATCACCAACGCGATCGCCGAAATCGCGACGATCACGATCAGGATCGAACCCGGCACGCGGCGCCGCACCAACCCGAAGATCGCCGCTAACCCCGCCACCGACATGATCGCCGGCAACGCGGTGATCTTGCCGAGCGCAACCGGCAGCCCGGCGCCCGGATTCTTCACGACGAGACCGACATCGTTGGCGGCGATCAGCAGCAGGAACAGACCAATACCGATCCCCGTTCCGTGCGCGATGCCGGTCGGCAGATTGCGCAGAATCCACGAACGCACGCCCGTCACCGAAATCGCGGTGAATACGACGCCCATCAGAAACACCGCACCGAGCGCGACGTTCGGATGCAGCCCTTTGCCGAGCACGAGGCCGAACGCGGTAAACGCGGTCAGCGAAATCGCGCAGCCGATCGCGATCGGCAAACGCGCCCACACACCCATCAGTAGCGAACCGAACGCGGTGGTCAGGCACACGGCGACGAACACCGCGCTGGTGTCGAAGCCCGCTTTGCCGAACATGCCCGGCACGACGAACACGGAATAGACCATCGCAAGGAAGGTCGTGATGCCCGCGACGATTTCCTGACGCTGCGAACTGCCGCGCGACGAGATTTCGAAGTAACGGTCGAGAAAGCCCTTGCCGTCGAATGATTCGACGCCGACTTCGGAAATCGGTTGGGCGTGGGGTTCCATCATGATGAGTGACTCCTTTATCAGCGCGCTGAAACGGCCGGCATCCGGCCGTCATCAGGTTCGTCTCGTTGAGTTGATTTAGTGTGGGTATCGCAAGGTTTGAACGTCGGTTTGCGTTCTTTTTTGCTGTCTCGAAATGTAGGGCAACACAAATATATCTCCCATCGCATGGATGGCATGCCAGACATGTCGCGACGCTTATATCGCTGCAGCGACGGCAAAACATGCACACAGGCCGCGCGTATACACCTACGGTTTGTCATGACGATGTGAAAGGGTTTTCCAGGGTTCGGCGCGCGCAAACCCCCGCGAGTCGCCGATCGGACTACGCGGCGCGGCATGAAGCGTGCGTGGAGAGGCCTGCCGGACCACCGTCGAAACCAGGCCGAGCCGGCGCCACGGGTTACACTCTGGCCCTTACCTGACATCACTGCGGCGGTCCGAGAGCGCCCGCCCGCACCGGCCCATGGAGTTCTTCTTGATGACTGGCGGTTTCTCGCGCCGAGCCTGGCGTCTGCCGATTCTTGCTGTCTTCGCGCTGTTCGCGCTGTCCGGTTGCAGCCTGTTGTGGGGGCCGCAGCAGGCGCCGATCGTCGAAGCCACGGTGATGCCCGTCGAACCCGCGAGCGCGCCGGTGGCGGCGTCCGAGCCGGAACCGGTCGAGACCGAACCCGCGGAACCCGGTCAGCCGAAGAAACCGAAGAAGCCGGTCGTCAAGCCGCACAAGGTCGAGCCTCCGCCGCCGGTCGTCGCACCCGCGCCGCCGCCTCCGCCGCCCCCGCCGCTGATCGTGGTGCGCACCATCGAGCGCAATGAGGCGCGCGCGCTGCTCGACAGCCAGGTGCAGAAGCCCGACGGCAAGGTGGTCGGCCGCGCTGTCGACATGATCACGGACGCGAGCGGCAAGCCGCGCGAGATGGTGGTCAATCTGCAGGGCTTCCTCGGCGTCGGCGATCGCAAGGTGAACTTCCCGTGGGGTGTGTTCCGCTTCACGCCGACCGCGAAGACCGCGCCGATCACACTCACCGCGCCCGGCGCGCCGTCCCAGCCCGCGAAGTCGCACGTCGTCGAATTGCCGTTGCTCGACGCGACGGTCGAACGCTCGAACGGCGCCAAGGTCGGCCGCGTGATCGACGTGCTGATCGACGCGAATGCGCAGCCGCAAGCCGTCGTGCTCGACGTCAACGGGATGGTCAGCACCGAGCGGCGCACGATTGCCGCGAACTGGTCGGCACTGCACTTCGTCACGAAGGACAAGGAACTGCAGCCGCTGATCGATCTGAGCGACGCACAGATCAACGCGGCGCCGCCCTACGCGAGCGACAAGCCGATTCGCGCCGTGTCGCCCGCGCCTCCCGCCGCGTCGGCCACGCCAGCCACGCCCGCTTCCACCGCGACGACGCCGGCCATCGCCGTGTCGAACGCACGGGCGGTCCGATGACGGCCCGCACGATGGTTACCGCGCGCAGCCTGCGCGCGCTCGACTGGATGAATTTTTTCGTCGCCAACGTGCAGACGGGCTTCGGTCCGTTCATCGCGTCGTATCTGGCTTCGCACAAATGGACCCAGGGCGAGATCGGCATGGCGCTTTCCGTCGGCACGATCAGCGCGATGGTGAGCCAGGTGCCGGGCGGCGCCGCAGTCGATGCGCTGCGCAACAAGAAAGGCGCGGCCGCGTGGGCGATTCTCGCGATCATCCTGAGCGCGGTGTTGCTGGCCGTGAGTCCGACGGTGCTGCCGGTGATCGCCGCCGAGGTGTTCCACGGTTTCGCCAGTTGCATGCTGACGCCGGCTCTCGCCGCGATTTCGTTCGCGCTGGTGGGACGCGCGAATCTCGGCGACCGGCTGGGACGCAACGCGCGCTGGGCGTCGATCGGCAGCGCGGTGGCGGCCGGCCTGATGGGTGTGTTCGGCGAATACTATTCGCCGCGCGCGGTGTTCTGGCTGACGGCGGCGCTCGCGGTGCCCGCGCTGTTCGCGCTCGCGATGATCCAGCGCACCGACACGATCGAGTTGCCGAAGGCCGGCCCCACGCCGCAGCAGATCGAGCGGCGCGAGAGCTTGCGGGAGTTGCTGCGCGACAAGCGGATGCTGCTGTTCGCGGCGTGCATCGTGCTGTTCCATTTGTCGAACGCGGCGATGTTGAATCTTGCCGCCGGCGAAGTAACGGCCGGCATGGGCGACAACGTGCAACTCGTGATTGCCGCGTGCATCATCGTGCCGCAGGCGATCGTCGCGATGATGTCGCCGTGGGTCGGCCGCTCCGCCGAGCGCTGGGGACGCCGGCCGATCCTGTTGCTGGGGTTTTCCGCGTTGCCGATCCGCGCGTTGCTGTTCGCCGGGATCAGCAGCCCTTACCTGCTGGTGCCGGTGCAGATGCTCGACGGTTTGAGCGCGGCCGTGTTCGGTGTGATGCTGCCGTTGATTGCCGCCGACGTCGCCGGCGGCAAGGGGCGCTATAACCTGTGTATCGGCCTGTTCGGGCTGGCGGCCGGGATCGGCGCGACGTTGAGTACGACCGCGGCCGGCTTCGTCGCCGATCATTTCGGGAATGCGGTGAGCTTTTTTGGGCTTGCCGCCGCGGGGGCGCTCGCCGTGTTGCTGGTATGGGCAGCCATGCCTGAAACGCGCGACGCGGCGGCGCAGGAGGACGGCGCCGCGGTAGCGGATGGGGGGAAGCCGGCGGTGAGGTGAGGTTTGCTTCGCCTTTCACCCCCTGCTGTAAAATTCGTCCTTCAACCCGGCGTCGGCACTCCGACGCCCTCACCCGAAGGTCATCGTCGATGCAAGTTCAGATTCACAAGGAAGTCGATGCGCGCGGGCTGATGTGCCCGCTGCCCATCCTGCGCGCCAAGAAGGCGCTCGCCGACATGGAAAGCGGCCAGATCCTCAAGGTGCTGGCCACGGATCCGGGCTCGCAACGCGACTTCGCCGCGTTCGCGAAGCAGACCGGCAACGAGATCGTCGAAAGCTCGGTCCACGACAAAATCTTCACGTTTCTGATGAAGCGTCGCTGAAGAGCGCCGCCCGCGCCGGACCCAAAGAAAAAGGCGCTGTGCCCGCGAATGCGGGACACAGCGCCTTTTTTACGTCCGGCTCGCGCTATCGACAGGCTGAATCAACCTTGCGATGACGCCGCCGTTCAGAAATTCAGCCCGCCAGCACCGGCGAACGCGTACGCAGATATTCCTCGAAATCCGCGGCCACTTCCGGGTGACGCAGCGCGAACTCGACCGTCGCCTTCAGATAACCCAGCTTGCTGCCGCAGTCGAAGCGCGTGCCGTGATACTTGTACGCGAGCACCTGCTCGTCGGCGAGCAGCGATTGAATCGCGTCCGTCAGTTGCAGTTCGCCGCCGGCGCCCGGCTTCAGCGCGCGCAGATGTTCGAAAATCCGCGGCTTCAGCACATAGCGGCCGACCACGCCGAGATTCGACGGCGCCACGCTCGGCTCCGGCTTTTCGACGATGCCCGACATCTTCACGATCGAGTCTTCCCACTCCTTGCCGTCGACGATGCCGTACGACTTCGTCTCCTGCTGCGGGATTTCTTCGACGCCGATCACCGAGCTGTGATAGTGGTCGAACACCTCGATCATCTGTGTCATCACGGGCGGCGTGCCGTACAGCAAGTCGTCGGCGAGAATCACGGCGAACGGGTTGTCACCCACCAGCTTCTCCGCGCACAGCACCGCGTGGCCGAGACCGAGCGCTTCCGGCTGGCGCACGTAGAAGCAGTCCACATGGCTCGGCTTGATGCTGCGTACGAGTTCCAGCAGCTTGTCCTTGCCGCGGGCTTCGAGTTCGGCCTCGATTTCGTACGATTTATCGAAATGGTCCTCGATCGCCCGCTTGGAGCGGCCCGTGACGAAGATCATCTCCGTGATGCCGGCCGCCATTGCCTCTTCCACCGCGTATTGAATCAGCGGCTTGTCGACGATCGGCAGCATTTCCTTCGGGCTCGCCTTCGTGGCAGGGAGGAACCGGGTGCCAAGACCTGCTACCGGAAATACCGCTTTTGTAACTTTTAGCATGTGATTACCCTGAGTCCTCTGATTTAGCTTTGGGTCCTTGCCCGCCCAGCGAGTGGACGGACACGAAGCATCGATCAGGCTGGCAAGCGGCTCAACTGAGCTTTCAGCTTGCCGATCGTGGTTTCGAATTCTGCCAGCCTTTTCTGCTCCTGCTCAACGACTGCCGGCGGCGCCTTTGCAACAAAGCTTTCGTTCTGCAACTTGGCATTGCACTTGATGACTTCCGTACTGAGCCGCGCAATCTCTTTCGACAACCGCTCGCGCTCCACCGCAACATCGATTTCCACCTTCAGCACGAGCTTGTCATTCCCTACGATAGCAATTGGCGCGCCATCCGCCTGCGCGTCGAGCGTTGCCTCGTCGGCAATGATCTGCACCTCCGACAAGCGGGCCAAGGCCTGCGCGTACGGAGCGAACGTAGCGAGACGCTCCGCGTTGCCGGCTGCGAGCAACGGCACCTTGACCGCCGGCGACAGATTCATCTCGCCGCGCAGGTTCCGGCACGCATCGATCACGGCCTTCAGGTCGGCCGCCCATTGCTCGGCGTCTTCATCGATCTTCGACGGTTCCGCAACGGGATAAGGCTGCACCATGATGGACGCTTCACCCTCGGCTTTGCCCTCGGGATAACGGCCGGCCAGCGGCGCAACCTTCTGCCACAGCGCCTCGGTGATAAACGGAATCACCGGATGCGCGAGACGCAACACCGTCTCGAGTACGCGCAACAACGTGCGGCGCGTGGCCCGCTGCTGGTTCGGCTGACCCGTCTGGATCTGAACCTTGGCGAGTTCGAGATACCAGTCACAGTATTCGTCCCATACGAACTTGTATAGGGCGTTGGCCACATTGTCGAAGCGATAGTCGGTGAAACCCTTGGCGACTTCCGCTTCCACGCGTTGCAGGCGCGACACGATCCAGCGGTCGGCCGACGAGAAATTCAGATGGCCGTCAGGGCCGCACTCGCCGCATTGTTCCGGCTTGCCGAAACCGCAATCGTGGCCTTCGCAGTTCATCAGCACGAAACGGGTGGCATTCCACAGCTTGTTGCAGAAGTTGCGGTAGCCTTCGCAGCGCGCCAGATCGAAGTTGACGTTGCGCCCAAGCGTGGCCATCGACGCCATCGTGAAGCGCAGCGCGTCCGTGCCGAACGCCGGGATGCCGTCCGGGAATTCCTTGCGGGTTTTCTTTTCGATCGATGCGGCCTGCTTCGGATTCATCAGCCCGGTGGTGCGCTTGGCGACGAGCGAGTCGAGGTCGATGCCGTCGACGATATCGATCGGGTCGAGCGTATTGCCCTTGCTCTTCGACATTTTCTGGCCTTCGGCGTCGCGCACGAGACCGTGTACGTAGACCGTGTCGAACGGCACCTTGCCGGTGAAGTGCGTGGTCATCATGACCATGCGCGCAACCCAGAAGAAGATGATGTCGAAGCCCGTGACCAGCACCGACGACGGCAGGAAATGCTTGAGTTCCGGCGTTTGCGCCGGCCAGCCGAGCGACGAAAACGGCACTAGCGCAGACGAGAACCATGTGTCGAGCACGTCGTCGTCACGCTTGAGCGCGCCGGTGTAGCCGGCCTGGGTGGCTTTGTCGCGGGCGGCTTCTTCGGTGTTCGCGACGAAGATCTCGCCGTTGTCGCCGTACCATGCCGGGATCTGATGGCCCCACCACAACTGGCGCGAGATGCACCAGTCCTGGATGTTTTCGAGCCACTGGTAGTACGTGGTGCTCCAGTTTTCCGGCACGAACCTGATCTCGCCGCTGCGTACTACGTCCAGCGCGGTTTCGGCGATCGACTTGCCCGGATTGAAGGTGCCTTCCGGCGCCGGCTTGCTCATCGCGACGAACCACTGGTCCGTCAGCATCGGTTCGATCACGACGCCCGTGCGGTCGCCGCGCGGCACCATCAGCTTGTGCGGCTTCACCGATTCGAGCGCGCCGAGCGCTTCGAGGTCGGCCACGACCTGCTTGCGGGCTTCGAAACGGTCGAGGCCGCGGTATTGTTCCGGCGCGTTGTCGTTGATCTTCGCGTCGAGCGTGAGGATTTCGATCATCGGCAGCTTGTGGCGCAGGCCGACCTGATAGTCGTTGAAGTCGTGCGCCGGCGTGACCTTGACGACACCGGTGCCGAATTCGCGGTCGACGTAATCGTCGGCGATGATCGGGATTTCGCGGCCGGTGAGCGGCAGCCTGATCGTCTTGCCGATCAGGTGTGCGTAGCGCTCGTCTTCCGGGTGGACCATGGCGGCGGTGTCGCCGAGCATGGTTTCCGGGCGCGTGGTGGCGACCGTCAGATGGCCCGAGCCGTCGGCGAGCGGATACTGGATGTGCCACAGGTGGCCGTTTTCTTCTTCGCTGACCACTTCGAGATCCGAGACCGCGGTGAGCAGCACCGGATCCCAGTTGACGAGACGTTTGCCGCGATAGATGAGGCCCTGTTCGTAGAGGCGTACGAAGACGTCGCGCACGGCGGCGGACATCTTGTCGTCCATCGTGAAGTATTCACGCGACCAGTCGATCGACGCGCCCAGACGGCGGACCTGATTCGTGATGGTCGAGCCGGACTGCTGCTTCCATTCCCACACGCGTTCGACGAATTTCTCGCGGCCGAGGTCGTGGCGCGACACGCCTTTTGCGTCCAGTTGCCGTTCGACGACGATTTGCGTGGCGATACCGGCGTGGTCCGTGCCCGGCACCCACAGCGTGTTTGCGCCGAGCATGCGGTGATAGCGGGTGAGGCCGTCCATGATCGTCTGGTTGAACGCATGGCCCATGTGAAGGGTGCCGGTGACATTCGGCGGCGGCAACTGGATCGAGAAGTCGGGTTTGTTTTCGTCCAGGACGGGTGCGGCGTACGCGCGCTTCTCCCATTCGGGGCCCCAGTGGGCTTCGATGGTGTGGGGCTCGAAGCTTTTGGCAAGCGTGGAGGTCGGGTCGCTCGGGGTCTCGCTCATGTGTCGGTCTGCATGTAAATACGGGGAATACTCGATTATAAGGGGCGCTGCGCGCCTGGGGATTTTGGGGGGCGTTTTTTGCCTGCAGCGGTTGGGGTTTTCTGGTTTGCCTACGGCGGTTGGGGTTTTCCTCATTTCTTTGTGGTCTATTTGGGTTGCCCCTGTGCGGGGCGGCACTTACTTTCTTTGCCGCCACAAAGAAAGGTAAGCAAAGAAAGCGGCTCACACCGCCAGTGCTTGGCGTTGCCCAGAGTACGTCACTGCCGGTGGCCCCGGAGCATCCGGGCCATCGCGCACTCCGCGTGAGTGACAAGGCCGTCATCAGTTCCGGCGGCGCTGCGCGCGCCGGAGCGGTACTTCATCAACCACTCCCTTTCTTTCGCGTTAGCGCGGGCCGTCGCTTCGCTCGGCGCGATGCCCCATGCAAACCTTCGGTTTGCGCGGACCGGTCCGGCGAGCACGCAGTGCGAGACGGGATGTGACATGGCCTTGTCACTCACACCGAATGTGCGACACGCCGGATGCTCCGGGGCCACCGTGGGTGACGTGCTGCTGGTAACTCA
>NZ_JAQQBV010000068.1:0-14357 GCF_046030735.1 Paraburkholderia xenovorans
GTCGGCGAACTGCACTCGTTGTACCCCGGACGACAGGACACCGAGCATGCTGTCCAGCGTGATCTGGTCTCCGCTGATGCCGTCAGTCAGCACCAACCCCGTGCCGTTCGACGTTGCCTTCACCGTCAGCGACGCCGCGCCGATCCCCGCTCCGAGTTGCAGCACCGGCTGCGCCAAACCAGAATAGCCCTCACTGATCTCCAGATGGCCGTAGCCTGCATTGAATACAAAGGTGTCGCTGCCGCCGACGCCTTGTTCAAAATCCCCCCCTCCCTCTCCGTCAAAGTAGTAACTTGAATGGGAATAGAACGACGGAGTAAATGTGTCGCTACCGGCATCCCCCAGCAGTACGCTCTCAGTGCGTGCTGACGACAGTGAAAAAGGCAAATTCGCGGCCGCGAACGACGATTCAAGAGCACCCTCATATTCGCTTTGCGGTAGTCCCAACCCCGCAGCCAACTGATCGATCAGCGGCGCTACTCCTAGCCAAAAAAGTTCCGCCTGTCTCTGATCAGTAGGCGTTGCATTGCCAAAACCCTTAGCGAGTGCGGCGAGGTCTGCCGTACCTGTCAAACTGTCAGTGTCGTAGTCGAAACTAGCACCCGAAAGAAAGGGCGCCAGTGGTCCTTGAAGCAAGAGCCTGCTTTCAGTGGCTGATAAGAGCTGCTGGAATGCAATATCCAGCGTTGCGCCTTGATGCTCGTTGGTGGGATTATTGTTAAGTCCAAATTCCGATTCTGTAAAGCTTTCTCCGGTGAACTTCTCGAGCACGCCAAGCTCTTGGGCGTTGACGTATTGGCCGCGGCTAGCCGGATCGACATCCTGTACGCCCGCCCATTGATAAAGGATGGAGCGGACGTCTGAAGCGAAGCTGGCACCGTCCGCCAATGTCTTGACCGAGAAAGACTGCACCATTTGCAGCAGTGTAGGAGCCAAGCTCATTGAGACGAACAAGTCAGGAAGCGTGCCGTATCCGCGAAGATTCGGCAGCGTAAGGACCGCAGGATTTAGTTGATAGGTTCCGGTGAATTGGGAGTCGAGCTGACTGTTATCGAAGTATGCCTCGGCAATTTCCCCTGTCGTTCCGTCTGCACGCGTGTAGGTCGCGATCTCTGCAATCAGGTTGCCCCCAGAAGCTTGGCTCACCGACTGCGTGGACAGGTTTATTGAAGTGATACCAAGGTCTGCCAGAGTGTGTAGTTCGCCCGCATCAGTAACGCCGTTTCCGTTTGTGTCTGTCCACACTTCGAGGTTCGCAAACCCTGGATCCAGTGCATTAATTACGCTGTCATGATTCGTATCTAACGCATCCAATGCAGCAAAGCCGTCCGTACTAGCGCTGCCAAACAGCTCCGTGATATTGTTGATCGACCCGTCGCCATTCTTGTCTTCAACCAGTATTCCAGTTTGGGGCCCAACCCATCCTGTGTGTACGGCGAATCCAGTGTTGTAGAGGTCAAAGTAGGCTTGCGAATTCTGTAAGGAAACAAGCTGCACACCTGTGCCGCCGAGATCCAGAACAATCGGATCAACCATACTCGAATTGAAGGCAGCACTGATTCCGGGCAGATACATGCCACCGATTAACGGCGAACCGGTTGGAAACGGAATCGATCCAGAATTCAAGTTTTTGAATGGACCATTTGGACCAAACAGCGACGGGAACAAGTCTCCAGGTGCAGGAAATCCATCTTCAATTGCCCTGGCGATACCTGCGGCCACGCCATTCATGGCATTAACAAAATTCGCCGTAGTCTGAACCGGATTGCCATCGTCGTCCACAAAACTCGCATAGTTGCCACCCAGCAGGACCCAATCCAACAAGCCCCCCGGCCAAGCCGAATTAGGCAGGCCGAGATCACTCTCCATATTTGCGACGTCCTGCGGCACTATCGTTTGCGCGTCCGGGATTCCCCCTTGATCGACGATTTCGGTTAAAACCTGCTTCGCCAGCGTATTGGATGCATTTTGGAAATCTGAATCGGTAACTGTCACACCGTTGGCGTCAGCCTCAGACTCCAAGTAGCCCCTTGCAAATGATCCGAAGAATCCACTATCGCCGTTTATCTGGGATGCAATATCGAACCACCTTCCCGCATCCGTCATAGCCGGATCGTTGTTTACATTTGCGTCGGCAAGTAGGCCGTTGACATAATTGTAACCGCCAGCATAATCACCACTTGAAACGTAACCCTGAATCGCCGTAACTTGATCTGGTTGTAACGGAAGCAGAAGATGCGGCATGATTTCCCCGGTATGTAAGTTTGGCCAATAAGCTCTTGGTGACAAAACCCTTTAATTTAATCCTGCATTCTCTACCTAACAAACATGCTGGAAATTAGCTTTGATGTGGCAACATCAATTTCTCGAAAATTTGCATTCAGTCTTTTACTGAATGCGCACCGAATCAGATAACTCGGCTTTTCTCCGCGAGTAAGCTGATAACGGATAGACCATGTACCAGGATCCTCAATTATCACGTTATTTCCATTATTATCTTTATATACAAATGTTTTAACTGGCGGGGAACTTCCCATTGGCTGACGATATATATCGTACCCCTCTTCCGCTCCCGTTTTTTTCGCACCGTAGGTCCCATCTATTACTTTGTCTGCGATTGTCCCATTTCGAGGGTAAGGATTCACCACGATATCAAGAGAGTCTTCGTCGAGCTTGCCCGATCGGGGCCCAGTGGTCGGCTTCATCGATGGGTAGTCAACGACAATCCGAAAAAAATTCCCGTGAGTTTCTGGGTGATATCTGCTTGGAATGGCGAACGTGACAAGACGCTGAAGCCGGTCATCGCCCAGTGTCACGTTAATATATGAATTTTCTTGGGTCACCTTTTGTTCGCAGAAAGAGGGTGGAGAGAAAGTTGCAAGAGCCGATGAAAATATGGATAAAACCAAGGCGTGCATCAAGGGATTTTTCTTAAGCATCCGAGCAGTCCAGGTTTTCATTATTCAAGAGCCATTAAATTATCTCGCTCGCGCAAAGTTACCCGATCGATTATCAGGTAACCACCACCATTCCTAATAATCAGCACTAGTATGCAATCCGTGCCGTATTTTATTAATTCGCAATGCGCACTTTTCCGAAAAGATCTGAGTGCAACGGGTCATATTCATTCGACATCCTCTCCGCGCCGTCGATCGCGACCAGCCTTGAAGGCATCTTCCGACAAAACTGGACCAACACGCATCACTGATGTGCCGGGCGTTTACGTCAAAAAATTCTATGCAAATTACATTTTTTACTAATTAACAGTAATTTACTGAGGAGAAGTGGAAAAATCAAGTACTTCGCGCGACCGACCGAAAGTTGGCTAGTAATGGTTAGATGTCTGGACTATTTTATGCGCTATCAATAAGTTGCGTGCTGCGCGCTTCCCGTGCTAGGGTCTTCGGGCCTAGATCCGTCCCTACTGCGTAATGCGATCGCTGGCCGCGTGTGGATTTTCGGCGCCAGAGCGTAAACGGCAACTAACCAGTTTTTGCTGACCGCCGCCGAAGATAGTTTGTCCTCGCTAGGCTACCGAGCTCGTAGTGGCGGAACTCGATCGAGTGCTTATGTTCTTCGATGGATGCTATGTTTTTGGCGGCTTCGGCTCTTCAAGGCATCGAGCCGGCTATACAGTGTTACGGTTAATCAAAGCTGCTTGGCAAAAACCGGATGAATGAAAGGCCACCCACCGACCATAACGGAGAGGCACATGACCGGTGTACTTTGGAATCTGCTCTCGGCACCACGTCAGATCGAGGGATCGAATTTTTCGAATCATGTCTTTCGCATGTTCGCTGCAATCGGCGATCAATCGCGTTCTGCATCAGACAGTTTGCAGTCACTTTTAGCCGTTTATTCGGACATCTGCATTGACTCTATAAGTCCGTTCATCCATATAAATGGCCGACTTATGGGAACTACACAGTTCCCGCTCTCTTTTGTCCACTCTTCCACTTTCGCTCTTGTCGGGAGATAATTCCTAAAAATAAGGGTAATTTATGCCAACGCAGTTACGGATAGTTTATGTGGCCCTGTGGTTATTGACTGCTCTGATGACGCTGACCGACTGGATATGGGCATCTCGCATCGGTTTGCGAGTTGCAAATAGCAGTATTGTGCAAACCATGATAATCATTCCCGGCACCGTCGCGATCAGCGGATTGCTTTGGGCAGTATCGCGCATACATTACAAGGAAGTTTCCAGAAATTTATTTTTTCGAAACGTGGCACATCTATTTATGTGGATCACCATTCTGGTTACATTCACTCACGTGTGCATCGTGTTTCAATATCTTTGTGTGACTACCGATTTCCCACTCGTGAACAATTTACTTATATCCGCTGATTCTGCTCTCGGGTTTCATTGGCCAGATTTCTATCGATGGGTAAAAATACACCAGTGGCTGCATTCTGCTCTGGACCTGGCCTATGCATCTGGCGGCTATCAACTCATCGCCATTCCGCCGATCCTTGCGGTAACTTTAAACTCACAGGACTATGCTGAGTTCGTTGCTCAGTTCATGGTGTCGACCATTCTGGTGACACTGATCTCTGTTCCTTTTCCAGCAGAGAGCGCATTCATACATTTCGGCATTCATGATCCTGATACTGTGTCGACCGTATCCGATTTCGCCCTCTTGAGAAGTAGAAATATACGAGAACTGGCATTCACTTCGGCGCAGGGTCTGGTTTCAATGCCATCGCTTCATGCCATTCTCGCGCTCTGCTTTGCATATTCTTTGCGTCACGTTCGCTTTGTTTTCCCCATAAGTATAACGCTGAATTTCCTCATGGTTATTTCAACTCCCACGCGAGGAGGGCATTACCTGTCCGACGTGTTGTCGGGTCTGGTTATCGGTGTATTGGTAATTTATTTAGTTCGCAAAGTTATTCTTGGATCATCCTCTCACGTTAAAGAAGTCCCTTCGGCTCTTAGCACGTAAGATTCGCTTCCAGTACGCGGTGCTATGTGTCGCACGGGCTCTGTCAATTTGTCGAGACTGAGGCGGAAAGGCGGATCGATGCCGGCTGCATTAGCTGCATAGTCGCGCCCTTGTCGAAAATCCGGGTGACCGGCACCGCGACGTCACGTCGTCTCGGATGATTTCGCCGAAGCGTTGCCTGCATGGAATCTGCGCGTTTCCGCGACAACACAGCCGATCGACTGTGCCATTACGATAACTTTTCTTATCGTAATGGTCCGATTTCCTGCCTAAACTGGTAGGCATGAAAATGCGTCAGTCTCCGACGCGAGCGTTCGCTGCACCCCCATTGCCGCACTTCCCGGATGTCGCGTCGCTCGCTGCGCTGCGCGCCTGGTACGCAGGCCTGACGGCCCGCGCGGCGGTCGCCCGCTATCTGTCCTCAACCAGAGCCGAAGGCCAGTCCGCGCGCGGTATCCTCGGTCGAATCCGGCGGCAACTGGTCGCGTTCGCGCGCAGTCGCCAGCGCGACGATTTGGCAGACCTGTTTCAGCATCCGGCTGGTGAGCGGCTAAAGCGGGCGACCACAGTTGGCCAGGCGATCGAGCTTCTGCGGTCACAGCCCGTACCCGAACCGCACATCACCGACGACGTCGGCATGTGGTTTCCGCCACGGGCGGTCGGCGCCCTGCGCGCACCGGGCATCAAAACACTGGCGGACCTGACGGTGCGCATTCCGCGTCGGCGCCGCTGGTGGGTTGCGGTTCCCGATCTGGGCGTCGCCAGCGCCCGGAAGATCGAAACCTTCTTCGCCGCGTACCCGCAACTTACGGAGCGCGCCCGGCAACTGGTCGCCCTGACCCAACCGGCAATCGTCGTCCCGTGGGAATCGCTACGGCTGCCAGAAGAGGTCGACGGCTCGCAGGGCAACTTCCGCACACCGCAAGCGACATGCACGCTCGATGCCACGAACGACTATGAAGCCGTTCAGGCCTGGTTGTCGCTGCACGAAGCACCAGACACGCGACGTGCCTATCGCAAGGAGGCGGAACGCCTGATCCTGTGGGTCATCGTCGAGCGCGAGCGGGCGCTCTCGTCGCTCACCACGGATGATGCGATCACCTATCGCGCCTTCCTGCGCCGGCCGACCCCGCGCGAGCGCTGGGTGGGTCCGCCCCAGCCGCGTACTTCCCCCGAATGGCGGCCCTTCGCACGCGGCCTGTCGGCGCGCTCGGTTGCGTATGCGCTGTCGGTGCTCGGCGCAATGTTCAGGTGGCTGATCGAGCAACGATATTTGCTGGCGAACCCGTTTGCCGGCATCAAGGTACGTAGCAGTGCGCGCACCGCACCGCTCGACGTCGACCGTATTAGTTCTGTCACCATTCGACGGTAAAACTGTCACTCGCAGGCGTGGCCGGCTTCAGGAAGCCGCTCGTCCCCGCCCGCTACGAAATGATTGTGTCACTTGCAAGGACCACCGCCCCTGGCCGGCAGCGGTCGGCCGGAAACCGGCGCTCTCGACGACATCGCGAATGACCGCCGGAAACCATGTTACTGACGTATCTCGAATTTCCAAGCTCGCGTAAACGCGGTAACCTTCGATTCCGATTCGTGCGAGGTGACAACAATGATTCCGCCGAACACTACATGTTTTCCTAGGCTGCGATCGTCGTGAGCACGGGGGCCATGTCTGCGGTTTTCGTTCATATTTCTGACATCCACTTTGGTCAGGAGAAGGATCAACGCGTCCACATCCACAACGATGTGAAGAAGCAGTTGATCGCGGACGCGAAGCGCGTCGTGAGGGACGATTTAAAGGCCACTGCGGCCGCGATCCTGGTTACGGGCGACATCGCGTATTCGGGCGTGGAAGAGCAGTTCAAAGTGGCGGGTGAATGGCTCGACGCGCTGGCGGAGGCGGTCGGCTGCCCGCAAAACCAAGTGCAGATGGTGCCTGGCAATCACGATCTCGATCGCAACAAAACCTCCCTAAGCGCGGAACACTTGCTCGACCTGATCCGGGCCGGCGGCCCGGCGGAGTACGAGAAGGTGGTGAACAATTCCACGGATCGCGCCGCACTGTTCGCCCGGTTTGAGGATTACGAGCGCTTTTGCTGGGGCTATCGGTGCGAGCTGAACGGCGAGGCGAAGGCCGCGACCAATCTGCAGATCACGCTGGCGCCGGGGCGGTCGATCCGCTTCGTCCGTATGAATTCCTCGCTCCTCTGTACTGGAAAAGAAAGAGACGACGAGCCCGAGCTCGTGCTGGGAGAGAGGCAATTCATCATCGATCGCGACGCTGGCGTCGAGAACATCGTCCTGATCCACCATCCGCTGAACTGGTATAAGGACAGCGGCGACGTGAAGACGTATATGGACAGCCGCGCGCGAGTGCTTATCACAGGGCACGAGCACCATCCCAACGTCAAGGTGGAGCAGGTCGGAGAGGACGCCGACCTGATGATGCTGGCGGCAGGTGCGACCGTCCCCTTCAAGTCGGACGAGGTCTACACCTTCACTTACAATGTGATCGAGTTTGAGTGGGACCGTGTTGCCGACGGTCTAATTGTCACGATGCATCCGCGGGCTTGGGATCCGAAGGGAACATGCTTCGTAGCAGACGACAAGCGCCTCGGCGGCGTGGAGCCGCGGTACAAACTACGCTGCCCAAACTTCAAGCTCGCCCCGCGGCCGCCAGTTGCTGAGGACGGAGTCAAGGCGGCAAGCGAAGGTGCGGTCGCCGCGGCTGTGCCACAGCCGCTGGTAGAGTTGGTCCCTGCAGAGGTCGATGAAGGGGAGGTCGCCGAAATGCCGCCCACGGTTGAAGGTTACGGACCGATCGAGCTTCGGTTCTTCCGGGATCTGCTGGAGGGTGAGCGCTTGCGCATCCTGATCACGCTGGACGCCGTTCCGCATGATTCCGACGAGAGGATGAACCGCGGCCTACAGCGGAAGCTGCTGGAGTGGCTGGCGCGAGAGGGAAAGCTCTCTGACGTCGAGCGGTTGATGAATGAATATATGGCAGAACGGACGAATAAGGGGATTTGATGGAAAATCTGGCGATTCACATGCGGATCACCGGCATGCCGGTGTCGAACGAAGATGTCGACACTCGCCGGTCGGCCATCAAAGATCTCTCCGAGGAATGGAATAAGGCGCGGCAAATCGAGCCATTGCTCGCCACCGCGACTGGCATCGCGCAGGCCCTGCACGACGAGGCGCCGTCTGCCACCTTCGGCGCAGAGATACAGACGGCGGTGCAGAGGCACGCATCGGCGTTCCTCTATGAGGAATCGCCATTCGAAGTCGGCATCGTGGGCGGAATTGCGTTCGCCGAGATTGCCAGAGCGAAGCCAAGTGCGACGAGCGAGTGGACGACGGCTGAAGTATTGTGCGCGGGGGTCTGGTCCGCTCTGTCGTACCAGCAGCCGCTGCCCGAGACGAAGCGGGAGACGCTCCGGTCGGAGGTGCTCAAGGCGGCGGAGGACTATGTCGCTCATGCGGCCGAGGCGAGCCGCGCCCGTTCGCAGGTGGACGATTTCGCAGCGCTAGCGATCACGCTCGCCCCTCCCGTAAAGAAGGAGGGGGAGACCGAGGTTGCCCCTAATGCGGTGCCCACGGCGGCGTCGAACTTCGCGAAGGCCACCCTCGCGACAATCTCGGCCCTCAGGCGCAACGCTGCGCTCGACCGCGAGGAGTTGGACTTCCTGTGGTGGGCGCAGCTCGGCCGCAGCCGTCTAGTAGGCAAGCAACTGGCGTCACTAGCTGAGCCAGTCCGTCTGGTGGCGGCGGGGATCGAGGGTGCGGCCCATCTACGCCGCCTCCCGTGTGAGGTGCATCGTGACATCGTGCTAAAGACGCTCGAGAAAGATCCAGAGCTTGATTTGAAGAAGCTGCTGAGCACGATCGGGGCCGAGCGCGCGAAACTCGGTGGCCAGTACGTTGGTAGCTTTGCAACGAGATGGCCAGCGGTCTTCCCCCTGCTGAGCGCGCTGGCGACGGGGCAGTCCGACGGTCCGAAGCACGAGGTCAAGCGTCGCGCCTCGGAGTGGGGAGCCCGCGCGCTTCTCGAGGCGGGTATGGTTCGGTACTTTGGGACGGGAGCCACAAAACTGTGACCGGCACGTGCAAAATCGAAGGCTGCACAGTCGACGACACCGGTAAGTGCGCGATGGAAAGGGATCCGGCCACGTGCGAGAGCCGGGTGGGTGTCGGCGCGTCGGCTAATTCATTCGCGATCACGCCGAAGGTCGGCGCCTCTGAGGAGGGCGAGGAACAGAGCCAGAATATTGGTGCCCCCGTCCTTGAATCGACGGAGCGTGCCCCCGCATTCCCCGGCAGCACGACACTCGGTCTCGACGTGGTGAACCGCCTGATGCGCTCGCGCTACGTGACTAGCATCGGCATCCTGGGCGAGTCCAACTCTGGCAAGACCGCGTGCCTTGTGAGTCTGTACCTGCTTGTTTCGAATGGCCAGCTGACAGGATGGACCTTTGCCGACAGCGCCAGCCTAACAGGGTTCGAGGATATCGCGCGCGCGGCGCGTGTCTGGAACGAGGGCCAACCGCCTGATCAGATCACCCTGCATACTGAGATGGCCGACGATCGCCAGCCGGGCCTACTTCATCTGCGCTTGAAGCGGAAGTCGGATGGCCAACGAGTCGACATCACCTTGCCCGATCTTCCGGGCGAATGGACCGAGGCGCTGATCAAGTCGTCGCGGAGCGACCGGCTGGAGTTCATGAGGTCGGCAGAGACGATGTGGCTCGTCGTCGACGGCAAGGTTCTGCGCGAGCTGACAACTAGGCAGGGCGCGATCACGAGGCTCGGCGAATTGCTCGGACGGCTCGAGGAGATGACGAAAGAGTGTCCGCCCAAAGTGATTGTCGTCGTCACTTACCGGGACAAAGGCGCTCTGGAGCAGAGCATCCGCGACCGCCTCGAGGCGGAGATCGGGAAACGCGCCCTCCCTGTCGAGATCGTGGAAGTCGCGCCAGTGGCGGACGACGAGAAGGTCTGCAATTCGGGATTCGGGATCGAAGCGCTACTCGACGCGTCTGTCGGCGCTGCACCAAAGGCGGCCGAATTCTGGCCGTCGACAACGCCCATGGCTGGGTCGCGGGCGTATCTTGGCTACAGGAGAGACCGATGAGCGCTTCGGTCGTCGTTCTCGGCGGTCCCGATTCCGGGAAGTCGAACTACATCGCGCGCCTGTGGACGGCGCTTCGGGAGAAGAAGGGCGAGCTCGTCGAGGCGGTGCAGCCGACGGACATCGACTTCGTATTAGAAGCGGCCGATCACCTCTTTCAAGGACAGTTCATCCAGCGATCCGAGCAGACGGAGGACCGTCGCGACTTCGAGGTGACCGTTGGGTCCCGCTCGAACGGGAAGCAGGCAAAGATCGTCGTCCCTGACGTATCGGGCGAGCTGTGGTGGCGGGCCGTCACCGACCTCGATGTCTCCCCCGACCTGATGGAAGACATGCGCAAAGCGTCGGGCGCGCTGCTCTTTCTGCGCGAGGGCTCGGATCAGAACGTTCAGCCGCTCGACTGGATCACAGCCAGGAAGTACCTGTCCAAAATGAAAGTAGCCGATGACAAGGGCACGCCGACGCAGGTGATGCTGTGCGAACTGATTCGGTTTCTTGAGCTAACGCTCGCGCGGCGGCCGGACGGTGGGAAGCCGCGTTTGGCGGTGGTTGTTTCCGCTTGGGATCTTGTTGGTACCGATGTGCTCGAGAAAGGGCCGATTTCCTATCTCGAAGAGGAGTACCCGATACTCGCCGGCAGACTCGACGATCTCTCGACGCTAGACGTGCAAGTTTTTGGGCTCAGCGTGGTCGGGGGCAATCTCGACGAGGCGGGTTTCAAGAAAACCTTTCTGGAAAAGGGCATTGACGGCCACGGGTGGGTGGCGATCCACGAAGCTGACACTAGGACGTGGACGCAGGATCCCGACATGACGAAGCCGGTGGCCTGGGCGATCGGGCTTTGATTACGTGATCGTCGTCGACACTCAGATTCACGGTTACCTCCGGGGTCATCAGCTCCTGTCGTCGTCGGTCGACCTTCCCAAGGGCGACCAGTCAGTGATTGACATGCTATCGGATGCCGCCGGCCCGCTGCGCCCCAACGAGAGGTTCAAGCCCTATCTGTCAGGCTACCCGCTACCCAGCGGTGACCGCTACGTCCTCGCCCGGACCTGGCAGGATCTGACGGTGGCGCGCGCTGGCTGCGTGCGGACGCTTAGCCTCGTCATCCGGGCGTCGGACTGGGCTAGCGCGAAGAGTCTGGCTCCGTTCCTGGATTTGCTCGACCCTTCTACTTTCCCGCAGGCCGGGGAGGCCGCACCCCGCATGGCGTCGTTGTTGGCGGAAGTCCTGCCGATTGCGCCGGTGCGGGATTTTCGGGGCGGCGAGTTACTCGAGGCGCTCTTTCTGGAGGAGACGAAGCCTGTCGTAGTATTCGGCGCCTCGGAGCCCGAACTGATCGCGATAAGGCTGATCACGGCGGTGTGGGCCGACTTCCGGCGGGAGTTCGCTTTCTCGACATTCGTCCGCTCTCCGCGTCGAATCGGAGGGCGGCAGTTTGACCTCGTGTTTGCGCCAAAGGATGCCCGTTCAAAGTTCGCCAACTGGCCAGGACGGCGGATCGACGGGACTGCTGACAATGTCGCGCGGCATCGCTGGACGGGCGGCATTGTGGAGCGGGCCTTCGTGGCACCCCTGCCGCGCCTGCTGTCGGAGCGCGACGTCAAGATGGCCGGTTCCAGCGACGCGAAGACCTCCGCCCTGCTGCGAATCTCGCTCCTGTGGGACGAGCTGCAGGGCAAGGTCCGCACGACGCCGACGGCCGCCCTCGGCCTGCTCGACATCGCCGATTCCCGCGGGATCTGGAATTCGGACACACTGGAGGTGCTCGACGGCGCAATCGCAATAGCAGTGCGGAGTGCGGTCACGGGCATGTCACCAGATCAGGCATGGGAGTTCGTCGCGGCGCTGGCCCGCAAGATGCGTGGGCACAACCTTCACGATGGACAACTGGCGCTTCACGATGCGGCGGTGCGTCTTTCGATCGCGTCGCCACAGGACGCCATCGCGTTCCTCTCGCAGCCAGTCGCCGAGGAAATCCGGTCGAATCTGATTCCGTCCATCGCTGGCGGCATGGTGCGCGCGACGGACGAAGCGATGTCGAGCGCATTGCTGTCGGCCTCCCCGGACGTGCTCGGCCGCATCTTGGCTGTGAGCGACGATTTGGCCAGGCGGACGGCTGGCGATCCGCGTCTGCTGGATCGCGTGCAGACAGTCCTACCGGATCTCCAACCGCATCTGCTCGTCGAGGTTCGGGAGAGGCTCCTGCCGCTGCTGATCGAGGAGCGGCAGCTCTCGCTCGCAGCCTCCTTGATCGGGACACTCGACCTTAACGGCCTGATGACCGAGGTCCGCCATCTAGACGTAGCGACAGGTCTGGCCTTACCGGGTTTCGACGATCCCATCGTCGATCGGGCACACGAGCTGGACGGCATCGGGTTGTTGCGCGGGCTGTTGCTGGATCTACCGCGGCACGATGGCCGCGATCGAACCCTGTTCGCGACGCTGGCGGCGTCGCCCGTGGATGTGTCGTGGCTGCTTGGCGAGAGCCGTGTTCCCGATGATCTCGTCCGTGTGTGGCTGGATGGGATGCTGATGTCGGCTTCACTATCGGATTTCGCTGCGATTTTCTCCAATGCCGGCCTGCGCGGTCAAGTGGTCGCTGCGCTACCGGCCGACGCAATCGACGCCAGACGCCGCATGCTCTCCGATGGCGGTTTGTCTCTCGACGTCTATCTGGATCTACTTCTCGACTTGCTTCCCGCGCTTGATCCAAGTGAGGCGCGAGATTTTTCCGGTGACGCTCTTTCGCGGTGCCTTCGTACCCATTTTGGGCAGGACGAGACGCAGACGATCGTCCGTTTACTCGGTGCAATAGGCGATGGTCTCGATGCCGGATGGGCGCTTCGTTACGGCCTTGAGCGTGGAGTTCCGACGACCGTCGCGAGCCGCAACCTCGTCGCGTTCAACTTCGCACCGGCGATTCCGCGAGGACGCATCATGGCGGCCGTGGACGATCTGGCATGGGCATTGGATGGGCGTCACGTGATCGACCTTGACGTTTCTGCGATCAACGCGGCCGCAAACTTGCTCGCTGATGCCAACCATCACGCGTGGTCTGCCGCCCTTGCCGCGTCTGGACGTTTGCTGCCGCTCCTCATGCGTTCGCGGCAGGCACCTGTTTCGGCGCTCGTCGCGGTGGCATTCCCGGCGGTATACCAGGAGTACGCTAAGGCCGACGACGTTCCCGACCTCCTGAAATTCGTGCCGTTCGTCGATTGGGACAGGTGCAAGTCGGCCCGCCACGAGCTAGTATCCGCGTTCCTTGCGTCTTCCGCTTGGGCCCCGGGCGATCTTGCGCTCACGTCGTGCCGCTGCGGAGACATTGGCAAGATATTTAGGCGTGTCGCGAATAGCTACGGCGGAGACGCCTATCTCAACCGGGTCTTGAGTGATCTCGGTTATCTACAGGCGGAGTGCCGCAGCGCAGTTGAGAAGGCCATCTCTAACATAAGGTCGGCATGGTAGGCGAAGTACGATCCGCGAGACGTAAAGGGCCCGGTTGCCCCTTCATGGTTGACCGTTTCGCTCAACCTTGCGCCACCATCTAAAAGCCGTTTTGCACCGCCGCTAACAACAGCGCACCGTGACGGGATAGGCGTACCTTCCATGCATCTCTGGCGGCTCGATTCCGACGGTTTCGATGGTCAACGACTTGCGAATTCTCTGATTGCGTGCAAGTCGTGGAGCCGGCGAACCTCGCGGCACCCGGCTACCGCCAGATTTCGCACAAATCGAACGATCCCCCTTATTGGTGGAAATTTGTTGTGGGCGCCTAGTTCGCTGCAGCGTAAGCGTGGCACCAGCGACGTCTTGACTGGAGATCGCGATCTTCAGACTGCCGTTCGAAGCTGATCTGCGACGACCCACGGTGTGAGTTCGTCGATGCGGTTGATCGCATGGTCCGCGATGCGCGCGAGCACGTAGCGCAGATACGCTTCAGGATCGATGCCGTTGAGTTTTGCTGTGCCAACGAGGCTGTAGATCGCAGCAGCACGTTCGCCACCGGAGTCTGCGCCGGCGAACAGATAGTTGCGGCGGCCAATCGCTACCCCGCGTAGCGCGCGCTCGACTGGCAGGTTATCGATCTCCAGTTGCCCGTCATCGCAATAGCGTGTGAGCGCTTCCCACCGGTTCAACGCATAGAGGATCGCCCGACTCGTGTCCGATTTGCGCGAGAGCATTTCCAGCGTCGCTTTGAGCCACGCATGGAACCGGTCGAGTAGCGGCCGCGCATGCTCCTGGCGATGGGCACGGCGCTCGTCGGGCGGTTTGCCCCTGAC
>NZ_JAQQBV010000069.1:0-14038 GCF_046030735.1 Paraburkholderia xenovorans
GCGGCGCGGGTGTATCTGCCACAGAAGTCGTTGACCTTAACAAAGGCAAACCAGGTCATCACGTATGTAAGCCGGAATCTCGAGCCGTACCGAGGATTCCATATCTTCATGCGTGCATTGCCGGAGATCCAACGACAACTGCCGCATGCCCACGTGCTGATCGTCGGCGGCGACGACATTTCGTATGGCAGGCCGTCAGATACACTCACCTACCGCGAGAAGTACCTCGCGGAAGTCGGCGCACAGATTGAGTTGACTCGAGTTCACTTTCTCGGCCGTCTGCCCTATACAGATTATTTGAGGGTGCTGCAGATTGCTACCGCCCATGTCTATCTGACCTATCCTTTTGTATTGTCATGGTCAATGCTTGAGGCGATGGCTACCGGTGCCATTGTTATTGGCTCAAGGACGGCTCCAGTAGAAGAGGTCATAGAGAATGGACGAACCGGTTTTCTGGTGGAATTTTTCGCTCAGGCAGAGCTTGTAGATTCAATCGTGCATGTGTTTGAACGCCCTGAAGAAATGGAAGCGGTCCGTCATGCATCAATAGAAAGAGTTCGGACCGGTTTCAGTCTTCGAGATGAGTGCCTCCCACGCACATTAGACGCGTTGGGAATCTCGCCAGCGATTACCGTAGGCTGAGACTCTTCACGGCATCGACCACGTCGGTACAGAGGCCATCGACATTGCTTTTAGATACGGCATTCCCCAATCCCTTCATTGCTGTTCTCCGACTATTGCGAATCAATCAGAGCATGGATGTCCTGAGTTTGCGTCACAAGGCGAGCAGGGATCTTGACTCGTGCGTTCGAACAGACGAACAGGTAACGGCGGCGGTGTCGACAGCATATCGCTGAGGCCCACGGCTTCACAGCGGCGAACGGTATCAACCTAGGGACAATCTCAATCATGAATTCCTTCGAGTTCACTACGAGCTGACGCGCGCCGCGGCCTACGCTGTCGCGCCACTCATGCGTCTGACCGGCTTCCGGTTTTCGAAAGCCTCGCGGGGGGAACAGGGTGATCAGCCATGTCGACGCGAACCTGCTTGCGGAGGACATCAAATCCGAGCGTATCCGTTTCTGAGCGGCACACCGGAGACCTGCTCAGGTGCTCTGGAACAGGTTCAGCAGGTCGTGCCTGAGGTCTGACACATCCATGATCTGGCGGGCGCGTGTCAGGCCTACGTACAGCAGTCGCTTCTCGTCATCGGCCATGGTTGTGCGCCCGTCATCCTCGTTCCTGAACCGGAAGTCGCCCATGACCTTCACCCGATCCCACTCGAGGCCCTTCGCCCGGTGAATCGTGGAGACGACGTAATCCGCCTCCGCCTCTGGCGACACCCTCGAAAGCAGTTCCCTCAGATAATCTGTTCCCTCGCGGTCGATGATCTGGACGATCGGCAGCAGGTCGCGGCCAGCGAAGCCAGCGGCGTAGTCCTGGACGTCCTGCCACGACTCGAAGAGCGTCAGCGACGCGGGCTTGTACGCGCGCTCACCGCGCATCAGCCGGTCGGCGCCGTCGGCGAACGCAAGAATCTCCTCGACGTTCGCTCTCACGGCGACCTTGTGGCCGGCAGTCAGCCCGCTGGCCAGCGCGCCGACCACCGTCACGTTCTTCCGGCACAGGACGGCGTCGACCTGCGGTTGCGATGCCATATCCTCGATCAGTGTCGACCTGATCGCCGGCTGGCCCCGCAGCGGCACCGGTTCTCCAAGTAACTGAAGCACCCGGGAGGCGAGCGCTGCGAACGTCCGGCCGAACCGGAACGACATGGTCAACGTGCATTGCCTCGCGTTGATGTATTCCATCGCGTTCACGGCGCCGCGCCATTCATAGATCTGCTGGTACGGATCGCCCGCGTAGATCGCCTGTGCATCTTTCTGAAGGCGCATGACGGAAAGCATCAGGCCGTCGCTATCCTGCGCCTCGTCGATGAGGATAAAGTCAGCGGGGATGCGCGGCCGCGAGAGCGCCCACGTTTTCAGATACACGTCGGGCGTGATTGCGGATCGCCCCTTCGGGTCGATGCTTTCCTCCCAATGGCGGATCACGTGGGGAAGAAGCATGTCCCGCAACTGCGCGGCGCTCGTTTCGTCGATCTTCTCGTCCACGGGAATGTGCCAGGCCTCTGGAGTGGCCTGCGCCGACCGGCAGAACCGCGCGCTGCCGTCGGCGACCATCCGGCCGACCTGAAACGCTGAGAGCTCGACCGATTTCCCGATCACCGTTGGCACTCTGACCGGGCCAAGCCCATAGCGGGAAGCGAGATGGTGAGGCGGCTCCTTCGCAAGATTGAGCCGGGCGGTCAATGCGCGGTCGCTCGCCGAGAAGGCAAGCGAATGCCATGTCTGCGGCGAAACGTTCGCGGGCAGTTTGCGTCGCGCCTCCGCGACAATGTCCTTGTTGAACGCGAGGTATTTGCCGCGCTGCGTCGAAAGGCGCGATGCGATCATGTTCAGCGTCGACGTCTTCGTGGCGCCAGCGTACGCCTTCACTTTCAGATGTTGACCGTCGGCTGCGGCGTCGATTGCGGCGTGCTGCTCGTCGGTGGGCTTAAGCGTTGCGGTAGTCATTGTCGGCGGGGTGATCGGGGTGGCTGAAGCTTATCGGACGGCGTCCGGTGTCAAGCTGTTCCACTGATCAGTTTCGCTCACTGGGAAGTCAGCGACGGAGCAAAAGCCAAAAGAAAACGGCGCGCTATCCAGGCGCGCCGGTCTGTCAGTTAGCGGCTACCGGCCGCAGTCTCTCCCTCAACGCCTAGGCGATCGCGTCGGCGACTTCCACGGACAGGGCGTGAGGCTGAGCGTGCGCGGTGTGAACGCGTGCGTTGCCAGCGATGATGCGGTCGGAACTGATCGAGATTTCCTCCCTGAACCGGCCGCCGGCCGCCGGCACCGGGGACGACTCGTAAGGTCGCCCCTGCAGCAGGTAATCGTGCAGATCGAATTCGAGCGGAAATTCGAACGCGCCACTGCCGTCTTCGATGACGACTCGCAGCGAACTGATACGGATTCCCGCAAGCTCCGTCGAAATGATGCGGTTCAGAACCTGGTCACGAATCGTGAGCGATGTGACGGGACTCGCAAACGACGGGTCACTGTGTTGCAGGTGAACGACCGCCAGCAACTCGGGTGTGTTGGTGAACACTATGCGGTACTGCAGCACACATGGGGATCCGCTTTCGTCGGGGTAGACGATGTCCCTGAAATTGCCCTGATAACTCATGAAAACTCCATCGGTGAGTTGACCTGTCCGGATGGACAGGCAAACCCAGCCTATGGAGTGCTGACGAAAGTCAAGGCGTTGCCGCCGGTCGGTGGCCGGGAATCTAGCCGTCGCGTGCGAGGGTTGCCCGCAAACGGATCACCGTGCGCTGGCTGGCAAGACCAAGGGCGCGGCTCACTTCTTCGTTGGTCCTCCCGGCGATGAGATGCCGCCGCGCGAACGTGTTGCGAATGACGCGGGGGCTCATGTCGGGTGCAACGAAGCCGATCGCGTCGAGCGCCTCCCGTACGATCGCGCCGAGCAGAACATCATTCATCGGCCGGTCGCAGTCGCGGGGCGCTGGAAACAGCAACGCCTCGCCGGAAGGCGCATGACGCTGCTGCCACGCACGCAATGCCGGCGTGCTGAATGGGGGCAGGGCGATGATGCGTTCGAGGCGGCCAGCCCGCTTCGGGACGAACACCCGCGGCCGTACGCCATCGAGAATGACGTTCTGTGTGAGCGCACCGCGTAGCTCGGCCGCCGTGACGCCCGCACCGAGCAGGAGCGAGACCACCGCCCGGTTGCGCGCGATGCGGGTATCGTCGGCCGTATCTGGCTGGACGTGATCCTGCAGGGCGGCATCGGCCACAGGGTTGAGAAAAAGTGGCTCGGGCTCATCTTCGGGCCAAACGGCTGCCGCGGCAAACGCCATCGCGGGATTGCTGGAGCGAACGCCAACGTCAACGAGGTGGCGACAGAGTCTGTCAAGGAGCTTGGTGTAACGCAGGCGGGTTGTCGTGCCCGGAGCGCAGCGGTTGTCGACGTCGCCGAAAAACGACTCAAGATGCTCTGCACCGAAGGTGGCCAGCGTCACGCGGTGTTGGACAAGATGTCGCATGAACCGCTCGAACATCGCAGTGTGCTGAACGATCGAGCGGACGGAGAAGCGGCGTCGATCGGCGCCCGCCGCTTCGTTGTTTTGCCATTCACGATAGGCGTCATGGGGCTGCGTCACCCACAAATCAGGAACAGTCACACACACCTCACCTTATATACTGAATTGCGCTCACCCCTACACCTGGCGGATCTCCGATCCGCCCGTCAGTCTATAGCGGGAAGGGGTGTTTCCTGTCCCGTGGGCAACCATGATTGCGCGCAGACACTCCTGTGGACCACCCGTCACGATGCGTGCTGCACATGCGATCATGAGGTTCACGGGCAGCCCGAAGTCTTCGATCAGGAAACCCCTTTTACACAGGCGCCCGTCGGCCGACATGTTGCCAGGGACTCGCTCCAGCAGCGCAGCGCCGTCGCGGCAATATCCCCAGACTTCCTTGCCCAGCGCAACAGCAAAGCCCACCTCGAACGCGGTGCCCGAGTCAGGCTCGCCCGCGCCGCGGAAATCGTTCAGGTTCGCCAGCACGATGTCGGCGCGTCGGATCGCTTCGACGTTCGCGCTGTAGATCCACGCCGCGCGTTCGCTGCGTCCGATGGACGCCGGCGGCGCGCTGTCGAGAGGGTAGTGAGCGTCAAATCCAAAGCTATCGCACAGTCGCTGCAATGAGCGGCCGTATTCCAGTGCATCGGGTCTGAAAACGTCGAATCCCGCGAGGTAGATGCGTGGGCGTACCTGCCGTCCGGTGAGCGACTGCGCTGTCACGCGCTAACCCGGAATTGCTCGATGTCCTGGTCCTTCAGCCAGGCTGGCATGCGCCCTCGGCCTGTCCAGGCATCGCCGGTATGCGGGTTCCGGAAGAGGTTCGTCGATGGAGCGAGAACACGCTTCGCTTTCTTCCCGGGCTTGCCAAACACGTCTTCGGGCGTGAAGCCGAACAGTTGTACCTGCTCGCGGATCTGTTCGAGGGCGACCGACGCTTCGGCCTGCTTTGCCAGCTCGATCTCGGCCTCGAGCTCTTCTCTTTTTGCCAACAGTTGTTTATAGCTACTCATCGGTTCTCAATTCCTTCATAGATTGGTGAAGCGCCTATTTTACGGGCTCGCGGCGATAGTCAAGTCTGACGGGATGTTTTAGCCTGTCAGCCGGTCGAACTTGCATCCGCTCCGCGATTTTCCTATACCAGGGAAGGCAACCGTTTTCTCTACAGCCGTCACCGGCCGATACGCGCATGCAAATTCCCGCCATGATCCCCGAATTGTTCCGACAGGCGTATGAACTGTCGGTCGACGTCTTCTATGACTGGGACACTGTGTATTCTTCCGGGCCGCCCGCAGCCGACGTTGATGCGGATGACGACGATATCGACGGGTACACACCTTTCCAACAAGTACTCCTCATGGTCGCGTACGAATATTTCAGCGAGGAGGGCACGGCTATCTGTTACCTCGCGCGCGCGGACGCGTTCGGAACGCTGATCGGCGATAGGCAATGCGTCGAGTCGTGGATTTCCCGCGGCTGGGCCCGCCGCTCGGCCACAGATCCTGACGCTTTCGCACCCCGCCGATTCCTGCTCGACGCCGCCGCAACATGTCCACTCGATGATGGACACGCTGAATTTGACCCCGCCATCTTCGCGCGGATTGCCGAGATCCGGGCGAAGGAGGCGGGTATCGAAGACAGAGGAAATTGAGAGCTACTCCGATTCCTGCCTGCGGCGCGGAGGCAAAGGCTCCAGTCCACCGAAGGTACTCAGAAACTCTCGGTCGAGCCACTGAGCCATAGGACGAAGCCCGAACATCCCCGAAAGCCATGCAAGCCAGATGCAGACCGCGCCGCTGTAGCTCTGACTATCAATCCTGGGCAAAAGCGCCGTCATCGCGACGATGACGAGTCCGCCTGCAGCCAGAATTGCGGTGCCGAACGCCAGAGTCACGCTGGTCACGCGAACCAGCCACTCTCGCAACGAGATGTCGGCCTGCTCGCTCCCGTGCTTCTGTTTCATCGCACTCCCCACTGCGTCCGTCAGGAACGATTGATAGTGACGACTTCGTCGCCGTTCATCAGAACGACACGCTCGAGTACACCAGAAACTACCAGACGCGAGTTCTGATCGTCCCATCTGAAGTTCACGACTTCGCGACTTCCGTCGGCAGCCACCGCGAACACAACCGGCAGCGCGCCACGATATGGCTTCTGCAACTGAATGAACGTGAACTTGCCATCGTCATAAACTTTCGACGGCACAAAGGCGGGAACGGCCGGAACGCTGATTTTGTACGCGGCACCCGATGACTCTTCCGCGTTGGCCACTTTAGCGGCAGCGACTGCGCAGAGCAGCAGCGTGAAGGCAATCTTCTTCATCATTTGTTCCTTAGCGTGGCGACCGGCCACATACGGTGCGCAATTCGCGCCCAGGTCCTTTCCGATTCAATTCGTTCCACCGTTGCTGCGGCGTAAAAGCGGCAGCGAGCAGGTTTGACCACAGGCTTGACGACCGTGATTAAACGATCTTGGCTTCGATCGTCAGCGTGTATTTCCCATCCTTCTCATCAAACGGCAGTACGAGCGTTTGTCCGCTTTTGAGTGAGAATTTCGAATGATTACTCATCGTGCTGACAACCGGACGCTGTGTTACATAGCCGTTCTCTGGCACGGTATCTAGGCGCT
This sequence comes from Paraburkholderia xenovorans, assembly GCF_046030735.1. Taxonomy (GTDB): domain Bacteria; phylum Pseudomonadota; class Gammaproteobacteria; order Burkholderiales; family Burkholderiaceae; genus Paraburkholderia; species Paraburkholderia xenovorans_A. The sequence continues at coordinate 6,776 of NZ_JAQQBV010000069.1, forward strand.
CCAGCTGAGACACGTCGATGTCCCCGCAAGTGAGGATAGACCCGCCCGTTGTGATCCTCGGCGTTAATGAAATCATCAGGCCGGTGGTCACTTCGTTCGTCTTGCATGCCGTGGCTGAGGTGCACGAGCGATAGTTCTGACTCGTTGTAGTCGAGAGGGGTGTCGGCCGGCCGTCGTCCGTCACAGCGGTCATCGAAATCGTGCGCTTCCCATCATGTGACCAAGTGACTTCGTAAAACACCCGCGCAGGAGCCGAGACGGTCGAAGTCGCAACGGAGACTGCCGTATTGAACGTTTGGATGCGTTGGCCCTGGCCATTCGGCGCTGTGAAGTTTGACGTGCCTGCGGTCAAGACAGTGCCGCTTTTCGGATCGAGCGATTCAGTGGCCGTCGTCGCATGAGCAGCAGCGGCAAGAGCGGTTAGCGCGACAAACAAAATTTTCTTCATTTTCGGTCCTTGCGTGCGGTGAATTACTGAGTCGGGACGACTCACGGTTGCCGCTGGAGGCGACAACGATCAGGCATTCGTGCTTTCCCGGCCTATTTACGCTTTTCCAACAGACGATAATAGGGAGCATTGACTTGGTAGCCCGCCTGCACGCGAGAAACGCGAGCGCCACCAGCCTGTGCGACAGAGACAGTTCCACCTGGATGTCCGCAATTCCAAAGCTCGGCGAGTTCCGACAAAGCTTTGCCCGCAGCGCCTGGGCTGAAAGTGAGCGTGTGCCCGAAGGGGCTCATATGCTGAATCCGTTGAACCTCGCCGTCGGTTAGTTTGAGGGCGTCATAGCCCTGCGCATACGCCGCTACAGACAGTTTAAAGCGTGCGCTGAAGGTCATGTCCATGTTCCTGATCTCAACGGCTACCGGCCGCTTGTCGGGGCGCTTGTGCGCCCAATGCGTGTCCTCGGTCTAGCTCGCGGTGGCGATCTTTTCGCTTCAGTCGTTCGCCCGCCCACCATCCGGTCAAACGAGACGGCGCGGCCGGAGTCGGTAACCGTGCCGAAGACGTGTTACTGAGGATCGAACCGCGCCTGTCGCGAAACCGGTTGCAAGGTTTCTCGTTCAACGCCGTGTCGCGGGGGCGACAACGTGTCATTTACTCATCGGGTGAATGTGGCTGCTGAGGCAAATGGTGCATGAAAAAATGTAGCTTTTAAAGATTGCCACGTCCACGACGCAGTCCAGCCCGGTCGCACCGACCCGTAGATACGCCTGCTTTATGCGTAACGGATGCCCGAGCCTGGAACCAAGGCTGTGAGCGATCGCTGACTATTCCTATTTATTGGCGGGTGCTGTGGCGCCCTTGATCAAAGCCGCCACGGCACCACGGCCCTTTACCCTGTTCATACCGCGAATCTATCCGGCGGGTTCGGCAGCTTCGCTCCTTACGCGTGCCGCGCAGGGATTTCCTACGCGCGGAATTTCGCTTCAAATCGGCATTCCCCTGGATTGATACGTCTCTGCCTAGAGAGAAAACAGACGTAACCAAACGGCAGCGTTGGGGATGCGGGCGTGCTCGTAATAAACGCGCGCGAACACGATTGCGACTACTACGGCGACAAATGCGAGAACCGTTAGAGCCGTCGGCCACAGTACGGGACCGCCACGCTGTTCCCGGAACGTTGCCTCCAATGCGCCAAGCAGAAATAGGTCGCCCGCGACTCCAAGAAAGGTCAAGCCCGACGGTTCGCCTGTCGCAATTTTTGCTCCGACTGCCGCCGCGCCTAGAAGCAACAGGGAAAGCAGACATCCAACAAAGACCAGCACCCTGTCGTTGCCTTCTCTAATTTCCTGAAACATATTTATTCCTTCAGTAAAGAACCAGATGTGATGCCGATGCAACCGCCGTCTTCACTCTTCCCTGGATGACAGTATTTTCCCACCGAGTGAACTTCCTTGTTAGGGCAAAAGACGTATCAAAAAAGATAGCTTTTGAAGATTGCCACGTCCACGATGCTGTCAAGCGTTGCCGGGCCGACATTTTTCGTTCCTTTGCAAGACGGATAGCGCTGGTCGGTTCGAGATCGTCAACGAGCTGCGGCCATTCCTGTTTATCGGCGTCTTCTCGGACCGCTTTAATCACCCCTGCGGTCACCGTCCGGCATCTGCCGCTTCTAGCCCATCGGCGCTTCTGGTATGCAGGTCATGAACGCCTTGCGTGCGGTTTTTCCGAGGAATCGAATAAACAAGCCGTGATACGCTTGAAAAAGACGCTCATCAAATCGCTCTCTGAATATGTCTTTAACCAATCCCATTCAGAGGGGCGCATGGCCCAAGCTGCAACACTCCGACCGGCTCAAATCCGGCATCTACTAGCCGTCACGTCTGCAACATCGCGCCATCCCGAGCGCGATTGTCTCGTTCTTCTGCTAGGCATTACGTGCGGAATGCGCGTCAGCGAAATAGCTCAAATCGAGGTTCAAGACGTGCTGTTTCCATCGGGAGCGATCCGTTCAGAGGTCAGTCTCCGGGCCGTAATCACAAAGGGTTGTCGGCAGCGATGCGTCTATCTCACGCATCCCAAAACCGTTTCGGCTCTGGAGTGCTATCTGAACCATCGCATTGCGAGCGGCATGGGCACCGAGCTAACCGCAGAGCGCTATCGCGGACTCGCGCCGTCAAGTTGCCTGGTCCTTGCTGGCAAGGGTCGCAAGTTTGCGATGAACACCAAGCGCCGCGTCAATGAGGCCGGGGAGCAGGTCGATTACTCTGCGTGTGACAGCTTGCAATCCCACGTCACAAAGCTCTACAGGGACGCGGGGATACGCGGCGGGTCGTCCCATTCGGGCCGACGCTCGTTCGCCAGTAACCTTGTGGAGCAAGGGCACGATATTGAGACGGTGCAGCAGCTACTAGGCCATGCAGAATTGGACCACGTTTTGCCCTATCTGGCCGTGTCCGATAGAAGGCTCAGGCAGATGTTCTGCGACGTTCTATGAGAGCTATCTGACGCCTGCATCCAGCTACGCGCGCACGAGCGGCAACTGGTTCCATTGCGTTGCGTAGGCTGGAATGTGCAAGTGCAGCATTTGTTGGCCAAGACCTCCGACGCTCAGCTGCTCGCTCGCATGCCCGAAACGCCCATCAGCCCTGGGCGATGACCGTCATAAGGTTATTTGCTGCATCGCGCAATTCCACCTCATGACCGTGGGTGCCTTCAGGCGAAGCCAAGGTAACGTGGCTTAAAGTCAGGCACTCTTGCAGCCGATATACAGTGGGCAATTCGTGATTGCTCGACCCTTTGCGCATCTTGCATTAATATACTCGGTGAGTATATTTTAGGAGGGCCGTGTGCCTACCATCAGCGCGTTTTTCGGAATCGTCATCAGCATGTACTGGCGAGACCACAACCCCGCCCACTTTCACGCCCGGTATGGGGACTTTGAGGCGCTGGTTCGAATCGATACCCTGGAGGTTATCCGGGGATCGCTACCGAAACGGGCGCTCGCGCTCGTCCTGGAATGGGCATCGGAGCACCGGGTAGAACTCAACGAGGATTGGGAACTGTGCCGCGCTCTCGCGACGCCGAAACCTATTTCTCCCTTGGAGTGAGCATCATGATCGCATGGGACGTAACCGAGTTGAAGGTGTTGCCGGGTCACCGGCTCGAAGTGGCGTTTGCAGATGGACTGCGGGGCGTGGTCGATATGTCGAAGGATGATTTCAGCGGTGTGTTCGCCCCGCTGGCCGACGAATCGTATTTTGCGCTGGCAACGATCCGCAATGGCGTCGTGGTCTGGCCGAACGGGGTCGATATCGCGCCCGACGCGATGTACGACGAAGTGAACAGCCACCGGTCGGGGATCGCAGCGTGAAGAAGGGAATGCCTCAAACGCAGCAGGAGTTTTTGCGTCACGCAATGAGCGAGTTGGGCATGACGCGCGAGCAGTTCGCAGAGCGGATCGGCGCGAAGAAACGCGCACTGGATAACTGGTTGCTTTCGCCTGATTCCAGCGAGTATCGCAGCATGCCCGACATGGCATGGAAGTTCGTACGAGAGATTCTGGAAAATCGCAGTGAAAGTGCTTGACACTACTCAATGAGTATATACAATTACAATATACTCATTGAGTACACTCAAAGGAAAACAGGAGCATTGGAATGGCTACGATAACCAGCGATGAGAAGGCAGCGCTCCAACGGCTACTCGATCACGCGCAGCGCGACACGGGCCAAAGCCGTCGCGTCGCCGATTTTCTTTTGGCGTGGTGGAACGCGAAAAGTTGCGGCGGCTTCGATATCACTTCCGCCTGGGGTCTTGACGACGAAATCGCGGCGGACGTTATAACAGTGTTCGGCGCGGCGGTGCGTTGTAATGTCTACCCCGATACCTTGGGATTTGGCCCACAGTTTGAGCGGATCGTGCGCGAATGGCGACCCGAGTTGACGCCGAAGAACTGATCGGAAAATTGCATGACAGTCCCGCTCACTGACCACTGGATCATCCAGCGCTTCGTTCGGCTTGCAAGGGCGGGCGAAAGCGAGGACGTGTATGAGCCGTGGCCTGGGTACGACAAGGCCATGACGCAGGCCGACGCCGAGCGAGCGTTAGACGAATGCGTCCGTCGTTGGCCGGATTTCGAGTTTCGGGCGCATCGTGTCCGCGTCTACGAGAAGATCGCATCGGATGCGATCGCAAAAGCTCGCCGCATCATCGACGAGAAATAGCACGGAAAATTCGGCCATGCAAATGATGCAGATTGACGAAAGCAAGTTCACGCGAAGGCGAGTGATTGTCACGGCACGACTGCCGAAGTTTGCTGTGGCAGACCCGACGACGCCTTGGGTGATGTTGGAGGCGGAGGACGGTAGCGGCCTCACAGTAGCGCTGATGGGGCCGGACAGCCCTGAGTCACGTGCCGACGCCGCGCGCATTATGAAGCTGTGGAATGACGCGCTCGACGCGCACTAACTGACTCGGAAAACAGGAGGGGAGCAAAAACATGCACAAACACAACGACGGCCACGCAGCGCCCCCGCGCGCGCCGCAAAAGCTTTCGACAGGAGAATTTTTGCGCGGCTTGATCGTGCTGAGTACGATCATTTTTTGCGCGGTCTGCTTCACGAAGGCGTACAGGCTGAATCGCGAAAGCGAAGAAATGAATGCACAAAGCAAGCGGATTAACGAAGCAGTGACCGCGACTGTTGATCGAATCGTGGCAGACGCGAAATAGCACGGAAAACGGGGAAACGCGATGGGACCGAAACAGCAAGCGCGACGCGCCAATTGGGACGCGCGCGGCTTCAGCGAAGAGTATCTCGGCGGGTATAGAAAAAGCACCGTTTTCGACCAATACGCGGTCGATAGTGCGGCTCGGGAAGCGTGGAGGGTCGGTCACGAGGATTGGCTTCAGGATGTCGAAAACGGGAACAGCGCCAATGCGAGCATGGACGACCTCACTCGAGAATTTTTCGTCGATTTTGGTGAGTTCCTGGATGTCGGCGTCGGCTCCGCGACATGGGTCAATCGCAATGGACAGTTTTTCTCTGAAGCCGACGTTAAGATATGCGGAGAGATCTGGCGCGTCCATAAAAGCGACGCTGATCCTTATCCTTCGAATCCGCACGCGCACTGTGTGGGAGGCAGCAGGTTCACAGGCTGCACGTTGCATTTGGGTACCCGAGAGCTTTTCCGGAAGCGTGAACCATTAGGTCGACTGCTCGACCGAGAGCAGTTTGAGAGACTGCTAGAACGTGTTCGACCGAAGTTCCCTGGCATCAAGTTTCCGCTGCCGGCCTGAGTGACAACCTCGCATCACACGTCTCACACTGACAACTGCGGAAAAGCAGATATGAGCGAGACTGAGGTTGGCAGCGACTTGACGGCCATGCCCGGGGTGCGCGACGTGACGCCTGACAGCGAGGGAGGACGGATTATCGTGGCCTTCGTTGATGGCTCGACGGCGATCATCGAGCGTGACCCTTTGGCGCTGTTCTCGCGTCGTGATTCATACATCATGAAGCTTTCGGGTGACGGCGCCGATTGCGCTGGAACGGTCGTTCTTGGCCGGCCCCGGGCAAAGGTCATCGAGACGCTGGCCGAGTTGGCGAGGCGAGCGGCGTCCGCCAACTAACGAGTCGGATAAGGTAAATATGCGAACTGGAACGAGAGCTACGGTCGTGCCAACTGGAAGCACAGTTGGCGAAGCGATGGAAGTACTGCTGGAGTCGCCGTTCTGGCCTGGCACCCTCTCGCCAGATGTCATCTACGCGCGTGTCCATGACGATAGCGATGGGCAGCGTGGTGACGATCACCAGATTGCGGTGATGATCGGCCGCGACGCAGATGCATACGTACTTCTGCCGGGTATGGCATCGCTTCGGTTCAGGGAGCCTATGGGCGGCGGTCTGAGTCCCCGCGTGCGAAACGCGTTGATTGTGCTCGCCGAGGCAATCCGGCGCGACAACAAAGTTGATCTCGAACATTAAGGGTTGTAAAGGAAAAGCATGCAAATTTTTGGCGTTCACCTTCGAAAGCCCACGTTCGTTGACGTGACGGTTATGGCCGCGACGGCGACGGTCTTGCTGGTTGTCGTACTTGCTGTCTGTGCGTTTTCGGGCTATCACCCCGGCGCATATGCCAAGGCACTCTTTCTTGCGTCGCTTGCCTGGGGCGTTCTGAGCAATCTCATTGGTATCCGCGTAATGGAAGGTTGGCGTCACTTGGCGCTGAACACAGCCGGGTGCGTTGCAATTAACCTGTCGGCGGTAGCCGTTGCGGCCGTTGCCTCGCACTGAATCGGTCGAAAAAAGTGGACGTGACAGTTCAAGTGATTCTCACGTGGGAGGCTTTGGTGATTGGAGCGCTATCGGCATATTGTTGGTGGCGGTCTGCGATGGCCCGAGTTCCGTACCCTCACGCAAAGAAGGACGGTATTTTTCACGACGGCTCGATATGCGTTGATGGGACAGATTTCTTCACCACTGCTCGAGCGCAGTCACGGTGGAACACCGCCGCAGCGATTTTTGCGGCGATGACGGCGCTGTGCCAACTCGCCGCTACGCTGTCATCGCCCGCCGCGACTTAATGGAAAACATGATGAATTCTGCGAAACGAATGACACTTCGACCAGCGGGTGCGCTATCGGTGGCTGCAGGAGTGTTGCTGTGTGGGGCCGGGACAGCGGGGCTGATATTGTGTTTTTTGGCTTTGGCGTTCTCTCTCACAGTGCCGCCTGCTAGCGCACTTGGTTGGGGTGTCGTCTGTGCGGTGACGGCGCTCTTTGGCCGGCAGGTCATCACGGGTGCTCGGCTCACCTA
>NZ_JAQQBV010000070.1:0-13292 GCF_046030735.1 Paraburkholderia xenovorans
CAGTTGCTGTTCGTGATCGCGAGTCGGGCAGTCTCGCCGATCCGCAAGTACTGTCCACCGGACGTGCCGAACATTCACAATTCTGGTAACCCAACCGGGAATCAACCGGGGCGATCTGGATCATCACCAACGGCCCGACGCAAGTCCCGTAGAAAGTCCTCGGCCACGGCTTCCCATTCAGGCGTGCCGCGGGCGACATCCTCAAGGTTTTTCTTGCCTTGCGCGCGGCGCATCGTGCGGACTGTTAGTTCAAGGGCTACTGCTTCGTTGTAGTGAGGGTGCCCGGGGCGGAGTGGGTCATCGTCGTTCATAGGAGAATTTTCGGCGCTGGCCGCAGAATCTGTGGGTTGGGGTTTCCACCCCATCCTATGATAGCTGTTCACAAGCCTTGCGTTAGCCGGATGAGTTCATGATACCAATCTGACTGCGTGTGCCCCCAAGGAGTCCGCTGACCTTCGGACTGCCTCGTAGATCACTCGCTGACGCGAGAGACTTTCCCGTGTCATTTGCAAAGACGGTGCTATTTTGACCAATCCGTTTAATCTCGATCTACGCGCTCGCGCAGAATTGCTGACATATCTCGTCGTCTCGCACTTCGTGGCGCGGCAGACGACCGGAGAATGGTTGTCACCCGATCATGTTGTTGAGTCAACGAAGATATGGTTTGCCACCAATGGCAGAGGAACAGACGTCATCGGGCGCGTGATGCTTGCAAGTCGCGGCCGCCGGATCGCAGAGCAACTGGCGTTGATCACTCCGGTTTCGTTTGGCCCAAGCCAACTCAGTGCGATGTTCTGCGAGAATCTGAGACTTGATTTCCGGTCACCCATAGCCCAGAACGTCTACCAACACTGCCTGACGGAACTCGTCGGCAGCCGGTGATATTGAATCCCTCACAACGTGCGGCTGCGACCGCGACTACATGGTCTACTGGCTGTAGGCGCAAGTACGGTTGTGGAGTTGTTGCGGATGTAAGGCAACTTCATCGATCGCTTCGGCTCCTTTGCACAATCTGCATAGGTTGCGACCTGGGCCAGAGCGGCAGCGTGCAGCGGGTAACGAGACTTCAGCCAGACAACAACGTCATGGCACTGCATCAGGCTGCGGACATAGCTGCAACAGACCGCGAGGAAGATCAGATTCTCGCTGTACCCCACTGACAGCAGCTGATTTCTTTGATGAAAACGGACCAGCCGTTTTTCAACTCTCGCGAAGCTCCGGGTACGATTCTGGTCGTAGTGGAGCTCGCGCGGTACGACCACTCGTTGGTCTCTGGACGTTGCAGCTAATAGCGCCTGTGCAAAGTCTCCAGCGTAGTTGCCCGACGAGCACATCAGATTTATGACGTCGATCTGCCGCAGCGTCGTCATCCGGGCGAGCGCCTGGCGTGTCCTTACGCAGAATTGTCCGCTGTCGGAGATGACCGGGGGCTCCTTTTCGTTGATTGCCGCGCTGACTCGGCGATCGGCGAGGCCTGTGCCTACGACCAACGGTGTCGCATTCGCGCCAATCTTGCGAGCCTGCTTCCTCAGTCGTTCGTAAATGAGGCGCAGGATTTGTCCGAAACCCGTGGCCCTTAGAAGGTCGACAAACTGCGCCTGGCAAGTCAGGTCTCCAAGAATAGATTCAAGGGACCTGACTCGCGCATCGGCGGCCTCTTTGCTCAAGACCGCGACGCGCTGCCGATCACATTCCCGTTGGATTGCTTCACGCATTCGCCCTTCAAGGGGTCTACGCGTTGCCGGTTCGCTGATATTACGACGACCTTGCGCGGCGTCATCACACCCACATTTGGGACGTAGTTTTGAGGTTCGCTTTCCTGACGCAGCCGTCGATGTCAGTTGTGCTGTATGGGCCTTCATGCCGCACCCGAAAATGAAGTGCGATCCAGCATTTCCAGCGGGACCTGCTCCAGCAGTTCAACAAGCGACCTCAAATCGGGACGCCGAAAATCTTCAAATCGTGAACGCCCTTGGCGGTAGATCACCGTGTATTCCCCGGGGGTGAGGCTGCCGCGTGGAAAAAAATGAAAATCAAGCAACTCCGGAGCTGACCGTTCAATGCGGGCATAAAGTAGTAAATCGATCGCGAAGCAGTCCGGCCAGCGCGCTACCCAATAGGGTGACTCGCCACGGATAAGCCACGAACTGCGCACGACCACCTGCACCCTGAGCGCGTTATCTACGCACATGACATTCGTGTGCTTTTCAAATTTCACGTCATGCCCAAGCTCTTTCAAGACCTCCATAGTGATTTCAACTAGCGAGCGTTCTGTTTTCTGCTCAATGAGCCGGTTCCGCGATCGTTCGGGATTCAGGGGCGGCGAGTATCCGACTTCCTCATATGCACCGTAAAGACTGCCAAATTCCCGCATGATACGTTCGACGCTTGGCGCGCTTCGATAGCGTTTCAAAGTTGCCTGGCTCAGTTTTCCTGCTTTCTCGATCACCTTGCGCAGGTCCGACAGAATTTCGTCCCGACCAGGTTTTTGCCGTATGCGGGAGAGTTTGCGTTGGACGGCTTCGAAGAGCTTTACGCTGACGACCGGTTTGAACGCAGCGGCCACACGTATCCACTCTCCCTCAGGCAACTGCTCCCAAGGCGCGTCAAGCTTTGATGATGTCCGACTGTAGACGTTCGTGCCAATGTACTTTTCGTTGCGCAGAATCTGGAGAATATTTCGAGGTAACCACGGACCACCAGCGCCGTTGCAAATGCCAAAGTCATTAAGTCGGCGCGCTATGTCTGTTGCTGTGGTCTTGCGAGTGGCGTACCACTCGAACATTTTTCGCACGAGCGCCAATTCATGCTGCGGGCCTGGAGCTAGAACCACGCGGTCGGTCTGGAGGCTTTTGTACTGGTACGGCAAAAGCGCTCGGCGTGTGCCGGTCTGGGCGTCTACCAGCACACGCTGCAAACCGTATCCCGGCGGGCCGCCGGAATGGTAGCCGCGCTCAACGTTAACGCAATGGCCGAGGAATACCTTGCGCGAAATTTCGCGACTGAATTCGCCTGCCATTGCGCGTTTGAGTGCTTTCATAACGCACGTTGCCGGGCTCGCGTCGTTTTCAAAAGGCTCTGCGACGTAGATGACCTTCGCGCCGGCGCGGCGGCAGGCATATTCATAGAAAGCCGCCTCATCAACGTCCTGAAACCGTCCCCAGCGGCTTACATCGTAGACGAGGATGATGGTGAACTTGCGCGCCGGACTTTCCACGTCTCTGAGCAATTGGGTCAGCGCTGGGCGCTCACGGAGGGTAAGCCCGCTGATACCGGCGTCTTCGTAGTCCCGAACAATCCGGATGTTGTGGGTCGATGCATATTCAGAAATCGCCTGTCGCTGGAAAATCGGAGAGCATTGCTGATGATCGGTGGACATGCGCACGTACTGCGCGGCCCGAACCGGCGCGATAGCACCGGACTTACGGCCCTTGGTGGACAGCATTTGGCGTACCGGTTGACAGCGATGATTAGTGATAGTGCTGTTGCGTAGAAAGTCAAGACGACCCGACTTCGTGGCCTGCCGATATCGATTCCCCACACGCGTGCAAGTCCTGTCAGACAGGTAATGGCCGTTCTTTCATCGAATTTCTTGTGTGTCGATTGTTCTGTGCTTGTTTTCGCGGTCTTGCGAATCGTCGGTGGTATCGAATATTGCGGATGGTTAGGCAGCTACCTAAATAAGGGAGTGCGTGATGAACAACGCTCGCCGTTGTCTCGCTTGCGGTCTTCTCTTTTCGCCACTGTCTCACGTTCCGAACCAGCACTTCTGTTCGGCCCCAGACTGCCAGCGTGAGCGAAGGCGGCGCTGGCAGCGAAAGCAATTGCGAGTCGATCCAGACTACCGCGATAACCAGGCGCGCGCTCAGGCCAGTTGGCGCGCTAGCCATCCCGAATATTGGCGACAGTATCGCGCAACTCATCCGGACTATCGCGTGCGAAATTGCGTGCTACAGCGCGATCGAAATATCAGGATTTCGGCCCTTAAGTTTGCAAACATGAACGCGTCATCGCTCATCGCCCCAGTTGCGTCGGGGGTTTATGTCCTGCTACCGGCACGTGAGGGCGATGTTGCAAAAACAGACGTGTTAATCGCGTATATCACCATGCTATCGGCGTAACACGGTGACACAGACCCAAATTGCAAAGAGATGACGTATTCGACTTTATTGCCGCCCCTGCTACCTTTGGTTTGTACCCGTTCCAACCGCACGACGTTATCTGTGAAGCAGATGCGCTGTCGGAAGTGCAATGCCCTGTGCCCGGCACTTCGCAGAGGCAGAGGCAAGAACGAGATGCTGGCTGGAGTAAAATGGTGTCTTTCGATCTCGCAAGCGATGCAATCGCCTCACAGGCTCCTACGGCCCGGGCTGCGGAATATGTCCGGATGTCCACTGAGCACCAGCAATATTCAACGCAGAATCAGCGGGACAGGATCAACGATTATGCCGCGCGCCGCGGATTCACGATCGTACGCACCTATGCTGACGAGGGGAAAAGCGGCTTGCGCATCGACGGACGCCTGGCACTTCAGCAACTGATCAGTGATGTGGAAAGCGGGAGGGCTGACTTCAGCGTAATTCTCGTTTATGACGTTAGCAGGTGGGGAAGATTCCAGGATGCGGATGAGAGCGCCTACTACGAGTACGTCTGTCGGCGTGCAGGCATTCACGTCGCATATTGCGCGGAGCAGTTCGAGAACGACGGTTCGCCCGTTTCCACGATAGTAAAGGGCGTCAAGCGCGCAATGGCTGGCGAGTACAGTCGTGAACTCTCCGCCAAGGTATTCGCCGGCCAGTGTCGTCTCATCGAACTCGGATTCCGGCAGGGAGGGCCTGCCGGGTACGGGCTGCGTCGCGTGCTGATCGACCAGCACGGGATCATGAAAAGTGAATTGCAGCGAGGCGAACATAAAAGTCTGCAAACCGATCGTGTCGTACTGATGCCTGGTCCTGAAAGTGAGATTCGGATAGTAAATCTTATCTATAACTGGTTCATTGATGGGTCGCTCAACGAATACGAGATCGCATCTCGCCTCAATAGCATGTCCGTTCGAACCGACCTTGATCGAAACTGGACGAGGGCGACCGTCCGCGAAGTACTGTCCAACGAAAAATACATTGGCAACAATGTATATAACCGCGTGTCCTTCAAGCTCAAGAAGATACGCGTAGTGAATCCGCCTGACATGTGGATTCGCAAAGAAGCAGCCTTCCAGTCGCTCATACCGAGCGAAACGTTTTACACCGCGCAGGGCATCATGCGGGCGCGAGCCCGACGCTATTCCAATGAGGAGCTCATTGAACGGCTACGGACCCTGTATCGCAATAGAGGGTTTCTTTCAGGTCTGGTAATCGACGAAACTGAGGGCATGCCTTCAAGCTCCGTCTACATGCATCGATTTGGGAGCCTGATTCGTGCTTATCAGACTGTCGGCTTCACGCCAGATCGCGACTATCGGTATATAGAGGCCAATCGTTTTCTCCGCACGCTGCATCCCGATATCGTAGCTCAGACCGAAAGGAAGATCGCAGAACTTGGTGGCAGCGTGCTACGCGATCCGGCAACTGATCTGCTGAGTATCAACAGGGAATTTACCGCATGCATAGTTTTGGCTCGATGCCAGGCGCACGACAACGGCCGAAGTCATTGGAAAATAAGATTCGATACAAGCCTGCTGCCCGACATTACTGTGGCAGTCCGACTAGGTCGGGAGAACACGGACGCGCTGGACTACTATCTTCTTCCGCGGCTGGATTTCGGCCAGCCGCGGATCAGTCTGGCTGATCAGAATCCGGTGGAATTTGAATGTTATCGCTTTGATACGCTTGACTATCTCTATGGCATGGCTGAGAGAGCCCGTCTGAGGAGAGTGGCATGAACCAGTTTTCGCAGCCCGCTGGGGTACAGCTGATTCCCGTCAGCAAGATCGAAGTTATCAATTCCCGAGAACGCAACGCCAAGGTGTTCAACGAAATCGTCCTCAACATCAAGACGATCGGCTTGAAGAAGCCCATCAAGGTCACGAGACGCCTGAACAGTGACGGTACTGAAAAATACTTGCTGGTTTGTGGCGAGGGGCGCCTGAAAGCCTTCAGGTCACTTGGTGAAGCGGCTATACCCGCGCTGGTCGTTGATGTAAGCGACGAAGACGCATTCATAATGAGCCTTGCGGAAAACATTGCCCGTCGCACATGCCGGCCGATTGAGTTGCTCTCCGGTATCAGACAATTACAGGAGCGAGGATATACACCTAAATCGATTGCTGAGAAGACCGGCCTTAATCCTCATTATGTGACAGGTATCCTTGCCTTGCTGCATCAGGGTGAGGAACGACTTGTCGTAGCCGTTGAGAGAGGCATGATTCCGCTGAACGCGGCACTCACGATTGTGGGTGCTGGTGACGATGATGCCGCCGTACAGGCTGCGTTGCAAGATGCATACGAGTCGGGGAAATTGCGCGGCAAGGCGTTAATGGATGCACGCCGCATCATTGATCGACGTAAGACCTTGGGACGGTCTGGTAGCCGTATCATGTCGCACAAGACGTCGAGCGTAACATCGTCAAGTCTTGTGCGAACGTATCAGAACGAAGTTGAGCGCCAGAAGACGATGGTGAGAAAGGCAGAATTTGCTCATCAAAAACTGGTGTTCGTTGTCGGCGCGCTCAAACAGCTGCTGGCTGATGATAGTTTTGTCAATTTGCTGCGCGCAGAGGGTCTGGCAACACTTCCTAAATATCTGGCTGAGCGTGTCTGGTCTGGACGGAGTCCGATATGACCGGCGTAAGTCTTGGTTTCATACCAGAGCCGCTATTAGTCGCGCTCGACCATATCCTGCCATCGCGCCGGTTACCTTCGACTGTTTTTGATTCGCGAAAATTCAGGCAGATAAAAGCGTCTATTGAGGAGATCGGTCTGATCGAACCGCTCTCCGTTACTGCGATGGACCAGGCTACCGGAAACTACGTGTTGCTAGACGGCCACGTGCGACTTCTCGTGATGCAGAATCTGGGACTTGTCGACGCAGTCTGCCTCGTTGCGACAGATGACGAAAGTTACACGTACAACAATAGATTAAACCGACTTTCAACAATCCAGGAACACATAATGATTTGTCGTGCGGTGGATCGCGGCATTTCGCCAGAACGGCTTGCCAAGGCGCTCGCGATTGATATCACCTCGATCTTAAAAAAACTTTCCCTCCTGAAAGGTATATGCACTGAGGCTGCCGAACTACTTGGAGACAGGCAGTTCTCTTCCGACCTGTCGCGTGTACTTCGCAAAATGAAACCGACGCGACAGGTCGAGTGTGTCGAACTCATGGTTGCGGCCAATAATGTCACGGTTGCGTACGCAGAAGCTCTGCTGGTGGCAACACCTGTCGCTCGGCTCGTCGAGGGGAAAAAACCTGCCAGGCTGGCCGGAATCAGTCCAGAACAAATGGCAAGGATGGAGAGCGAAATGGGTAATCTCCAAGCCCAATACCGGCTTGTTGAGCAGACTTACGGCCAAGACGTGCTGAATCTCGTTCTGGCGAAAGGTTACCTCGCGAAGCTTCTAGAAAACGAATCTGTCACCAGACATCTGCAACAACACTATCCGGATTTGCTCACTGAATTCGGAGTTGTAGTCGAGACGGTTTCTCTTGATCGCCGTCACTTTGCCGAGACCACCTGATTTTCCTGACCATGCGGAAAAATTAGAGAATGGGCCTGTAAACAATTCAGAGTACCTTGGCGTTTTCACAACCACACAGCCGTCCGTTGTGCGGCAAGAAGCAGCCCTTAAAGTAGCAGCAGGCCGACCGGTCGATTCGAGTCGACCTGAGTCGTTCACCGTCGCCGGAAGCGGCTGTTCGCCATCGTGGACAGCCGGCGTCGCCGTCAGGACGGACGCAAGATGTGACTATTAAGATAACTTCTCTTATCATAATAGCATTGTCGTTGTGCCAAACTGGTGTCCATGAAAACGCGCCTTACCCCGACATCTTCGCCCGAATCTCGTCCCATGGATTTTCCCGATGCCGATGAGCTGGCCATGCTGCGCGCCTGGTACGCCGGCATGCCGGTCCGCCAAGCCGCGGAACGCTACCTGCCAGATCGTATCGGGGCAGGGCAGTCGGCGCGTGGCGTGCTCGGCACCGTCCGCCGGCGGCTGACGAAGGTCGCACGGCAGGTCGGCCGGCCGGATCTCTCCGCTGCTTTCAAGCACCCTGACGGTGAGCGCTTGCGGGAGGCGAAAACGATCGCAGACGCCATCGAGATCCTGCGGCATGCACGCCTGCCAGTTCCACAGATCAGCGACGACATCGGCATCTGGCTGCCGGTGCGAGCGGTCGCCACCCTGCGTGCGCACGCTATCTTGACGCTTGCAGATCTGACCGTACGGATTCCGCGCCGGCGCCAGTGGTGGAAAGCGATTTCGGGGCTAGGCCCCGCCAGTGCGCGAAAGATCGAGGCGTTCTTCGCTGCGTACCCGGCACTGACGGAGCGGGCGAG
Source organism: Paraburkholderia xenovorans (assembly GCF_046030735.1). Classification (GTDB taxonomy): domain Bacteria; phylum Pseudomonadota; class Gammaproteobacteria; order Burkholderiales; family Burkholderiaceae; genus Paraburkholderia; species Paraburkholderia xenovorans_A. The sequence continues at coordinate 8,501 of NZ_JAQQBV010000070.1, forward strand.
GGCGCTCATCGCCGTCTCGCCAGCCAGTGGCATTGTGCCGTGGGAACAACTGCGGCTACCCAACGAGGTTGACGGTTCGACCGGCGCTTATCGCGCGCCGCGCGCCACCTGCACACTCGATGCAGACAACGATTACCAGGCCGTTCAGGCGTGGCTGTCGCTGCACGAGTCTGTGGCGACGCAGCGCGCGTACCGCAAGGAGGCCGAGCGCCTCATCCTGTGGGCGATCGTCGAGCGGGGGCGGCCGCTGTCGTCGTTCACCACCGAGGATGCGGTCGCCTATCGCGCATTCCTGCGGCGCCCAACGCCGCGTGAGAGATGGGTTGGACCAGCAAGACCGCGAGGCTCTGCAGACTGGCGCCCTTTCTCGGGTGGCCTTTCTGCACGCTCCGCCGCTCATGCCTTGTCGGTGCTGGGGGCGCTGTTCCGGTGGCTGATCGAGCAGCGATATCTGCTGGCCAATCCGTTCGCTGGCGTCAAGGTACGAGGTACTGACCGCTCGCCGACGCTCGACACGTCCCGCGCCTTTACGGGTGGCGAGTGGCTGCTGGCACGGACGATTGCCGACGGGCTTGAGTGGTCTTATGGGTGGGATACGTCGTCCGCACAGCGATTGCGCTTTGTCCTTGACTTTGCCTATACGACGGGGCTGCGAGCAAGCGAGCTTGTCGGCGCCCAGCTCGGTGATATCGAGTCGGACCCGCGCGGCGATCACTGGATCAAGGTCGTGGGGAAGGGAAGAAAGGCTGCGAAGGTGGCGCTGCCGCCGCTTGGACGCTCGGCGCTCGACCGTTACTTGGTCGAACGCCAGTTGCCGGTCACCCCGGGCCGGTGGCAGCCGGAAACTCCGTTGATCCCGAATCTCGCTACGGACGATGCAGGTGGCATTACCAGTGTGCGGCTCTGGAAAGTGCTTCAGCGGTTCTTTGCCAAGACAGCTGAGGTTATCGAGGCTGACAATCCGGCGTTCGCGGAAAAATTGCGGCGGGCGAGCCCGCATTGGATGCGTCATACACACGCCACGCATGCGCTCGCAGGCGGTGCCGAACTGACATCTGTGCGGGATAATCTCCGTCATGCATCGATCTCGACGACGTCAATCTACCTGCACGGCGATGATGTCAAGCGAAGCCGGCAAATGGCAGGAGCTTTTGCTAAGCGCGAGTGGTGAGGTCAGTTGCGCGGATTGATCAGGCAGTTGTTCAACATGTTGTGGGTTGTTGACCGCAGTTGGAAACACCGGATAGGTGGTGGGAGGAAAAATGAACCGGATTGAGCCGAGTAGCGGCAATGTTTATGCCGATTTGGGTATGGCCGCCGCGGAAGAAATGCAGGCGAAAGCTAAATTAGCAGATGAGATCACCGAGGTTATAAACGCTCGTGGGTGGACCAGGGATTACGCGGCAGACATGCTCGGCATGACTCCAGGGGAGCTATCGAGAATCCTGGTCGGTCAATTTCGCGGCGCCAGTGAAGCGGAGATGCGGAAATGGCTGGCTGATCTCAAGTTCAACAAATAAGTTCGTCCTCTAAGCGTATTAACGTGAGCCTTTAAACTCGGGAAAGCAATAGCGTACGGATCGGCGTCGCTAATGCAATTTAACGTGCCGGCTCGAAACTTATGCTTTGAACCTGCCTGACGTGACGTGCATCGATCAACTCAATTCGTGCAATAGATTGACGTAGGAAAAATAGGCGAGGGGCATCAAAGCAATGGATGACACGATTCAGTTACTTTCAATTGTCGAAGGCATCTATGCGGCGCTTTACGCGGATATTGACTCCCTACGATTTTCTTACGGATCGGAACAACCACCGCACGCGATGATTCTCTACCTTCGCACGTTGGAATTGGCGAACTCAGCCCTGATGTTAGTCAAAGCAGGGCACATTCCTGCGACGAGGATAGTAACTAGGCCGCTTATAAGCGCTGTTGCAGACCTGATCAATCTGGCGACCGATAGGGAATACCACACCCGGATGGCATGCACGACGAGCAACGAGAGCGCTCGACTGATTAAGCGAGTAATCGATGATGCACGGCCGGACTCTTCATTAACGCGGCTCATTGAAAGATATGGGTTGGTGCAGCAGCAACAACGCTATGCGAAAGAGCTGAGCGCATACAAAAGTGCGGGAGTGTCTCCCTTGTCGGACTTCGAACGGTTTCGACGTGCAGGTATGCTTGACAGCTACTTTACCGACTATTGGCTTCTGTCGCTGGAGACTCACAATGATCTCAAGCTTCTACAAGGACACCATGTAGACGCACGTACCGCCGTTCCGAGAGTTGTTTATGACAAACCTGTAGTGCAGCAGGAAGCCGAGAATTGCATCTGGGCAATCGGAACGAGTCTGTTTCGTGCGGCTTTGGCAATAAAACGCGTGGTCGCGGGCGTATCTGTAGATCGGATCGCAGACCTATTCGCCGAGCTGTGGAAGTGGGAAAAACGGTTACAGGGAGGCTCCGACTCCATGCTCTGAGAGTCAGCACAACTCCTGTACGAAAATGATCGCTTGTTGACGGGTTGTTCTCGCATTGCTCGAAGCTAAGCAACTTTTTTGTTTGGTACGTCGTCCGGGGATTCACCGCACTTACGCTTGCGGCATGGGCAGCACGCATTCGAAAGATTGACGGCTCATGATTGGCGCCGATCAATCTACTGGTGGGAAAACGCGAGGCACCGACATGAAGGGAAGGAACGTGTTTTCACCTGCTGAAGCGGACGGCATTCGAGAGCTGCTGCGAAAGGTTCGTGCGGCGGATCCCGGCGAGCAGAAGCAGCTTCGCGATTGGTTGAGAAGCGAAGTTGACTTTTACATCTCTGAGTTCACCCGATCGAACGCCGGCTTCACTGTGGCTGACTTCGACCGCCTGGTGGAGCGAAGCACGATAAAGATCGTATGACAGTGAAAACTTGTTATCCAGCAGGTCGACATTGCCATACTGGACTCCTTGACCGATATCTCGTGAATGTTTGTTGACTGATGAGCTTCCATCGCGGGTCGTCGAAGCATCATGAGACTTTGGGCATGGTGCCGAATCGTAGTCGGTGACCATGCGCATCGCGCCACGATTCATCCTATGATAAGTGCCGGAAAATGGCGGTGCACCAGCTCGCTATAACTCTCAATAGTTGTACGGAGATCAGACTTGACAATTTCATCCTTCCTCTAGCGACGAAGCGGTGGCACTTCGACCCTGAATCGGCTCCATTCGAAGATGATCTCCTAGAGCGAGTCCAACTTGCTGAGAAGCTGACTGGTTTCGTTGAACGGTTGCATGTGGGTTCCGTATTGGCAATAGACGCGCCGTGGGGCCAGGGGAAATCGTGGTTCGGTCACAATTGGGCAGCAAAGCTCAAGAAAGAGGACCATAAAGTTGTTTTTATTAACGCCTTTGAGCAGGACTACATCGAAGACCCGTTTATGCTGATAGCCGCTGAGTTGGCGAACCTGCTCGACGACAACAAGGGCATAGGAGGACAGCTTCGGGAAAAGGCTGCTGCGGTTATGAGGGCCCTCCTGCCGTTGGGCACAAAAGCCTTGATCAACGTCGCTGGGCGTTTCGCGCTCGGCGCCATGGATCTCTCTGAAGACCTCGCGAAAATGGTCGAGGCAGCTAAGGACGGGGCTGTGGAAACGTCGGAAAAGTGGGTCGAAAGGAAGCTCGAAGACCATGAGCAAGAGAAAGCGTCCCTTGAAGGCTATCAGACGGCATTGGGCGAGTTTGCGAGCAAAGAAGCGAAACCGATGGTTGTCTTCATCGATGAACTGGATCGTTGTAACCCAGCATTTGCCGTCAGGCTAATCGAACGGATTAAGCACTTTTTTGAGATCGGAAATCTGGTGTTCGTCTTGCTGATGAACCGCTCACAATTGCAGAGCGCCATCAAGGGGGTATACGGAGCTGACACGGACGCGGCTGCCTACCTCGGGAAATTTGTTCATTTGTTCTTCCGTTTGCCGAATCAAGCTGCGAGCCGGTTTGTGCCGAATACGCTCCTTCGATATGGATTTGATGTTTCGAATCCAAACACTGACCCGACAGTGAAGAAATTCCTAGGGCATTTGTGTCCTTGGGTCGACCGTGCCAAGTTGTCACTGCGTGATGTTGATCGAGCATGTGCACTGTTTGCTCTGGCCCATGACAAGGATTCCGCCGGCTTGCTAGCCTACCTCATTACGTTAAAGATCAAGCAACCTGATTTGTTTGAAAGCTTGCTCGTTAATTCAGTTGAGGCTGACAAAAACTGCATTGCTTGGATAAATAAGTTCCGCGTTGCAGAGAAAAGTCCCCAGCTTGCATCCAAGTTGCGTGAGTCGCCGAATTGGTATTTTCAGTGCCTGACCGAACTACATGCGTTGAGACAGAGTTATGCAACGGGAAGTCCAAGTATTGCCACGAACTTGGACCTTGAACCGAGCTCGATTCTTGGCGAGGGCGCGAATAGGCATCGCCACAGGGCGATCGAAATGGTGTTGAGGCAAATTGACCTTAGCCTTGATGTTAGCGATAGCTGACACACGTGCGTCAAAGCCTTGGCATGGAGTCGGGCGGGCGCCCTTGCTGCAACCAGCCTTCGGCAGATTCAGGTTTCAGAAATTGTGACGGCCGGAAAAATGGGGGGATTTGCACGCTCTCCTTACAGCATAGTTTTACGTCCGAGCACTTTCATGATCTCCGCCTGCCAGGTTGGGAACAAATATATGCAAAAAGTAGGAACAGATTTATGCAAACCAACGACGGCCCTAGACCGGATCAGGCGCCGTCCAGTTAACTTGACATAAC
>NZ_JAQQBV010000071.1:0-12896 GCF_046030735.1 Paraburkholderia xenovorans
TAGTAAAGTTTCCCGTGAACAACTCAGAGCTATCTGACTTCAGTCGTGTTAGCACGACGACGAGCCATCGCGAGCGAGGTAGCAAACGTGCCCCAATCACCGATGCGATGACCGACAACATCACGCCGGCCGCACATTCTTTCAATGAGCGTGCGCTTAAGGCGCAGAAACAATTTGCCGCGTCGGTTCTTGCGGGGTCGTCATCGGAAACCAGCAATACCGGCCGAAAACGCCCTTAAGTTCCGAGGCCGGGGAGCAGGCAAGGCAATGTCAAGTTGAGAGCGCAGTGGTTAGAACCAGCGGCACACTGACTTCAATTCGAGCCTGTCGATCAGCCAGCATCTGGACACGAGCGCAGAAAATGAACTGAGCGCAGCCGGACTCACTGCTCCATCAATAGAACACGGCAATTTAGAAGCCGTAATGGCGGATGGAGTCAGGTGTCAAACGACTGTGCCGCCCGGCAACGTCACAAACGAAGAGGCGTCTGTTCACGGGAAGGAGCAAATCCAGGCGAATCCGAGGTATTCGCTTATAGGCGTCGCATGGCTAGCGCGACCCGTGCCGTCGTTCCCATGACTGCCGCAGCCGAGCGCATTTCGCTGGCACACGCGGCCATCAGCGCGCAGATGCGTATCTGTGAACGCTCATGCCGGCGTCAGTTGTTCGATCGCACCGGACGGAGCGTCCAGTTGAACGATGCCGGCCGCTCTATCCTTGATTGACGTGAGTCTGAGCCATCCGATATCAAATCCGTCTCGCTACGAATCCGTGTGTTTTCGCGCCCCATGCAACTACGAGGCCGACCAGCAACACGCCTAAGATGACCCACGGAAATGCCGCAATTCCGGCGGTAGCGAGCAGCACCCCACCGAGTGCACCACTTCCGGCGTAGCTTAAGTTGAACACGGTAACGAGCATCGCTTGCGCGAGATCGGCCGAGTCTCCGGCGGCATCAGCAAGCGCAGTCTGCAAGAGCGTCGGCTGACCGCCGAAGCAGAATCCCCAGGCGGTGATGCCAAGACCGATTGCGACGACAGAATTTCCGCAAAGGCCAAACGTGAGTGCAACAGCGGCAAAGGTGCCGAGGCCGAGGAGCACCAGTACACGCAGGTACCGATCGACGAACACGCCAACCACCGCAATCCCGATCAGGGAAGCGATGCCGAACAATAGCAGCATCGCATCCAGTCGCCCGGCGAGTTCTCGAGCAGCAAGGAACGGGGCGATGTACGTGAACAGAATGTAATGCGGCAGTATCCATGTCATCAGCACGATCAGGACAGGTCGCACACCCGGGCGTGTCAAGGTTCGCTGGAACAGCAATGGCTGATGATCATCCCGTCCAGCAAAGTGCGGCAGCGTTCGGTGTGACCACACGATCAGCAGAAAACTCGCGATGGCAATGGCCGCGAAGATACATCGCCAACCCACCTGCGGACCTAGAAACGCACTCAATGGGACACCTAGCGACAGCGCGAGAGGAATACCCATCATGGCGATCGCTAGCGCCCGGCCCTGCTGCGCGGGCGTAACCATACGCCGCGCATAGGTTGCGAGTAGGCTCCAGGCGAGACCGGTGGCGAGCCCGGCGATAAAGCGCGCTATCAACGTCAACAGAAACGAAGACGACACCGCTGTGACCGCATTGCAGACGGAAAATCCTACGAGCACGAACATCAGCACACGCCGTCTCGGCCAGCCGCGCATCGCCGAACTGAGTGGAATCGCGGCGAGCCCGGCGCCGAGCGCGCACGCCGTAACGAGTTGTCCGGCCCACGCTTCGGTTACGCCAAAGTCTGCGGCGAGTTGCGGCAGCAACCCTGCCGGCACGCTTTCGTTAGCCGTGGCGATCGCGCTTGCTGCCGTTAAGGCAAGTAAGCCAGTGAGGGGCAACCTTCCGCTTGCTTCGTCGGGCACATCGGTTACGGCGGTTCTTGTATTGGCAGAGCTCACATAGGCCTCGAATGAAGACTGTAGAGGCATGGAGCATGCTGGAATCTGCTAGATTTGATAATTGGTCTTGTTTTTGAAATATATTCAAATCTGGATGAAATATGGCAACAGATAGACTCGGCGATTTGCATCTCTTCGTAGAAGCCTCAACGCTCGGCAGCCTGTCCGCAGCGGGGCGCAAGCTCGGCCTGTCGCCCGCCGCTGCGAGTGCGCGACTGGGCAAACTGGAAACTGTGCTGGGAACCCGATTGTTTGACCGCACGACGCGGCAACTGCGTCTCACCGACGAAGGCCGTGTCTATCTCCAGCATTGCCAGATTGCTTTGCAAGCGCTCGCCGATGCCGACGCCGCACTTGAAGTCGGCCGAACATCCGTGCGGGGCAAACTTCGCATCTCGGCATCGACCGATTTCGGGCGCAACCTGCTCAGCGACTGGCTCGAAGAATTCGTCCGCGTGCATCCGCAAGTTCGGGTGGCTCTGACGCTCACTGATTCGCTTTCCAACCTTGTTCAGGATGATATCGACCTCGCGATCCGCTTCGGCGCTCCGGACGCGTCGTCCGGCCTGGTCGCCCGCCGGCTTGCGCCGAGTTGGCGTGTCCTGTGCGCGTCGCCCGACTACCTGGCGCGCAAAGGTACGCCGCAAACGCCCGACGATCTCACCGGACACGAATTCATCGTGCTCGTCACCAATAGCGGGCCGCTCAACGAATTTCACTTCGCGCACGGAGAGCAGCAGTGGACGCACACCGTGGCAATGGATCGGGCCTGGGAATCTAACGACGGCGCTCTCGTCCGCCGCTGGGCGCTCGCCGGCCACGGCATTACGCGCAAGACCATCTGGGATGCCGGCGCTGATTTGCGCGACGGCTCGCTTAAGGTCCTGCTTCCCGATTATGTTGTTCCTGAAGATGGCGTTTATGTGGTTCTGCATCGCACGCGCCATGCGGTCCCGCGTGTGCGCCGGCTAATCGAGTTTCTGGCCGAGCGCTTTGCACAAGCGGGCGAGGAACTGACGTCTCGGGTGAGCGCGGGCTAAACGTACTTCGGCACAATCGGGACCTCTGCCGTTTCGCTGACGTACCGTTGGGAACGCCCCACAATTAACCTTCTCGTAAATGCGCATCTTCGGAATCAGCCTTTACGTCATCATCGCCCCAAGTAAATTAAGCTTTGCTGAGGCAGCATCGGCATTGGCGCCTTATATAACTTGCTTCGCTCGAAAACATTAAATCTCGTTCGTGGTATATAAGAATATTTCCTGAGTTAAAGCAGCTTCCAATTGCCGACGATCGCAAGATTTCCAATGCTCCACAAACCGTGTTAAAAATAAGCCGTTCGCGGTTGGTCGAACCCTCTCTTGCGGCTGGCCATTGAACAATAGCAAACGATAACGCGCTGGGGCTGATATAAACCCTCCGCATGATGCTTCGTCCTATAATCAGCCTCACGATCGGGGGCGGGTGTTACCCGCAAATAGTGCTGCTAATGCAAAGCATTCAAAAAAATTACTCTTTGCCGCGCGGCCGGCTGGCTAAATGGCTGGTTGCTCCTGGTCAGGAAGCCCCGCACGAGATACGTGTCGCACTAGTTGGCACGCTGTTCGGGACACTGCCCATTTTCTTCGGTGGCGTATCCAATACGATCGCGGTTGCGTGGGTCCTTGCGCATCGACATCCTACAATTCCTTTCCGGCTGTGGCTCGTCGCTGAGATCTCGGTGTGTGTCGTACGGTTGTGCGTGCTATTTATCTCGCGACATCGGGCTGCACAATCCAAAACAACGCCCACCGACTTATACATTCTGTTGGCTCCGCTGTGGGGCGCCACGGTTGGATATGGCGCATTCGTTAGTGCAATCAGTGGGGACTGGATTGCGGCAACACTGTCGTTCCTTTCTGCCGCGGCAATGGTTGGGGGCATTTGCTTCCGAAACTACGCCGCGCCGCGCCTCGTCGCAATCATGATCTTTTTTTCGCTCGGGCCATGCTGCGTTGGAGCCGTTCTTGCCGACGAACCGGTGCTTCTTCTCACACTTCTACAGATTCCCTTTTATATGTTCGCGATGAGTGTGGCCGCACAACGGCTGAATGGGTTGCTCATCTCGACGATGAAAGCCGAACGCGAGAATAGTCACCGTGCGCGCCATGATGCCCTCACAGGGCTGCTCAACCGGGAGGGCCTGTTCAAGGCTACGGGCCCGCGCGGCGCGCCGTTCGTCAGAACGGGGATGACACTGCTGTACCTCGATCTCGATGGTTTCAAGCCGATTAACGATGCCTACGGCCACGAAGCCGGCGACTTGCTGTTGATTCAGGTAGCGGCACGATTGCGCGCGCTCGCCAGCGAACAGGCGCTGATTGCCCGTATGGGCGGGGACGAGTTTGTCATCGTCGATACGATGACAGGAAATCAGACACCACAAGAAATGGCAGATTCTGTTGTTCAAGCAATCGATCAGCCGTTCGAGCTTTCAACGGGCGTCGCCATTTCTATGGGAGTGAGCGTAGGGATCGCGAATATGACGTCTGGGGACACGGATATCGACGCGGTACTCCGCATGGCGGACAACGCGATGTACGACGCCAAACGCAACAAAAAGAACGGCTCGAAACGTGATCGCCCGGATTTCATGGAACGAACGTGAAACGGAATGCATGCCTGGACTCAGCACCTCAGCCGCTTTAACGCGGTCTCGAAGCGCCACGCTACCCCTTCCTCCAACCACGTGTATTGCGCCTACGCATACATAAGTCAAATCGTGGCATCGGCCCGATGCCTCCGCAACACGCTCGCCCAAAAGTCAGCAGATATTGGCGCGAAGCAGCCCTGACCGGTTTGGCACAATTCATACGAAAGTGCACTGCACAAACTGAGCGCAACGCACAGTTATGAATCCATAAAATATTGTTGCTTTTTTTATCAAACCGATCTGTCGATACTTGTATCTGTGATGCGCAGATCCAGCTGGATCAACGAAGGACCCTGGCGTCTCGAGTCGCAAAAAATCAACGTGCGGATAGGTGGCTCCTCAATCGCCAAACGGTACAACTGAACCCTGGTTTTCTCTGCAGAACGTTGTTCGCCTTGACTACAAGGCAGCAGTAGTCCGCCTGAAGGAATGCCTTGGGCGCATGTCCGATTCATCTTGTTACGCGCACACCGGATCTGATCATGTCGTTTGCTCAATTTCGCCGATTTACCGCATCACTCGTGCTACTTGCGTCATCTGCGGGACTGTCGGCGGCGACACCCGGCGCGTCAACCTATCCCTGCGGCGTGATCACCTTCGTTGTCGGCGCCACGCCGGGCGGTGCCACGGACGTTGTCGCTCGCGTGGTTGGGCAACAGCTCAGCGAGGCGTGGGGAGTGCCGGTCGTGGTTGTCAATCGTGCAGGAGCAGGCGGTGTGATCGCGGCGTTATATGTGGCTGCGGCCAAGCCCGACGGCCAGACGATCATGGTGACATCAAGCGCATTTGGAGCGCTGGCCGGGATGAGCGATGACTTGCCCTATGACACGTTACGTGATTTCTCGGGAATTGGATTGATGGCCCATACCCCAAGCTTTCTGGTAACCCCGTCAAATCGCGACATCAGAACGATCGCGGGCTTGCGAGCGTATGCCAGGACGACATCTTCAGGTCTGGTCTATGGCTCTGGGGGAATTGGAAGTACGGGTCATTTGCATGCGCTGCTGGTCGCGAGCAAAGGTGGCTTCAAAGCTGAGCATGCTCCCTATCGCGGTACGACGGAGGCGCTTAACGATGTAGTCGCCGGGCGCACCGACTATGCCTTTTCACCGGGCCCCAGCGCATTGCCGTTTATCAGGCAGGGCAAGCTCAGAGTGATAGCGACTACCTCCGAGGCGGGCGAAAAGTTTGCCCCTGGAACACAAACACTCGAGCAGGCGGGAATAACCAGCGACCCTGGCGATGATTGGTTTGGCGCAGTGGCGCCGGCGAAAACGCCGAAGGAAATACGCGTCAAGTTAAGCCGCGAAATCGCTCGTATCCTCGCGCTGCCGAAGGTGCGAAAAAGTCTTCAGGCGATTGGCAGTGAGCCCATATCGGACACACCGGACGAGTTCGACGCGATGCTCAAGCAATATATTGCGAATGTTCGCGAGGTGGGGCACACGTACGGTCTCCAGTTGCAGTGAAGTTGTCCCACTAAACGAGTGATCCGCTGAAGGGTGTTCGAGCGACTTGCCGTCTCGCCAAGTCTGGGTGAGTGCTATCAGGATACCGAAGTAGTGACGTTATAGGCGGATTACCGTTCGACGGTGCCTCAAGGTTAAAAATATTCTTAAAGGAGATCCAGATTGAACCTCCAGTCGACCCCGCATTTCGCTAAAAGCAAGCGATTCAGAAAAGACCTTTACGGCGGCGCCTTGGTATTTCTACTGGGAATGTTGGCAATTCTTGGTGGACGCAGTTACAAGATCGGCTCGCTAAGCTACATGGGTTCAGGATTCTTCCCGGTCGCTGTCGGAGCCATCCTGGTGATAACAGGGCTCGCGATTGCCTTCACCGGCAAGCGTTCCAATGCAAAGTCCGACGTGGACGATGCGCTCCGTCTGGATTGGCGCGGATGCCTTTATATTATTTTTGGCATTGCCGCATTCGTTGTATTCGGAAAATACGGCGGCCTATTACCCGCGACGTTCGCGATCGTCTTTATTTCTGCACTGGGTGACCGTCAAACCAATTGGAAAAGCGCGTTTTTTCTCGCTGTCTCAATGTGCACGATTTGTACAGTCGTGTTCTGGTGGGCGTTAGATCTGCAGTTTCCTCTGTTGTCGTGGGGTTGATTTGATGTCTCAATCGCTATTACACCTGATGCAAGGTTTCGGTGTCGCGTTGCAGCCGCATAATTTGATGTGGTCGTTCTTTGGCGTGCTGGTCGGTAATCTGATCGGGGTTTTACCCGGCATGGGGGCGCTGTCGGCAATTTCCATGCTGCTGCCGTTGACCTATACGATGCATCCGATCCCGGCAATCCTGATGCTCGCCGGGATCTTTTACGGTTCACAGTACGGGGGTGCAATTGGCGCCATTCTTCTGAATTTGCCTTGCCACGCGCCGCACGCGGTGACGTGTCTGGACGGTTACCCGATGACCAGGTCCGGCAGAGGCGGTTCGGCGCTCGGCATTACGATGATCTCGTCATTCTTCGCCGCTTCAATAGGTATAGCGGCAATGATCTTTGCGTCGCCACTTCTAGTTAGTGTTGCTTTCAGCTTTGGTCCCGCAGAACTCTTCTCGATCATGTTGCTGGGATTGTTCGCTGGGGCCACCTTGTCGAGAGGCTCAGCGCTGAAAGGCGTGGCGATGACGGCAGTGGGTTTGCTGCTGGGGTTGGTCGGAACCGACGTCAGTAGCGGCACCATCCGCTTTACGATGGGCGTGCCCGCACTAGCTGACAAGATCGAACTCGTCGCATTGGCCCTTGGGCTGTTCGGAGTAGCGGAGTTCCTTCGCAACATCAACCGGATGCAAGCCATTGGCGGTGGAACGAAGTTGGGCCTGCGCGAAATGCGCCCCAGCCTTGCCGAGCTCAAGCAATCATTTTTTCCAATGGTGCGAGGCACGATGATCGGTACCGCGTTCGGAGCGATGCCGGGTACCGGTCCGACCATTACTACGTTTATTGCGTATGCGTTCGAGAAACGCATATCGAAGACGCCAGAGCGTTTCGGGCATGGCGCGCTCGAGGGCGTTGCCGCACCGGAGGCGGCGGCCCACTCGAAGACTCAGGTCGACTTCATTCCGACGATGAGCCTCGGCATTCCGGGTGACGCGACGATGGCGCTGATCCTGGGCGCTCTATTGATTCAGGGAATTCAACCGGGCCCGCAACTGATTAGCGAGCATCCTGATCTCTTCTGGGGTTTGGTCGCGAGCTTCTGGATCGGCAATGTATTGCTGGTTATTCTCAACGTGCCGTTGATCGGTGTTTGGGTAAAGCTTTTGCAGGTCCCTTATCGATTTCTTTACCCATCCGCGTTGTTCTTTATTGCCGTCGGTGTGTACAGCACAAACAACAGTCTGTTCGAGGTAGGAGAAGTTCTCGCGTTTGGTATTGTTGGCGCTATTTTTTCAGCGCTGGAGTTCCAGGTCGCGCCAATTTTGCTCGGCTACGTGCTGGGGCCCATGGTTGAGGAATATTTCCGTCGAGCGCTCCTCTTGTCCCATGGAGACCCACTGGTGTTCCTGAAGCACCCGATCAGTGCGACCTTCGTGGCCGCCAGCGGTCTGCTAGTCATGCTTCAGGTTCTCCTCAACATTAGACAGAAAAGAATGACGCGAAAATAAGTGAGAAGGGTGAGGCAACGCATATTCCACGAAATCAGGGAATTTATTTTTATTCAATAAAATCAGGATGACGAAATGAAAAAATTGATCTTTGCTTTCATTGTGATGGATGGATGCGTTGGTGTGACGCATGCCCAGAGCACGGTCACCTTGTATGGGCTTGTAGACGAAGCCGTCATGGTCAACACTAACAACAAGCAGGTGGTCAAAGGCGTGAACGTGGGCGGCCGGCAGATTTCGGTCGACTCCAGCAATGGGCCTCAGGGGAGTCGCTGGGGTCTGAAAGGCGCTGAGGATTTGGGCAATGGTCTAAAGGCCATCTTCACTCTGGAATCGGGCGTCAATCTGAGTAACGGGGCTTTCGGACAGGGCAACACGCCGTTTGGTCGACAGGCATTCGTGGGTTTGAGCAGCGAGCGCCTGGGCACCGTGACCTTGGGACGTCAATATGACAGCATCAATGATTTCGTTGGTACCAAATATGGATTTGCCCAAACCAGCGGAGGTATTCCAAGCGAACATCCGGCTGACCTTGATAACTTGAACCACACGTTTCGGCTGAACAACACGCTCAAGTATTTAAGCCCCAACCTCCATGGGCTGACGTTTGGCGGTACCGTGAGTCTGGGTGGTGTCGCGGGTGAAGTATCGCAAGATTCGGCTTACACGTTTGGCGCTAATTATGCGAACGGTCCGGTCGGCGTGGGTGCAGCATACGGTCTCTATAAAAATCCATCGCAGACCGGCGGCGTGCTCAATGACAACGTCAATGCCTCGACGTTCAATTCAATCAATTCGGGTTATCTTGGTACCAACGCTGCCACGTCGCTGCAGATCATCGTTGCGGGCGCCTCGTACAATCTTGGTGCAGCGACGATCGGAGGTACCTACTCCAATGTCAAGTACATGAACATCGGTGCGTTCAAAGGCGCGACAGCGACTTTCAATACTGTTGAATTGAACTCGGTCTATCGGTTCACACCCGCGCTTTCTGTAGCTGGAGCCTATGACTATACGAAGGGTAGTGCGGTTTCGGGAAACATCGGCAACCAGAACTACAACCAGTTTTCGCTTATCGTCGATTACTCGTTGTCGAAGCGGACAGACGTATATGCACTGGGTGTCTTTCAAAAGGCCAGCGGTACGAACTCTACCGGTGCGGCAGCGGTGGCGGATATTGGTAATCTCGGTGACTCGTCCAACCCTCGTCAGGCAATCCTTCGCTTTGGAATGCGGCATAGATTTTAATGTGGACGACCGCTGTCGGCCGGATCGGGCAGCGTAAATTGTCCGATTGCCGATCCCGGATTACTTTTTCACCGAAGGTTTATCCCGCGCGCGAGCGCGTTGCGGGGTGGCTGCTGATTTAACAGTCTCTTTCGTCGCGGCCGCAAACAGATCGATAAAAGCGCGAGCGGGTACCGAAAGTATCGACTTACGTCTCGTGACGACTTGCAACTGCCGTTTGACGACAGGTTCGTTTAATACGCGCTGAACGAGACCGCCCTCTGGGTCGAGGAGCGGCGTACTCGACGATACGATCGCAATGCCGAGTCCTTCTCGCGCAAGGGCAATCGCAACGAGGGAGTTCGCCTCGTAGGCAGGTCTGAGCGTATGTCCGATAGCGGCGAACTGCTGTTCGATCAATCTTCTGGCCGCGCTGGTTGTCGGTAATGTAATGATCGGGTACCCGACAAGATCGGACCAACATAGCCTGTCCTTGAGTGCGAGCGGGTGGGCCGGAGGGAAGATAGCCACCAGAGCGTCTTCCCCCAGCACCTCGCACTCCAGAACGTCATTCGGTTCGAATCCGAACGTCAGACCGAAGTCGACATCACGAGAATAGACACGGCTCAGTAGATCTTCGTGAATGCATTCACGAAAGGTCACCGACGCATGCGGATACTCTGCACTGAAGCGCGCGAGGACTCGCGGCAAATGGGTCGCGGCTAGCCTGGGAGGCAACGCAAAGGTAATGCGCGCCGTATGAAGCGTGCCGATTTCACGAGCGGCATCTTCCAGCGATTGCACGTCTGCGAGGATACGTTCTACCGCTGGCAGGATTTCGCGTCCCGCAACCGTAAGTATGACGTTTCGCGTTGTTCGCTCAAACAGACGTACGCCGAGGCTCTCTTCGAGTTTTCGGATCAAGATGCTCAGACCCGCCTGCGTAAGGTGCAGTCTGTTGGCCGCATGCGAAAAACTACCCAGTCGCGCGACCTGGATGAAAGCCTCAAGCTGACGAATGTTCACGTTCATAACGCTTTGTGGCTATCGAGGCGGTGGAGAAAAGTATAACGATTAATAACGCCGCAGTGCAGCCAACCGCCGCTCATGCATGCTTCATGCTGAAGAGCGGTCTCCATGGGGCAGGGTTGCCGTTGCAAGCAGGGAGCGCTATGCAATGGATTTGAAAGGCTGACTGGCAGGCGCGGCCGTTATGTCCTGACAACGCGCTATGGCGGACCAGGCTGGCGGTGACATAAGGCGGGGCCCAAGGGAATAGGCGGGGCGCCCTTGGGCCCCGCGTCGTTACCCAGTAGAAGACTAAGCCGTTTGAAGCGGCATTCTGAGAAATGATTCTAGGGCGTGGAAAAACTTCCTGCGGTAAACCCCCATCATCGGGTTGTGCGCGATGCCGGCGAGCACGACAAACTGTTTATCCGAGCTCGGTAGCGCAGAAAAGAAGTCGAGAAGGTCGGGCTCCGCTGCAATCCCGTCGTATTCGCCGCGGATGACGAGCACCGGGCACGGGATGGCTGTGGGATCGACAGCAGGCAAATTCGAACACATGTCGACGTAGGTGCCGGTCGGTACCTCGCTGACGAGCGGCAATTCTGCCGCCGCGATGGCCTGCGGCACAATCGCCTCGCTGCTGCCTGGCTTGTCGCGGTTGAACATGCCTTCGTAAAATGCCAGATCGACCTTCCGGCGCGGGCTTGTGGCGTATTCGGGCAACTTCTTGCGCCGCTGCTCGAGCGTGGGCGAACCCGCGCCGGTATAAACAAGCGCGGAGAGGCCGAGCCTCGATACAGTCTCAGGATGGGCCGACGTATATCCCGAGGCCCGCAATGCGCCCGAAGACGAGCCGAACAACGCGAGTTGCGTCACACCGGTGGTCGCAAGGACGAAAGGGATAACACGTTCGAGATCGTCGACGCCCGAGCGGATGCCGCAGCTTGATCCTTCGGTCCAGCCGGAGCGCCCATAGCCGTCGTGATCGACGGTCCACACATCGTAACCGGCGTGCGCAAAGTGATCCATGACCGAATAGTCGTTGCGGCCGGGTACTTGCAGGTCATAGGTATTACGTCCGGAGACAGTCGACCCATGGACGAGAAAGAGTACCGGCAGGGGGGCTTCGCCCGCTAGCGGTTCGCTCGCGCGCTTGCGATAGACATAGAGGTGGATGGGCCCTTTCTCGATGAGGTACTCGGCACTCCAGGTCATCTGGATACTCCTTGACGGTAAAATTCTTCGTGACGGCAACTGGCGTGTCGCAAATCGGATGCTTTAACGACGTCAGCACGAGTTGCTATTGTCGTAATTCTTGTCGAATGATTAAACCGGCTTTGGTGAAAGGATTGTTCACGAAACGAGCCAGCGGGAGTGATGTCGATGCAAGACCTGAATGCTTTGGCCACGTTCGTGGCCGTCGTCAACGCGAACAGTTTTTCGTTGGCCGCCGAACGCTGCGGGATTTCGCGTGCGCTTGTCAGCAAGCATATTCAGATGTTGGAGGCATCGCTGGGCGTCAAGCTGCTGAACCGAA
Source organism: Paraburkholderia xenovorans (assembly GCF_046030735.1). GTDB lineage: Bacteria > Pseudomonadota > Gammaproteobacteria > Burkholderiales > Burkholderiaceae > Paraburkholderia > Paraburkholderia xenovorans_A. Next base: position 12,045 of record NZ_JAQQBV010000071.1, read on the forward strand.
CGACACGTCGGCTGGGGCTGACCCAGCCCGGTGAGCGCTTTTATGAGCGTTGTCTGGGTGTCCTGGAGGCGGCGGATGGCGCCGTACGTGACATCGAGGACGTCGCGCACGGCCCGCGTGGACTGATACGCGTCAGTACGGCCATTTCGTTTGGCCGGCTGCATCTGCTGCCCGCCATAGCCGCGTTTCTTGAAGCAAATCCACTGATACAGGTTGAGGTAACGCTTTCCGAAAATTTCGCCGATCTTATTTCCGGTGGCGCCGATCTCGTGGTCCGCATGGCAGATGAGCCGAGGCTGAGCAACCTGGTCGCGCGCAAGCTTGCGCCGGTGCGGCAGATACTGGTTGCGTCGCCGGGGTATCTTGCGTCCGTGGGCACGCTACAGTCGCCGGACGATCTGTTGCGCTGCAATTGTCTGCTCTACATCGACGGCGCCCGCGAAGCGTGGCGTTTCCAGGGGCAAACCGGCGCGATGGAGATCAAGGTTTCGGGTAATTTAAGGGCAAGCAACGCCGATGGCATTGCGGAAGCGGCATTGGCTGGCGTGGGCATCGGGATGTTGCCTACGTTCGCTGTCGGTCATCATCTGAAAGCGGGTCGACTGGTATCCGTGCTGGAGCATTACCGGTTACCCGAACGCACACTGTACGCAGTCTTTGTCCCTGACCGGCATTTGCCGCAGCGCATCCGCACGTTCGTCGATTTTATTAGCGAGCGCTTCAGCACCGGGCCTTACTGGGACTACTGAGGATATCCGGGCGCAGGCGCTCCGGACCCGAAATTGCGCGGCGACGACCGCCGTGGCGCACGACATTTCCCCCACGTGTCGGCAAGTATCGGAACTCATAAAA
>NZ_JAQQBV010000072.1:0-12229 GCF_046030735.1 Paraburkholderia xenovorans
GAAACACTGGCACTGATCCTCCATCACGACGACGCTGACCGCGAGTTCGCTTATGACCGTCAATCAGAGCTTGCGCGGCTCGACAAGGCGTGGGACGAAGCCGTCGCACGTGGATGGGTTGTCGTTAGCATGAATCGGGACTGGAGGACGATCTATCCCGCATCCAAACCTTAGCACCAGGAGCCGTTATGCACGCCAGCAGCGACGTAATAGGGCAGCCGATTGACTTTGTGCCGAGGCAACGTTCGGGGTGGGAGCCGATAGCGCCCGCGCAAAAAGGACGCTTTCATGCGATGGCCAAACCCATTGGTTCGACGTGCAATATCAGCTGTACGTACTGCTACTACCTGCATAAGGAGCACCTGCTCGACCAGCATCGGGGGCGGAGGATGGAACCTTCGATGCTCGAACGATATATTCGCCAGTACATCGAGGCCCAGAATGGCGACGAGATCATATTTTCGTGGCAGGGCGGAGAGCCGACCATGCTCGGCATCGACTTCTTTCGCGACATCGTCGAGATACAGAGGAGGTATACGCCCATAGGTCGTCGGATTTCGAATGATCTCCAGACGAACGGTACATTGCTCGACGACGAATGGTGTCTGTTTCTCAAACGAAATGATTTTCTGGTTGGCCTCAGTATCGACGGTCCTCGTGAATTGCACGACACCTTCCGTCTGGATCGCAAGGGCCAGCCTACTTTTGACAAGGTGATGCGTGGGGTCAGTTTTCTGCGCAGGCACGGGGTCAAATTCAACACCCTAACAGTCGTCAATCGCATCAATTCAAAGCGTCCGCTCGACGTCTACCGTTTTCTGCGGAATGAATTGAATTCGACCTACATCCAGTTCATTCCTTGTGTCGAACTCAAAGTCTTTCGTGACGTCGCCCCGCAGCATTGGTCAAAAGACACGATGCCGATGCTGGGGACGAACGCCGCAAAGCCGGGTAATGCGGATTCCGTCGTGACAGACTGGTCGGTAGACCCGGATGATTGGGGCTACTTTCTGTCGCGAACCTTTGACGAGTGGCTCAAGAAGGACGTCGGCCGGGTGCTGGTCAACCTGTTCGAAACGGCGGTTGTGCAAACCATGGGGCGGCCAGCCCAAACCTGTGTGACGGCTGAGTTCTGCGGCAAGGCGCTGGCAATTGAGCATGATGGTGAAGTCTATTCTTGCGATCACTATGTTTATCCCGCGTGGTCGCTGGGCAACATCCGTGACACGCATCTCGGCGAAATGGCGTTCTCCACGCAGCAACAGCAGTTCGGTTACGCGAAGCGAGACGCCCTCCCCGAATACTGCCGCCAATGCAAGCACCTGAAACTCTGTTGGGGAGAGTGCCCGAAGAATCGCTTTGTACTCAGTCCTGATGGGGAGCCTGGTTTGAACTATCTGTGTTCTGGTATTCGTCGATTTCATGACCACGCAGGTCCGGTATTAAGAACGCTCGTAAGGCAATTTGCTTAAGACGCACTGGCCATCCCCGAAGAAAGTTGCCTTCGTTTTTATTGGGCCAGTGATGATTCACTACGGCATCAACGTCTGCGTCAGGCCAGCAAAATCGGGCTTTGTCCATGGCCGGCTGGTTTTTTCTCTTGTCGATTAGCGGTTGTCACTCTCAAGTATCCACCTGGGACAACAGCATGACATGGCGACCGCCATGGCGCAGTTGCGACCTCCGTCGTCTCCAACCCAGACGTGGGCATGGGTCGGCGGTAGTTGCCGTCTGGATATATAACCAACTGCCGACGACGATCAAGCAATGAACTGCTGGTCAGCGGCATAGCCAGACCATAGGCGTGCCTGAACCCAGGCAAGCGGCGGCTTCCGAACATCGATCTCAGTACTCTCACGGTCGAACGGCCGTTGTACCTCGAAAGCCGCCCTAAAATCAGAATCGACTCGACCAGCCGCTATGGGTCGATTGTCGTCGGTCGGAGTCGAAGCTGAGCAGGTACGATGCATCAGTCGGCACGCGAGCCGGGAGGCGACGGTCGTTCGACTGTGACCTATGGCTGAACTTCGACACGCTCCGGTCATTCGCCCCATTTTCTGCCAGGTATCCACGGATTTATTGGGCACCTGTCTGGCGGATCGGCTCCGCCAATTCGATCAACAGGCTGCGCAGCCATTGACCATGCGGGTGGACTTCTCGGTATTCCACCGTATCTGAATCGCGCCGACGTCTTCTCTGCGTGGCGCTCACATGTCCAGCAACTCGCCCGTTATCCCAATCTGAGCATCAAGATTGGAGGATTCGGCATGCTCTTTTGTGGCTGGGATTTTCATCTTCATTCCGTCCCGCCATCGTCTGAAGATCTATCGATTGCGTGGCGTCCATATGTCGAGACTTGCATTGAGGCATTGGGTCCGAAGCGATGTATGTTCGAAAGCAATTTTCCCGTCGACAAACAGAGTAGTAGCTATGCAATCCTATGGAACGCATTCAAGCGAATCACGAAAAATTTCTCCACAGAAGAAAAATCAAACCTTTACTTTAATACTGCGGTGCAAAAATATAAGCTAGGCGCGGTGATCTGAACCTGGCGTGCGGCGACCAGTAACGCCTCGTCGCTTAGCTCCGTACGCTTCTTGACGTTGGCAACTGAGTCGACACCGGCCGGAAGCCGGAGGGTTGGACCTGAACTGCGTGTGCCTGCTTGCAGCGTGGTCTTGTGCTCCCTATAACCTCAACTTCCCGACCCCCCCGGTGCGGACCCGCATGCCGGATGGTGTGGCATAGGGGGCAGTCGTATATGACTACCCCCTATGCCGCTTTTGCTCACCTCTACCACGCTGTTACCGGAAAACGGGACGCACGCTCCAAGACGCCTGCGATTTGCTCTGAACCCCATCGGAATCCACATCGCTCGCGAGACAATCTGGGAACGTCCGCTAGAGTTCGACCTGTTGGGCGCTGTCCATCGGCACGCTCCTGGTTCGCGGCTGCTTATTTCCCGCGCGGCAGCACGCGCACCGTTCCCATCATTCCGCCATCCTCGTGCTCGAGCAGATGGCAGTGGTAGACGAACGTGCCCACCACGTTCGGATCGCGGAAATCCATACGCAAGCGCACGCTGGGGTAGCTCAGCTCGGTGCTCCTGAAGTACGGCACGTTGACGGTATCGCGCAGGAACGGTTCATCCACCGGGTGCCCGTTCACCTCCATCACCTGGAAATGAATCTGATGAATATGGAACGCATGCAGTTCGGGTGAACGGTTTTCGATGATCCAGTCCTCAACGTCGCCTTGATGCACGGTGATATTCGGCACTCGGCTATGCGGGTCGAACAATTTGGGTTTCTGGCCTTCCACGGTGATGTAGAAATCCGTGGGGCTATTGGGATCATTCGGATTCGACGGTATTTCCGTAAAGAAAAGCTTGCGCGTCCGGACCGGCTTCACGTCCCGAAGCGGAGGCAGTTTGTCGGCCGGCAGCGGCGAATGCGCAGCGGGCAGCGTCGATGCCAGTTCGGGTGCCTGCGGGTCGGCCTTGATCAGGACGAGCGCACGGTTGGGGTCGTTTTCGCCGGCAGGGCCTGTATCTACCGTGCGGGTCACCAGCAAGCCGGTCACGCCCGGCGGCGGCCCGTTCATGATGAATTCGACGCGCGAGGCAGGCGGAATACCGATATGGTCGACCCACGGTATGGCGCCGTTGCCTTCCTTCTGCTTGGGCACGCCATCGATGGCGACAATTCCGATCGACTGCGGCTTGTGCTGGTACAGCAGCGCGAGATTCAGATAGGTGACCGACGACGAGTTCAGTACTCGCCAGAGCTGCCGCTGGCCGGGCTTGATCCGGATTGTGGCCGGCTCGTAGTTGGGATAAGGCACCGGCACGAAGTTGACCGACAGATCCTTGGACGGCTTGCCGAAACCCGTACCCGTGTTCTGCGTATCGCCGTCGTTGTCGAGCTGCGCCTTGGCAAGCGCCGGGGGTTCCGATTTGTTCGGCGGCGCATCCGGATGCAGCAGTTCCTGATCGCGGATCACCAGCACCCGCTCGGGCAGCGCGGCCACGTCGGGAATCGCGCGCTCGATGCCTTCGACGATCAGCGCGCCCGAAGCGCCGCCCCCCACCTGCTCGCTGCTGAAGCCGTGGACATGGGGGTGGTACCAGTACAGTCCTGGTGGCTCGTTCCTGGGTACCTGGAAGTTGTATTCGAACACTCCGTCGTCGGGCTGGATCGAGGTCTTCAGCACGTCGTCCTGATGGCACACGGGCGGCATGGTCATGCCGTGAAAGTGCAGATTGGTGGACGTGGCGGTCATCACGTCGCTGTCGCAGGGATTGCTGACCTTGCGCGGTTTGGCCGAGCAAATGGGGCCGGCCATCGGGTCGCTGGGCTTGGCGGCCGAGACGATCTCTTTCAGGTTGTTTTTCAGTCGGAGTACCACCCGATCGCCCGGATGTACGCGCAGCGTCGGCGCCTGCGCACCGCTCGGGGTCGTGTAGCAGTAACGCACCGATCCGTCCGGTTCGCGCACGTTCTGGATCGTCAGGTCGAGCTTCAGCACGCCGTGGCTGCTACGCAAATCAACCGGTTCGGGAACCGCGCTGCCGACCGCCGGGCGCGGACAGAGATCGATTTGCGGTGTGCTTTGCTGGGTGGGCGCGGCTTTGTTTTGCGCTATGCCGTTCCAACTGATGACACTGCAAAGGCTCATCAGGGCGACGCACGCAATGCGGTTGAGCTGGCGTTTGATACGGGACTGGCTGAAGCTCATGGATGACCGGAAAATATTCGATATGTTTCGCGAAAGTGAAGCGCAGCCGTCAGCCGGCAGGCCAACGGCTGACAGCACTACCTGGTCAGGATTTGACCGAGATCTTGGCCTTTGACTTCATATCGTCCAGGCTCTTGAGCAGGTCTTCCTGCTTCAGATGGTCAGTTAACGAATCCTTGATTTGATCGAAGGGCGGTACGTTGGCTGCCTTGGAACGGATATCGTCCACCACGATCACGTGATAGCCGAATTGCGACTTCACGGGTTGCTGCGAGATCTGGCCTTTGCCGAGCTTCGTCACCGCAGCGGCAAACTCCGGCTGCATCCGGGCCGGATCGAACCAGCCCAGGTCGCCGCCCTTAGCCTTGCTGATCGGGTCCAGCGAGTCGTCGCTTGCAAGCTTTGAGAAGGCCCTCGGATCCTGGTTCAGTTTGGCGATGATCGCCTTGGCCTCGTCCTCGGTTTTCACCACGATATGGCGAGCCCGGTATTCATTGCCCGATGCCGCGGCCTTGACCTTGTCATACTCGGCGCTCAGTTGCGCGTCGGTCGGCTGGTGGGTCGCGAAGAAATCCTTGACGTAGGCCTGCGCCAGGATCGAAGTCTTCGACAGGTCCAATTGATCCTGGACCTCGGGCGACTTGTCCAGGCCTTTCTGGCTCGCTGCCTGGGCCGCGAGAACCTGCATCGTCAGGTTGTCGACGATCTTCTGCTGGGAGTTCGGCGCTTCGTTGCGGACTGGCTGCTGACGCATCAGCATGGCGATTTCGCGCGTGCTGATCACGGTGCCGTTCACCGTGAGTCCTGCATCGGTTGCATCCTTCGACGATGTACCCGATGCGCTGCTGGTATCGGTTCCGCTGTGGGTACAGGCGGACATCGCGAGCAGGGCGGCTGCGCCCAGAAGTGTGTAGCGGAGACGATTCAACACTTTTCCTTTGCGGAGAGAGTAAACGAAGCGAGCCGGATACCGAAACCTTGATCGGTTTCGGCACCGGCTTTCAACGGAGAAGACCCGGGGTTACTTGGAAGGCGCCGGGAAGTCGAACATGTCGAACAAGTCGTTGATCGACGCGCCATTGGTTGGCACATACGGATTCGAACTTGCTACGACCGGGTTCGGCAGGTTGTCGCGACTCCGGGTGCTGATCACCGGCAGACCCCAGTTACGTTCGATGAACTTCAGGATCGAAACGTGATCGGTGTAGCTATGCGAGACGAAGCCCGGGTTCGCATACGGCGACACCAGCATGAACGGGATGCGAGTGCCGTCGCCGAAGAAGTCGAGTTGTTGCACGTAGCCCGAGTCGTAGTAGCCGCCGCCTTCGTCGAAGGTGATGAAGATGGCGGTGTTCTTCCACAGCGACGGGTTGGCCTGGACCGCATCGACGATCTTCTTCGAGAAGCCTTCGAACAGATCCAGCTTCGACGAACTCGGATGGCCGTCGACCCAGCCGCTTGGCTTGACGAACGACACTGCCGGCAGCGTACCGTTGGCGATGTCGGAATAGAGGTTCGTCGTATCCTGGAGGTGAGCTGCGACCTGAGCCGGGTTGCCCATGATCGACGTGTCGTACTGGAACGGGTTACAGATGGTGCAGTACTCGTCGCTGGTCGGACCTGCGACACCCCAGTTCGACTGGTACGGGTCGTTGACGTAGTTGTTCCACTGGTCACCGTAGTACTTCCAGCTCACGTTGGCGGTGTTCATCACATCGCCAATGCTCGGTACGGTCGACGGCGGAATCGTAAACACCGTGTTTTTGGGGCTGGTGTCGGTGTAGGCGTTGGCGCCATTGCCGAAATAGCCAGGGTTGTAGTTGTTCAGCAGGTAGTAGTGGCCTGCCTCGCAGTTGGACGCGACCGGCTTCGGCAGCGACCCCAGGTAGTTCAGGATCGGACCGACACCCGGCTGTGTCGAATCGGCACAGTTGGAGTATGAGCCACCGCCGAATGACGCAGAACCGAAGCTGCCGCCACCATAGCCGTCTTGCGTATACCAGTTGTTGGTGCCGGGAGCCGCGTTCGGGTTCTCGATTTCGTCGACCGTACCAGCATTGGCCGAGCCGCTCGCCACCACTGCGTTGTGCGGCGGAGTGAGCGCGTTGCCCTTGCCGTCGCTGAAGTAGATCATGTCGCCGTGACCCAGCATGATGTGGTTGGCGCCGGTACCACCGTTGACGGACTGGTGGAAGTTGTCGCTCATGGCGTACTGGTCGGCGAGCGACTTGAAGTACGGCACGTCGCCATTGGACATGTTGTAGAAGCCCAAGGCGCTCGAGCCTTCGCCGGTGGTGGTGTTGTTGAAGTTGGCCGGTTGGGCTGCGCCGTTAGCGCCAGCGCCGACCGTGGTTTCAACCCACGAGAAGAGGGCGCCGTCGCAGCCGGACGGATTGGACGCCGACGCATGGCTAAGACTGCAGTCCAGTTGCTGCCACATCTGGTAGAAGCGGTGAACCGGGCTGGCCGAGTAGTTGTCATAGCTGAAGCTTGCGCCGGTCAGCTGGAACGGACCGGTGGGCAGCGCGTTGACGTTGGCGATACGGCTGTCGGGCACGTTGCCGGTCTGGCCGGTACCGCCCGTCAACAGGTATTGGTAGTACTGGGGGTCGAGGCCGTTTTCGGTCTGCTGGGCTGTGCTCACCGTGCTGCCCGTCGGCAGGTAGCTGGTCTGCGGGCCACCTTGCAGCGGCGGAGGCAGTACCGAGCCGCTGAAGGTGCTCTGGGGCGGGCTCAGCAGAAAGGCGTCGGCCGATGTATCCGTGGCGGCAGCCTGGTTGGCGTGGCCGAAATTCGCACCCGGCGCACCGCTCTGCGTGACGATCTGCTGCGACAGCAGGTTCCAAACGCTCTGACCGGTACGCGGCTGGTAGGTGGCGAACACGTTATCGAAGCTGTGATTTTCTCCGATGATCACGATCACGTGCTGGATCGGCGTCTTGGGCGTAAACACAGCTGCGGTAGTCGGACCCGAAGTATTCGACTGGCCGTGACCGCCACAAGCCACCAGTATCTGACTGAGTGCCAGTGTGGTGAGGCTCAGGCCGACTTTGTGCATCGCGCCAGAGCGGAATGAATTGAAAGACATCGATACTCTCTGATTAAAAGTTGGGTGTTCTTATCAGGCGATTAGTCCAGCATGGGGAATTGCGTGGCGCGGCATCGACCTGCGGCGCCTGACTTGCGATTTTTTTTCGCGTCGAATTTGCAGACGGACCGGTTGGAATCGGGCATACGTCGATTTATTTCATCCGGCGTCAGGAGTATGGCCCCCAATTTTGAGAATGAAATGACGTGACCGTGGCAATGCGGTGACAGAATTCCAAAATGAAAGGGAAATCGAAGGCGGACGTGCGTTCGGCGGCGTGGTTAATGCGCAAGCGAACGAAACGCGTATGAGTTTCCGATCTGAAAAGTTGCCGTGAAGAGATACTAGATATCAGTTCAGCGAGATTGGCGACAATCTAACTGCGCTAACAAAGCGCTTTTCCTCTTGACTTGAATAGTCCTAATCGCGGCTGTCATTATCTGAATCTTGAGTTTCCCTTTCATCGTTATTGAATTTCTCTTTCATCGTTGACGACATTGTCACTCCGTATAGCGTTGTACAGATTCTTGTAGATGGCATTCACGCCATTTTTCAGCCACTCTCGCGCCCCTACCGCGTTGCTAGAATCCCGCGCTCCGAACCGGCAATCTCGCCTCCCTGAAGTGACCCACACGAGCTATGACCACAAGTATGAATTCGTCCCCCTCCGTTGACACGGTGCCCGATATAAACACCGGGGGCATTTCAAGACGCGGGACGTTGCGCTTGCTGCTTGGAGGCACCGCAGCGACTCTATTGCCCTTCGAAGCGCGGGCATTCGCGGCTGGTTCATCGCCGAAGAAGAGTCAAAACCCGGCGGTCTCCGACGGGCTGCCGCGCAGCCGTCCCGAGGCACAAGGCATCAGCCCGGACGCCATCCTTGCCTTTCTGGATGACGCTCGAAGCAGTGGTTTCGAGTTGCATGGTTTCATGCTGTGGCGCCACGGTCATGTCGTCGCAGAAGGTTGGTGGGAGCCGTATCGGGCTGACCGCATCCACATGATGCATTCGCTGACAAAAAGTGTGACGTCGGCCGCTGTTGGGTTAGCGATTGCAGACGGTCGCTTCGGCCTCGAAGACAAGGTCGTGTCCTTCTTCAAGGAGTATCTACCTGAAACTGTCAGCGACAATCTCGCCGCGATGACGGTGGAAGATCTTCTGACTATGCGCACCGGGCATGCATCGATGGTGTCCGGTTCCGTCTGGCGTCAGATCAAGACGAGTTGGATCGCCGAGTTTTTCAAGATTCCAGTGGTCTACAAACCCGGAACGAAGTTCGTCTACACCAGCGCCGCGACTTATATGTTGTCAGGCATCGTTACGAAGACAACCGGGCAGACGGTTGTCGACTATCTGAAGCCCCGCATCTTCGACCCACTAGGGATCAGCGGTTATGACTGGCCGACTGGGCCGGACGGCATTTCCCCCGGGGCTAACGGCCTTAGCTGGAAGACCTCGGACTCGCTGAAATTTGGCGTATTGCACGCGCAGGATGGCATGTGGAATGGGCAACAGCTTTTGCCCAAGTCGTGGGTGGACGCCGTGCATCAGCAGCACGTCCCGGGAAAATACGGTTATCAGTGGTGGCTGGGGCAGGATGACGCTTATCTGGCCGACGGGGTTTTCACCCAATATTCGGTGGTATTCCCGAAGCAAAACGCAGTGCTGGCCATTAACGCGGCCATTCCGTTGGACAGCGGGTTTTCGCAGTTGCTTTACCGGCATTTCCCCGCGGCTTTCCAGGACACGCCGCCATCCGGTTTGCCGCTGGATAATCGCAGCCTGAAGAAGCTGAAGGCGCGCACGGATAATCTGGAGTTGTTACCGCCGTTCGTGGCCACCACGTCACCCGTCATCCAGCATGTGTCGGGTAAAACGTATCAATTCTCGGACAATGCCGCACAGGTAAAGTCCGTACGCTTTGATTTTGCCGAAGACGCATGCGCTTTTTCATTGGTCGATGAGCGAGGCACTCACACGATCCGGGTTGGTTTGCGCCAGCCGATAGAGGGCAACACGACGATGACTGGCAACGATTTGCACCACGAGTATCAGCCGGACATCATGCGTGTGGTGGCAAGCGGCACGTGGCAAGACGAGCGCACGTTTGTCATGACTTGGACCTTTGTAGAGTCCGCGTTCCGGGACACCGTGGTCTGCCAGTTTGCAGGACCACATCTACGTATCGATCGCGGCGTCAACGTCAATTCGGCGGCGACCCAGATGCCAACATTGAATGGTCTGCAAGCGGGTCAGCCAACTTAAGTTCCGCTGCGTCGCAAAGCGAAGGAGGCGATAGACGAAAACGTCGCCTTTGCTTGCGAGATCAGCATGCGTCAAATTTTTGCGCTTGCGCAGGACATTTGAACCGCTAGCCGCCTGGCCGCGTTAGCGGCCAGTCTTAATCAAGATTCCTGACTATCCGAGCCAACGGCGCTACCTCGGACATGCTGGAATTGCTTCGCCCCGGAAGCCTTGATTTCGCAACCATACGACTGGGCGGCCCATCGTCTTGCTATAAATGCTCCCATTTGCCCGGCTTCCTCCGCCTCGACTAAGTTAACTAACGAGGAAGCCATTGGATGGGAGATCCAACGATGCGCGTTCAGTCCGGTCAAGTAGAAGGTTCCAGTTCCACCAACGATTCCCAACTGGTTCAACACAACCCGGCGGCACAGCCCTCGGGACTTCGCGGCCACCCCACCACCAACAACACGCCCCCCATGCTGCGAGGGCTTTCGTCGTTCTCGTCGTCCCGGCAACACGCCAGCGGTAGTTCCGCCTCAGCGCAGCCCAGTGCGATGGCCCATCATCAACAGCCCGCAGTAACCAGCCGATCCGCCCCCGCTGCAAACACCGCGGCCAGATTGTCGCCGCCGTTGGCGAAAATGCTAACGGCAACGGAACTTGCCGATGTGGAACGCACGCTGGGGCCGCGGGTGCGTGATTTGTCGACCGTCGATAAGACCGCGCTGTGGGTGGCCCGACTCAATACGCGAAGCGATTTTTCCACCACCATGGTCGAGGAGTTGAACGACGCGATGTCGCAAGGGCTTTCGCACGCGGTGTGGGGTTCGAAACCCGCGCAATATCTGGAGCAAGGCCTGGAAGGCGGCATCTACCCTCACATCGCGAAGGTCAAGCAGGAGTATGGGCTGGATGCAAAATTTGCCCTGATTCCGGTGGCCGAACGCGCGAGACAACACAAGGGCCGAACCTTCGAGGGGCCGAGCGGATGGCTCGTCAATACCGCACACATGTACGCGGCTGTTGTTCGGGAAAAAGCACTCTTGACCCGGTACCTCCGTTGCTCGCCCGATACGCCCGACCTCGAGGTCTATCAAAGGCTGCTCGCGCACTTGCCCAACATGAGCTATCCGGTAATGGACAGGAACCTGGAGGTCGCTGCCACACTGCTTGGATTTGGTCGTAGCAACGGCGTTGCTGTGGATCAATCGAAGCTGGGGCGTCACCCGGAAATCACCCGGTTCCACACCGAGGTCGAGAACATGCTGAATCAGGCCTATGAGCAAGAAGGCGCAGACAGCAGGGCACGTTATCCGCAGCTTCCTCAATTTACGAAATACGATTCGGCGGAAACCCGAGCGCTGCTCAACCGCTATCTGGGCGAAAGCCGGAGGGTGCACGCCGACCTCAACAACACGATCACTGCGTGCGAGCCGCTGGTCAGCGACGGGCATAGCCTCGAGCGGATTGAGGTAGCGCGACTGCTTGCCACGCTTTCTGGCGGGGCGGCTTGATTTTTCTTGCCATTGCTGGCGCGGCCCCTGATGAGTCATGTATCGCGCTTCGCATGACGCATAGCGACTTCGCAAAGGGAAAAAACCCGCAAACCAAGCCGGGCGCCACTATTGATTCCATCTCCATTTTCGGAGGGCACCATGTCAAAAATAAATTCGAATTCTGGCCCCAAGGTCACATTTCTTCCGCAAAATCCGCCGTCGACATCAAGTTCTGCCCCCACCCGACGCTCAGGATCGAGCAGTATTGGGGGGCGCCAGGTGCCGTCGGGTCCGCTGGCGGATATCAAGCCGAGGACTGGTCGTCGCGAAACAACATTCGTCACGAAGGAGGATCGTTATGCTCCCTCGGCCTACCACGTGGATTCATCGGGGAAAACCCAGCGGGCTCGGCAGGAGCATAAGGACGGCGCGGCCGTGACTTCCGTCAGAAGTCGCACGCAGGCCTTTGTCAATTCGGGGCACCAGATGCACGCGCTAAACAAAGCCGTCAACAGCGATATGCAAAGTTTGGCCGTGAAGCCCGACACGGCGCTGCGTATGGGCATCATGGATGGACTTGCTTCACCGTTTGCGGCTGCCAACAAGAAACACGTCGAGACCCTTAGCGATTCAAGCGGCCTACATCTCAGCCGCGGGGTAG
>NZ_JAQQBV010000073.1:0-11096 GCF_046030735.1 Paraburkholderia xenovorans
CTAGTTGCTGAGAGTATGCGCACATGTGTTATTTGATAAGATGGTTGAATGATTTGATACTCAACCAAAATTGCACATAATTCTCCATGCTTGACCTCAATGAAATCGCGACCTTTGTGGAGGTGGTGCGTGTGGGCAGCTTCGCCGAAGCCGGGCGACGGCTGGGGATTCCGCCTGCCACCATCGGCCGCCATATCACGCAATTGGAAACCCGCTTGGGAGTGCGGCTGCTACATCGCTCGACGCGCAAGCTGGGCATGACCAATGCCGGCCGGAATTTTTTCGAGCGCTGCGAAACTGCGGTGACTAACCTAACGCTGGCGGGACAGGACGCAATGGTGGACACTCGGACGCCGTCTGGCCTAGTCAAGGTTGCCGCGCCTGCCGGCTTCTTCGATGCCTTCCCGGTCGACTGGATCAAGGACTTTCTGAACGCGCACCCGCAGGTCAGGCTCCAGTTCGTCTTAAGCGACGAAGCCGCCGACCTTATTTCTGAGGGGATCGATGTGGCGTTTCGAGCAGGACAATCACTTGACCCCGATTCCGTTTCACGAAAGATTCTCAGGCAACGCTTCATTCTGGTCGCAAGCCCTTCGTACATACAAGAGAGAGGCGCGCCGATCGACACGGATGACCTGCTCCATCACGACTGCATACCGTTGACCACGCGGTCATCCGTTCCTCCTGTTTGGCGCCTGGACGGCTGCAGCGACATCCGGATATCGGGGCGATTCTCGGCCAACACGGCGCGTGCCGTGCTGCGGGCAGCGCTGGCCGGTCTGGGTATCACGATGCTCCCAGAAGTTGTCGTCGCACCCGATCTCCAGGCGAGGCGCTTGCTTCGCGTATTGCCCACGCTTTCCCGCGAGGCGGGCGACGTCTACGTGGTGCTCCCAAGTCGGAGACATATTCCTTCGGCAGTCAGCGCATTTGTGTCGTATGCGTCAGGTGAACTCACCCGCAACGCGACGCGCTTCAACACAACTGAAGAGTAGGAAACGACGGGAACAGATGCCGATCAAGTTCTACGGCATTTATCCATTGGACGCTGTTCCTTCGGCTCTAACACAACGCTACCGCTGGGCCTGGTGGCGTCGCACATTGGAAATGCCGCCAGTTGCAGATACGGAAAGAGTGGCTGCTTGGATCGCGCTGAAGCGAGAACTTGCTTCGCTTGATCAGGGGTGTCTCCCGGCGGCCCCCAGTCGCGCCAATCGTCTTGAGCAACGTCCTTTGGATGAACATCTGTATGCCTCTCGAAATCTGGTCGAACGGTTCTTCTGTCGCATCAACCAATTCCTACGCGTGGCTACCCGATACGATAAGTTATCCGAACAATTATCATCATTTGTTGCGCTCTCTGCTGCTTTTATCTGGACCTGCTGGTTGTGACGGCAGGTATGACGAACGTTTAGAAAGCGGTCGACGGATTTCTGGGTACTTCGGTGAATTCGCGCCAGACAGCGAACCGTGAGGCTAGGGCCTGGTCATTCGGTCACACTCGCGTCAAGTTGACATTGCCATAACGAATCATCACTCTCAGGCAAACACTGACACGGCCGATGACCTGTAAGTCGACCCCGCCTCGATCGTGAACACCGACACCGTCCCGCTCAATCGGATCGCCTGTTCATCAAGCGATTGAGCCGCGGCAGCCGCCTCTTCAACCAGCGCCGCATTCTGCTGCGTGACTTCATCGATCTGGCCAATAGCCTGATTGACCTGCTCGATCCCGTGACCTTGCTCATCGGACGCCGCGGCAATCTCGCCGACAATGTCCGCCACCCGTTTGATCGCGCGCTGCACCTCCGCCGTCGTGCGCCCGACCTCTTCAGCCTGACGTGAGCCCGATTGAATGGTCGTCACGGAGCGCTCGATCAGATCCTTGATCTCCTTCGCCGCCACCGACGAGCGCTGCGCCAGGCTCCGCACTTCCGACGCCACCACCGCGAAGCCGCGCCCCTGTTCCCCGGCTCGCGCCGCCTCGACGGCCGCATTCAACGCGAGAATATTCGTCTGGAACGCGATGCCTTCTATCAGCGTGGTGATCTCGGCGATCCTCGCGGAACTCGACGCGATCTCGTTCATCGTGCCAACCATCCGCTCGACGGCCAGATTGCCTTCGTCGGAGATATGGGACGTGTTCACCGCCAGCGCGCTCGCTTGTTTCGCGTTGTCCGCGTTCCCCTGAACTGTGGCCGTCAACTCGCCGAGGCTCGCCGCCGTTTCCTGTAAAGAAGCGGCTTGCTGCTCGGTGCGCGCGGACAGGTCGATGTTGCCCGCGGCGATCTGCTTCGAAGCGACACCCACCGCGTCGCTCGATACCCTGACTTCCGCCACGACGCCTGCCATGCGCTTGAGCAAGCTGTTCAACGCAACGGCGGTGTGGCCGATTTCGTCCATGCGCTCAACCTGCGTCTGCTGGGACAAATCCAGCGACGTGCTGATTCTCTGCAGCGTGTCCTGCAGGCGGCCAAGGCCACGACTGATCAACCGGTAAAGCTGGCTCCCAAACACGCCCGTCAAGAGCAACGCGCCCACGACGATAACCAGCATCAGGCCAAACGCCATCTTGAAAGCCGAGGCGTTTTCTTGACGCACCGCCTGGCCGCGTTCGATGTTGTAGTTGAGATGGCCGTGCAAGCCGCTGTTCAACGCGACCGCAGCCGTATGCACCGCGCCGCCGTCATGCAGCATGGCGAGCGCGCCGTCCTTGTCGCCTGCCCGGATCCTCTCGAAGAAGCTCGTGCGCGCGGCGCGATACGCAGCAATGTGCGTCCGGTCCGCATCCAGCATCGTTTGATCGGTCGCGTCGGACACGCCGCGCGACTGATAGTCGGCGATGTGGCTATCGAAGCGTTTATCCGCATCGTCAATTTCCCGTTCGATCTCGCTGCGGCTCGCGTCGTCGATTCCATCCACCACATAGCGGTACACGTTCAGCCGCATGTCGGCGACATCGTCGAGCGTCATGGAGATCGATTTCAGGCCGGGGATCGTGTGAGTCTCAAGGCCCTCTATGCGCTGAAACGACCCGTTAAGTTGAAAGAGCCCGTAGCTCCCCACAAAAGCCAGCGCCAGCAACGCCACCCCGAGCGTCACCACCAGCCGTCGAACGATAGTCATAGGTTGTTCTCGTTTTGATCTTCGGCAACTGTGGTGTGGAGGAGTGCCGATGGGTTATGGTCGGAAAAACGCGCGACGCGCTACCTTAAAGCAAGCTTATCGACCGGTTTACGGATGTGGCCAGGAAAACTTGAGAGCAATTTTCGGGGCGGTGATCTAGCGGCAACGTCATCGATCTAAACGTTAGCAACGCTGGCTCTATTCCATTGTCGGCGAACACCGTGCAATACCAGCCCCAAAAAATAGTTCATGTGAGTGGAATATCTAGGGAAGATGCATAAATCGTGCTCGATTGGGTTGTTAAATAAGCCGATGACTGCGACGATTTGGGAATGAGACAAGCTAATCTGGGATTGGATTTGACGGCTTTGATAACTTACCGGGAGTGACACGGTACGACGGCCAGTGTGACGATTGGCCAGAAAGCGATCGACGGATTTTGAGTGACTTCGGCGAATTCGCGCCAAGCGACGAACCGAGCAGCAAGCTGATTGCGATAAAATGAAGCTCGCAGCATATGCCGCTTGAGCGCGAAATTTTGCCTGATCGGCCCGAAGCAAAAGAGGAATCGCTGTGTGCGTTTTGGGTCGCGAAAGCCATGCATTCGACGCTCGTGCTCACGTGTCGGATGGTGGCTGTTCTCGGCGTGGTTGTAGAGCAGGGCAGCAGCTTTGACGAATACCTGCTTTACGTTCGCCAGTTCCGGGATTTCGGCCTTGGCCGCTGGGTAGCTGCGCAACAGATCGGTGACGATCTTGCGCGGCACGGGGCGCCGCTTGAAGAAGCGTTTGGCGGCGGCCTTATCGTGCCGCTTCTGCACCAGGATGTCGAGTTCGGTGCCATGTGCTACCGGGCTTGTGCCGCGCGGCCTTCACCGGAACTACTGCAATCCGGGCATCCTTTTCCCGAACACTAAACGTGAGATCGACGCCGTTAAACTTCGGCATACGGACATCGGTATTGAGGCACGCGGTAAGCTTTAGAAGGAGCGAACACAGGAAGTCTTCGGCGCGCCTTGCCAATCATCGTCATCGGGATCATCCCCAAACACCCTGCCAGAAAAACTAGCAGGATAGGTTGATTGCCCGGCTCAATTTTCAGTCGGCGCGATCCCTACATGTGGCTGAATTTTCGGTCGGCGTAGACACCCAAACTCCGTCGAATGCTTCCTGAGCCACAATGCCTCGCACAATCGCGATCGACGAAGTCCCGCAGGTTGACACTGCCACCACCGGCGCCTACCGGTGCGCGCGCCAGTTCTCGATACCCGGGAAGGGAGGCAGGGAAATAGCTCGACTACGCCCTGCCTATTACTCCACTCGCGGACGCAAGCGACCCGGCGTTGAGCGCCGTCGTCAGATAATCTATGAACGCCTGCACCTTGGTCGAAGGGCGGGGCCCGCCAGGAAGGACGGCATGCACGTCCACCGGCTCCAGCGTGTAATCAGTCAGCAGGGCCACCAATGTACCTGACCGCAACTCCGCTCCGCACATGGCGGCGGAAGCCTGAGCAATGCCAAGGCCGGCGACCGTGCTGGCGTAGAGACCGGGCCCCGAGTCCGTGTAGATGCGGCCAGTCACGTCAACCGAAATGATCGTGTTGCGCCGCTTGAAGATCCAGCTCTCCCGGCCAAATCCGTTCGGTCCGAAGATGCAGTCATGGTTTGCCAGATCGGCCGGGCGTCTTGGTATGCCGTGCGCTTGCAAATACGATGGCGCGGCGACGACAAACCTCGGTAGTGTCGCAAGTCTCCGCGCGCCGAAAGTCGAATCCACAAGTCTGCCGAGCCGGATTGCAACATCCACCCCTTCCGCGACGAGGTCCTGATAGGCATCGGACACGCGAAGCTCCATTCGCAGCAGCGGATAGCGCGCCAGGAATTCGGGCAGGCGCGGGATCACTTCACGCACGCCGAAAACCACTGGCAGCGCCACGCGGATGGCGCCGCGCAGCGAGTCGATGCCCCGTGCAGCGTCCTCGGCCTCGTCCAGATCGGCGAGGACGTCTCGCGCCCTTTCGAGGAACTTCTCTCCCGCCGTCGTCAAGGTAAGTCGTCTCGTGGTGCGAAGCAGAAGCTTCACGCCCAGCCGCGTCTCTAACTCCCCAATGATCCGCGATACCGAGGGCTGGGACAGGTTCATGTCGTGGGCGGCACGGGTAAAGCTGCCGCTTTCGCCCACCCGCACAAAGACAGTCAATTCTTGGAGCCGATCATTCATTTGATAATTGGATAAATGTTGTCCATTCCCTGAGCATACCCGCGGACCGGGGGATGGACCATAATTGATTCGTTAGCGACCCAAGGAACGCATACATGTCTCTTCAAGACCGTTTGGATGCCTTTAAGGCTGATTTTGAAGGCGGAAAGCTCGCTTACAAACCAGGCCCGGACGCACTCGACATCATGCATCGTGCCACGGCGGAACTGATTGCCTCCGGTCAGGCGCTCAACGCAAAAAAGGCAGGTGATAAGGCGCCGGAGTTCACGCTCAAGGATCCCGACAGCCACGTGGTTTCTTCAGCGGAGCTTCTGGCGAAAGGCCCACTGGTTGTTTCGTTCTATCGTGGCATCTGGTGCCCTTACTGCAACCTGGAACTCCAGGCCCTTCAGGCGGCGTCACCGGAGATCGAGAAGCGTGGCGCCAGCGTTATCGCCATCTCGCCCCAGACGGCACTCAACAGCCGCAAGTCTCAGCGCGACAACAAGCTGACCTTCCCGATCCTGCGTGACGAGAAGAGCCGCATCGCCGCAGCGTTCGGATTGCGGTTTTCGCTGCCGGACTACCTTGTCGAACTCTACAAGGGCTTTAAGAACGATCTGCCGGCGTTCAACGATGATCCGGCCTGGGTGCTGCCGATGCCGGCGCGGTACGTCATCGGCAGCAATGGCTTCATCGCCTACGGGGAGGTCAATCCGGACTATACGCAGCGTCCCGATCCATCGGAAGTCCTTCCGATACTCGACAAGCTGCGCATGACCGCGGCGGGCTGATGCCCAGACCACGGGGCCGCGCGCTCACCGAAAGGCAGCATCCCGACTGTTGCAGCGGCATCGTCTTAAAGGCGCTCAGCCGACTGCTACCGACCGGAACTGCCCCCCCCGCAATTGACTTGCATAAGGATAAGTTCGATGAGCTTGCAGGAACAGCTTGACACCTTTAAATCCGAGTTCGCGCGTACTGCGGCGCCTGGACGCTCCGCCCTCTACGAAGCCAAGATCGAAGAACTGCGCGCCAGCTTCTGCCTAAAAAGGGCAGTTGGGGTTGGCGACGATGCGCCGGATTTTTCGCTGACCGACGCTCGCGGGAATTCAGTCTCGTTGCGCAAACTGCTGGTGCGCGGACCGGTCGTCGTCACCTTCTACCGGGGCGGGTGGTGCCCGTACTGCAATTTTCAGTTACGGGCCTATCAGGCTATCTTGCCGCAAGTGGCCTCGCTCGGCGCTCGCTTGGTCGCGATCTCGCCACAGCTTCCAGACGGCTCACTGAGCACCGCTGAGACCAATGCCCTGACCTTCGATGTGCTTAGCGACGTCGGCAACATTGTCGCGCGCGGTTTCGGGCTCGTCTATACGTTGCAAGATGAAGTGCGCGCGGCACTTCGGTCAAACAACAAAGCCTTGCCCGCGATAAACGGGGACGAGAGCTGGGAGCTTCCCGTTCCCGCCACCTATGTCATCGCAGTCGACGGCCGCGTTTCACTCGCTCACATCGAGGTCGACTATCGAAAGCGGCTAGAACCCAATGCCATCGTTGCGTCCTTGAAATCGCTCCAATCGGTCTGATCGATGGCGATCGGCGAAGTGTCAACTATAGCGGCGGCTGACCCGGAGCTTGAGCGGGGTCAATTCTCGCACCGACGGTGGGTCGGATTCGTCTGGGCCGCGCGTGCGGTCACGATCGTTTCCGGCGGGTTCGTCGTGACGCGATTCAGCGTCATCCATGAGCTACGAATTTGGGGTGTCACCGCGCTTCGTTGCGAGACACCTTCGCTGACTAAATACGCGTCACTCGGAATCGCCGTCCTCGGGGTGGGGTGCTTGTCGTTTCAAAGCCCACTTCGCCGGCCATCGTGCCAACCGTTCCGAAAACCTGACGGAGACGCCCATGATCCGCTTCTATTTCCATCCCACACCCAACCCGGCAAAGGTCGCCCTCTTTCTCGAAGAAGCGAAGTTGCCGTATGAAGCGATCCCGGTCGACACCAGCAAGGGCGAGCAGCACCTTCTGGCGTTTCGCGCGATAAACCCCAACGGCAAGGTGCCGGCGATTGTCGACACAGACGGGACTGGCGGAAAGGAAGTGCGCATTTTCGACTCCACGGCGATCCTGATCTACCTCGCCGAAAAGACCGGCAAGTTCCTCGGTTCCCCGGAAGATCGGCCCGAACTGCTTTCCTGGCTGCTATTCCTCGCCTCCGGTCTAGGGCCGTTCTCGGGCCAGGCCGTCCACTTCCAGTTCGCCGCGCCGGAAGGTCTTGACTATGCGGTGAACCGCTATCGCCGCGAGGCCGAACGCCACTACCAGGTTCTGAACGATCATCTCGAAGGTCGGGCTTATATTGTCGGCAACACCTATACGATTGTCGACATTTCTGCCTGGGGTTGGCTCGACCGGGTATCGCGCGTGCGCATGGGTGCCGAGAATCCGCTTGGCCCGTATCCGAACCTTAAGCGCCTCTTCGAGGTGGTCGATGCGAGGCCGGCGGCGGCCCGGGCGCGCGATGTCGGTAAGGACCACCCGTTCGAGAGGGTCAATGACGAAGAGACCAGGCACGCACTCTTCTCGTCCAACTATCCCCCGGCTGCGTGAACCAGCCTCAAGCGATTTCGGAGACGAGCATGACGGATTCCATCGACTATACGCCCCCGAAGGTTTGGAGCTGGACCAAGCCCAACGGCGGCACCTTTGCGAATATCAACCGACCGATTGCTGGCCCGACGCACGACAAGGAGCTGCCGGTCGGCCGGCACCCGATACAGCTCTACTCACTGGCTACGCCGAACGGCGTGAAGATCACGATCCTGCTCGAGGAACTGCTCGCGCTCGGCCACGCCGGTGCCGAGTACGACGCATGGCTGATAAAGATCGGCGACGGCGATCAGTTCGGCAGCGGCTTCGTGGCGATCAACCCGAACTCTAAAATTCCGGCGCTGTTGGACCGCAGCGAGCCGGAGCCGATACGCGTATTTGAGTCAGGCGCGATCCTGCTGTATCTCGCGGAGAAGTTCGGCGCCTTTCTTCCGAAGGACATCGCGGCCCGGACCGAGACGCTGAACTGGCTGTTCTGGCAAATGGGCAGCGCGCCGTATCTGGGAGGCGGTTTCGGCCACTTCTATGCCTATGCGCCGACCAGGATCGAGTACGCGATCGACCGCTTTGCCATGGAGGTAAAGCGGCAGCTCGATGTGCTCGACCGGCGCTTGGCCGAGAGCGAATACCTCGCCGGTGGCGACTACTCCATCGCCGACATCGCGGTGTTCCCCTGGTACGGCGGACTGGCCAAGGGATGGCAGTACGGCGCCGCGGCGTTCCTGTCGGTGCAGGACTACAAAAACGTCCAGCGATGGGCCGACGCCATCCTCGCGCGCCCCGCCGTGAAGCGCGGACGCATGGTCAACCGCATGAGCGGTGATCCATCGGAGCAGCTTCGCGAGCGTCACGACGCCGCCGATTTCAACACCAGGACCCAGGACAAGCTCACGGGAGCACGACCATGAACATCAAAGGCAAGCGCGTCCTCATCACGGGCGGATCGAGCGGTATCGGCCTGGCACTCGCGAGGGCCTTCCTCGCCAAGGGTGCGAAAGTCGTCATCAGCGGTCGGCGACCCGATGTTCTTGAGAAGGCGCTCGAAGAGCTTCACCGCGCCAGCTCGTCCGTCTGGAGCATCGCTGCAGATGTAGCGGCGCCCGATGGCCGCGCGGCGACGATCAAGCAGGCTTTCGACGCGCTCGGCGGCCTCGACGTCCTCGTGAACAACGCCGGAGGCGTCAGGGCTGGACGCCTCGAGAACACGCCCGAAGCCGAGCTGCGAGCCATGATCGAAGTTGATCTTGTCGCGCCGATCATGCTGACCCGCGCCGCCCTGCCGGCTCTGCGGGCGAGCGGCGACGCTATGGTCGTGAATGTCGCCTCTGGCATCGCGCTGATCGGAGCGCCGTTCTACGCAACGTACGCCGCCACGAAGGCTGGTCTTGCCCGCTTTGGCGAGGCGCTGCGCCGCGAACTCAAGGGCGAAGGTGTCCATGTGCTGACTGCGTATCCGGGCGGGACCGACACGCCGATGATGAAGTCGAATCGTGCTGGCCCCGAACTCGGCTTCTCGCGAGAGCCGGCTTCCGCCGTCGCTGATGCCATCATCGAGGGAGTTGAGACCGATGCTTTCGAAGTGATCCGCGGCGGCGAGGCGCGGGCTCAGATGATCGCGCTCAATCGCGACAATCCGGCCTCCGTCGACGAGCGCTTCCTCGGGCTAAAGCCGGCGCTGGAGGACGCAGTGAAGGATCACTCGGCCATTTGAACAGAGGCGATCGCAACCGGGTATGGATTTCAATACGGTGAGTTCTGAACGAAGACTGGCGCACAATCGTCTGAGCGGGAACCCCCAGCCGGGTGCGGCGGCTCCGGTGCAAATAGTGGAGATAGTCAACAAGGTTGATTTTTAGAGGATGTCTTGTTAATCCGACAGGACTGCATTCCAAACGGTCGGTGTAGCGGCGTCTTTGATGTTGAGCGTCGCGAGATTGAACCGTCCCTTGCGAGTGCGATGCATCAACTCGATGCCTGAAATCATGTGCGCTGCGCCCCTGAACAGCTTGAAGCCAAGCATGACCTTCGTCTGGGACTTGATGTTGCGATGGTCTTCAAGGATTTTCGTTATGCCAGCATCATCCTGTCTGGCATCGAAACGATGCATATGATCAGGAAAGGACAGATGAAAACGGAGCATGGGATTCATCAATTTGTCGTCGAGAAATTTTACTACTTGATTATGTAAGCAGTCGTTCTAATTTCACGCTCGATCACCAGTACGGAATTATCGCGACAGAACCCCCAATATCTCCGAAAACCGACGTGGCCGTAAAACACCGAAGCGCGGCCGAAAACGGCACTTGGACGCGGTGATCTTCGAGGAGCGCTTCCGCACCACCGAGCGCGTGTTCGGCTGGGAAGACAAGTTTCGGCGTCTGCTGCTTCGCTTCGAGCGCATCAGTCAGGTTCGCTACACGTTGAAGACGCTTGCCTACACGATAATCAATTTGTGGCACTACTGCCGCGGTTAAGCTCGCGCACCGGACGCCCGTGTATTCTCGCGGCTCATCGCGCCGTGGTTGCGCTCGTTTGCAGCATGCCGACGAATTCGCAAAATGACTCACATCTTCGCACCTCACGTCTGGTCACCACCATTCATCATTGCTCGCGGGCTCTCACAACCATCCTACGGCCCATCACGCTCGAAACCCGCAACCATGCATGGACGCCCCCGGTTTGCCAAGCTCTCATTGGTGATGGTTTGAAGGCATAGATTGCAGCCATGCATCCGGACTTCAATGTCAGGCGCATGCCTGCCGGTCCCTGATGGAATCCGCTGGTCGAGTCCCAATCAGTTGGGCGCACTGCAATCGTGCGTTGGTTGCGTCGGGTTTTGATCGACCACGGTCTGACCTGTCTTGCCATCACTGCTTGATCGCCTGAGCAATCGGTGGTTTGAATCTCCTTTGCTTGATTGCTGTTTTCAGATTTGGGCGGCCGACCCGGTTACGCGCTCGCCTGGGCGCTCGTGTAGCCGGGCCGGAACTCTCGGTCGTGAGCCAGCAGTGCCCACACGATGCGCGCATTCTTGTTGGCTAGCGCAACGGCAGCCACATTGGGATTTCTCCGCGCCAGCAGCGCTGCCAGCCAGCCGTTGGTCTTGTCCTTCTTGCGCTGGAAGGCGCAAATCACTGAGCGCGCACCGTGGATCAACA
>NZ_JAQQBV010000074.1:0-8484 GCF_046030735.1 Paraburkholderia xenovorans
AGCTCTTCGACCTGCTCGCTATATTGCATGCTCCGGAACCGCAGGTAACTGCGCAACGTTACGCCCGCTACGTGAGCTGTTCCAGATTTGCATCCGTCGGGGTAACGAGTCACGAACCGATGGACATCCCGAATCGTTAGCTGCTCCATGTCGATGGGGCTGCGACCAAAGCGCTGATGTAAGAAATCGCGAATGAGTCGACCACGCTGATATCGCGTACAGTCGGCAAGGCCGCAAACGTCCTTGAGGTACTCGGTGAAACGACATACCTCCAGTTGTACCGATTCCGGTTCTGCCAACAAAAACCGGGGGACAGCGCACGCGCCCAAGACGACGAGCAAATGCTGAAGTGCGGCACTGATGTCTGTTCGACCTCTGGGAATCGGATCGGGGCAGGTACATCGAGGCAAATGGCCGTTTATGAAGCTACGGGCAAGTCGATCATCGACACGCGTTACGGCTATGCGGTGTGTCGTGAGCCAGTGCGCAAAGTGCGCGACGCACCTCACGTAGATGTTGATGGTGCGAGCTGCATAGCCGGACTCAACGAGATATTCGCAGTAACGCTCAGCGAAACGAGAAAGATCGCTGCGCCACAACCATGCCTGAGGTTGCGACCGTAAGGGGATCAAGCCGATCATGAGGATTCTCCTGAATGGATAACAACCCAAACAGGAAAGCACCTTTTTTATGTGGAGTTTGCTCCTACCTAACGATCCAGGCAAGGTGCGTCGCACGGACGATCACGACGTTACGTACAACGAAAACTCTGCATAATTTCCAGCTCTACATTATTGCGTCAATGCAATTATGTGCATTGTCGCAAAAATTATCTGTTCGTCGGCTCCGACAGCGGGGGCGAGCGGGCCGCCGCGATGTATAGCTTGATCGGGTCGTGCAAGCTCAACGGAATCAACCCGCGTGCCTACCTGGAATACGTCCTGACCCACATCGCTGATCACAAGATCTCTCGCATCGACGAATTGCTGCCTTGGAATGTGGCTGACAAACTGAAACCCCTCACCCCGCACACACTCTCAATCGGGTAGATCTGGATAGATTTGGATGGATCGTGCCCACGATCGCCGATCGTGGGCACGATCTACCTTGATCTACACGGACTCCGACACGCCATCACCATCATGCATCACTCGCGCGCGCGTGAGGACACGGCCCAGCCGAGCCGCTTACGGACTGAGACTCAACTGGTAGCAATTGTTTGTCGATTCGAGGTCCGCAAAAGCCGGTCTTTGACCGGTACCGGCCGGGCAGTGGCTATTGCGCACAGCGAATGTCTCAAGTGGTCAAAGATTGTAGGATTCCTTCCCTACGCAGCCGGCCGGGCGCGCCGGAGAGCCGCAGGCAGAACCTCCGGTTTAGTTCGGGTACTGTTTCAGCAAAACGGCTGCGGCGCGGAATTCCGGCGTGAACGGACGGTCTTCGTCCCTGAAAGGTACGACCTTGCGTAGCGCGGAAAAAAGCTTTGCGGTATCGGGCGAGAGCGTAAAACCCCCTTCCTTCTGGCGCAATTCTACCGCTTGGGCCGCTGAGATGAGTTCAATGCCGAATAACTGGAAGCTGTTATCGATTTGCTTCTGCACGTGGCGAATAGCTTGGGGTGCATTCGTTGCAATATCTTCAATATCCCCCGCAACCGGTAGATAATCGAGAGACACCGGCATGGCCAGTTCTTTATTCTCTGCGGCGAGCATCATCGGCGGCTTTTCCATTGCGCCGAACGCATGCAAAGTGTGATCGGTACCCAGGAAGCGGCTCAGGTGCGTGAAGCGAGGATCGTTCAACTTGACGATGCGTTGCGCCGCGGCAAGCGAGTTCTGCGCGAGCGCAGTGCCTGTTTCCTGGAACGACAGCACCCACGGCAGCGGCTCAAAATTCGCATTAGGCAAAATGGCTCCGCCCGCACTATTCGTTACATACGCCCGCTTTGCCTGGAACAAATCCGACTTCGCCTTCACGCCAATCGCGGCGCCCGGGTTGTCATCGGAGGAATTCAACTGCAGTTCGATCAGCTTGCGGTCGTCGTCGTAGCTCTTGTCGATCTCGCCCAACAGGAAAGGCGCGTCGCGAAAGCTCAACGGATCCTGAAGCGCCCGGGCGTCGTCGCGTTGCCACAAGCTGCTGCCGCCTAGCATCGAACGCAATGTGGCCCCCGTCTTGACCACGTAGGGGAAAGGATGCAGCGCCAGCGCATCTTCCAGAAACGGCGACACGTTGCCGTTCAGCCCCTGGAGGCTCATTGCATAAACCAGCTTGGCGACACGGCTCAACTGGTTTAGATCCACGAGCGCCAGCGCCGCCATGCCGGTTGCGTAAGCATTGGAACTGAGGATGCCGAGCGCATCCTTGCCCCACGGCTGGATCGGCTGGATCTCCGCCATCTGCATGGCCTGCGCGGCCGGCATTTCGACGCCGCGATAGTAGACGTCGCCCTCGCCCATCATCGTCAGGCCGATATGGCTCAGGATTGTGATATCCGCTTCGCCCATGGATCCATCGACCGGCATGGCGGGGGTGATGCCCAGGTTCAGGAACTGCACGAGCTTCTCGACCACGGCAGGCTGGACGCCCGATGCTCCGATGAGCATTTCGTTGAGACGGGTCGCCATCGCGGCGCGCGCCGTCCGCACTTTCATGTCGGGACCCACACCGGCCGCGTGTGCGTGCAGGAGCGCGGCGTTGAAGCGAGTGGATGCCTGCAGCACTTCGGGCGTCAGCTTACCGTTGACATCGACCATTTGCAGGTCTTTATTCAGGCCGACACCCACCGTCAGGCCATAAATGCGCTGGCCTTCCACGGCGGCTTCCAGGATCAGGTCGTGACCTTTAACAACACGTTCGCTGGCTTCGCGAGTGACACGCAATTCCTCGCCGTCGGCAATGCGCGCGATGGATTCCGGCGTAGCGGACATCCCGTCAAGAACGATCGTTGCCTGACAGGCAAAGGCCGGAATAAGCAATAGTATTCCCGCTACGCACTTCACTGAACCTAACATTCGTCATCCTTGCAATAGAGCTATTCGTTCGGAGCTGAAGCAACCGCGGGACTCGCAAGCCCAATTAGCCGCTAACACCGATGTCCTAAACATATATCATATGTATAGACAACTAACAAACGGCGTTTAAAAAATAATCGAACGAAATTGTTTTGGCAAGCACCAGCGCTGATCTATAGGATCGACGCGGCGTCGGGTGAATGACTTCGTGTGCGAGGCCAACCGAAAATTTGTATAGACAGGATAGTTTGACGGAAGGGCACGGCGCACGGAGCCTAACGCGCAAACGTCTCGTTATCGCAGGATTACTTTTCCGTCAGCCTGCCACGGCCGACTACAACTTGCCGCTCAGTCAACAGCGGCTGGCAAGATGCCAAAGAATGACATCGGTTGTGATCTGGCCGCGAACCCACGTGCGCCGATGCAGCACAAGGCACGGCTCACCAATCGGCATTCGCAAGGTCTGCCGGGCTGCCGCCGTGGTTTGCTGCGCCGTGACCCATTACTCCACGCCCTGCGCCGGCACCAGGCTCGTCATGTAATCGTTCGGTGTCAGCGCCCGAAAATCCTGGTTGATGTAATCGGGAAACAGTACGCCGCTGGCACGCCGATCTTCGGACTGAATAGGCACTTTATTTTCGAAATGCACCATGCGCGAATGAAATGCGAGGCCATCGGGCGGCAACCGCAGAGCCTCCAGTGCTTCCGGCGCAGATGTCTGCTCCAGCGGCAGGACTTCGCTCGTGTGCTGGTGCCCGCGCGACTTGATTTCTTCCGCGATGTTCAGGATTTCGATCAGCGTAGACCGGTAACGGGAATCGGTGACAAAGGTCCCTGCCCCGCGAATTCGCATAGGACGCGCTGCGTGGCGAGCTCTCGCATGGCGCGATTGACCGTCATTCGAGCCATCCCGAATTCAGCCGCGAGCTTGTGTTCGGACGACATCATGTCGCCTGAGCGCCATTCTTCGGATTCGATCTAGTCCTTCAACTGCTGATAAGCCAGTGCAGCCGTCGGAGTGCTTTTTGTCAACGCGTATGAGCCGAGTTCGAACCGTGAGGCTGAATTGCATAGGCTGCAGCGACGCTGCCACCAAAGTGCTGGCCGGAGCACACCGTGCATCTTGCAGCCGGATGCAGCAGGGTTGAACAAATATTTCATCGCATCGAAGAAATGGATTTGGAGCGACCGGTTCGATCGGGCACACCCTAAGCTCTAACTTGTATATACATATTGAGGCCCCTTGCTTGCCTTTCACGACAATTATCCGCCTAGTGCGGTCCGTCCATCGATGGGTCGATTCGGCGGCTCAAACAAAAGTTTAAAGATGTATAGACATGTTCTTTTGGCAGCCGTAGTATTTTGCATCAGGCCCACGCTGGAGGCCTACCCGCTTGTCCGACCTTCCCGGAGCCAACGAATGACGCGAAGTGAAAATCGCAAGGCGTGGATCATGGTGGCCCTCGTGTTCATGTTCATGCTAATCAATTTTGCAGACAAGGCGGTGATCGGACTGTCCAGCGTTCCGATCATGAGGGAGCTGGGCCTTAGCCATGCCGAGTTCGGTCTCTTGGGAAGCAGCTTCTTCATCCTGTTTTCGGCGTCGGGCGTGGTGGTCGGCTTCCTGTCGAACCGGTTCAGCACGAAGCTGATCATGTTGGTCATGGCGCTCGTGTGGGCGCTCGCCGTGCTGCCGCTGACCGGCAGCGCGACCTTCACGTTCTTGTTGGCCACGCGGGTTATTCTGGGTGCCGCTGAAGGACCCGCCTTCCCGGTTGCGCTGCATGCCGTGTATAAGTGGTTCAACGACGGGCGGCGGGCGCTTCCCACCAGCATCGTTGCATGCGGCGCGGCGGTTGGCACGGGCGCAGTGGCCCCGCTCGTCACCTGGATCATCGTTCATTACAGTTGGCACTCGGCGTTCGGCGTGTTGGGAATGGTGGGATTGATCTGGTCGGCTGTCTGGTTCGCCATTGCAAAAGACGGACCTGTCGATGAAATTCCCAAGCGCAGCAATGGCCTGCTGCACAGGATTCCATACACCTCGTTATTGCTCAGCCGGACTGCACTGGGCGTGTATGCGGGCGGCTTTGCCGCTTACTGGGTGATCGCGCTGAACATTGTCTGGCTAGCGAATTACCTGATCAAGGCGCTTCATCTGCCGCCCCCCACGGCCGCATGGGTGATCGTCCTGCCTTCGGCTATGCAGATCGTGCTCGCCCCGTTGTGCGCATTCATTTCGCAGCGCCTGGCCCGGCGCGGCTATTCGAGCCGCGTCTCGCGCGGCGTGCTCGGGACAGGGTGTGTGACGATAGCTGGGGTGTCGATGGTCTGCATGCCCTTCGTCGAAATGGGTGTATTGAAGATCGTCCTGATCGGCTTGAGCTTCTCGATTGGCAGCGTGATTTTTACGCTGGGATCGACCTTGATCGGCGAAATATCCCCCGCGTCGCAACGTGGCGCCGCGTTGGGCGTGACCAATTCCGTTCACACGCTCGCCGGTCTGTTCGCCCCGGTTGTGATGGGCGGCATTGTGGACGTGGGTGTGAATACCTTGCAGGGTTTCCAGTCCGGATACGTCTGCGCGGGTATCTTCGTCGCGGCGATGGGACTGATCGCGGCCGCCTTGATCCACCCGGAGTCGGACCTCATTCGTTTTCGCCAGATCAACGCTCGCAGCGGAATCGCCGACGAGCCGGCTTACTAGGCGGCTATGGGCGCCAGTCTTATTCTTTTAGGAGATATTCAAGTGCAGGAAATCTATCTGACCTACCTTAACGGCCCGGACATCAAGAAGCTCGACATCACCAATGGCGAAATTCTTGCCGCCGTAGAACAGGGACTCAAGGCACAAGGCGAGCAGAAAACCGTCATTGAGCCGCGCGTTCACTTAGTTCCTAAGGATTCCTCTATAGGCCACTTCAACGTGCTGCGCGGTGTGGTGCATCCGCTGGGTGTGGCGGGCGTCAAAATAGTGGGCGATTTCGTCGATAACTACAAAGTGGGCCTGCCCTCAGAGCTCGCGCTGCTCAACCTGTTCGATCCCTCTACGGGCGTTCCCAAAGCGATCCTGGATGCGACGTCAATCACCGACATGCGCACGGGCGCCATGACCGCGCTCGGCGCGAAATACCTAGCGCGCAAGCACAGCAAGGTGCTGGGTCACATTGGCGCGCGCGGCACGTCTTACTGGAACGTGCGGCTACTGGATCACCTCTTCGACTTCGATGAAATTCGCGTCCATTCGAAGCGTCCTGAAAGCCGCGATTCTTTTGCGAAGCGGCTCTCGGATGACCTCGGCAAGCCGGTCATCGCGGTGGACAATTGGGAAACCTGCGTGCGCGGTGCCGACATCGTGGTCGAGGCATCACGCTTGCCTGAGCCGCAGCCGTTGCTCAGGACCGAATGGATCAAGCGTGGAGCGCTGGTGATGCCTTACGGCACCATGAGCGCGGTCGACATGTCGCTCACCGACATCATGAGCAAGGTTGTCGTGGACGATTGGGGGCAATGTCGAAAAGGTTTGCCGTTCGGCGCACTGCGACGCCACGTGGACGAAGACAAGATCACCGAAGAGAACCTGCACGCCGAACTGGGGCAGATCGTGGCGGGACGTAAACCCGGTCGTGAGAACGATGACGAGACGATTTTGTTCTGGCATCGCGGGCTGAGCCTGAGCGATATCTCGCTGGGATCGGCGATGTTGGAGAAAGCGAAGTCGATGGGACTCGGGCAGACGTTAAGATTTGCCTGATACGTAAGGGCGGCCCATCGAAAAAAAGTTCTGTCGCGTAGCTGGGCGCGATCATCCGGGTCCGGCCCCCTTAGGTAGGGTCGACAACTGGGTGCGACACGTGTTGCCGTCAGCCGCGCGTTATGCGGCATGCAGTGGATGGCAAAGCTCATCCTTGCCTTGTCACATTCAGCCATCGAATATTGAAGGTTGAAGCTATGACCTGTTGTACGACCAGCAGTTGCCTACCTGGACATGCGTGATTGGTAACCATCGGGTGTGAATCTCTAGGGACAATGCACCTCTCCGAAGGATGGTCTCGAAAGTGAGAAATTCCGAAGACCGAGTCCGCAACTGTAGGGCGAAGGCAGCATGGGTAGCCGAAATCTGACCGATGCGGCTATTCCACTTCGGCGGGGTGGAAGCGACGGCACGATGACAAGGACATGCTAAGCAACTGGAGAAGCTCTCCTTGCTCTGGCGCGAAATCGCCAGAGCAAGGTAGGTCCCAACTAATGGAATGGACGCCCCCACCCGAAACGGCATCGATGTGCCAAATCTATGGTCCACCCCATTTTTGCAACCCTGGTCTTCGATGGCGAGTTGGCTTGCTTAAATCTATTCGGCGTCGTTGTGGGGATTGCTCCCCGCGCCACGATGAGATTCGCGCCTGACGATCCTTAACAGTGGATCGGCTTCGAAAAGCCTCTTTGGCACTCAGGTTTTTCGTCGGGCCGGTGTGCCGTTCACGTCATCAATTTTCAGTCGTCGCAAAACCAGTGGGATGATTGGTAAATAATGATGAAGCTGTGCTCGTTCAGAGTGGGTGGCTTGTGAAGCCGGCGTCGAATGTGGTTTGGCGCGCAACAATGGCCCAGGCGGTTCGGGCTAGCTTGTTGGCCAGCGCACACGCCACCACGTTTGAATGCCGCTGGGCGAGCATTGCGCGAACCCAGTCTGCCAGGCGACCGGTTCGTTTCTCCAGGCCTCGCATGTAGGCTCGGGCGCACAGGACGAGCAGGCGCCTGACATTTTTGTCGCCGCGCCGGCTGATCCCGAGAAGATTGGTCTTGCCGCCCGTACTGTATTGCCGGGGAACGAGCCCAACCGATGCCGCAAAATCACGACTGCATCCGTACTGCTTTGCGTCGCCCATTTTCGCGGCCAACGCGCTTGCGGTGACCGGACCGACTCCCGGGATGCTCATTAGGCGCTGTCCGACCTCGTCCTCAGCGAGCTGACGTGCGAGCTCCTGGTCAATCTCACCGATCTGTTCCTCAAGGTACTTGAAGTGCTGGTGGAGGCGTTCGAGAATCGCAACTAGCCGGGGCGGTAGTTCATTCGTGGCAAGTACGGCCGCCAGACGTGTGACGGCAGTCTTTCCAATCGGCAGACTGATGCCAAACTCGAGGAGAAAGCCATGCATCTGGTTGACGGTTCTGGTGCGCCCGCGCACCATCGATTCACGCACACGATGCAGCACGGAAAGCGTCTGTTGCGATTCCGTCCTCGGGGATACGAATCTCATGGCCGGGCGCGACGCTGCTTCGCAGATCGCTTCGGCATCGACGAAATCATTCTTGTTTGACTTGACGAATGGCCTGACGAACTGCGGCGAGATCAGGCGCACCGTGTGCCCGAATTCGGCCAGCTTGCGGGCCATATGATGCGAGCCGGCGCAGGCCTCCATAACGACAGTACAGGCATGGAATGTCGCGAAGAATTCGACCAGTTGTT
>NZ_JAQQBV010000075.1:0-8470 GCF_046030735.1 Paraburkholderia xenovorans
TCATGGGCTGGTGCTGTCGAAGGAAACGGTGCGTCACCTGATGACGGAGGTCGGGCTGTGGATTCCACGCCGGCAGCGGCCACCGAAGATCTACTAGCCACGGGCGCGGCGATCGTGTCTGGGCGAACTGATCCAGATCGATGGCAGCGATCATCGCTGGTTTGAGGAGCGGGCGCCGGCGTGCACGCTGCTGGTCTATGTGGACGACGCCACCAGCCGGATCATGGCGCTGCACTTCACGGCGACCGAATCGACTTTCAGCTACTTCGAGGCGACACGGGCGTATCTGGAACTGCACGGCAAGCCAGTCGCGTTCTACAGCGACAAGGCGAGCGTATTCCGCTCGACGCAGACCGCGACCACGGGAGGCAAAGGTGTGACGCACTTCGGCCGGGCGATGTTCGAGCTGAACATTGACGGGTTGTGCGCAAATTCAAGCCAGGCCAAGGGGCGTGTTGAACGCGCGAACCTGACGCTGCAGGACCGCCTGGTGAAGGAACTACGGTTACGCCAGATCGACACGCGGGAAGCGGCCAACGCTTACGCGCCCCGCTTCATCGTGAAGACACGGACGCGAACCGCAGGCTGGTCGGACGTTATATCGATGTGTATGAGTATCCGGACGGTCGCATCGAGATCCGCGCCGACGGCATCGCCCTTCCCTGCACGCCTTATGACCGGCTCTCGGAGATCGATCAGGGCGCGGTCGTCGACCACAAGCGGCTGGGTCACGTGCTGCAGGTCGCGCAACTCGTTCAGGCCGATCGTGATAACCGGCGAGCGTCAGGCTCGCCGTCACGGACCAATCAGGGGCAGGCGCCAAAGCTGAAGGAGCGTAAGGCTGGGACAAAGAAACAGCGGGAGATCGCGGTTGATGATCTGAACACCGCGATTGGCAGAACGACGGTCAGCCTCCAGGACTCTGTACTCAGAACCTCGTCAAAGCGATAACAAAGACACGACTACGACATTTCTACTTTGCTGCCGCTACGACACTTCAGAATGGCCTCGACACTGGATGTAAGAGCTTTTTGGTAATGTCTGGTTCTGGCAGAGGATCAACGCAAAGTTGCTATGGAATTCCCTCGGAATCCACCTAACACGTTCTGAAATTGGCGCATTGCCACGTTGCTACAGATAAATCGTGCTTTAGGTGGAGAAAAAGCGCCGAGGTCATTTCATAGCGACTTTAGGTGGAGTCGTCGCTCCTCCTAACAGTGCGCCGGTGACCGTGCTGGAGTTGCCCCCGTAACTCAGAGTGCTTCGGAGCAATTCACAAGTTGGCTACTGCATAGGGGTTCCGCACGAACGTTGTGGACGTCACCTCGATCCGCTCCGGCCGGAGACCAAGCCCGCATGCGCACCTCTCGATCCTCGGGCGACTGTGCCGCTGCGCGGCGAATCTGCAGCTCGAAATCCTCGCTGACTGCCGAGTAGCGCGTCATTGATTTCTGATCTGAAGCCTCCCACAGCGTGCCCACCGTGTTGCCTTGCGGCGGCACCTTGCCGCCGAGAAACTGCTTGATCTCTGCGTCGATCGGCGAAAGCTCGATGAATTCTCGGACCTTGAAGATGGTTCTATCACCCTCGTAACGCCATCCGGTGACGCCCCCCCCCCGAAAATTTGTCTCGGATAACCGTCTCGCCGCTCAGGATTGGGGAGAAGCACGAACATCGCGGGCAACTGGGACCCGTCACTGGCGTTCGTCATGGCCGGTGCGATCGCAGTTGGCAGTGTCGGCTTCGCGATAGCACGCAGGCTCGAGCGGAGCCTGTTCAACGCCCCCATGTCGTTGCCGGGCGCGACGCGTATTGACCGCCGCCTGCTTGCCGGCAGCGCCATGTTCGGCGCCGGCTGGGGTCTGGCAGGATTCTACCCGGGACCGGCCCTCGTGAGCGCCGGCAGCGGCGAGTTTAAAGCGATGCTGTTCGTCATCGCCATGCTCGTTGGCATGAAGATTTTCGCTATGGCCGAGCAACACACTACCCAAACCAACTGACGGTAACCTCGCACACATTCGCGTGTACGGCCGTCCTATGAGTTGAACGCGAAACGTTACGGCGGCCGTCTCATATCCGCCCAAACTCGGACGGCCAGGAAACTTCTCTGGGCGGCTGATCCCGTCCAGTTATTGCCTGACACGGAACAGGCTGCAATCGGACATTAATCAGCAATACCAGGTAGCAACGAACGTCAGGTAAGGCCGACCAATGGACTCCTGTGCCCTGCACGTTGCAAAATCGCGCCAACACCGCTTCGAGCGCCCTGCTCCACAACGCCTCGCCGAGGTTTGCCGCAATAACCGACGTTATCGCGGCCGGCCCACGAGCCTGGCTATGCCCCTCCCGGCCCACACGCAATCGTCCTTCCGAGACGGAACATATTGACGATGTCGCGAAGCATCTGCGCCTGCTCCTGCATCGACTGCGCCGCGGCGGCGGCCTGTTCGACCATCGCTGCGTTCTGTTGCGTCGCCTCATCCATGTGTGTGATCGCGCTATTCACCTGCTCGATGCCGCGAGTCTGCTCTTCGGACGCCGCGGAGATTTCGCTAATGATATCGGTCACGCGTTGCACTGAATGAACCAGCGACTGCATCGTACTGCCAGCCTTTTCTACAAGCGCCTTGCCATTTCCGACCCGCTCGACTGAGTCCTCAATGAGACGCTTGATCTCTTTGGCCGCTTCCGAGCTGCGGTGCGCGAGGTTGCGCACCTCTCCAGCGACCACCGCAAAACCCCTTCCCTCCTCACCCGCACGAGCTGCCTCGACAGCCGCATTGAGCGCCAGGATGTTGGTCTGGAATGCAATGCCCTCGATGACCGAAATGATATCAACGACCCGCACAGAACTGCTCGCGATGCTCTGCATCGTTACAACCACCTGTTGCATCGCCTCGCCTCCTTCAACGGCAATACGCGAAGTGGTTAGTGCCATCTGATTGGCCTGCCGCGCGTTGTCCGCGTTCTGCTTGACGGTCGCGGTCAGCTCTTCCATGCTCGCTGCCGTTTCGCCGAGCGATGAGGCCTGCTCTTCGGTGCGAACCGACAGGTCCAAATTACCCGCCGCAATCTGCCCGGCAGCTACGGTAATTGTCTCCGTCCCGCCGTGAATGCGACGAATTGTGTCGGCCAGCCGGTGCTGCATGCGTTGCATTCCGAATAGCATGCTGCCGCTATCGCCGGCCCTGAGCGTGACGTCGTGTGAGAGATCACCGTCAGCGATCCCTTCTGCGACCGTGGCCGCGTATGCAGGCTCGCCCCCAAGGCTACGTTTGACATTGCGGATGATGATCACGAACGCGACCGATCCCAGGCTGCCGATTACGAAGACCATGACCAGGTAGCTCAACAAGTCGCTCCTGAAGGCATCATCGACGTCGTCGACATAGACGCCTGAGATCAGATACCAGTCCCACGGCGCGAAGCGCTTCACGAAACTGATCTTCGAAATATAGTCTGTCTTGCCAGGCAGGCGCGCCATATAGTCGACAAAACCTTCGCCCTTCGCCTGTGCGACCTTGACCATCTCCACGAACAGGAGCTTGCCGTTGGGGTCCGCGGAGATGCTCACGTCCTTATTGCGCAAATCGGCGAGGACCGGATGCATGATGACGACTGGTGTTGCCGTAGTAATGACCATGTAGCCGTGGCCAGGAAAACGCATGGCCGAGAGTCGCGCCATTGCCTGCTGCTGGGCTTGCGCCTGCGTCAATTCGTTTCGCCCGGCCATCTTTGCGTATTCCGCGACGACTCCCTCCGCCGCATCGACCACGTCCTCAATTGCTGTCTTGCGCCCCGCCAACATGGTATTGCGCGACTGGATTGCAGCCCAGCCCCCGAGGAACAGAAGGCCAAGCCACATGATAAGCAATGCAAACCATAGCTTTGTGTTCAAACTAAAACGGTTCACTCTTATCCCCACGCCGAAATTTGGACCCAAGCAGCTCGGAGATCTCAGTGAGATCAGGGAGTTCTTCGAGGTCTGCAACGATTTCGACGATTCGCTGCGCCCCTCTTTGCGACAAGCAGGTGGCGACGTTACTGCGAAACTTACGCTCGATTTCATCCGGCGACACGTCGTCCTCCGGGCTTCCTCGGCGCGCGAGTACTTCACGCTTGAACACTTGCCCAGTGAACGTGCGAACGCTGACACGGCAGGCATGTCGATACGCTGGGCCCATTTGCTCCAACTCTGGATCCTCGAATGCACGGATTCGCGGAATGAAGGCAAGCACGTCCGCATTTGCGATACAACTATCGTCGTAGTGAGCAGCCGTCACGTCGCCGTATAGAGCCATTACCGCCATACCATAGGCCAGATTCATCTGGGCGGCCGTTACCCCGCCAGGTTTGTACTGCCACGCCGTATGAACGAACGTCATATGCCCGCAACCCACCTCGATTGACTCAATGTTGCGTGCGCTTAACTCTCCATCGCTGATAATCTGCTTTAAAGCGTCCAGCGATGTGTGGATGCTCGTGACATTCGGATACATTTTGAAACCGACCTTTCCCGCTTCCCAGTCGGAACCCAGTCCCTGAATAAGCTTGTCGAGACAATAGTCCCGCGAAAACGAACTAAGGAACCCGCCGTAGTCAACCTCCAACACGTTTTCAATACCCGTGAAACCTCGCGCGCCAAGGAGCGCCGCCATCAGGCCACTCTGCGACGCTCGACCAGCGTGCAAGCGCTTTACCATTGCGCCTTCCTGCGCCGCCATCAATCCCGAGCCCAGCGAACCGGCAATGCCAAGCGCATGCTGTGCGGATTTCGCGTCAAGTCGTAAGAGGTTTGCAGCAGTAGCGGCCGAGATGAAGGCCCCGGTAGTGGCTTGCGGATGAAAACCGTTGAGGAACAGCGCTGTGGTCGCGGCGTTTCCGACACGAAGACCCACCTCGTAGCCGGCGACAATGGCAGTTAGCACGTCACGCCCTCTTGTTCCCGACCGCGCCTCTGCAAGTGCAAGCGCCACCGGCACGGCAATCGAATTGGGATGAAGCACCGATTCTTTGTGAATGTCATCCATTTCGAAAGCGTGCCCCGCAGTGCTGTTGACCAGCACGGCTTGAGTCAATGAGGTTCGCTTACCCGTTCCCCACAGTCCTGCCATAGGGGTCCCGCCCTCGACCAGCGCTAAATCTCTCAGCAGTTTCGTCCAGGGAAGCTGCGCGCCGTGCAAACAGACTCCTAACCCGTCAAGCACATGCAGTTTGATTCGCTTTACCAACGAGGTTGGAATATCTGAAAACTGCAAACTCGCAGCAAAACTGGCCAACGCATGCGTTTGACCAAGGGAATTGTGCGTCGTCGGGTTAGTCATCTGATGATTCTCCATCAATTGTCGCGATTGTCATGTCCGGGAACTTTTCGAGCCAACGTCGCAACGACGCATGCGCAAAATTTTTTGCGGACGGCGAGACCGACCTACACAGAAAGCTGCCATCTTTACATGGCCAGGCACAGACTCACCGCCATCGTCTTAAGAGCTACGCTCAGAACTTGTGCCTGAGTCCGAGACGTACAAGAACCTCGTGATTATTGGCCGATGCAGTCTGGCCCGTGATGCTCGCGACCGCAGGCTGATTCAGCGAATCAGTGCCACCGGCATGCTGATAGATGACGATCGCATACACATCGGTCCGCTTTGAAAGGAAATAGTCCGTCCCAACGGAGGCTTGTTGATACGTCGCCCCTGCTCGACCCGAAGCACCGGACGAACGCGTGTAGTCGTACGCGACACCCGCAAGCAGGGCCGGACTGATCTGATACTTGAAATTCGCTTCTGCGTTGTTGAACGTTGCCGTCCCGGAATACCCCAAAGGATTGGGTCCCGATGAGCCGGTATTGCCCAAGCCGCGAAACTGCGTATTCGAATAGGTCGCACCAAGCGTCGCGGAGCCGATGACATAGCTGGCGCCACCGGCAATAACCTGTGTTGTACTCGCCGACGCATATCCCGCAACGACAGGATTGGATTGGGCACTGGTTGCGCTCCCGAGCGCCCCCATGTTGTTGCTGGTAAGCGCGGTGCCTGCCGAGGGATTGGTACCAAAGTACGAAAAGTTTGGGTTTCGTGCATTTAGATAGCCAACGCCCAAAGCGAGGGAGCCGGCGGTGTAGCCTGCACCCAGAGACCAGATCTGATTTCTTCCGACACTTCCGGAGACACCCCCGAGACTATAGAGGCCGCCGAAGTTGAATCCGCCGTAACTCCGGCTCATGTACTTCACTGAATTGTTTATGCGGCGAGTATTCAACAGATTGTCGACGTCGTCCGGGTGCGAACTGATGTACCCGCCCCACTGTGCTCCGGCAGCGAACGGTTGAACGAAACTCACCACGGGATCGTACTGCCGGCCCAATGTGACCGTGCCGTACGAAGACTGCAGGCCGACATAGGCCTGGCGACCGAACTCCGCGCCGCCCTGTCCCAAGGTTCCGTTGTTGATTGCGAATCCGTTCTCAATCTGAAAAATAGCGCTCAGTCCTCCTCCGAGATCCTCAGTTCCGCGAAGCCCCCATCGACTCCCATTCTGGCCGCCCGTTGAGCCCTCCTGCAGTGAATACTGGGAGTGCCCCACCAACTGGTTACCCGATCGTCCTGTCTGAGCGTTGCTGAGATAGTTCACACCGACATCTATGAGGCCATATAAGGTAACGCTACTTTGCGCCGACGAAATACCCGGCACGACGATGCCCGCCAAAGTTGCCGTTGCTGCGAGAATGGTTTTTTTCATGTTCTCCTCTAATCTCCATATTTTTTGTTCAATTGGACAGTGATATTTTTCAATTAATTCGTATTGCTAATTTACTTAAAAACACCGACACCGGAATTCACTGACCATTCAAGAGAGATTGAGTCTCTCTCTCCGACAAACCCAATGACCGTATCGCCAGGAATTTCTCATGCCAATACGTACTATTATCATAACAACAATGCATCATTGGTATAGAGGTTTACCGCGAGTCTGAGCGTCCTCTACGCTGGAGTCGAAGCGTTAGCGCTAACACAACGATGTTCCAGGCAGAATGGTTCGGGATTTTGCACTGAGCGCGGAACTGGGAGATGAGCGCAACACGTCGCCTTTCGAAATCCAAGGGCGAAAATCGACACCCTGGCGGGACGCGTAAAGACCAGGCACAACAGTGTCGCGCGGTAAACCTGAAGTTAGATTAGACGGTGCAAGCAAGGCGACGCAGGCCGCACGGACCTGTCGACCCTCGCGTGCTCTGCCGCGCTCAGGTGGCCTCGCCGGCATTCGTACCGGTCAACTCGCGTTCAAGCTATCAACTGGAACGCACACATTCCCTTCCATCATCCGCCTTGCTGTGCGGGCGAATCCAAGAACACGAAATACCGGCTCCGGCCCTTCGGTCGTGTCATCGGTCTCAACCTTCACGCCCATAACGCCCAGTGGGTGACCGATGCGCAATGTCGTCGCATGGCTCACGCCGGGCCCCAGTATTTTGTTGACCACCGAGCCAGAAACACGTGACGCCGCCGCCGTGCAAATCGATCCAGTACCAGCCATGCTTTCATGGCATTTGCCCAGGAAAACCAGGCGGGCACACAGATCGTGCTCGATCGCCAATTGCTTCCTGCCGTTCATGTCGACATAGTCCGTCGGCGCAGCGACCATGACGAACAGCGGTACGCCGGGAAGATGAACCCGCCTCCAGTCAGGCCACATCCCGATCATCTGACCGACCTTCGACTGTATCTCGCCAATGGTAGCTATCAACCGTTCGTTGCCTGAAACGGCGGTCGGCAGTTCGGTACCATCCAGTCCTAGCGAATTGGCTGTTATGAAAACGCACGGGTTCGCCGCATCGGCAATGGTGATCTCAATCGTTCGTCCATCAATGAGCGTAAGTTGGTCCACGACGTTCCCGGTCGGCAGTAGCCGGCCGGTCTTCGCACCCACGGTACCCGAGAAGTCCATCAGAATCTCCGCGCCGGTACCCGGCACGCCCGCAATGGCGCAATCACCAATTACACGCGCCTTGCCGCCAGCAACGGGAACTCTTGCAACAAGGATTTTGCCGGTATTCGTGTTGTAGATGCGCACCACAGTAAAAGGCTCGATAGCATCGATGAGCCCCTCGTCGATCGCGAACGGCCCGACACCCGAGGAAATATTGCCGCAATTCCCGTCGTACCCGATGAGCTCTCGCTCGATATCGACCTGTGCAAAAGTGTAGTCAATGTCGGCGTCAGGCCGATTTGATGGCCGCACGATCGCGATCTTTGAAGTAACCAGCCTCGATCCGCCCAGTCCATCGATCTGCATCAAGTCCGGCGTGCCCATAACCCGCATCAGAAATCGGTCTCGCTCATCCTTTTCCACGGGGAGATCTTTGTCGTGGAAGTACAACCCCTTGCTTGTGCCGCCCCTCATCAGAACGCAAGAAACGAGGACCTGGTCGGGCAGAATTGCGAATGTCATAGCCGGGCTCCATTTAGAT
>NZ_JAQQBV010000076.1:0-7577 GCF_046030735.1 Paraburkholderia xenovorans
GTGAATAGAATGAATAGCATCTGAGGAGATCAGGATGCGACCCATCGTTCAACCGTTTTTCGACCCAGCCACCGGCACGGTCACTTACGTGGTTTTCCAGTCCGGATATCAGGAATGCGCAGTCATTGACCCGGTCCTTGACTACGACCCGAAAGCAGGACGCACTTCAACCTCAAGCGCCGACAAGGTCATCGAGTTCGTTCGCCAACATGGTCTGCGGGTGCAATGGATTCTGGAAACCCACGCGCATGCCGACCACCTGTCGGGAGCGCATTATTTGCGCGGTGAGCTCGGCGGCAGGATTGCGATTGGGGAGCACATTCGCCTTGTTCAAGGAGTCTTCCAGAAGCTTCTCAATCTGGAACCCGGATTCCATACAGACGGCTCGCAGTTCGATCATCTTTTCCGCGAAGACGAGGAGTTTTTCATTGGTGGTGTGACTGCAAAAGCGCTGTATGTGCCGGGTCACACCCCCGCCGACACGGCCTACAAGATTGGCGATGCCGTCTTCGTGGGAGATACGCTGTTCATGCCGGATGTCGGTACCGCACGTTGTGACTTTCCCGGCGGCGATGCGCACAGGCTATACAGATCGATTCGAAAGTTGCTGGACCTGCCGGGCAACACCCGGCTCTTCATGTGCCACGACTATCCACCCGAGGGCCGGGAACCCGAGTGGGAAACCACGGTGCTAGCGCAGCGTGCGCATAACATCCATGTGCATGACGGCGTAACGGAAGAACAGTTCGGACACATGCGCGAAGCGCGTGACGCGACCCTCGCAATGCCCACGCTGATTCTGCCGTCGGTGCAGGTCAACATACGGGGTGGCGAGTTTCCACCCGCCGAGCAAAATGGCATCAGCTATCTGAAGATTCCGCTGAATGCGCTGTAGCAGCAATTGCTGCGCGAAGCAGACCTTGCATACCAGTCAATGTCCGCGCGATAACTCTTCGAGCCCGTGAAGGCCAACGGGTGGGGTGGCCTGCCACGGCAGCAACACCGACCGCTTTGCGTCCTGCTTGATCACTCGCTCGATGAATGGCGCTTCATAACCCCCTCGCTCAGCGAGTGCCGGGTCGTGGGTTCCGCTTGCAAGCAGGCTTTGGTCGATGACCCACGCATACGGCTCAATCTGGGCTCGCCGAAGGTCAGCTTGCAGGCGCTCCGCTTCATGCACCGGCGTCGCTTCTGCGAGCGTCACGATCAACACATGCGTGAACTCAGGGTCACGCAGTCGCGGCAGAAGCTGGCGGACTGCCTCCGGCATATCACCCTGTGTGCGCATGACTTCGCGATGGTAGGCCTCCGCCGAGTCCATCAACAGAATGGTGTGTCCGGTCGGGGCCGTGTCCAGTATCACGAAAGAGTCCCGAGCCTCGTCCACCGTGCGAGCGAAGGCACGAAACACCGCGATCTCCTCAGTGCATGGCGAGCGCAGGTCTTCCTCAAGCATTGCCTTCGCCTGCGCATCGAGGTAAGCGCCGGCCTTGGCGAGAACTTCATTGCGGTAACGGTCGACTTCTAGCGCCGCGTCGATGTGATCCACGCTCAAACCAGGCAGTGACTCCTGCAGCGTCCATGCCACATGAGCAGCGGGGTCTGTCGTCGAAAGCAGGACATTATGGCCGCGCTGTGCAAGTTCAAGCGCTATCGCAGCTGCCACCGTTGTCTTGCCGACGCCGCCCTTGCCCATCGTCATGATCAGGCCATGTCTGGTCTTCTCGAGCTCGTCGATGAGTGGCAGAAGACCGCCTGGCAACTCGACGCTTAAGCCGGGAACCGTCCGGGGGGCGGCAATCTGCTCAGGGTGCAGATAGGCCTTTAGCGCGCGCAGGCCAACCAGTCCCATCGGAATGAACCCTGTCTGACTTCGCTCCAGTGCTGCGAGCCCCCGCGGCATGGCCTCGATGGCGGCAGCCTGCTGCGCTTCCATCGCGCGGGCGATGACGTCGTCTGGTGAAGTCGCTTTGAACACACCGTTGACAGCGAGTACCAGGTTCCTGACGCCGAGGTCCGCCAGTTCGATACGGGTACGCTCGGCTTCACGGAATGCCGACGTATCTGGACGGGCGACAAGGACCACCGTGGTGTGGTCGCGGTCGGTCAGTTCGGCACCGGCCGCTGCGTACCTTACAGAATGATGTGAACGACAATGAAAGCGCTGAGTCCGGCGGTAGCCAAAGTGCTGAAGCGATTGCACTATCCGCTGGAGATAATGTTGGTGTGCGTGCGTTGGTACGTGGCATACCCGCTGAGCTTGCGCAATCTTGAAGAGATGATGGCCGAACGCGGGATCGCGGTCGATCATTCGACCGTGCACCGGTGGTGCCATTAAGCTTCTGGCGGTGCTTGAAAAGGCGTTCCGCCGCTGCAAGCGCCCGGTTGGCAAGAGCTGGCGTGTCGATGAGACCTACGTCAAAGTCAAGGGGCAATGGAAATATCGGTGCCGCGCCGTCGACAAGGCCGGCAACACGGTTGACTTCTTGCTGCGAGCCAGGCGGGACAAGGAAGCGGCCCGACGGTACTTCGAGAAGGCCATCGATCAGAATGGCGCACCCGACACCGTGACTATCGACAAAAGTGGTGCCAATCTGCCCGGGTTGCACGCTGTGAACGCCGAGCGTGAGACGCCCCTCAAGATCCGCCAGGTCAAGTATCTCAACAATATCGTGGAACAAGACCATCGTGCGATCAAGCGCCGTACCCGACCCATGCTGGGATTCAAGACATTTCGCTGCGCCCGGATCCTGCTGGGTGGAATCGAGGTCATGCACATGATTGCGAAAGGCCAGATGATGGATGGCGCTGTACTGAAGCGCTCAGTTGCCGAACAGTTCTATATTCTCGCAACGTAAGTCATCCTATCCATATCGCCTCGTTCCGTCCGGATTTCCTTACCGCGACAGATCCTTAATGGCCGCCGAAATCCGCTCATCCTGCTCGTCGATCAGTTGCCTGATCGCAGTTTGAATGGTCTCGCTGAACAAATCCTCAATTAGCTGATGCGCCGCAGCCTCTACGTTACGTGAAACCAGCGTTTGCCCGAAGAATTCACGTGTTACCTCCTGCATGCAGCGATGTAGCAGGTTCAGCTCGCGATACAGATCATCGAGCCGGTAGCCGCACATCCAGCGATCACGGCCGTGGTTTTTCTCCTCGCTGTCTAACTGGGTCAGCCTCGCATGTTCGGCCCGCAGAACCACGCAAATCCGTTAATAGAGCGCTGGTAAGTGATCAGTTAGTTGGCCCGTCTTTAGCCGGCCGGCGGATTCAATCTCCGGGTCGGATCGCACCGCACGGAGCCAGCGTCGAGTGATAATTCCACGCTTTCCCTCCAGATATGCAGCAAGGCAGGGGAAAGAGCGGATTGGCGGCGGCTTCACGGTCATATGGTCATCGTTTCCATGGATCTTTCTTGCAATTACTCAATCACATCGTATTTTATGGCTGCTTTTTCACGAAATTTGTACGGGTGGTCTTCATTGCAATTCAGCCATCTCCATTCGGTCAAGTTGAGCCTTTCTGCCACCTCCGATATGAGAAAAAACTTTC
This sequence comes from Paraburkholderia xenovorans, assembly GCF_046030735.1. Lineage (GTDB taxonomy): Bacteria > Pseudomonadota > Gammaproteobacteria > Burkholderiales > Burkholderiaceae > Paraburkholderia > Paraburkholderia xenovorans_A. The sequence continues at coordinate 3,556 of NZ_JAQQBV010000076.1, forward strand.
GTCATAGCCTGTTTGCGTGCACGATCACGAAGTTTCTTTGCGCATTCCGCGCCTTGGCTTCGTTTTCGATGCGCGTATATTTCTAGATTTTTCAAAACGTCCGCAGCCACCCTTTTCAGCCGGCCTCTCTACTCGCTCCGCTGCGGTGGCACGGAAAACTCTACGTAGGCTGGGAACTGCCGTGTTTAGGGGCAACCTTCTACCCGGGGCCAATCTGCTCGCCCAGCATGCGGCCGCTCTGCCACGCACCTTCGACTCTGCCACCGTTGAGCCAATCGCCGCACATTGCCAAGCCACTGGCTTCGTCCCAGGCGTATCCGGGCGCCGGTTCGTCGCTCGCCGCGATGTCGGCGAATCGCCAGCGGTGCGCCGTCCATTCGCTGGACCGTTGGCCGCCATGCAGCGCAAACGCCGCGAGCAGGCAATCCGCGACGCGTTCCGCGCTGGCGTCGATATAAAGCTCGCTCCACTCCGCGTTCGCGTGCAATAGCCATGTTTCGGGACCGTTGCGGCCCGGCTTGCTGCTATCGCGCGCTATCCAGCGCAGGGGCCCATGATTGATGAAGGCGGCATCGAACGGTAATGTCACGCGCGCCGGCAAGCGCACCATGATTGCCCAGCATGGGCGCATCGTCGTTTTGCTTGCGAGCGCCGTGAGACCGGTCGCGGATTCCCGCAGCAAATCCGCCGCCTGCGGCGCGGGCATGGCGAGGACCACGACGTCGAAGCGATCTGCCAGCGTGCCCCGTTCGGCGGACTCGATGCGCCACTGTCGCCCATCCCGATGCAATCCCGTAACCGTGCAGCCCAAGGTCACAGACTGAGCGTCAGCCAGAAACTTCGCGGGCGCGTTCATCGACGGCGTACCGACGAAGCGGTCTTGCGCGCTCGCCCATGTGGTCTGGGCGGAGCCATCCAGCACAGCGATCCGTGCAGGCCAGATCGCGGCGACGCCCGCGTTTTGCCACCGCGCCACTTCCGCCTGGAAGAGCGGATCGCGCGCGGTGAAGTACTGGGCCCCATGGTCGCACTGCCAGGCGCCCTCGCGACGGGTGCTCATCCGCCCGGCAGGCCCGCGGCTTTTGTCGAATACGCTGACCTTGAAACCGGAGCGGCGCAGTACCGTCGCGCATGACAAGCCGGCGATCCCCGCACCGACGACGGCTATTCGTGGGCCTTTCCGCTTGATAGGCATGACTTCTCTCTCTGGGGTTCGGGAACTCGGCGTGAGCCACCGGCAAAGCCGAATGTGCGCTGATATGCGTCACGATGACTCTTAGTGGCGAGTATTGATGGCGAAGTGTGACGGAATATCTCCCGTTTGTCGCCAATAATCGGAAATATGACTCGCAATAATGATTCACATTGACTCTAAATAGGAATATCATCCCCAGTCAAGCAACGCTAAAGGAATGGCCATGCCGCCTCCCTCCATCGAAGACACGTCGCCCGCTCGCAATTACAGGAGTGGGGAGGCCGCCCGGCTCGCGCGGATGCCGGTCACGAGGCTCAGGCTTTGGGAGCGGCGCTACGAAGTAGTGGGCCCGGCCAAAAGTGAGGCGGGACAGCGCCTGTATTCCGAGGACGACGTGCGCCGGCTGGTGCTGATCAACGCGCTGGTGCAGCGCGGCCACGCGATTGGAGCGATTGCGCGGCTCGAGCGCGAGCAACTCGAGTTTCTTGCCGCTGGGGAGGCGTCCAGCGGAAGATCGCGCCCCACCAATGCCAGTCATGAGGTCAGATTCCGGCTCACGCTAGTGGGGGAGAACCTCTCCCGGCGCCTGGCTGAAACGGGTATCGATCTGCGGCGCTACGGCGTTGGCAAGCTCGCGGAGTATGCGGATCTCGCGGCGGCGCGCGAAGGCGCCTCATCTGAAGGGGAAGAGGCGAACATTCTGCTGCTGCGTGTTCCTTCGCTGCATGAGGACGCCGCTTCGGAAGTTCTCGCGCTTAGCGACGCCTGCGGCGCGGCGGCGGTTGCCGTGGTGTACGGCTTCGGTACGGGGCGCGCGGCAGAAGCGTTGCGCCTCGCGGGTGTGCGGCTGTATCGGGAGCCCGACAGCAGGACCGAGCTTCGCCAGATGCTCGGCGATCTGTGCCACATCGCTCGGGTGACGCGTGAGGCCGGCGAAGCCCCCTCCTGGTCGCGTTCGCCACGTCGATACGACGACGCCGAGCTCGAAGCCATCGCTGCCCGCTCGTCGACGATTGCGTGCGAATGTCCGCGGCACCTTGCTGAACTGGTGATGCAACTGTCCACGTTCGAATCCTATAGCGACGAATGCACGTCGCGATCGGCGCACGACGTTGCGTTACACCGGCATCTCGGCGACGCCGCCAATCGCGCGCGCGTGCTGATCGAGTCGGCGCTCGAGCGTGTGGTGCGCGAAGAAGGCTGGTCGCCCCAACCGCATCAGACGGAGTGAGACGGGTCTTCGCGAGTCGGGGTATGTGGCGGTAGGTTGACAGCGCACATTGCGCGTACGGATTGACACATTGACGTTGGGAGAAAAGTCTCATGGCATCAGTCGCGCAGGACATACACCACGGCCTGGAGCTGGGCGAGGGCGTGCCGCTTTCGCAGCGGATCAGATGTCGGCTTCTTAGTGCGGGAGCCCGATTCCACGCGAACGACAACATCGCCGACTACCTTCGCGAGGGAGAACTGGAGCTGCTGCAAAAGGAAGTCGCGGACAAGTTCCAGGGTGTTTTGCGCTCGCTCGTCATCGATGTCGACAACGATCACAACACGCACGAAACCGCGCAACGCGTGGCAAAAATGTTCGTTCGCGAAGTCTTTGCAGGACGATACGACATCGCGCCGGCTGTCACCGAATTTCCGAATGTCGAACGGCTCAATGAACTTATGATTGTGGGCCCGCTGCGTGTGCGCAGCGCCTGCTCGCATCACCTGTGTCCGATCATGGGCCGGGTCTGGATTGGAGTGATGCCCAACGAGAGTTCAAACCTCATTGGCCTGTCTAAGTACGGCCGTCTGATCAACTGGATCATGACCCGGCCGCAGATCCAGGAAGAAGCCGTCAAGCAGATTGCGGATCTGCTCGAGGAGCGCATCCAGCCCGACGGGCTTGCCGTGGTGCTGGAGGCCGACCACTTCTGCATGCATTGGCGCGGCACGAAAGACGACGACGCAAAAATGGTCAACAGCGTCATGCGCGGTTCGTTTCTTCGGGATCCCGCATTGCGTCGCGAGTTTCTGGATCTTCTACCGGGTCGGAATTGACTGGCGGGGCAGAAAGTGAGCCTTGGTGGTCGGTATTGAGTGGCTGAACATACCGGGTATTTGTCGGGAGTGAGGCAATGGCGGCGATCTGGATTACTGGCGCGAGCGGTGCAGTCGGATCGGCACTGGCCCGGAGACTGTCAGCGCGCGGTCTAAGCGTTGTTCTTACATCTCGCGATGGAGCGAGGCTCACCGAACTCGCCGACGAACTTGGAGAGCGCGCACTCGCTGCACCCGCCGACGCAACCGATGCAGCGCAGGTGCAATGTGCAATTCAGGCAGGTATTGAGCGCTTTGGAGAAGTGACAGGTGTCGCCCATTGCGTCGGATCGATTCTGATCAGACCTCTGCACCTGACCAGCGAAGCGGATCTGCGCGCGACTCTTGCCGATAACTACATCAGTGCGTGGCACGTGCTTCGGGTTTTCGTTACCGCTGCGCTCGCCCATCGCAAGCTCTCGAGCGCCGTACTGGTGGGCACGGTTGCGGCGCAATCTGGATTTCCGAATCACGAGGTCATTGCCGGTGCAAAGGCCGCAGTGGCGGCGCTCGCCGTCACGTCAGCCGCGACCTACGCTGAGCGGGGGATTCGGGTGAATTGCGTTCATCCAGTATTAACTGTCTCGAACATGTCGTCGAAGCTGACGGGCTCACCTGAGTCGATCGCCTAGATGTCAAAGCTCAATCCGATGAGGCGGCTTGGTCAAGGCGAGGACGCGGCGGCGTTGATCGACTTTCTGCTAGGCGATGATTCTGGCTGGATCACTGGCCAGCAGAT
>NZ_JAQQBV010000077.1:0-6556 GCF_046030735.1 Paraburkholderia xenovorans
GATAAGTCACCGGTAGAAGTTCTGCCGCCACCCAGCCCGCGCAAGTACTGGACGCGGCGCGGCATCGCCATGTGGCTGGCGGAGCTGCTGCGCGAAGATGTTCCGACACTCGTCGGCATCGACCATAGCTTTTCCTTTCCGCTTCGCTACTTCGAGGTTCATCGACTCGAAAAGGACTGGTATGCATTCCTCGAAGACTTCCAGGCGCACTGGCCAACAGACCGCGAGCGTGTCTACGTCGATTTGATCCGGGATGGGCTCGTCGGCAATGGCAGCGCACGACAAGGCAACTCGACATGGCGACGCCTCGCCGAGGAGCGATGCAGGGCAAAATCCGTGTTCCACTTCGATGTGCAGGGCGCCGTTGCCAAGTCGACGCATTCCGGCCTTCCATGGCTGCTCTATCTGCATCGGGAACTCGGTGAGAAGGTGCACTTCTGGCCATTCGATGGATGGGGCATTGCGCCTGGTCGGTCCGCCATCGTCGAGGCTTATCCATCGATATGGAGACGTGGACGCGTCGCGCCCGAGAACATGAGCGCCGATCAATTCGATGCGTACACCATCGCTGAGTGGCTACGGCGTGCAGATCAGGGTGGGTTTCTTCAGCAGGCTTTGCATCCGGTATTGACGCCGGGCGAAGAGGTGGTAGCGCGGGTTGAGGGGTGGATTTTGGGGGTTGGCGCGGGGGAGATGCTGGATGCTCGCATATGAGCGGCGTATGCGCGATCTCGGGGGCGAAATTTGTCTTGAAGGATAGAGTTCGCCTTGTTCGCTGACTTCATCCCGCAAGACGATCGTTTCTGGACCCTTCTAAGACAGACGAATCCCAACCGGCGGTCGTATAACAGCATCAACACTCCATGAACAAATAAACGGGCCCGCATTTCGTCGCCAGGTTTGAGACCGATTCACCCTGACAGACGCCATATGAGATCACGCATGTTGAGGCTAGACGCACGCCCCAGCATCGCCGGCCTTCCAATCAGACCCGATCAAGCATAAATAAAAGCCGCCCGAAATGCCTATTGCATATTAGAGCGTCTATATAAGAAGCATTTAACATTCGTAGGCAATTCAATTTGATCATCTAATAAATGTTTTGTAAAATCAAACGGTTAGATAGGACGAAAAAACGAGCCAAACTAAAAAGCGACGTTATGGGAGTGCATCACATAATTAGTCACGTCAATGGACAGCTAAGTCCAGGGAGATCCTGAAGAACGCCTCAACCGGATAAACAGCGGTTTAAATCGCCCAATAAGTCGGCCAATAACGTAAAACCAGATTCAAACCATAAAACCACCAACAAAGAACCCACGAGCCAACCAACCCTCGCGTCACCGAAAGAGACCACCGTGAATTCCGCCGACCTGCTCCGCGCCTTTGCCTCTCCTTCCCTGACGCAAGTCAATCGTGCTTTCCGCCTGCACTGGGACTCAGCGCAGTCGAGCCTCGAGCAAGTGCTGATTGCGCACCGCATCGACATCACCGAGGGCCTCTGCTCAGGCATTGTGGGTCACGTGACCTGTCTGTCGACGCGTGCGGACTTGCCGCTCAATGCGTTTATCGGATTGCCGCTGTCGGTGCAGATGGTTACCGACCGTGGCGCCTTGCACCCGATCTGCGCGATCGTTACCGATGCTCGAGCGGGTCAGTCGGACGGGTCGCTGGCGACCTATCAGTTGACCATGCGCGATGCGTTATCGGTGCTGGAAGGGCGAACCAATACGCGCATCTTCCGCACGCTGAGTGTGCCCGATGTCATCGAGAAGCTGCTGGGCGAATGGCAGAAAAAGAGTCCGGCGCTCGCGCGTGCGTTCGATTTCGACCTGTCGTCGCTGGATCGCGCGAAGTATCCCGTGCGAGAGACGTTGTTGCAGTTTCACGAGTCGGACGCGGATTTCATCCGGCGGCTGTGCCGGCGCGATGGCATCGCGTGGTTCACGGCGGCGGGCAAGCGCGGCGCGGACCCATCGGCCGATGGCGCCGGTGAGTCGCCGGTGCACACGCTGGTGTTGCTGGACGATCCGATGAAGCTGCCGAAGTCGTCGGCCGGCACGGTGCGCTATCACCGCGACGCGGCCACCGAAGCGCGCGACTCGATCACGCTGTGGTCGGCTTCGCGTCAGCTTGTGCCCGGTACTGTGCAGCGTGCGAGTTGGGACTATAAGAGCGCGTCGATGGCGCAGGCGTCCGAGACGAGCATCGTCGATCAGGGCGAAGCCGGCAACGACCTTGCGCAGTTGCTGCGCGATGCGGTGATCGACGTGCCGCACGCGGGCGATTCGTGGTCAGACTATGAGCGCGTCAGCAAGGCGCGCATGCTCGCCCATGAGTTGCGTTCGGCGAATGTGGATGGCGTGAGCGGGGTGCGTGACCTGGCTGTCGGCAGATGGTTCGAGTTGACCGGGCATCCGGAGGTGGATACCCATCCGCAGGAGGAGCGGCAGTTTGTAGTCACCGCGCTGCATCATCGTGGGGAGAATAGCCTGCCCAAAACGTTGAATGAGCGCGCGCAGACGCTCTTTGATGCGAATCGGTGGAGGGTGGAGGGGCCTTCGCAGGTTGCTTCTCGTTCAGCGTCAACTGGAACAGGAAGAGCGACGAATAGTGCGGATGAAGAAGAGAGCCGCTATGAAAACACCTTCAGTTGCGTGCAACGCGGCGTGCCGCTGACGCCGGCCTACGATCCGAGGATCGACCTGCCGCGGGTTTATCCGATTACCGCGCTGGTGGTCGGGCCGCAGGGCGAGGAGGTGTATTGCGATTCGCTTGGGCGGATCAAGGTGCAGCTTCAGGGCCTGGATCCGGATGATCATGCACATGCTCAGGGTGTGGGTACCAGCGGGACAGCGCGTTCGTGCGGGTGAGCAGCAGTTGGGCTGGGACGAACTACGGGCACGATACGTTGCCGCGGATCGGGATGGAAGTCGCTCTGGATTTCCTGAATGGGGATCCGGACAAGATGTTTGTTACCGGCGTGCTGCACAACGGGCCGAATGCGCCGGCGACGTTCAGTCATACCGGGACGTTGCCGGGGAATCGGTTTCTGTCGGGAGTGAAGACGAAGGAGATCAAGGGTAATCGGTATAACCAGTTGCGGTTTGATGATACGGCGGGAGAGATCAGTAGTCAGCTGGCGAGTGAGCACGCGGCGAGCGAACTGAATCTTGGGTTTCTTACGCAACCGCGAACGAACGGCACCGGCCAGGCGCGTGGCGAGGGGGCAGAGTTGCGCACGGACGCAGCAGCGTCGTTACGTGCTGCCAAGGGTATTTTGCTCACCACCTATGCGCGAAATAAAGCGACAGGCAAGCAGCTTGATCGCGACGAGCTCAACCAACTGCTTGGTGAATGCACGGAACTTTTTAAAGCGCTCGGGCAGTATGTTGGTCAGCACGGCGGACAAGCCGTGGATGCGGATTCACAAGACCAGCTCGCCGCTGCTCTCAAGGCTTGGGACGATACAGGTAGTGCTGCCGATGCATCAGCGTCTGGCGCTGCAGATTCTCAAGCGATCATGGCTTTCGGTGCGGCCGGAGGTTCCATAAACGTGACGCCGAAGACTCACGTTACTTACGCCGGCGTGAACGTCGACAAAGTCGCACAGCAGCATATGCAACTGGTCAGCGGTCAGCGCTTCAACGTGACGGCAGGGCAAGGCATACAAATGTTCGGTCGTGCGCAGGGAATCACCGCTATCGCTAACGAAGGGCCTTTTGTGCTGCAGGCACAAGCCGACGCATTAACTGCTAACGCTCAAAAAGGTATCCGGATGAGCACAAATCGGAGGTGTCGCTCGACGCAATGAACGAGCTTAAGAAAGTTCGATTTCAACAGAGACTATGGACAAAGAAACCTGACCCTTGGGACGGTAAGCCACGGCTGGTTGGCGCACTTCCGGCATACTTAACCGTGATAGACGACGAGCGGCGCTTCATCAATGGTGAACCAATCACGCCTCCGTATGCGCCGAATCTTTACGGCGGCGAAGCAATTAAAGGGTCCCCCAAAAAGGCGGGTAAAGATCGGCCTGATGATGTTTCTCGAGACCTTGTTCTCGGCAATCCGGATGCCGGGTTGCAATGGAAACCATTTCCACCAGATATGCCCGCAAACCTGCGCGGCAACACAGCGGGAATGATGGCTTGGTACAACGCGCGCTCCGCAGATCCGGAAGATCACACGAACGCTGTTCGCGTTGCAGACGGTCGCGGGCTTATCTATTATCGCGAGGAAACGCCGAACGAAGCGCGGCAACGCATGGGAATCGACAAAAAATCTTGGGATGAAAACTCTTATCATTCCGCGATTCTTCGTGATTCGGACAATTTGCGACGGGTTGCCGCGATGGATGTAGCAATAGGGCAAGCCAAAGCGCTGGATGACAAAGACTGGCGAGCGCTACTCATTGCGATCGCAGATTGGAAAACGGACGCAGAAGGGCTGAAAAAAATTCAGAATAATCCAAAATTCCAAAGCCTTAGCAAGAAGGCGCAAGCATTGGTAGAAGCGAACGCAAGGTATTACTCGGCCGGAGCATTCCCTACTGCTTCGATTTCCAAAAGGCCGCCGAGCCTGGTAGATGCAGAAACATACAGGGACCGCGAGAAGCGCCAATGAAAATACTCGCAAGCTCAACTCGACCACGAATGTGGCCCTATCTGGTTGCCCTTTCGCTGGCGACTTTGGCATGGGTGACGTTTGTTTTGTTTGGCTCTTACGAATACTGGCAACACACTGGCAACGGAGTATCAGAAATGGGTAGTACCTTACGTAATGGACTCTTCGTTGTCGTCGGCGTGCTGGTTGTTGCTTTTGCCGGTCATTGGGTTTTGCGCAGCAGCCGAGATGGCGTGAACGTCGCATCAGCCGCCACGCCTAGCAAGATATCTACCGCTGCTCCTACCGTAAACCCGTCAGTGACAGGCATCCTCGCGAGCGACGGCGCTCGATATGTCTTGGAGGTTCGTGGTTTAGGAATGGCCGTAAGCGGGCGTCACCAAGATACGCTCTGGAAGCAAATCAGCGCAAAATCCGACAATTTTGTGTCCGTATTGTCCCACGACGCAAAGGATTATCCAGACAGTCCTGACCGTCGCGCCTTGTTCGCAAAAGTTGATACAGGCGCTGCTTTCGAATATGCCGCAGCCGAGGCCGTCGAGCGCTGGCCCCTACCAGTTATCGTTATTGGCCCCCCGAAAGATGAAAACAGCAAATATCGTGCAGCGCTGGACATTGCCTATGCGCGTCAGCAGGCCGGCTTGGGCGTAACACTGTTTCTTTGGCAGGACGATGCGAACACCGACAACGCTGGAGCATCGCTCGAACGCTTGTTCCAGTTCTTTGACACTCATCCAGACGTCCCCGCTGCGTTGGTTTTTAGCGACGATGGTATGGAAACCCGCTTTGGCTACAAAACCCCCGGCGCAGGAGCGGAACCCACGGGCCCCTATGTTCCGCCCATTCCGAATAGCAATGTCGGGTTGCTCGTTTCGCGCAGTGATCGTGTGGATAGACTCATTCGTCCGTATGCTGTGCCAGGCGTTCCTGGAAAAATCAATCAAGACGACACGAGTCTTGACATCATCAAACTATGGAATTTTTATTGGCAGCATGACACGTCTTTCCAGGACGAAACTGATGCGGCAGCAGGGGGCTTTAACGGCGCTATGACGATGAAAGCCGACTGGTGGATATCGAAGCTCCCGGAGCTTTGGAAACAGATCACCAATAAAGGGCCTGGCGATTTCAAGCCCAGCCCATACCTCCCGGTGCGCTGGACCGACTGGCAGGTGAAAGAGTTCGACGACTCGCCGCTCTTAGGCTACCTGCACCGCCCTGTGAATATCAGGCTAACCGACGAACACGGCAAGCCGCTTAAGCGTGCGGATCAAGTCAAAGCACTGCAAGCCGGGTGGCAACAAGCAATAGCAACGCTGCCCGACGGTGAAAAGCCCGCACGCGTGTTCTATGACACGACTTCAGATCGAGAGTGGGTAATACCGCTCACCCAAGCGTTGCACGGAAATGCCCAGGGCATTGAATTAGACAACGTGAAAGAAGGCTACGACATCGGGCGTCGCGTTGGCAACACAGGTGTCAGTTCTGCGCTTGTACAAATCGGTCTGGCGACGGTGGCTGGTTATGAAAACGGCGGTGCCAGCGCGACCATTAATCTCGCGTCAAACGGCACGGCAGGTATCGTCATGGTCAGCCCTCCAAATGCCACGAGCAAAGCGGCGAATGTTCAGCATCGCGGCGAGAACCCGTTCCGGTTCAGAGTGCCGGGGTAGGTTGATCTTTCATGAAATGAGCGGGGAGGAGGAGCGGTGTATGTGCGCCGCTTAAGGATTGCTAGCCTTCGGCGAGAAACGCTTAAAGAGCCGACGGTGATCAGCGTCTTTATTTTAAAAACTGTTTGATGGACTAAGCGATGCGAGCCGTAATCCGCGTAGGCGACAGCACCAGCCATGGTGGGAAGGTGATCACGGGTAGCGACACATCCAAAGTCATGGAGCGTGCTATCGCTTGTGTTGGTGATCGGTGCACC
>NZ_JAQQBV010000078.1:0-6358 GCF_046030735.1 Paraburkholderia xenovorans
GTTCAGCGCAAGAATATTCGTCTGAAAAGAGATGCCTTCGATAACCGCGATGATTTCGGCCATCCTGGCCGAGCTTTCCGAAATGCCATTCATGGTCTGAACGACCTGATCGACCGCGCTTCCGCCACGAAGCGCCACGCCGGAAGCCTTGTTCGCCAGCGAACTCGCTTGCGTTGCACTTTCGGTATTCTGGCGCACGGTTGCCGTCAACTCTTCCATGCTGGCCGCCGTCTCTTCCAGAGAGGCTGCCTGTTCCTCTGTGCGCTGCGACAGGTCGGCATTGCCTTGCGCGATTTCAGAGGCGGCAACGGAAATAGATTCGCTCGACTTCTTGATGCCGCCCACAATCGTTGTCAACTGCTGCTGCATTTTGCTGAGTGAGTACATCAGGCTCGTCGAATCGTCCGGCTTCAACGCCAGTTCCAACGCTAAATTGCCCGCGGCGATTTCTCCAGCAAGTTCAACAGCATCACCTGGTTCACCGCCGAGTTGTTTCGCTAGTGCACGGGCAATCAGCAACGCCACAGTCAATCCAATGACGCCCGCGACGCCTATCAATACGATGATAAGCACAACAGCATGTGAGTAAGCCTTAGCGGCATCGACTCCCTCTCTTGTGGCCCCTCCCACATTGACGTCCACGATCGCATTGATGTCTTTTGTCATCGCGACCCCCAATGCGTGTGATTGAGTCGACAGTAGGTTCAATGCGTCGTCGCGTTTGCCCGCCTTCGCCAGCGTCAGCATTTGCTGCTGTACATCCAGATACTTTGGCATTTTCGACTGGATGTCGGCATAGGCAATCTTTTCCTCCGGCTCCGAAATGAGTTTTTCATATTCTGCAGAAGATTGTCCGACCCTCGACAGCGTTGCGGTGATCAACTGTTCAGCCTGCTTGAGCTCTTCGTCGTTACGCGCTGTAGCGGCCTGGAGTTCGGCGCGCCGCAAGTCGCCGAGCGCAACGTGCACCTGAAGGCTGCTGCGAACTGAAGGTAGCCAGTTGTCACGCATTTGCGCGACATGGTCGTTCTCAATACCCAGTTCGAGCAACGAAAAGACCCCCACGGTAACCAGAAAAGCGAGGACTAGAACGAATCCCGACAGAAGCTTCGTTACCACCTTCATGTTATTGAATAACAGCATTTTTATCCTGCTTCGATGGTCGCGTTAGATAGGCTATTTGAATAGCATTAACGGGAAAGCAGGATGAAAACTTTAATTATTTATAATTGTCAGACGTTAAACGTTTGCGAGAGAAATTGGAAAAGTGTTCTCGTAAAATGGTCGGTTTAATGCTTGAGTCGAGATATCGAGTGGCGCGAAGCCTGGTGTCCACCGATTCCAGTGGACACCTCGTGTGCTCAATTCACCGCTTTCAGACTACGAGCAAGCAGAGGCGCGCGATTACGCCGATCCGTGACAGCTCCGTCAAACCTTGAATACGGACACGGCTTCCTTGAGCTTCGTCGCGTGCTCCTCAAGCGATTGGGCTGCGGCTGCAGCCTGCTCGACCAGTGCGGCATTCTGCTGGGTGACCAGATCCATCTGACTGACAGCCTGATGGACCTGCTGAATGCCACGGCTCTGTTCTTCAGATGCGTCGGCGATTTCGCCGACAATACTGGAAACCTGCCTGATGGTCTGTCTGACCTGTCCCATGGTGGCGCTGACTTCCGTTGCCTGGCTGCCGCCTGCCTGAATTGTCGCCACGGAAGAATTGATCAGCTCCTTGATTTCCTTGGCAGCCGCCGCGGAGCGTGAGGCCAGACTGCGAACCTCGCTTGCCACCACGGCAAATCCGCGGCCCTGTTCGCCTGCACGTGCCGCTTCAACGGCTGCGTTCAGAGCGAGAATATTGGTCTGGAAAGCAATGCCTTCGATAACCCCGGTGATTTCAGAAATCTTGTGTGAACTACCGCTGATCTGCCTGATCGTCGCGACCATGGCTTGAATAGAGTCGTTGCCTTTATCGGTGATTTCGGTGGCACTGGTTGCGAGCGTGTTCGCCTCCCTTGCATTGTCCGCGTTCTGCTTAACTGTCTCGGTGAGTTGCGTCATGCTGGCAGCAGTCTCTTCAAGCGACGCAGCCTGTTCTTCTGTACGGGTAGAGAGGTCTGAGTTGCCGCTTGCGATCTGCCCCGAAGCGGTAGCGATTGAATCGGTCCCGATCCGAATCTGAGTGACTGTGGCTTCGAGCTTGCCGCGCATGACTTGCATGGAATGGAGCAGACTCGTGCGATCATCGCCTCTTAAATCCACCGCGACGCTCAGGTCGCCGCTGGCGATTCGGTCGACAACTCGTGCTGCATAGTCGGGCTCACCGCCCAGTTGCTTGACAAGGCCGCGGGTAATAACCAGAGCGAGACCTGTTGCCGCGACAAAAGCGAATAGCAATAGGGCAGACATCAGGTTGCGGCTGGTGCGATAGGCTTTGTGCGATTCGGCAGCACCATCTGCGCTTGCCTTGATTTCATACTCGCGGAACTGTGTGAGTTTTGAAATCCAGCGATCCAAAGCCGGTCCGGTTTCTTTCATCAAGACATCGGATGCTGACGAATCGTTAGCAAAGCCGAGTTTCGCGGCCTTTTGCGCCAGTGGCACGGCAGCTTCTTTTAGCTCGACAATCTGGCGCAGAAAACCTCGCTCGTTGTCGTCGGTTCCAGGATCTTGCTTGAAGAGCGCAGAAATCTTGTTTTCTGTGTCGTCGTAAGCTGAAAGGCTGTGCTCGAACAATTCTCGCTGAGCCGTCATTCGGGGTACGTCGGTTACGATGATCAGGTTACGCATTGCAGTGGACGCATCTTGTGCATTTCCTACGGCTTGCGAAATAAGAGCGACTTCGTTGCCGTTGATATCGACATCGGCTGTGATCGCGTCGTCCATCGCGCTAAGCCGGTTGATTCCTAACAGCGTGATAACAACAAGTACTGAGAGAACACAGCCGAAACCTAGCGCAAGACGAGCGCTTACCTTTAAAGTCGAGAGTTTCATTGTTTGCTACTTCTATGTGACAGAAACGGGCGCTTCACGTGCCCGCGAACTCCTGATGCCGTTATCCGAGATTGCACCGTATGGAGGCCTTGTCGTTTAACGGCAGAAGTTTCCATAGGCTAAAGGGTGCCCGTGTCTATTCTTATCGGTCATGCAACGGCTTTGTAAACTTGACGGACGCTGACAATCTGTATGGTTGTAAGGTAGTCATCCTTACTAAGTGAGATTGTCTACTTCGGCAGTGACAATCCGGTCATAACATGTGACGAGGAGTTGCAGGCAATTCGTCGGCGGTAAACGGGTGTTTTTATTAGCGCGGTTGAGAGACGCGTGGAAGCGTGAAGCCGAACTCATTCCAGCCTTGAGCACTTCGGGCGAACACGGTGCCCTGGTGCATCTCCGCGATCGCTTTGACGATAGACAACCCAAGGCCATGATGTCCGTGAGAAGTCGTACGCGAAGTCTCATCCCGATAGAAGCGGTCAAATAGCTTTTCCAGCACGGCTGTTGAAATCGGCAAGCCCTGGTTGGCAATCGACACTTCAATCGACGACGCACCCGGCTTGATCGCAACTTCGATCTGCGTACCGCGCGTTGCGTGCTGACACGCGTTGTCCAGCAAATTGACGAGTGCTCGCCGCAGAAGCGATTTGTTGGCCAGCGTGTGCGCGTCGCCCAGTACGGTTGTCTGAACGCCGGCGTCCTCGAACGACACGTCGAGAAATTCAATGGTGCGCGCGACTTCCTCTGCAATCGATATCCACGTTAGTTCGGTTGCCTGTTCGCCCTGATCCGCGCGCGCGAGAAAGAGCATGTCGTTGACGATGACTCGCATACGCTCGCCTTCTTCGAGAACGGACTGGATCACGCCAAGAAGTGCGCCCTGGCTTCGTTCACGGGTTAGCGCAACCTGCGACTGACCGATGATGTTGGCGATCGGCGTGCGCAATTCGTGCGCGACATCGGCGTTGAATCCTTCGAGCTTCGCCTGGGCATTGTCGATACGCTCCAGCGCCCCATTAAAACTCGACTTGAGGAGAAGAAGTTCGACCGGCAAGTTGCTTGCTCGCAGTCGTTGATCGCGACGGTTGGGCCGCAGTGCGGCAGCTTCGTCGGAGAGGCGCTTGAGCGGCGTCAGGCCGAGATGGGTGACCGTATATCCCAATGCCGAGATCACGACGCTGGCGATCAGAAAAATGATCGTCAACGCAAGAACGAAAGAATACGTCGTACGGTCGACGGAATGACAGTCGATATACCCGACGAGTACGAGATCGGGGCGCCCTTCCACGCCCGGAAGAAAGTACTTCCGGGCAAGATACGAGCGTTTGCCCGCTTTGACCCGTTCATACCGGGCTATCTCGGTGGGGATCGGATGTTCCGAGATCGTCTGATAGCTGAATCTGGGGTCCGGCGTGGCTACGAAGAACTCGATGTTCGGATCAGACGGCGTGATGTTGTCGATCTTCTGTTTGACGAGAGGCCACTCCAGGGCCGTAGACGTCTGCGAGATCAATAGGCGCACAACGCTAGCGTGGGCCTCGAGCGAATCTTTGAGCACACTGTCGAGTTGTGCTCTCAGAAAAATGGTGAGACCGATTCCTACGAAGGTAAACACGAGAATCGCCGCCGCAGAAAAGCGTACAGCGAGGTGGCGTGAAATCGAGTACTTCACGTATTCGCCCGGTCGTCACGCTCCTCCAGCACATACCCCATGCCGCGTACCGTGTGCAGAAGCTTCGCGTCGGATGATCCGTCGAGTTTGTTGCGCAGACGCTTGATCACGGCTTCGATGACGTTCGTGTTGCTATCGAAATTCATGTCCCACACCATTTCGGCAATGACCGTTTTCGAGAGAATCTCGCCTTTCCTGCGTGCTAACAGGCTGAGGAGCTGGAATTCCTTTGCCGTCAGATCCAGACGCACGCTGCCTCGCGATGCGCGACGGCCGATAAGATCGACGGAAAGGTCGCCCACTTGCACCAAAGTCGATTCCTGCACGCGGCATCGGCGGGTCAACGCGATCAGGCGCTCGACCAGTTCGATAAACGAGAATGGTTTGGTCAGGTAATCGTCCGCGCCTTCCCGTAGCCCACGAACGCGATCATTGACGTGATCACGCGCCGTTAGCATGATCACGGGCGTCTGCGAGCGCGATCGGATCATGCGTAGCAGTTCGAAGCCGTCTATCTTCGGCAGCATCACGTCCAGCACGATCACATCGTAGGTGAACTCGCGAACCATGAACGCGCCTTCCTGGCCGTCAGGCGCGATGTCGACAGTCCAACCTTGCTCGGTGAGGCCCGCTTTCAGATACTCGATAGCTTTGGGTTCATCTTCGACAATCAGTATTTTCATAACCGCGGTGGAAGCAGTAAGGAAGAGCCGCGATCAACCTTTCAGGCCCGGAATAATAGCGTTGAAACGAGAGCCATCGAGGTCGAAAATACCACACAAAAGCCTGTTCATTGGTCGCCACGTAGCGGTGGCGACCCAGCACAGTCTGTGTCCTGGCCAGTGTTAGTGACCGAAGAAGATGGTGCTGTCGGAACGTTGCAATTCGCCATCGCGACGGGTCCGCTCCAGTTCCGCGACAACTTCCTGGCGGGTATTGGCGCCTTCATGAGCGACTGCCGCCGACACGGGCAGCGAAGCCGCGGCATCGTGATTGAACGTGAAACCGGTGTCGGAGTCCGGCTGATTGGTTGCTGCCATTGCGACAGAGGCACTGACTGCGAAAGCGGTTGCAATGGCGAGGCGATAAATCTTCATGAATCATCCTTTCTGGCGGACTGAGGGTAGCGTCGCTGTTTTCGACACATGAGCACAGTCTAGAAAGGCGATAGGAACAGTACGCGGACGCGAAACTGACAAAATGGTCAGCTTGTTCGAATGAGGCGTTACGGCTTAACCGTATTTGAAAGCGATCGGCACAAGCGCGCCCGGCCAGCACTCTGATCGCACTCTTTCCGGGGACACGGCCGTATCCATGCCAGCTTGCGGCCTCTGTTTTTCCTGCGCGCCTTGATTGCTTCACCCAATGCGACATTACTTCGCGACTGCGCGCCCGCATAACGCTTCTGTTGGTTAAAACAGCCGGTCGATCAAGCGCTATGCAAAAGCTCATCGCTGACGAATAATTTTTTGACTAATAAAGTGGTTTAAGGAAATCTAATGCCGAAGATTAGCAATCTCGATTTGGGTCAGGCAGTCAATATGAATCATCCGGCGGCGGTCACATACCATAACCAAACGACGGGTGTCAGTACAGCCGTCCAACCTTTGCCGCGTTCGGCCCGGAATCCAGATGGAAAACTACTTGGATTGACTTTTATGACGCGCAATCCAACAACCGGAGCGCCTCAGA
>NZ_JAQQBV010000079.1:0-6326 GCF_046030735.1 Paraburkholderia xenovorans
ATTTAGATCTCTTTTTGCTGTCACGGTGCCTGTCTCACGTAGTTCACTATCCTGTGGCACGCAAAATGGGCACCGGATGCCACCAATTTCTTCCGCCCTTGAATAGCCGTGGCGCGTGGTGCGATCTCATTCAAATCATGTTGTTATGTTACCATAACATAAGGCCGAAACCTTTCGGGTTTACGCTGCGTGTGCTCCGTGATGTGCGCGAGTCGTCGGACTCACGTGGCACGAGCCTGGCTTGTTGGCATATCTGTATGTCATAATGACTAACATCAATATTGGCCTCCGAACCCAACAATACGGTCTATATGATGTCCGCATCCACTACCCAAACTCTGCCCCGCGCGCGCGGTACCTCGTTACATCGTCAGATGTTCCTTGTGCTTCGTGAGCGGATCGTTAGTGGCGGCTACCCCGCCGGTAGCTTGATCCCGAAAGAAGAGGATCTCTGCACATACTTTGGGGTGTCGCGCATCACTGCGCGGCGGGCCCTGACGGACCTTGAAGCACAAGGTTATGTTTACCGCCGGCAAGGTCTGGGGACTTTTGTCCCTACGGACCTGCCTGTTGCGAGGGAAGCGGCGACGCTAGGATTTGTGGATGCGCTCCACAAATCGGCCGAGGAAACCACGGTTGAGGTGCTAAACGTCGAAGTGCGACCGGTTCCGTTATCCATTGCCCAACAGTTGCAACTCGAACCTGGCGATCGTGCGATTCACGCTCTGCGATTGCGCAAGATAGGTGACGTCACTGTCATGGTGACCGATGCTTGGGTCCCAGAGCGCTACAGCAAGGCCGTCACCGCCACTACCCTGAAAAAGCGCGCACTCTATGAAATCCTGATGAGCCAGGGCGTCGAGTTCGGACGCGTCATCCAGGAAGTCACTGCAGTTGCTGCTGACCCGACTTTCGCGCAATGGCTAGGCACCGAGGTTGGTGTGCCATTGCTTAGGACCAGCCGGCTCGTGTACGACACCAACCGCATACCAGTACAGCACCTGACGCTAACTGTCACGCCTGAGCGCAGCCGTATAGTGACGGACATGTCTGTGGATTCCATGAACACGCTGCGTACCGGTCAGATTGTTCACAATGTTCAGCAACCCGATCGCGCCGCTGGCAAGCGGCGAGGTTGACAGGAATCCGGAACGGCGAACAGTGTAGACAGAAAGCTGTCGACGGCTTACCACGCAGGGCGGTTCAGGACTCGAATGCCGCAGGGGTATCCACCCCTCCTCTCACATGGTCAATGAGTTTTTGCCAAGTGCGGAAAGCGTCAAACCAACAACATCGAGTTCGTCCACCTGCCACAGATTAACGAGAAGCCGGTGCGCCTTCGCGTCGCCGATCACAGGACTGGCAAGCTCCAGGAACTTGTCCTCGATTTCTGCATCCGTGAGCGGCTCCTCCGGATCGCCCCGACGATACGGCGCAAAGTGCTCAAGTTGTTGCCCATCGTCGAGAACGACGGTCACGCGGGCAGCGCGCATACCAGGAAAGCCTGCAGTAAGCTCGGGATCTGCCTCCAGATGTACGCGTTCCATGAACGAACGCAGCAACGGATCGGCGAGCCGGTCAACGCTGAACGCATCCAGACGAACTGCCCCGTACAGGGCCGCATGGCTGACGACATACGCAAGACTGAACTTTGCCTCAAACGCTGAGCACGGTTGCGAAATGCCTGCAACCTCGATCGCGACGCGATAGGTTTTTATCCTGATTGTCCGAATCTGATCCGGCCGCAATCGATGCTCCGTCACCAAGGCTAACATCGCGTCGATGGCGGCGAAGGTGTGGCCACAGCAGCCGTGGTTCTTCTGCGTAACCCTTTCAATGTTGTAACGGGAACCGAGACCGTCGGTCACCTTCGACCAGTCAGGTGAGGCACAAAGCGCGGCACCAAATCCCACCTCGCCTTCCAGAATGTCTGCAACGCCGGTTATGCCATGCCCACTGCCCTGCGCCGCCATCACGCCGACCCAGGCCGCGTGCCCGGCGTGAAGCGCTTTTGTCATCGCATCCGAGCGGAACGCCTGCTGCAGTCCAGAAGCGAAAGTTGCCGAAGTTGCCATGGCATTCAGCGCCACGGCGGCTGCTCCGGGTTGTACCAACGCCGCCCCTGCCGCTGCCGCTCCGAAACAACCAACCGTCCCGGTCGTGTGGAAGTAGCGATAATGCGCCGGCTGCACTGCTGCGCCAATACGAGTGGAAACCTCGTAGCCGATTGTGATTGCCTTCAGCAATGCCGCGCCGGTTGTCGAGTGCTGCTCCGCCAGAGCCAATGCAGCGGCGATCGTCGGACAGCCGGGGTGGTAAACGGCATCGCGAAAAATGTCGTCGAATTCTACGGCGTGTGATGCACTGCCGTTAATCCAGGCTGCGACGCCCGCGTGCGCAGTTGTCGCGAAACCTGGCAGACTGGACTTGCCTTGTCCAAGCTCGCTAGCGTGGGCATGAAACAAGTTCGTAGCCGGCGAGACTTTCGTACCAGGAAGCAATGCCGAAAACCAATCTATCAGGGCACGTTTAGCAGCATGAGTGACTTCGGGAGGAAGAGTCCGCTTTACCTCATCCGCTACATACTGCGCGAACGTTTCAAGAATCATGGGGTGTCCTGGAAAAGCATTGACCGCTATCGACTTCCACGGCTCACGGTTGCACGTTGGGGCGGGGTGTCAGGGCGTCCAGCAATTCCCGGACCGTCACCCGATGCATGTTCATCGCCTGGTCATACAGCGACTGCGGATCAATGTCGCTACGACCGAAGCTCAGGCAATCGGTAACCTTGCGTAGCAACTCGTCATCGCTCAATGGGTCTTGCGCTGAACCGTGCAAGATTTCGATGTGTCGGCTGACTGTCCGGCCGTTTTTCAGCGTGAGCGTCACCCGCGCCCAACGAGGCGACAATGCCCCCTCCGCCTCCGACGACTCGACGCAGGCAAGAAAGCGCTGGATAGACGCACGGTTCACCGCGTCATCAGTAAACGTATCCAGTCTGACTGCGCCATCCATCAGTGCCGCCGCCACCGCATATTCGATACTGAACTTACCCTCCAGCCCCGTTACGGGGCGGTGTCGCGTAAGCGGGACAAGCGCGCTGTTACTGGTTTCCACGTGTACGTGACGGACATCTTCCAGCACGAGTTCGTTGTCCTTGCGAAGGGCGAGCAACGCATCGAGCGTTCGATGCGTTGCGTAGCACATCGGATATTGCTTGACCTCAATTCCGGCCCGTTCGATTTCTAGTGGAACGTCGCCAAGCTCGCCGAGCGATTGCGCTAGCTCCTCGTCTTGCGCATAGAGATGCATGTAGCCATGTGCACCGTCAAGAGATCGAACCGACGCTTCGAATTCCGCCTCTGCAAACAGAGCGGCCCGTACGGCGGCTGCCGCTGCCTGTCCCGCCTGGAAAGACTTTGCCTGAGTGCCAACGTTCTCGCGACAGCCCGCAGCCTGAGCCACTGCTAGACCAATCGCATTGACAACCTGTGAGCGCGCAAGCGACAGAAGATACGCGCAGGCCGCAGTCGCGCCGATCACGCCGATCGACGCAGTTGAATGCCATCCCGACTCGTAGTGAGGCACAGCCATGACGCGGGACAGCTTGCATAGCACCTCGAAGCCCACTACGTACGCCGCAACAAACCGTGCACCCGGCAGATCACGCGCTTCACCGATAGCGGTGAGCGCCGGCCACAGAACCACACTTGGGTGCCCGCGCAACGGCGTGGTTACGTCGTCATAGTCCAGCACGTGGCCGAAGATGCCATTAGCAAGCGCAGCCGCCTCACAACCGGTAACCGTACCGTCCGTCCACAAACGCGCGCCGCCATGAACGACGCCGATAGGCGAACCCGGCCCGACACCCTGGAATCCGACCAGTTTCCGGGCGCTCAACGAGGCCAGCTCGTACTTCCCCGCAACGGCGACAGCGAAAGTGTCGACGAACGTCCGTGAACATTGGAGGCGGTGCGAGTCCGTCAAACGATCGGCATCGAAGCTGCAAACGAACTCCGCAATCTGTTCGCTAGCGGTAAGCGGCTCTGTTCGAACGTCCGTGTCTACCGTCATGATATCTCCATGCCGGCAGACCGGACGAATACGCGCCCTTCCATAATGCGTCGGGCCGTACGGCTAAAACCAAGCTTGTCATACACCACGCCCTGCCCATCCGGCACAATGCGCGCCGCCACGTTGACAACCATCACACCAGACGGATGCCCGATTCTCAAGGTGTCCTGCTGCGGGCGAACAATCGACTGGTTCACCAGCGTTCCCGGAATACGTGACATTGCAGCGGTGCACATCGAACCGGTTCCCGCCATGCTCTCATGGCACTTCCGGTAAAACACCAGTCTGGCCAGCAGGTCCATCGAGATTGGGTCAACCGCTGCGCCATTCAACGTCGTGTACGAAGCAGGATCTGCGACCACCACGACCAACGGCAATGCCGGTGTCGTCTTGTCCGCTTCTTTCCAGTCGCCACAAAGACCGATCGTCTGCGCGGCTCTCGCGCGAATCTCGTCAAGGGTGACGAGTAGCGCCTCGTTGTGGTTGATCGACTCGGGACCTTCCGTTCCCGTCATGCCCAGGTCTCGCGCCCGGATGAACACGCACGGGTTGGCGACGTCGCCGATAGTGACTTCGATTGCCCAGCCATCTTCCAGCGTGATCATGTCTGTAGCGTTGCCCGTCGGCAGGATACGCCCTGTTTTCGCGCCGAGCGTCTGACGATAGTCCATCATGATTTCTGCACCGGTGCCGGGAACACCTGGAATCGCGAAATCTCCTTCGATGCGCGCCTGTCCATCTACAACCGGGACGTGGGCTACAAGGATCTTTTTGGTGTTCGTGTTGAATATGCGCACCGTCGTGATAGGCTCCACCACCCGAACCAGGCCAGCGTCGATGGCAAACGGGCCGACACCAGAAGAAATATTGCCGCAGTTGCTTGTGTAGACGACAACATCACGCTCGGGCGGAACGATTGCGTACGTATAGTCGACGTCCGCATCCTCACGCTCCGAGGGGTTGACGATGGCGATCTTGGCGGTCACAAGCCTCGATCCGCCCAGACCATCGATCTGCAATACGTCCTGACACCCCATCACACGTTTGAGCAACGTGTCCCGCGCCTGGCCAGGAGGTGGGATATCCTTCTCGTGAAAGAAGACCCCCTTGCTCGTGCCCGCACGCATGATCGTGCATGGAACGGAAAACTGCTCCCGCTTACCGGTCGAATCCATAACGCCTCCAGTTATTTGTACGCGGATCCGGCCGCGACAGCAGCGGGGGCCTCTGAATCGCCGATCCTGATTTCGTCGAATTGCGAGTCAAGCGAGCGTTTGCGAGTCTCAATGCCGAAGATCCCAACCACCAGTCCTTGAAAGATCATCAAGCCGGCAAGAATGCAGGTAACACCGGTGATCCCCCAGCCTGCGTGAAAAACCATTACCACGACCTGGGGTGCGGCGATCGACGCCAGTCGCCCCGCAACATTCGACACGGCGGTACCACGCATGCGAAGTTCCGTCGGAAATAGTTCGGGGACATACGTTGCGAACGCCAACGCACCGCCAAAGTACATGGCCGCGACAAGCAACCAGCCCATCAGCGTCGTAGCCAGCACAGAGCCCATGTGCGGATAGGCGACCCCAATCACCGCGGCGACAAATGAAATAATCGTGATGCCCCACTTGCGCCCGATCCGGTCGGAAAGAAATGCCGCGGCTCCCGCCCCGACTATCGAACCACTCGCCATAAGCGACGAGTAGCCCAACGAGGACGACATGGTCATACCGCTTTTCATCAGGAACGTCGGAACCCAGATGATGAAACCGTACAGCCCGCTAAAGGTAACGACGTTGATCACCATGCCGAGCAGGGTCGCCCGGACAAGTTTGGCGCCAAAGAGGTCCTTCAGCTGAAAGGTCTGTTGTGGCCGCGACGCGGTCAACTGTGGCTCAGGCAAGGTGTGTGTCTTCGCGATCTCGCGTTCGATTCCATCAACAATCGCGCTGGCTTCGTCAACGCGACCGACCGACTCCAACCAACGCGGAGACTCAGGAATTTTCTTGCGTGCAACCCATGTGAGCAATGCGCCGACACCCACAATAACGAACATCCACCGCCAGCCGAAGTGGGGAATAATGAAATACGAGGCAACAGTGGACACCAGCAAGGAAGAGTTGGCCGTTACGTTGAGAATGGCCGACCATTTTCCTCGACGCGAAGGTGGAATGAATTCACCCAGCATGCCGTATCCAACGATCACTTCCGCACCGAGTCCCAGCCCCATGATGAAACGCAAAATGACGAGTGAG
>NZ_JAQQBV010000080.1:0-5334 GCF_046030735.1 Paraburkholderia xenovorans
CTGGGGAAGACGCGCGAGTACCTGTTTGACGCCAAGCTGGATGCGGCTGTCCGCATTCGCGCAGTGAGCGAATGCGCCGCACGAACAGCCCTTCGTACAAAGCTTGATGCCGCAAGCGCAAACGTTGGTGAGATTCTCGGGCAGATCATCGTCTGCGAAGTAAGCATGAACGATGAGCCGCACTTGGCCGAAGTCGATGGCGAGGAACATGTCCCAGCTGGCAAGCTGGAAAGCCCATCGCGGGACATGTAATCGAGCCGCAATCCACAGCCCGCCTTCTGACTCCAGAAGGCCGGCTTTTTTACGCCTGTAATTTCGTCATTTTCCGAGGACACGAAATAGCACGGGCTGCACACGCGCGTTTTGGACCCGATGGCCTCAAAATTCCTCGGAATACGCTCAGCATGCGTGCGCATTCCAGGTCGGGGCAAAGATTCAAGCGGTAGCGCTGCTCTGCCGTTAATTCATATGGTGGGAGCTTGCCGCTTGACCGGCGTGGCCTAGTGGACTAATATGGGCTTAGTCCACTAGGAGCGATTATGCAGACAGTCAATATTCATGAGGCGAAGACCCAGTTTTCGCGGCTGGTCGATGCCGCAGCCAGCGGTGAGGAAATCGTCATCGCTAAGGCCGGCAAGCCGGCCGCCCGACTGGTGCCGATGGAGCGGGCGAAGGTCACGCGCCGTTTCGGCGGCCTCAAGGGCAAGGTCCGTATTGCGGACGACTTCGATGCCCCGCTTCCCGATGATGTGATTGCAGCATTCGAGGGTCGTTGATGCGCCTGCTTCTCGATACACACGTCTATCTCTGGTCGGTCATGGATGACCGCAAGCTGACCAAAGCGGCACGCAAGCTGATTCTGGAAGCTGACGAAGTATATGTAAGCAGCGCGAGCATCTGGGAGGCTTCGATCAAGGTCGGGCTCGGCAAACTTGAGGCCGACGTCGATATGCTTGTCTCGGAGATTGAAGCCAGCGGATTCATGGAACTGCCGGTGCGGGCCGTTCACGCTGCATTGGTTCGCAATCTGCCTGACATTCACCGCGACCCGTTTGACCGGCTTCTGGTTGCGCAGGCATTGTCGGAGCCGTTGCGGTTGATCACATCGGATGGTCATCTGTCGAAGTACACCGATCTCGTTATCACTGTGTAGGAAAAGCAATTTGGCGCTGACGCGCCCCGCTCCGGCCGGCCGCCGCGAAAACAAACGAGAAATCTATGAGCAGCCCAGTAATCTTTATCTCTCTCGAAACGATCAGTGATTCACTCACTAAACAAGGAAACCCACCGGTCTTCGAAGCCAGCATTATCGCGTTACTTAATGGCGGCTACGCGGTCGGACTCGGTAGCGAAGCCGCGCCCACAAAGGTATTCGACGAGGCCGACGAATTCGCGGCGTGGTTTAATAATCTGCGCGTGAGTATCGAGAACCCGTAAGCTTTGCCCGGCGCCTACCGTCGCAAGGCGAAGGCGCCAACAAAATGGAAAAGATAGGAAAGCTGAAAAAATGAACACTTTAACGATAAAAGATGGATCAGGCCAGACGGTATCTTTCAAGGCGAGGGTGATGCCTGGAACTCCGCCTGAAATGGGGACACTATATGTCCTTCTCCAGGACGATGGAACCGATAACGGTAAGCCCAACCCTAAACAGGTGGTGCTGACCGATGGGAGCAATAAAAAGTTCGTCTTCTTCGATTGCATTGAAGTCGTCAATTTTAAGGCGTTTGCTTTTACCTTTTTGGATCGGAAGCGATTGGACGAAATAGGCGAGTTTGTTTCGTTTCCTTAAAAAACTGGAAAACAAGGGGCAATAGAGCCTGACGCAAGACAACAATCCCAATGCGGTTGCCGATGACCTCGCAAACCGCTTGATGAAGCTACATGGCGATCTGGAAGATCGTGGGGACCGGGGCACAGATTGGTCGCTCGCGCGTTCGTTGGAGGATCGCGTCGGCTCTTACCAGCCGGTCACAGGAGATTTCGATCGTGCTGAACAGTTGCTGAAGAAGCACGGCTACTGATCGGAAAAGCCGGCGCTGCCAGCGCCGAGAACAACTGGAAGACTACTTATGCCAAAGCGAGAAACGTTTAGCTCCCCCATCGAATGCAAGCGTTGCGGCAAGACGGGAAGAGCGACTTGGGAGGAAAACGAAAATCCGGTCCATGGCGATGGCCTTGATCGCGAGCTCAAGGAATTGGATGCCGGATTTCACCCTGGTAAAGGTCAGGATTTGTCCGGTGACGTAGCAATTATTTGCGACGACTGCAAGATTCCGGTGAGTTGATGGGAAAAGACAGGAGATCTCGACCATGTACCAAAAGCAGATGGAGTCGATCGCGGAATGCCTGGAACTCGTCGCCGAGAGCTACGACGGGCACGAACAGGACGTGCTGAAGGTCATCACCGAGTCCGAGGAAGCTCTGGAAGAGGAGCGCGAGGGGGCGATCGGCCCGTGGGAGCAACGCGAACTCGACTACGCCCGCATCGCCGTGCGTGACGGTTTTCTCCGACTCGCCCTGGTGGCTGCTGAGAAGGCTCTGATATCAAGTCAGCTACCGCGCGCCGAGTACGAATACGGGCTGAACTACGGCCGCGCGGAATAGATCACGGAAATGCGCTCGAACCAGTCGCGTAACAAGGAAAACGATGGCAAAGACAAGTGAAAACGCATTCGTGGTGTTGACCGCAAACTCCATTAACGAAATTGTCCGCCGCGGAGGCGTTGCATACTGGGTCGCGAACGCCGGGCGAGTGAGTGGATGCAAATATGTAATCGCCACACGCAATCGCAACGATCACCAAGATCCGCCCGAGGGGAACGAGGAGCACGGGGCAGCGTTCTTCGTCGGGGAAATCGGCGGAGGTATCTTCATGCTCCAGGAGCCTGGTTACGAAAAGCGCATCGTCGTCGGCGTGACGCGCTTCGCTAGAGTGAACAAGCCGGGCGTGTGGACGCCGCGTGGCAGTAATCCGGTGCGTTACGCGTCGACGAGCGACTTGCCGATCGACTTCCGTAGCCTCAAGTGGGAGCCTTGGCCGCGGGCTCGTGCCGCGCGTGGTCTCACCAAGGTCGTAGAACTCTAAGCAGCGATGCTATTCAAAGGAAAAGCCGGCGCTGCCGGCGAACAGGAAAACAAGCAAAGGAGAGACAGTTGAGCGCTACCCCAATGTCGCACGCCCATGTGCAACTGGTGAAGGCTGACGGCACGACGATCAATCTTGAATCCGTGGAATACTTCGGTGGCAGCGGCATGATTTGGCTTCGCGGGCAAAATTTTGAGCAGGGCAGTATTGTCGAAGTTTTTATTGATGGCGACCCGCACACCGTAAAGGCCATCGAGAACAAAGAGCAATTCTGCGAAATCCGCCTTGAGCGGGAATAGTCGCAGGCACCAGAAAAGGAGCCACCCATGTCAGCCTGCGAAGCTTGCTCAAAGGATGCGACGCCGCCGAATCTCGCACCGATTGGAAGACCTGTTGTGATCAGGACATCGGTCGGCCGTGGTCACGACCAGACCGAGCATACGTTCGTACAGTGCGCAGACTGCGGTTCAGTTTGGGTAAAGAATGTAGATAGCGGAGCTGGAGGGCATGGAATGTTTTGGAAGCGGCTGACCGCTGGCCTGTTTTAAAAGGGACAAGAGCAAAACGACAGAATGACCACCATTGAATTTCGCGGGCACAAGATAATGCCCGCGTTCTACGAAAACAGCGATATGCCAGAGCATTGGTTTACTGTTGCCATCGTCGAGTCGCCGGACGGGGAGAGTAAGCGAATAGTGCTGAATCCGACGCGAAGAATTCGGCAATCCGACTCCGATTCGGCTGCGGTCCACGAGGCAAAGCGACGTATCAGATCAAACAACCTTTAAGTCGGAAAAGCACGGCAAGGTTTCGCGCACACCAAACAGGAAAACAACGGGGCTTGTGATGTTCAGACTGATTGCGAAGGTTGCTGTGAAAGGCAAGCTGATGGAGGTGATGGAAACGCAAGTATCGGAAACCGAGGGCCTGCGCATGATCGCGGCGGCGTTAGCCGATGATTGCGCGTTGCCGAACAACGGCCAAGACATGGACGATGGCGAAGTCTGGATCGACATGCACGACGACGATGGAGATATCGTCTCAGGCGAACTTGCGTGCTTCCACAAGGCCGATGCGGCCGATGCTTTGCGTCTGCACTTCGGTGTGCCTGCGAGCGTCGTAGAGGACTGTCTGTTGAAGAGCAACGTCTTGGCGCACTACAACGATCATCTTGCGGCGGTGCGCTTCGCCGTTCGTGGCGCTAACTGAATCGGAAAAACAACCCGGCGCGCGAGCGTCCAGCAATCGGCGGCAGCCAGAAAAAAGGGTGTGTATGCTTGATCGGGGTGAGTACAGCGACATGGCAGATGCTTTAATCGTTGAAATCAGTGCTGCAAAAAGTAAGGCGTTGTGCAACGCGAGGCGGTTTGAACTTGGGGTCTTCGCTTGCTGGTGGGGAGCTTTGATTCTCGCCGCGACCGCGAGCGGACTCGGCTTGGTGTCTGCTGTCCCCGCAATCAAGGCGGCGTTGCACTTGGAGCCTTGGATGATCGGCGCGCTTTCATTGGGCGCGACAGGCCTCGAAGTCGTGCGGCGCAAAACAGGTTGGCGTGCGAAATCAAACGCGTTCTACGGATTCGACCAAAAGTGCATGCAGTTGCTTATGCGAATTCGATATGAAATGCCTAGGGAACTGAAGGCAGAGCATGTCTCGGCAATCTCCCGTGAATTCAGAGAGGCTGACGGCACGCGCGGGATGCGGCTCAGGAACCTCAATGACAGCGAAGTCGGAACGGCTACAGGCGGTTCGGCGAAGTGATCGGAAAAGGAGTTGCTAATGGATCACGACACGAACGAAACCAGAGCGGATAACGACTACGATTTGGTACGAGACGAAACCGGAAAACGGCTGTACCTCGTCAACGCGGAAGAAAGCGCCAAATGGAAGGCTGGTGACGGGCACAAGTCATGAGAGTCGTCAAATAGGAAAAGACGGAGGCACGGACAATGGGCGAGGCGAAACGGCGAGGCACGGAGGCAAAACGGGTCCAAGCGGCAATTCAACGGCGCGACCAAGAAGACTCAGCACCAAGGATCATTCCAAAGCTGGAGGTTGCGACGCTGCAGTTAGACATGGCAATCCGGCTCTTTCTGGAACGTGACTATGTGTCGTCGCTAACGTTGGCCGGCGCGGCGGAAGAGATCCTCGGGAAGCTGTCCAAGCGTGCGAAGCTGGATAACGCTGTCGATTTCGTGCTCAATTTCTACAAAGGTCAAACTGAGAAGGTGACCGAGCAAGAGGAAAG
>NZ_JAQQBV010000081.1:0-4004 GCF_046030735.1 Paraburkholderia xenovorans
ACCTGCGCGTGCGCCTGGCGAACCTGATAAGTTCTACCGAAACCTTCGAAAAGCGGAATCTGCACCTGCACGCCAAAGTACCAGTCATGCCCCGTCGCGGGAAACTGTGGCTCCCCCAGTCCCAGGCTGGCAGGCTGATTGTTCTGACTGTACTTGGCGACGAAGCTGATGTTTGGCATCCCCTGAGCGCGCGTCTGCTGCTCCTTGGCCACCGCCGCTTCAAGCTGCGCTTTCGCAGCCGCGACAGCGGGATGCGTGCGTTCCGCGTCGTCGATCATTTCCTCAACAGCTTCTGCGAACTCCTTATCGGGGGTCACGCCGTCGGCGACCTCTGGCACCACGATCGGCTGACTGGGCTTGAGGTTCATGTCCGACGCGAGTGTCCCAAGCGCCGTCTGGAGATCGCCTTCGGCCTTTGCCCGATTGAAGGTCGCCTGCGCGTACGACGTTTGCGCCTGCAACTGGTCGGTGATTGCCGCAACCCCATGGCCGACACGGGCCGATGCGGCGACAAAACTGTCGTGCGCAATGCCTTCGGTCTCCCGCGCAGCCGCCAACTTCCCCGCCGCAGCCTGCGCCGAATAGTAATCGGTCGCCACCGTCGAAAAGGTCGATTGCAATGTGGCGTCCTGATTAGCACGGGCAGCAGCAAGCAATTCCTGAGCGTTCCGGAGCGCGGCCTTCCTACCGCCGAAATCGTACAAAACCCAGTTCAGCGAAACCGACGCGCTATGGATCGTCGCGCGATTGGCCGAGCCAAGTGCCGGATGGTTTGTCACGTCAGTAACGGAATCGTCGCGCACATCCTGCCAGGTACCCGTGATACTCGGAAGGTATGCAGCCTTAGCGACACCTGTTCCAGCGGCCTGCACCTTCACATTGGCCCATGCTTCCCGCGTCTTGGGGTTGTCGCACAACGCACGGTCGACTGCCTCGTCAAGACGAAGTGGCGCCCCTAGTGGGCCGAACTGACAGGGTGACCCCGCGCGGGTCGATAGGAGTGCGCCGGCCGGCGTGGCCGGAACCACCCCACCAGTCTGGAACACGTCAAATGCCATCACCGCCTGAGGCGCCCAGCCACCTGTGCAAAGAGAGAACGCGATGCATATCATCAGGCCGTATCGCCGCAGCATGCGACACCGGAAACGGCCAGGTTTGAATCTATGCAAGAGGGTGTCCAAAGACCTGCACGTGCTCATGTCAACGCTCACGCAGACTCTCCCCTGCGGTCTGCACCAGTGGATCCAGAAAATATCCGGCGACGCTGCGTCGGCCGGTTCTGATTTCTGTCGTCACTTCCATGCCGGGGGTGAGATTGATCGATTTATTGTTGATGTACATCTGGCTGGTCGGTAGGCGTATACGTGCCGTGAAAGTCAGTCCCAGCTTCCTGTCCCTGTCCTGTACCGCATCATTGGAAACTGCGGTGACCTTGCCTGTCAGGTAGCCGTATCGCGTATATGGGAACGCCTCAATCTTGACGATAGCGTCCTGCCCCACATTGACGAAGCCGACGTCCTTGTTCTCGATGCTCGCTTCGACCTCGACAGCATCATCCGGAACTACTTCCATAAGGGACTGCGCCGTGGTGACGACACCGCCCAAGGTATGCACGGACAGTTGCTGAATCGTCCCACTCACGGGTGCGTAAAGCGTCAACAGACCCTGCCTCGTCACGGCCTTGGTTTCGTCGTCACGATTCTGGGCAAACTGCTGATTAGCCTTGTCGAGCGAATCAAGCTGTTCCCGCGTGAATTGTGACGTCGTCTGTTCGATCGTCGCCCGCTGCTCGGCGATACCTGCCGCAAGTTCCTGCGCGTGGCTCTGCTGCGCGGCAAGTTCGTGTTCCTGCTCGAGCGCAGTCTGTTCCTTGCCAAAATAATCGTGCTGGGCGACGTAGTTGTCACGCGCCAGCGTCTTGTAGTCGTTCGCTTCGCTACGGGCAAGCGGAGCGGTTGCGCGCAATTTCGCGATCTCCTGCCGAGTCGTCCCGAGCTCTGCCTGCCTCTTCAGGAGCTCCGCCCGTGCGGCAACGAGTTTGTCGACATATTCCTTGTAAAGTCCATCTGCGAAGTGCTGGGCCTCAATCTGTTGCTCCGCTGAGGCGCCGTCCACAGCGGCCACGACCGGCGGCCGGCCGCTGGTTCGGACATCCAGCAGCGCTCTCGCCCGCGCTGCGGACAGCGCAGCGTCTATACGCGCCGAGCGTGCTTTGTGTGCGTCAGCAGCCGCCTGCGTTGCATCCAGTACCAGCAGTGCCTGCCCCTCGGCCACCCGCTGGCCATCCCTGATCATGATCTGTCGCACAACACCGGTGATCGCGGGTTGAATGATCTTCACACGAGCGCCCGGAATCAGCTTGCCTTTGGCTGTCGCGACAATGTCCAGTTTTCCAAAGATGGCGATAAGCAGGATCACGAACGCGAGCGCGACGATGACCCGCATGGTCCAGCGAGGCGCGGGATGCGATGGCGTTTCGATGAGTTCAAGATTGGCAGGCAGGAATTGTAGCTCTTGCGCCGTTCGGGGTTGCGTGTCCAGTTGATCGCGAATTGCCCACGCAGACCGGAAGATGGTCCCATATCTGCGGCACAGATCGCCTACGGCCTGGAGGCGGAGCGAATTGATTGCCATCAGGTATTCTGCAAAGTGACGAGATGGGCGTAGTAGCCTCCCTTCTCGACCAGTTGATCATGACTGCCGCGCTCGACAATCTGGCCTTTGTCCATCGCGATGATGTGATGGGCATGACGAACCGCGCTCAACCGATGCGCGATGATGATGACGGTACGGCCCTGACACATGGCGCGCATGTTGTTCTGGATCACCCTTTCGGTCTCAAAGTCAAGCGCACTTGTCGCTTCGTCGAAGATAAGAATCCGGGGATTGGTTACCAGGGCGCGAGCTATAGCGATTCGCTGCCGCTGACCGCCAGACAAAGTCGATCCATGTTCACCGACAATCGTGTCGTATCCTTCGGAAAGCTCGGAGATGAATTCGTGGGCGCCGGCAAGCTTCGCCGCATGGATCACGACTTCAAGGGATGTACCGGGGTCGGTCACCGCGATGTTTTCACGAATCGAACGATTGAAGAGCAGATTCTCCTGAAGCACGACGCCAATCTGGCGGCGTAACCACGCGGGGTCAGCCAGTGTCAGGTCGATCCCGTCGATGCGGACACGGCCATTCTCTGGAACGTAAAGCCGCTGCAGCAGTTTCGTCAGCGTGCTTTTACCCGACCCCGATCGTCCAACAATGCCGACAATCTCGCCGGCGCTTATTGTCAGGTTCACGCCATTGAGTACCGGCTGCCCGTCCGGGCGGTAACGGAAGCGGATGTCTTCAAAGCTGACGTCGCCTTTGACTGCCGGCAGTGCCTGCCTGCTCTGTGGCAGCTCGGTCCGTGAATTGAGGATGTCGCCCAAACGGAGCATGGAGATACCCACCTGCTGGAAGTCCTGCCACAGTTGTGCAAGCCGAAGGACGGGCGCAGCGACGCGTTGCGACATCATGTTGAACGCAACCAGTTCGCCGACAGTGAGCTTGCCGTCAATGACAAGCTTTGCCCCAAAAAAGAGCGTGGCCAGAGTAACTAGCTTGCCCACCAGTTGGATAAGCTGCTGGCCGACATTGCTCAGGGAGTTGACGCGAAAACTTGCGTTGACGTAGGCCGCCAGCTGGTTGTCCCACCGACGGGTGAACTGTGGCTCGATGGCCATCGCCTTCACTGTCTGGACACCTGACACCGCCTCGACAAGAAATGACTGGTTATCGGCGCCGCGCGCGAACTTGTGATTCAACCGCTCCCGTAGGATCGGGTTGAGTATCATGGAGACAATGGCGTAGACCGGCAGCGAGATTGCGACGATGAGCGTCAGCCAGACGCTGTAGATGCACATCACGCCGAGGAAAATAATGGAAAAGATGAGATCGATCACCGCCGTCAACGCCTGGCCGGTGAGGAAGCTGCGAATGTTTTCGAGTTCACGCACGCGCGCCACGGT
>NZ_JAQQBV010000082.1:0-4002 GCF_046030735.1 Paraburkholderia xenovorans
CGTTGGTTTGCATAAAACTGTTCCCAACTATTCGCCGTCGGTTGGCCCCGGAGAGCACATGCGGGAACAATATTAGTTACGTTTTTTTTGCATAAAACTGGTCTTTCAGCCAACGGAGCAAATAAAACTGTATTTTTTCAGCGAGCGCCCATCACCGTCCGCTTGCATTTCCCTAAAAGCACGCTATCTTTCATTGCTATTTGACGCGTGCCTTCGATCATCTGGTGACAGGGGGTTTGGTATGACAGAAGGCCCCGTTGCAGACAATTCCACCGACTCTCACCGAACTGTGAGCGGGCAACGTGTTGATACTTCGCAGTGGGCCACTCCAGACGAGGGAGCCTTTGAAGGTCCTCGACGCGCTCTGTATCTTGCGAGAAAACAAGCGGTGGATTTGTATCTGTCGGGGGCAAACGATGAAACCATCAAGCAACTGACGTCAATAGGTGCAAAGCAGGCCTACCGCCTGATCCGGGAACGCTGTCTCGAAACCCACCCCGACGGTCGTCCATATGGATGGCGGGCGCTAGTTCCTTACTTGAGAATACGGCCTTATAAACGACGCACGATAATCCGTGTGGACCGCTTTGGCGGAGGCGCGGTCGGAGCACTGCAAGCTCTCCTTGACGGCGAACCAGAATTACGTAAAGCCTTCGATTCACGCATTCGTGCGAACACGTCAGACAAACGACTTATTGAGATCGGACGGTCCAGACGACGTCATTGTTCGTGGTTTCTTGATCAATTGCGGAGCCTCGGATATGAAGCGAGAAACGAATGGCCCTTCAATACTTTGAGTCAGGGCTATTTCTCAATCCGCCGATATGCTGATAGCGTTTTGCTGAATTCCCCTACGTCTTTAGCAGCACAGATCGGTGGGCCGTCGCTAGTTGCAAAACTGAAGACTGGGGATGGCACGGACCGCCCCGTAATGAAATTCATGCAGCGGGTCGAGATGGATGCGCATAAGCTTGATGGTCGATTTTGCGTATCGCTGCCTTTGATGGGCGGTGGTTCTCAAGAGAAAATCGTCCATCGTCTTTGGGTCATTGTCTTGCTCGAAGTTGTCTCGCGCGCGGTAGTGGGCTACTACCTCAGCATGAGAAGGGAGGTTTCAAAAGACGATGTTCTGCGCGCGGTAAAGCGCGGCCTGAGTCGATGGAATACCCGTCCGATCAGCTTCTGCCAAATCTCATATTTGCCGGGAGCAGGGCTTCTTTCTGCCGCTGGAAATGAGTTCACCGGGTTGTGCTGGGACGAAACAAGCGTGGATGGCGCCCTGGCCGAGACCTGCCAGCAAGTCCGCGAGGCGTTGAGAGATGCTGTTGGCTCAACCTTGCTGGATCCAAAAACATCATTCTCAAAACGTAGAAGCAAAGATGACCGTCCGTTCATAGAGACGTTTTTCCGTAATCTTGCGGGACAAGGCTTCCAGCGCCTGTCGAACACAACTGGTGCCAAGCCGCAGGACAGAAGGGGGAGAGCACCCGAAGAGATTGCGCTGTCGAGCCGCTTCCAGTACGAGTATGCGGAAGAGCTCCTGGACCTGCTAATTGCGAATTACAACGTGACGCCTCATCGGGGCATCGGCAACCGGACGCCTCTCGCTTATGCCCGGTATCTTTACGCGCAGTCGGGCGCGCCCTTACGTCGGACAGACGCTACAGTCATTGAGTCTTTGTTCAGCACACGCAAGCGCTGTGTGGTGCGCGGTGGGGCAAAGACTGGCAGAGCCCCATTTGTTGAATTTCATTATGCACGCTACACCAACGAGGTCTTGCACAATAGACACGATCTTGTCGGTACGGAGATTTGGGTTATCAGCCACAAGGAAGATGACTGTAGGATCGCGCTTGCCTCGACGCTACAGGGCATGTCGCTAGGCGTGCTGAGGGCGGCACCACCATGGCACATATCGCCGCACAGTCTAGCGATGCGCGCAGCGATATGCCAAGCAAGTTCACGAGGACAATTAGTGATCCCGGCTGGCTGTGATGGCGTCGGTGTTTTCATCGACTATGTCGAGAGACAGCCCCGTAACAAGCTGCCAGTTCATCCAGCCTATCTCGAGGCACGTCGGATACTAATCGCGGCGGCTGAACAATCGATCGGCTCATCAATGCTCGAATCAGCAATGACGCGAGCGAGTGCGAGCGAAGCCCAACGCTGGAGCAAAGGCATGGACGATACGAAGGAAACTGACAACCCCTTGCCGTCGGCTGCGCCCAGCGGAGAAACCGAACGGGCCGCCACTCATGGCCTGCCTCCGCGCAGGCTCGCATCGGCAAGATAAGCCATGACGTACTCGTTGCCTGAACACGTTGATCCACGGCACTGCATCATTACCAAGCAGTACGCGGTGTATACGCCACCGATGCACGAGATGATCGAGCAAATCGGCGACTGGATCGACCAGCAGCGGCCGGGGGGCTACATCTACGGGGCGTCACGCCTCGGAAAAACGAAATGCGTGCGCTGGTACCTTGGTGATGTACTCGAGGAACGCTTTAGCACGATGCTGCCTCTGATCGTATGGAGTCGTCGGCCTGACATCCAGACCAGCGAAGCGGGTTTCTGGCACCAGCTCCTGCTCGCTTCCCATTTTGCGTTCGTTAACCCTTCCAAACCGCCAAAGAAGGCTGAAGCAATATTCCTGTGTAAGGAAAGGTTCATCGCCATAGCGAAAAATGCGAACCGGAATTATGTTGTTTTGTTAATAGACGAAGCTCAGGACCTGACGTTTCGGGAGTGGAAGTGGTTGGTTGGGCTTCAGAACGAGCTGGATGACGAAGGTTTTTTGTTAAGCGTGTTCTCCGTTGGCTCACATCAACTGGGCTACAAGCATGAGTACATGGCAAGCACGGGCAACGCCCACGTCGCGGCGCGATTCATGGCCGCACATGCGAGATTCCATGGATTGCGAGCACGGGAGGAGGTCGAATATGTCCTGAATGGATACGACGTCGACTCGCAGTGGCCACCCGGTAGTAACGTTTCCTTTCTGCAGTATTTCGCACCGGGGGACTTTGCCGCAGGATGCCGGCTCGCGCACTGCGCGGAACAAGTCTGGAAAGCTTTAGGCGAGCTTTCACCGGATTCCCTACGTAAGCATCGGGAGTATCCGATGCAGCATCTGGCCAGAGCGGTCGAAGCTGCACTGTTGCGACTGGCGTCGGGAGTAGACTGGGACACGGTTATGAGCTACGAGAGCTGGTTGAGCGAGCTTGCAAAAACCAATTTTTCTGACCATATGCGAATCATCTCGACGGCCACCTGACAATGACTGATTGCCCATCAGCCAACTGGTGGCCTGGGAATCTTCGCCCTTATGAGTCACAGGTCTCATTCCTCGCGAGATTCTGTGAAATGAACGGCACTACGCTCAAGCAATGTCGTAGTTTTTTTAATGTAGAGATCAGTGATGGAAAGGAGTACACATATGATGAAATCAAGCGGATCGCGTCGCTGCTGAACGAAACATTTGCCTCGGCGGTATCGGTATTTAGCCGATCGGTGACTATCGTGGGGTGTGGCACGTACGGCCTATGGGAATCTTTTCGCCAAGGTGTCCGCTATTGCGAGGAGTGCGCGAGATATGGATACCACAGCTATCTGCATGAAATAGAATGGTTATCAAAATGTCCTTTTCATATGAGCACGCTGAAGGAAGCCCACAGTGCCCGCACCACTGGTACTATCGCAGCTCGGCGGATTTCAGTGTTGAAAACGATCATGCAATCGATGTGCGCGATATGGCCTCGGGCTGATG
The DNA here is from genome assembly GCF_046030735.1 of Paraburkholderia xenovorans. Taxonomy (GTDB): domain Bacteria; phylum Pseudomonadota; class Gammaproteobacteria; order Burkholderiales; family Burkholderiaceae; genus Paraburkholderia; species Paraburkholderia xenovorans_A. Next base: position 3,770 of record NZ_JAQQBV010000082.1, read on the forward strand.
AGGCTTTTTTCGCGCCTGATGCGCAGGGAGAAATTAAACATCTGTCGGACTGGATCTCACGTGTGACTGACGCTGCGGCTGATCTCACAACGGGCGAGATATGGCGCTCTGGAGACGGTAGTCGCCGCATGTCACTCACACAGATTTTTGGGCAATTGCGCACTCTGCATCCGATGCCAGAAACCACGGTGCCATTGCTTACGGCACCAGGAGAGCCTTGGAACGTAGAAATT
>NZ_JAQQBV010000083.1:0-3625 GCF_046030735.1 Paraburkholderia xenovorans
TCCTTAGATAACGCGATGATTGGCGATTGGCATGTTCCGACGCACGGCGTCGACATAGTTTTTGTCGAGGGCGGAGGTCACTGCCCCGACGGTGTCGGACGCCTGCGCGACCACGGTACCCCAAGGGTCGACGATCATGCTGTGTCCCCACGAAGACTTGGAACCGCCGGCGTGCGTCGCCACTTGGCCGCAGGCAACGACATACGTCTGGCACTCGATGGCCCGGGCTCGCACGAGTACGTCCCAATGATCCTTTCCTGTCTGCAGGGTGAAGGCGGCTGGCAGCACAATGACGTCGCACCCTTTGTCAACAAGCCGTCGGAACAACTCGGGAAAACGGATGTCGTAGCAGATCGCGCAACCGACGGTGAACGGCCCGGCACGGTATGTGACGACTTCCTGGCCGCGCCCAACGCGGGCGGACTCGAGATAGGTGATCCCGCCCGGGACTTCGACGTCAAATAGGTGAATCTTCCTGTATCGGGTCAAAATCTGGCCTTCTTTGCCGAAGACCACCGTGGTGTTATAGCGATCCGAACCTTCGCGCTCGACCACGCTACCTGCGTGCAAATAGACCTTGAGCTCACCAGCGAGTCGTTTGAGCCATTGGAAAATGGCTCCATCGGGGAACACCTCTCCACTGCTGCGCTGCACGTCATCGTCGCCACTTAAGCAGGCGAAGTACTCGGGTAGCACTATCAGTTCTGCGCCATCGGCAGCGGCTGCGCGAATGAGTCGCTCAGCCTCTGCACAATTGAAGCTCTTGTCGTCCTGAGAATTCATCTGAATCGCTGAAAATTTCATTCCTACCTCCCACATGAAGAATTGATGAAATTGTCAGCTGTTCGCGTCCGCATCCAAATCAAGAAAAATTATTGGTCCGGCTCAAAAAAATCTGATGTTCACGCTCGTCTTGGCGAACGCCGTGTCCGCGGTAAGATACCTGCCCGCGATTTCGGATCGCGCCGCCTTGACGGGAGGCAGGAGATGCTGGGCTTGGAATTTCGCTATGTGGGACAGGATCGCCTGCCCTACCGGTTGTCGGAATTCGATGGCGAGTGCCACTGTGCGCTGACCGACAGTGATGTCGCCGCGATCAACGAGCGTTTTCGGCGCGATCGCCGTGCCAGTGCCGCCATCCGGCTAGTTTTCCTGCGTGCCAGCGGCCACACCCTCGACCATGTTGGTACTCTCCCGCGCCAGTTGTTGCGCTACGTCGGCGAACGACGACCGAGTTGATGGCGGAGCTGACCCGCTATCGCCGACAGTATGGTCTAGCTGCCCTCCCCTATGGCGGTGAAACGACACCGCTGCTGTTGTCGATCGGAGGCACGCATCGGACCATGACACGCGGCGCCGTGCACCTGATCATCAAGCAGGTGTTCGATAATGCGATCGGGCACTTGCAGTCGACGGGTGATGCGCACGAGCGCGCCGCAGAACGGCTGCACCAGGCGTCGGCCCATTGGTTGCGGCATACGACAGGCTCCCGAATGATGGATGGCCAAGTCGATCTGCGATATGTCCGCGACAACCTGGGGCATGAATCAATATCGGCCACTAGCCAGTACCTGCATGCGGACGACGACGATCGGCACCGTGCAACAGAGGCCGGACTGAGACTCAACTGGTAGCAAGATGACAACCGGCCCCTCTGCTTCACAAATTCAGGACCATCATGGCAAATAAGCCAGTCTAACTGCACCCCAATGCGCACCATTGATCCTGACTGGCGCGCTTGCTTCCTTCATCACAACGTTGATTCCGTTGCCCATTCGTCGTCTATAGGTTTGAACCAGAAACGGACCGGGATGAGCTACAGCGGTGACGGTTGTCCGGTCGTCAAATATGCGTCGATTTCGGGAATTGGCCTCATTCCAAACAATATCGTCTGTTTGTGAATGAGAGTACTGCGGATGATTGGTGGGCAAGTATCCATTCCGGTCAAATGCGCCACATATTTTTATGCGGTTATCCAATGTAAGTATGGGATCCTGAATAGACGGCAGGATGTCGTCACATAAACCCGTAAATGCAGCGACGAATTGAGGTGGATTGGATCCGGGCACCGGAACGTAATCATTTGAAAAAAGGTTCTCTGTGGTGATGCGCCCCGTGTTTAACGCTTTTTCGAAAGCCGTCGATACCTCATGAGCGACACGCACGATGGTCTTGATGAACAATGAATCTGCTGTATCTGCGCTAACGACCGCAACGTCATTGAGAAGTTTATCGGAAACCAGTAGAAGTCCTTCAAGACGTCCATGAATATCCGTGACCTGTTGATGGCAGACTGCCGCACTATCCCTGACCGACTGAACAAGCTCGCAGACGGAACCGCAATCCTTTACAACAACGTTCGAGGTCGTTGCCGTGGATTTTGCCTGTGCGTGGAGATCCGAGATTGCACTGGCTGTAGCGATCATGGTGGCGCCGATCTGCACAGTCGTTTCGTCCACCCTCGATGCCCGGCTCAGGTTTTCCGCACTTAAATCCATCAGTGCCTTCATTTCGATCGACAATTGCTTCGTTGTCTTTCCGATCTGGTGCGCAGCATCGTTTGATTGTATTGCCAACTGCTTGACGGCGGACGCGACCACCGCAAAGCTTCTTCCCGCTTCGCCAGCCTTTGCGGCTTCGATGGCCGCATTGATTGAGAGAAGATTGGTTTGCCGGGACACCATGGTTATCATCTCCGCAGCATCCGCAACCTGGCGCAGCGCGTCATGGAGCACGTTCATACGTACACCAATATCTTCGGTTCCACGAACAAGCGAGCGCATCTCATCTAACGAAGAAGAAAGGTCACTACTCGATTGATGAATCCTCTCGGCTGCCGCATGTCCGGTTTCTTGCGCAAGGGTTGCAGATCTGGCGAGCTCAAGATTTTGTTCGCGCAAGCGGGAAGAAAATCGATCCAGATCCTGACACACATCAGCCATACGCCCAGTCGCATCGCTCACGCGCTCGACATTCCCATCGATCTCGCAAATACCGATTCCAATTTCGTCCACATGCGACGCCACGGTTTCGATGAGTGGCGATGCATCCAATTTTCGTCCAGACTGCTTTCGAAACATTCTCATTACCTCATAGCGTGATCCATTCAAGCACCAGCGCGATTGACCTCCCAGTCGAGAAACGAAAAGAAGTCAATCAATTGACCGGGGGCCCATATCTCCAGGTAATACAACCAGCTTGTCTAAAGAAATCTTTACCCAATGCGTTAGTGCTATCTATATCCGTTCAATAAATCCTGGATTACATTCAATATCAGTCGACGATATATCTCACTCACCCATCTGAAGCTGCCGCGCCATGAACTCGATAGACAACATCGACCTGAACCTGCTGCGCGTGTTTCACGCCATCGTCGAGGAGCGCAGCCTGACGCGCGCGGGCGAACGGCTGACCCTTTCGCAGCCGGCCATCAGCTATTCACTTGGGCGCTTGCGCACGCTATTCAACGACCCGCTTTTTATTCGCACCCGTTCCGGCATGCAGCCCACCCCTACTGCGCTAGAACTGTCAGAGATCGTCGGGCGTGCTTTGTGTACCGTGCGTGAAGCCATGCGCCACGCCGAACGATTCGACCCGGTCATCAGCACGCGAACGTTTCGTCTTT
>NZ_JAQQBV010000084.1:0-3365 GCF_046030735.1 Paraburkholderia xenovorans
GCGTCTTGCCAGTTCCTCGCGCGCTGCTGCGTTCTCAATGATATTGACCGACTCAAAGGGCACCTCCAGCTGTGTCAGGAACTCCTTCACCTTGACGCAGCTTGTGCAGCCCGGTTGCCATAAAACGCGTAATTGATCTGACATTGAAATCTCCATTCCCTGTGACGGGTGTTCTTGGATCTGCCGATGGGCAGCGCTAAATTGCGTTATGTGACTATACAATGCAATATGACGACGGGCAAGTGGGGTTCGAGATTGCTCTGCGGGAGGGGAGATCTGCGATCCACTGTTGACAGTCAAGGTCGCGCAAACCCCTGTTAGTAGTTGAAATTCCGGGAATTTGGCAGATCGAGGCGTCTCACCCGAACTTGTCAAGGCGGAGCATGACTGCTCGCTTTGTGGAGGATTCTCTTGACATCCTTTTATTCTTCCATCAATCTCGAATCCTGTATTCAGAATTCATATCATGAATGGCTTGCTTTTGCGGCGATCAAGGGATCTGGCGCAGAAGGGCTAGGGGTGGTGGGATGGGAAACCGTTGTCTGGCGATGTTGGACCGTCAAGCACGTGGCGAATTTAGCCTGATCGCTTCTGGTTAAAAAAGCGATCCGGGATGGTCTGACAATTAGATAAATAATTCGTCATGCTACGCATTACAAGACATTGAGATCTGGGCTACGGGTTCCGCGCTGGAATCCTGCTCATTGGACCTCAGGCAGTCAACGAATAGACGTTTCGGCGGGGATGTTGGTTATATAAAGTACCCCAGTGGTACTGCTCGGAGACAGTAATGAAGCATCATCGCTTATCAGCCTTGATCCTGATTGCTCTGGTATTGGGCTGCGCGACTGGTTATATCTTGCACGCTGTGGTACCTGATGGGCCGGTTAACAAAGAGATTGTGGGTTACATCGGAACGGTCGCGGAGGTATTCCTGCGACTGGTAAAAATGATCATCGCGCCGCTGATCTTCGCTGGCATCGTAGCTGGAATGACGAAGAGCGAAGGGCCAAAGGAGATTGCCCGTATAGGCGGCAAGGCACTGATCTGGTTTCTTGCTGCATCGATCGTCTCACTGGTGCTTGGCCTTTTTCTGGCGAATTTGTATGGGCTCGGTAGTTCTGCTGTTACGCCTGAGGGGCCGGCGAACACCGGACTCGACATGGGAACATTTAGCCTGAAAAATCTCGTTGAACATATTGTCCCGCAAAGCGTGGTGATGGCCATGTCGCAGAATGACATTATCGCGATTCTGCTTTTTGCGGTGCTGTTCGGCTTTTCGATCTCGTCAATGGGTAAGACGGAGCCGATGGTGGGAACGTTGGCTCAGACGATCGAAGGTATTTTCAAGGTCATGCTAAGAGTGACACGGTATGTGATGTACTTCGCACCAGTCGGGGTCTTTGCTGCCATTGCATCGGCGATTGCTCAGCAGGGCATTGGCGTACTGCTTGTGTACGGGAAATTCATCGGCGCCGTGTATAGCGGATTCGCGCTGCTGTGGTGCATCGTAATAGTCGCGGGATTTTTGACGCTAGGTCGTTCAGTTTTTCGTTTGCTTTCAGTAATGCGTGCACCATTGCTTGTGGGATTCTCGACGTCAAGCAGCGAGGCAGCTTTTCCGAAGATGATCGAACGCCTCGATACATTCGGGATTCCAAATAAAATAAGTACGTTCGTACTTCCGCTTGCCTATTCATTTAACGCCGATGGATCAATGATGTATCAGGCGTTTGCGACTGTATTTCTGCTGCAGGCGTACCACGTTCACGCGTCGTTCGCGCAGCAACTTGTCATGTTGTTCATCATGCTAATTTCAAGCAAGGGAAGTGCGGGCGTGCCGCGTGGCTCACTGGTTATCGTTGCGGCGACAGTTCCGATGTTTGGAATCCCGGCGTCAGGGATTGTTTTGTTGCTTGCGGCAGATACTTTTGTCGATATGGGAAGAACCGTAACGAACCTGATCGGCAGTGGCATCGCTACGGCGGTTGTGGCGAAGTGGGAGGAAAAATATTTGCGACTGCCGGAGCAAAAAATCGAATTGAATGGTGAATCACACGTGACGGCAATCAGTCCACGGCGACAGAGCAGCCACGGTGGTTAGCCCAATGCGGGTCACGATCCAGAGCGACGCCGGCACCGGCGCGAGCTTCCTGGCGATGCCTTTACAGCCGCAGGTGCGGAAATCGTCGACGTGGTGCTGGTGCCCGGCGCGAACGACTCTGTCGATTCACCCGGTGCGTGACCGCGCAACGCAGAAGAACTTCTCCTAAAAGGGATCGCAACATGATTCGCTCAATCCGCACTCTTATTTCGCTAACGTGCGTTTCGATTGTTGTCGTCGCGCTGGCCGTTGCCGGTGGGATAAGCTATATGGTTGTCCAGTCTTACAGTAAGGAGACGATCAACCAGAACCTTGAGTCAGTTGCAAATGGCCGCCTGGCAGGCATCGAAGACTGGGTCGCATCCCGGTCCAGAATGATTGCCTCGCTGCAAGAGGCGGCGCTGACTCCTGATCCGGTTCCCGCTTTCAAGCAGATTGAAAATGCAGGTGGATTCACGAAGGTCTACGCCGGCTATCCGGATAAGTCGGCTAAGCGGTCCGATTCGTCGGAGTACATTCCCAACTATGATCCAACGAGCCGCCCCTGGTATAAGCAGGCGGTCGCGGCGGGCAGACCTGTCTTGACGCAACCGTACGTGAGCGCAAGTAACCACAAACTTGTCGTAACAGTCGCGGTTCCTATTCTCCACAACGGACACTTGGAGAGTGTCGTGGCTGGCGACATTGGAATGGATAGCGTTATTGCCAATGTGAAAGCTATCCGTCCCACACCCGCAAGTTTTGGCTTTCTCGTCGACTCTGGCGGGACAGTCATCGCCCACGCCGATGACAGACTGATCCTCGCTCCCGCAACGGAACTCTCTCCCGAATTGACTGCCGCGACGCTCGATTCAATGACGCGATCCAGCGCGCCTGTCGAGGTAAAGATCGGCGGTGCCGTCAAATTGCTGTATCGGCGAAGCGTGGCCAATACGGACTGGTCACTGATAGTAGCGCTAGACAAAGCGGACGCAACAGCCGGACTGCGATCGCTTTTAAAGGTGTCCGCAATCGTGCTTGTCGCGGTGGCGTTACTGTCGGCAATCATCGTAGGCATGCTGACGTCTTATGTGTTCCGCCGACTCTCAATGGTCCGCGATGCGATGGATGCCATCGGGTCCGCAGACGGGGATCTGACGAAACGTTTGCCTTCCGACGGCGCTGACGAAGTCGCGCAGATCGCCCGATCGTTCAATACCTTCGCTGACAAGCTCACTGTAGTACTCGAGCAGATTCAACTGGGAAGCGATTCCGTGCGAAC
>NZ_JAQQBV010000085.1:0-3331 GCF_046030735.1 Paraburkholderia xenovorans
TCGACACCTTCCTTCGCATCACTGCTGATATTGCGGAAAATGCGGCCGCGGAAACCAGCAAATCTTGAGCTTATCAATCGGCCGCCATTCTCATGTCTGGGGAGTTAGGTGTCTCTGATGACCGATATGGGGCGTGGCGACCAGGGTAAGCGCGGCTAACTCGGTGAGCCCAATACGAATGCGCCGAACGAGAACTTCGTTCGCGCTAACCCGTTCAACAACCTCATCACGCCTCTCCAGTAGATCCTTCGCATACTAAAACAATTCGCTTCCCTTATCAGTAACCCGCGCGCTACGTGACGTCCGGTCAAACACAGAGAAGTCGAAGGTTGACTCAAGCTCGTTTATCCGTTTCGATATCGCTGACTGGCTCGCATTCAGATTTCGGGCAGCAGACTCAAATGGGCCTAACTGAAAAATCCAGTACAACGCTTTCATTTGCTTAAAAGCAAACATATCGGTCAGATGGATGCGAGAAGGCGGTATTGCCTGTAACGAAAACCTCTCTTTTCCTACTCCACTTACTCCTTGGGGAATGCGCAATAAGTTACGTCGCAGCTGGGTTCGATTCATTCGAGGACATCTACCGTTACCCGGGTATTCGCGATGGAAAAAAAGCGATGGGAGAGCATCCAAAAATATCGCTTTTTAACACTTTTTTTGCGTGAAAGAATGATTTTTCAGATATCCAGTCTTCTACAAGAGAAGCCCCTAAGAAGATCTGGGCTGACTATATTCATATTCTTCAGGAGACATTCAGGTGAAACGTCTTATTACGTGTACGGGCGTGGCCGTGGTCCTTATCGTGACTGGTGCGGGAGCAGCAAAAGCCGACCAACTTGCTGACATCAAGGCCCGCGGCACACTGATTTGCGGCATTGTTAGCAACGCAGCCCCTTTTGGCTTCCAGGACCCCAAGACTCGCGAAATCGTCGGATATGACGTTGATTTTTGCGAAGGCGTGGCCAAGGAGTTGGGCGTAAAACCTGAGCTGAAAGCGATATCACTCGAAGCGCGGATTCCCGAGCTAACGCAAGGGCGTGTGGATGTTCTCACGGCAACACTTACGTATAACCCACAGCGCGCACAACAGATTGCCTTCTCGGACACCTACTTTGTCAGCAACGAAGTAATCGCTACATCGGCTGGGACTGCAAAGACGCTCAATGACCTGGCAGGAAAACGTATCAGTACCGTCAAAGGTTCGAGCGATATTCCCGACGTTCAAAGCGCACTGCCGACCGCACAGGTGGTGGCTTATGACGACGCGCCTTCTGCGTTCATGGCCCTGGCCCAGAAGAAGGTCGACGGGTACGCTATGTCGGAGACCATCATGCATCGGTTCATCGACAGGCTTGGCGCGAATGCAAACACAATTACCATCCTGTCGCCGCCGGTTGCACGCGAATACTGGGGTATCGGAATGAAGAAGGACGAACCTAAGCTTGCCGAAGCCGTCAACAATGCGCTTCTAAAGATGGAGGCCTCCGGGAAGACGCAGCAGATCTTCGATAGATGGCTCGGCGCCGCGTCACCCTACAAAATGAAGCGGGACTTCGTCACTGGAACCATTCCTCGCTGACCAATTGGCTGGCGCGTATCGACGCAAGGAGTGAAGTATGTTGGACCATCTCGAATTCGGCGCTGTATTTGCCGAACCCTTTGCTCATCTGTTGCTGTCCGGGGCGATTACCGCCTTCGAATTGACGGCGGCAAGCTGGCTGCTTGCCATCGGACTAGGAACCGTGTTGGCGATTCTTCGTGCCTCAGGGGCCGTGGCGGCCAAAGTTGTTGCTGCTTTCGTTTCCTACCACCAGAACGTCCCGATGCTTGTACAGATTTTGCTGTGGTACTTCGGGGTGCCGACACTTCTTCCTTATGCAGTTCAGTCTTGGGCTAACGCCCACAACGGCGAGTTGATTTATGCGTCGATTGCGATCGGTCTGTGTATGTCGGCGTTCTTTTCGGAAGACATTCGTAGTGGCCTGCGGTCAGTTCACTACGGCCAGCAGGAGGCGTCGAGGTCGTTGGGCCTAAGCTTCTTCGCGACTCTGCGCTTTGTGACGCTGCCGCAGGCTATCAGGAACGCGCTTCCGTCATTTGTGAATCACACTGTCATGATGTTCAAGGACACAAGCTTGGCGATGACCATCGGCGCGGCTGAGATGACTTATGTTGTGCGTGAAATAGAAAACGAGACGTTTAGAACTTTCGAATCCTACGCCGTTGCGACAGCCTTCTATCTCGCCGTGTCACTCAGCCTGATGGGATTGGGATCCTTGGTCGGGAAACGCATCCAGAACCAGGCGAGGTAAGACATGCTCGGAATCATTCAAGACAATTGGTTGCTTCTTCTCATAGGACAGTACCCTAATGGACCGCTCGGAGGGCTTGCTCTAACGCTCATCCTTTCCGTGATGGGACTTGTATTGTCTTTCCCGATAAGTATTGCGATCGCGCTGTGCAGGACCTCGCCCATAAAGTTGTTGTACCGGGTTTCAACCGCCCTGGTGTACGTCGTGCGCGGCGTTCCCCTTGTCATGTTCGTCTTCTGGGGATACTTTCTCGTACCCATTCTGGTCGGACACAGCGTGACGGCGTTCACGACACTGATATGTACGTTGGTCATTTATGAGTCGGCCTATCTTTCCGAGGTTGTTCGTGCCGGCATTCAGGCACTTCCGAACGGGCAGGTCGAAGCTTCGCGCGCGCTAGGGCTCGGGTACTGGAAGATGAACTTCTGGATTATCTTGCCTCAGGCACTTTACAACATGGTGCCGAGCATCATCAGTCAGTTCGTCTCAATCATCAAAGAGACATCGATCGGCTACGTGATAAGCGTACAAGAACTCACGTTTGCGGCAAACCAGGTCAATAACCACCTGTTGACGCGCCCGTTCCCGGTGTTTCTCATTTTGGCAATCATCTATTTTGTTGTGTGCTTCGTGCTTACACAGTGCGCAAAGCAACTGGAACGCAACGTCACGCGTAAGCGTTCGCCGAAGATCACGTGGCAAAGGAGCATTGAAAATGATTCGATTCTCGAAAGTTAATAAATGGTACGGCGAATATCACGCGCTTGCGGACGTTACCGCGGAAGTGAAGAACGGCGAAGTCGTGGTCGTTTGCGGCCCCTCTGGCTCGGGGAAATCCACGCTGATTCGTACAGTCAATCGGCTGGAAGAAATCAAGTCGGGCAGCATTCATGTGAATGACCAGGATATTCATGCTCCTGGAGTACACATCAACGACTTCCGCAGTAAAGTTGGCTTCGTCTTTCAGTCGTTTAATCTTTTTCCTCATCTGTCGGTGGCTGAAAACGTCTGCCTTG
>NZ_JAQQBV010000086.1:0-3294 GCF_046030735.1 Paraburkholderia xenovorans
CACTGGGACATAAGTACTCGCTAAAGCGAGGATTTGGGCAGTCTATTTCTGGGCTTGGAATTGAAGTGGTTGCACAGCCTCTTCTGGCATTTGGTGGATCTCTCGAAGATGCGTCGCGCGGTAAGAATACGATCTTTGACAGAAAAGCTGCTTACAACCGAGCGTTCGAGGGCAAATCTGCACGCCACATTTTGTTTGTCTATGCGCTAGCTTTAGCGATCGACCATATTCGGCTCGAACTGAAGCAGCTAAACGAGGAAAAGAAGCTCACCAAGGCGCAAGAGAAACAACTTCGTATCGCCCGCAGTGTACGGTTCAAGTTCTTCTTCATGGCAGTGGTCTCTGCTTGCCTTGAAGAGGTCGTTGGGCGAAAGATTGATGTTGAACACGCTAGCTTCACCAAAGTCGCATCGAACAGCAAGTCTTTTACGGTTGAAGAGTTAGCTATTAAGTGGCTGCCAGTCGCCAAGTCCATCTTTGCGCTAATGTCTGCCCGTATCGGCGATGACCCGCTGGAGGCTTTATCTGACTCAGCCCGCGTCGGAAAACTCGCCGAGGAGATTGGAGCCATGGCCAACGCCGCGCAGTTGGCCGAACAGGCCGGCATCAAGGAGTTCATCGACATTTTGGGCTAGCAACCGTAGAAAAATAAGCCATAAGGCGGGAGCCCCAGGCTCCTGCTCCCTATATGTCGAACCTCCAGCACGCTCGTCAAATGACGACTCATTGCTCCTCATCAGACGATCCCATACCCATTGCCCGGCTAGCTGCGCCAGTGCTGACCTCGCCGTGAAAGCGATTACGGCTCCCGCCAACCCAAGCCCGATTTTCGATATTTTCATTTGCATTGGCCCCGGCACTCATCGGTAGCGTCGATTGTGGGACGATTGTCGACGATTTGACAGAGGGAGTCGACTGGCTGTCACTCCGACCGCGGCCCTATGCGGCCGGCTCAAGTCGACCCATTTCTGCCGTCAGTGCCTCATGAGCCTTGTCCGTTGTGCAGCGATTGCTGTTGTTCATGCCTTCAGGTCGAACTGTTGTTTTCAGCCAGATAGCAGTCGTAGCGCCCTGACCGGGGGGGGGCTGTTGAGGGGCCGGAGCCAGCTCCCGTATCATTTAATCACCAGAGAGGAATAAAGATGACAAAACTTTTTGTAGACACGAATATCTATCTTGATTTTTATCGGGCCGCGAGTGATAGACTATCTTTATTTGATGAGCTAAAAAAACTGAAAAACACCCTCATCATTTCAGAACAAGGATATAGAGAGTTTCAGCGGAATAGAACATTGCAACTAACTAAGCTTGGCGCTGAGATCGAGAGAACCTCATCTATTTCCATATATACCACAGCAGTGGTACAAGACATGGTTGAGCATCAGGAGGCAACCCGTCTTCAATCACAGGTTCGTAAGATTGGAAAAGAGTTGAAGAGCAAGATTGAGGCAATGCTAGAACCTAAGCCGGGAGACGACCCGGTGTTTGATGCATACGACGATCTAACTAAAACCTGCGACTTTATAGAAACGAAAGAAGAACTGATTGCCAAAGCTAAAACGCGGAAATTATTAGGAAATCCGCCAACCTCACCTGATAGACATTCGGTTTGCGACGAGCTATTGTGGGAAGAGTTGATTTCATTCTGCGATGAGGATTTGATAATCGTATCAAACGATAAGACGTTCACGGAAAACAAGAAAATTCTTAGGGATGAATTTTCTAAGATCAATCCTGGAAAAGACCTGAAGATCGTCAAATCCGTGAGCGAGGCTCTAAAGATTCTAGGCGCAGTTTCGGATCGCTTAGAATCGACAGAAGCTGAAGTGGATTTCAATATAAAGCAACTCCTATCAAAAATGGCTGACACCATAATGGATATTGCTATCAGAAAATCATCTCCAATAATTTTAGAGGGCGATCATAGGTCATTAACTTTAATAATCAAGAACATCAGATTGGGCCGGCAAAGTCTTGATAAAAACGATCTTCTTGATGCGATAGCGGAACTCACGAAAATGAAGCTAATTGAAGAAGTCGGCAATGGTGTTTATGAGCTAACCGAAAGTGGTCGCGCCTATGAGCCGTTGGACAACTGAAGTCTGTTGATCAAACAAATATCGTAACGTCGTGGTAGCAAGGTGTGCGATGACTAGGCTGCCATTCAATTTTCTCAACAAGGGACGTTCCGCACACCGACTTACAGGTGAACGAATATTCGCTTTCACTCGCTTTCACACTGAACGTCTCTGCCCTGCGCGATCACTCGAATTACTTTTAATGCATCAGCGTTGCGCGAACCACGCGCCGCTCGGCTTGAGATAAAGCAATATGGTTGCCGACACGTTCACGACCTATATGAGGCGAAAACGATAGTAAAAGAACCTATCTGCCTGTCTGAAATAAATTGATCACTACATTGGTATCGCATGAGTACGCATCGCGCACTCGGCAGGAGCTGGATTCGCAAACTGCTGATGGTCGCCTGCAATGATTTACCAGCCCACAAGACATCACCTAGCGGATTCAAACCGGTTACCGTCATCGCTAGCTTTTTCATTCATTGGGATCGAGGTAGGCCCGAAAGTTGCGTATTTACTGCGACAAATCCGTCGCAGCATGACTCCACTTGACCAACCAGATATCTGTAGCCCTCCTGCACAGCCGGACACAATTCACCGGATCCTTACGGATTTTGGGAGTTAACCCTTTGTCGATGCCGTCAAGCCAAGCCGTCAACGCACGGTAAGTGGACTCTACTTCAACTTCTGCTGTTAGATTAAGTAGCTCGGTTAGCGGCGATTCATGCAGCCATTCGAAATTGGGCCAAACGTTCCATATTTCGAATTGATCTTCGTCCGGTAGGACGTTCGTATTTCCTTGATATCTTATTAGCCCCGCGTCGTGTATGTCGCGCGAAAGAAACTTGATGTCTAATCGTTCTAGGCGGGCCCTTCGTGCCGAAAGTACCTGATCAAATCTTCCCCAACCCAGTTCGAGTTCTTCCAACGCGACGGTAAATGGGCACATATATTGGTCTCGGTACCGCCAGTCTTCCGGGTGAACCATCACCCAGTGAGATTCCCACCCACCTTTGATAAGCTCCCAGTTACATTGACATGAGCCATGTCGCGCCTTGAGTAGATCCTGAAACTGGGTTTTTTGTTTTACAAACTCAGGGGGGGCTGCCCAAACAGCACTGATGCGTTTGTAGAAATTAAAGATAAGCTCAAAGGGACAACGTGCCGTCGCACGTGTTAGTTCCATCTGGGTTTGCTCCGGAAAGCGGAAAAT
>NZ_JAQQBV010000087.1:0-3149 GCF_046030735.1 Paraburkholderia xenovorans
TGAGGTTTCGCATCGCTTGCCGCATCATGGGGAGGGGAGCGGGAAGAGCGTAAGCGGCTGAGCGGCGTTGCTGTTTATTCGATTCGAAGCGAACGCATGTTGCTGGAGAAAATTTCCTGCGACATGCGGTTTCGCTGGGTTGTTGGGCTGGGCAGTGACACTCGCCTACGCGATCGATGGCGAGTGCAGGCAGTTCTTAGGCAAAGGTGACATATCCTCGTCCCCTACCTCAGTGAAGCTGGTTGCCAGATGGGAATTCGACAGAGCAGGGGCTTGGGCACCGCGGGTCGTATTTGAGGTCTTTGTATTTGAACTCGCTGTAGGAATCGTGAATCGTCCTTCTGCTTCTGCTTCTGCTTCTGCTTCTGCTTCTGCTCCTGCTCCTGCTCCTGCTCCTGCTGAAGCGAGCATCGTCATGCTCGCCACCGTAATCGGACATAAACGCGATTTTATTGTCGTCGGAAAAGTCTGGGAGTTCAGGGATTAGCTGTAGCACCTCGGCCAGCACATGGCAAGATTAATGGTATGCGAGCTTGATTCTTATTCACTCTCGCCATGTATGCTCTGGCGCCCCAATGAGTGTCGATACGCGTCTGCTCGTCGGCGAAATCGATGTGTTAGTTGGCGATACGCACGACGCTGGTTTTCGCCAACCCATTTGTTGAATGAAGACTATAGATCCGTACACCTATCACTTCATGGACGCGATCGTGGCCGATCTTCCTCACACAATCAGCAGACTCGACGAGAGCATGATGGCGTAGGTGGACGTTCTCTATAAGTCGTTGGACAGCATTCAATCTTGATGTCGAAAGTCGAGGTAAAGGTTGGAGACGCTTGGCTCGACAATTAACTTCCGTAGTCGCTCCGGCGGGGTGCCGATTACTCAAAACGCTGCTCGCGTCTGTTATGTTCTGCAGCCTCGCGCTCCCGCTCCCGGCGAATTTTTTGCTCGAGAAGATCCGTTTCAGTCCTGACAACGGCCTTTACCGCAGGGTCAGGGTAGTTCAGCAATTCTGCGAGCGCTTTGGACCGAGCGTCAATGATGTCGGCAAGCGATCCAGACCAATTGCTAGGCCAGATATCTTCGTAGAACGTCTGAACTATGTATAACTTGTCGTCTGCCTCCTTTAGGAGCGACTTCGCGTGTTCGCTAAGCACCATGCTCTTCGGATTGTGATCTGATACATTTTCTCGGCTATTTGTAGAGTAGACATCTATCATTTTGGCAACCTTGGCAATGCGTTGTTGGTCCCCGTCGCACCACGCCAAGATCCTATCCACCGAAGCGTCATTGAGTGATGGGCTTTTCTTACCCATCCGTTCCCTGAGTATCCGCGTTCCTGCTTCGTAGTGGTCGTTGAGCATTGAGTCAAGGAACAATTCCGGATATCTCGTGATCATTGCTGTCGTGATCTCGGAAATATCAGATGCAAATAGCCGATACGTTTTTATTCCTTCGCAGAGAGACTCGATGATCTCCTTGGCATCACTCTGCGGCGTTGAAGGACTGAAAACTTCCCCGAGGACGCGTTCAACTCCATGCAACTGCGTTCGCCTTAGGTCATCCCGGTGAGCCGAGACAAATTGTCGAATGGCTGCTCTACCCGTCGCACATAGCTCCTCGCTCGGCGTGTAATTGCGGAGTTCTTTCTCAAAGAAGCGCATGGACAGTATCTGAATCGAGGAAAGGTAACCTTTGTTCAGTGCGTTGATTTCCACGAGGAGCGCTGCTAATTCGCTATCCGGAATTGCCTCATGTGCCCTCCCATAGCTGATTTGCTCGAAACGCCAAGCCTCGAGTTCGCCCTCGTGCGCGAGTTCCAGTAGCTTTTCCGATACCCAGGGGACAACCGGAACCGTTGTGAGAAGTGCGATCGCATATGGCTTCAGTTCAGAAATGTCCAATGCGTGCTCTACGAGTTGGCGCGCTTGACTAGCGTCTTGCTGATAGACCCCTTGCACGTAGCCCGTCAATAGATTAGGAAAGGCCGAGTCAGATCGATGCCTTTGAAACAAAGCGACGAGGAGATTGAACATCGAAAGGCAGTCCATGCTCCCAATCGCCAATCCTTCCCCAAACCACCAAATTGGCTGAACACGCATCTCCCAAAGTTTGGCGCCTAAGCGTTCGAGATACTCAGGTCGAGATGCTGCGAGCGTTCCCAATTTGACGACCTTGCCGTACATTTTCGCCGTGCTCTCTTGGTAGTTGGTGCCACGCAACTCGATATGGTCCCATGTGTCGACCAAGACATAAGCTTGAATCTCAGAGTAGAGATCGGATGGAGAGGTCAGCGTCTCGAGTAACTCAAGCCGAGCAATCAGTTCCGGGGTGTGCAGGTCTCGGTCGAAGTGAATGGTCTGCTTAATGGACCTCCACATCTCCGGCCATTCGCCGTTCCGCCCATAATCGAGGATGATCTGTTCGAGCGCATCGAAGCATTCTGCAGATGACCACAATCCGCGAAAATGGCTCGCTAGCAACGTCTTTGCCCAGTCCCGATCTTTCTGCTGTGTTGAGTTCAGGATGGGCAGCAACAACCGAATGTAGCCGAGGTACCAAGCAATGCTTTCGTCATGAGTGCTGGGACTCCAACCGGTGCCTCTCCTGCGCGCACCGAAATGAAACGTCCCGAAAGAGGTCCACTGATGCGTTTCGAAAGCGGAGTGGAAAAGCTGTCCGGCGATTTCTTGGTGTCTTGTGCTGCCGGAAGTGAGCAGCTTTTGAAGAAATACCTGTCGCCGCTCAGGCGTGGCCTCGGTCCCAGAAAGATGAAGTGAGAACAGTTGTCGCATCTGTCCGACGATGCTGTTATTGTTCTCACCATCTTTTTCGGTTTCGGCAAACTTTAGGAGTATTTCCACCGCGCAATTGAAGCTCTCATCCTCATAGGCAAGGTGGCATAGCAGGCTAACGAATCTATTGAAGTTCTTGTTCTCCCTCGATGCAAACCCAGGTTCCACAGATGCTTGTTTTATCGCTAGGAGTACCATGTCTGGAAAGACTGGTGCGACATAGTCCAACGCTACCAGGTAGTTGTCACTGCAAGCGGCAACATTGCCCAAAGGGCCACTCGATCGAATCCAAGTGAGGGCCAATTCCCTTGCTTGGTCGAAGTCGTGCAGATAGCCCAAGCGGTGCGCAC
>NZ_JAQQBV010000088.1:0-2917 GCF_046030735.1 Paraburkholderia xenovorans
AAAGACACACCCGTTATAGGGTCAAGCGAACAAGTGCATGTGGTGGATGCCTTGGCGATCACAGGCGATGAAGGACGCGGTAGCCTGCGAAAAGCTACGGGGAGCTGGCAACGAGCTTTGATCCGTAGATGTCCGAATGGGGAAACCCACTCCTTATGGAGTATCCATGACTGAATACATAGGTCATGTGAAGCGAACGCGGTGAACTGAAACATCTAAGTAACCGCAGGAAAAGAAATCAACCGAGATTCCCAGAGTAGTGGCGAGCGAAATGGGACCAGCCTGTACTCTTTATCTTCATTGTTAGTCGAAGGCTCTGGAAAGTGCCGCCATAGCAGGTGATAGCCCTGTAGACGAAAACAGCGGGGAAGAACTGGGTGTACGACAAGTAGGGCGGGACACGTGAAATCCTGTCTGAAGATGGGGGGACCATCCTCCAAGGCTAAATACTCGTGATCGACCGATAGTGAACCAGTACCGTGAGGGAAAGGCGAAAAGAACCCCGGGAGGGGAGTGAAACAGATCCTGAAACCGCATGCATACAAACAGTCGGAGCCTTTGAAAGAGGGTGACGGCGTACCTTTTGTATAATGGGTCAGCGACTTACATTCAGTGGCAAGCTTAACCGATTAGGGCAGGCGTAGCGAAAGCGAGTCCGAACAGGGCGATTCAGTCGCTGGGTGTAGACCCGAAACCAGGTGATCTATCCATGGCCAGGATGAAGGTGCGGTAACACGTACTGGAGGTCCGAACCCACTAACGTTGAAAAGTTAGGGGATGAGCTGTGGATAGGGGTGAAAGGCTAAACAAACCTGGAAATAGCTGGTTCTCTCCGAAAACTATTTAGGTAGTGCCTCGTGTATCACCTTCGGGGGTAGAGCACTGTCATGGTTGTGGGGTCCATTGCGGATTACTACGCCATAGCAAACTCCGAATACCGAAGAGTGCAATCACGGGAGACAGACATCGGGTGCTAACGTCCGGTGTCAAGAGGGAAACAACCCAGACCGCCAGCTAAGGTCCCCAAATATTGCTAAGTGGGAAACGAAGTGGGAAGGCTAAAACAGTCAGGAGGTTGGCTTAGAAGCAGCCATCCTTTAAAGAAAGCGTAATAGCTCACTGATCGAGTCGTCCTGCGCGGAAGATGTAACGGGGCTAAGCAATATACCGAAGCTGCGGATGCGTGCTTTGCACGCATGGTAGGAGAGCGTTCCGTAAGCCTGCGAAGGTGCACTGGAAAGTGTGCTGGAGGTATCGGAAGTGCGAATGCTGACATGAGTAGCGATAAAGGGGGTGAAAAGCCCCCTCGCCGTAAGCCCAAGGTTTCCTACGCAACGTTCATCGGCGTAGGGTGAGTCGGCCCCTAAGGCGAGGCAGAAATGCGTAGCTGATGGGAAGCAGGTTAATATTCCTGCACCATTGTTAGATGCGATGGGGGGACGGATCGCGGAAGGTTGTCCGGGTGTTGGAAGTCCCGGTCCTTGCATTGGAGAAGGCGCTTTGGCAAATCCGGGCGCGGGATTCAAGGGTGCGAGGCCATTCACTTAGGTGAAGAAGCAATCGGAAGTGGTTCCAGGAAAAGCCTCTAAGCTTCAGTCTAACAAGACCGTACCGCAAACCGACACAGGTGGGCGAGATGAGTATTCTAAGGCGCTTGAGAGAACTCGGGAGAAGGAACTCGGCAAATTGGTACCGTAACTTCGGGATAAGGTACGCCCCTGTAGCTTGATGCCCCTGCGGGCAGAGGGTGAAGGGGTTGCAATAAACTGGTGGCTGCGACTGTTTAATAAAAACACAGCACTCTGCAAACACGAAAGTGGACGTATAGGGTGTGACGCCTGCCCGGTGCCGGAAGATTAAATGATGGGGTGCAAGCTCCTGATTGAAGTCCCGGTAAACGGCGGCCGTAACTATAACGGTCCTAAGGTAGCGAAATTCCTTGTCGGGTAAGTTCCGACCTGCACGAATGGCGTAACGATGGCCACACTGTCTCCTCCCGAGACTCAGCGAAGTTGAAGTGTTTGTGATGATGCAATCTCCCCGCGGCTAGACGGAAAGACCCCATGAACCTTTACTGTAGCTTTGCATTGGACTTTGAACCGGTCTGTGTAGGATAGGTGGGAGGCTGTGAAGCGTGGACGCCAGTCTGCGTGGAGCCATCCTTGAAATACCACCCTGATCTGTTTGAGGTTCTAACCTTGGTCCGTAATCCGGATCGGGGACAGTGCATGGTAGGCAGTTTGACTGGGGCGGTCTCCTCCCAAAGTGTAACGGAGGAGTACGAAGGTACGCTAGGTACGGTCGGAAATCGTGCTGATAGTGCAATGGCATAAGCGTGCTTAACTGCGAGACCGACAAGTCGAGCAGGTGCGAAAGCAGGTCATAGTGATCCGGTGGTTCTGTATGGAAGGGCCATCGCTCAACGGATAAAAGGTACTCTGGGGATAACAGGCTGATACCGCCCAAGAGTTCATATCGACGGCGGTGTTTGGCACCTCGATGTCGGCTCATCTCATCCTGGGGCTGTAGCCGGTCCCAAGGGTATGGCTGTTCGCCATTTAAAGAGGTACGTGAGCTGGGTTTAAAACGTCGTGAGACAGTTTGGTCCCTATCTGCCGTGGGCGCTGGATATTTGAAGGGGGCTGCTCCTAGTACGAGAGGACCGGAGTGGACGAACCTCTGGTGTACCGGTTGTCACGCCAGTGGCATCGCCGGGTAGCTATGTTCGGAAGAGATAACCGCTGAAAGCATCTAAGCGGGAAACTCGCCTTAAGATGAGATATCCCCGGGGCTTCGAGCCCCTTGAAGGGTCGTTCAAGACCAGGACGTTGATAGGTCAGGTGTGGAAGCGCAGTAATGCGTTAAGCTAACTGATACTAATTGCCCGTAAGGCTTGATCCTATAACAGGTGTGTTTT
>NZ_JAQQBV010000089.1:0-2784 GCF_046030735.1 Paraburkholderia xenovorans
AAACCTCATCGAGCTTATCGCCCAGCACACGCCGCACGACCACGTAAAAAACCGGAATCAGCAGCAAACCGAATACGGTCGCAAACAGCATCCCGCCGATCACACCCGTGCCGATTTCGTGACGCGAAGCCGCGCCCGCCCCGGTCGAGATCACCAGTGGAAACACGCCGAGAATAAAAGCCAGCGACGTCATCAGAATCGGCCGCAAACGCAGCTTGCCGGCGGACACCACCGCGTCGAAAAGCGTCATGCCTCGGGCTTGCCCCTCCACCGCGAATTCGACGATCAGGATCGCATTCTTGGCCGCAAGACCGATCACCGTCACCAGTCCGATCTTGAAGTAGATGTCGTTGGGCACCCCGCGCAGCAGACAGAACGACACGATGCCGAGCAAACCTAACGGCACGACCAGCAACACGGCCACCGGGATCGACCAGCTTTCATAGAGCGCCGCGAGGCACAGGAACACGACCACGATCGACAGCACCATCAGCACGGTCGCCGAATTGCCGGCGAGCAGTTCCTGGTATGACTGCCCGGTCCAGTCGGCATGGAAGCCCGGCGGCAACTTGCTGTCCACCGTGTGTTGCAGCGTCTGCATGGCCTGACCGGTCGAATAGCCCGGCGCCGGATTGCCGACGATTTCGATCGCGGAGAAACCGTTATAACGCGGCAACGCGACCGGCCCGACGTTCCAGTTCGCTTTCACGACGCTGGACAGCGGCACCATGTTGTACGGACCAATCGACGTATTCGCAGCAGACGGATTGACGGTGGTCAGATAGCCGCTCGTGTTGGTTGCGCTGCTCGCGTTGCTGGCCGCGCCGGTCGACGCACTGCTGATCCCGCTTGGCGTATAGATATGCTGCAACGAATCCAGTCCCATCCGGTAAGGCGCATCGGCCTGAACATAGACACGCTTGACGCGGCCGCCATACGTGAACTGATCGACGTAATACGGCGCCAGATCCATCTGAATCGAGTTATAGACATCCGTGAGCGACAGCCCCATCGACTGCGCCTGCACGCGGTCCACGGACATTTGCAGTTGCGGCGCATTCGGCAGCGAATTGGGGCGAACGCCATAGAGCGTCGAGTTCTTCGACGCATCGCCCAACAGAATGCCCTCTGCCTGCGCCAGTTGCGCCCGCGTCTGACCGGCGCGTGCCTGCAGGAACATATCGACGCCGCCGAACTGGCTCAGCCCGCGAATAGTCGGCAGATTGACCACGAAAATCTGCGCCCCCTTGATTCCATGCAACACCCGGTTCGCCTGCGGAATCAACTCCATCGCGGTTTGCGAGCGCTTGTTCCAATCGGTCAACTGGATGAACGCCATGCCGACGTTCTCGCTGCTGCCGACAAAGCTGAATCCTTCAACCTGGAATACGGCGGCGATATCCTTGCCGATAGGACTGTGCTTCAACGTGTCCGATATTTCAGCCATGGTCTGATCGGTACGCTGCAGCGTCGCGCCGGTCGGAAGATTCACCAGCGCCAGCATGAAGCCCTGATCTTCATCCGGGACGAAGCTTGTCGGCAAACGCGTGTACAGGAAGCCTGCCAGCACCGTCAGCAACACGAAAAGAATCATCCAGCGCGGCGCGTGGCGCACCGCGCTGCCGATCTGCCGGAAGTAGCCGCGGTTCAGCTTGTCGAAGCCCTTGTCGAACCAGCGGTACACGACATTCTTCTGCTGGTCGTGCGTGGGCCGGAGAAGCGCGGCGCAGAGCGCCGGCGTGAACGACATCGCGAGGAACGCCGAAAACGCCATCGATACCGCAATGGTCAGCGCGAACTGCGCGTAGATAATGCCGGTCGCGCCCGGCTGCAACGCGGACGGCACGAACACAGCGGCCAGCACCACCGTGATCGCGAGAATCGCCCCGGTGATCTGCTTCATGGCCTTGCGGGTCGCCTCCCTGGGTGGAAGCCTCTCCTCGGTCATGATCCGCTCGACGTTTTCGATCACGACGATCGCGTCGTCCACCACGATCCCGATCGCGAGCACCATCCCGAACAGCGTGAGCTGGTTCAGCGAGTAGTGCAACAGCGACAGACCGATAAAGGTGCCCAGCAACGCCACCGGAATCACCAGCGTAGGGATGATCGTGGCCCGCAGATTCTGCAGGAAGATCAGCATCACCACGAACACGAGCACGATCGCTTCCAGCAGCGTTTTGATCACGTCGGTGATCGACGCGGTAATGAACGGCGTCGCATCGTACGGCACGTCCCACGTGACGCCGGCAGGCAGGTCCTTCGCAAGCTCGGCCATCTCGGCTTTCACCGCCTTGGCGACCGCGAGCGCGTTGGCGCCGGGCAGCAGATACACCCCCATGCCGCCTGCCGCTTTGTCCTGGTAGCGAGAGGCCGACCCGTACGTTTGCGCGCCGAAACTGATCCGGGCGACGTCGCTCAGGCGGACCACCGTACCGTTATTGTTGGTCAGCAAAATGATGTCGCGGAACTGCTTCAACGAAGAAAACAGCGTATCCCCGGCAACCGTCGCGGTGAAGACCTGTCCGTTGACCGCCGGGTCCGCGCCGACCGAGCCTGTGGCGAACTGCGCATTCTGCGCGTTGATCGCGTTCAGCACCTGGGTGGTGGATAGCCCATAGCCCTGCAGCTTGTCCGGATTCAGCCAGATACGTATCGCGTATTCCGAGCCCAGCATGAAGGTGCTGCCCACGCCGTTCAACCGTGCAATCACCGGCTGGATTTGCGACGCGATGATGTCGCTCAGGCGCGACGCGTCGATCGACGGATTCTTCGACTGCAGCG
>NZ_JAQQBV010000090.1:0-2689 GCF_046030735.1 Paraburkholderia xenovorans
TATTCGAACGAACCTACCGCCGACGTAAGACTTGCGCCAAAGCGTATGCCTGCCTTGTTAAACAACACATCTCGAAGCTCTACAACCTGTCGGTACAGATCGTTCACAGTAGCAGGGTTGGCGTGTTCTCCCCACGGACCTCGGGTTATTTCACCCAGCTCTGTGCGATTGGTTGCGTTCGCCATTCGCTGAACCGGCTTGCCATGGGCCAGGCCGTTCCGTACTTCGCGAAGTGTGGAAATTGCGCTGAACGGCTTCCCCTCCAAATCGATTGGGAGACCGAGCGTGCGTAACACCAACTCAACTTTCCGGATGCTGTAGTCCCGCTCCCTCCACGAGAGAACCCTTTCTTTACCAACAAAATTAATCAGAGCTTCAACGTAGAACGCTAGTGCGATCAAGCAACTGGTGCAGTCCAGTGTGATCCCCAAACTATCCCCGCGCTCGACTTTATCCGCGATCACTTTGCGATGATAGTTCGCAAGTGTAAGCAGTTCATTGTGCGGATTGTGGCGTACGCGAAATGCCATTTTTTCCCCTGTTCTCGGTTCGGTTCTGCCTTTTCCGTTTTCCGATGCTTACGCATGCGTGCGGTCACGTACACTTGGGAACGTGACTTGATCGCCCCTCCACCGCGCAACCGCCTGCGAGTCGGCCAAGGCCGATGCTACCGCACCGTGCATCTCGTAGCTGGCCGCTTCACAACCCTCAAGTCGCTGACTGGCGTGTATTTCCTCAACGTACTCTAACTTCACAAATTCGCGTTCTGGATCGGGGGTATGAGGCCGGTCGTCATACGGATCGTCGAATGCGTCCTTGCATCTCTTGACGCTCGTCGACTGAAAGCCTCGACACGCAAAAGGACGCATCAGGTAGACGGTGCAATGACCAGAATCGAGAAATGCACACGGAATGTTCGTCCTGATATATTCGATCTGCGAAAGCGGCGCTACGCGCTCTGCCGTCTGCGCGAGCCGGGCCTTGATTGGCTCACGCTCGTGGACTGGTAGCGTTTCGATGTGAGCCGCGAGCGCGAGTGCTTCTGCTGGCGTCACCATGACGTGGTAGTAACAGCAGTAGGAACAGCCGCCTTGGCAATCGATGTGACTGCGCGACTCGTTCATTCGCGCATCCATTTCTTGATAGACCGGAATGATCCTGCGCATCACTTGATCAGCGCTCTCGGATTTGCAGACTCCTCGCATGTCGGGTTCGCGCTCCATCCTCGCCGCGGCTTCTGCAATCCGCTGTTCCTTCGTGCCACGCTTTCTTGCCTGCCCCATCGCTGACTCCGTTTTGTGATAGTGCTTCTTACTTCGACTGTTTTCCGAAGTTTAGGTGCCTAGTTTGGCCGATGCTGGCAGAACGCGGTCACCGGCGCTCTCGGCGATGGATTTCAACTCGTCGGTTCCAAGCGGCGGCAACCCAACACCATCGACTACAGGCGTCAGTGCGTCCATAATCGCGCCATAATTCTTCATCGCTTGATCGCTGTACAGGTTCCTATGCGCTGGCTCGAGCCCTTCGTTGTCGCTCTCAGCAAGATTTTGGGCCCTCGCCTTCGCGTTTCCGATTGCAGCCCAGACGGCCTTTCGTGCCTCGGCGCTGAGAAACAAGCAGTTGTCATCCATCCAGCTGTCGATGTCGTCAATAGCCTTCGTATTTCTACCGGCCGCTAGCAGCCCTTTTATTCGCTTGAACGCGCCTTGATGGGCTAGAACACGCTCTTCCGCCACGAGGGTTCGAAGAGCATGCTGCTTTGCCGCGGCATCCCTTTGCTGTGCGTCAATGCGCCCCTTATGGGAGATCATCAAGGCTGCGCCTTGAGCGATAGCTGCGCCCACAATGGTGCCCACAAAGCCAATCAGTGCCGGTGTTAGTCCGGTTGACGTCGCCACCGCTACCGTGCCACTAGCTGCGGTGGCGCTCGCTGCGATCACACTGGAAGCCGACATGCCTAGCCCTCGTCAAGTTTTCGACTTTTGCGTTTTGAGCACGCGAACCCGGTGCGCAATTTTCACGGCTTTTTCCGCTCAGTTGCCCGTCATTCACGATCCGCAAACAGATGCGAGAGCATCCCGGCGGTATCCCGGACCATGTCATTCGGGAAAGCCAGCGGCTCACGATCATCGTTTTCCAGCAGCAGCAAGGACAGGACGACATCATCAAACAGGTTGTCCGGGCCTGCTGGCTGCATCCTGTTGGCGTAATAACCGCCAGCCAGACCGATTAGCTACTCGAACAGCTTCCGCCTGCTCTGATCGGGACAGGGCAGCACTTTCACCGCAGTCCACGCCGTCCACCACCACTTCTTGCTTTCTTCCCTCTCATGCTCCTCAAATCGCTCGCGGAAACTCCTGCCTGTCTCTCCGACGTACACAGCCTGTTCGTCTTCGCCGTACAGCGCATAAACCCATCCGTGGTACTGCAACAGCGCCGGGACAATCGCCCGCTGATCCCATTCGGTGCACCGGATCATGTATCCGTTCGCGTGAAAAAACTCGTAAAGACAGTTCGCACTGCCGATAATGAGGTTTTCGAGCGGCGCGATCTGTGTGGTGAAGCCTGTTAGCACACCCTGCGTCGCTAGGCGGGCTCTGCGCTCGTTCTGCTCATCCTTTGATAACAAGGGCAGACCGCTCTGCGTCAAACGTCTGTCTGGCATCTGTTTTCCGATCCGATTATCGGC
>NZ_JAQQBV010000091.1:0-2659 GCF_046030735.1 Paraburkholderia xenovorans
GTAAGCGCTCGATCTGGCACACACGGGACCCATATGGCCGCGTGGCAACGGTCACGTCAATACGGTGGTTGGACCAAGCGTTGTTACGCGGTCAAGCCGTAGGCTTCGAGAAGTTAAGCGGCAGCAGGTCGGTAACATCGGCGTCTAATGCCCGTTGCGGCAATTCGCTGAGTACCCGTACGAGATATGCATAAGGTTCGACGTTGCACGCTCGGCACGTGAGCATCAAGCTGTAGATCATGGCACTGGCCTTCGCACCAGCAACCGTGTCACTGAACATCCATGAGGATCTGCCGGTACAGAATGGCCTGATGTCGCGCTCGATCACGTTGTTATCGATTGGCGCGCGCCCGTCGTTCACGTAGCGGCTGAGGTACGTCCACTGGTTGCGTGTATAGGAGATCGCTTTGCCCAGCAGGCTCTCAGGAAGAATCTGTGGTGCCAGTTCGTCAAGCCATTTCCTGAAGGACTCCAGCAGCGGCACGCTGTGTTGCTGACGCAGCCGGAAGGTGTAATCGACGCGCGTCTCGCCCTCGGGCAGATCGCCCTTTGCGAGGGTTTCGACTTGGTAGAGCGCCTTGAAGTATTCCAATGCATGTGCGGCACGCCCGCCTGGTTTCTTCATGCCCTTGAAGGCATCAACAAAGGTGCGTCGCGAGTGGGCGAGGCAGCCGAAGTGGGTCGGACCTTCGAGCGTGCGCCAGGCGGCGTACCCATCGGTCATAAGCAGGCCCTTGTAGCCCGCGAGGAACGCTTGGGGATATTGCTGTGCGCGCCCCGGCTGGTAGTCGAACAGCACGACGGGTTCGGAGCAGTCTTCAGCGCTGCGATACACCCACATATACGAGGTGCTCTGGGCGGTTTTGCCCGGCTCCTTGAGTACCTGTACCGTGGTCTCGTCGCCGTGAATCAGCTGTTGCGACAGCAATGTCTTGCGCAGCGCCTCGTACACACGGCTGTAATGCAACTCAGCAGGCCGGATGATCCAGTTCGCCAGCGTAGCGCGTCCGACTTCGATGTCCGCGCGCGCCAGCGCATGGGCCATCCGGTATAACGGTGTTCCGTCAACGTATTTGCCCGCGGTGACCGTGGCGATCATCGCCGCACTGGCATTGCTGCCTGGCAATGGCTGGGCCGGCATCGGTGCCGTGATGACCGGCGTGCGCTCGGCGTGGCGTTCGCAGTGGCGACACGCATATTTGAAGCGCACGTGCTGGAGCACCGACGCCTTTACTTCGATGTGCAACTGTTCGCTAAGCTCTTCACCCATGCGGTGCAGTGCGTGCGCGCAGCACGGACATACCTTCGCGCTCTCGGGCAGGTCATATTCGATGCGTTGGCGTGGCAGGTGCGCCGGTAAAGGCTTACGTCCCGGTTTGCTTCTCGTGGGTGCCGGCGGATCCGGCAGGCCCGTGTCGGGGAGCACGAACGCGTCGTCAGTGGCGCCGGCGTCCATGTCGTCGGGCTCGGAGCCGGCGATCTGTTCGGCCTCGTCGAAGACGCGATCCTTGAGCTTCTCGCTGCTTGGGGCGAAGCGCTTGCTTTGCGCGAGGCGAAACTGCTCTTCGAGCTGGGTAATCCGGTCGCCCAGTTGCCGGTTGCGTGTCTCGAGTTCACGGATATAGGCCTGGGCGGCTGGTGGCAATCGGGAGAAGTCGTCCTCGTTCATGCCTCCACGATAACGAAGTCGCACGCGCGATGGGTTTACGGGAATTTGTAACAGGCCGACCGACGCTGACAGGTGACGCGCAATGCTCAACTGGCGTGATGGTACGACCGTACCGGGTGGCGGCGCACAGCATCAATGTCGATGCCATCCAGGAGCCAGTGCAACTGCTCGCTCGTCAGCTTGACTACGGTCTGCTGCCGTCGTGGCCATACGAAGTGGTCTTCTTCGAGGCGCCTCAACATCATCCAGAAACCGTTGCGATCGTAGAACAACAGTTTGATCCGGTTGCGTTTGCGGTTGTGGAAGGCGAACACGGCCCGTGCAAACGGATCGAGTTGCATGGACTGCTCGACAAGCGCCACGAGACTATTGATGCCGGCCCGGAAGTCGATCGGTTCGCGATGCAGGAAGACCGTCAGGTCCGGTTCGAAGCGGAACATCAACGCGCTCCCAATGCGGCAACCATCGCATTGACGATTGCCACGTCCTCTGTTGAACATTCGAGCTCGAGCTTCACGCCATTGGGCAGGTGGGCAGACAGCCGTGCCAGTCGTGTTGAGCGTGGCGAAATGCAGGATGATTCTGCTCTGGTGGTGCGGTGCGACGCGGGCGCGGACGCCATGACCGCTGTCGGCTCGTCGATCGCTACGACCGGAACAAACGCTGACGGTGCGACCGGCTCGTTGTACCCGATCGGGGGCCGGGCGCGTTCACGCGCCTGAACCCATTTATGCAACTGGTTGGCATTAACGCCCGCCTTCAGGGCGAGGCCCGATAGCGAAGCGCCTGGCCGCAGACAGGCTTCGACGAGTCGACGTTTGTCCGTTGGATCGAAGCTTCGCTTGCCGCCGACACCAACACGCGTCACGCGTAGGGGCAAAAAGCTGAGGTCATCTTCTGTCATGGATTGCGTCCGCAAAGTGAGGTTGCGGACGCAATCGTGAGCCTTCTCAACAACGCAAGCTAGGTGTGTGAAATCGCGCGCTTACG
>NZ_JAQQBV010000092.1:0-2429 GCF_046030735.1 Paraburkholderia xenovorans
GTAAGCACCCGGTAAAGTCATCGGCGGCTTCGATCAGGCGATAGCTGGCACCCAGTGATGCGGCAGCAACTCCTTAATCTGGTCGGCTCGCTGGGTGGGCAGTCGCGTGAGGACGTCTTTTAGGTAGGCGTACGGGTCGTGCCCGTTGAGTTGTGCGGAACGCACCAGACTCATGATGGCAGCGGCTCGTTGACCAGCGCGTAGAGAACCCGCGAACAACCAGTTCGCCCGTCCGATGGCCCAAGGTCTAATCAGATTCTCGATTCGATTGTTATCGATGGGCACGTGAGGATCGTCGAGATAGCGCGTGAGCGCCTGCCAACGCTTGAGGTTGTAGTCCAGTGCTTTGGCGATCGGCGAGCCCTCGGAGACAAGTTTGCGCTGTGCGAGCATCCAGACGTGCAACGCCTGTGCAATTGGCCGGCCTCGCTCCTCACGAATCGCTCGTCGTTGCTCAGGGTCTAAGTCGGCGGCTTCGCGCTCGACGTCGTAGAGCGCCACGAAGAATTTCAATGCCTGCTCGGCGATCTGGCTCTTCTTGCTCGCATGCAGATCGAAGAATTTTCTCCGCGCGTGCGCCATGCAGCCAATTTCCGTGATGCCCAGTTTGAATCCTGCTTTATAGCCGCTGTAATCGTCGACGACCAGCTTGCCACGCCAGTTGCCCAAGAAGGCGCGGGCATGTTCGCCAGATCTGCCGTCGGCGAACTCGTACACGACCGCGCGCACCTCTGCAAACTGAGTCGACGTATAGGCCCATAAATAGGCGCTATGCGTCTTCCCTTTGCCGGGGCTCAACATCCGCACCGGCGTTTCGTCTGCATGTAAGACGCTGTGGCGCAGCAGTTCCTCGCGAAGTGCGTCGACCAAGGGCCGCAAACGTACACCGCATACGCCCACCCAGCCGCCGAGCGTCGATTGTGGAATTGCTAGGCCAGCCCGGGCGAAGATGCGTTCCTGCCGGTACAGAGGAAGGTGGTCGCCGTATTTGGCAACCAACACCTGCGCGAGCAAGCCATTCGTCGGAATCCCTTTGTCGATCACATGCGGTGGCACCGGCGCCTGGATCAACGTCTCGCACGCTTTACATGCCCACTTCCCACGGATGTGGCGCTCAACAGTGAACACGCCCGGAGCGTAGTCGAGCTTCTCGCTGATATCCTCGCCAATACGCACGCGCTGGCAGCCACAGGGGCAGGTTAACTCCGTCGGCTCGTGATGGACGTCGGTGCGGGGCAACTGGGGCGGCAACGGCAAGCGTTTGGCCTGCTTGCGAGGTTTCTCCTGCGGCGCGTTCGAGCGCAGTTCATCCAGCTCGGCCTCAAGCGCGGCCAAATCCTCATCAATGGCCTCGTCCAGTAAGCTTAACTGCTCGGCGGTGAACTGTTCGCTACGTCTGCCGAATTGCAGGCGTTTGATGACCGAGAGCTCATGGGTGAGCTGGTCAATGCGCGTTTGGCGGTAGTGCGATTCACGCGTCTTCTCGTCGACCTGGGTCATCAACCGCCGCGCGAGCGCGCGCAGTTGATCGGGGTTCAGGGCATCGAGATCAGTGGGTGAATTCATGCATCAAGTTTGCCAGCACCTGCACGCCGGGGGAATCAAAACTGTTTACGTCATTTGCTATACCACCGCGATTACGTGGTCGTGCGCCAACGTCTGCCAGGGCAGCCCGATCACGAGTGCGCGCAGTTGCTCGAGATTTAACGTCTCAGCAATATCACTATGACCATTGGCCCAAACGAAATGACCTTTGTTCAAGCGTCGTGCGGCAAGCCAGACGCCAAAACCGTCGTACACCAGGACCTTCATGCGCGTCGAGCGCTGATTGGCAAACAGATATGCATGATGTGGCCGTGCGGACCCAAATACCTTCACCACGCGAGCAAGGATGGTATCAGCGCCGGCACGCATATCGAGGGGTTCGGTCGCAAGCCAAATGGCGTCGATGCGGATCATCGCAGCACCTCCCGAACCCAAGCTGCGCTGTCACTCAAGCAAAGCTGCGGCCACAGCACTGACACGGTTGTGCCATTGCGCTGAATGTCGATACGCACGTTCGCTTGCGCCGCGTCGGGCGCTTGAGCTATCGGCACGGTCATTGGCAACGCGACGAAGGCAGGCTTTACGTCGACAACAACCGATTTGGGTGTAGGCGGCGCAGCGTCGCTGGGATCGGCGGCATCTTTGATCCAACGCCGCAGCACATTGGGGTTCAGACCATGCGAAATCGCCACGGCTGAACATGAGACGCCGACCTGGCGACATTGCTCGATAAGCTCTGACTTAAACGAGGTGCTATAGGTGCGCCGTGTGCGCCCGGTCGAAATGTCTTGGGAAATAGTGTGCACGTGTCCGCTTCCTGATCGTGGAAACGTATGCTCTTACGCCAAAGAATAGAAAACCAGATGAGATCGCCGGATGCTTAC
>NZ_JAQQBV010000093.1:0-2078 GCF_046030735.1 Paraburkholderia xenovorans
ACGGCCGGGCGCGTTGATGAAATTCCTGTCGTCGATGGCGCCGAACTGGAATATCAGCCTGTTCCACTATCGCAACCAGGGCGCGGACTACAGCTCGATTCTGGTCGGCGTTCAGGTGCCGGCCAGCGAGAACAGCGAGTTCGAACGTTTTCTCGCGACGCTCGGTTATCCGTACTGGGAAGAGACGCAGAACCCGGTTTATCGATTGTTCCTTGCTTGATCTTTCTGGACCGACACACGCAGATGCCCATTTCCCTCGCCGACAAACTGGTGGTCGCGATCTCGTCGCGCGCGCTGTTCGACTTCGAGGAAGAGAACCTGGTGTACGAGGAAGGCGACCTGCAAACGTATGAAGCATTGCAGCGCGAACGCCTGAGCGTGCCGGCCAAACCGGGCGTCGCGTTTCCGCTGATCCGCAAGTTGCTGGCATTGAACGCGGGCGGTCATCGGGTGGAGGTCGTGATTTTGTCGCGCAGCGATCCGATCAGCGGACTGCGTGCGTTTCACTCGTGCCGCGAGCATGGTCTGGCGATCGAACGCGGCGTGTTTACGCGCGGACGGGCGCCGTTCGGTTATCTGAAGCCGTTGAATGCGTCGCTGTTTCTATCCGCGAATCAGGACGACGTGCGCGACGCGCTGGCCGCCGGATTCCCGGCCGCGCGCGTGTTGCCTGAATCGGCGAAAATGGCGAGCAAGTATCCGGACGAGATCCGGATTGCGTTCGACGGCGATGCCGTGTTGTTTTCGGACGAAGCCGAGCGCGTGTTCCAGAAGGACGGGTTGCGCGCGTTCGTCGGCCATGAGATTCACAACAAGGATCTGCCGCTGGCGGATGGGCCTTTGAAGCCGTTGCTCGAAGCGCTGCACCGGTTGCAGAAACTCGCGGACGACGCTGCGCCGATGCATATCCGTACCGCGTTGGTGACGGCGCGCTCTGCGCCTGCGCATGAACGCGCGATCCGCACATTGATGGCGTGGAACATCGAAATCGACGAAGCGATGTTTCTTGGCGGTCTCGACAAGAGCGCATTTCTGCGCGAGTTCGAGCCGGACTTTTTCTTCGACGACCAAATTGGCCATTGCGAATCGGCCCGCGTCGTGACGGCGACGGGGCACGTGCTGAGTGGCATTGTGAACGCATCATGACACCTGAACAGTCACCGCTGGGTAAGCCCTCCGCTTACACCGAACAATACGACGCATCGTTGCTGTTTCCGATTGCGCGCAAGCATGCGCGCGAGGCGATCGGCATCGGCGCGCAACTGCCGTTTTTCGGCACGGACATCTGGAATGCGTATGAGCTTTCGTGGCTGAATGCGCGCGGCAAGCCGCAGATCGCGGTGGCCACGTTTTATGTGCCGGCGGATTCGCCGAACATTGTCGAGTCGAAGTCGTTCAAGTTGTATCTGGGCTCGTTTGCGCAGACGGCGTTTGAATCGATGGAAGCGGTGCGGGACACGATCAAGCGGGATGTTTCTGCTTCGTGCGGCGCGACGGTTTCTGTTCGGCTGACGGCGCCGTATGAGTTCGGCAAATTGCAGATGGAGGAGTTTGAAGGTTTGTCGCTGGATCGGCTCGATCTGGATGCTGATGTTTATCTGCCGGATGATTCATTGCTCAAGGCTGCGTTTGATGAAGCGCCGGTTGAGGAGACTTTGGTTTCCAACTTGCTGAAGTCGAATTGCCCTGTGACCGGGCAGCCTGACTGGGGAAGTGTCCAGATTCATTATGTCGGGCCGCAGATCGATCATGCAGGTTTATTGCGGTATATCATTTCTTATCGAAATCACACTGGATTTCATGAGCAGTGTGTTGAGAAGATTTTTCTGGATGTTCTTCGGGTTTGCAAGCCAGTCAAGCTGGCGGTTTATGCGCGGTATACCCGGCGCGGGGGGTTGGATATTAATCCTTTTCGCACTAACTATAATTTGTCCATGCCGGATAATTTTCGCCTTGCCAGGCAGTGAGTTTTTTTTGGTTTTCCTATGGCAGTTTTGGTTTTCTTCATTTCATTTCATTTCTTATCTTATTGGTCTATTAGTGTTGCCCCTGTGCGGGGCGGCACTTACTTTCTTTGC
>NZ_JAQQBV010000095.1:0-2010 GCF_046030735.1 Paraburkholderia xenovorans
GTCGCCAACGCGCCTCGCTTCGAAATAGGCGAGCGGCAATGTCAAAAGATGACGAAACAGTCGCGCTCCCAGTTCTACATCAATGCGATTGGTCGTGTGAGAAAATACGTAGTTGCGCAGACCCGTAAGCAGCACCTCGAATACAGAACTGACCAGAAGGGCAACACAAACGACATTGAGCGTGCTAAACGCCCGGTTAACCAATACCTTGTCCATCACCACCTGAAACATCAGCGGCGACACCAGTCCGAAGACCTGAAGCACGAGTGAAACGAGCAGCACCTCGAAAAGCAGGCGCCGGTACTTGACAACGGCGGGGATGAACCACGAAAAATCGAACCTCGCGAGGCTGCCAGCAAGCGATGCACGGGAAGCAAACAGCAGGAGACGACCACCTGATCGGGTCATGACCTCAGAGGGTGAAGTCACCGTAGGAGTTTGCGCACCGCACTCGAGCACCATTGCGCGGGTTGCATCACATCCCGCCAGTACGCAGTGCTGACCAGATCTGTCCAGAAGTAGCGCCGGTAGGGGCGTCTTTGCTAACCGTGTCTCGCCGACCGTAACGGCGCGTGCCTTCAGTCCGAGTGAACGGGCAGACAGGATCAGATCCCCCTCCTCAAAGCGCTCCGTCTTCATCGCTGCCGCGTGGCGTAACTGTTCCGGGTCTGCCGCCACACCGTGAAGGCGAGCGATCAGGACGAGTGCGGCCAGCCCTGGATCGGCGGCAATATCCTCGGGTCTTGCTGTCACAGGTAATGCCTTATTGTCGGCTCAGGTGGCCGCATTCGTTATCGGTAGCGCAGGCAGCCGCTAACTACTGAATATTGGCGAAAACCCCGGTCGCCTGAAGCGCGATCGGGACGTGATGCCGAAGCTACTGATGCCATGCCGTATTGACTGCCGCAAGGACAGTCGGATCGGTAATGACCTGATTCGCGGTCGACGTCGGATCGAATCCGGGGTTGTTACCCGAAAAGGTCGCCATTGCCTGGATCAACTGATTGATCTGCGAGTCCACCGTGAGGTTCCCCGCCGACCCACCGCTAACAGTGAGCTTGCCGAGTTGGCTATAGGTGCTGCCGAACCAGTTCTGGATCGTTGCCTCTGTGGTCGAACCCATCAGGTCGACCTGCAGATTGTTCCCGACACGCTGCAGCCAGATGTCGTTTGGATTCGCATCCTGGATCAACAGATCACCTGCTGGCGTATTGCTGCTCGATATGCCATTAGCAATCGTCAAAGAACCATAGCCCGGTTGCAGGTCGTAGGTATCGCTGCCACCATTGCCGACCTCGATATCATTACCGCCCTTGCCGTCAAAGAGGTCAGCATCCGATGTGCCGTAGAGCGTGTCGTTGCCAGTCGTGCCCGTCGCCTCCATTTGGCGCAACTGCGCTGCCGACAGCGCCGAGCCATCCGCAAACTGCACCTGCTGCACACCGAACGGGCTGAAGACGAGCATGTCGTCCAGCGTGATCTGGTCACCGCTGATGCCGTCAGTCAGTACGAGCCCCGTGCCGTCCGACGTTGCGCTCACTGTGAGCGACGTCGCGCTGATCCCCGCTCCCATCTGCAGCACCGGCTGTGCCACGCCGTAATAATTCTCGCTGATTTCCAGGTGGCCGTACCCGGCGTTGAACACGAACGTGTCGCTGCCACCATCGCCGACCTCAATGTCGTTGCCACCCTTACCGTCGAACAGGTCAGCACCCGGCGACCCGTAGAGCGTGTCGTCGCCACTCGTGCCTGTTGTCTCCATCTGGACCAGTTGTGCTGCTGACAGCGTCTTGCCATCGGCGAACTGCACCTGCTGCACACCGTACTGGTTGAAGACAAGCATGTCGTCCAGCGTGATCTGGTCACTGCTGATGCCGTCAGTCAGCACCAGCCCCGTGCCGTTTGACGTTGCGCTCACTGACATCGACGCCGCGCTGATCCCGGCTCCCAACTGCAGCACGTTGTTACGGGTGGCGGAGAAATCCACTTCGTTGATTTCAAGGTGACCAT
>NZ_JAQQBV010000096.1:0-1692 GCF_046030735.1 Paraburkholderia xenovorans
TGTCAAGGCTGGTTTCAAATGTCGTAGCGGCAGCTATTTAGAAATGTCGGGTTTTGACGTTGAGTTTGACTCTGTCTTTAACGGTTTGAATCTCACGTAGCGTTGAAGGAGCGCGCGTGAACGGGCAGGGCGTGTCAGTCCGTTCAGCCGGATCCTGCAGACCGACGGCCAGGTTTTGAAGATGTCTTCGGCTGCTGCGCGATCTGCACGATCACCTCATTGACGTCGGCCCGCGTGAACTCGCGCTGCTTCTTCGTGCCGGGTTCGCGCTGATCACGTTCGGCCGGCAACCCGCGGTTCGTGCGCGACGGCGAACCCGAGGCACGCCGGTCATCACGCTGCGCCTGCAACGCCTGCGCGACCTGCAGCGCGTGCCCCAGTCGCTTGTGCTCGATCACTGCACCCTGATCGATCCCAGCCAGCCGGTCATACGGGATGCAGGCAAGGGCAGCGCCATCCGCCCTGACCTCGATGCGCCCGTCCGGATACTCCCACACGTCGATATACCGGTGGATCAGCTTCCGGTTCGCCGGGGTGTCGTCCAGCAGGTACATCACGCGGTCGTACTGCACCGTCAGCGATTTCGTCACACGCCGCAGTTCACGCCAGGTCAGCAGCGCGTCCAGATCCTCATCCTCCCGCAGCGGCCGGTGCGCGTCGAACGTGCTCTTCGGCGGTTTCGCGAAGTGGGCGTTGTAGCCGGCAATGAAGGCGGGCGCATACGCATTGGCGGCCGCAATGGTGCTGATGCCGCGCAGCCGCATTTCCTTCACGAGCCGGTCCTGCAGTGTCAGGTGTGCGCGCTCGACGCGGCCCTTCGCTGAACTGCTGTTCGCGCAGAACGTATCGATGTTCAGCTCGTACATCGCCCGGCCAAAGTGCGTCACGCCCCGGTCGCCGGTCTGCGTATGTGTGGGTCGGAACACACTGGCCTTGTCGCTGTAGAACGCGACCGGCTTGCCGTACTGCTGCAGATACGCGCGCGTCGCCTCGAAGTAGCTGAAGGTCGATTCGGTCGCCGTGAAGTGCAGCGCCATCAGCCGGCTCGTCGCATCGTCAACGTACACCAGCAGCGTGCAGGCCGGCGCCCGCGCCTCGAACCACGGATGCTCGCTGCCGTCGATCTGCACCAGCTCGCCGACACACGCCCGCCGTGCCCGCGGCTGGTAGATCTTCGGCGGGCGCTGCCGGCGGGGAATCCACAGCCCGGCGTCGGTCATCAGGTGACGCACGGTCTCCTTCGACAGCGTGATGCCGTGGCATTCACGCAGTTTCTCGCACGCCAGCGTCGGGCCGAAGTCCGCGTAACGCTCACGGATGAGCGTCAGCGCCCGCACGGCCAGACCTTCGTCCAGCTTCCGGTTGCCGGGCCGGGCGCGCCGGCCTGAACATAATCCGGCGGCACCTGATGCCCGATAACGGATCACCAGGCGCTCCACCTGCCGTACGCTCAGCCCCAGCCGTTCGGCGGCACGACCGGGCTTCAGTCCCATCTCAACAATCGCCTGAACCATCTTCAACCGGTCGAGTTCGCGCATGTTCAGTGTCACCAGTTCGGCTTGACGCATGCTGGGCTCCCATCGTTTGACCGGAAGCACCGAGCATGGCACCAGCTGCAAAACACGACATCTGTATCTTGCTGAAACACGACACTCTCATCTTGCTGCTACAACCATAATGTTGATAATTTAT
>NZ_JAQQBV010000097.1:0-1656 GCF_046030735.1 Paraburkholderia xenovorans
ATCGCCAACGCGCCTCGCTTCGAAGTAGGCGAGCGGCAATGTCAAAAGATGACGAAACAGTCGCGCTCCCAGTTCCACATCAATGCGATTGGTTGTGTGAGAAAACACGTAGTTGCGCAGGCCCGTAAGCAGTACCTCGAATACAGAACTGACCAGCAGGGCCACACAAACGACATTGAGAGTGCTATAGGCCCGATTGACCAGGACCTTGTCCATCACTACCTGGAACATCAGCGGCGACACCAGTCCAAAGACCTGAAGCACGAGTGAAACGAGCAGCACTTCAAGCAGCAGGCGTCGGTACTTGACAACCGCAGGGATGAACCACGAAAAATCGAACCTCGCGAGATTGCCAGCAAGCGATGCACGGGAAGCAAACAGCAGGAGACGCCCACCTGATCGGGTCATGACCTCAGAGGGTGAAGTCACCGTAGGAGTTTGCGCACCGCACTCCAGCACCATTGCACGGGTTGCATCACATCCGGCCAGTACGCAGTGCTGACCAGAACTGTCCAGAAGTAGCGCCGGCAGGGGCGTCTTTGTCAACCGTGTCTCGCCGACCGTGACGGCGCGAGCCTTCAGTCCGAGTGAACGGGCAGACAGGATCAGATCCCGCTCCTCAAAGCGCTCCGTCTTCATCGCTGCCGCGTGGCGTAACTGCGCCGGGTCTGCCGCCACACCGTGAAGGCGAGCGATCAGGACCAGTGCGGCCAGCCCTGGATCGGCGGTAACGTCCTCTGGTCTTGCTGTCACAGGTAATGCCTTATTGTCGGCTCAGATGGCCGCATTCGTTATTGGTAGCGCGGGCAGTCGCTAACTACTGAATATTGGAGGAAACCCCGGTCGTCTGAAGTGCGACCGGGACATGATGCCGAAGCTACTAATGCCATGCCGTGTTTACTGCGGCAAGGGCGGTCGGATCGGTGATGGTCTGATGCGCGGTCGACGTCGGATCGAATCCGGGGTTGTTACCCGAAAAGGTCGCCATTGCTTGGATCAACTGGTTGATCTGCGCGTCCAGCGTGAGGGTCCCCGCCGATCCACCGCTAACAGTGAGATTGCCGAGCTGACTGTAGGTGTTGCTGAACCAGTTCTGGATCGTTGCCTCTGTGGTCGAACCCATCAGGTCGACCTGCAGGTTGTTCCCGACGCGCTGTAGCCATATCTCGTTCGGATTAGCACCCTGAATCGACAGATTACCTGCCGCCCCATTGCTGCTCGATATCCCATTGACGATCGTCAACGCGCCGTATCCCTGCTGCAATACGTAAGTGTCGGAGCCTCCACGACCGGTTTCGATATCTGTGCCCCCTTTGCCATCGAAGACATCGGCACTCGCGGTACCGTACAGCGTATCGTTGGCAGCGGTGCCAATCGTCTCCATCTGAATTAGCTGCTGCCCCGTCAACGCTCTGCCGTCGGCGAACTGCACGCTTTGCACGCCGTACCCCGAGTAGAAAAGCATGTTGTCCAGCGTGATCTGGTCGCCGCTCACGCTGTCAGTCAACACCAGTCCATAGCCGTTGGAAGTCGCCCTCACCGTGAGCGACGACGCGCTGATTCCGGCGCCCAGCTGCAGTACCGGCTGCGCCGCACCGGAATAGCTCTCGCTGATCTCCAGATGGCCGTACCCGGCGTTGAACACGAACGTATCGC
>NZ_JAQQBV010000098.1:0-1468 GCF_046030735.1 Paraburkholderia xenovorans
TCCCAGTGACTGGAATTCGTCAGCAATCCGTTTTTGCGTCTCCGTGTTGCTATATTGATCCCAAGTCGTGATCTCATTCTGAGTGTTGTTATACCGGACAATATCCCGAACCGTTTCTTGGTGGCCACATGCGACGACTCTAGCAAGCACACGCACCTTAGACAGATCGTGTTTCTTCCCGTCAATTTGACTGATCGATCCAGTTGTCTGTGCGCCATTGATAATCGAGCATCCGGTTATTGTTGTCGCCGGAACCTTACCTGTCGACGGTTTATAATCGAGCGTCAGTAAAGTAATGCCATTATTAAACACCCAAAAGTCGTCAGGACTTGACTCAGCCGTCTGCTTCATGGCCGCATTAATCTTCTTTCGCTTACTAACGCCCAAGAAACCACGGTAGTTTGCGGAAAATAGTTCTTGACCATATTTGTGAAATTGTTCATATAGCCAACTAGCCGGCAACGATACCAATGCGGCGCGCCAGTTAGGACCCCTCTCCTCGAAAGCAATACCGGATGGTATAACTATGTCATCTTTAACGAGAATACCGCTTTCACGCGCAATGAAGAGACGTTCGCACTCCTCCAACCCGATTTCTTTTGTTATAACCTGGATTTCGTGGCCTGCGAGCTGTTTCTGAACATGTTTCCCGACTGTTTCAAGTTCGTCGGACACCGCCTTTGATTCAGCCAAATTATGAACATATACGAACTCGATTTGATCGATTTCACCTTTGTCTAATGCACTGCGACACTCCCGTATGGAATCGGCGATGTCGTCAGGAACCTTATCGAGGTCGCCCGACAGCAACCATGCCGCCGCAGTGTTAAGGTCTGAAGCCTTATTGCCAGGCGCAGTCCCACCGATCTTCTTCGTGTAATACCCTTGCGCAAAAACGAGGCGACGGCTGTCAGGATCGAGATAAATGAAATCTAGCTTTTTGTCATTTGGTTGGTCTGTGAGGCAGTCAATGCCCAGTTGCTCGGCGGCCGGTTCGTCCAAGTACATGGACATCACCCAAATCAAATGGGCATTCCCTTCGCCAAACCTTGCCTTCAAAGGGTTCTTATCGTCTTTAGCGAAGTCGTCGATATGGAGCACGTGATTTTTCATATATGCATTTCTTTGAGCATCCTGACGCGCTTCGTCTCTGCGTACGGACGCCGATCAAACATCGAATTTAGTGTATCGAACTTAGTGTCGCGGGGCCCCAACATATTTCTTGGCAGGACTTCCCGTGCGTACGCATGGTGCCAGAAATCCGCACCCGAGAACACTCTTTGGCGTTCGGCCGTCTTTCAGATTAAAAACGGTTTCCCACGAAATCGGCCGCCCGAACAACGGCCGCTATGGAGCATAGGCTATGACGTTCGGTGAGACCAACTGAAAGGCAGCAAGGGGTCGTCTCGTGCCTTTTGCATGAAGCGTAGCCCGGATGATCGTCGCGCTTGGTCGTGGGACGCAGTGC
>NZ_JAQQBV010000099.1:0-1398 GCF_046030735.1 Paraburkholderia xenovorans
GTATCCGCCACTCTTTACACCGGGTGATCGCGTTGTCGCTGTCAGTGTTTCTGGGTCACGCGGCAATTCCGGGTTACTCGCAATTGCCGACGTATATTTATCCGCAGTAAAAAATGCATGAGCTGTCACGCCAGTGCACACCCCGCCTGGGACTGCGTTCGAAGTCAGATTTTCCCGCTTGTATCCAACCACAAGGCCATTTCCCTCGCCGGGCATGGCGACTACCATGGTCGGGGCGGCCTGCATTTTCAGACCCGTATCGCTACTCGTGAGGCTGGTGGTATTCGAGCGAACCCGGGCCGCTCGCGCTGCGTTAAATCGCTCGCGGTGTTCCTGTCTCTGGGTTGCCCTCTCCTGCGGACTTAGCTCCATCCGTTCGGCCAGAAGGTCTTCCGTGCCCGGATGAAAGTCATAATGCGGCCTCGCTCTCACAACTTTTTGCAGAGCGGCATAACCCTGTACTGCGTATTGCGGCACCCTGACCATACCCGCCAGTTTCCGGCCGAGCGGCGTTTGGGGAGCTGCCATGTTATTCGCAACAAGAAAACCGTTGGGTGGAAAAACCGTACGCTCAGCCAGAACGGTTCGAACAGCGGCCACCACATGTTGCTGGAAAATTCTGTCGAGAGATGACTTCGCACGCTGTTCCAGTGAGATTCGGGAACGCCTGGACTTAGGACGAAAGCGGAATTCGTCCGGTGTGAATTTCGCCCGCGCACGTCCGCTCACGAAGGTTCGGAGAGGTCTTGCGTCGTTCCGCAAAAGAAACCCCTTTGGCGGGAGCTTCGCATAGTGGCCCTGAGCGCTTCCGCGCGGCTTCATCACATTGCGAAGACGAACCTCCTTCGGTCGGTACTTTCCACGCCCGCCCAGATAAATTCGAAGGCGTCGCCTGTTATGGTGAAGAAGAAGGTTCCTTCGCCTGGCACGGATGCCCAGCAGACCAGAGATCTTTGAGTACACCTCCTTTCGCGGAACAAAAAATCCATAGTACGAGACAAGTGCAACAAGCCCGGCGCACAGGTATAGCGTGTCTCGCTGAAACCTCTCGTCATCGCTTAACGAGTCGGGGTCCGTCAAACCCAGCGTGTCGTCAATGTATTGTTTCGTCGTCTCGGCGACGGCAAATAGAAGCGATTGGGGCGAGAGTAACTGATAGGGGAGCACCAGTAGCGCCTGGATCAGTCCGGCCGGCACGTCGCCCTGCTTCCACGCCATCACAAGGTTGTACAGAGACATGCCCGCAGACGTCGCAACGCTCGCCAACGGCGAAATTTTTCCTAATGCCCAATATCCAAACGTCCTCAATTCACTGTAGGCCAACCACCCACTCACCTGATATCCAACCGAAAAGAGCACGCGCTGCCATTCGCTTTGGCCTGTCTGTGGAATAGGGAT
>NZ_JAQQBV010000100.1:0-1316 GCF_046030735.1 Paraburkholderia xenovorans
GAACGCCGCACCGCCTGGATGCTGTTCCAGGAGATCAAGGCTGGCGGCTACGACGGCTGTTACTCGCGGGTGACCGATTTCATCCGGGCCTGGCGGCAAGGCGAAGGCAAGGCGGTTTCGAAGTCGGCGTTTGTGCCGTTGCGATTCGAGCTGGGCGAGGCATTCCAGTTTGACTGGTCTGAAGAAGGACTGGTTGTCGGCGGCATTTACCGCAAGCTCCAGGTGTCGCACATGAAGCTATGTGCGTCGCGGGCGTTCTGGCTGGTTGCCTATCCGAGTCAGGGGCACGAGATGCTGTTCGATGCCCATACGCGCTCGTTCGCTGCTTTCGGCGGGGTGGCCCGCCGGGGCATCTATGACAATATGAAAACGGCCGTAGACAAGGTGCACAAAGGCAAGGGTCGCACGGTCAATCCGCGTTTCGCAGTGATGTGTTCGCACTATCTGTTCGATCCGGACTTCTGCAACGTCGCCAGTGGCTGGGAGAAAGGCGTCGTCGAGAAGAACGTGCAGGACAGCCGCCTGCGTATCTGGATTGAGGCGCGTGGGCAACGCTTCGGCAGTTTCGCTGATCTGAATGCATGGCTGGCGACCCGGTGCCGGTCGTTGTGGGATCAGGTGAAGCATCCGGACTATCGTGAGCTGAGCGTCGCCGACGTGTTCGAGCAGGAACGCGCTCATCTGATGCCGATGCCAACACCGTTTGACGGTTATGTTGAGCGTGCGGCACGAGTCTCGTCGACCTGCCTGGTGGTGATTGGCCGCAATCGCTACTCCGTGCCATGCGAATTCGCAGGCCAGATGCTCAGCACGCGACTCTATCCTGGCCGTGTTGTGGTGGTCGGCGACGATGCCGTGGTGGCCGAACACGATCGACTGGCCGACGAAGGACAGGTGCGATACCAGTGGCAGCACTACATCCCGCTGATCCAGCGCAAGCCAGGAGCCCTGCGCAACGGTGCGCCGTTCCAGGATATGCCCGATCCGCTGCAACGGCTGCGTCGGGCGTTACTACGCGAGCCAGGTGGCGACCGGGTCATGGCTAAGGTTCTGGCGCTGGTCCCGGAAAGCGGTCTGGACGCCGTAGTGGTTGCAGTCGAACTTGCATTGGAGCAGGCGCCGCCCTCCGGGCGCGTGAGCGTCGAGCATGTGGTGAACGTGCTGTCGCGCATGCGCAGCGTGCAGATGCCGCCGAAGATCGATACTGCGCTACAACTGACGACACCGCCGCTGGCCGACACATCGCGCTACGACGGGCTGCGCCCGGCACTGCAACAGCCGGAGGCCGGTCATGCGTGATCTGATTGTCGAACTCA
>NZ_JAQQBV010000101.1:0-1295 GCF_046030735.1 Paraburkholderia xenovorans
CACGACTATCTGAAGAAAATCCTGACCGCGCGCGTCTACGACGTGGCTCGCGAAACCGAACTCGAACGCGCGCCGAATCTGTCGGCGCGGCTACGCAATCCGGTTTATCTGAAGCGCGAGGACAACCAGCCGGTGTTCTCGTTCAAGGTGCGCGGCGCGTACAACAAGATGGCGCATATTCCGGCCGATGCGCTGGAGCGCGGTGTGATTACCGCGTCGGCGGGCAATCATGCGCAGGGCGTGGCGTTGTCGGCGGCGCGTATGGGCGTGAAGGCAATCATCGTCGTGCCGGTGACGACGCCGCAACTGAAGGTTGATGCGGTGCGCGCTCATGGCGGCGCGACGGTCGACGTGGTGCAGTTCGGCGAGTCGTACAGCGATGCTTATGGGCACGCGGTCAAGTTGCAGGAAGAGCGCGGGCTGACCTTCGTGCATCCGTTCGACGATCCGTATGTGATCGCCGGTCAGGGCACGGTCGCGATGGAAATTCTGAGCCAGCATCAGGGACCGATTCATGCGATCTTCGTGCCGATCGGCGGTGGTGGACTCGCTGCGGGTGTGGCCGCGTATGTGAAATCGGTGCGCCCGGAGATCAAGGTGATCGGCGTGCAAACCGACGATTCGTGCGCGATGGGCGCGTCGCTGAAAGCGGGCGAGCGGGTTACGCTGAATGAAGTCGGTCTCTTTTCTGATGGCACGGCCGTAAAGCTGGTCGGTGAAGAAACCTTCCGCCTGTGCCGCGAATATCTCGACGATGTTCTGCTCGTGAATACCGATGCACTGTGCGCGGCGATCAAGGACGTGTTCCAGGACACGCGCAGCGTGCTGGAACCGGCTGGCGCACTTGCGGTAGCGGGCGCGAAGCAGTACGCCGAGCGAGAAGGTATCGAGAACCAGACGCTGATCGCGATCACGTCGGGCGCGAACATGAACTTCGACCGGATGCGTTTCGTCGCCGAGCGCGCCGAAGTGGGTGAAGCGCGTGAAGCCGTGTTCGCGGTGACGATTCCCGAAGAGCGCGGCAGCTTCCGGCGCTTCTGCGAACTGGTCGGCACGCGCAGCGTCACCGAATTCAACTACCGGATAGCGGATGCGAATTCCGCCCATATTTTTGTGGGCGTACAGATCCGGAATCGCAGCGAGTCCGCGCAGATCGCGGGCGCATTCGAAGCACACGGTTTCGCGACCGTCGATCTGACCTTCGACGAACTCTCGAAGCAGCACATCCGCTACATGGTCGGCGGCCGCTCGCCGCTCGCGCATGACGAACGTCTGTTCCGTTTCGAGTTTCCCGA
>NZ_JAQQBV010000102.1:0-1281 GCF_046030735.1 Paraburkholderia xenovorans
AGAGGTGGCTCCGGAAATCTGGACAGTCGGTTAGGTGGAATCGCTGGGTTCTGAGATAGGCATAATGCCTACAAAGGAAACCAGACGATGACGAAGAGAACCCGACGCACGCACTCAGCGGCGTTCAAGGCGAAGGTGGCACTGGCAGCCGTACGTGGCGAGCGCACACTGGCAGAATTGGCGCAGCAGTTTGAGGTTCATCCGAACCAGATCACGGAATGGAAGCGGCAGCTGCAGGAACGAGCGGCCGATGTGTTCGGCGCGGCGGGCACGCCCGTCAATGAGCCGCCGGTGGATCTAAAAACGCTTCACGCAAAGATCGGCCAGTTGGCGCTGGAGAATGATTTTTTATCCGGCGCGCTCGGCAAGGCAGGCCTGCTGAGCGTAAAGAAATGATTGATCGTGCGCACCCCTTGCCGGTTTCTCGACAGGTCAAGCTGGTCGGCATCAGCCGATCCAGTGCGTACTCCGCGCCAAGCCCGGTCAGTGCCGCGGATCAGGCGCTAATGCGCCGCATCGACGAGTTACACCTGGAGCATCCGTTTGCCGGCGCGCGCATGTTGATGCGCTTGCTCAAGCGAGAGGGTATAGCGGTTGGGCGCAAACACGTCGGCACATTGATGCGAAAAATGGGTATTGAGGCGCTGTATCGCAAGCCGAACTTGAGCCGCAAACATCTGGCTCACAAGATTTGGCCATACCTGCTGCGCGATCGGAAGATCGAGCGCAGCAACCAGGTGTTCGCATTGGACACGACTTACGTACCTATGGCTCAGGGCTTCGTCTATCTCACTGCGGTGATTGATTGGGCCAGCCGCCGTGTTTTAGCACACCGAGTCGCGATCACGATGGAGGCTGAGCATGCGGTGGCAGCGCTTGAAGAAGCGTTCGCGAAATATGGATTGCCTGAGATCGTCAACACCGATCAAGGCAGCCAGTTCACCAGTACGGTATTCACCGATGCCGTGCTCTCACGCGGAATCGCTCTGTCCATGGACGGCAAAGGAAGCTGGCGGGACAACGTGTTTATTGAACGACTGTGGCGCAGCGTGAAGTACGAAGAGGTGTATTTGAAGGCTTACGAATCCGTCGCTCATGCAAGGAAGT
The DNA here is from genome assembly GCF_046030735.1 of Paraburkholderia xenovorans. Lineage (GTDB taxonomy): Bacteria > Pseudomonadota > Gammaproteobacteria > Burkholderiales > Burkholderiaceae > Paraburkholderia > Paraburkholderia xenovorans_A. The sequence goes on from NZ_JAQQBV010000102.1 coordinate 1,108, forward strand.
CTATCGACCATTACCTGACGTGGTACAACCAGCAAAGGCCTCATTCAAGTCTGTTGGACAAGACTCCAGACGAAGCTTACTTCGCGATGCTGCCCGCGATGAAAACGGCAGCGTGACCGCCTAGCGTTCCACTTAAAAATCGAAAACACTGTCCGAACGAACGGGGCCACCTCT
>NZ_JAQQBV010000103.1:0-1071 GCF_046030735.1 Paraburkholderia xenovorans
CCCCATGGTCTTCGATCGTGCGATATCCCGGTCAGAGTCGCCTCGGCGCATGCGCACCAGGATCTGTCGGTATTGGTACATCTCGAACCTTAGGTCAAGCTTGACCTAAGGTTTGTTAGGCACGCCCGGAAATTAGGTTCGGTGGTGAGGCGATAAGTGTCCGACACGCAGGTTCGCCCGTAAAAAAGCAGTCTGTGCTTTTATTGAAATGCACCTAATTTTGGTGTTCTCTTGTAGAGCCTTACATCCCGTTTCCAGGAGGACATCATGTCTGACAGTAATTTGTCGGCGACCTCACCGCGTAGTAGCAGAATTGTCGAGAGCCCCGTTGACGCGATCCTTCCCCAGTATGTCAATTATCTGCGTGCCCAGCGATATGCGGACGATACGATTCAACGCTATCTGGCATCCTTGGTCCACTTCACGCACCGGCTAGACAAGGGATTGACCCTTGCCGATATCAATGACGTTCTCGTAGCGGAGTTTGTGGATGTTCATTTGCCAAATTGCAAATGCTCACGCCCGTGTATGCGCCATGTCAACACGGTTCGAGCGGCTCTTCGGCATCTCCTGGCTGTCCTGAAGCAGGAGGGGATGAATAACGCTGAGCGATCTCAGTTGCACACCCCGGTCGACATCGAACTCGAACTGTTCAGGCATTACCTGGTCGACATTTGCGGTTACGCGCAGACGACTTGCAGTAACCGTCTTGGGCATATTCGCCACTTTCTTGGCTCTGTCTTCGGTCAGGGGCCAGTGACGGTCGACCAGCTAATTCCGATCGATATCGAGGCCTTCATCACACGCTGCTTCAAAGGCCAGGGTCACGCTACGCGTCGTGCCTACTGTGTTGATCTGGCAAGTTATCTGCGCTTTCGAAGCTCGCAGGGGAATGACACCCATGCTCTCCTGGCCGCGATCCCGCATATGGCACCGCCGATGCCGGCGCGGCTGCCGCTTGCGATGACGGACAGAGAGCTAGAACTCTTTTTTGCCGCATTTGATTTGACGGAGCCCATTGGGATGCGCGATTTCGCAATCGCACGGTGTTTGGCCGATCTGGCCTTGCGT
>NZ_JAQQBV010000104.1:0-1060 GCF_046030735.1 Paraburkholderia xenovorans
GTTTGCGGCTCATCTTTTTACGGAACACTGCCTTGCCTCTAGCGTCCTGCCCATGAAGGTGAAAGCTGTGTTTGCCCAGATCGATACCAACGAGCGTTACGTCGTCCATGATCGTCTCCAGTTCGGTATGAACACTGCGAGCCTAACCTATCCGGTAGGGCGGGGTGGACCATCCCATTAGTGGAAGTGTCAAAGCAACCACCTGAACGAGGGAAGCGTCCACCATGAAGATTACGACAATTGGCATCGATCTGGCGAAAAGCGTTTTTGCCGTGCACGGCGTAAATGAGCATGGCAGAGAGGTACTGAAGAAAGTGTTGAAACGCGATCAGGTTGCGAAGTTCTTCGCCAATCTGCAGCCCTGTCTGATCGGAATGGAGGCCTGTGGGAGCGCTCATCATTGGGCGCGCAAGCTGCAGGGTTTTGGACACGACGTGCGCCTGATTGCGCCGCAGTTCGTCAAGCCCTACGTGAAGACCAACAAGAACGACGCGGCTGACGCAGAGGCGATCTGTGAGGCGGTGGCGCGGCCCAACATGAGGTTCGTGCCGGTCAAGAACGTAGAGCAGCAAGCCGTGCTGGCACAGCACCGGGTGCGCCAGGGATTCATCGAGGCGCGCACCGCGCAAGCCAATCAGATCCGGGGGTTGCTCGCCGAGTTCGGGCTCATCATTCCGCAAGGCATTGCGAACATCGCCAAGCGAGTACCGGAGTTGCTCGAGGACGCCACCAATGAGCTACCGGGCTCGTTTCGCCTGCTCGTACAGCGATTGATGGAGCACTTGAAGGAGTTGGACCGCCAGGCTGGTGAAATTGAGGCTCAGATCGTCACGTGGCATCGGGACAACGAACTCAGCCGCAAGCTGGCGGAGGTTCCGGGCATTGGACCGATCACCGCCAGTGCTCTGGTGGCGACGGTGAGCGATGCGAAGAACTTCGACAACGCACGTCAATTGGCAGCGTGGATAGGCCTTGTACCACGGCAGAACTCCAGCGGCGGCAAGAACGTGCTGCTCGGCATAAGCAAACGCGGAGATACCTATCTTCGAACACTGTTGAT
>NZ_JAQQBV010000105.1:0-1050 GCF_046030735.1 Paraburkholderia xenovorans
GGCCAGAACCGGTCGTTCGAGGAAAGCGTCCGATCGTTGTAAATCTTGCCTCGTAGCTTCCGGGCAGATCACCTCACAAGGCGTTATCATCACGGCTCAAATCACCTGCGACGGCGTGAGCGAGTTTTCAGATCGCTGACGCGCGGCAGATATCAAACGAGCCGGCCATGCGTCGGCTTTTCATGATCCGGCGACCCGACCGCACTCTGCGCCAAGTCAACATCGACATCCGGCTCCATGTCGATCCGAGGTTTCACCAGCCAATGCTCTGACTCCTGTATGTAAATGGCTCGCAGTTCAGGAAGCACGTTCATGTCGTCACCGCGCACTTTAAAACCCTGTCGTTTGGTCTCTATCATCTTTAGAAACGACCGCTCGGCGGCGGCCATCTGCAACTGACTATCACCGACTGCTCCGATCTCCCGGCGCACGCTCGCCGCGACGCGCATAGCCTTCAACCCGTAATACGCCGCCCGCTCACACTCGAATTCATATTGCTCGTCAATACCGGCCCATACGCCCGCGCGACTAATCCACTCGGCCGAGTAGTCAAACTCGCCTGGCATCGCTTTGATGGCTGAGACGAACCCCACCGACAGCTCTTCCCACTTAGGCTCCGGCTCGAACTGGAGGACGAAAGCCCCTTGGACACTATCGAAGGCTCTCTCGTTGTGGTCGAGATATTCGCCGATCGCTTCCTGAATGTCTTCGATGTAGGTGTGGCAGCGTTTCGCGAAGGTTTCGAGCTGCTGTGCGACGGCGAGTTTGACGTGATCAATTCGGTGTTTGTCCTTCGCGTTCTCTCGTGCGCGATCCTGCCACTTCGAAACGGCACCCCAGATAACGTTGACCCCAGCGCCGATTACAGCGCTGGACGCAACCATGGGTATCCAATTCACGCTTGTCACTGCCGCTACATCTGCCATAAGCTCACCTTCTCGATCTCGCTCGCGGCGGCAAGATTACCATGAGAGAAACAGCTACTCGACAGCACGCCTACCCCATATCGAATGTCCGTTACCAGAAATGCGACGGACCGGTTTGGGTCGA
>NZ_JAQQBV010000106.1:0-1008 GCF_046030735.1 Paraburkholderia xenovorans
GTAACTATTCAGCACTTGTAAACTGCCGCCCGGCTGTGCATAGTGAAGGACATGACGCAAATGCCCGATTTCAAGGACCTCACACACGAACAGAAGGACGCGCTCATCGTTGATCTGGTGAGGCGTCTGAACGAGCTCGAGGCGAAACTGGAGAAGGACAGTCATAACTCCAGCAAGCCGCCCTCAAGCGATGGTCCGAAGCGCAAGCCGAAGTCATTGCGCGGCACGAGCGGCGCCAGACCGGGTGCACGGCCGGGGCACAAGGGCACGACGCTCAAACGCGTGGCGCAGCCCGATCGCATCGTGATTCACCCGGTGACGCCGGTGTGCGATGCCTGTGGCCAGCCGATCGAACCCGACGCGATGACGGTGTTGCCCGACGGCCGGCAGGTGATCGATCTGCCGCCCATGCGCTTCGAGGTGACCGAACATCGCGTGCAGATCGCGCAGTGCCGCTGTGGCCAACGCCATTCGGGCGCATTTCCTCAAGGGGTGAACCAGGCCGTCCAGTATGGTCCTCAGGTGCGTGCAAGCGCGGTCTATCTGACGCAATACCAGCAGTTGCCGGTGGCGCGTACGGCTCAGGCACTGTCAGACCTGTTCGGTGTTCACATGAGTACGGGCAGCGTGCAGTACTGCATCGACGAAGCTGCCCGGCGACTGGTGCCGGCCGTCGATCAGATCAGACAGGCGCTACACGAACAGCCCGTGGTGCATTTCGATGAGAGCTGCATGCGCGTGGGGCGCGCGCCGCACTGGCTGCATCTTGCCTCGACGAGCAAGTTGAGCTGGTATGGCGCACACCGCAAACGCGGTGGCGAGGCACTCGACAGCTTCGGCATTCTTCCCGGTTTCAGGGGCATCGCGGTGCATGACGGCTGGCGGCCGTATGCTGCCTATGAATGCGAACACGCCCTGTGCAACGCCCATCATCTGCGTGAACTGGTGTTCGTACTGGAGTCCACGCAACAGCCCTGGGCCCAGCAGATGATCGATCTGCTTTGCCAG
>NZ_JAQQBV010000107.1:0-880 GCF_046030735.1 Paraburkholderia xenovorans
CTCTTCCGCCCAGGTTTTCGACGGCAAGGGCGGCGACGACTATGAGCAAGGACTCGGCGGAGGCGATACGTTTGTGTTCGATGCGGGTTACGGTCACCTCGAGATCAACGAGAAAGCTAGCTCAAGCACGTCGGTTAATACGCTGGCACTTGGCGCGGGGCTTAGCGCGGGGTCGCTGGTGGTAAGGGCCACCGAAGGTGGCGCCGGGTTAGTACTCACAGATGGCTTGGCGGGTGATCAGATCACGCTGGACAGTATGCTGTTAAGCGGCCTAGCGGGCGTGCAGAAGGTAGAGTTTGCTGACGGTACCGTTTGGACTCGACAGCAACTGATCCTGATGGAGACGACCGGCACGACGGGGGCAGATTCCTTGTACGGTAGCAACGCTGGAGAGTTGTTCGATGGAAAGGGTGGGGACGATCACGAGTATGGCGGTGGTGGCGGAGATACATTCGTTTTTAATGCTGGCTATGGCCATTTGGAGATTAGCGAGATTGGAGGCGAAGGGAGCGTTCTCCAACTTGGTGAAGGTATCAGCCGCTCTTCTCTTTCGGTCCGGGTTGGAGGCAACCTTAGCGACCTTGTACTTGCCGACGGTATTGCGGGAGATGAGATTACGCTGGACGGTGCGTTAGCTAGCAGCGGTGTGCAGGAAGTGCAATTCTCGGACGGGACGCTACTGACGGCGAAACAACTTCTCCAGATCGAGATGACGGGCACTGATGCCAGCGACACACTCTACGGATCGGCAGGTGCAGATCTGATCGACGGCAAGGGTGGCGACGACAGCGAGGTTGGCGGTGGCGGCAGCGACACGTTCGCGTTCAATGCCGGATATGGTCATCTGGAAATCTACGAGAGCTATTACGGCGTGGCGCAA
>NZ_JAQQBV010000108.1:0-767 GCF_046030735.1 Paraburkholderia xenovorans
GATCGAGCGCCCTCATCTCATGCCGGTGGGACAAGCCTTTGACGGCTTTGTCGAGCACACCAAGCTCGTCTCGCCAACCTGCCTGGTGAGTTTCGATCGCAACCGTTATAGCGTGCCTGCTGCCTTTGCCAACCGACCTATCAGCTTGCATGTGTATGCGGCCCAGCTCGTCTTCGTCGCCGAAGGGCAGGTGATCGCCGAACACGTCCGGTGCATCAACCGCAGCCATGATCGTGGCGAAACCATTTACGACTGGCGTCATTATCTGGCGGTCTTGCAGCGCAAACCCGGTGCATTGCGCAACGGCGCACCGTTCGCTGAGTTCCCGGCGGGCTTTAAGCGGTTGCAAGCAATCCTCTTGAAGCACCCGGGCGGCGATCGGGAGATGGTCGAGATACTGGCGCTGGTTCTGCTTCACGACGAGCAGGCCGTGCTAACCGCCGTCGAACTGGCCCTCGAAGCAGGAGCGCCCTCCAAGCAAACAGTTCTGAACTTCCTGAGCCGGCTGCTTGACGGGGCACCAGTGCCGCCGCTACAGGCACCACAAGCCTTCGCCCTGCGGGTCGAGCCCGAAGCCAACGTCAGCCGCTATGACCGCCTGAGAGACCGGGAGGATCATCATGCAGCCTGATGCCATGATGGAGATGCTCAAGTCACTGAAGCTGCACGGCATGGCCCAGGCGCTTGGCGAGTTGGCTGCGCAGGATTCGCCTGCCTACAAGTCCGCGTCTCTGGTGCTGGCCGGACTGCTCAAAGCGGAAATGGCC
>NZ_JAQQBV010000109.1:0-734 GCF_046030735.1 Paraburkholderia xenovorans
AGTGTTTCGCCAGAAAGGCAGGCTCTAGGCCACTGGTTCGGCGGGGTGGTCTGGTTGCGAGCCACCGGAGAGTTCTGGAGCCGAGCGGGGATTGGTGCAGGCGCCCCCTGACAGGCCGCTTGTGCGGAACCGCAGGGTTCTCAGTTTCCAGTTGGCATCGGAATGTTGAATCCGTTCTTCTGCAGTTCCTCGCGAATGTAGCCGAAGCGTTGATACTGGGTCAGCGTGATCGGGCCCGAGTAGCCTTCGCTCTGCAGCTTGCGCGGTGGATACTTCACATAAGTCTGCATCAACTCCTTGACGGCTATATTGAACGTCGGGAGTGTCCAGGTGTGCTCCGTATAGTTGTTCATGAAGATGTCGTACCGTTCCTGTGGGTCCTGATAGAGATCGAACACTTGCGGAACCGTCGCCACGTAACTTTCAGGCCCCTTCCAGCCGAGATTCGAATCGACCGCCAGGCCACCGGTGTCCGCGCCACCGTCGCCGCGAAGATTGAAGACGGCCTTGAACTGGCCAACCCGTACTGCACCTGGAGTCAGCTCGTTCTCGGTGAAATAGAACCACGCTTCGCGCTTGCTCTTTCCTGTACCGAACAGCACGGGCGACATGTCATAGCTGTCGAAGATGATCGGCTTGCCTTCGCGATCGCTCTTCGGCAGATCGACACCTGCCACGGCTGCAAAGGTAGCCATGCAATCGAGACCGCCCAGAATGTCGTAGTTCCTACTATG
>NZ_JAQQBV010000110.1:0-719 GCF_046030735.1 Paraburkholderia xenovorans
GATACGCTTCTTTGCACTGGCGCTGCTATGGCGGAAACGGTAGCTTTCGTTGCCGGTTTCCACGATGTGGCAGTGATGCGTCAGCCTGTCCAGCAATGCCGTGGTCATCTTCGCGTCGCCGAACACACTGGACCATTCGGCGAAGTCCAGATTCGTCGTCACCGCAACGCTCGTGTGCTCGTACAGGCGGCTCAGCAGGTGGAACAGCAACGCCCCGCCGACCTGGCTGAAGGGCAGATATCCGAGTTCGTCCAGAATGACCAGGTCGAGGCGAAGCAGGCTCGCCGCGATCCTGCCGGCACGTCCCTGCGTCTTCTCCTGCTCCAGTGCGTTGGCCAGATCCACGGTCGAGTAGAAGCGCACCCGCTTGCCGTGGTGCATGATGCCGGACACGCCGATGGCGGTCGCCAGATGCGTCTTGCCCGAGCCCGGGCCGCCGACCAGAACCAGGTTGTGCGCGCCCTCGGTGAACGTCATGCCGGCCAGTTGCGTGACGAGCTGGCGGTCGACCGGCGAGCCATCGAAGTCGAAGCCCGCGATGTCGCGATGCACCGGGAACTTCGCCGCGTTCATCTGGTGGCTGACCGAACGCACGGCCCGATCCGCGACCTCGGCCTGCAACAGCCGTTCGAGCAGCCATTGCGAAGACGCCGCCTCGACATTCACCTGTTCGAGCAGTTCGGTCCAGCCGGCAGCCATGCCGTGCAGCCGCAAGTGTT
>NZ_JAQQBV010000111.1:0-703 GCF_046030735.1 Paraburkholderia xenovorans
GCTCGCGAGGTGCGCTCACTGGCGTATCAGATGAAGGTCGCTCGCTTCCCTGCATATCGGGATCTGAACGGTTTCGACTTCAAATGCAGCGACGTCAACGAAGCGACCGTGCGTCAGTTGCACCGATGTGAGTTCGTGGCACCAGCTCAGAACGTAGTCCTGGTCGGCGGACCTGGCACTGGTAAAACGCATCTGGCGACAGCGATCGGGGTACAGGCGATCGAACATGATCGAAGCCGTGTGCGTTTCTTCTCGACCATTGAGCTCGTCAACGCCCTTGAGCAAGAGAAGCTGGTGGGAAAGCCGGGTCAACTGGCATTGCGTCTGATGTATGCCGACGTCGTGATCCTCGACGAGCTCGGCTATTTGCCATTCAGCCAGAACGGTGGCGCCTTGCTGTTCCACCTGCTTAGCAAACTCTACGAGCGCACGAGCGTCATCATCACGACCAATCTGAGCTTCTCGGAATGGGCAAGTGTCTTTGGCGACGCGAAGATGACGACCGCCTTGTTAGATAGGCTCACGCATCACTGCCACATTGTGGAAACCGGAAACGATAGCTATCGTTTCAAGAACAGCACGACACAACCTAAAAAGGAGAGAAAAAAGACCCAAACACCCACTACCTAACCCCGAAAACCGGTCCAAAGGGTGGGTCAATATTCGATGCAAAACCTGGGTCAGGATTCAGTGCAAACCAACA
>NZ_JAQQBV010000112.1:0-640 GCF_046030735.1 Paraburkholderia xenovorans
GGGATCAGGTTTGACGATGTCAAGATCGATCCCGTCATGAATCACGGAAATGCGCTCCTGAAACAGTTCCGGGTACCGGGACCTCTGCCACATCGTCGGACTGATACCCGCATCAGCACCGGTCAGACTCACCAGTTGTGTCATATTCTCCGTGCGGATCCGGAACCCGTCTGGATCGGAGTCCGGAAATTCTGGATCAAATCCGTAGTCCTGGCCCTCGCGATTGAAATAGAACTCACAATAGTTGGTTACGCGTGCGCTGGGAAAGACGTCCCGAACGTGAAGCATCTCCCCCCAGCCAGGATGACCGTAAATCACATCCGGAATAAACCCCTCGCCGCGAAGCCGTTTCATGCACGCGGCCGCAGCACGGCCTCGACGCAATGCGTTTTCGGTAGTCCAAAGGTCGCGTGCGGCTTTGTCTCGCGGCGTTGGCGTAAAATCGTAGCCGTAGAATTTCACGCCCACAATGGGCCACTTCACGTTCGCCAGGATGCGTCTTTTCTCACCGATTGCAGCTACCTCACATGCAGGGTCGCGCGCGCAATGAGACATCAGGTGCCTGAACTGGCCGGGCAAATTCTGGTGGATGAAAAGTATCTTCAATGGTCCGTCCCGTTGCGGCTATACGTAAAGCTCT
>NZ_JAQQBV010000113.1:0-618 GCF_046030735.1 Paraburkholderia xenovorans
AATCGCTTCTGCCGCGCAACATCAGTTTTCGAGATATCCCCTTCGTCACTCATTTTGCTCATAGCAATTTTCCGTTGGTTGATTAGCTAGATTGAAGTGACGGTTCGTCGTCAACTTCCAATATGTCTAACGCCTCTTCGCCAGCTAGTGTCGGACAGAGAAGATACGGCTCTGTACCCTCGAACACTGGCCCCTCAATCCGCACAAAGCCCGCGTTTTCCAAAGCTCGGGCTGTGCGCGACAGCTGCGCCCGCGAGACCTGCTGATGCTCAACGCATTGGGCGAGCAGGCGCCGGGCTGGCGCGCCTAGCGCACGCAACGCTATCGCAGATTCGCGCGCAGCATCGTCGGATTCGTGCACCAGAAGCATGGTCGTTTTCCGTTCTATTTCGCGAGCCGCGAACCCGTGCGGACCCCAGCCACAAACTTGCGTTGCAGGAAGAACCCGACGATGAGCGCGTCCCACGCAACCCCGATGCTTCTCCAAAACAGGACACACCACTTCGTTCCGTTGTCGGGCAGCGTCAAGAGCACGCCGGACGACACGACGACAGAACACAGCGCAATGATCCACGCGGCGCTCACACAGGTCGAAAGTCGTTCGACATTCATGTGGCT
>NZ_JAQQBV010000114.1:0-610 GCF_046030735.1 Paraburkholderia xenovorans
GCCGTCGTCGGTTTGCACAAAACTGTTCTCGCCTCTTGCAGAAATCTGTTTCTAGCCTCTAGACGGGAAACGAGCGCGCGTGATCCCGCGGGCCCAGTCTCCTTTGCACCGCAGGAAGTGGTCTCCAGCGGGGAGCGCTTTCGTCGGAATTCAAATCGGCCACGTCCGGGAGGTGTCGGCAAACTTACAAAATTGCCTCAAACGCCCGCCGAAAGAACAATTTTCTGCAATGCTTCTTAACGCAAACCTGTTCCCGATGCATCTACAAGACCCGCTTCGACTGGCCATGCGCAGGAACAAAATCACACAAACCAACGGGAGCGGCGTGAGCCGGTCGAGCTGGCGACGCACGCGCGCCGCCTGCACCGTGGCATCGGTGCCCGTGAGCGTGGATGCGGATGGCACGCCCTGGTGCAGCACGCCGAGCGAAGACATGCCGCCACGCTCTACGGAGTGGCGAAGCGCGTCGCGCAGGGCGGCGGCGTGATTGGCATACAAGTCTCGCATGGGGAGCTTTTCCAAGGAAAGGTAGTGCCAGAAACGAAAAAGCCCGCATTGCGCGGGCTCTCGTAAATACGGGTCAAAGTTCGACCGTCCGAATTATTCGCCA
>NZ_JAQQBV010000115.1:0-596 GCF_046030735.1 Paraburkholderia xenovorans
GAACGGTTGCGCGCCGAGTAAGCGAGCTTCACCGGTGCTTCGAAGTGCGGCACGAGGCGCTTGTACGAGTTCGTCGACGGGTTCGTGATCGCGTTCAGCGCGCGCGCATGCTTGATGATGCCGCCGATGTAGAACAGCGCGAATTCCGACAGGCCTGCGTAGCCGTTGCCCGCGAACAGGTTGGTGCCGTCTTTCCAGATCGACTGGTGAACGTGCATGCCCGAACCGTTATCGCCGACGATCGGCTTCGGCATGAACGTTGCCGTCTTGCCGTACGTGTGCGCGACGTTGTGGATGATGTACTTCATCTGCTGCAGCCAGTCGGCGCGTTGCACCAGCGTCGAGAACTTCGTGCCGATTTCGTTCTGGCCCTGGCCCGCGACTTCGTGGTGGTGCACTTCGACCGGAATGCCGATCTGTTCGAGCAGCAGGCACATTTCCGAACGGATGTCCTGGAACGTGTCGACCGGCGCGACCGGGAAGTAGCCGCCCTTGGTGCCCGGACGGTGGCCGGTGTTGCCGCCTTCGAATTCCTTCGACGACGACCACGGTGCTTCTTCCGAACCGATCTTCACGAACGTGCCCGACTGATCCGT
>NZ_JAQQBV010000116.1:0-563 GCF_046030735.1 Paraburkholderia xenovorans
TGCCGCCATCGCCGACCTCGACATCGCTCCCACCCTTGCCGTCGAACAGGTCGGGCCCCGATGTGCCGGCCAGGGTATCGTTGCCAGTGGTGCCATCGATCGTACGCGCCATCGACAGTAGTTGCGTCGCCGACAGTATCGTGCCGTCCGCAAACTGCACCTGCTGGACGCCGGCGTTTGCGTTAGAAAGCATGCCATCGATCGTAACCTGATCGCCGCTCATGCCATCAGTCAACACCAGTCCCCTTCCGTCAGACGCTGCCTTCACTGTCAGCGACGGTTCGCTGATCCCAGCACCCAGTTGCAGTACTGGCTGCGCCGTGCCGGAATAGGCCTCGCTGATCTCCAGATGACCGTACCCGACGTTGAACACGAATGTGTCGCTACCGCCATCGCCGACCTCGACATCGCTCCCACCTTTGCCGTCGAACAGGTCAGCTCCGGATGTGCCATACAGCGTATCGGCACCAGTCGTTCCATCGATCGTACGTGCCATCGACAATAGTTGCGTCGCCGACAGCGTCGTGCCGTCGGCGAACTGCACCTGCTGCACACCGTACTGG
>NZ_JAQQBV010000117.1:0-526 GCF_046030735.1 Paraburkholderia xenovorans
TTCGAGCTCGCCCTCACCGTCAGCGACGACGCGCTGATTCCGGCGCCCAGCTGCAGTACCGGCTGCGCCGCACCGGAATAGCTCTCGCTGATCTCCAGCTGGCCGTACCCGGCGTTGAACACGAACGTATCGCTGCCGCCATCGCCGACCTCGACATCGCTCCCACCCTTGCCGTCGAACAGGTCTGCACCCAGCGATCCGTAGAGCGTGTCATTGCCCGTTGTGCCCGTCGTCTCCATCCGGACCAGTTGCGCCGCTGACAGCGCCGTGCCGTCGGCGAACTGCACCTGCTGCACACCGTACGGGCTGAGTCCGAGCATGTTGTCCAGCGTGATCTGGTCACCGGCAACGCCATCAGTCAGCACCAGCCCCGAGCCGTTCGAGCTCGCCCTCACCGTCAGCGACGACGCACTGATTCCGGCGCCCAGCTGCAGTACCGGCTGCGCCGCACCGGAATAGCTCTCGCTGATCTCCAGATGGCCGTACCCGGCGTTGAACACGAACGTATCGCTGCCGCCATCGCCGG
>NZ_JAQQBV010000118.1:0-466 GCF_046030735.1 Paraburkholderia xenovorans
GCAAAGCGCGAGGTCGACCTCAGTGTGGCCTCAGGCAACACGGCGCTGGATCCAGCGCGCCAGCACTATTACGGGCGGCGCAACCGCGCGCTGCTTGCCCAGGCGCGCAGGCTCAATCCGCAGCAGGCCCGTGAGCCCACGCGAAAGGAGCGTCGCGGCAGGATCAGGCAAAGCTTTACCTGCAACCTGCTCAGACGCCTTCAGAAGCATGCCCGCGAGGTGTGGCGCTTCATCACCGATCACCGGGTTCCGTTCGACAACAACCAGGCCGAGCGCGATATCCGCATGCCCAAACTCAAACAGAAAATCTCGGGCTGCTTCCGCTCGGAATCGGGCATGCAGGCGTTCTGCACGATCCGCTCCTATCTGGCCACGCTGCGCAAGCAGAACCGCTCGATGATCCATGCGCTGGCGTTGAGCTTCGCCGGACTTGTCGTTTCGCCGCTTCCTGCTGCTGAATAGTTAC
>NZ_JAQQBV010000119.1:0-444 GCF_046030735.1 Paraburkholderia xenovorans
CTGCTGCTCCTGGCGCCAGCGCCTCGCGAATGCGGCGACCCGATCATAAGAGCCGGTGAAACCCAGCGCGCTCAAGTCAGTGTGGATCTGCTTGAGCGTTCTGCGCTGTTTGCGCGGTCGCTTAGCTTCTGTGTTTAGCCAATCGGCGAGCTTCGCCGCGAAACCGTCGAGCTTGCTAGGGCTCTGGCGTTCGGGATAAGTCGGCAGCACAGTGCCGGCGCGAATATAGCGCCTGACCGTGTTTCTCGATACGCCGAGGCGTTTGGCGATCTCGCGCAACGAGACATGATCGCGATAGTGCCAGCGTCGAATGATGCTCAATATTGCCATGTCGATCACTCCGTTCTCCCGCTCGTCGCTTGAGCGGGCCAGTGTGTTCTACGTGGGTCAATATTCGATGCAAATTACCGCGTCAGGTGGGTCAGAATTCGGTGCAAATCAACA
>NZ_JAQQBV010000120.1:0-436 GCF_046030735.1 Paraburkholderia xenovorans
GGAAAAGCAGGCCCGCCGGTCGCAAAGGATAAAACGATGGACCAACAAACCGCAGCAGCGAGGTTTTGCATGCCCGAAGATGAATTCAGGTTTTCTCCGGCAGAGACGCTAAGCATGCGCCGGTTTCACCGGCATAGCCTGAGCGCCGGTGGATGGCTGATTGGCGAGCGATTCGACGATCGCTACGACACTGAAGTGGGTGGATCGCACATGGTCGTTACCCAAAGCATCGACCCAAACGGGCGCTTGATCGGTGGTCTCGATTTCACGAAGATCGGACAGTATCCGACTGAGCCCAATCCGCCCGTCATCGTGGACTACGGCGATGGCGGCAAAGCTATTTCGGTTCAAGAGGCCGAAGCTCGTCCGGAATTGGCCGCAGTTTTGGCGCGCCTGCGCGAGCGTGTGGCAGCACATTCCGCGCACGTGACCTCTC
>NZ_JAQQBV010000121.1:0-426 GCF_046030735.1 Paraburkholderia xenovorans
GACCATGCATCCCAGATCGTTGTGTCCTGCTCGGGATGCTTGGTCTGCTGCCAAAGCAAGACACATTGGTCGGCCAGCCAGTCGTTCAATGCAGCAAGCGAACCAAACGCCGGCACGCGTTGCCACAGCCGGTGACGGCTATCCTGAACGTTCTTCTCGATTTGCCCCTTCTCCCAACCCGAAGCCGGGTTGCAGAACTCGGCGTCAAACAGATAGTGACTGACCATGGCGCTAAAGCGCGCATTGACGTCCCTAAGCTTGCCGCGGCGGACCTTATCCACGGCGGTCTTCATATTGTCGTAGATGCCTCGGCGCGGAATACCGCCCCACGCCACGAACGCGTGGTGGTGCGCGTCGAACAGCATCTCGTGCGTCTGCAGTAAATAGGCGCGTAGGAAGAACGCTCGGCTATGACTGAGCTTGAAC
>NZ_JAQQBV010000122.1:0-402 GCF_046030735.1 Paraburkholderia xenovorans
CGTCCGACCTTGCCGCAGTTGCTTCTTTGTTCCGGCTACCTGAATCGCCGGCAATCCGATAAGAATGATTCTATGTTTACGGTGCTCGTTAGAGATTGCAGAATGCAGCCAGCACGCTGCCTTACTGTCGGATATGACCGGACACCGAAAATGCAGCACTCAATGAATCCAATGGCATACCGCATCCAACACCGTCGTCATGCCTGAAAAGAAACTCCGTGGCATTCCTCGTAGGCTCCGTGCTATCCAAGGATGGCCGGAACAACTTTCAAGCTACATTTCCCCGGACGTTTGGAGGTCGAGTGACGTTTACTGGAATTGGAAAATCCCGGTGTCGTCCAGCCTCGTTCAGGGGCGATATGCTACCGCTGCGACCCGTCGCGCGTGTGCGCAAGGTCTTAT
>NZ_JAQQBV010000123.1:0-393 GCF_046030735.1 Paraburkholderia xenovorans
GTGTTACGGCAAAGCTGTAATGTCGTACCTGGGCAAAGCTGAAACGTCGCATGTCATGCTGGCTGACCTTTGACGGGAGGCTCGCATGACGACATCCGGGACGATCACCATGACGATGCGCGAGGTTGACCGGCTCAGGACGGTCCAGTCGGTGGTCGATGGCCTGCTGATGCCGTGGCAAGCCGCAGAGCGGCTTCATCTGAGCCGGCGTCAGGTTGAGCGGCTGACCGTGCGCTATCGCAGCCAGGGCGCGTCGGGACTGCTGTCACGGCATCGTGGGCATCCGAGCAACTACCAGCTGGCAGACGGCGTGGCCGAGCGCGCGTTGAACCTGATTCGGGATTGTTACCCGGATTTTGGCCCGACGCTGGCGTGCGAGAAGCTGCGCGAATG
>NZ_JAQQBV010000124.1:0-366 GCF_046030735.1 Paraburkholderia xenovorans
GCGGCAAAGAAAGATAAGCAAAGAAAGCCGCTCACACCGCCAGTGCTATGAGTTATCAGCGTCTGGTTACCCACGGTGGCCCCGGAGCATCCGACGTGTCGCACATTCCGCGTGAGTGACAAGGCCATGTCACATCCCGTCTCGCACTGCGTGCTCGCCGGACCGGTCCGCGCAAACCGAAGGTTTGCATGGGCATCGCGCCGAGCGAAGCGACGGCTCCCGCTAACGCGAAACGAAGAGAGTGGTTAAGTGAAGTACCGCTCCGGCGCGCGCAGCGCCGCCGGAACTGATGAGCGCCTTGTCACTCACGCCGAGTGTGCGACACGCCGGATGCTCCGGGGCCACTGGCAGTGACGTACTCTGGGT
>NZ_JAQQBV010000125.1:0-340 GCF_046030735.1 Paraburkholderia xenovorans
CTCCCGCGCTCTCTAGCGGCTGCCCAGTTGCAGGTTCCCAAGGCCGAGCCGCCCCATTTTGGCGGCAAGCTGCAACCTCGCTGTGCGCCAGTCGGTCAGTGCCTGGACACGCTGTCGGTTAGCATCCGCGAGCGACGACTGCGAGTTGAGCAACTCGAGAATATTGCCAACGCCTGCGGTGTACCGATGCTTGGCCGCATCAAACGATCGCTGCGCAATTTCCAGCAGCGAAGCGGTGTTCTGCAGATTCTGAAGGTCAGTCTGCAAGGTCTGATAGCTCTTCCAGACATCAAGTCCCACCTGCTGTTGCGCCTCATCCAGTGTGTATTGCTGTACCTCG
>NZ_JAQQBV010000126.1:0-340 GCF_046030735.1 Paraburkholderia xenovorans
GGAGGTACAGCAATACACACTGGATGAGACGCAACAGCAGGTGGGACTTGATGTCTGGAAGAGCTATCAGACCTTGCAGACTGACCTTCAGAATCTGCAGAACACCGCTTCGCTGCTGGAAATTTCGCAGCGATCGTTTGATGCGGCGAAGCACCGGTACACCGCAGGCGTCGGCAATATTCTCGAGTTGCTCAACTCGCAGTCGTCGCTCGCGGATGCTAACCGACAGCGTGTCCAGGCGCTGACCGACTGGCGCACAGCGAGGTTGCAGCTTGCCGCCAAAATGGGGCGGCTCGGCCTTGGGAACCTGCAACTGGGCAGCCGCTAGAGAGCGCGGGAA
>NZ_JAQQBV010000127.1:0-340 GCF_046030735.1 Paraburkholderia xenovorans
CTTCTTCGGTCGCCGCGCGTCGACACTGAGCGCCTGCACCAGCACCTCGTGAAACGGCGTCAACCGGGTCGGCTGCGAGCGCCGCTGATACTTCGGCTCCTCCTGAACATCCATGTTCAGATATTTACTAATCGTGTTGCGCGACAGGCTTGTGAGACGCGCTATCTCGCGTACCGACTTGTTCTGGCGGTGGAACATCCGCCGCACCTTGCCAATCATCGTCATCGGGATCATCCCCAAACACCCTGCCAGAAAAACTAGCAGGATAGGTTGATTGCCCGGCTCAATTTTCAGTCGGCGCGATCCCTACATGTGGCTGAATTTTCGGTCGGCGTAAACA
>NZ_JAQQBV010000128.1:0-285 GCF_046030735.1 Paraburkholderia xenovorans
ACCGGGCGTGCCCGTAAGCGCGTCGTTGCCAGTGGTCCCGACGATACTGCGGGTCATTGCCACGAGTTGAGCTGCGGAGAATGTCGTGCCGTCCGCGAACTGCACTCGTTGCACGCCGTACTGGCTGTTCACTAGCATGCTGTCCAGCGTGATCTGGTCACCCGATACGCCATCAGTTAGCACCAGCCCTGTGCCGTTTGACGCCGCCGTTACCCTCAGCGACGCCACGTTGATCCCAGCGCCCAGTTGGAGCACCGGCTGGTCCGTACTGGAATAGACCTCGTT
>NZ_JAQQBV010000129.1:0-277 GCF_046030735.1 Paraburkholderia xenovorans
ACGTCGTTGCCAGTTGTTCCCGTTGTTGCCAGCCGGATCAGTTGCTGGCTCGTCCACACACCCCCATCGGCAAACTGAACCTGCTGCACGCCATACCTAGAGCTCAGCATGCCATCCAGCGTGATCTGGTCACCCGACACGCCATCGGTCAACACAAGACCGCTGCCATCCGACGTGGAGGACACCGACACGGACGACTCGCTGATTCCCGCTCCCAGTTGCAGCACGTTGTTACGGGTGGCGGAGAAATCCACTTCGTTGATTTCAAGGTGACCAT
>NZ_JAQQBV010000130.1:0-275 GCF_046030735.1 Paraburkholderia xenovorans
ACATTCGGCGTGAGTGACAAGGCGCTCATCAGTTCCGGCGACGCTGCGCGCGCCGGAGCGGTACTTCACCAAACCACTCGCTTCGCCGCGCGTTAGCGCGGGCCGTCGCTTCGCTCGGCGCGACGCCCCAAGCAAACCTCCGGTTTGCGCGGACCGGTCCGGCGAGCACGCAGTGCGAGACGGGATGTGACATGGCCTTGTCACTCACGCGGAGTGTGCGACACGCCGGATGCTCCGGGGCCACCGTGGGTAACCAGACGCTGATAACTCATAGA
>NZ_JAQQBV010000131.1:0-273 GCF_046030735.1 Paraburkholderia xenovorans
GTCGTCGCGCATTCCGCGTGAGTGACAAGGCCATGTCACATCCCGTCTCGCACCGCGTGCTCGCCGGACCGGTCCGCGCAAACCGAAGGTTTGCATGGGGCATTGCGCCGAGCGAAGCGACGGCCCGCGCTAACGCGCGGCGAAGCGAGTGGTTTGATGAAGTACCGCTCCGGCGCGCGCAGCGCCGCCGGAACTGATGAGCGCCTTGTCACTCACGCCGAGTGCGCGACGACCCGGATGCTCCGGGGCCACTGGCAGTAACGTGCTCTGGGC
>NZ_JAQQBV010000132.1:0-256 GCF_046030735.1 Paraburkholderia xenovorans
CGCTCGCGCGAAGCAGCGCGCAGAGCCGACGATGCGAGCGCGAACGAATCGGCCTGATCGTCGCTTGCCGCGCAGTGGAAGCCGCTACGGGCTACGCCCTTCGCAGCTTCCACTGCGCAATGCATCCTCATACGAAGGAGGACAACCACTCCGGAAACCCATACACTTATCCACAACCGGTCCTTCTTCAGGCCGGTCTCCACCCCGGCTCAAAGCTCGATCGGCGCGGTGGCTCAAAATTCATTCGGCGCGGACA
>NZ_JAQQBV010000133.1:0-243 GCF_046030735.1 Paraburkholderia xenovorans
AGCATCCGGGTCGTCGCGCACTCCGCGTGAGTGACAAGGCGCTCATCAGTTCCGGCGGCGCTGCGCGCGCCGGAGCGGTACTTCATCAAACCAATCGCTTCGCCGCGCGTCAGCGCGGGCCGTCGCTTCGCTCGGCGCGACGCCCCAGGCAAACCTTCGGTTTGCTGCGGACCGGTCCGGTGAGCACGCAGTGCGAGACGGGATGTGACATGGCCTTGTCACTCACGCGGAGTGTGCGACACG
>NZ_JAQQBV010000134.1:0-241 GCF_046030735.1 Paraburkholderia xenovorans
AGCATCGATCCGCATTCCGCACGTGTCGAATCCGAAGGGCCGTCGTATCGAAACGCGTTTCCCGGATCCGATGGCGAATCCGTACCTGTGCTTCTCCGCGCTGATGATGGCGGGTCTGGACGGAGTGCAGAACAAGATTCACCCGGGCGAAGCGGCCGACAAGAACCTGTACGACCTGCCGCCGGAAGAGGATGCAAAGATCCCGACCGTGTGTGCCGGACTCGACCAGGCGCTCGACGCG
>NZ_JAQQBV010000135.1:0-241 GCF_046030735.1 Paraburkholderia xenovorans
GGCATCGATCCGCATTCCGCACGTGTCGAACCCGAAGGGCCGTCGTATCGAAACGCGTTTCCCGGATCCGATGGCGAATCCGTACCTGTGCTTCTCCGCGCTGATGATGGCGGGTCTGGACGGCGTGCAGAACAAGATTCACCCGGGCGAAGCGGCCGACAAGAACCTGTACGACCTGCCGCCGGAAGAGGATGCAAAGATCCCGACCGTGTGTGCCGGCCTCGACCAGGCGCTCGACGCA
>NZ_JAQQBV010000136.1:0-240 GCF_046030735.1 Paraburkholderia xenovorans
GGAAAACAGGGGGCGATATGAGTAAGGTCCTGTACGTGTATAAGTGCGCCGAATGCGGTAAGCGAGGCGACCAACACCTCGACGGTGACTCGCACGACGGTGCGGCTTCTACCTGTGGTTCCTGTGGCGCGTCCGTCACGCTGGAATGGGATGGTGGCGTAGTTCTGGAGACGCCGCAGACTATCGCGGCTGACGCGATTGCGCGTGCCCGCGAGCGCAAGTGACAAGGCATCGGAAAAC
>NZ_JAQQBV010000137.1:0-232 GCF_046030735.1 Paraburkholderia xenovorans
TATATGGGTATGGCAGCTTTGAGTATGCAGTTGCTTGACAGGCAACGACGGTACGACGATCGACTGACGCAGGCGCGAGGTTGGCCGTACAAAACGTTTTTGCCACAATAGATCAGGTCAATTCCAATGACCGCTATGTAGTAGCCCGGCTGACCGCAATGGGTCGGGTTATGCCTTTCGCATGCCGCACGCGCCCGCGATGATCGCCTCGCTCGGTCGTGGGGCGCTGTGT
>NZ_JAQQBV010000138.1:0-226 GCF_046030735.1 Paraburkholderia xenovorans
CCGACGACTTTAGCAAGGACCTCAATCCGATAGGCACCAACTGCGTATATAAAGCTTTTCAGAGGGCCGCGATGATTGAAGTGATGATCGTTCGCCGTGCCGCTCTGCCCCACAAACAATCCGCTACCTATCGTCAGACCCCGGGCCTCGGTGTGCCCCCAAAAATCGAATAGATATTCGGTCCCGTCATCTCGGTGCACTTTCAGATAAATGCTCTCTACCAATA
>NZ_JAQQBV010000139.1:0-221 GCF_046030735.1 Paraburkholderia xenovorans
GGGGCCGTCGCTTCGCTCGGCGCGACCGCCCATGCAAACCTTCGGTTTGCGCGGACCGGTCCGGCGAGCACGCAGTGCGAGACGGGATGTGCGATGGCCTTGTCACTCACGCGGAATGAGCGACACGCCGGATGCTCCGGGGCCACTGCGGCAAGCCTACCGCTGATAACTCATAGCACTGGCGGTGTGAGCGGCTTTCTTTGCTTACCTTTCTTTGCCGC
>NZ_JAQQBV010000140.1:0-202 GCF_046030735.1 Paraburkholderia xenovorans
CTTTTACAAACGCCAGAACAAGTTCCAATGTTTGCGGCCCCGTACGACAATGATGATGGCGTCCTTAAGTGGACCACGGAGATTAAAGGCGCTGAACTTTTGGTAACAGGTGCAGAGCATATTCAATCACCATGGCCTGGGTCGAATGTACCAGGTATCTTTGTTATCCACACAGGGAACGCCGTCATAGCGATGGTCGTTA